>JACKMZ010000003.1 GCA_024235135.1 Gammaproteobacteria bacterium | reverse complement strand
ACGATCTTGGCCGCGACCGGAAATCGAAAATCATAATCCCGCGGGTTGACGAACATGACGTTGCCACCCGCCAGGGCCGCCTTGCGCAGGCGATGGCCAGCCAGAGGCTGTTCAAGCCGCACATTCGACCCGATCAGCAGCGCCGTATCCAATTGTTCCAGCTCTTGCAAGGGCTCGCCGAGCCAGGGGAACACCGGCGCGGTGAGTTGATCACTGAAATCGGCCTGTCGCAGGCGATGATCGATGTTCGCGATACTCAGTCCCCGGGCCAGCTTCTGGGCTAGATAAAGCTCTTCAAGCGTCGCGTTGGGCGCCAGAAGCATCCCGACCGCCGCCGGACCGTGTTGCTCAATGATGTCGGCCAGTTTCCGGTAAGCGGTTTCCATGGCGGTTTCCCACGATACCGTACGCCAGTTCGCGTCAGTCTTGAGCAGGGGATGTACGGCTCGGTCCGGGCTGTACAGGCCTTCGTAACTGAAGCGGTCACGATCGGAAATCCAGGTTTCGTTGATGGCTTCGTTGTCACACGGCACCACTCGCGTGACCTTGTCACGAACAACGTGCAGATAGACGTTGGAGCCGATGCTATCGTGTGGCGCGATGCCGGGGTATTGCGTGTATTCCCAGGAGCGACCGCGGTTACGCGATGGTTTGGCGGTCAGTGCGCCAACCGGGCAGATGTCGATGACGTTGCCGGACAGTTCCGAGGCGATGGACTTGGCGACATAGGTACCGACTTCCATGTGCTCGCCACGCCCGGTGGCGCCCATTTCCCGTAGCCCGGCAATCTCCGCGCCGAAACGCACACAGCGGGTGCAATGGATGCAGCGGGTCATCTCGGTACTGATGAGCGGCCCGATATCCTTGTCCTGAACGGCGCGCTTGCGTTCCACAAAGCGTGACCCATCGCTGCCATACCCCATGGAGACATCCTGCAGCTCGCATTCGCCGCCCTGATCGCAGATCGGGCAATCCAGGGGATGATTGATCAGCAGGAATTCCATGGTGCCCTGCTGGGCGGACAGCGCCTTGGCGGAATGGGTATGTACCTTCATGCCTTCCATCACCGGTGTGGCGCAGGCCGGTAGCGGCTTGGGCGCTCGCTCGACCTCCACCAGGCACATACGGCAATTGGCGGCGACGGAGAGCTTCTTGTGATAACAGAAGCGTGGTATTTGAATACCGGCGGCGTCGGTGACTTCGATCAGCATGGCGCCCTTGCGGGCTTGCATCTGTACGCCGTTGACTTCGATGGTAACCAGATCGGTGCTCATGGCTCGTTTAATCAGACCGGATAGGCAACCGGAGTGCGGACACATCGTGCGTCCACGTACCGTGCGCGCCGAACGACGTGACGGATGGCGTTCACTCAGGCGACTGGTTCGGAACGGGCTTGCGGACTCCGCGACCGTTCAATGTAAGCGACGAATTCCTGGCGGAAATGCTTCAACATGCCATGCACCGGCATGGCGGCGGCATCGCCCAGGGCGCAAATGGTATGTCCTTCTATCCGGCTGGCGACGCTGTCGAGCAATTCCAGGTCTTCCAGGCGGCCTTGGCCGTCGATGATGCGGCTGACGACCCGGTATAGCCAGCCGGTTCCCTCCCGGCAAGGCGTACATTGGCCACAGGATTCCGAGTAGTAGAAGCGCGAAATGCGTTGCAGCACTTTGACCATATCGGTGCTGTCGTCCATCACGATCACCGCTCCGGAACCCAACATGGAACCAGCCTTGGCGATGGAATCATAATCCATAGGGGTTTGCAGCATGATTTCACCCGGCACCACCGGTACCGAGGAACCTCCGGGAATGACGGCTTTGAGTCGGCGCCCGTGACGTATTCCGCCCGCCATCTCCAAGAGCTCGGTGAAGGGCGTACCGAGCCGAATTTCGTAGTTGCCGGGTTTGTTGACATGGCCGGACACCGAAAAAATCTTCGTGCCGCCTGCGCCCGGAATGCCGAGATTGGCAAACCATTCGGCCCCATTGCGAATGATCGCCGGTACGGACGACAGCGTTTCGGTATTGTTGATAGTGGTCGGCCGGCCAAACAGGCCAACATTGGCGGGGAACGGCGGCTTGAAACGGGGCTGACCTTTCTTGCCCTCCAGAGACTCCAGCAAGGCCGTTTCCTCGCCGCAGATATAGGCGCCCGCGCCGAGGTGGGCGTAGAGATCGATATCGATACCCGAACCCTGGATGTTTTTGCCTAGCAGACCGGCGTCATAGGCTTCTCGCAATGCCGTTTCGAAACGCCGGTAGGGTTCATCCAGCCATTCGCCACGAATGTAGTTGTAACCGACCGTCGCGCCCATGGCGTATCCGGCGATCGCCATGCCTTCCACCAGGGCGTGCGGATTGAAGCGCAGAATATCGCGATCCTTGCAGGTGCCCGGCTCGCTTTCATCGGAATTGCACACGACATATTTCTGGCCAGGAGCCTGGCGTGGCATGAAGCTCCACTTCAGACCGGTGGGAAAGCCAGCCCCGCCTCGACCGCGCAACCCGGATTTTTTGACTTCATCGATGACTTGCTCCGGGCTGAGTTCACCGCCCACGATGCGTCGCCAAGCACTGTAACCGCCGAGCCGAGTGTAGGTTTCCAGGGACCAGGGCTGTTCCTGGTCGAGCGTCTGGTAGCAGACTTCATTCACCATTCGTCTTCACTCCAGGTTTTCCAGAATCTCATCCACTTTGTCCGGGGTCAGATTCTCGTAATAGACATGGTCGATCTGCAATACCGGGGCGCAGGCGCAGGCCGCCAGGCATTCTTCCTCGCGCTTGAGGTAAAATTTACCATCCGGGGTGCTTTCACCCAGGGTAATACCGAGTCGTTGCTGTAGGTGATGAACGATATCATCCGCCCCGCGCAGCATGCAGGAAACATTGGTACAGACGGAAATGCTGTGGCGGCCGACCGGTTTCAACTCGAACATGGAGTAAAAGGTGGCCACCTCATATACGGCGATCGGCGGCAAATCTAAATAGCCGGCTACGGCGTCCAAGTGTTCGGTCGTAAGATAACCGCCATTGTCGTGTTGCACTTCCCTTAGCGCCGCCAATACGGCGGACTGCTTGCGTTCGGGAGGATATTTCGCCAGCCAGCGGTCGATTTCGGCGCGGGCGTGCTCGCTTAGCAATTCACTCATCAGCGGTCGATCTCCCCGAAGACGATGTCCTGCGTACCGATGATGGCGACCACGTCGGCCAGCATGTGGCCCCGCGCCATTTCGTTGATGGAAGCCAGATGGGAGAATCCCGGTGCGCGAATCTTGACCCGGTAGGGTTTGTTGGCGCCATCGGAAATCATGTACACGCCAAACTCCCCCTTGGGCGCTTCGACAGCCGCGTAGACCTCGCCTTCCGGCACGTTGTAGCCTTCGGTAAACAGTTTGAAATGATGGATCAGGGCCTCCATGTCTTCTTTCATGTCTTCCCGCTTGGGGGGCGCGACCTTGCGATCGTCGAGCATGACGGGGCCGGGGTTGGCCTTGAGCCAATCAACGCATTGCTTGATGAGGCGGTTGGACTGGCGCATCTCCTCGACGCGCACCAGATATCGGTCGTAGCAGTCACCGTTGACGCCCACGGGAATGTCGAAATCCAGGCGATCATAAACTTCGTACGCTTGTTTTTTGCGTAGATCCCAGGCTATCCCCGAGCCACGCAGCATCGGACCGGAAAAGCCCAGTTGCAGAGCGCGATCCGGTTCCACCACCCCGATCCCGACCGTGCGCTGTTTCCAGATGCGGTTGTCGGTGAGCAGGGTTTCGTATTCATCGACACGGGCTGGAAAACGGCGCGTGAAATCTTCGATGAAGTCAAGCAGCGATCCCTGGCGGTTGGCGTTTAACGTGGCGACTTCCTGAGCGGTGCGGAAGGATGATTCTTGGTAACGCGGCATCTGGCCGGGCAGATCCCGATAGACACCGCCGGGCCGATAATAGGTCGCGTGCATGCGGGCCCCGGAAACCGCTTCGTAGCAGTCCATCAGATCTTCCCGTTCCCGGAAACAATACAGGAACACCGTCATGGCGCCGATATCCAGGCCGTGTGCTCCCAACCACATCAGATGGTTGAGTATGCGGGTGATTTCGTCGAACATCACCCGGATGTATTGCGCTCGAAGTGGCGGCGTTATGCCTAGCAACTTCTCGATGGCCGATACGTAACCGTGTTCGTTGCACATCATGGACACGTAATCGAGGCGGTCCATGTAGCCGATGCTTTGATTGTAGGGCTTGCTTTCAGCGAGCTTTTCGGTGGCGCGGTGTAACAGACCGATGTGGGGATCGGCCCTTTGTATGACTTCGCCGTCCATTTCCAGCACCAACCGCAGCACGCCATGGGCGGCGGGGTGTTGAGGTCCGAAATTGAGGGTGTAATTGCGGATCTCAGGCATTGCCCGCACCTTGTGACTGAGAAGCCGTATCGAGGTAACGATGGTCCTTGCGTATGACTCGTGGCACCAATACGCGGGGCTCTATGCCGACCGGCTCGTAGACGACGCGCCCGCGTTCCGGATCGTAACGCATCTCGACATGCCCGTTTAGCGGGAAATCCTTGCGGAAGGGGTGGCCGATAAAGCCGTAATCGGTCAGGATGCGGCGCAAATCCGGGTGTCCCTCGAAGACGATGCCGAACAGATCGAATGCTTCGCGCTCGTACCAATCGGCCGAGGCCCAAATGGCCGTGACCGAGGAAACCACGGGCAACTCGTCGTCGGGAGCGAACACGCGCACGCGGACACGTTCGTTGTGGGCTATGGACAGCAGATGGTAGACAACGGCGAAACGGGCGCCGCCGGGTACGGCATCCTGGAATTGAGAGACTATACGGGCGGCACGTCCTGGAGCTCCTTCGCGGACACCCCGGCTGAATCCCTTGGTTGTCGTTTCATCGGTGGCCCATTCGCCTTTGCCATAGGCCGAATAGTCGACCCCGCATAAATCGGCCAATTGTTCGAATCCGAACTCATCCCGTAGCGCCAGCAGCACTTCCGATGCCTCGGTGGGATGTGGCTCTAGCGTGCACTCCCCTAGCGCTACTTCACTGTGGGATAAGAAATCGGCGAAGCGGATGCGGAATTGCTCCAACCTGTCTTCTGTAGCCATGTTTGGACTTGATTCGGTTAGCGAGCGATGGTGTTGGTGCGCTTGATCTTGTTCTGCAACTGAATGATGCCATAGAGCAAGGCTTCGGCCGTAGGCGGGCAACCGGGGACATAAATGTCCACGGGAACGATGCGATCACAGCCACGGACAACAGCGTAGGAATAATGGTAATAACCACCGCCGTTGGCGCAGGAGCCCATGGAAATCACCCAGCGGGGTTCGGCCATCTGATCGTAAACTTTACGTAGGGCCGGGGCCATCTTGTTGACCAGGGTGCCCGCCACGATCATGACATCGGATTGCCTGGGGCTTGGCCGGAAGATGATGCCGAAGCGGTCCAGATCATAGCGCGCCGCGCCGGCGTGCATCATTTCCACGGCGCAACAGGCCAGCCCGAAGGTCATGGGCCACAGGGAGCCGGTACGCGCCCAATTGATCAGTTTGTCGGCGGAGGTGGTGAGAACATTTTTCTCAAGTACGCCTTCTATTCCCATTCCAATGCCCCCTTCTTCCACTCGTAGATAAAGCCCACCACGAGTATGCACAAGAACACGACCATGGCGACGAAGCCGAACAACCCAATATCTTCCAACACGATAGCCCAGGGAAATAGAAACGCGATCTCAAGATCGAAAATGATGAACAAAATGGCTACCAAATAATACCGCACGTCGAACTTCATACGCGAATCTTCGAAGGCCTCGAAACCGCATTCGTAAGGTGACAATTTTTCGGCGTCGGGGTTGCGAGGACCGAGTAAAAAGCCGATAGCGATGGGCAGAACGCCAACGAGAATACCGACCACTATGAATATCAAAACAGGCAGGTAATTGTTTAGCATCGCGGATGTTTCCGAAATTTGGCGCAGGAGCGGAAGTGTGGCGAAGAACTGGGCAATGCGGAAGATTTCATGGATGTGCAGGCGCAGAGGCAAAACGCATTGAAACCGGCATCGTTAGCTCGCTCTGGATAGTAGCTCAAAATCCCCAGACACAGGGTAATGATTGTGCGTGGGTTGAGGAGTCCCCGTACTCTGAGCGCCGTTGAGCATCAAAAAGGGCATCTATCGATCAGATGCCCCTCTCCTGTTGGTACCGATGGCCGGACTCGAACCGGCACGGCTTGCGCCACTACCCCCTCAAGATAGCGTGTCTACCAATTCCACCACATCGGCTTAATGTCAGGGCTTCGGCGCCTGCGGGATCTGTGGCGCGTCGACCGGCTTCTCACTGGCGGCAGGGGCGGCATGCTCAGCCGGCGTATCCTGCCCTCGCTGAATAACGCTGGTCGGCGTGGCGGTCTGGCTCGCGAAATAAGCCAGCACAAGGCTGGTCACGAAAAATCCGGTTGCCAATCCAGCCGTTACCCGCGTCAAGAAAGAAGCTGAACCCCGCGCTCCGAACACCGTCGCCGAGGCTCCACTACCGAAAGCGGCGCCGGCTTCAGCGCCTCGCCCCTGTTGGAGCAACACCAAGGCTATCAAAGCGATGGCGATAATAACATGGAGCAGCAAGACAATAGTATACATGAGGCAGATGAATTCCTTAGACAGCCTTGATGATGGTAACAAACTCCTGACCGTTAAGGGCGGCTCCACCGACCAGACCGCCGTCAATGTCGGGCATGGCGAACAGCTCGGCGGCATTGGAACCCTTGACGCTGCCGCCGTAAAGAATGCGTTCGCGCGCAGCCACATCGGCATCGTGCGTCGCCAGACGGCCACGAATGAAAGCGTGGACCTCCTGGGCCTGCTCCGGGGTGGCGGTCTTTCCGGTGCCGATGGCCCAGACCGGCTCGTAGGCGATCACGGCGTCGTCAAAGGCTTTTATGCCTTCCAATTCGATCACGGCGTCCAACTGTTCGGCGATCACGGTTTCCATGACGCCGCCTTCCCGTTCCTCAAGCGTTTCTCCCACGCAGAGAATGGGAATGATACCGGCTTTGCGAGCGGCGGCGAATTTCTCCGCCACGATGGCGCTGCTTTCCCCATACAATGCCCGACGTTCGGAGTGACCCACGATGACGTAGGTGCAATGGAAGTCCAGCAGCATCGCCGTGGCGACTTCGCCGGTGAAAGCGCCGGGTGCGCGTTGGGACACATTTTGTGCTCCCCAGCGGACCACGGTGCCGCTCAACAGGCGTTCGACTTCACCCAGATAGGGAAACGGTGGAAAGACAGCGCAATCCGCCTTGATGCCATCGGCGACGCCAGCCGTGATAGTCGCCAATAGTTCTTGAATGCTCTGGAGGGAGCCGTTCATTTTCCAATTTCCCGCCACTAATGGACGCCGCATTTCGTTATACCTCTACGTGTTGGCAAGGGTTGAAGGGTGTTGAAACAGCCTTGTACGGGATTTCAAGAGAGAGTTCAATTGGCAACGACCTGTCGCACTACGTTGGCGATGTCTTGCGCTAAGTGGTCGACCACGTCGCTTTCCTGCCCTTCCACCATGACGCGGACAACGGGTTCGGTGCCGGACGGACGCAACAACACACGGCCTTTGTTGCCCAAGGTCGCTTCGGCTGCCTTGACGGCCTCCTGTACCGGGGCGCAATGACTCAGGTCCACCTTGCCGGGCAGGGGCACATTGATGATGGACTGAGGACATTTGATCATGCCGGACTTCAGGGTATGGAGATCGGTATTCGCTCGGATCATGGCGGCCAAGGCTTGCAACGCGGAAACGATGCCGTCGCCGGTGGTGGTTTTATCCAAGCAGATAATATGACCGGAAGTCTCGCCGCCCAGAAGCAGATTCTCCGCCAGCAGGCGTTCCATTACATAGCGATCGCCGACCTGGGTGCGATGCAAGGCGAGCCCCATGGTATTGAGAGCGATTTCAAGACCGAGATTGGTCATCAAGGTGCCTACCACGGCCTTGGTTTCGTGACCCCGGCGCAGGTGGTCGCGGGCGATGAGGAACAGCAGTTCGTCGCCGTCCACGATCTCGCCGCAATGATCGACCATGATGACGCGGTCCCCATCACCGTCGAACGCGATGCCAAGATTGGCGCCGTGGGTTATCACCGCATTCTGCAGCGCCTTGGGTTTGGTGGAGCCGCAGTCCGCGTTGATATTCAAACCATCCGGCGACACGCTGATCGGGATAACTTTCGCACCCAACTCGGCGAACACGCTGGGCGCGACATGATAGGTGGCGCCATTGGCGCAATCGACGACCAGTTTGAGGCCGGAGAAATCCATGCCCCGGGTGACCGTGCCTTTACAGAATTCGATATAGCGTCCAGCGGCATCATGCACCCGCTCGGCTTTCCCAAGATGGCTGGCGTCCGCCGTTGCCATCGGTTCGGTCAACGCTTGTTCGATTTTGTATTCTACCGCGTCGGCCAGCTTCATGCCGTCCCGCGAAAAAAACTTGATACCGTTGTCGTAATGCGGGTTATGAGAGGCGCTGATGACAATGCCGGCACAGGCGTTGAGGGTGCGGGTCAAGTAAGCGATGGCCGGCGTGGGCATCGGTCCCAGTAGGGCGATGTTGACGCCCGCCGCCGACAGGCCCGCTTCCAGAGCCGATTCGAACATATAACCGGAGGTTCGGGTGTCCTTGCCGATCAAGACCTTGTTGCAACCTTCGGCGATCAAGACCTTACCGGCCGCCCAACCTAACTTGAGCATGAATTCCGCTGTGATAGGAGCCGTTCCTACCGGCCCGCGGATGCCATCCGTACCGAAATATAGTTTTTCCATATTCTTCACCTGAATAAGATACTGAGCATCAACTCTAAACTATTTTTAATAGGCTGAATGAAAAGATATTTTTATAAAGCTACTCGTGCTGCATCGACCGCCGCGGGTTCCGTCGAACCGACTTTAGGGGATTCGTCTCGACTTGGCCCATGCGGCTGGCAAGACATTGAAACGCTATTACGGCCGGTATGTTATCAGAAACCGCTCTTATGGAAAGTGCGCGGGGTCATGACTCGACGGCTTCCAATACCGCGCTGCAAATCCGCAAAGCCTGGGCGGTCTCTTTGACATCGTGAACCCGGATGATGCGGGCGCCTTGCCAAGCGGCGATCACGGCGGCACTGAGACTGCCGAATAACCGTTCCTCCACCGGCGCGTCAAGCAATTGACCAATCATGGACTTGCGGGAAAGCCCCACCAGTAAGGGAGCGCCAAGTGTGTGAAAGACACCCAGCTTTTTCAGCAGCAGCAGGTTATGGGCCAGGGTTTTGCCAAAACCGAAACCCGGATCGAGCACGATGCGATCATGGGTGATGCCAGCGGCTAGGCAAGCCTGCATACGGGTTTCCAGAAACCGATAAATATCGGTCAATAGATCATCGTATTGAGGGGCGGTCTGCATCGTGGCGGGCATTCCCTGCATGTGCATGAGGCACACCGCAGCCTCGGTGCTGGCCACGATCTCTAGCGCCCCATCATTTTGCAGAGCCCGCACGTCGTTGATCATCGCGGCCCCGGCGCGCAAGGCTTCCCGCATCACGGCCGGTTTGCTGGTGTCGACCGACACCAATACCGGTAATTCGCGTACGGTGAATTCCAGGATGGGCAATACCCGGTCCAGTTCTTCCTGAACGGAAACAAAGGGTGCGCCGGGTCGGGTTGATTCACCGCCAATATCGATCAGATCCGCCCCTTCGACGACCATCCGGGCGGCGTGTTGGCTGGCCTTCCGTAGATTGGGGTAGCGGCCGCCGTCCGAAAAAGAATCGGGGGTGACATTGAGCACCCCCATGATGGACGGACGATCGAGATCCAGATAACGGCCAGCGCAGTTCAGCCCTGGCATGGACAGCCTATGCGCTCAATGTTGCTGCGCGGGGCCGCCGATCGGTCCCCCCTTGCTTAGCCGGTCCTTCTGGTCCACGCTGTTGCCCGTGGTAGGCGGCTGTTCGTCCGTATAGTCCTGCGGCGGGCGGGGTGGACGACCGGCCATGATATCGTCGATCTGGTCTGAATCCAGCGTCTCGTAGAGTATCAGCGCATCCGCCATGGCGTGAAGCTTGTCCATGTTCTCCTTGAGTATGGTCTCGGCGCGTAGATAGTTGCGGTCGATCACCGAGCGGATTTCCTCGTCGATGAGGTGGGCCGTCTCGTCGGAGATGTTCTTGTGGCGTGTCACCGTGCGCCCCAGAAACACTTCGCCGTCGTCCTCACTGTAGGTCAGCGGTCCAAGACGTTCGGACAGTCCCCATTTGGTGACCATGTTGCGAGCGATGTCGGTCGCGCGCTGTATGTCGTTCTGGGCGCCGGTGGTGACCGCTTCGGGACCGAAAATCAATTCCTCGGCGAGGCGCCCGCCGAACAAGCTGGAGATCTGACTTTCCAGCCGCTGTTTGCTGAGACTGTAGCGATCGGTTTCGGGCAGGAACATGGTGACGCCCAAGGCCCGCCCACGAGGGATGATGCTGACCTTGTAAACCGGATCATGGGCAGGAACCATGCGCCCGATGATGGTGTGACCGGCTTCGTGGTAAGCGGTCAGGCGCTTTTCTTCCTCGCTCATCACCATGGACTTGCGTTCGGCGCCCATCATGATCTTGTCCTTGGCCCTCTCGAAATCATTCATGTCCACATGGCGCTTGTTGGCGCGCGCCGCGAACAAAGCCGCCTCATTGACCAGATTTGCCAAGTCGGCGCCCGAGAATCCCGGTGTGCCGCGTGCGATGAGATTTGGTTTGACATCGGTCGACACGGGCACTTTGCGCATGTGGACTTGCAGAATTTGCTCCCGACCCCGGACATCGGGCAGGGGGACCACCACCTGACGGTCGAAGCGGCCCGGACGCAACAGGGCGGGGTCCAGGACATCGGGACGGTTGGTCGCCGCGATCACGATGATCCCTTCGTTACCCTCGAAGCCGTCCATTTCCACCAGTAACTGATTGAGGGTCTGCTCGCGCTCATCGTGGCCGCCGCCCAGGCCGGCTCCGCGATGACGGCCGACCGCATCGATTTCGTCAATGAAGATGATGCACGGCGCGTGCTTCTTGGCTTGATCGAACATGTCGCGCACGCGGGAAGCGCCCACGCCCACGAACATTTCCACGAAGTCTGAGCCGGAGATGCTGAAGAAGGGGACTTTGGCTTCGCCGGCGATGGCTTTGGCGAGCAAGGTCTTGCCCGTGCCCGGCGAGCCGACCATCAGTACGCCGCGTGGAATCTTTCCGCCCAGCCGTTGAAATTTTCCGGGATCGCGGAGAAATTCGACCAGTTCCTGAACCTCGGTCTTGGCTTCGTCCACGCCGGCTACATCCGCAAAGGTGACTTTGACCTGGTCCTCACTCATCATGCGCGCGCGGCTCTTGCCGAAGGACATGGCGCCCCGGCCGCCGCCACCGCCTTGCATCTGGCGCAGGAAGAAGACCCAGATACCGATGAGCAACAGCATGGGAAACCAACTGATGAAAATCTGCATCAGCAGGGATTGCTTCTCGGGCGGCTGACCTTCGATGTCCACACCATTGTTCAAGAGGTCGCCGATCATGGCCTTGTTGTCGGTTTCCGGGCTGTATGTGGTGAATTTTTCCCCCGTGCTGGTACGGCCGTCGATAATTCGACCATCAATGGATACGTGCGCAACCCTTCCCTGACGGACCTCGTCGAGGAATTGCGAGTAACCCATTTGCGCCGAGGGCGTGGTGCGTGGTCCGAAGCTGTTAAAAACCGACATCAGCACCACGGCGATTACCACCCACAGCAGAATGTTCTTCACCATGTCGTTCAAATCAAGCACCTCAGTACGGCAGAAATTTTGCAATTGCGCTGCGTGAAACGCTCACCACACAGCGGATTTTTTAGACCTTACTACAAGTTATAGTTCCTGGCCAGTAGATAGACCTCGGCGCTTCGGGAACGCGAAGCCTTGGGTTTGCGGACGAGCACTTTGCTGAATTGACCGCGCAGGTTTCTGAGAAAACTGTCGAAATCCACGCCTTGGAACGTTTTCACCAGAAAATCGCCACCTCGACGCAAGCAATGTTGGACGAGGTCGGCCGCCAGTTCCGCCAAGTAAATGCCCCGCAGTTGATCGGCCTCTTTGATACCACTCATATTGGGGGCCATGTCGGAAATTACAAGATCGATGGAATGCGCGGCAACCGTGGCCAGCAATTGTTCCACGATCGCTTGTTCACGAAAGTCGCCCTGGATGAATTCCACGCCGGGCAAGGGGTCCATGGGCAGTATGTCCAGCGCGATGACACGGCCTTGCGGACCAACCACCCCTGCGGCATATTGCGACCAGCCGCCGGGTGCGGCGCCGAGATCCACGACGTTCATTCCGGATCGGAGGATGTGATCGCGTTCTTGGATCTCCTGTAATTTGAAGACGGCTCGTGAACGATAACCTTGTTGCCGGGCACGGCGTACGTATTCGTCGTCGAAGTGTTCTTGCAACCAACGTTTGCTGCTTTTGCTACGAGGCATGAAGCGATTTCCCGCGAAAATTCCTACCCATTGAGGTGTGTCTTCTCTTGCGTCTATTGGGCGTTCGTTCGCCGCTAACCAGCACGCTTTCCATCCCTAATCGTTGTTTTACTCCACAGGTATCTTGCCATGCTCAGGAATGATCAGAAACGCCATTTGCGGACCTTGGCCCATCACACCAAAGCGATAGTCCTGGTGGGGAATAAAGGGGTGACGGAGGCGGTATTGCGGGAAATCGATTTGGCTCTCGATCATCACGAATTGATAAAGGTCAGATTGCCCGCGGTGGATCGCCAGGCCCGGACACAACTGGTTGCATGGCTTTGTCCCGCCGTGAACGGCGAACTGGTGCAGAGCATCGGTCGCACCGTCATGCTGTATCGACGTAACGTGACCACGCCGCGCATCCAGCTACCCTGATTCAATGCCGACGGTTGACCCATGAGGGCAGGGTTTCAAGCGGGAAGAATTTTTTTCCCCAGCAACTACACTTTCTAACGTCGCAAAAACACGAATATGCTCGTTGGCTGAACCGTTCGAATTGAACCGTTCGTCGCAGGCTGTGCTTCAGCCCGAAGGCCAGCGGGTGATTCACATTGATTAAATTAGCCGCTCTCAGAGGAGTATCCATGAATTACGAAACGTTCCATCGTCGGTCGGTAGAGGATCCCGAGGGTTTCTGGGGGGAAGAATCCAAGAGGATTTACTGGAACAAACCTTGGGAAAAGGTCCTGGATTATTCCAATCCGCCATTCTGCAAATGGTTCGTCGGCGGTGAAACCAATTTATGTTACAACGCCATCGACCGGCACTTGGAAACTCGCGCGGACCAACTGGCGCTCGTTTACATTTCTACGGAAACCAACGAAACGGTCAATTATACCTTCGCGGAATTGCATCGCGAAGTTAGCCGTTTTGCCGCGATTCTCCAGTCGCTTGGGCTGGAAAAGGGTGATCGCGCGGTCATCTACATGCCCATGATCGCGCAAGCCCTGTTCGCCATGTTGGCCTGCGCTCGTCTCGGCGTCATTCATTCCGTGGTGTTCGGTGGTTTCGCGGCGCACAATCTGGCGGTGCGCATCAATGACGCCAAACCCAAGGTCTTGATCACCGCCGATGCCGGCATGCGCAACGGCTCGCCCGTTCCCTACAAGCACTTGGTGGACGAAGCTTGCCGCCTGGCCGAATCACCGCCCCAGCACGTGCTGATCTGCAATCGCGGGTTGGACAAGAATATGCCTCTTACTGAAGGCCGCGATCTGGATTACGCCACGCTGCGCGAACAGTTCATGGATGCCGAGGTGCCCGTCACCTGGGTCGAATCCAGCGATCCCAGTTATATTCTTTACACCTCTGGCACCACCGGCAAACCGAAAGGCGTGCAACGCGATACCGGTGGTTACGCGGTCGCGCTGGCGTCTTCCATGGAATATGTTTATGGCGCCAAACCCGGCGAGACCATGTTGACGACTTCCGATATCGGTTGGGTTGTCGGCCACTCCTATATCGTTTATGGCCCGTTGATCCACGGTATGGCGACCATTGTCTACGAGGGTTTGCCGACCCGACCCGACGCCGGCATCTGGTGGAAGATCGTTCAGGATTACAAGGTCAGCACCATGTTTTCCTCACCCACCGCCGCGCGGGTGTTAAAGAAACAGGACCCGGCCTTTCTCAAGAAATACGACATCAGCTCCTTGCGTTACCTGTTCCTGGCCGGCGAACCGCTGGATGAACCCACCTCGCGTTGGATCACCGATGGCATCGGCGTGCGGGTCGTGGACCATTATTGGCAGACCGAAACGGGCTGGGCCATCCTCACTTATCTACCCGGCGTCGATCTTAAGCCGAATAAATTCGGTTCTCCGGGATTTGCCAACCTCGGGTTCAATCTCAAAGTGATCGACGATGGCACCGGTAAGGAGGTCGGACCGAACGAAAAAGGCGTGCTGATTTCCGTGCCGCCCTTGCCGCCGGGATGTCTAACCACGGTGTGGGGCGACAATCAGCGTTTCATCAAGAGCTATTTCTCGGACTTCAAGGAATTGCTCTACACGACTTCCGACTGGGCGGTAAAGGACGACGAAGGTTATTACTTCATTCTGGGTCGTACGGACGATGTCATCAACGTGGCCGGCCATCGTCTGGGTACGCGGGAAATCGAGGAAGCGGTCAGTTCCCACAACTCTATCGCCGAAGTGGCGGTGGTCGGCGTGGCCGACGAGCTCAAGGGACAGGTCGCTTATGTGTTCGCCACCGTCAAGGATGCCGATTCGCTGAAAACAGCGGAACAGCAAGCCGCGTTGGAAAAGGCGCTGTTCAAGGTGGTAACCGATCGCCTGGGCCCGGTCGCTCGCCCTGCCAAGGTTTACTTCGTCAATGCGTTACCCAAGACCCGCTCCGGAAAGCTGCTAAGGCGTAGCATTCAAGCGTTGGCCGAAGGACGCGATCCGGGCGATTTGTCCACGTTGGACGATCCCAACTCCTTGGAAGCGGTGCGACGCGCCGTCCAGTCTTGATAACATTGTTGGCTATTGATGGCGGAGTCCGGTGACGGGCTCCGTTTTTTTGTACGATCGAATCGTTCCTTCCTTTTTCGCCCTTGAGTGCCGTCATCCCGTCGGGGCGGGTGGCAAGCCGTCTTCCGGCCATCCCAACCGACCATTCCTTTCCCCCGCCTCCTGGGACCACTGTTTGATATACAGGTCTTGCTGCGGATAGGGAAGCTTGATGCCGGCCTCCCGGAAGGCGTCCCAAATCGCGAACATGATTTGCGTGCGCGTCAGAAACAGGCTGTGTTCACCCAGGTCGATGAAATACTGTACGCGGAAGTTGAAACAAGATTCACTGAACTCCCACAACAGCACCATGAATGCGGGTTCGTCCAACACCGCGGAATGATTGGTCAACACCTTTTCCATGAGGGTTCGTGCCTGGTGGGGGTCGGTGGTGTAGCCCACCCGGATCATCAAGACCGTGCGAATGATCTTGTCCTGGTGGGTCCAGTTGGTGAAGGAGTTGGTGATGACCTCGGAATTGGGGATGATGACTTCCATGTTGTCCCAGGTCTTCACGGTCAGCGAGCGTATACCGATGCGGGTGATCTCTCCTTCGTTGGCGCCGATCTTGACGAAATCACCACTGCGTAGCGGTCGTTCGATCAACAGCAACAAGCCGCTGATGAAATTATTGGCCGTCGCTTGCATGCCAAAGCCCAGCACCACGCCGAAGGCGCCGGCGAACACCGTTATCGTGGTCAGATCGATGCCGATGATGTTCAGGGTGATCAGAAAGCCCACCAGGACGATGGCGTACTGGCTGAATACGGATAGGCTGTGACGTATGCCCAGATCGGCGATGTTGGACAACAGCCAACGGTAGGTAATGGTTCTGACCCACTTCGCCAGCCAGATCACGATGCAGATGATGACCAGGGTGACGACAATACCGCGGAGCGTTATGGTGGCCCCGCCGAGCGTGAACAGAGGCGTGGCCAGTACCGTTTGGACGGCCTGGTTGACGGCGGACTCGTGGTTCCAGCCATAGACCATGAACAATACGATCCAAGCGCCCACGAACGACAGAGTGCGAAGAATGTTGTGCAGCGGGTTAATGACATCTTGCGTCCACAACAGCCCATAGTTGGAGTGCGTGACCGCATAGTTTTTCAGCACGACCTCCAAATCGCCGAGCAGACCTCGCACCATCAGCCAGCCGACCAGGACCGCCAGAAACATCAGCAGATGCCAAGCCATGGCCCAGGCCAGATTCAAATAGCCGATCAAACCCAGAACAGCGGCCGCCAACAGACACAGTGGCCACAACAGCGTGGTTAATCTCAGGCTGACAAACCAGAAGCGGTCACCGTAACGATCGGCCAGTAAATCCACCAACAAACGGCGGATGCGCAGAGCTGGCAAGAAAGCCCACAGCCAGTAGGTCATGAAGGTACGATCGAAGGCGTTGATGACGTATTTCGATAGTCCGCTCAAGTGGGCCAGAATGGTGATGGCGGTCAACAAACCACCGATCAGCAGGGTCCAGAACACCTGCCGGTATAGCTCCGGGCGTTGATAGTTCGCCGGCAACTGCGGGGAAGCGAGTAGCAGCCAGGCCAGATTGATCGGCGTTTTGATGCCGACCCAAAGAAGCACGATGGTCATGATGATGGTCAGCCCCGGTTGCGGCACCTGAAACATCCAGATCATCAGAATCAGCGCCGCCGCCAAACCGGTTCCCAAAAGATTCTTGCGCAGCAGTTGCAATACCATGAGCGCGGCCCGCTCGAAGAAGCTTTTGTCCTGTTTCGCCTTTTCCTTGACGATGGCTCCTTTGAGCTGGCGTCGCACCCACACCACGCACCAGATCAAGGCCAGTTCCAGCGTGGCGAGCATGATCCAGTGCCAGGCATTGGCCTTGACCAGTGCCGCGAGGATGGACGCAGCGCTCAGCCGCAGTTGGTGCATCAACACCCTGGGGGCGCGGACGATGCCTTGCAACAATTGTTGCCAACCTTCCGCAGAGTCGGGCAAGGATTCGCGGATCAGGAGTTCCTGGCTGGCGCGCGCGTCGTAATAGCGTTCCAATTCCTGCCGAAGTTCTTCAATGACTGCCAACTGTTCCTGAACTCGGCTGGCGGCGACCGTGAAGTCCTCGATCAGGTCGGTCACGATCCCCACGGTTTCTCCCCTTAGGCGTTGTTCGGCGGAGGTGGACACCGGTCGGCGATCGATGACTTGTTTTTGCTGTTCCAGCAAAGTGATTTTTTTTTGCAGCAGTTCGTTCGCTTCCTGAGTCAGGCTTTGCAAACTACGCAGTTGTGTCAGACCGTGCCGTAAGTCAGCGAGGATGCTGTCGGACTCCTCGGAATCGATCAACGCCTTTAACGTTTTGATTTCGCCATCGGTTTTGACTAGCCGGCTTTCCAATTGCAGCAGATTGCTTTTGTCTTCCGCCCCCTGGATGCTGGTTTCCAGCCAAAGACGGCGTTCATCGGAGAGTTTGTCAGCCTCCCGGTCCAGGCGTTGCTGCAAATTAGCGGCGCGTTCACGATGGGCCTGTCGCTCGCGTTCCAGCCGTCTGAGCAGATCGGCTTGCTCTTCCTGGCGGTTTTGCTCTTCCTGCTGCCGGTAGCGTTTCTCCATCTCGGTCTGCCATTGTTCCGCTAACGGCAGGCGTTGGACCGTCAGTTCCAGGCGGTCGCGCAAGTTTTGTAATTGCTGGCGCTCCTGTTCCAGATCGACCCGGTTCTGCGCCAGCGCCCGTTGCGTCAATTTCAATTGTTCGGTCCGATTCGCGCCTTCGGTGGTGTCCTTGGCCGGGTTCCGCAGCAATTGCTCGTTGGCTTCCAAATCACGAAGGATTTGCTCCAGTTCCTTGATACGCCGTTCACTGCTGGTGATGTTGGCTTGCAGATCCGCTTGCAGAAGACGAATGGAATTGACATCCAGCCGGGCCTGTTCCACGGCCGCCTCGGTGAGTTGCTCGGTTTGCAGGGACTCCAGACGGGCCGGTTGCTCCGTGGACAGTAGACGTACTTCCTGACGCAGTTTTTCGATGCTTTCCGCTTCCGCCTGCAAGGTCTGACGGCGCGCGTTCTGCTGCTCCGCGGCTTTCAGAGGATCCAAGGGAGCGACCAGTGTTTCCTGGCCAACCACCGCCAGGGCCAGCAGACTGCCAAGGAGTAAGACAAGATAATGTGAATGCCTGAGAAAGCGACGGTACATGGATGCGATACAATTTGAGCTCAACGGTTGCCTACCGATGATAGACCGCCTGCCCGGTCATTTTTACTGGGCGGGGGCAGGGAACTTACTCAAAACTGGAGTGCGCTGCAATGGGGACAAACTGGGCGGTCATGCAGGAATTCCTCGTCAACACTTTCATGACCTTTCTGGTGGTGATCGATCCCTTGGGTTTGGCCCCACTGGTTGCGGCCATGACTCACGGTTACGAGGAAGCCGAACGGCGGCGTATGGTGTTTCGCGCCACCGCGATCGCTACGGGGATATTGTTCAGCTTCGCGTTCGGCGGCGATTATGTGTTGGCCTCGCTGGGCATCAGTTTCGCCGCATTTCGCATCGCGGGAGGCATCCTATTGTTCTTGGTGGCCATCGACATGCTGTTCGCCCGTCAGATCGGTCTGCGATCGCTGACCGCCAATGAAGATGCGGAAGCCGTGCAACGCCACGATATTTCCGTGTTTCCCCTGGCGATTCCGCTATTGGCCGGTCCCGGAGCCATTGCCTCGGTGCTGCTGCTCATGGGTCGCACGCAGGGTGACATCAGGCTGCAAGCGGCGGTGCTCACGGTATTATTGGGGGTGTTGCTGCTGACGCTGATTTCGTTGCTGTTAGCGGGACGGGTCGTGAAGGTTCTCGGCGTTACAGGCATAAACGTGGTTACCCGGGTGCTTGGAATTCTCCTGGCCGCCTTGGCCGCTCAGTTTGTCCTCGATGGTTTCCGGGAGGCTTTCTAGCCGGCGACCTCATGCGCCAATTCCCGATCGGTCATCGGTCCGGATCGTTGCTGGCACGATCGACCGCGCCCTAACCTACATTGCAGGCCCGTCGCCCTGTGGAGATTTTCATGGATTATTCAGCTTATCTTGCCGTCGCCGTCGTGTTGGGGTGTTTGGTTTTGTTGATGAGCAGCGCCATCGGACCGGAATTGATCTTGTTCGGAGGCCTTATCGTTTTGCTGGCAAGTGGCGTGCTGACGCCCTCGGAAGCGTTGCAGGGATTCGCCAACGAGGGCCTGATCACTATCGCGATGCTTTACGTGGTGGTGGCGGGCATCCGCGAAACAGGGGGGACGGAATGGCTGGCCCACTACTTGCTCGGGCGGCCGAAAACGGTACGCGGTGCGCAATGTCGTTTGATGCTGCCGGTCATGGTGATGAGTGCGTTCATGAACAATACGCCTCTGGTCGCCACCTTCATACCGGCTACGCTGAACTGGGCAAAACGTCTGGGCCTGTCACCCTCCAAGCTTTTGATCCCCCTGAGTTACGCGGCCATCCTGGGAGGGACATGCACCATCATCGGCACCAGCACCAACCTGGTCGTGAACAGTTTGCTGATCAACAAGGGCCATACGTCGGGACTGGCGTTTTTCGAAATCGCCTGGGTTGGCGTGCCCAGCGCCGTGTTGGGCTTTCTGTTCATTCTGCTCTGGGGCGATCGTTTGCTGAAGGACCGCAAGCCGGCGACGGCAAGTTTCCAGAACCCTCGGGAATACACCGTGGAAATGATGGTGGAAGAGGGGGGTCCCGTGGTGGGCAAGACCGTCGAGGAGGCAGGCCTACGCCATCTCCATGGCCTTTATCTGGTGGAAATAGATCGTGATCAGCGGATTATCGCCGCCGTCGGTTCTCATGAGCGCCTACGGGCCCATGACCGACTGGTTTTTGCCGGCGTCACGGAGTCCGTGCTGGAGTTGCAGCGCATCAAGGGTTTGCGCCCTTCCACCGATCAAGCCTTTAACTTGAAGACTGTCTACCCGGAGCGATGTCTGGTGGAAGCGGTGGTCTCTCCGCAATGCCCGTTGGTGGGCGAAACGATCCGGGAGGGCCGTTTTCGCACTTTCTACGCCGCTTCCGTTATCGCCGTCGCACGGGACGGCGAACGCATTCGAGGCAAGATTGGCGACATCCGTCTGCAACCGGCCGATGCGCTGTTGTTGGAAGCGCGCCCGTCATTCATCGAACGCCATCGCAATTCCCGCAGCTTCCTGCTCATCAGCCCCGTGGCGGATTCCTCGTTGCCCCGTCACGATCGGGCCTGGGTATCCTGGATGATCCTCGCGAGCGTCGTACTGGCCGCCTCCCTGGGTTGGCTGAGCATGCTGGTTGCCGCCCTGTTGGGTGCGGCGTTAACTCTGTTGAGCGGATGCTGCAGTTTGACCATTGCACAGCGCAGCATCGATATTCAGGTGCTGCTCGCGATCGCCTCCGCTTTTGCCTTGGGCAAGGCTTTGGAGGTGACGGGGGTAGCCGGCGCCATCGCCTCCGGATTTGTCGGTTTAGCGGGCGAACATCCGTGGCTGGTGCTGTTGTTCGTTTATTTCCTGACGTCGCTGTTGACCGAGATTATTACCAACAATGCGGTGGCGGTGTTGATGTTTCCGATCATCATGGCGGCGTCGTCCGATTTGGGGGTCAGCCTGACGCCATTTGTGATCGCGGTCATGATGGGCGCTTCGGCCAGTTTCGCCACGCCCATCGGTTATCAGACGAATCTGATGGTGTACAGTCTGGGGGGGTATCGTTTCAGCGACTACCTTTGCATCGGGGGGATGCTCAACCTATTGGTCGGTGCGTTGACCGTTGCGCTCATTCCTCTGATCTGGCCGTTTTATCCTTGAATTCGCGCACCGCCCGTTTCCTCGGATGTTGGGTTTTCTGCGTAAGGGCTTATATTGCTTAGCGAGATTGTTGGTTTATAGTTATCGAAAAGTCACAGATTTTTCTTCAACAATAGCAGCTTGAACCTGGTTGCCAGATGATCGACAAGACACTGTCGGGAATTGTCCCGGCCATCTGAGGCTGACACGGGGAGCGGTGAATGGATCACGCGTCATTGTAGCGGTAGCCGCTACGATTGCACTCGGAGCTGGGCCGTGTTCATGGCTCTAACCGGCGCATGTTACTTTCATTTGTTTTGGTGGACACTCGATGCATCCGAAGTTCACGCTGCCGGGTACGGCAGGTCAATTGCGGGAAGCGATTCTAGGGATTCTTCTGCATGCGTCTGATGAGGGGATGTATGCCGAGGTCCTGGATGTATTGCGGAGTTATTTCGAATGCTCGGAAGGGTACTTCGGATATATCGACGAGCAGGGCGATTTGGTTTGTGCGGCGCTAACCGATGGACTGTTCCACGGCGGAGCAGGATTGGATGAGCCCTTCGTTCTGGCCAGGGAAGGATGGTTCGGTTTCTGGGGACGAGTACTCAGGGAGGAACGGACCCAGTTCGACAATACCCAATATATCGTGGTTCGCCAAAGCGCCGAGGGCGAGTATCTCCGGGTGCAACGGGCACTGAGCGCGCCCATTCTTTTCCGCGGCGTCTTGCAGGGCCAAATCTATCTGTCCGATCGGGCACGGGATTTCACTGAACAAGATGCACGGGCGCTGACCGCCGTCACCGATCTGATCGCACCCGTGCTCGCGGCGCGGGTGCACTGTGCGCACGCAGAACGACTGAACCGACGGTGGGAAGCCGAACTGAAGGCTTGCCGGGCCGAGTTCGACCGCCAGGTGACGGAACGAACCTCGGAGTTGGCGCGAGCCAATCAAAAATTACAGGAAGAAATCATCAAGCGGGGGCGGGCTGGACAGGCGTTGCGGGCCAGCGAGCGATTGCTGCGGCAATTGATGGAGAATATCCAGGAAGTTTTCTGGGTGTTCGACACCCGCGCACGCAAGATCATCTATGTCAGCGCCGGCTATCAGGCTACGTGGGGCAGGACCTGCCAAAGCCTGGTGGACGATCCGGATTCGTGGTGGAAGGCCATTCATCCGCAGGACAGGGAATATATCCTGAAACATCATGTATTCAGTTCGGGCCGGCAACAGGTGGACCTAGAATATCGTATCATGCGTCCGGATGGTACGCTGCGCTGGATCAGGGACCGTGGATTTCCCGCCAAGGATGCCGCTGGACCCATGGAGAGAATCGTGGGTGTCGCGGTCGACATTACCGGTTACAAACAGGCGCTGGCCTTACTGGAAGAAAACGAGGCGCGATTACGGGCTATTGTCGATGCGCTTCCGGATTTGGTGCTGGTGCTTGATGAGGATGGTAACTACATCGAGATTCTAAGCCGGCGTCAACAGGCGTTGTTGCATATCGAGGTGTTGGAAAGGCATCACGGGTTGGTCGATGGGCTGGCGTTGCACGACGTATTTCCCAAGGACGTCGCCGATTCCTTTTTAACCCTGATACACCGGACACTGGTGAGCCGTGAAGCCCAGTTGATCGAATACAAGACCTACACCGCGTTGGGCTTGCGCTGGTTCGAAGGGCATTTGGCGCCTTGCGACAGTCAGTTGGACGGGCGGGCCGCCGTGGTTTGGCTGGCTCGGGACATTACCGAGCGCAAACAGACCCAATGGGAATTGCAGCAGGCCAAAACCGAAGCCGAGGCCGCCAATCGGGCCAAATCGATTTTTCTGGCCAACATGAGCCATGAAATCCGCACGCCGCTGAACGGTGTGATGGGCATGGCCGAGCTGTTGTTGGACAGTGGCTTGACGGAACGGCAACGCTATCTGGCTGAAACCATGTGGCGTTCCGGGCAATCCCTGCTGACGATCGTGGACGATGTACTCGATTTCGCGAAAATCGAGGCGGGTAAGCTGAAACTCCATCCAACGGACTTCGACCTTCGGCAACTCGTGAGCGACATCGCGGAGCTCATGCGGGAACGGGCACGGCGTAAGGGTCTCCGTTTGCTCACGGACTTACCGGATACGATGCCGAGCGGAGTACGGGGAGACGCAGGACGGTTCCGGCAGGTCATGGTGAATTTGGTGGGCAACGCGCTTAAGTTCACCGAAAAAGGCAGTGTCACGATTCGCCTGCGTGTAACCGAACACCGGGAAGATCGGCTAACGGTGCAGTGTAATGTCCAGGACACGGGTATCGGTATCGCGCCGGCCTTCCAGGACGCTATCTTCGATCCCTTCACTCAGGCTGACGTGACTCTGGCCCGACCGCATGGAGGCACGGGGCTGGGATTGGCAATTTGCCGTCAGTTGGTGCGTTTGATGGGCGGGGACATCAAATTTCACAGCACGCCCGACGTGGGCTCCTGTTTCGCTTTCCATGTGCCACTGCAACTCGTGAAGGCCGTTGCGACCCAAAAGGATGGTGAGGTCGCGACGGTCGATCAAGCTCTGGCGCCCAGGATAGGAGCCACCGTGCTGGTTGCCGAGGATAATCCGGTCAATCAGGAAGTGGCCAAGGCCATGTTGGAACAAACCGGCTGTCGGGTCACGGTAGTGGACAATGGCCAAGACGCCCTGCTGGCGTTGGACCGCCAGACTCACGACCTGGTGTTGCTCGATTGTCAGATGCCGATCATGGACGGATTCACGACGATTGGCGAGCTACGTCGCCGGGAAGCATTGGCCGGCGGCGCGCGCTTGCCGGTCATTGCCTTGACCGCCAATGTCACCAAGGGTTTTCGGGATGAATGCTTGGCGGCGGGAATGGATGACTACCTCGGCAAGCCCTTTAATCGTCAGCAGTTGATTGAAAAGGTGACCTATTGGTTGACTGTTGATCGAAATGTGTCTTCGCCCTCCGATTGAATCGTCCTGCTGCCTGACGATGGTCGCCATAAATCGATCGATTTGCCGCTAGAACCCGGATTTTCCGCGGCTCCGGGTGGAATACCCGTACCTGCGTCGCTAGATTTAATACTCGGTGATCCCTTGCGATCAGCCGATCCGTTCATGAGCAATGAGTATTCCTTGACGATTCCCAACCAACTTGGGGGAACATGTGGCAGATCAAAACATCAAGCCGGGTTTGAAGATTGTTCATAAAATTCTACTGACGATGATTGTTGTCGCGCTGATACCGCTGGGAGGCGTGTGGTATATCAGTAGTTATCAGGCCCGTGAAGATTGGCGGGCCAATATCAATCACCGCCTGATCGGTACGGCGGAGGGTGTGGTCAAGACCATCAATGCGTGGGTCGATATGAATGTGCGCGTCCTGCGGCAAAACGCGGCTCTTGACGATATCAAGTCGGGTGTCGCGGAACGGCAGGACCCGATACTGAAAGCGATCGGCGGCGCTTACGACTGGACCTACCTGGTGTTTACCACCGACGCCAACGGTCAGAACATCGGTCGTAACGACGGCAACCCCCTTCAATCCTACGCGGATCGCGAATACTTCAAGAAGGTGATGAGCGGCGATTCCTTCGTGCAACAGGTGTTGGTTGGCAGAACCACCGGCAAACCCGCGTTGATCCTGGCGGCGCCGATCCTCGGTGGAGAGAACGAACGGTTAGGCGTGATCGCCATGGCCATGCATTTGACTGACGTTTCGCAACAGGTTGCGGATGTTCATTTGGGCGAGACGGGTTTCGCCATCTTGGTGGATGAGCAGGGCAAGGCCATCGCGCATGGTCGTCCCGATCAGTTGACCGAGTCGTTGCAGGATTTGAGCGCACACCCGGCTTTGATGGCCGCGGCCAGCGGTCAGGAACCCATCGTCTACGAGCAGGACGGCAAACAGGTCGTCGCCTACACCGCAAAAACCCTCAATGGTTGGACGCTGATCGTACAGCAGGGTTATGACGAAGCGTTCGCTCCCTTACGGCTGGCCGAACGGAATGCCCTGATCCTTTTGGGCGTCAGCCTGGCCACCGTCATCATCCTAGCCTTGTTGCTGGCCCAACGCCTGGCCAGTCCGATTCGCCAACTGACGACCACCGCCGACAATCTCAGTCGCGGCAAGCTGGATGAAAAAGTCATGGGTACGGAGCGTGGGGACGAGATCGGCGCTTTGGCGCGGGCGATAGATCGCATGGGCGTCAGTATCCGCATGGCGTTCGAACGACTGCAAAAAGCTTCATGAGCGTTGCAGGTTCGATGGGTTTCTAAACGGGATAAGGAGAATGCACAATGGCTCCGGGTATTCCATTGGCGCAGATGATGGTCGATTTGCGCAGATTATGTGGGGAGCGGCGTACTGGCATGGTGTTCATCACCACCGACAACAACCACCTTGCTCAACTGAGCTTGGAACAGGGGGAGATCGTTTATCTGTTTTTCAACAAGCAGCATGGAATCGGCGCCCTACAGGATCTGCGCCTCGTCAAAGGTGGACATTTGCGATTCACTCTGGGAGCGATTCCAGCGTTTCGTTCCGTTTTGCCCACCACGGCTGAAATTCTCGATTTTCTGCAAGATAGAGGTGACCCATCGGCGCCAAACCTCGACCCATCCGGCACGGCGGCGCCGGTTGCCAAGAGCGGACTGACGGAACGGGAAAAGGTTATCCTGCAGGAAGAACTTACCGAGTTCATCGGACCGATGGCGGCCATTGTCTGTCAGGAAAATCTGGCCTCGGCCCCGGATCTGAATGCCGCTCTCGACGGTCTTAGCCGGAATCTGCCGGACCCAGCCCAAGCAACGCGTTTTGTCAGCAACGTGAAGCGCCGTCTCAAGGGTTGAAAGGTATCCGGCACTGGCTGGAATACCCCTCAGTCTCCGTCTTGGATGGAGACGCCGTTTTCCCCCAAGGATGGGGCAATTTCCGGTGCACGTGGATCGAGCGCGGCGATGGCGGGCGTGACGCGATTCGCACTGAGTTGAACAAATGGGCCACGCTCCTCCTCAGTGGCGGGAGCGCGCTGGGTAATCCGATAGAGAGTGAACAGGCAAAAGGCGAGATGTACCCCGGCTGTGAAGGCGAACAGACCGCCACTGTTGAATGTCTGCATGGCCCAGGCCGCGACCAGGGGCCCGATGCTGGCGCCGATCCCGTAAGTCAGCAGCAGGCCGCCGCTGGCTTCGACGAACTCCTCGCTGGCGACATGATCGTTGACATGGGCGACGCACAGTGAATACAGGGTAAAGGTGAAACAGCCGAAAATTCCCGCTAGACCAATTAACGAGGTGGGTGCGAATGCCCACGCTCCGGTCGGCCAGGGTCCGATCAAGCCCCCGGCCAGGGCCAGGGCGGCACCCGCGGTGCTGGCGGCGAAGCAAAGACCGGTGATGACCCAGCGTCTATCCACCCGGTCGGATAGTTTGCCTAGCGGAAATTGCGCGACGGCGCCGCCTAACATGGTGGCGCTCATGAACAAGGCGATGCCGGAAAGGGATAAGCCAGCCGCTTGGGCGTACAGCGGTCCCAGTCCCAGATAGGCCCCATTGGCGGCGCCGACGAAAAAACTTCCCATCACGCCGACCGGTGATACGCCGTACAAATAACCCACGCGCAGGCGCACTTGTTCGAGCGGGGCGGGGGTGGCCGACTTGGTCAAGCCGACGGGCACCAGCGCCAGGGTGATGGCGATGCAGGTCACGGCGAACAACGTGAAGCCACCGGGATCGGCTGTAGGCAGCAGCAATTGCCCGGCGGTGACCGTGCCCAGATTGACGACCATATAGACGGAAAACACACGGCCGCGGTTGATATTGGTCGATTTCTCATTGAGCCAGCTTTCGATGACCATGAACAGGCCCGCCAGACAGAAGCCATTGACGACGCGCAGCGCGATCCACAGGAACGGATTGGGCAGCAAGACCAGGAGCAGTACCGTCGATGCGGCGATGGCCGCGAGTACGGCGAAGGTTCGGATATGCCCGACCCGTTTGACGATATGGGGGGCCCAATAGCAACTGATCACGAACCCTACGGAATAGGCTGTTGCAATCAGTCCTATGATGCCGGTCGAAAAATTTTCCAGACTGGCCCGCACGGGGATCAACACCCCCTGTAGACCGTTGCCGGTGAACAGAATGGCTGCGCCCAGCAGTAGCGAAAAAAAAGGAAAGGAACTCACGTTGCCCTCGGGTGGAGTGTAATGGACTCGGTGGCGGGTGCTAGGTGGGTTCGTCGGGAAATGCTTGCGATAGCAAAGCCGGCAGAATTTCTCCAGCGGCCCCTTGCAATACGAAGTGCGCGTGTTGGCTGAGCGGCGTTGGCTGGGGATTGATTTCCACGACGGTGGCGCCGCTGCGCAAGGCCAGGAATGGCAACTCGGCGGCCGGGTAGACGAGCGAGGAAGTGCCGATACTGAGAAATAGCTCGCAGCGGGCCGCCGCGGCTTCCGCCTGGTGCAATTCCGCGGCCGGTAAAGACTCGCCGAACCAGACTACGCCGGGCCGTAGCCAGGAACCGCAGCGTGCGCAACGTGGTGGCGTTTCGCTGTTATCGTCAACCGGCTCGACGGGAGTGTTTTCCTTGAAGCAGCGGGTCGCGAAGAGGTCGCCATGCAATTCCAGAATGTTGCGGCTGCCCGCCCGCCGGTGCAGGCCGTCGACGTTCTGGGTAATCAGCGTCAGATGGGGAAGGCGTTGTTCCAAACTAACCAGCGCATGATGTCCGAGATTCGGCTCCACGGCGCGCACCAGTTTACGGCGCCAGGCGTACCAGTCCCACACCAGTTTGGGGTTGGCCTGGAAAGCTTCGGGCGTCGCCAATTGCTGGGGGTCGTATTGCGCCCACAATCCGGTCTGCGCTTCGCGAAAAGTGGGGACGCCACTCTCGGCCGAGATCCCGGCGCCGGTCAACACGGCGACCCGCTGGGCAGCGCGCAGCGCCTGGGTGAACGCTTCCGGAAGGGTGATCATGGCGGCCTCGTTATCATTGCGGTGGGCGGAAAAATATCACATTATCGGTTTCGTGAAATAAAGCATTCGGCAAAGGCTGAACAACGGGTTCGAGAAACGATTGCATGAGTATTAGCTCACCCTATGATCTTGAAACAATTAAGCTGCCGCGTTTAGCGGGCGGCAAACTGCGCTGGGTCACCCGTCTGCTGGAAAATCGCCTGACGCGGCCTTTGCTGCTGGGACGCATGTTGCGCAGCAGCGGCGTCGAAAAACTGCGTTCTTTGCTTGTCGAGGATGAACCGTCCTTGCAACCCTATACCTTTTGGGATAATCCCGTACCCGGTATGGAAGTCGCCTCGGTATCGACCCTGCTCGATACCGTCACGGGTTGCCGTCAAGGTCGGACGGGCTTTGCGGGTGTGCTGGACTACACGCACGCTTATGAAACCGGCATGACCACCCCCGAGGAAGTGGCCCAGCGGGTGTTGGCCGCCATCGCCGAGAGCGAGGCTCATGACCCCGCGCTGCGGATTTTCATCGCTTGCCACGCTGAGGCGGTGATGGAGCAGGCGCTGGCATCGACGAAACGGTGGCGGAACGGCAAGTCCTTGGGGCCGTTCGATGGAGTGCCGGTAGCCGTAAAGGACGAGTTCGATCAGCTACCCTATGGCACGACTCTGGGTAGTGCATTTCTTGGGAGCCGCCCACCCTACGAAGAAGCGACGGCCGTGGCGCGGCTGCGGGAAGCCGGGGCCATGCTGCTGGGCAAAACCAATATGCACGAGTTCGGGCTCGGGGTTACTGGCGCTAACCCGCATTTTGGCGCGGCGCGCAATCCTTATCATCCTGGCCATTACGCCGGGGGCAGTTCTGGAGGTTCCGCGTCGGCTGTTGCGGCCGGGCTCTGTCCCGTGGCTATCGGTGCGGACGGTGGGGGTTCCATCCGTATTCCGGCCGCATTCTGTGGCGTGGTCGGGCTGAAGCCGACTTATGGGCGTATCAGTGGATTCGGTACGCCGGGACAGGGTTGCAGTGTTTGCCAGCCGGGACCCATCGGCGCTAACGTCCGCGATGTGGCCTTGGCCTACGCCCTCATCGCTGGACCCGACCCACGGGACCGCAAATCCCTGATTCAGCCACCGGTCAGTTTGCGTGGCTTGGCGGCGTCGGATCTCAATGGCATGACCTTGGGAGTCTTCCGGCCGTGGTTTACGCACGCCGATCTTCCCATCGTGGAATGTTGTCAGAGCTTACTCAAGGATTTGGAGAAGCGGGGGGCGCGCATCAAGGAAGTCCAGATTCCCGAACTGGATACCGCGCGAATTGCCCACGCGGTGACCATCCTTTCGGAGTTGGCGGCCTCCCTGGAACCTTATTACGATCTGCATCGGCGTGAAATCAGCCGAGAGTTGCGCATCAACTGGGTGTTGGCGCGTGCCCTCAGCGCCCGGGATTATTTGCAGGCGCAGCGTATACGCACCCGCACCACGGCGCATTTTTACCGGGTGTTGCAGGAAGTGGATGTGATCGTCACTCCCACCACCGGTTGCACCGCTCCGCCTATCAAGGCCGATGCCGTGCCTTGGGGGGAATCGGACATCAGTCTTACTATGGATATCATGCGGTTTGCGGTCCCGGCCAATTTCGCGGGGTTACCGGCCATATCCTTTCCTGCGGGGTATGATGCCCAGGGGTTGCCCATCGGCTTGCACGCCATCGGCCGTCCGTGGGAAGAGCATGTCTTGTTGAGCTTGGCTAGCGCCGCTGAGCGGCTGGTCGAACGTCGGTTTGGCGCCGTGCATTACGCGGTTTTGAATAGCAGCCCAGGTGTCGAGAATCACGAAATGCCCGCCTCACACGACGCCGGCGCGCAATAAGTCGTGCATATTGAACACGCCAAGCAGGCGCTCGGCTTCATCGACGACCGGCAAGGCATTGATTTTGTGCGTCTGCATCAGGTGCAGGGCTTCGGCAGCCAGCAGCCCGGCGCGTACCGTTTTGCAATGACGGGTCATCACTTCCGCGACCGGCGTAGCGAGCAGATCGATTCGGCGGTCGATCGCCCGCCGTAGATCCCCGTCGGTGAAGACGCCTAGCACGGTGCGATCGGCATCGGTAATCACGGTCACGCCCAGTCCCTTGCGACTCATTTCCATCAGCGTCTCGCTCATCAAGTCCGTTGGCGCGTTGCGGGGAATAGCGTCGCCTCGGTGCATGATGTCATCGATGAGCAGCAACAGACGCCTTCCAAGACTGCCACCGGGATGCGAACGAGCGAAATCCTCCGCCGTGAAGCCGCGCGTTTCCAGCAGGGACACGGCCAAAGCATCGCCCATGGCCAAGGCGGCCGTGGTGCTGGCCGTCGGAGCCAAGCCCAAGGGGCAGGCTTCCTGTTCCACGCCGACATTGATCGAGACTTCGGCCGCCCGCGCCAAGGTCGAGTCGGGATTGCCGGTCAGCGCGATAAGTGGTACGCCCAGACGTTTGATCAGGGGAAGCAGGGTGACGATTTCCGCAGTCTCGCCGGAATTCGACAAGGCCAGGACCACGTCCTTATCCGTAATCATCCCTAAATCGCCATGTCCTGCTTCGGCCGGATGGACGAAGAAGGCCGGACTGCCGGTGCTGGCCAGGGTGGCGGCGATCTTGCCGCCGATGTGACCCGATTTGCCCATGCCGATGACGACGATGCGACCGGCGCAAGCCAGCATGAAACGACAGGCCAGGACAAAGTGTTGATCCACGCGCCGCCGCAGCTCGGAGACGGCCCGCGCTTCGATTTCCAACACGCGGCGGCCCAGTTCCTTGAGTCGCGTTTCATCGACGTCATGGCATCGATCGACAGTTGCCGAAAAAACCTCTTTCATGGTCTGCGCACCGCGAGTGGATAAGCCGAGCGTTGCAAGTTACTCTTGTCAATAATGAGTTTGCAAGCCGTGCCCTGGGGATGCCGAGCACTGAACCCCTGTTGGGCAAGCCCTATCGCAAGAGCCAAAAAGTCTGATCCCTGAGGAGGTAAGTTCATGAGCAAAGCCATTCGTATCCACAAGACTGGCGGTCCCGAAATGATGCGCTGGGAAGAGGTGGCTATTGGCGATCCAGGCCCTGGCCAGATCCGCTTACGCCATCAGGCGGTTGGTCTCAATTTCATCGATGTTTATCACCGCACGGGTCTGTATCCGTTGCCCGCGCTGCCCAGTGGCTTGGGCTTGGAAGGCGCGGGGGTGGTAGACGCCGTGGGCGAGGGTGTGAGTGATTTCAAAATCGGCGATCGGGTAGCCTATGCCTCTCCACCGCCCGGTTCTTATGCCGAAATGCGTCTGATGCCAGCCGACCGCGTGGTGGCTTTGCCCGATGCGATCGATGAACGCACGGCCGCGGCCATGATGCTCAAGGGACTCACCGCTCAGTACTTGTTGCGTCGTACCTACAAGGTGCAGCCCGGCGACGCCATCCTGGTCCATGCGGCGGCGGGTGGCGTTGGCTTGATCGCTTGCCAATGGGCCAATCGCTTGGGCGCCATCGTGATCGGTACGGTAGGCAGCGAGGCCAAGGCCGAACTGGCTCATGCTCATGGTTGCCACCATACCATCCTGTACAACAAGGAAAATTTTGTAGAGCGTGTGCGTGAGATTACCGATGGGAAAGGTGTCGCGGTGGTCTACGATTCCGTCGGCAAGGATGTATTCATGGACTCCTTGGATTGCTTACGTCCCTTGGGGATGATGGTGACTTTCGGCAATGCTTCCGGGCCGGTGCCCAGCATCGAGCCTTTATTGCTGTCGAACAAGGGTTCGTTGTTTCTGACCCGGCCCACGTTGATGGCCTATATGGCCAAGCGTGAAGATTTGCTGGCCAGCGCCGCCGATCTGTTCGCCGTAGTGGGTAGTGGCTCGGTCAAGATCGAAATCAACCAGACCTATCCCTTGTCGGATGTGGCACAGGCGCATCGCGATCTGGAAGCCCGCAAGACCACCGGATCGACGGTGTTATTGGTCTGATCGGATACGACGAACAGGACTTACAGACGGGATGGGTTGAACAGTTCAACCCATCCCGATCTTACGCGACTTTTAGTGGCTTGCCCCTGGCAATGCCGGGGGTGATCTGAATGTGGTAAGAGATTGATGATGAGCGATTACGATCAACTGCAGGATCTTGTGAAGGAATTGGAGGATGAAGAAAGGGAGATTCGCCAGAGGTATGCTCGCGACGACCCTAAACGGCGCGTGTTTATCACAAGGATGAGAGACCGTGCCGAAATATTGCATGAGATCACTGTCCGTTTGCGGCTGGCCATCGATGCCCAGAAAAGCGCGGATGAAGAGCGCCGAATCGAAGTCGATGGCGGAGCGGGATAAGCGAATTGACGAGTGGCCGGTTAGAGGGGCCTATGCAAGCATCGTATCAATCCTGCTCCATTCGCGGTCTTTGACCATGATGAAGCTCTCGAATTTATATTGATTGGCTTTGCCCAAATTCATATCAAGCTTATCCAACAAATGCGACAGCCAAGACGCCATCTATATCCAACTCGCCCGTGCTAGCAATGCGTCCCACCGAATCGAGCCTCGCCAATTCATCATGGTTTGGATGCGCATCATAAAGTGCAAGGTCCCAAGGGTATTCAAGCAGATCGGTATCATCGAATAAAAACAGCTCGCCTTGCTTCCATAAAGCTAACTGCGGCACTTTGAATGGAATGCCCAACTCTGCTGGTGTTTTGAAGAATTCGACGGCGGTCGTTCGGCTCGCGACAGCGGCTTGCTTGATTGCTGAGGCTGCTTCCGTCCCTATCACCGCTGATTTGATTTGTTGCACGTCCTCGCTGCTGAGTGGTTCAGTGATCGTCAGAGTCTTATGGAGTTCGTCCCACTCGATTTTAGCGAGTACCGGCTTGCTTAGTTGAGTCAGTACCGGTACTCCAGGCAGTTCGATTGTCACAGGCCGGACAACAGTGCGGTGTAAAGTTGACCATCGGCTTCGAACAGCGGCTTTTCGCTGAGCCGGCAGAATTGAAAACCGCTGCCTAAGCCTCCGACGGCTTTGCCGTTTGCGTTGGTATATCCCATTGCTACGCGCCGCACCCGCTCCGCCGTGACGTCGACAGCTACTTTCGGTTCCATTTCCACCAGAATAAACTGGCGCTGGCCGCCATCTTCGGCGTTTTGCTTCGGAACTGCGTGGGCAGTAGTGCCGGAACCGGCGAAGGAGTCGAGAATAATAGAGTCTTTGTCGCTTGCGATTTGCAGAATTCTTTGAATTAGGCGAGTTGGTTTAGGTGTGATGAAAACTTCTTCCGATGAGTCAAACTGCACTATTTCTACTAATTCTTTTTTTGCTTCTTGAGTATGACCAACATCACTATAAAACCATAGCATTTACGCGACCACCTGAAACCTTTCTTTGGTGATCATCCGATCAGCAAGATAGCGGCGTTCGACGTTCAGCGGTACGTCAAATACCGCCGTGGGCTGGTCAGCGATGCCACAATCAACCGGGAATTGTCCACGCTCGGACATTTCCTTTACCGGGCTGTCGAATGGGGTTGGATTGATCGCCAGGTTAAGATCGGGCGGTTACGCGAAGATGGCCGGCGGGTGGTCTACCTTTTGCCCGATCAAATCGACCGACTGTTAGCGGCCGCCGAAGCTGATCGCTGTTTTGCCATCTACCCTTTCGTGTTGATCGGGCTACATACCGCCATGCGCCGCTCGGAAATTCTCTCAATCCGGTGGGATGATGTAGACCTCGACCGGCGGATTATCCACATTCCACGGGCCAAGGCGGGCAGTCGCGACCAGCCGATAACGGCCGCGCTTACTGAATACTTGCGCGAGCTTCGCGGGATGATGACCGGCGAAACGTGGCTATTTCCAGCGGACAGCGCCAGCGGGCACCGCACCGCCATAGAGAAACCATTCCGGCGGGTCGCGGCGGCAGCGGGGCTTAACCCGACCGAAGTCACGCGCCACACGCTGCGCCATACCGCTATCACTCATTTAGTACAGCAAGGCGTTGACCTGCCGACCATCCAGCGGATTAGCGGGCACAAAACGCTCTCGATGGTGGCGCGTTATAGTCACCAGTCAGGCGCGCACATTCAAGCGGCGATGGATCGGCTTGAGCGCACGATTACGCAGGAATTACACAGGGGAGAAAAATAGGCTTACGAGTATGCTTCGTAAGCCTTTGTTTTTTTATGGTGGGCCCTGAAGGGCTCGAACCTTCGACCTACGGATTATGAGTCCGCTGCTCTAACCGACTGAGCTAAGGGCCCTTGGAAAATGATCCGTCTAGCTTACCACAGGCTCATTCCAAATCCAGAAAACTCCGCAACTGTTCGGAGCGATTGGGATGGCGCAGTTTACGTAAGGCTTTGGCCTCGATCTGCCGGATGCGTTCACGCGTCACGTCAAACTGCTTACCCACCTCCTCTAAGGTGTGATCGGTATTCATATCGATCCCGAAGCGCATGCGCAACACTTTTGCCTCGCGCGGCGTCAATCCAGCCAAAACTTCCCGCGTGGCTTCCTTCAAACCTTCACCGGTTGCCGATTCAATGGGCGACAAAACAGTTATGTCCTCGATGAAATCCCCCAAATGAGAATCTTCATCGTCGCCTATGGGGGTTTCCATGGAAATGGGCTCCTTGGCGATCTTGAGAACCTTTCGCACTTTGTCTTCAGGCATTTCCAGGCGTTCCGCCAGTTCTTCCGGGGTGGCCTCGCGTCCCATCTCCTGAAGCATCTGCCGAGCGATACGGTTAATCTTGTTGATCGTTTCGATCATATGTACCGGAATGCGTATCGTGCGTGCCTGGTCGGCAATGGAGCGGGTAATCGCCTGGCGTATCCACCAGGTCGCGTACGTGGAGAATTTGTATCCCCGCTTGTATTCGAATTTGTCAACCGCCTTCATCAGACCGATGTTGCCTTCCTGGATCAAATCCAGGAACTGCAGACCACGATTGGTATATTTCTTGGCGATGGAAATGACCAAACGCAGATTGGCTTCCACCATTTCCTTCTTGGCACGGCGAGCCTTGGCCTCACCTATCGACAACCGGCGATTGATGTCCTTGATTTCATAGATCGACAAACACGTTTCTTGCTCAATGCCCTGTAATCGGGTCTGGGCCGCCTGGATCGGTTCGCGATGCGCGCGCAGGGCGGCGGAATATTTTTTATTCGACTTGACGTGCTGGTCGACCCATTCCAGATTGGTTTCGTGTTTGGGGAATGCCGCGATGAACACTTTGCGCGGCATTTGCGCCTCGTTGACGCACAAACTCAACACGATTCTTTCCTCGGCGCGAATTCGCTCCACCGTCTCATGCAAGGTGCCGATCAGCCGGTCGATCATTTTCGGCACCAGCTTGAGTTCCAGAAACAGCAGCGTCATCTGCTGACGTACCGCCTGGGAGTCCTCGTGTTGCACCCCTTGCTGGCTGGTAACGGTCGCGATCCGATCCTGCAACGTCATCAATTCGGCGAAGTACTGCGCGGCCTTTTCCGGGTCCGGTCCGGTACTTGAACCGCCTACACTGGGATCATCGTCATCCTCGTTTTCGTCGCCGTCATCACCGCTCAATTCGTCGCTGTCATCGTCGTTGGCTTCCTCATCGTCCTCCGCGACCAACGCGTCGGGATCGTCTAGCAAGTCTTCCCGTTCGTCGGCCAGGGCCTCGCTGGCCTCGCCCGATTCGTTGAAACCGCTGATGATATCCGCCAAGCGGGTGGTTCCATCGGAAACCGACTGATATTCCTCCAACAATTTGGCAATAATGGGCGGAAAGCTGGCTAAGGCTGACAATACTTGTCCCATGCCTTCCTCGATACGCTTGGCGATTTGAATCTCCCCTTCACGGGTCAACAATTCCACCGTGCCCATTTCTCGCATGTACATGCGTACCGGATCGGTGGTGCGACCGAATTCACCGTCGACCGCCGCTAGCGCCGCCGCCGCCTCTTCGGCCACGTCATCGTCGGCGCTCAGCGAACTCTCGCTCAACAATAAAGAATTGAGATCCGGCGCGTACTCATGAACCTCGATACCCATGTCGTTGATCATGGCGATGATATCCTCGATCTGCTCGGGATCGACGATATCATCCGGCAAATGATCATTGACCTCGGAATAGGTCAGAAAGCCCTGTTCCTTGCCGTGGGCAATCAATTTTTTCAACTGCGACTGGTGCTGTTCACTCATAAGCTTTACGCTTGGATTCCATCAACATTAAGAAAAGAATTAACGATCTTGAGCAAGGGACGTGCCGCCAGGACTTAGGTTTCGGAACTCGATGGTTTGCCTAGTTCGCGTAGCCGCGTTTTTTCTTCATCATTAAGACGATCGAGTTGTCCTTTACGGATAGCCTCGTCCAAAAGTCGCTTTTCCGGGCTGTGACGCCGTAGCAGCGTCTCCAGGGCGCCGCAGAATTCGTCTTTGAATCGAGTTTCTTCAATTAGTGGTTGCCATTGCGCAAGCCTTTGTAGATTGGACCCTGTTTCGCTTTCACGATAACGCTCCAAGAGGGCTGCAACATTGATATAGGGATGGGTTTGCAGTAATTCAACCAATTCTATTAATAAAGGTAGACCAGGAACGTCAATTCCACGAAACCGTTGCATGTTTCCGGCGTACTGCGCCAACTCAGTGCAATTCAGCAGCAGCCCAATGGCCATGCGCACCGGAGTGCGACTGGGATTGATTTCAGTGTTGCGGCGCGGCAATCCAGTGTTTGAGGAGGGTAGGCGTTTTTCGAGTTGTGTCTGCGACAATCCCGTCAGTTCCGTGAGATGTTGTAGCAGCATATCCCGATAGACCCCATCCGGCACCTTGGCGACCAGTGGGCGCGCTAATTCCGCCAGTTTGGCTCGCCCGTCGAGACTGTGCCGTTCGATTGTCGTGCCCAACCGCTCGAAGAGGAAATCGGAAAGCGACGTGGCGGTTTGCAAACGTTGCTCGAAGGCCGAACACGGTTCCTTCCGGATGAGGCTGTCTGGATCCTCCCCGTCCGGTAAGAAGAGAAAACGAATCTGGCGCCCCTCGCGCATGAACGGTAGAGCGTTCTCCAGAGCGCGCCAAGCCGCGTCCCGACCCGCGCGGTCTCCGTCAAAACAGAAAATGAGATCCGGGGTAATCCGGAACAAGCGTTCCATGTGTTCGGAGGTCGTGGCGGTTCCCAAAGTGGCCACCACATAGGGAATACCGAATTGAGCCAATGCGACGACATCCATGTAACCTTCCACGACCAACAGGCGATCGATACGACGTACGTATCTACGAGCTTCGTACAAACCGTAAAGTTCCCGTCCCTTATGGAAAAACGAGGTTTCCGGCGAGTTCAGATACTTGGGTGTGGCATCCCCAAGGGCTCGTGCTCCGAAGGCGATGGGTCGGCCTCGCCGGTCACGGATCGGAAACATGATGCGGTCACGAAAGCGATCGTATATAGCCTTGCCATCCTCTCGCTGGCTGGCTAATCCCGCACTGATCCAATCATTGGAGTTGTCGCCCAAGGTTTGGCATAAATTATTCCAGCCCGGTGGAGCGTAGCCGATGCCGAAACGCTCGATGATGTCCTCGTCCAGCCCACGCTTTTTGAGATACTCGACAGCGTGTTGGCGTTTTGGGTGTTCCCGTAGTTGCTGACTGAAGTACCGTGCGGCCCGCTCTACCAAAACGAGCAGATTGCTCTGTTTGTCCGGCAGGGCGCTCGCTTCCTTGGGAATATCCATGCCTACCGTGCGAGCCAGTTCCTCGACGGCTTCCATGAAACTAAAGTGCTCGTAATCCATCAGGAAACCAATCGCGTTGCCGTGGGCTCCACAACCAAAACAGTGATAAAACTGTTTGCTTGGGCTGACTGAAAAAGAGGGTGATTTTTCCGAATGAAAAGGGCAATGGGCGATCAAGTCACGGCCTGCTTTGCGCAACGGCAAGCGCGCTTCGATAATTTGCACCAAATCGATGCGCGCTAGGAGCTGATCGAGAAATCCCTGGGGAATACGAGTACTCATCAGCAAAGCTTAGGCGATAGCCGGGCTGCTGCCAGTCCACCCGCTACGAAATGACCTCCAGAGGTGGGTGCTTCAGCGGGAAGCGCCTTCAGCCACTCAAGCGTTCTTTCACCAGCCGGCTGACGACCGCCATATCTATCCGACCCTGCGCCTGGTTCTTGATGATATTCATCACCTTACCCATATCGCGCGGAGACTGTGCAACGGCTTCGGCCACCGCGTGCGTGACTAGCGTATCGATTTCCTCGGCGCTGAGCGGTTGGGGAAGATAGGCTTGAACAAGGTCGATCTCGAATGATTCCCTTTGAACAAGATCTTCACGCCCACCCTTGCGGAACTGTTCGATGGATTCACGGCGTTGTTTGATCATGCGTTCCAATACGGCGATGACGGCGCCATCGTCGAGTGTAATCCGCTCATCCACCTCGCGTTGCTTGATGGCAGCCATGATCAGCCGTAGTACCGACACGCGATCCATGTCCCTGGCCCGCATGGCGGCCTTGAGATCATCCTGAATACGTTCTTTGAGAGACATGACTTTGAGGATAATGATTATGGCTTAATGGCGAATGCTGAAAACAGGGCCAGGAGAATGAATCCGTCGTTGGCGTGCGATCTGCATTTAGAAAGGGCGATGACGGCGGGCGGATTCCCTGGCCAGTTTTTTCAGGTGACGCTTGACGGCAGCGGCATGTTTGCGCTTACGTTCCTGGGTCGGTTTTTCATAGAATTCACGTCGCCTGACCTCGGCGAGAATACCGGCTTTCTCGCAAGCTCGCTTGAAGCGCCGTAACGCAATATCAAAGGGCTCGTTGTCTTTGACTTTCACAGAAGGCATTAACGCACCACCTCATTCATCCGTTAGTAACTGGGTCTGTATTTTGAAAATGGTAAACGAACAATTTTAATCATCAATTGTCAGCGATGCAAAGATCTTGTGTAGCGCGATCGATGAGGAGTGGCTTAAATGTTGGTGCTGGGTATCGAAACGTCTTGTGATGAAACGGGTGTGGCGCTCTATGAAGGGGAGCGCGGCCTACTGGCCCATGCCTTGCACAGTCAGGTGGCGCAACATGCCGAATACGGGGGTGTGGTGCCGGAACTGGCCTGCCGCGATCATGTGCGCAAGGCGATTCCGTTGCTGCGCGATTTGTTCAGGCAAGCCGGCGTAGGCAAGGAAGCGGTCAGTGGCGTGGCGTACACTTCGGGGCCTGGGTTGGTCGGCGCGTTACTGGTCGGCGCCGCGCTAGGCCGCAGCTTGGCGTGGACCTGGGGCGTCCCGGCGGTAGGCGTGCATCATATGGAAGGCCATTTGTTGGCGCCCATGTTGGAGTCTGAGCCACCGGGTTTTCCCTTCATCGCATTGCTGGTTTCCGGCGGACACACGCTGCTGGTACGGGTGGAAGAAGTCGGCGTGTACTATGTGCTGGGTGAATCCTTGGATGACGCAGCCGGAGAAGCCTACGACAAGACAGCCAAACTGTTGGGGCTGGCCTACCCAGGAGGACCGGCGCTGGCCAAGTTGGCGGAATACGGTGAGCCCACGCGGTTTACCTTTCCCCGGCCGATGACCGACAGGCCCGGTCTGGATTTCAGTTTCAGCGGTTTGAAGACCTTTGCGCTGAATACCTGGAAGGCTGTGGAACCGACCGCCCAGAATAAGGCTGACATAGCCCGAGCTTTCGAGGATGCCGTAATCGATACGCTGATTATCAAATGTCGGCGGGCCCTACGGGAGACGGGCATTCGTAACTTGGTGGTCGCCGGCGGCGTCGGCGCTAACCGGCGGTTGCGTAAATACCTGCGTGAACTGGCCGAGCAGGAGGGGGGGCAAGTTTATTATCCCCGACCGGATTTCTGCACGGACAATGGGGCGATGATCGCTTATGTCGGTTATCGCCGGCTGATAGCCGGCCAATACGATTCCCCGGTGATTCAGGCGACGCCGCGTTGGTTGCTGGATAGCTTGCAGGTCCCGGCGGCGCCGGCTGCGGGGTATCGTCCAGTCCCTGGGGAAGGGCAGGGTATTGAACGGTAAGGAAGGGTTTCTAAGATTTGTTCGTTTTGGCGCCGCCGATTTTATCCTCGCGGCCAGCCAGTAAATTGCGAATATTAGAGCGATGGCGCCAAACCAACAGGATGGCCATGATCAGGAGTGCAACCAGGTAAACCGTTGGGGCTTGCAGCCACCATAGATAAAGAGGCGATAAGCCGGTCGCCAGCAATGCAGACAACGATGAGTAGCGGGTGATCAATGCCACGGTCAGCCAAGTAACCAACGCTGCCAAGGCGGTGGGCCAGGACAGGCCAAGCAACACGCCGAAGGCTGTCGCGACCCCTTTTCCCCCTTGGAATCCGAAAAACACCGGATAGAGATGCCCAAGAAAAGCCCCCAGGGCGCTGCCCGCCAGTCCCGCGGGGCTTGCCCCGAGCGCGGCGGCTAGCCAGACGGGCAGCAAACCTTTCAGGCAATCGCCTGCCAGCGTAATGGCGGCGGCCTTTTTGCCCCCCAAGCGCAGGACATTGGTCGTGCCCGGATTGCGCGAACCCTGTTCGCGGGGATCGGGCAGGCCGAACAAGCGGCAAACGATGACGGCGGTGGAAAGCGATCCAGCAAGATAGGCTAGGAAAATGCACAACACATCGATCAGCATGATAGTCCCTACAGAGTTGGAAGGTGGCGGTCAGGAGATACGCTACGCTGGGCAGCCCGATAATTCGTGAGCTAGACTTGCGGCCGGTCGAACATGGTCGGGCGACGCTGGGCGCTTTCCATGATCATAATCCCGAACAGTTACGGGTTCCGAATAGTTTGCCAAACTCAGCCTGGATACCGCCATGGACATTGTATTTATCCGCGATTTGCGAATTGAAACCATCATCGGCATTTACGACTGGGAACGCCAGATCAAGCAGACCGTCAGCATCGATCTGGAAATGAGTACGGATGTGCGTCGCGCCGCCGCAACCGATTGCATCGAGGATGCGCTTAATTACAAGGCCGTCGGCAAGCGGCTCATACAGTACGTTGGGGAAAGCGAGTTTTTCTTGGTGGAAACGCTGGGTGAGCGCATTGCCGAATTGATTCTGAACGAATTCCACGTGCCGTGGTTGCGGTTGAATCTGAGCAAACCGGGCGCGCTGCGAGGCGCTCGGGATGTCGGCATCGTGATCGAACGCGGCCAGCGGGGTTGACGGGGCAATGGCCAAGGTGTACGTCAGCATCGGCAGCAATCGGGATCGGGAACGCAATATCTGCTCCTGTCTGCGACACTTGCGCGAAGTATTCGGGGAATTGCAGGTATCCACGGTATACCGTAGCGCATCCATCGGTTTTCAAGGCGCGGATTTTCTGAATCTGGTCGTGGGGTTCGACACGGCTTGGGATGTATGGACAGTGGCTACCCTCATGCGGCGTATCGAAACAGCCCATGGCCGACGCCGTGGGCAACACCGTTTCACATCGCGAACCCTGGATCTGGATGTGCTGTTGTATGACGATCTCGTGTTGCAGGACGACGCATTACACGTTCCGCGTGACGATATAACCCGCTATGCCTTCGTATTGTGTCCGTTGGCGGAATTGGCCGGCGAATGCCGACATCCCCTGCTGGCGGTTACCTTTGCCGAACTTTGGCGGGCGTTCCCTGTGGACGAGAGACCGCCCTTGCAAGCGGTCGAGCTAGACTGCTCGAACGAGGAGTCCGAACGGCGTGCGTCCTAGATTTCGTACCAGGGTTCGCGCTTGCGGCCGCCGAGACCTGACACAAATAGGCCGAGTAGCAGACCGCCGACCAACACACCGGCGCCCATCAGAAACAACGAGTTGTCGCTGCTTTGCGATAACGATGCATTTTCTTGTTGAAGAATCTGTATTTCTCGTTCCAGTTGGACCACGCGTTCTTGCAGAGTCTGATTTTGCTTGTCCAGGTCCAATGCGCCACCCGCCAATTTTCTGACCTGCGCCAGCTCTTGACTCAGGCTTTGGTGCTCGGCCCGAAACTGGCTACACTCGGTTTCCAGATTGTTTTTCGCCAGTGTCAGCGCATACAGTTGTTTTTGCAGGCTATCGTTTGCACTTTGTAATTCCGCCAGGGATTGTCGGGCGCTCGGCATCTCCATCAGATAGCGGCTGGCAATCCAGCCTTGTTTGCCGTCTGGAGTACGCACGCGACTGTAGTTGCTTTTCTTATCGGTGGCCAGGACATGCACCTGGCTGCCGCTGGTGAGTGTGAGCAGGGTCTTATGCTGGTCGGAGGCGCCGGCCAACAAGGGCACTGCCAATTGATCGCTGATGTAGCGGACGGTTTGAGCCTGAACATAGGATATTGTTGCGAACAGGCCACACAGGCCGATAAGTAGTTGCAGCGCCGAGCGCGCCATGAATCGTTTCATGCGGGTGTCGATTGATCGAAGTACGTTGCTGGAATTTTCAGACGAACAAGGAACGTCCACCGTCCACGCTGATGATCTGGCCAGTGATATAAGCGCCGTCTTGCGCCAGGAACAACACCGTTGCGGCGATGTCCTCGGGTGTTCCCGAACGTCCCAGTGCGACACGGGAGAGAACACTGGCTTGAACGGCTTCGCTGGCGCCTTGTTCGGGCCAGAGTATAGCACCCGGCGCGATGCCGTTGACGCGCACGGCGGGCGCCAATTCTCGGGCCAATGATTGGGTCAGCATGGCCAGACCGGCCTTGGCGATGCAATACACGGGATGTTTGCGCAACGGGCGCAGGCCATGAATGTCGATCATATTGATGATGCAGCCATGTGCCCGGCGCAAATACGGGGCGGCGGCCTGGGCCAGAAAAAGCGGCGCTTTCAGGTTGCTGGCCATGAGTTCATCCCATTGCGCTTCGGTGACCGTACCGACCGGGGTTGGGTAAAAGCTGGAGGCATTGTTGATCAACACATCCAGACGTCCCCAACGGGCGGCAGCCTGTTCGATCAAATTCGGCAACGCGTTGTTCTGCTGCAGATCGGCCGTAAGCAGGATGACGGAAGCGGGCCGTCGTGCTTCGAGCTCCTCGCGCACGGCTTCGGCTTCCTGAAAGGAACTGCGATAGTGCAAAGCCAGATTGTATCCGGCTTGATGCAGCGTGCGTGCGATCACCGCGCCGATGCGCCGGGCGCCGCCGGTGATCAGAGCTGTTTTGGGGATGTTGGGGTCCATGGAGAAAGAGTCCGTTGGGCTAGGGGGGGAGGTGCAACCATACCGCACCACCAGGATTTTCCAAAGCGTATTGCGTGAGCGATGAAGATACCGTCCGTGTTACCCGATCCTGAACCGAATGCGCGGATTCATAGCGCGCGCTTGGTCGAATTCATTCGATCTGAATTGGCGGCCCAACATGGATCGATGCCCTTTGAGCGATTTATGGAACTGGCGCTCTATGCACCGGGACTAGGTTATTACAGCGCCGGCGCCAGACGGTTCGGCGCGGGTGGGGATTACGTCACCGCGCCGGAAATCACGCCGTTGTTTGCGCGTTGCCTAGCCCGGCAATGCCAACAGATATTGCTCCGGACGGGCGGGGATATACTGGAGTTGGGCGCGGGTTCGGGGACGATGGCGGCGGACTTGTTGACGGAATTGGAAGCTTTGGGCTGTCTGCCGGACCGCTACCGAATCCTCGAAGTCAGCGGTGCATTGCGGGTCCAGCAATGGGAAACGCTCAGTCACCGTATCCCGCATCTGCTGTCGCGGGTGGTTTGGTTGGACGGTTTGCCCGAGGCGGGGTTGCACGGTGTGATCCTCGGCAACGAGGTGTTGGATGCTTTGCCCGTGCGACGGTTCCGGATGACAGCGCAGGGGCCTCGTCCGCTTTGCGTGGCTTGGGAGGAGCCCGGATTCGTCTGGCGCTTGGGTTCGGACGATCCTTCCTTGGATGAGGCCGTGCACGAAATCGTCTCGGATATCGGCGCCGAACTGCCCACCGGCTATGAATCCGAGATCAATCGGTTGCTGCTGCCCTGGTTGGCCAGTCTGGCGGAATGCCTGTCGGCTGGATTGATTCTGTTGATCGACTACGGTTATCCGCGCCGCGAGTATTACCACTGGCAGCGGGCAATGGGGACTTTACTCTGTCATTACCGGCACCACGTACATGATGATCCGCTGATTCTGGTGGGCTTGCAGGATATCACCGCCAGCGTGGATTTTACTGCCGTCGCCACGGCGGCCGTTGCCGCCGGATTGCGGGTCGCGGGCTACACCAGTCAGAGTTATTTTCTGTTCGGCTGCGGCTTGGAAACGATACTGTCGGAAGTGGTGGAGCGGGACGATTATCTGGAATTCGTCCGGCAGGTCAAGTTGTTGACTCTGCCGAGCGAGATGGGCGAACGCTTCAAGGCGATCGGTCTCACCAAGGGGTGGGAGGCGCCACTGCGGGGATTTGGCGGGTTTGACGAACGGGGGCGCTTGTGAACGATAGGCGACGATTGTTGCTGGCGATGTCTCTGTCGCTGGGAACCGGCCTGGTCCAGGCTGGTGAGTCCGTGCAACAGGATGAGGCCGGCTGGGTCAATATCAGCCGCTTTAAGGACCGCGTTCGAGACGGCGATTGGTCGCCTGCCATACAAGCGGCCATCGATTACGTGCGCCCCGACAATGGCTATACCCGTGGCGCAACGGTACTGTTTCCGGCGGGTCGTTATCGTATCGATAGACCCTTGGAGATCGGCAACAATCCGGCGCACGGCGGCTTGCATCTGCTGGGGTATGGCGCTGTCCTGGTGGGCGGTAGCGCCTTGGATGGACAGCCGTTGCCGTCGGCCGAATCCGGGATGCCGTTGGCTGGCGTGCCGATCGTGAGGCTGAAAACCGTGCCGGAAGTGGAGGAAGCGGCCTATGTCATCGAGGGGCTGAGTTTCGATAGGGAGAACGGACCCAAAGGGGTGGGTATCGCGATTCCCTGGGCGGAAATACCGAAAAGCACGAGTTTCCGCAGTATCAAAGTCTTCAATCAGGACGTCGGAATACACATCCTGAACGCCTGGCAAATCTACTTTAGCGACTGCGTTTTCTTTTCGAACGGGATCGGTTTGAAGATCCAACACCAGGGCAACAATATCAGTATTCTCAACAGCGTGTTCCGACGCAATCATTATCACGGTCTAGTGATCGGGCCGGATCAAGGGCAGGCGGCATCCAATGCCCAGTTCATCGCCGGTTCGATTTTCGAGGCCAACAAGGGCTATGGCATCTTGCTGTCGAGTAACGGCCAGACCCAGATCACCGGCAATTATTTCGAGGCCAATGGCACCGGCATCGGCGTCATGACGTTGTGGCCGACGACCATCGATACCAATTTCTTCGAAGGGTATTACGGACAGGGTTGGCGGCGTACGCCCTTCGCCGACAACGCCCACATCGTCGTCGATGGCGCGCGGCACTTGCGTCTGCGCAATAACACCTACAACGGTGTACAAGCCTGGTTTCGCCGCAAGCCGGATGGGAGCCGCTGGGAATACCTACCGCCCGTGGAGGGGCCGATAGGCGTCACCGAGCATCGACCCGCGCCGCCGCTGCAGGAACCTGGCTACGAATATCAGGAACGCCCGGTCACTGTCTTGATCACCGGAGTTTTCGGCGGGAGGCACGTATTCGATACCGTGCCGACATTACATCAGGATGCTCGAGTCGAAACGCAACGCATCGGCAGTGACGATGGTCTGCATTATTTTCAATATCAGCCGCGCACGCATACGTTTATCGAGAAAGATCTGTTGGGGTCGTGAGTGAACCCCCTCGTCGGGTAGGCCACGCCGCCCGCAGGTGCGGTCCATGCCGGGGCGGCGTGTGTGGACCTGCCTGCGTTCGCCAGGGTTATTTTTGCAAACACACCCAGAGCAAACCCAAAATGCTGTTGACGACGTAAATTCCGGCGCTCACGGCATGCCACCGCGCGAATTCCGGACCTTGAGAAAGTCCTTGCGCTTTGAGATCGGCCAATACGGGTTGCAGGCCGAACTCGCCGACCAGAATAAGGGCCAACATCAGTATCAGCAGAAGAATGCGCCAACGGGAATGCGTGGGCGACTGGGGCGCAATGAACTGAATCAGCAATAACAAACTACCGCAAATCAGGCCCAGGTAGCTTTCCATGCCGAACAATCGACCCGCTATCAAACCGGCCAAGGCCCGATCCGTCAATACCTGGAATAGTAGGGGGGCGACCATGAATCCGATGGTCCATAAACTGCCTACCCAGATGACCGTCAACAGCTTTTCAACGAGCGCAACACTTTGGGGTAACGCGGACAAGAGAACAGACCTCCCACCAGAATGGAATCTAATCGTGACGGCCGCTGCCTTCAAACTTCCAGGGCCGGCAAAACTTGCAGCACTTCCTCCACCGTGCTTAACCCGAGCGAGACCAAATGCGCGGCGCTGACTCGCAAGGTGCGCATGCCGTCCCGGCAGGCTTGTACGCGGATGTGGGCGCTGTCGGCGTCGGCTACGAACAGTTTGCGCAGCCCGGCGGTGACCGTCAGCATTTCATAGAGCGCCGTGCGGCCGAGGAAGCCGGTGTGCCGGCATTCCGGGCAGCCCTTGGGCGCCCCGACGTGGGCGGGTTTGCGAATGTTCCAGGGATGGATCAATGCCTCCCATTCTCCCTCGTCCACGGCCGCCGTGATCTTGCAGTGCGGGCACAGGGTTCGCACCAGACGCTGCGCGACAATGCCGATCAGAGTGCTTTGAATCAGATAGTGCGGAACGCCGATGTCGAGCAACCGGGTAATGGCGGAGGGTGCATCGTTGGTATGGAGCGTCGAAAGGACCAGATGACCGGTCAGCGCCGCCTGGACCGCCATCTGGGCGGTCTCCAGATCGCGAATCTCGCCGACCATGATGATGTCCGGGTCCTGTCGCAGCAAGGTGCGGATGCCTTGCGCGAAGCTGAGGTCCAGTGAAGGTTGTACCTGCATCTGGTTGATTTCGGGGGCGACCATTTCGATGGGATCTTCCACGGTGCAGACGTTGATCTCGGAACTGGCGAGATGTTTCAACGTGGAATACAAGGTGGTGGTTTTCCCCGAGCCGGTGGGTCCGGTTACCAGAACGATGCCGTGCGGCCGTCTGATCATGTCCTTCCAGGTTTCTTCTTCCCTGGGCGAAAAGCCGAGTTGTGAGAAGCTTTTGACCACGATATCGGGATCGAAAATACGCATCACGCACTTTTCACCGAAAGCCGTCGGCATGGTCGAAAGCCGTAATTCCACTTCTCGCCCAACCGGCGTGCGGGTTTTTACCCGGCCGTCCTGAGGGCGTCGTTTTTCCGCCACATCCATGCGCCCAAGAATTTTCAGACGACTGGTGACGGCGCTCATCACAATGGGAGGCAATTGGTATACGTGATGCAGTACGCCGTCGATGCGGAAGCGGATATTGCCCTGTTCACGGCGGGGTTCGAGATGAATGTCGCTGGCCCGCTGTTCGAAAGCGTATTGCAGCAGCCAGTCGACGATTTGGATGACCGGTTTGTCTTCGGCGCCCAGGGTGGTGGTCTGGCCCAATTCCCAAAGCTGTTCGAAATTGAGGATGCCACGGGTTTGTTGAGAACCGTCATGGGCGTTTTTGGCGCCATCCACGGAACGCGATAACCCGTAGAACTCCAACAGATAACGCTTGATATCCAAGGGATTGGCGATCACGCGTTGTACCTGCAAACGCAGCAAGTGCCGCAAATCCGATTCCCATTCCGTGAGAAACGGTTCACAGGTCGCAAACGTTACTCGCTCGCCGTCGATTTCCAGGGGCAGAATCTGATAGCGCAGCGCATAGGCGTAGGACACGACTTTGGTGACCGCCGCGACATCGACCTTGAGCGGATCGATCCGACGATAGGGTAGGCCGATTTTGTCGGCCAACCATTGTGTGAGGGTTTCCAGACTGAGCGGTTGATGCGGGGGTTGCTGACTGGCGATCTTTTGATTGGCGACGATGACCAATGGATGAAGCTCATCCCGGCCGTGACGGCGGGATTCGAAATTGATGGCGCGGTTTGCATCCTGGTGACTGATCAGTTGATCCGTCACCAGGTATTCGAGCAGCATTTTCAGGGTAATGCGTTGATCGGCGAGGGCGCTTGGCCAGAGGGGGGTACTGAGAGAGTTGGGGAAAGCCATGATAACGATTGGGTCGAGCTCCGTGATCTGGGGTAAAAGAATCCGCACTTGACCTGGACCGCCGCCAACCTGGTTTGAAGCCGTTCAGGGATCGCTCAACGGCTTATCGCTTCGGTGTGTCGCCAGTGCCGCGGCGGGCCATACCACCAACCAGCGTGTGCGGAAAGCCTGTTGGAAAGCGGGTGCCGAACCGACGTCCGGGATGCGGCCTCTATAATACGCCACGATGAAGCCATTGGGGTGTTGTCGCGCCCAGCGATCGGCTTTGTCGGGATCGATGGCGTCGATGGGCTGGCGCAGGCGACCATAGAAATGAAATTGTTCGTGGTAACGGCCCAAGTGGGCCAGTGGCGAACCGGCCGCTTGGCGTTCCCCCAGAAAATGGCTTACCGCACGCAGATCGTAGGCATCGATACGGTTCAGAATGAAGAAATGACATATGGCAACCGCGACCAGGCTTGCCGTCGCGACCATCCCGACTCTTTCCAACAGGGGCCGCGGTTGTCGGGGCAGCAATAACAACCCTCCCAGAACCAGCAATGCGAGTCCGCCCGATTGGGGCAATGCCGCCGTCCAGGTTGGCCAATCCAAAGGCGCTTGCAGATACGGCGTGATGAGCACGGTCCCCGCCATGAGCAGGAAAAACAAGGCGACCGGCCATTGGGCGTTGCCCGAGGGTGTAGCCGTGGAGCGGCCCAAGGCGCGACCCAAAAACAAGGCGCAGGCGGGAAACAAGGGCAGCAAATAATGCTCCTGTTTGCCGCTGATCAAGCTGAAAGCAATAAAGACAGGAATGACCCAACATAAACAAAAAACCGTGCGCCAATCGCGTGAAGATCGTGCGAGGGCTGACCAGGCGGGTGGCCACAAACTCCAGGGAAAGAACAGGAGGGGCAGAAGCGGCAAATACCACCACCAGGGACGCTGATGGGCAAAAGACGCCGCCAGCCTGCCACTGGTCTGATCCCAGAAAATCGCCCGGGCATAGTCCTCCCCACCGCGTAACGCGGCGGGTACGGCCCAAGCCAGGGCAAGGCCGGCGGCTAGTAGTACGGCGAACAGTATCTGGCGATACCAACGCGGCCAGGATGGAATCGGGGTCGATGACCACACGGGGGCCAGCAGAGCGACGGGTAGAACGTGCAACAGCACGACCGGGCCTTTGGTCAAGACACCCAGTCCGAGTCCCGCGCTCATCAGCCAAAAACCGTGGCGAGCGCCGCGTGTCATGGCCAAGACCCCGGTGATGGCCAATAGAACCCAGAACGTTAGCACCAGGTCGAACATCAGCGCCGCGCTGAAGACCACCCACAGCGTGCAACTCATCAAAATGGCCGGCGCCAGCCACCGGAGTTCGGGATATTCAGGCCATAGCTGCTTGGCGAGTCCACCCGTCAGCCACAGTGAACCGAGAGCGAACAGCGCCGGCCCAACTCGCGGCCACCAGTCATTGACGCCGAACAGCCACCAGCCGGCCTGCAACAGCCAAAACAACAGCGGGGGCTTGTCGCTGTAAGGTTGGCCATTCATATACGGCACCCAGAAATCCTGCCGCAGCCACATTTCCCAGGCTACGCCGGCATAACGGGTCTCGTCGATGGGCCAGAGGGGGTGTCCGGACAGCGCGGCTAGTACGGTAAATAGCCAAGCCGCGAACAGTAAGGCCGTCGGCTTGTCAGGAATGTGCGTCGGCACCATTTTGCCGATCCAACAGACCGTCCTGCCTGTCCTGTCGCTCATGGGCAATCAGGTAAAGATTGCGGGCGTAGATGAACAAGCCCGTCAATTGTCCGATGACGAAGACCGGATCACGCTTATGCAGCGCGTAGGCCAGCAAAGTCGCTCCGCCGGCCAGACTGAAATACCAGAAGGCCAGGGGCATCACGCTTTTCTGCCGCCGTTCGCTTTGTAACCATTGCACCAGGAAGCGCATGGAGAACAAGGCCTGTCCCGCAAAGCCGATGATCAGCCAAAACGAGGTATCGTATTGCACGGTCAGTTTTCCTCTTCCCAAGAGTTAGCATGGCAAGGTCGGCGTTGTAGCCACAGCACGCCAAGCAAATCGATGATTCCCACCCAGAGCCGGTTGCCGATGCCGTATTTGGATTGGCCATGTAGCCGTGGCCGATGGTTTACCGGCAGAGTGACCACGGTACCGCCTTGGCGTTGAAACAGAGCGGGCAAAAAGCGGTGCATGTGATTGAAGTGCGGTATGGCCAGAAAGGTATCCCGCCGGAACAATTTGATGCCACAACCGGTATCTGGAGTCTGGTCCTTGAGCAAGCCGGCGCGCACCGTATTGGCTACCCGCGTGGAGAACCGTCGCAACCAGCGATCCTGCCGTTGCTTGCGGTAGCCGATGATCAATTGGGGGGCGGGATCATGGTGATCACGTGTGTCCAGAAACTTGAGAATGTCCGTGGGATCGTTTTGGCCATCGCCGTCCAGTGTGACGATCCAAGCCGCTTGGGTCGCCCGCACGCCCGTCAACAAGGCGGCGCTCTGACCACTGTTGCGGGCATGGCGTATCACTCTCAGGGTAGGCCGTTGTCGGCGGAGTTCATTCAGGCGTTGCGGGGTTTCGTCCTGACTGCCGTCGTCGACGACCAGTATCTCGAAGGCGTGGGTATCCCCCAGCACGGCATAGATTTCCTCGATTAAAGCGGCCAGATTGTCGGCTTCGTTATAGGCGGGAATGACGATCGAGAAGGACTTCATGACGGGTTCTGGTTAAGGGCCGGTGGCACGGGTGTTCATGGGTGTTGATCAAAGCGCGGCTTGAATCCGATCAAGAGCCTTCTGACGCCTTCGACACGAAGCGTTCAGGACGATGGGGATGGGGTGCCGAATAGTAATTATCTTATCAGTTCGAAACAAACGAATTATTTCAGAATAAATGGCTTTCCTTAATCATGGATGAATGCGCGGGAAAGTTGTCAGGGAGCGATAGACGCCAGCCGGTGGGCGTGACGGGTCGTCTCCGGAAGGCGGTAGCGGGTGCAGCAGGCCATGACATGGCGAATCGCTGTGTTCAGGGCGATGCGATGACCCGAGGAAACGAACAGGGGCTTCGTGCCTGCTCGGGTGCGTAGCACCGCGCCAATGGTTTCCTTTCCATCGCACAGCGGTGTCCAGGCGCCACGGGCCTCGGGAACCGTACCGTAGGTTCCGCATAAGCGGGTTTTGGCCACGCCGATGGAAGGGATATCCAGGGCAATTCCTAAATGACTGGCGATGCCTAGCCGACGGGGGTGGGCAATGCCTTGACCGTCGCACAGCAATAGATCCGGTGGTCGGCTCAGATCCTTCACGGCATCGATCAGAGCGGGTAACTCCCGAAACGACAGCAGACCGGGAATGTAGGGAAAACACGTGGGACGGAACGCGCGGGTGCTTTCCACGAGTTCCAGCTCGGGAAAGCTGAGTACGACGACCGCGGCGCGGGTCACTCTGCCTCGGTCGATGAAGCCGACATCGAGGCCGGCGACCCGCTCGACAGGGCCTAATCGGTCCTGGGTGACGACTCGTTGACGGAGCTGGTTCTGCAACTCGACGGCAGTGGCCGGCGTGTAGTGTTCCAGGTCCAATGGAGTCGGCGTGGACATCGAATCCTTCCTTCAGGGAAAAGACATGATGTGAAGCAAGTTGCCCATCGTCATCAGGGGTGACTACAAGCCGGATTCCGTGGAGGAAGGGGGAATCCCCTGGACGATCTGAAACTGGGGGGCGGGTTTGGCGAAGAAATAGCCCTGACCGAAAGGTACACCGAGTTCAAGCAGGATGTCCACGGTCTCCCGATTCTCGACGAATTCGGCGACGGTGGCCACGTTCAGACCACGCGCCAGGCTGGCGATGGCGTTGACGAAAATCCGATCCACTTCGCTGCGGTGCAGATTGCGCACGAAACTGCCGTCGATTTTGATGTAATCCACGGGGATGTGTTTCAGGTAATCAAAAGAGGAAAATCCGCTGCCGAAATCGTCCAGGGCAATGCGATAACCTTTTTCGCGCAGGGCTTGAATGAAGGTGCAGGCATGGGTGAAATTTTCCACGGCCGCCGTCTCGGTCACCTCGAAAACGATGCTGTTGGGATTGGCGGCGAATCGTTCCGTCGCTTCTTCGATGATTTCCAAGATTTGCGGAGTGCCGAAGTGGCGGCCGGAGAGATTGACCGTTAAGGAAACGGGCTTGCCATTGCGGATGCTGTCGCCTTGAGTTTGCAAGGCGTTGACCACGACCCAATGATCGATGTCACGAATTTGGCCAAAGCGTTCGGCAACCCCGATGAAGGCGCCGGGCGCGAAGATTTCCCCCTGGTCGCCATGCATGCGTAACAAACTTTCGTAATGACTGACGGCCCCTTTCTGCAGGTCCACGATGGGTTGGAAATACAATTGGAAGCGATTGTCTCTCAACGCCCGGCGTATACGTTCTTCCCAGTGGATTTTTTCCTGCATGTACGTGACATGGGCCCCTTCCTCGAACAAGGCGAAGGTGTTCCGACCCTGGTCCTTGGCCTTGTACATGGCGGTATCGGCTTTGGCGAGCAGTTCGCCGGCGTGGTCGCCGTGCTCGGGCAACAGCACGACGCCCATGCTCGCGCTGAAGGTGGTGCTGCGTTCTTCGTGGACGAATTCCTGGCTGTTCAGGCTTTTGACCAGGCGATCGGCGAGGAGCAGGGCTTGATCGGCTTTGGTATTCGGCAGGATGACGCCGAATTCGTCGCCGCCCAGCCGTCCGACGACGTCGTTTTCCCGCAAGTGCCGACGTAAATGATCCGCGACCTGCCTCAGATACTCGTCTCCGGTGTGATGTCCGTAAGTGTCGTTGATATATTTGAACTGATCCAAATCCATGAACAGGAGTGCGCTGCTGGCCTGGTAGCGGCGATTGTAGGAAATTTGTTCTTCCAGGCGTTCCTGAAAATGGCGGCGATTGATGAGGCCGGTCAGCGGATCGTGATTGATCAGGTAGGCAATGCGCTGCTCGCTGTGTTTTTCCTGGGTCACGTCTAACAACAGGCCGGCGACCCGGTTGCCTTGGCGCTCGGTTAACAGCGCGCCGATGATGCGCAACCAGCGGCATTCCTCGTTGCTGTTGAACATGCGAAAGTCAAGGGTCGCGTTGTTCGTCGCGATGGCGGGATGCGTGAGGAAACCCTTAACCCAATCCAGATCGTTAGGATGCACGTGGAGTTGGCAGAAATCCTGCTCCAACCACTCTTCCGCGGGGTAACCGAGCAAACGTTCCGCCTGCGTGCTGACAAAACAAAAACAGCCGGTTTGCGAATCGACTTCCCAGACCACCGCATTGGTCCCGGATAACAGGGTGTTCAAGCGTCGCCATTCTTTGAGGAGGTCCTCGTATTGTTCGGCGGCCTCGTGCTGCCTTGCCTGAATATGGGTAGCCAGTTCGTTGAAGGAATCCAATAAATCGCCTAATACCCCCTCCGGGGCGACCCGTTGTTCCCATTGATCACGACGCAGGGCGGCGATGGCGTTCACTATCTGTCGGCCGCCGCGGCGGGCGGAATGGCTGAAAATCGATACCGTTAGCGCCGTCAGGAACAAACCGCCGCATGTGATGCCCAGTAGGGTCCAAAGCAAGGTTCGGTCCCAGCCCGCGCGTTGGGCATAGCCGGTTAACAACATACCTAGCGGGCGATCCTGGACTATGATCGGTTGCTCTATGGCGATCAGTCCCTCCGTCACGGTCAGGCGGGCACTGGAGTCGGGCAGGGCGCCTTGGGTTAGCAAGGGAGGCTCGCCCATGGAGGCCAACAGCTTCCGGCTGCTATCGAATACCGTGGCGTAGCGCAGATTGGGCTCATCCCGCAACAGTTCCAAGGTTTTCATCAGGGTGGCTTGGGACGAGTTGCGGGCGCTGAGGCGCACGGCCAGCAATTCGGCCAGCAAAACGGTTTTCTGGCGCGCGGCCTGTTGGGCAGCGGCGTTGAATTCGGTCTGCAGCACACGTTCTGGGATGATCAACAGCAGCCCGTAAACGAGCAGCTGAATGATGACGATTCCCAACGCCAGAGTTCTTACAAAACGCGAGTCGAACATCGACAGTCTACTTCAATCAATATCCCGTGCTGGAGATGCCAGACGCCACTCGCAGGACCCGTGTTTCACGGGTGCGGTTATTCAGTGGGTGGGGAAAACGTCCGAGTGTCCAGCCTGTATTCCATTTTGTTCATGACCCAGGCGATAGAGCGCCAGTTCTCCCAATAGATTGGGCGCAAGCCGCATGCCTAGATTAGCGCGATGAGCATTATCCACGACAGCGCGTTGCCAAATCCGGATGCCTTTGTGTTGGCATAAGGCCTCAAAGTCCTGAATAGTGAACAAATGCACGTTCGGTGTGTTGTACCAGGCATGGGGCAGTACCTTGACGACCGGCATGTGCCCGGCCCACGCGATTTGCATCCGACAGCGCCAGTGCCCGAAATTGGGGAAAGTGACTATTCCTTCGCGGCCCACGCGCAACATCTCTTCCAACAAGCGTTCGGTATGCAACACGGCTTGCAGTGTCTGTGTCATGATCACGTAATCGAAGGTGTTGTCACCGAAGTCAGCCAACCCTGCTTCCAAATCGGAGTGGATGACGTTGACGCCGGCACGGATGCAACTGATGATCTTGGCCTCGTCGATTTCCACTCCATAGCCACTGATCTGCCGATGGTCACGCAAAAACGCCAATAATTCCCCATCACCGCAGCCCAGGTCCAGGACTCGTGCGCCGGGTTGCACCCAGCGGCTGATGATGTCGAGGTCAGCCCGCATGATCGTTCACCTCCCGATCCACCCGCTCCAGATAGGCGGAAAAAGTGTCTCGGTAATGGGGTATGGGCAAGAGAAATGCGTCGTGACCATGCTCTGCAGTAATTCTAGCGTAGCTGACCTGGCGGCGGGCAGCCAGTAACGCACGGACTATTTCTTGCGATCGGGCCGGGGAGAAACGCCAGTCGCTGGTGAAGGAAATCACTAAAAAGTGCGCTTTCGCCCGGCGAAAAGCCATGCTCAAGTCATTGTCGTAATCCGCCGCGGGATCGAAATAATCCAGGGCCTTGGTCATGAGTAAATAGGTGTTGGCGTCGAAACGGTCGACGAAGCTGTAACCCTGATGGCGCAGATAGCTTTCCACCTGAAACTCGGATTCGAAATTGAAATTCAATTTGCCCTCACGCAATTCCCTACCGAATTTGGCGCGCATGCCTTCGTCGGAAAGATAGGTGATATGCCCGAGCATCCGGGCGATCATCAGACCTCGTCGGGGGATGACCCCATATTCGTAGTAATGGCCTTGATGGAAATCCGGATCGGATAGGATGGCTTGCCGGGCGACTTCGTTGAAAGCGATGTTTTGCGCGGAAAGCCGGGGAGCGGCGGCAATGGCCACGGCGTGACGGATGCGCTCGGGGTAATCGATGGCCCATTGCAGGGCCTGCATGCCGCCCAAGCTACCGCCGATTACGGCGGCCCAGGTATCGATGCCAAGCCGGTTGGCCAATTGAGCTTGGCTGCGAACCCAATCCTTGACCGTGACGATGGGAAAATCCGGGCCGTAGGGTTTGCCGGTGGCTGGATTGACGGCTGTGGGACCGATCGATCCTTTGCAACCCCCCAGGTTGTTGCAACACACCACAAAGAATCGCTCGGTGTCGATGGGTTTACCCGGGCCAATGGCGGATTCCCACCAACCTGGCTTGGTCTCGCCGGTGTCGTGATAACCGGCGGCATGGTGGTCCCCGGACAGGGCGTGGCAGATGAGGATGGCATTGCTGCGTGTCGGGTTGAGCGTTCCATAAGTTTCGTACACCAGGGTGTAGCTGGGCAGGACACGCCCGCAATCCAAGGCGATTGGCTCCTCGATAGTGATAGTTTCGGGTGTAACAAGACCCACCGAATCGGAGGGAAAGACATCTGGCATGGTAGCTAGCGGAGGTTGGGAGAAGGAAATCAGTCTACTGGGTGGTTTTACCGCGGGCAACCGGGTTCGCTCGACGGAGCGGCGATAGCGGGCGGCAAATGGCGCGGCGCGTTGATGCAAATCCGTTTGCAACGGCTGGAATCACCCCCGAGCAACGCAACCCGGGAGGGGGGTACCTGAAACAGCGTGGCGAGAAAACGACACAAATGTCGGTTGGCCTTGCCATCGGTGGGCGGAGCGGTAATCCGCAGTTTCAGGTACCCGCCGCTTGGCCCTACCCACTCGTCCCGGCTGGCGCGGGGTTGCACCCGAACTTGTAAATGCAGGTCGTGACCCTGCCAATGATACCAATCGGCCATGATGTGCGTACTCGCGGTGTTCGACCGGAGCTAGGCCAGACCGCTCAGACCCAGCAGGTCGCCGATCAGCAAGCGCAAGAAAACCAGACCGATGATCACGACCATCGGTGACAGGTCCAAGCCACCCATGGGTGGCAAGTATCGGCGTACCGGCCGCAGCACGGGGTCCGTCAGTTGCCGTAGCAAGGTCACCGCCGGATGACGATAATCGATGCTGACCCAGCTCAGGATGGCCTGAATGACGACAGCCCAGATGAAAATGTTGAGCAGCAGAAAAATCAGTTCCACCCCGGTGAGCAGAATCAGAGGACCGAATTCCACGCGCTGGCCCAATACGGATATGATCAAAGCCATTTCCGTGAATTGCATGACTACCATCAAGACCACAGACGCCATATCCAGCCCCATGAGGCCCGGTATGAATCGGCGTAAGGGAAGCAGGGGAGGATTGGTCAAGGTCACCAGGAACTGGACCAGCGGGTTATAGAAATCCGCTCTGACCCATTGCAACAGAAAGCGCAGCATGACGGCCAAGATATAAAAACCGAACAGTGTCTGAATCAGGAAGATGATCGCGGTCATGCTTTAGTCTCCCAACCAATCGCCCAATTCGTCGGCACGTTGTTTAGCCGCGGCCAGCGCGGTACTGAACAGGGCTTCCAAACCACCTTCCTGCAATACCGCGATAGCCCGCTCCGTGGTGCCGCCAGGCGAGGTGACCCGTGCGCGCAGCATGGCGGCGCTCTCATCGCTTTCCAGCGCCATTTTGGCGGCGCCGAAAGCGGTTTCCAGCGTCAGCAACCGGGCCTGGCGCTGACTCAGGCCCAGGGATACACCCGCGTTTTCAAGGACTTCCATGATTAGAAAGAAATAAGCCGGGCCACTGCCCGAGAGGGCCGTAACACTGTTCAATAAGCCTTCTTCTTCGACCCATACGGTCAAGCCCACGGCGCGTAAAACGGATTCCGCCAGCTGCCGTCGTTCTCCAGAGACGGCCGGATTGGCGTACAAGGCGGTGGCGCCACTGCGCACCAAGGCGGGTGTGTTGGGCATGGTGCGCACGATCGCCACATCGCCTCCCAGCCAGCGATCGATATCCGTGGAGCGTACACCCGCGGCTATCGAGATCACCAGCGGTCGGGTTTCTTGTACGACAGGCGCTAGTGTTACGGCGACCTGTTTTACGATCTGTGGTTTGACGGCCAGGATCACGATCTGAGCCTGAGAAGCCGTCTCGCGGCCGTCAGCGCTGACCTGGACGCCCAGTTGGTCGCTCAATAGCTGCCGTTGCGCCGGATCGGGATCGGCGACCCGCAAGGTGTCCGGGGGACAGCCGTTGGCCAGCAGCCCGCCGATCAGGCTACGAGCCATATTGCCGCCACCGATGAACGCGATGTCAGGGATCTTCATATAAATGGTGCCTCGTAGAGAGAACGCCGGCTCCTCTACCCCGAATCAAGAGTCTTTGACGCCGACGTGATTTTGGATGGATTTTACGGGGTGTCACCCGCCAAAAGGCGCAGGGTTTGCTCGCGGATGGCGCTGACCCGGTTATCTTGCTGATAGGCCTGGAATATCTGTTCTTTCCCCGCCGGACTCAAACGCTTGTAAAAGGCGAAAGTGCCAGCGAAATGTTCACGCAGGGCTTGTTCGAAATCTTCCTGCCGCTGTAGACCAAGCGGCAACCGATCGGTTTCTGTGGGAAGAGTAGGCGAGCTGGCCTCGGAATCGATCGGGGTAGCCGTTGCTTGACGCTTGGCTTCCGCTTCTATCCATTGCAAATAGTCGATGGCCTCGTCATCGGCTCCCAAACTGACCCGAACGACGCTCAGCAACGCTACCGACAGCAAAGTAGCGAGGCCGATCTTGGAATGCCGTGAAAAGAAAGTCATACCCTTGAGAGAATTTCTGTTCCCAATCGTCGAATGAGCCGTCGACCCGTGCCCGTAGCTATTGATTTACGGTTGCCGGTTTGCCGCGCTGACGGAGCGGGCGCCGAAAAGTGCGGTGCCAATGCGCACGAAGGTGGCCCCTTCAGCGATCGCCGCCTCCCAATCGTCCGACATGCCCATGGATAAGGTGTCCAAAGACAGACCTTGCGCATTGAGAGTCTGTTTAACTTCCCGAAGTTGCGCGAAAGAGCGTCTTTGTTCAGCAAAATCCCTGTCCCAGGCGGGTATTGTCATCAAGCCGCGTAGCCTCAAGTGAGGCAGTTCGGCGACGCTCGCCGCGATGCCATAAGCCTGTTCAATCGCTATGCCTTGCTTTTGTGGTTCCCGGCTGATATTGATCTGCAGGCAAACGTTGAGCGGCGGTAAATGCGCAGGCCGTTGTCGATTTAAACGCTGCGCTATTTTGAGACGATCGACACTGTGCACCCAAGCGAAATTTTCAGCAATGCCGCGTGTCTTATTGGCCTGGATGGGGCCGATGAAATGCCACTCCAATTTCAGCTCACGGAGTGCTTCCAGTTTCGGCAGAGCGTCTTGCAGATAGCTTTCTCCGAAACATCGCTGCCCCGATCTTGCCGCCTCGCCGATTCGCGCCACGGATACGCCCTTGCTGACCGCTAGCAAGGTGACCGAACCCACGGGCCTGCCGTAGCGAAGTTCCGCCATCTGTATATCGGACAATAGGGCCCTGAGATTGTCGTACAGGGGTTGCGCCGCTGGGGTCGGCCCGGCCTGTTGGGGATGCTGCAAACTGTTATATATACTCTTAGCGTTCACTATTCCAACTGCTTGCGTCGCGCCCAGTCGGAGACTTGATAACCCAATATCTTCCGAATGGGGAATATTATAGAGGAAACTTCCATGACGCCCACGCTTGATGACTTATTGACTTTCGCCGTCAAAAACAATGCATCGGATTTGCATTTGTCCGCCGGGTTACCACCGATGATTCGGGTGGACGGCGATATTCGCCGAATCAATTTGCCGGTTCTGGAACACAAGGAAGTCCATTCGCTGATTTATGACATCATGAATGACAAGCAGCGTAAGGATTATGATGAGTTTCTCGAATGTGACTTTTCTTTCGAGGTCCCGAAACTGGCCCGTTTCCGGGTCAATGCCTTTAATCAGGACCGCGGGGCCGGTGGGGTGTTTCGGGTCATTCCGACGAAAATCCTTTCGCTTGAGAACTTGGGATGTCCCCAGATCTTCCGCGACATCACGCTCAAGCCACGGGGACTGGTTCTGGTGACCGGCCCCACCGGTTCGGGTAAGTCAACCACCCTGGCCGCCATGATCGATTTCAAGAACAACACCGAATACGGCCATATCCTGACCATCGAGGATCCTATCGAGTTTGTGCATCAGAGCAAGAAATGCCTCATCAACCAGCGTGAGGTCCACCGCGATACACTTGGCTTTAACGAAGCCCTGCGTTCCGCCTTGCGCGAGGACCCCGATACCATTCTGGTCGGTGAGATGCGTGATCTGGAAACCATCCGCTTAGCCTTGACCGCCGCCGAAACAGGCCATCTGGTGTTCGGCACCTTGCACACGACTTCGGCGCCCAAGACCATTGACCGGGTCATCGACGTGTTTCCGGCCGGCGAGAAACCCTTGGTGCGTTCCATGCTGTCGGAGTCGATTCAAGCGGTGATTTCCCAAACACTGATGAAAAAGCTCGGGGGTGGTCGCACGGCGGCCTGGGAAATCATGATTGGCACCTCGGCGATCCGCAATCTGATTCGCGAAGACAAAGTGGCGCAGATGTATTCGTCGATTCAAACCGGTAAAGCCTACGGCATGCAGACCTTGGATCAGCATTTGCTGGATCTGGTGCGGGCTGGTCTGATCAGCCGGCAAGATGCCATGACCAAGGCGAAAAATCCCGATACCTTCAAAGCGGCCTAAGATCACCATGACCCGTAAGGGTTATCTTTAACGGATATCAATCGGACAACGGCTCGGCTTGGTCCTGATGCTCGAACCAGGTTTCCAGGATCATGGCCGCGGCTCGCGCGTCGTCCCGGGTAGCCCGCGTGCGTGAGGGTTGTGGCGGGAGTGCTTGGCTGGCCGCCCAGGAAGACAAGTGTTCATCAATGAGCTCGACCGGCAGGCTGTAGCGACCGCGTAATTGCCGGCCAAAGCGCAGGGCGGCCGCGGTGAGCGAGGAACGGCTGGCGTCGGCGTGGCGCGGTACACCGACCACCAGCAGATCGGGCCGCCATTCGTCGATGAGTCGGGCAATCGCCGGCCAATCCGGTCGCTGGTCGCGGGCTTGTAAAATGACCAGCGGACGGGCCGTCTTCAAAAGCTCCTGCCCGATGGCGGTACCGATGCGAACCTTGCCGTAATCAAAACCCAGCACCGTGCGGGGACGGTTCGGGTTGGTGCTAGGCGTGTCCTGCTTCACCGGATAATAGATTGAGGTCCACGCCAAGCAATGCCGCGGCGGCGACCCAGCGTTGTTCGCTCGGAGTGTCGAAAAGAATCCGTTGATCGGACGGGCCGAACAGCCAGGAATTTTCAGCGATTTCTCGCTCCAACTGGCCCGCTCCCCAGCCAGCGTAGCCCAAGGCGACCAGGGCCTGTTCCAAACCCTCGCCCGTTGCTACCGCTTCCAAAATGTCGCGTGACGTGGTGATGCCTACGGTGTCGGTCACGCGCAATGTCGATCCCCAGTTACCGAGCGGGGTATGTACGACGAAGCCCTGTTGCGGTTGAACGGGTCCTCCATAGTAGACAGGCATGCCCGCCACGGCCGGGCTGTTTGTTGCAATTCCCAGGTGTTCCAGGAGGTTCCCCAAAGTGATGTTCAACGGGCGGTTGATTACGATGCCCAGAGCGCCATCGGCATTGTGTTCACTTAGAAACGTGACCGTTTGGTGAAAGTTGGGGTCCATCAAACCGGGCATCGCGATGAGCAAGTGGTTATTGAGATAAGTCGTTTCCATGGCGGATAGCGGATTGACTGGCTGGCTGATTGCGCAGGCTCATCATAGCATCCGTTCAGCGTCCCGAGAGCCGCCCGTGTTTAAATTCCCAACGCCGGACGATGGTCAATACGTCGTATTGACGGCGCAGTTCGGGAGGAAACGGCGAATAGGGAGCCGCCAGTCGAACGATCTGGGTAGCCGCCTGATCCAAGGGAGGATGTCCCGAGGATTGGAGAATGCGGATATGCTTGATAGTCCCGTCGGCGCGGATGGCGACGGCCAGCACGGGACCCTTGGTCAGATCGTTGCGGCGGGCTTCTTCGGGAAAATTGAGGTTGCCTACCTGCTCCACCTTGCGAACCCAACTCTCTTGATAGAACTTCTCCAGGGTGGTCATGGACTTGGAATCCAGTTGTTTTTCCCGTGAGCGAAGGGTCTGGGGGTCGGTCGATTCCTGACGAGCCATCTGTAGCCCCAGATTGAGCAAGTCCGTACCGCTCAGCTGGGGCGCGGGTGCGGGAGGAGCGGCGGCTGGCGCGCTGGGAGCGGGCGCTCGTTGCGGCTTGGGTACGTCCTGTTTGGGTGCGGCCGGCTTGGCGGGTGTCGGTGAAACGACGGGTTGCGTCGTTGGTTTGGCGGGTGCGGGGGCATGAACCGGTGGGGGCGCCGGTTTACGAGGAGCAGGTGGCGTCGGAGGTTGGGGGGGCGCCGGTTTCGCGGGTTGTGGCGGACCGGGTTCAGTACTCACGCCCGGTGTCGGCTCGTCTCCCGGTTTTTCCTGCAGAGTGACGTTCAAACTCAAAACGGCTGGATTGTTTTTCGCCTGGAATGTCGCGAAACTGACACCGAGAATGAGTAACGTATGAAAGGCCGCCGCGATCAGAACCGCCAGGACGATACGCCGGTTCTCCTGGCTGTCCGGTATCGAAAAGAAGCTGGATATAGCGAGGCTCATGATAGGCGCGCGGCAATGCTATCCATCAGATCGCCGGCGATATCCAGGCCGAACTGTGCATCCAGCTCCCGGGCGCAAGTTGGACTGGTGACGTTGATTTCCGTCAGGTAATCGCCGATCACATCCAGGCCGACGAACAACAGCCCCATGTCGCGCAGTGTAGGTCCGACCTGAGCGCAGATCCATCGGTCACGTTCGCTTAGGGGGACGCCTTTCCCCTGACCGCCGGCGGCCAGGTTCGCACGGGTTTCGCCAGGGGCGGGGTGGCGTGCCAGGGCATAAGGCACGGGTTCGCCGTCGATTAACAGAATGCGCTTATCGCCACTGCGCGTGACATCGGTTATATAACTCTGGGCCATGCTCAAACGCCGGTTGCCGGCGGTCAGGGTCTCCAGCACCACGTTGACGTTGGGGTCGTCCCGCCGTAAGCGAAAAACAGAACTACCGCCCATGCCATCCAACGGCTTGACGATGATATCGCCTCGTTCCTGTAGAAAATCCTGCAAACGCGTGATGGAGCGACTGACCAAGGTGATGGGGCAACATTGTGGAAACCGCAGTGCGAACAGTTTTTCGTTGGCGTCGCGTAGGCTGCGTGGACGATTGACGACTTGGACGCCAGCCAACTCGGCTTGCTCAAGCAGGTAGGTCGTATAGATGTATTCCATGTCGAAAGGGGGGTCCTTGCGCATGAGCAGCACATCCAATGTACTTAGGGGTAGATCTTCCTCGCCTTGGAAGCTGAACCATCCGGTTGGGTTATCCTCTACGGTCAAGCGACGGGCGTGGCCATAGGGTTGGCCATCACGCGAATATAAATCGCCTTGCTCGAAATAATGAACTTGCCAGCCTTTCGCTTGAGCCGCCAGTAACATGGCGAAAGTCGTGTCTTTTTTGATCGTGATGGAAGCAATTGGGTCCATCACCACACCCAGCCGCACTGTCATGCTTTTACCCGCCTGATAATCGTGGTCTGCCTATCAGCAGCAGTAGTGAAATGATACTAATATAATTTAAGACACAAAAAGGCCAGCGACAAAAAGGCCGGGACCCTAAAAACGCTATCTGACTAGAAGGTTGTTACGCTGAGTATCGGCCCACGGAAGGTGACGAAATTCACAATCCCAGTCTGGTGCGGTAAGGGTTGATGTGATAAATAAGCGACATAACAAACCAAAATTTAGATCGCAGCTAATTGGAGTGCTGTGAAAGGGGTCAGGAAATGACGCACGAAACCATTGATGATTCCCCAAGGCAAATGAATCCGGCCCGCAAGGTAATGGTTGTGGATGACAGCACCACTATTCGGCGTACCGCTCAGGCTATTCTGCAGGAGGAAGGCTTCGAAGTGGCCACCGCCGAGGACGGTTTTGAAGCCTTGGCTCGGTTGATCGATGTAAAACCCGATATCATCTTTATGGATATCGGCATGCCGCGGTTAGATGGTTATCAAGCTTGTTCGGTGATCAAAAATAGCCGATTGTTTCGCAAAACCCCGGTTATCATGTTATCCAGTAAAGACGGTCTGTTCGATATTGCCCGTGGTCGATTGATGGGTGCCGAACAGTTCATGACCAAGCCTTTTACCCGTGAAGATCTATTGGAAGTCGTCAATCGTTATGCGCACCCAATTTGAAATGGTCAGGGTCATGACGGCGGCGCGCTGTCTGTTCCCTCTTTAGCGAGGACGGCATGACACAATCGGCTTCCTTGCATCCTTTTGATGTTTTGTTGGAAATTGACAAACGTAACCATGAAGCGGTTGCGAGTACCGCGCAGTCCGCGCAATCGGCGGTAGGCGCTGGACGCTTGGCGGTACGTGTGGGTTCATGGAATCTCATGCTTCCCATGGAATTCGTGGCTGAGATCGTTCCTGTTCCTCGTATTACCCGAGTCCCCGGTGTGAAATCCTGGTTGCTAGGTATTGCCAACTTGCGGGGCACCATACTGTCGGTGGTCGATTTACCTCAGTTCTTGGGGGGGGGAATTAGCCAGTTGACGCCCAACAGTCGCTTGGTCGTCGTGCGTTCCGGGGAATGGGAATATGGCCTGTTGGTGCAAGACGTTATCGGCATGCGCCATTCCAGTCGACTCGCGGCCGCTCCCCCTGGGACAAGCGTGGATCCGGGATTGAACCCCTATGTCATAGAGGGGTTTGAAAGTGACAATCAGTTTTGGTGGGTATTCGAAGTCAATCACCTGCTTAATGAACCCCAATTTCTCGATGCGATCGCTTGATTCGGGCAACCCGGTTGCCACAAGGGATACAATACGGAATAAATGGCTGAGGAGACAATTAGATGCGTGAATCCCCCAGTGAATCATCGACACGGGGTGGCTCCCTGAAGTATGCATTATTGATCGCTTGTCTGGTCCTTGTGATCATCCTGATGGTCGTGAGTATGCTGGTGTTGGGGCGTCAGGGACAGTTAGGAGGAGCCCAGGGGCGGCTGCTCATTGAACAAGGTCTGTTATCGCGCGCAGTGGTTTTGCAGGCCGATGAAGCCTCACGAGGCAATGAGCAAGCCTTCGTCGAATTGGAGAAAACTCGCGACCGTTTCGATGACTTGATAAAAATGCAGCGTGCCGGGGGGGGCGGTGGCTTGGCGGCCTTACCTTCCACGCTGTTGCCAGCGGTGGAAGCAGTCGATCAACAGTGGCAGCCTGTACGCGCCAATGTGGAGACGATCCTGCAAAAGCGTGGCGCCGTGTTGGGTATCAAGAATCTTGTGCTCTTGCTCGAAGGGTTGATGCCTCAACTGATCAACACCACCGCGAGCATCGCCGATAAACTGGCCCGGAGCGGAGCCTCCGCGACCCAAGTCTATCGTGCCGCCAACCAATCGCTGTTGGCGCAACGTGTGGATTATTACCTGAGCCAGCTGCTGAGTGACGGGGTCAGTGCGGCGGAGGATCTGGATGCCTTTGATCGTGATGTAAAGACCTTTGCGGGTGTTTTGCAGGGGATGGCTTCGGGCAATTCCCGGCTGGGGGTTGAACGGGTGACCGACAGCGCCATCATGGGTGAGGTGTCGGAACTGCGCCAATTATTCCAGTCGATACAGGAACAGGCCGCTCAAATACTGACGCAGGCCCCTGAGTTGTTCCAAGCCCAAAAGGCCGCTGCGAGCATCGCCGAACAAAGCCCGGCGCTCATACAGGCTAGCGCGACTCTGGGCGAACGCTACGGGGCTGGTGCGGTCGGCGGGCCTAAGATTCTGGGCCTGCCCATCGATCAGAAAGTTGGGTATGGTCTTGGCGCGTTGGCGTTGATCCTGTTGGCTTTATCGGTGTTGCAAACCAACCGGGACACCAAGATGCGTTTGTGGGAAAGTGAGTTGCGCAAGCGGGAAACGGAAGACCAGAATCGTCGAAATCAGGACGCCATTTTGCGTTTGTTGGACGAATTGGGTGATCTGGCCGAAGGGGATCTGACCGTTCAGGCTACGGTCACCGAGGACATCACGGGAGCCATCGCGGATTCGGTCAACTATGCCATCGAAGCGTTGCGGGATCTGGTATCGACGATTAACTATACCTCCGAACTCATGGCCTCGGCGGCGCAAGAAACCCGCTCGGTGGCCGATCGACTGGCCCGAGCCAGCGAGGTGCAAGCCCGGCAGATCGAATCGGTGAGTTCAACGGTGATGCAGATGGCCAATTCGATGAGCGAAGTCTCGGGAAAGACGGCCTCCTCCTCGGAAGAAGCGGACAAATCCGTGGCCATCGCCCATGAAGGTGGAGAACGGGTGCGGCGTACCATCCAGGGTATGGACGTCATCCGCGAGCATATTCAGGAAACCTCTAAACGTATCAAACGGTTGGGAGAAAGCTCGCAGGAAATCGGCGACATCGTCGCATTGATCAACGATATTTCCGATCAGACCAATATTCTGGCCCTGAATGCCGCGATTCAGGCCTCCTCCGCCGGCGAGGCCGGGCGTGGATTCGGCGTGGTCGCCGATGAGGTGCAACGTCTTGCCGAACGTTCCGGGAACGCGACCAAGCGTATCGAGACTCTGGTGAAGACCATTCAAGCCGATACGAACGAAGCCATTATTTCCATGGAGAAAAGCACGACGGAAGTCGTCAATGGAGCCGATCTCGCGGAGAAAGCGGGCGAGGCTCTGGAGAAAATCGAGAGTGTGTCGTCCCGCCTGGCCGTGCTGATCAACGATGTCTCCAAGGCCGCCAGCCAGGTGACCGATATGACCGCGCGGGTATCGACAGCCATGACGTCCATCAACGAAATCACCGCGCAGACCTCCGAAAGCAGTGTGGCCACCGCTTCGTCGATCGGCAAGCTCAATCAATTAGCTCAGGAGTTGCAGCAATCGGTAGCGGGCTTTCGCCTGCCCGAGCAAGCTGCCACCGGAGATGCTTGAGGGCAGGGCTCGGCGCTGCCTCTCGGGTAGCGTCAGGCGGCCCCGTGGAGTAACGACATGAGCAGCCATCGGGTGGACGATCCGCAAATCAGGGAGGAAGTCGAGTTACTGGTGCGGCGGATGCAAGCCGAATTGGAGTCTCTTCTCGTTGGACCCGGCGAGTCCAAGGCATTTGCTGCCGTGGCTGCCAGCATCGTGCCGGTACAATATGGATTTTTGCGTATGGGCTGCGAGGACGGCGCCGCCTTAGCCGATGAAATGGAAGGTCTGGCGGGGGAACTGGGGCGCGCGGCTATTTCGGACCCGGAGGCTGGCCGCGACGCGTTATTGCGGGCCGCCGTGGAGACCGAGCAGTATCTGGAGTGGTTGCGACGGGGGCAACGACAACAACCGTTCGATTTGTTACCCCTGATCAATCAAATTCGGGAATTGCGGGGTTTGCCACTCGCTGCAGGACATCGGATTCGGGTCACCGATTTTCCCGGAACCGGGGGTACGGCGAATTCACCCGTAAGCACTTCCGAACTGGCGGCCCGGCTGCGTCCAGTCTTGCAAGAGGCGCTTTTGAATCTGCTGCGTGGTAACGCGGCCGACGAGAGCTTGTCTCATATCGTCCAACTTTTGGCTGAACTGAAAACCGCCGCGCCTGACGAGCGATCCTATCGGTTTTGGTGGCTTGCGGAATGTTTGGTGCGGGAAGTTGAAAATGGCGCCATAGCGCTGGATCAAACGGTCGCCATTCTTCTGCGGGACGTGGATGTGCGGCTCAAGCATCTGATTGATGACGGTCAATTGTTTGCCGATCCGGAATCCTTAAGAGCCCTCGGGCAGCGGTTTATCAACCATCTGGCGAGTTGCCAGAGTGGTCTGGAACGCCTCAAGAACCGCACCGATTACAATCCTCCCCAGGCTGAACTGACGCCGGCCTCGCGCACCATGTTGCGGGCCACGGGACTGCCCGATGTGGAAACGCTGCTACACATCGCCGATTTACTCAGAGAAAGGTTCATTCGGGTCAAGGAAACGATTACAACCGTCATACAAGACGGTGTATCGCCGACAGAACAGTTGCTCTCGGAAGTGAGCGCGCAACTCCATGCGATCACCAGTGTGTTGCAGGTATTGAATATGGATATACCGGCAGAACTGCTGGAACGGCAACGAGAAATTTTGCAAAACGGATTGATCATTGGCGGCGCGGCCAACTCGGAAGCCATCGCCCCATTTGTTAACGCGGTGGTGCTGGCGGAGGGTTGCTTGAACGGGGTGGGGGAATTCGCCACCAATCAGGAGATGATGGGGCTGCTAGCCGGAGAGGAAGTCCAGGCGAAACTGCTCGGTTGCCAGTATCAATGGGCCTTGAAGGTCATGATCAGGGAATTGATCGATATCCTGGCCCAGGCTAGGGCGCTGGCCCATGGGAACTTCGGTGGTCCAGAAGAAGCATCGGGCTGGCGTTCGGTGGCGGTCATGCTGCATGAAGTGGCTGCTGTGCTGAGTTTGTTGGATCATCCTCGGGCAGTGTTCCTGTGCGCCCGATCGGAAAAGGTGATGCGCACCCTGGCCAGCGGGAAGGTGGAAGATCAATCGCTGGTCATGGACGCATTTTCGGAGCTGGTGGCCACTTTAGAATATTATTTGCGCTTGATGGATGGCGAGGCCAACCTGGATCCGGGCATTCTCGATTATGTCGAACGCCAGGTGGTGTTGTTGGAAGGTTTGGTCGGTATGCCGTTGAACCTCAGTTTTGAAGAGGAAACGCTTTTGGCGCAGAGTGAAGATGTCGGTTCGACGAACCCACCTGACGAGGCCACCCGCCATGCCGGGCAAACCCCAGCGGTCCCACAGCAAACGACCCGTGTGGAGGCCACTCCTCCAATAGTTGAAACAGCATCCTCGGCGACAACAATGGATATCGATCCCGAATTCGTGGAAGTCTTTTTCGAAGAAGCGCGGGAAGTACTGGAAGAAATACGTGGACAACTGGTCGTCTGGCGCCAGGATCTGCAGGATATGGAGGCCATGCTCTCCATCCGGCGCGCCTTTCACACCCTGAAAGGCAGTGGGAGAATGGTCGGGTTGACGACCATCGGTGAGTTTGCCTGGAGTTTCGAACAATTACTGAACCATATCCGCGATGGTGAGTTACAGCCGTCGCTGGCGATCGTGAAAGCGGTGGATGCCGCTCAGATCGCTTTGCAGCCGCTATTCGATGGGACACCCGAAGACGATGCCGTCCGTCAGGGTCTGAACGTGCTCGTCGCGCGGGCGGAGGCTTTGATGCGCGGCGAAATCCCCGAAGAGGAGGAGGAAGCGGCAGCCGATGCGGCGGTTGAAACAACAGCCGGCACCGAGGATGAGCATCCCGTCAATGAGCCGGTCGAGGGTATATTCGAACCCACGCCTGTCGTCGAGCTACAACCCGCCGCCGAGGTTAACGAGCCAGAACCGCTGCTGGTCCCGGAACCTGAGTTTGCCAAATCGGCGGAGACATCCGCGGGTGAAGTGGACCCGGAACTGGTGGAGATATTTGTTCAGGAAGCGACGGAAATACTGGATACCAGCGACACTATTCTGGAAAGCTGGCGTGTCGACCAAGCCAATGCGGCCTTGTTGAACGAGTTGCGTCGTGAGATGCACACCCTCAAAGGCAGTTCGCGCATGACTGGATTCATGACGGTCGGCGATCTGGCCCACGCCATGGAATCGGTTCTGAACGTTCTGTCGGCTGAAACGCCGCAAGATACCACGCCGCTGGTCGAGATTTTGCAGCGTGGCCTGGATCGGCTCAACAACATGGTGGCTGTCATACGCCACCACGATCAGCCCGGACAAGCCGAAGATTTAGTCCTCGAATTGAGAAACCTGGTCGGCGAAACGCCGGTTCAGGGTAAGCCGTTGGCGGCACCCGAGGAAACCCCCGAAGAGGCCGCGGAAGAACAAGCCGAGTTTGGCGTTCAAACGCCTGTTGAGGAATTACTCACCGCTGGCGCGACGCCAAGTGTCGACCGTGAGTTGACCGAACTCGATCAGGAACTGGTGGCGGCATTCCACCATGAAGCAAGCGAATTATTGGATAGCGGCGATGTGACCCTCCATCGCTGGAGTGCCGACCTCGGCAACATGGAGCTGTTGAATGACTTGCGTCGAGAGATGCATACCCTCAAGGGCAGTGCCCGCATGACGGGGTTCGTGGCGATCGGTGATCTGGCCCACGCCATGGAGTCGGTATTGGATGCCATAGGAAAGGACAATCTGCACCCTGAGCCCGAGGTGATCGAGGTATTGCAGCGTGCTTTGGATGGCTTGCATTCTTTGATGGGGCAGGTGAGGAGTGGTGTGATTCTGACCCCGGCGGGAGAGCTTGTCGACGAATTGCGGGGCTACTTGGCCGGCGAATTGCCCCACGCGGTTACGGCTCCCAGTCCGGCCGCAACCACGACACCGAAACCGGCGGCCGCTGGAAAGCCGGAAGCACCGGCTAGCGAAGACAGCATACGTGTCAGTGCTTCGCTGTTGAACAAGCTGGTCAACGAGATGGGCGAGAGCAGCATATACCGCGCTCGTATCGATCAGGGTGTGAGTGGGCTCCGTTTCAACATTTCCGAGCTTGAGCAAACCGTGCACCGGTTACGCCAGCAACTTCGTCGGCTGGAAATTGAAACCGAAGCGCAGATTCTGTTCCGTTACGAGGAAGGGAAAAATACGGCGGAAGACTTCGACCCGCTGGAACTGGATCGGTTTTCCGAACTGCAGCAATTATCGCGTTCGCTGATTGAAATTGTCGATGACTTGGCCAACATTCAGACGGCTCTGGATGATCAGGCGCAGGAAATGAGCTTCCTGCTGGATCAACAGGCCAAGGTCAATAAGGAAGTACGACAGGGATTGATGCGCACGCGCATGGTGCGCTTCATCAGCATCGCGCCGCGTTTGCGCCGCGTGGTTCGCCAAGTAGCCCAGGAGTTGGGTAAGAAAGCCGAATTGGTATTCGAGGGTTCGGAAGCCGAAGTTGACCGGACCGTGCTGGACAACATGATCGCTCCGCTGGAGCACATGTTGCGTAATTCCATCTCGCATGGTATCGAGGGGCCGGAACAACGCAGGGCCATTGGTAAGAACGAAAAAGGCAACATCATTCTAGCCATCCGTCGCGAGGGTTCCGAATTGGTGTTGAATCTCAAGGATGACGGGGCGGGTCTTAATTTCGCTGCGATTCGTGCCAAGGGCGAGTCTCAAGGGTTATTGAAGCCTGGGCAGGAAGCCAGTGAGGATGACCTTATCGCCTTGTTGTTACGGCCAGGCTTTTCCACCGCCACCCAAGTTTCTCAGATTTCGGGACGTGGCGTTGGCATGGACGTGCTCAATACCGCCATCAAGGCCATGCGCGGCGCCTTGCTGATTCATTCGGAACAGGGCCGTGGCGCTGATTTTATGATTCGCCTGCCCTATTCACTGGCGGTGACACAAGCGCTGCTGGTGAAGGTTGGCGACGATACCTATGCTGTGCCTCTGCTGAGCATCAGTTCCGTAGCCCGTCTGGATGAAGAAATATTCAAGGCGTATCTGTCCGGTGAAGTTGTGGAGCATCGTTACGGTGAACACCGCTTCCCGGTGCACAATCTGGGGATATTATTCGGGGCTAGCAACTCGGCGGTTTCTTTCGACAAAGCGCTGGATAAGCGCCCGCCCCTGCTACTGTTCCACAGCGCCGAAGCCAGTGCCGCGATGCAGGTGGATGCCGTATTAGGTAATCAGGAAATTATCGTCAAGCCCGTGGGGCCACAGTTCCAGTCGATCAAGGGAATTTCCGGCGCCACTGTCCTGGGCGATGGGCGCGTGGTGGTGGTTTTGGAACTGGCCGCCTTGGTGCGCAACTTGACGAGCCAGTCGCAACGTCAGGCGGAAGCCAAGGTGCTGAGTACCGCACGGGAAGAGGAAGCGGTGCGGCGCGAGCGAATTGAGGTTCTGGTTGTCGATGACTCGATTACCATGCGCAAGGTCACGGCACGATTCTTGGAGCGTCACAACATGAATGTGATAACCGCGAAGGACGGTATGGATGCCCTGGCCAAGTTGGAGGAATCCGTACCCGACTTGGTTATCATGGATATCGAAATGCCGCGCATGGACGGCTTCGAGGTGACGGCTCACATGCGCAACCAGGCGCATTTACAAAAGGTGCCGATCATCATGGTGACTTCCCGAGGAGGTGAGAAACACCGGGCGCGCGCCGCTAAGTTGGGTGTGAACGACTATCTGACCAAGCCGTACCAGGAAGAGCAAATGATGCAGTCGATCGGTCGAATCCTCGGTGGTCAGCGACAGCCTGACTTGAGCATTTCGCCTGCCACGATCAGCTAAACGAAATAAGGTTCTGAGATTCCTCGGCAATCTGAAAACTAACCGTGCAAAACCTACGCAGCTTTGTAATCCCCATCCGGGGTGGTCAGGCTCTCCTGCCTGGCAGTTCCATGATCGAAGTCTTACCTTTCGCCACGCCGCTCACACTTGATGGTGCGCCGGGCTGGGTCGTGGGCTCCATGTTGTGGCGAGCGCTCAATGTTCCCTTGGTGGATCTGGGATACATGGTCTATGAGGCCGGTCCAGGCATTGATGCGCATAACCGGATAGTGATGGTCAATGCGTTGACCAACGATCAGGCGATCCCGTACCTGGGCTTGCTTGGCTTGGATGCGCCACGCTTGCTCAACTTGGAGCGATCACAAATAGAGCTGGGCGACATGCCGTTGGAACTGTTGGAAAAACACGAGCCGGGTTTCGGCGTCAGGGCTTGGGTGTTGCTTAACCAGCAGGCGGCGATAATACCGGATCTGGCTGCCATAGGTTCTACGCTGGCGCCATTCGTCAGACGTTAGCGTTTGCTCGTCTGCGGCTGATCCACAACCTGGCGCGATAAAGGGTCATCCGGAAAGTGGCCCGGAGCGCGCCTGGTTGGTCCCTGATAATTAGCGGACACCCCACCCCTGTGCCCTTATCCATGCCGCTGGACGTAATTGCGAATCCGCTAGGAGGATTTGTCCGAGCGTACTTGGGCTATGGGCACTCCGCCACCAGTTCCCGGTGACCCTGTTCGTCCAGGGTTTCCAGTCGCACGGTGAAACCCCACAGACGGTGCAAGTGTTTGAGCACTTCGGAGGCGCTGTCGCTCAGCGGTTTGCGGTTATAAATCGCATGTTGCAGGGTGAGTGAGCGATCACCACGGTAATCCACGTTGTAGACCTGGATATTGGGCTCCCGACTACCTAGATTGTACTGATCCGCCAAGGCTTGACGGACTTTCCGATAGCCGCTTTCGTCGTGAATAGCCGAGATTTCCAGCTTTTCGTCGGTGTCATCGTCCAAGACCGTGAACAGTTTGAAATCGCGAATCACTTTGGGTGACAAGAACTGGGCGATGAAGCTTTCGTCCTTGAAATTGCGCATCGCGAAATCGAGAGTCTGCTTCCAGTCACTACCCGCCATATCGGGAAACCAATAGCGGTCTTCGTTATCCGGGTGTTCGCAGATGCGGCGGATGTCGCTCATCATGGAGAAGCCGAGCGCGTAAGGATTGATACCCGAATAATAGGGACTGTCGAATGTCGGCTGGAAGACGACGCTGGTATGAGATTGCAGGAACTCGATCATGAAACCGTCCGTGACGTAGCCTTGATCGTACAGTTCGTTGAGCAGGGTATAGTGCCAGAACGTGGCCCAACCCTCGTTCATGACTTGAGTCTGACGCTGAGGATAGAAATATTGCGCCAACTTGCGCACGATGCGCACGATCTCTCGTTGCCAAGGTTCCAATAACGGAGCGTTCTTCTCGATGAAATACAGCAGATTTTCCTGCGGCTCGGTGGGGAATCGGCGCTGGGATTCCAGGGTCGGGGGATTGTCTTTGGTGGGTACGGTGCGCCACAGATCATTGATCTGGAACTGCAGATACTCCTCGCGTTCCCGCTGCCGGCGCTGCTCCTCATCAATGGATAGCGGCGAGGGCCGTTTATAGCGGTCCACGCCATAATTCATCAAGGCGTGACAGGAATCCATCAGCAATTCTACAGCTTCCTGGCCATAGCGTTCTTCGCACTCGGCTACGTAATTGCGTGCGAACACCAGGTAATCGATGATCGCGTCTGCGCTGGTCCAGGTACGGAACAGGTAATTCCCTTTGAAAAAAGAGTTGTGCCCGTAGCTCGCGTGAGCGATCACCAGAGCTTGCATGGCTGTGGTGTTCTCTTCCATCAGATAGGCGATGCAGGGATCGGAGTTGATGACGATCTCGTAGGCCAAACCCATTTGGCCACGCTTATAGTTCTGTTCAACCTGTAAAAACTGCTTGCCATAAGACCAATGGTTGTACCCAATCGGCATACCGACCGAGGAATAGGCATCCATCATTTGCTCGGCGGTGATGATTTCGATCTGATTGGCGTAGGTGTCTAAACCGTAATCGGCAGCGATGCCGCCAATAATCTTTTCATAACGCTCAAGCAGCGGGAAAGTCCACTCCGAGGATTCGGAAATTACACGATGTGTCATGCCGTGCGCCTCTTGAATAGATCTCGGAAGACCGGATAGATGTCCGCCGGTCCGTCGATTTGCCGCATCGCGAATTGGGGATGCGCTTTCTTGACCTCCTCGTAAACTTCCCAAAGGCTTTGATGACGATCCGGCGTAATTTCGATATAGGCGAAATAACGTACCAGGTTCATGATCTGGTTCATCAGGATATCCCGACAACTGGGAGAATCATGGTGCCAGTTGTCACCATCGGAAGCTTGCGCCGCGTAGATGTTCCAACTGGAAACCGGATAACGGTCCCGGATAATGTCCCGCATCATAATCAAGGCACTGGAAACCACCGTGCCGCCGGTTTCACGCGAATAGAAAAACTCTTCTTCATCCACTTCCTTCGCTACCGTGTGGTGGCGAATGAAGACAACGTCGATGCGTTCGTAATTACGCTGGAGGAATAGATACAGCAAGGTGAAGAAACGCTTGGCGAGATCCTTGCGGGTTTTGTCCATGGAGCCTGACACATCCATCAGGCAGAACATAACGGCCTGGGTGGTCGGCTGCGGTTGCAATACCCGATTGGCGTAGCGCAAATCGATCGTATCAATGAAAGGAACCGCGCGCATGCGTGCCTGGAGGTGAGTGATTTCTTCACGCAAGGCCACTAGGCGAGGATCGTCCTCATCCTCGACTTCCTCCAGCAGTTTCCGCAGTTCCTCCTGTTTTCCGCGCAGCCTTGAAGCATATGGCGCGGACAGCGCGATACGGCGGGCCAGGGCGCTTTTCAGGGAGCGTACAACGTCGATATTCGGTGGAATGCCCGCCGTGGAGACCCCCGCCCGTACCGCTTTGAACTCATTGGCTTTGGCCAGCTGCGTCTTGACCAGATTGGGAAGCTCCAGATCCTCGAAAAACAGTTCCAGGAATTCCTCGCGGGATAGTTGAAAGACGAATTCATCCTCGCCCGAACCACTGTTGCTGGCCTGTCCGCCGCCGCTGCCACTGCCGCGACCACCGCGCGGCCGCGCAACCCGATCGCCTTTGACGAATTCCTTATTGCCAGGATGGACGACTTCCCGCTTGCCACCCTGGCCGTGACTGAAGATCGGTTCCGAGATATCGCGTGTCGGAATGCTGACCTTCTCACCGCTGTCCATGTCAGTGATCGAGCGCCCATTCATCGCCTCGTTCACCGCTTTCTTCAATTGGTTCTTGAAGCGGCGGATAAACCGCTGACGATTGACGGCGCTTTTGTTTTTGCCGTCCAGGCGTCTGTCGATTAAGGTTGGCATACACGCACCTCTTACGAGGATTTGCGTACTCGCAGGTACCATTCGGATAGCAGCCGCACTTGTTTTGGCGTGTACCCCTTGGTCACCATACGGTTCACAAACTCCTCATGCTTTTTCTGGTCCTCGGCCGAAGCTTTGGTGTTGAAAGAAATCACCGGCAGCAGTTCTTCCGTATTGGAGAACATTTTCTTCTCGATGACGACCCGCAGTTTTTCATAACTGGTCCAGGTCGGGTTATGGCCCGCGTTATTGGCGCGCGCCCGCAGCACGAAGTTGACGATTTCGTTGCGGAAGTCCTTGGGATTGCTGATGCCGGCCGGCTTCTCGATCTTCTCCAACTCGCCGTTAAGCGCGCCACGATCGAAGATTTCCCCGGTGTCCGGGTCGCGGTATTCCTGATCCTGAATCCAGTAGTCGGCATACGTAACATAGCGGTCGAATATATTCTGACCGTATTCCGCATAGGATTCCAGATAGGCGGTCTGCAGCTCCTTGCCAATGAACTCGGCATAACGGGGCGCTAAATAACCTTTGAGGTAGCTAAGGTATTTTTCTTCCATCTCCGGCGGGAATTGCTCACGTTCGATCTGTCGCTCAAGCACGTACAACAAATGCACGGGATTGGCGGCCACCTCAGTATGATCAAAGTTGAAAACCTGAGACAGAATTTTGAACGCGAAACGGGTGGATATCCCGGTCATCCCTTCATCCACACCGGCATAGTCCCGGTATTCCTGTATGGATTTGGCCTTGGGATCGGTGTCTTTGAGGTTCTCGCCGTCGTACACCCGCATCTTGGAAAAGATGCTGGAGTTCTCAGGTTCCTTGAGGCGCGACAACACCGTGAATTGGCCCAGCATTTCCAGTGTGCCGGGTGCGCAGGGCGATTCGTTCAACGAACTTTCCCGCAGCAGCTTCTCGTAGATCCTCAACTCCTCCGAGACCCGCAGGCAATACGGTACTTTGACGATGTAAACGCGGTCGATGAACGCTTCGTTGTTTTTGTTGTTCTTGAAAGTTTGCCATTCGGATTCGTTCGAGTGCGCCAGGATGATGCCGTCGAAGGGTAAGGCTGACAGACCCTCGGTCCCGTTGTAATTGCCTTCCTGCGTCGCGGTCAGCAACGGATGCAGCACCTTGATGGGCGCCTTGAACATTTCGACGAATTCCATCATGCCACGGTTGGCGCGGCACAAGGCGCCGGAATAGCTATAGGCGTCCGGATCGTTCTGCGCGAAATGCTCCAACTGACGAATATCGACCTTGCCGACCAACGCGGAGATATCCTGATTATTTTCGTCGCCTGGCTCGGTTTTAGCGATGGCGATCTGATTGAGAATGGAAGGATGAACCTTGATGACCTTGAACTGTGTGATGTCGCCATTGAGTTCGTGCAGGCGCTTGACCGCCCAGGGCGACATGATGTTTTTCAGATAACGGCGCGGAATGCCGTAATCTTCCTCCAGAATAGGGCCATCCTCATCGGGGGAAAACAGACCCAAGGGCGATTCGAACACCGGAGAGCCCTGTATGGCGTAAAAAGGGACTTGCTCCATCAACGCCTTGAGTCGTTCGGCCAGCGAGGATTTGCCACCGCCCACAGGACCTAACAGATAGAGAATCTGTTTCTTTTCCTCCAAACCCTGCGCGGCATGTTTTAGATAAGACACGATCTGTTCTATCGCTTCCTCCATGCCGTAGAATTCTTCGAACGCTGGATATTTCTTGATCATTTTGTTGGAAAATATCCGGCTCAGGCGGGCATCCATGCGGGTATCGACCAGTTCTGGATCTTCGATGGCCATCAGCAGGCGCTCGGCCGCCGTGGCGTAAGCACTGGGATCGCTTTTGCAGATCTCCAGGTATTCCTGAATGGTGTAAACCTCTTCGCGGGTTTTTTCGTAACGGGATTGATACTGGCTGAATATGCTCATAACAAACCACCTCGATCTCGATTCTTTAAACGTGCACTAACAGAGTGCATTTCCAAAGATATTAGTTCAGCAATTAATGGACCAAGTTCACACGAATCGGTCACATCGCTGCTTCGCCGGGCTACCGGTTTATCCTTCGACGGCGCTGTAATCCCTACATCAGGGAGCACAAGAACACGCTCAAGGGTGAGCAACTTCGCCATGCAGGCGATTGATTTTCACTGTTTTGATCACTCCAACGAAGAGGACTCCGCCGACCTCGATTTGTTCAGCGGCCGACGGGGGGGTCCGTTTTTTGCTGAATAGCCGTCAGTATTCCGCGCAGAATGTTGATCTCGCGTCGGTCGGGATGCGCCCGATTAAACAGCCGTCGAAAACGCCTCATAAGGTGGCGTGGATTGCTGGGATTTAAAAATTCCAATTGCAATAACACTTGTTCCAAATGCTCGTAAAAACGTTGCATTTCGTCCGCCGGCGCCGGTAAATCCAGGACGTTTCCCGAAGGTGTCGTCGCTGCCCGGTGGGTTTGCATGCGCAATTCGTAGGCAAGTACTTGTACGGCAGCCGCTAGATTCAATGAGGCAAATGCTGGGTTAGTGGGAATATGCACCAGAAAGTTGCATTGATCTGTTTCATTATTGTGCAGTCCGCAGCGTTCACGACCGAAGATTAATGCGACTTCCGTCAGATCGCTGTGCTCGGCTATTTTGGCGGCGGCTTGGCGCGGATCGAGCTCGGTCGCCGTGACGCCACGACTACGCGCCGAACAGCCGAATACCCAGTGACAACCTATCAACGCGGCTTCGAAGCTGTTTACAATCTGAGCGTTATCGAGCACATCCAACGCGCCGGCCGCTCTTGCGCACGCTTCCAAATGCGGGAAATGGGCGGGGTTGACCAGCACCAGACGTTGCAGGCCCATGGTTTTCATGGCCCGAGCCGTGGCGCCGATATTACCCGGATGACTGGGCTCTACGAGCACAATGCGCACATTATTAAAGTTCATCGTTCGGTCAAGGCTTCTGGTATGATGGCCGCCTCCGCCTGAGGCGGATGAGTGGGCGGCGGTCTTTCACACAGTTGAATCAATAACTATGCATCCTACGGTGACAATCGCACAACGTGCGGCGCTAAACGCAGGCAAAGCCATTCTGCGATGTTGGGAAAGACTGGATAGAATTGCAATTACGGCCAAGCAGCGTAACGATTTCGTCAGCGACGCGGATCTGCAGGCAGAACAGGAAATCGTCAACGTATTACGAAAGGTCTATCCGAATCACGGTATCCTGGCCGAAGAAAGCGGCGATACCAAGGGTGCCGATGATGAATATCAATGGATCGTCGATCCGCTGGACGGCACCACCAATTTTTTACACGGACTCCCCCATTTCGCCGTTTCCATCGCATTACGCTACCGTGGACGGCTGGAAATCGGCGTGATTTACGATCCGCTTCGACAGGAAATGTTCACCGCCGCGCGGGGTAACGGGGCTCGTCTCAATGACCGGCGCATCCGAGTACGCAATGTGACCCAATTGGACTCCGCCTTATTGGGTACGGGGTTTCCGTTACGCTATCCTGTGCATATTCCGGCTTATTTGGCCATGTTCGGCAGTGTTCTGCCGCGTTGTGGGGAACTGCGCCGAGCGGGTGCGGCCGCCTTGGATCTGGCCTATGTCGCGTCAGGTCGACTGGACGGATTTTGGGAGATCGGCCTGAACGCCTGGGATATGGCGGCGGGTGCGATATTGGTGCAAGAAGCCGGTGGCTTGGTGGGTGATTTTGGTGGCGGCAACGATTTTCTGAAAACCGGCAATATCGTGGTCGGCAACCCCAAGATCTTCAAGGCCCTGCTACAGACGATCCAGCCCCATTTGACACCTGCTTTAGCGCGTTGACAGAGGACGATGCGGCGCGTTGCCTTGCGGGATCGATTGTCGCCTGAAAAAATAGACCTTTCGCTATCCGATAGCGTACCTGAGGGTAAAAGTTCGCAGGGGAGGAACGGTCATGTCACAGTGGTACTTGAGTTACGACGGTCAGCAAAGCGGGCCGATGACACTCGATCAGGCTCGGGCGCAGGCCGCCGTTAATCCGCGAGGTCACGCATGGCGCGATGGAATGGCCAGTTGGCTGCCTATCGGCGAGGTGGCGGAGTTGAAACGGTCATCCTCTCCGGTACCTGGAGCGGCTCCGACACCGGCGCCACCGCCCTCCCCTTCCCGGTTGCGAAATGATGAAGTTGATTTCGTGGTGCACGGCCATGAAATGCAATTCGTGGAAGTGGAACTCGATCCTGGGGAAAGCGCCATCGCCGAAGCCGGCGCGATGATGTACAAATCGCCGGTCGTGCAGATGCAAAGCGTGTTTGGCGATGGATCGCGGGAATCCGAAAACAGTGGTTTCATGGGCAAGCTGCTGGGCGCCGGCAAACGCTTGCTGACCGGGGAAAGCTTATTTATCACGGTGTTTACCCATTCAGGTTCGCACGGCAAGGCGCACGTTGCTTTTGCCGCACCGTTTCCAGGCAATATCCTGGCGCTGTCCTTGGCTCGGTTGGGCGGCCGTCTAATTTGTCAGAAGGACAGCTTCCTGGCCGCCGCCCGTGGGGTGAGTATCGGCATTCATTTCCAACGTAGGATTCTGACCGGTTTGTTCGGCGGCGAAGGCTTCATCATGCAGAAGCTGGAGGGCGACGGCATGGTGTTCGTGCATGCCGGTGGAACGATACACGAAAAACAATTGGCGGCCGGTGAAGTAATCCACGTTGATACAGGCTGTGTCGTCGCTTTCCAGGATAGCGTCGATTTCAATATCGAACAGGTGGGGGGCATCAAGACGGCCTTATTTGGCGGCGAAGGCTTATTTCTCGCCACTCTGCGCGGGCCTGGGCATATCTGGCTGCAGTCTCTGCCGTTTTCACGATTGGCCGGACGCATGCTGGCCTGCGCTCCACAGGGAGGCGGTAGACGTCAGGGTGAAGGTTCGGTGTTGGGTGGCTTGGGAGATCTGATCAGCGGGGATCGTCGCTGATCGGCGTGTTCTGAGATGCGGATATGAGTGGTTGGGCTTATATTTATATCATCATCTATCCCCATCATTCTTTATCCAGACGCTCGATCACTTTCTGATAGTAATAGTCCTCACGTTGCAGTCGCAGGGAACGTCCAGGGTCCGAAGCGTCCATCTGGGCGCGCAGCCAGTGTAAGCGTTGCAAAGCACGGGAACGCTCGGCGGTATCTTCAACGTGCAGTAGCAGTTGCTCGGTTTCCCGGATTTCGTGGAGTACTTGCAGGGTGGGCGGCAGGAAGCCCGCGTTTTTCAAGATTCGATAGGCCACGCGCAGATCCTTTGGAACTGCGGAATCATCGTCCAGCGTCAAAGGCTTCCCGGCACCGGGCAGATTGTCGAAAACCCCTTGTTCCAGAGCTTCTTTTAAGCGAGCTTCCGCTATTTTGTCCAACAAGTCCATAAGCACCCTCTCTTTTAAGTTCTATTTATATCATCATATCGGTAGATAGCCGATTTCGAAACAAACCAGAAACGGGTGTTCAATAATACCGCCGCTACCGACAAGCCGGCGATCAAGCCGACCCACATTCCCGCGGCGCCCCAAGCCGCGCCAATCCCCAGAAAATAACCGACCGGAAATCCAATGACCCAGTAAGCCAGAACGGTGATGCAAAAAGGAATCCGCGTATCCTTGAAGCCACGTAACGAACCACTGGCCGCGACTTGGAAGCCATCTGAGATTTGAAACAGCGCGGCAAATAGCAATAAATGAGCGGCAATGTCGGCAACCTGAAGGTCATCGGTGTAGAGGGCGACGATCAAGCGGGCGGAGGTCGAAATCAGTGTCGCCATGATCGCCATAATCAGCCCGGCCAGGGCAATGCCGGTTAAGCCGATGAAACGGGCCGTTTCCTGGGAGCCTCGCCCTAATGCTTGACCGATACGGGCGGTTAGGGCCATCGCCAAGCTTAAGGGAAGCATAAAACTCATGGCCGCTACGTTCAGAGCAATTTGATGGCCCGCGACGACCGTGGCGCCAAGAAATCCAAGGACCAAAGCAACGGCGGCGAAGATGCTGGCTTCAGCGAAAATACTCAAACCAATGGGCAAACCCAGCATCAGCAAAGGACGCAACTCGCGCCAACGGGGCCAATCCCAGCGACGCAGCAGAGCGACGGGTCGGTACCGCTTATGAAAAACCACCAATACGCCCATGCAAATCAGCATGACCCACATGCTCAAGGCGGTCGCCAATCCGCAACCGGTCGCTCCCAGGGCGGGCAATCCCCAATGTCCGTAGATCAAGAGATAGTTGCCGGCGATGTTGACGAGTAGGCCAACGACGCCAATCACCATGATGGGCTGGGTATAGGTCAAGCCTTCACTGAGAAATCGCAGCACAATGTAGGCGAACACGGCTGGCACTCCCCAGGATAAAGCGTCGAGATAGTCCTGAGTAACCGGAACGATCGGGGGATCGACCGATAACCATTGCAACAGCCGGATCGCATCCCGGAGTAGAAGAACCGCGGGTAGACTCAGTAGGATGCTTAACCACAATGCCTGTCGTACAAGGCCGCCCATATCCGACCAACGTCCCGCCCCGCACAGGTGCGCTATGGACGTACTGGTCGCCATGAGCACTCCCAGTATCAATAAATACAGCGGATGCCAGAGGCTGGTGCCTATGGCCACCGCAGCCAACTCCAGCGGACCGACATTGCCGACCATCACGGTATCGAAGAAACCCATCGCCATATAGGAAACTTGCGCCACCATCAGTGGCCCGGCGAGGCGCAACGAGACGCTCATTTCAGACAGAATGCGCTGGTTTCGCTCAGTCACCCGCGAACTAAAAAGGCGGCGTCCAAATAGAAAGCTCACTGCCAGGAAAATGTATGGGGTTCGAGTCGTGAAAGTGGAAGGGGCCCGTTGTCAGCTCGCCGGCCGCCGTATCACAGATCAACGTCCGCGTTGATAGGTACCGATCAGTTCCGCTTGAGCGATAACATGGCCTGTCATGGCCTTTTCCAGAGTCGATCGGGTCGGTTGACCCAAATCCGCCAACACTGTGTCTAGCGCGTACAGCTTATGAAAATATCGGCGCCGTCCGATCGGGGGACAGGGGCCTCCATAACCGGTTCTACCCCAATCGTTCAAGCCTTCGCGCGCTCCAGGTGGCAGAGCCTGGGTGGTCACGCCTTCAGGCAAGCCGGTACTGTTGGGTGGGAGATTGTAGAGTACCCAATGTACCCAGGTCATCCGGTGCTTCAGGGTCATCGATGATCAATGCCAAACTGCGGGCCCCCGCCGGCACCTCGGACCAGATCAATTCCGAAGAGCGATTCTGGCCATCACAAGTGAATTGCGCGGGCATGGCGGCGTAATGTTCAAAGTTGGGCGAAAGGAGTGTTAAAGTCATTGTACAGTCTCCCTCAATCTATTAATTATGATCTTATATCATCAGAATATTTTCACGTCACGCACAACAATCCAACTTCATCCTCCCAACAACAAATCCCTGGCTTTATTAATTCGCGCCGCCAAATAATCCGAACCCCCTTGATCCGGATGCATGCGCTGCATCAATCGACGATAAGCCGTCTTAATCTCCTGAAGAGAAGCACCGGGTTGCAAACCCAAAATCTCGTAGGCTTCCTGCTTGTCCATAGGAAGCCCTGCCGAGGAGCGAGATTGCTTGCGTCGATCACGAGCATGGCGTTCCCGCCAAACTCCCGTGTGAACCTTATCCAGATAAGCCTCCAAAACTGTCACGGAGTGGGAATCGACCTGACATTCCCTATAAAGATCCAACAGATCCTCCAGATTCAACTGCGCCAGCTCGGCCCCCTTGAAACGGCCCTGCAAGACTGTACCACCATACTTCCCCGCTTCAGGATTCATGATCATACGCAAGAATGGAGTTTCAACCTGAGTGAAGGTCGATTCTCTCGCGTCACGCGTCCGAGCCTGCAGTGGCGCACTGCTGACCCTAAAATTTCTCCATAAGGCACGCCAACGTCCAAAAGCCGGAACCAAAGCCCCCAGTAATGGTATCGCCAACACCGAACCGGAACGCAGAAACAAAACCGAAAACAGAAACAAACCGACGACGATGCCTGTCCAATGCAATAACTGTTTCGCGCGAGCCGCGCCCATCGAGCGCCGCCAACGCTGGTATTGGTAATAAACCGCACCCAGGCCGACAACCGCCAGAATCAACAGGAAGAATCGTGACATTGGAACGTCATATCCAGGCAATGAATAACCGGCGATCTAACTCTTACGGTAGTGATCAGACCAGCGAAGAGAATCGGCGTTCTGAAAGAGCCGACCACAAAAGCTCACTTACCCCCAAGGATACTATCAGCGAGCCAACACAATGAACATCGACAAACCCAAACTATCCTTAACCCGACCCAATATCTGGTTAAGAGGTCTTTACATGCTGCTGTTCGTAGTCATTTACAATATCGCCGAGATTCTCATGGGCGCGGTAGCAGTGTTCCAATTTATCTATAAACTGGTAACGGACAACACCAACACCCAGTTGTTGAACTTCGGTCAAAGCCTCAGCCTATTCATCTACCAGATTTGGCGCTTTTTGACGTTCAACAGCGAAACCTTGCCGTTTCCGTTCGCGTCCTGGCCAAAGCCCGAGGATAGCTCCGTGCAGCCGCCGTCGGCAACGCAAAAGGCTGGGCCGACATTCGATCAGCCCAGCCCTTGATATGGTCGTTTCCGGAAAAAGTCGGTAACTCAGCGGACTTTCACGGAAACCCTCTCCTCGCCATTCGGATCGGTGATATGCACCGCGCAGGCAATGCAAGGATCAAAACTGTGAATGGTTCTAAGTATCTCGATGGGTTGCTCGGGATCGTACAGCTTATGGCCTTTCAAAGCTGCCTCGTAAGCACCGGGCTGCCCGTTAGGATCGCGTGGGCCGGCATTCCAAGTGCTGGGCACCACGGCCTGATAATTGGCGATTTTTCCGTCCTCGATCACAATCCAGTGGGCTAGACCACCACGCGGCGCCTCCATGTAACCCACGCCCTTGGCTTGGCGAGGCCATGTCGAGGGTTCCCACAAACTGGGGTTGAAAGTTTTGGTGTCCCCACTCTTGATATTGGCGACCAGGTTGTTGTACCAAGTCTGCATATTGTCGCCAATGATCTTGGTCTCCAAGGTACGGGCGGCCGTGCGGCCCAGAGTAGAGAACAGCGCCTGGGTAGGAATTTCCAACTTGCTGAGTGTCATTTCCACCAGTTCCTTGGTTTGCTGGTGACCGCTGGCGTACAGCATCAACACCCGAGCCAAGGGGCCGACTTCCATGGCATGCCCTTTCCAACGCGGCGATTTGAGCCAGGAATAGGACTCCTCCACATTCAAATACTGATAAGGCGGCTTGGGACCGGTGTAGTTGAATTCCGTTTCCCCCACATAAGGATGTAATCCCTTATCCTTGCCTTCCTTGTAGTCATACCAGGAATGCGATACGAATTCCTGAATCTGTTCGGGATCATGCATATCGACCGGATGAATAGTGGACAAATCCCGATTAAGTATCACCCCCGCTGGAATCAGATAGCTCTTAGGATCGTCCATACCCTTCTCGGGGAAATCCCCAAAGGTCATGAAGTTGCCCAAGCCTTCACCTTGTCCGCCCCAGTCTTTGTAGAAACTGGCCACTGCCAGCGTATCCGGCACATAGACCTGATCGACGAAGTTACGCATCTTCGTGATGATGTCCTGAACCTGGGACAACCGCTTGGCATTGATGGCGGAATCCGAATTGATGTCGATCGGCCCCGGAACACCTCCCACCAGGAAGTTGGGATGAGGGTTCTTGCCACCGAACACGGTATGCAGTTTCGCGACGTCACGCTGCCACGCCAGCGCATCGAGATAATGCGCCACCGCCATCAGATTGGCTTCCGGCGGTAATTTGTAGGCGGGATGGCCCCAGTAAGCCTTGGCGAAAATACCCAGTTGCCCGGCTTCCACATAGTTCTTGAGTTTAGTCTTCATATCGGAGAAATAGCCGGGCGATGAGCGAGGGTAATTGCTCAACGATTGCGCCAGTTCCGCCGTAGCCTTGGGATCGGCATTCAAGGCCGATACGACATCGACCCAGTCCAAAGCGTGAAGATGATAGAAATGCATCACATGATCGTGCACATACTGCGCGGCAATCATGAGATTGCGTATCAACTGAGCATTGGGTGGAATTTGGTAATTCAGCGCATTTTCCACGGCGCGCACCGAGGCGATTCCATGCACCAAAGTGCAAACGCCACAGATACGTTGCGCAAAAGCCCAGGCATCGCGTGGATCGCGTCCACGCAAAATGATTTCCAGGCCGCGAACCATGGTGCCGGAGGAATAAGCGGCTTCAATGGTATCGCCGGACATCTGCGCCTCGATACGCAAATGCCCTTCGATACGGGTAATAGGATCAACGACGACTCTGCCTTCTGTTGTGCTCATGACTGTAATCCACTTGATCGGTCAGCGATTGATGGCCAAAGGAAAGAAGTTCGCGGGGCTTCGGAACCGGACCCTAACCCCGCGCCTGGGTGTTGGGTAACTCGTCAGTCCGCCAGGTTTTCCCCTACCAGCACCACCAGGCTTTCTATGGGAATCTCCCAGTGGGCATTGGCCTTACCGATTTCGAAAGTCATGCGACAACTGTCGCAGGACACCACCACCGACTCTGCGCCGGTTTCCACCACGGCGCTGCGCTTGCTTTCGAATGCCGCTTGACGCAAGGGAGCCGCCCGATTGTTGAGGAATACCCCGCCGCCGCCGCCACAACACCAATTGGTCTGCACCGGATCGGCCATCTCGCGGAGTTCCACGCCCAGGGCATTGAGCAGAGCACGGGGCTCCTCGAATACCCCGCCGATACGACCGACCTTACAGGGATCGTGAAAGGTGACGGATTTCTGCTGGGGCACTTTTCTGACCCTGAGCCGACCCGCTTGGAGTTGTTGCCCCAGGAACTCACTGATGGACATCACCGTGAAGGGCAGGGGCTTGCCGTAACGGCGAGCGCCTTCCCAACGCAAGGCGGTGTAGCCGTAGCCGCACTCGCCGGTCACGACAGTCTTGGCGCCACAGGAAATTGCCGCGTTGATGACGCGTTGCGTGGAATTGCGCAGTGTCTGCTCACGCCCGGACAACATGCCGAAATGAGCACATTCATAGGCATCGGTGCGAATGGTCCAGTTCACACCCAAATGGTTCATAATCTTGACCGTGGCAAGCAAGGCGTCCTGCGTAATGTTGATGCCAAAGCCGGAGATCAGCACCATGACATCCGCCTTATCCTTGTCGATAGACACGTCCACGCCGTCCTCGCGCATTTTCTGCAAAGCGGCCTTCAATTCATTCGGGCCTGCTCCGAAGGTCGTGCCCTTTTCGTTTTGCTCCTTCTCGACGGCACGCAGTTCGGCCGGCATATAACCCGCCTCCGCCACCGCTTGACGCACAACGCTGATCATGGCGGAGACATTGATCCCCATTGGACAGATCATGCTGCAACGACCGCATTCGGTGCAGGAGTCATACACCAACTCTTGCCACTCCTCCAGCATCTTAGCGGTAATGTCTCGGCTGACCAGCTTGAACAACCAGCGGTGTGGGCCGAGCTCACGGCGATAATATTGGCGCAGTGGTTCGACCTTGAGGATGGGGGTATATTTCGGATTTTTGGTCTGCGCGTAGAAGTGGCACGCTTCGGCGCACATACCGCAGTGAATGCAGGTTTCCAGATCCATCGCCATGGCCGAGTGCACGCGAGTCAAAAACACCTGCTTGGCTCGACGTACCCGCTCGTTGTCGGTCAAACCCTCGACCGGTTGCACCGTCTCCCCCAGTTGGCGGATGACTTCCCGAAATTCCTGAAAGCTTTCTTGATTGAGGCTCATGCTCTGACCCCCCGGCGGCCGAATGAGGCGCCGATTTGGAAGCGGGACGGAACCACCAGCACCGCATGGATGAGCTTGCCGAAGGGAAACCAGACCATCAGCAACTCGACGCTGAGAATATGTAGGGCCAACAGCGTTTCATACCGGCCCCCGACATGCGCAAAGGCCATGAAACCGGTGATTAACGGCAGGGTGGTAACCAACCAGCTGATGTAATCGTCGACGTTGGAAATCTTGCGTAATACCGGATGGCTCAGCCGCCGTCCCAGTAAGGCGACCAAGGTTGCCACGGCAATCGCCCCGACGACTAGAATCACGTCATTGGGCAGGCCCGGCCAGGAAATACCGAGGATACTCTTAAAAAACAGGATGTGAGGCTGGAAGAAAAACAGCACGATGAAGAAACTGATATGCCAGATATAGCCCGAGTAGTGCTGGAAACGAATGACCCGGTGGAACTCCTCGACCGGCCAAGAACGGGTTTCGATAGCCTTCAAACCCATCAACCAATTGTCGGTGCGCCGAGGTGTGGACAGCTTGATACGGCGTGCGATGAGTAAGGTACCGACAAAGCGCCAGCATATCCCGAAAACGAAAATGATGAATGCCCAATGCAGCCCAGGGCCACGGGCAAAATCCAACAGACTCATGGTTGTTCCTCCCGCGCTTGATGTTGTTTTCTCCGTGCCAATAGGGCCGCGCCGGCCCCGGCGGCAATGCCGACCGCCGCCGCTGTTCCCAAACCGGCGGCTGAACCCCATTGCCCTTGGGCCAACGCTTGATAAAAACTGCCTTTGTCCCAGAAATCCGGTTCCGAGCAACCCAAGCAGGGATGGCCGGATTCAATGGGGAAACTGACTCCGTCATTCCATTTAACGGTGGCGCAGGCGTTGTAGGTAATAGGGCCTTTACAACCCAGCTTGTACAAACACCAGCCCTCCTTCGCCCCCTCGTCGTCGAAGCTTTCCGCGAACCGCCCTTTCTCGTAAAAAGGCCGGCGATAGCAGCGATCGTGAATGGATTGCCCGTAAAACGCCAACGGCCGACCGTGTAGATCCAGTTCGGGGATCGTGCCGAATGTCAGGTAATGCGCGAGTACGCCCGTAATGACCACGGGCACGGGCGGGCAACCGGGAATGTTAATGACCGGTTTGTCCTTGATCACATCGGATACGGCCACCGCGCCGGTGGGATTGGGACTAGCCTTGGGCAAACCGCCATAGGCCGCGCAGGTGCCAATTGCGATCACGGCGGCCGCGCCTTTGGCGGTTTCCTGCAGCATTTCGAGATTGCTGACCCCACCGATGGTGGAAAAACCAGGATTGCCCAAAGGCACCGAACCATCCACCAGGAGCAGATAATTCCCCCAATTATCTTTCATGGCCTGTTCCCGCGCCTGCTCGGCGCCATGGCCGGCGGCAGCCTGCAGGGTGTCGTGGGAATCCAGTGAAATGGAATCGAAGATCAGATCTTCCAGGGTCGGTGCGTGCGACCGGGTCAGACTCTCCGTGCAACCGGTGCAAGCCTGGAACTCCAGCCAGATAACCGAAGGTTTCTTGGCTTTTTCCAAGGCGGCGGCGATGGCAGAAGCGGCGGTTGGCGGCAAAGCCATGATCGATGCGAGGGCCGTGCAGTATTTGAGAAAGCCGCGTCGGCTGACACCTCGCTCGAACAGGCTCTCCCCCAATGTTTTACTAGGCATGTGGAATTCTCCTGAATTTACGTGGCGAAGGTATCGCACGCGCAAAATCGACAAAGGTGGCGAATGTGACCAAGATGACGAAGGCGTCTTGACACGTTGTTATGGGCGATGAGCTATCGTTTTTCGCGTTCATGAATTTCACGAACGGACACGCTACTCTCGACTTCATTACGCCGCGTCGTCAGTTTGTAAATACAGACTTAATTGCGCGAGTCCCTGGCGCATATCCTCGGTTTGCGAAAGAAGAAGGGTGGGAATAAAGGTTATGTCGATGAGTCGACCCATGGGTTGGTCATCGGTATTGAAATGCTCAATAAACCATACTCCCGGAAAACGCGTTTCCCGAATAACGCTTTTACCCATGGCATCGATGCAGGCTTCCACTTCCCCCACGCCCAAAATCTCCAACAATCTTGCTTCATCGGCCGGCCCCATGGGTAGACTGGCCAAATCGATCGTCTTGACTTCACCGGCTTCCAACAGACGTTGCAAGGCATGGTGAATCTCGTGAAGCAGGGGACGCGTGTTCTCGGTGACCCAATGTGGGGTGGTTGGGTCTTCGACTCGTACCTTGATACCGTCAAGTTTGCTCATGGAAGGAGTCTAGGCGGAAGTATGAACAGGGATGCCTCAGGCCAGTCCAAAGGATGTTTGGAACGATCCATGGCTAGTAAGCTTGCGGGGCTGGCTGCCGCCAGTCGTGAATGAGTTCCAATACAAGCTTGGCGGCGTCGGGAATGGCGGCGGCCACCGATGGGCTGGGGCGCTCGCCCCAATCGAGTTGCTGGGGTTGAATGCCAATCAGCGCACGTTTGGCAGGCAAGCTATCGGTGAGTCGCGAGATGTCCATGAGGTCGCTCAGCCCAACCTCATGGACGCTATGTTTGCCCGTGCCCAGAAAGTGATCCACCGCCGCGTCGAGAAACAGGCGGATGGCGCCTGGCTGGGCGTCGATACGAGCTGCGTCCACCACAATGAGTTGATCCGCCTCGCCTATCAGTTCGGCGAGCGTAAAACTCAACGTGCCGCCATCCAAATAGGCGACTCCCGGCAGATCAGGATGATGACGCTCCAAATAACGGATGACGTGAATACCAATCCCTTCATCACTAAGTAGTGTATTTCCGACACCCAATACTAATGTAGTTGGCATGGTGGGCACGTTTTGTTGCAAAGCACAAGATTAACCATAGCATAATATTTCTAATCTGCTTTGCCGGAATAAAAAGAAAACATTGTTATATTTTGACGTTGGTCAAGTCTTAAAAGCGGGGTAGGAAAGCGGTGAAACAAGGAATGAGAAATATTTTCGTTCAATTATTTTTGGCTCTCACGGAGAGGGACTATTTCCCGTCTCCATAGAGGACGAATTGGAAACCGTATTCTCAACTGCGGTAATCTTTTCTTGTAAATCCCGGATACGGGCCTGCGCTATTTCCAGCTCCGCACGCAAAAACTCGGCGGAGCGAACAGCGATTAATTGTTCGTCGCGCAACTCTCGCACCCGGGTGCGTGCCTGGGCCAATTCCTCTTCCTGCAAGCGGGAGCGTTCCTCGGTGGTGGCCAGGAGGATTTGGTTGGCGGCCAAACGGGCCTGACCCGCCTCAAGACGCGATTGCCATTCGGCCTCCTGATTCTTCCAGGAGAGTCTCTCCTCGTCGAAGGACTGTCGCAGGGAGGACGCGTCGGCACGGTTCTGTTCGATGAGCTGCATCAAACGTTGTTGATGCATTTCGCTTTGGGCGCGTTCGTTGGATAAACGCTGCGCCGCTTCCTGCAGGCGGTTTGCGGCATCGTCCTGGGTGCGCCGTAACAGATCTTCGAATTGGGCCACTTGTTTCTCCGCGTCGGCGCGCATTTGCTCGGCCAAGCGTCGGGATTCCTCGCGGCGTTGCTCGGCGGCTTGGATGGCGGCCTCTGCCTGTTCCCGCCGTTCCTGTTCCAACAACAAGCGATCCGACAGCTCGCGGACTTCCTGTTGGCTGGCCTCCCAACGCCCGCCGAGAACAGTCGTTTGCTGCCGCGCCTGTTCGGCGGCATCGAGAGCTTGGTTGCGCGCCTGTTCCGCACTGACGACCCGTTCTTCGGCGGCCTCGCGCAGTGCCTGATACGCCGCTTCGGCCTGTTGCAAGGCCACTGTCCAAAATGACTCGACCGCCGTGCTCAAGGCTTCAGGCAGGGCGGGCGCCAGCGCCATTTTCGGGGTATCGGCCAACTCCATCTGCCAGCGTTTGAGATGGTCGGCGATGGTCGAATTGCTGCCGGTGCCCAGTACTTCCCGTATACGCTGAATCGAAGGACTGGCGCCCCGTTCGAGCAAAGTGTGCGCAGCATTCTTTACGTCTTCGTATTGGATTCCTGGGCGGGCCATGCTCTAATCGTTCCTGTGTTTCGAAACTTCATGATTATAGCGGCAGCCCTCCCGCGATTTCCTCCCAGCCCCTTCCAACGCCCGCGGCAATGGACTTAAAGCAAACCTTCCGGTCCTTTATTCGCAAACAATTGCTCAATCCCAAAGCGGATGACGAGCAACTCGAAACCCATTGGCAACAGATCAAGGATCATTTGCCCATCCCGGTATTTTGGCTGCTGGGCAAGGCCCAGTCCGGAAAGACCGCGATTATTCACGCCCTCACCGGCGACAGCCGCGCCACCATTGGCGATGGCATTCGGCCCTGCACCCGCACGGCCATGCTTTACGATTTCCCAAACGCCGAACAGTGTCTGTTACGGTTCCTGGATACTCGTGGACTGGGCGAAGTCGATTATGATCCCAGCGAAGACATCGCCCTTTTTTCCCAACAGGCGCATTTATTGATCGTGGTTGTCAAGGCCATGGACCACGCTCAGCAGGCCATCCTGGATGTCCTTAAGGAAATTCGGAGGAAGCGACCGGACTGGCCGCTCATCGTCGTTCAGACCACGTTGCACGAAGGCTATGCGGAGCCCGAACAGCAACATGCGGAACCTTATCCGTATCGGCAACATCCGTTGCCCGCCGAAGCGCCAACGGACTTGGCCCGTTCGCTACAGAAACAGCAGGCCTTATTCCAGGAATTCCAGCCCTTGTTCGTGGCCGTGGATTTCACCCTTCCGGAGGATGGCTACACGACGGTCGATTACGGCCTGGAGGCTCTATGGGAAACCATCGAAGAGGCTCTTCCCCTGGGCTTGGCCACTCTGATCAGTGCTTCTAAGGAACTGCGGGAAAATCTCCGAGATGCCTACGGGCGGGCTGCACACCCGCATATCCTGGCCTATGCGGTGGCGGCCGGGGGTGCCGGAGCCATTCCTATCCCGTTCGTGGATATATCGTTAGTGACGTTGATTCAAGCGAAAATGTTGCAGGCCATCGCCTCGATCTACGAGCAAAAAATGGATACGCAACGTCTGGGGGAAATCGGCAGTGCGCTCGGCTTGGGCCTGCTAAGCAATCTGGGGCGGCGGGAATTGCTTAAATTCATACCCGTGTACGGGGCGGCCGTCTCCTCGGTGCTGACCGCCGCCGCGACCTACGCGCTGGGCAAGACCCTATGCGCGTATTTCGTGCAGATCCGGGGAGGTGGCGCTCCCAATCAGGAACGGTTGCGGGCTTTGTACGCAGAACAATTTCGCGAAGGGCGGCAATTACTGAAAGGCTACCTGGAAAATCTGGGTCGGCGTGATGAAACTTAGTTTCAAATGGTTGCTGCTGGCGCTCATCACGGTACTGCCGTTGGCCGTGCTGATGATCGCCGGGTTCGTGGCGCTCTGGGAAAACGACTGGCTGTTCGCCTGGTTGGGCATGAGCAGTGTCATTGCTCTGCTCAGTTGGCTGTTGGCCGGCAGGTTGAGAAAAACCACACTCATTCCCGAGCCCCTGCGGGTCGAACCGCCTTCCACCTGGACGCGGCAAGGTTCCAAGAGTTGGGAAAAGGTCGAAAAACTGGCTGAGGAAATAAGCGTTCGGGAATCCGAGATCAAGGACTGGCAAACACTTTGGACGATTTTCCAGGAAGTCATCGAAACCGTTGCCCAGGACTTTCACCCCCGGCAAAAGAGCCCGATTCTGGAAGTGCGAATTCCCGAACTGCTCAAGGTCATCGAATTATTGTCCGGCGATCTACGGGAAGCCTTGACGGACAACATTCCCGGCAGCCACATTTTGACCATCAACGATCTGATACGCGGTCAACGCTATTTTGCGCGGGGAAAGGACCTCTACCGCCTGTACCGTATTCTCTCCATCGGTATCGATCCAGTATCCGCCGCCCTGCGCGAACTGCGGGGACTGGCCGCCGGGAAACTGCTGGATGCCTCGCGTCTGGAGCTGCAACAGTGGTTGCTGGATGCGTATGTTAAAAAGATCGGCTATTACGCCATCGCGCTATACAGTGGCCATCTGGTGCTCGACGACGAACGCTTCGCCGATTTCGTTACGACGTCGTCCCGTCGCGATTTACGGAAGATGCAGGCTCAGGAAGCGCGGGCGCGCGAGGAACCGCTTCGTATACTCGTGCTGGGCCAGCTCAAAGCGGGCAAATCCAGTGTGATCAACGCCCTGTTCGGAGAAACCAAAGCCCTAGTCGACGTGCTGCCGTTAACTAGCGGCGTGCAACCGTATTTACTGGAAAAGGAAGGGCTGGAGAAGGCCATCATCTACGATACCGCCGGTTACGAAGACCCGGCCAATCCGCGCCGTCCTTTACGCGAGGCCCGGCGGGAGATTCTGCGTAGCGATCTGATTCTGATGGTGTGTTCGGCATCGACGGCCGCACGCGCGGCGGATCGAAACATACTGGAGATGGTGCAAAACGCTTTCGCGGAAGATCGCCAGGAAGATCCTCCACCGGTCGTCGTGGTATTGACGCATATCGACCGGTTGCGCCCGTTTCGCGAATGGAATCCCCCCTATGACATTGAAAATAAAAATAATCCCAAGGCGCGCCTGATCCGCGACGCCCTGATGGCAGTGGCCGAGGACCTGAAGGTGACGCCGAGCCAGGTGGTTCCCGTGTGCGCGAAGGTGGGCAAGGAATACAATATTACCGAGGGATTGACCCCCGTCATTCTGCAAAGCTTGGGGGGCACGCAACGATTGAAGTATTTGCGCTGCCTGAAGGAATACCAAAATGAAGAGTATTGGCAGAAGCTTTGGGTGCAATCCAAGAATACCGGAAGGTTTCTTGCCGAAATGGGAACCCGGTGGCTAGCTAAACTGGACCCATCCAATAAATGACTGGCGTAAACTACAATTATCAGTTGGCTGGTAAACCGAATTTGCTCAGGTTATCGCTTGCCATCTCCGGGGCGGAAGTGTAAGTTTAGTCACAGCTTCATCAGCCGTGGCAACGTTGTCGCGCATGGAATAAATTATAAGCACAATAATGAAGCGGCCCATGATTGCAAAACCAATAATCTGACAAATAAAAACACTCTGCCTTTTGGCATTTGGAAAAGAAAGAGGATGCTCATCATGAGAAAATATCTAGGTTTATTGTTGTTATTGACCCCGTGGGCCGCATTCGGGCAGACGCTATGTCCGGGGGAAGAATGGGTTGCACCGCTTGTATCTTATGAAAGCACCACTATCGAATTCTTCAATAATCTATCAGATGATATTAAGATTTTCAGAATCAATTCGCAAAAGGAAAGGGAATTGGCTTCTGAGGTAACGCCAGGACAAAGCGTGGTTGAAGACTCATTTGTGGGACATCCCTGGGTCGTGACCGACGTACAAGGTAACTGCATTAATTTGTTTTTCGCTGAGGATGCCGCTAGAGTGGTCCGTATCGCTCATCATGAGACGTGCGACGCCGAAAGTCTACCGGAACGCGCCTTTCTGGAAAGCCCATCGGAGGATTCTCATGAGAGCGGAATTGGGGTCATTCGAGGCTGGGTGTGCTGTGATGCCGGGACTGTCGACATCGTTATCGACGACGGCGATTTTGTCCTCGAAGCCCCCCAGGGTTCACGTCGTGCCGATACCGAGGCGGTGTGCGGTGACGTCGATAATGGCTTCGGGTTGACATTTAATTGGAATGCGCTTGAGGACGGCAAGCATCGTGTGCAGGCCCTGGTGAATGGCGTGGAGTTTGCCGACGCGACTTTCAACGTTAAGACGCTTGACCAAAATTTCGTCAAACGCGATCAAGCGATATATACCTTGAAACATTTCCCGGCTTTGGGTAAAGAAACCATTATCCAATGGTCCAATGCACACCAGAATTTCGTTATCATTGGGGAAGACGACTAGTCTTAATAGACTGACCTACTCATCCCCGCAGCCGATACGGCTGCGGGGTGTCTCAATGGGCTATCGGAGACCAGTGAATTAACCGCTTTTCTCAGCAGAAGAAAATACTGATCTTCTGAACAGAGAATGCGGAATTACGATGGGTAGTCTATTTAGACCCCCCTTAACTCATTCCTCTCCGACCCACAGCATTTTGACTACACGCGCTTGCCTCAGTACCGATCGCGGGGGTAAATCTCCGACGGGTCCCGTCCAATCGACGGGTTCAAAGGCATAACGCACCGTGGACGTCCGGGCAAACCAGCAGACGACTAGTCCACGCAACTCATCCGCACCAGCTTCGCAGTCCAACAACTGTCCCTGGCTCTGTTGGCTAACTGTCTCAAATGGCGTGCCTAGTTTCACACCCCCTGGACCTACCACGTTGTTATCGTCAATGATGATGCGCGTGACTTTTCCCGAGGTCGAGTCCGGATACAAAGCCAGGACTAACTTATCTTGGCGATAAACCTCGAAGCGCGCCTCTCTCTCGTTTCCTGCGGCAGTCAATTCGCGTACGGAATACCCAGGTAATTCCCGCTCCAAAAGATCGTGAGACAAGATGGTGTCCCGATTCAGTTTGCCTAGACCCTTGGACGTTAAGACAAGCGTTGCCAAAGTATCCTGGCCAGCCTTACCACTTGCTTCCAAAGCGTGCAAGGCTGTGATCCTTTCGCTATAAACGCGCCGCAGGCAGGCGCTGATATTGGAATCGCGCGCACAACGTTCGCGTTCCTTCAGCCAGTTCAACTGATCCTTTTTCAGTTGCTCGGCTGCTGCCTTCGACAAGGATTTTCGCAAGCCGAAATACAGTTCATCAAGTTCGCTATCGGCTTGATTCAACTCGTCGTCACCGCAAAGTACCTTCTCAATCTTACTTTGTGCTTTGGCGCAGTCGAAGCTTGCCGCCAACGCAGGCTGGATGCCACTCAACAGCGTGGCGACGCAAAAGCACAATGGGATCGTTCGCATGGCTTTAAGAGTTCACCCCATGATTAATGGATAGCAATGTGACAAATCGCGGTCTCATCATCTCTGGGTCCTATCGTCTAGGCTATTGACCGATCATGCGCCAAGGCCACGATCTCCATTCGTACGATGATCCGCCATGGTGCGGATAATAGCAGGCGATGCAGGCCATCGGGCGATTTGGATAGCGAAAAGCACTGTTGCTAAGATGATGTCCATCATCTTCAACGGCCATGGCCGCAATCTGATTGTTTATATAGGTTATTCATATAGTTAAATAAAGCTGGACTTTTCCCTTGAATATCGAAGACATCGGGTATTTCATTCAAATCACCGGCACTGGCGCCTTTGCTGTCACCGCCGTGCTGGCCGTCGCCCCCAAAGGGATCGACCTGTTCGGAGCCTGCGTGATGGGCATTATTACCGCTATCGGTGGCGGCACCGTTCGGGATCTCATCCTGGATGTCCCCGTGTTTTGGGCTAATGAGCTTTCGTATATCTGGATCGCCTTAGGAGCGAGCGTGGCCACTTTTTGGGGCCAATCTGTATTTGCGCATACACGACTTTACAAGGCGATGCTGTATTTCGATGCGTTGGGAGCCGCACTTTTCGCCACACAAGCCACCTGGAAAGTGTGGCGACTCGAATTTGGATTGCCGATCGCACCCATTCTCCTCGGTATTATTACCGCTATTGGTGGGGGCTTGATTCGTGATGTATTGGCCGGACGGTCAAACCTGTTGATGACGCGGGAACTTTACGCCATACCGGTTCTGTGCGGTACGTTGCTGTTTGTGGCGATCCTGGTCTTTCTCCCACAGCACGGGCATATTGGTGGACTGGCCTGTTTTGTCTTGATTTTTGTCTTGCGCGCCGCGGCAATTCATTGGTCATTGACCGTGCCCGTGTGGCTGACTACGAAACAACGGATAAAGAAGGCGCGCGAATCCTCTAGTTAAATACCGAATGGCGTGCGTTGACAACCAACGGCGTCTTCTTCATCAAAATCAGATCGATGGGATTGACTGTATATGATAAATCTTGACTCGATCGCACGCGATTACACCCAAGGAAATTTACTCAATGCGATATTGGCTGGTGTTGAGAAAATCGGAAAAACACCCGAAACAGTCACCAGCGATGACCTTTCGCCGGTGGATGAATTTCACGTCGGTGGCCGATTGGCGACTCGCCTACTTCTCGATCAAATGATTATTTCAACGGATGACCGCGTGTTGGATGTCGGGTGCGGAATTGGCGGGGCGAGTCGCTTTACGGCACAGGCGTTCGGCTGCCAAGTCATCGGCGTCGATCTTACGGCTGAATTCATTGAAGTGGGAAACGCACTTTGCCGGTGGGTGGGATTGGACTCGCGCATCCACTTGCTCCAGGGTAATGTTCTTGCCCTTGATTGTCCTAATGATACGTTCGACAAAGCCTTCATGATTCATGTCGGAATGAACATTATCGACAAGACGGCATTGGCAACGGAAATTGGGCGGGTTCTAAAGCCTGGAGCGATTTTCGGTATTTACGACATCATGCGCACCAGCGACACAAAGCTTGATTTCCCGGTTCCCTGGGCAACCACGGCTGAAGGGAGTTTTCTTGCATCGCTGGAAAGCTACAAAAACGCCCTGACCCAGGTAGGCTTCGAGATTGTCAATGAGCGAAATCGCCGAGATTTTGCGCTTGAGTTATATGGCCGCATTAAAAACACAGTGCCAGGGAAAGGTAGGGAATCGCCTCCGCTTGGGCTTCACCTTATTATGGGAGCAGAGGCCCAGATTAAGATTAGAAATATGTTTGAGAATATAGAGCAGGGCTGTATTGCGCCGATTGAATTGATTGCCCAAAAAAGGTGACGTAACTGTCTGGCTGAGAGGTGGGTAAAATTGAAAAAGTCCCTTTAGCCCATATCATCTTTTGAAAAGACGCCGATTCCCTGAAGAATCGGCGTTGATCGATCGGTAAATTGCGTCTTTAAGCAACAATTACCATTGGATAGGGGCAATCGGAATCGGGTTTATACCCATAACAAATATGAGTATCAATCCCACAATCGTCACCGCTACATAATAGAGAAACGCAGGAATTGCATTGCGACGGATAATTAGACCTTCAGCGCCGATGCAACCAACGGTTGCACACACGGCAACCACATTGTTGACACAGATCATGTTGCCCACAGCGGCCCCAATGGTCTGCATTGCGACGACAATCACTTCCGGCAGGCCAAGAATATTGGCGGTTTGGAATTGCAACGAAGCGAAAAGCAGGTTGGATACCGTTGCGGAGCCGGACATGAATGCGCCGAGCATGCCGATCGGCGTGATAATCAGCGGATAGGCTTTGCCGGTCAGATCCGCCGCGGCCTGAGCCATCGTCGTTAGCATTGAAGGCAATCCGGCGGGATTGTTTCCGGTTTGCAGCATCAACTGTACCATTCCCACCCCGGCGAACAGCGCAATGGCCGCACCGGTAATCTGCTTAAACGTTAACTTCCATGACTCGGCTACCTTGCCCGGACTCATGCCATGCATGAAATTGGTGATGATAGCGACTAGGATGAATGGGATCGTACCGGGAAGATAAGCCCACTTGAGTGCATAGTTTAAGTTTTCGATCCCCAGGACGTTATTCCAACTCAATGACTGCGATGAAAGAATATCCTTGAGACCGAGAGAAGGAATTCGGGTCACGACGAGAATCAGAGCGATCAGAACATAAGGCATCCAGGCGCGAACCAACCCCATCTTTGCTTCACCAACATCGCCTGTGTCCTCTCCGGACTTCCAGTTTTCTTCCCATTCATCCTTACTAGGGAAATCCCAGCTCTTTTTCGGCATCAAAAAACCGTTTTTGGCGGCTGCGATAACGATTCCAAGACCGATAAATGCGCCTAGTAAGGAAGGCAGATCAGGCCCAAGAGTCGTTGCGATAATCACATAAGGAACGGCGAAAACAATACCGGCAAAGAGGGCAAAAGGCGCGACTTCGAGGGCCGGTTTAATGGAACGCTCTTTTCCAAAGAATTTACACATAATTGCGATGCCCAACAGCGGAAGGAGAATGCCAATGATGGCATTGGGAATCGCCACCCATTGGGTAAGCATCAAGCGAAAGACTTCCGGATCAATATTCGCGGCATGAATTGAACCTTCAAGCGTCTTCATCGCACCACCGGTAATCGGGGTTCCAACCGCTCCGAAAGGAACCGGTAGGGAGTTGAAAATCAGTGCAACCATTGCTGCCGCCAAGGGGGGAAACCCCAGTCCGACTAAAAGCGGTCCGGCCAAAGCAGCCGGAGTGCCAAAACCGGCAGCTCCTTCGATGAAGGCTCCAAACATGAATCCAATGATAATTGCCTGAATTCGACGATCATTGGTAATCCCATTGAATCCATTATTAATTGTCGTCATCGCGCCCGACAACTTCATGGTGTTCAAAATCAGAATCGCACCGAAGATAATGATCAGGATATCGAAAGCCTTCAAGCAACCCAGGAAGGAATAGCCAACGACATGGTAAATGTCGATGTGCCATATCGTAGCGGCGATGACAGCGGCAACCAACCAGGAGATAGGCAAAGCCCTCTTAGCCCCCCAGTTGAGCCCGACCATGAGTACGATGGTCAACAAAATCGGTAAAAACGCCAGTATTGCATTCAAGATTGCACTACCCCATACGGTGATACTGTGAAAAGAAATTCTTAATTGGTCTCTCCCGAAAAATCCGAGAAATAGACCGATTATGAAATTTAGCTGTAGATGACTCGTTTGCAAGCGTCATATTATAACTATCGGATTTACCCAGATTTTTTCTAAAACAGTAGGGAAATAATGGGAATTTCCTGACTGTCGAGAATTGCAATGGGCGACACGGATAGTCGACATTGAGGGAATAACAAGCCATTAAAGCACAGAAATAATTTCTGTAATGACCCAGAAACAAGTTATTTAATACTTACTTAAGTAAGGCGGTTTTCCTCAGACGGTGTAATCCAATGAGCATCACATTAATTTTGACTCAATCAGACGGAATCTAACGTCCTCCAGCAAACTTGTCCACACGGTGCAAGCCCTCTGTCCAAGCATCCGTGATAGAATAAAAAGCCACTAAGAGACAGCCACTTGCTTCTCTGAAAACGTAACTTTTGCGGAAAATCCATGCCCATCAAATCCCTTAATCCTTTTCAAGTCACTCCTGAGTTATTAAACGAAGTCAATACCCTAGCCGCGCCTTCCATGCTCGCGGCGGCGATGCGCGCCGCCTACGTGGAATTGGGCCAATCGGCCGATGGGATGGCCTTGTTCGCTTTTCAAGCGGAGTTCCGTCAGGGTGCGCGCCCCGCTGAGCAGGTGCAGATCAGCATCGAGTCACTGGACGCCCAAGAAGCTACCGAACGCGTGTTCCAGGTTTGTTTCGGCGTCGGAGAAGAGAACAACGGCAGAGTCGGCAAATGGCAGTTGCATTTCCGCCCGACCGTCGAAACGAAACTTTTGCCGTACGGTGTCAATCAGGCGGCGGCGGATGGACGCACAGACGAAACCTTATGGCCTCGTCCCCAACCGTCAGTGGCCACCGGCGAGACCCTGGACGACGCCCAGCAATTACTGTGGTTGGCCGGACAATGTGCACGGGGTTACTGCAAACGCTTGGACGAGGAATGGGTTGCCGGAGTCGATGCCGCAACGATCCAGGATGATCCGCACGCCAGGCGATACGGGGGCATCGCCGTAACGTTGACGCTGGCCGGTTGGCCGTCGAAAGATGCCCTGTTGCGTTGCGTGACCGAATCGCATCTCCCTTTGAACCGACAGCGAGCGGGGAAAATTATGAACTTCCAGGAAATGCTGATCAGCGAAAGTGGTGACGAATCCTTTCTGCTGGGCACCGCCCGGTTTACCGTGGCGCGCATGAGCGCCGCCGGCGCCGCCGTCTATCCCGACGGAGCCAAGGATCGGTCCCAGTGAGCACAACGGAACCGATTCCACTGCAGCTTGGCCACTGATGGATTTTTCGGGTATGTTCGATAAAGTGCTTGTGTTGTCCGCTTCGGCTGGCAGTGGCCATCTGAGCGCGGCGGAGGCGCTCAAAAGCGCATTCGAAATGCGCCAGGCCGCACGCGTGGTCCGTCATATCGATGCCCTTGAATACACCAACAAGCTGTTTCGTCGGGTGTATTCCAAGACTTACATCGATCTGGTCAATAACGCCCCGGAAGTGCTGGGGTGGCTTTACGATCATCTCGACAAGCCTTGGAAGAACGAAAAACGTCGGCTTGCCTTCGATAAACTCAATACCCGTCCCTTCGTCAAAATGCTGGAAGCGGAGCAGCCGGACATCGTGGTCTGCACCCATTTCCTGCCCGCTGAAATCATCTCCTGGCTGAAATACAAGAACCGGTTGGATTGCCGATTGGCTATCGTGGTGACGGATTTCGACGTGCACGCCATGTGGCTGTGCCAACATTTCGATCATTACTTCGTGGCCTTGGAGGAAACCCGTGTTCATTTGAGCGAATTGGGTATTCCAAGCGACAAGATTACCGTGACCGGTATCCCGATCAATCCCTTGTTCGCCGAGCACAAGGATCGGCAGGCGATGCGCCGCCAGCACGGCTTGCGAGAAGACCGGATCACGTTTCTGGTGTCGGCGGGCGGCTTCGGTGTCGGACCGATCGAGCACCTGTTGGCGGCGCTTGCGAAATTGAAAACGCCGGCTCAGGTCGTTGCCATTTGCGGCCGCAGCGACGAACTCAAAACCCGCTTGGAGAAATCCGTCAGGACTTTGCCGTCGGGCGGCGCCGTGGATTTCAAGATCATCGGTTTTACCCGCCAGATGGATGAATGGATGACGGCCGCCGATCTGATCGTCGGCAAACCAGGGGGGCTGACAACATCCGAAGCCTTGGCCAAAGGTCTAGTGTTCGTGATCGTCAACCCCATACCGGGTCAGGAAGAACGCAACTCGGATCATCTGCTCGAATGGGGTGCGGCGATCCGTGTCAACAATCTGCCGGCAATGGCTTATAAGATCGACCAACTACTGGGCGATACGGAACGTTTCGAAGCGATGCGGGACAAAGCGCGCGCTTTGGGTAGAGCGGAAGCGGCGTTCACCATCGTGGATACACTGGTCGGGTTTCAATCCCGATCGTCGGCAGGTTGACCGAGCATGAGCACGCGATGTCCATGGGCGACGGGTTCAATTTCGAGCCTTGGTTGAGAGTCGGCTCCTTCGCGGCTGTTCTTCTGCTGATGGTCGCGGCGGAAACATTCCATCCGCGACGACGTTACAGTCAAACACGGCTGAGTCGGTGGTCGAACAATCTGGGTCTGGCGGTGCTGAATACGCTGTCGCTACGGCTGATATTCCCGCTTACGGCGGTGCAATGGGCGTTGTACTGCGAGAGCCAGGGTTGGGGATTGCTCAATCGGTGGTCGCTGGCGCCAGGCTGGACAATCGTCACCTCCCTGCTCGTACTCGATTGGGCGATTTACTGGCAACATCGGCTATTTCACGTCATCCCGGTTTTCTGGCGGTTGCACCGCCTGCACCATACCGATCTGGACATCGACACGACGACCGCCATTCGCTTTCATCCGTTGGAAATGCTGCTGTCGATGGCGCTCAAGATGATGATCATCGTTACGCTCGGCGCGCCGGCTATCACGGTCCTACTGTTTGAAGTGCTGCTGAACGCCTCGGCTATGTTCAATCACGCGAATTTTTATTTGCCACCGAGACTCGATCGGGCATTACGCTGGATTCTCGTTACGCCGGATATGCATCGGGTGCATCATTCCATCCTTCGGGAAGAAACGGACAGCAACTTCGGATTCAATCTACCCTGGTGGGATCGGTTGTTCGGCAGTTATCGCGAGCAGCCCGCCGCCGGGCACGAGGCCATGACCATCGGCCTCAAGGAATTTCGTGATCCCCGACAATTGGCCTTCGGCTATCTACTGATACAACCGTTCCGGTCGATACCGGGCAAAAGTCCCCCGTCGTCCTCAACGGTAACGAAGGACCAGGAATGATAGGAGGGTGGCACGCATACTCCTGACATCCCAGATTAGGGCTCACCCCCCCCTTTACTGGTGGTGGCAAGCCATTGGTTGGCAACGCTATACTCGCCCACGGGTCGACCGTGAGCGGCCGCTGATCGCACGTTTCACGAGTTTGCCTCCATCCGCGAGCCCTGTATCCACCTCCAAGGCCAATTCCCCAACGATGCCCTGTCGCCTGCAACCATGACCATCCGCAATCTCCGCTATTTATTCAAGCCCAGTTCCATAGCCGTGATCGGCGCGAGTCAAGCCTATGAGGCCATGATGATCCGCAACCTCGTCAACGCCGGTTTCGATGGTCCGGTAATGCCGGTGCATCCTGTCCGGCAGGCGGTGGAAGGTATTCTCGCTTATCCGGATATCGCCAGCCTGCCACGGACGCCGGACATGGCTATTATCATGACGCCATTGAAGCAGACGCCGGAACTGATCGGCCAACTCGGCCAACTCGGCACGCGCGCCAGCGTGATCTTGAGTGAGGTCAACAGTGTCTCCCAAGCGGAGCGGGAAGTCCTGCATCAGGCGATACTAAATGCCGCCAAACCCTTTCTTATGCGGGTGCTGGGACCCGATTGCCTGGGCCTGAGCGTGCCGGCCGCCGGACTCAACGCGATTCTCAGTCCCTATCGTCCTCCGAACTCCGGGCATGTGGCGTTCGTTACCCATGCCGGCGCCGTGGCGCGGGCGGCGCTGGATTGGGGGACTCATCTGGGAGTGGGCTTCAGCCATCTGATCGGTTTGGGCGAGGCCATCGACGTGGATTTCGCCGACGTGCTCGACTATCTGGCGGAAGATGCCAGTAGCCGGGCTATCCTGCTGTATCTGGAACATATCCGCGATCCTCGCAAATTCATGTCGGCGGCGCGGCGCGCTGGTCGCGTCAAGCCCTTGATCGCGCTCAAACCCCGCCGCTATACCGCAGATGGCGCCGACGACGCGGTCTATGAGGCGGCATTCCGACGCGCGGGTATTTTGCGCGTCAGCGACCGCCACGAATTGTTCAACCTGGTAGAAACCCTGCTGGCCACGCAATTTGTGCGTAACGACCGTCTGGCCATCATTACCAATAGTTACAGCTTGAGTTTACTGGCTATCGATACGCTATATCACCACGGTGGCCGACCCGCCGAGTTTTCCGAAAACACCTGGAAAGCCTTGGCGTCCTTGGTCAAAAAAGAGGGAAAGGTTGGCAATCCGGTCGATCTCGGCGATCACGCCGACGCTGAACTCTACGGCAAGGCGATGGACGTGTTGCTCAGTGACGCGGACGTGGACGGCATTTTGGTTATCAACGCGCCGAGTATCACGGGAGACCCTGTGCAGGTCGCCGATGAAATCGTCAAGCGTCAGGCGCGTAGCCGAATCTGCCTGCTTTCAAGTTTTGTCGGACCCGTGGCGGGACAGGCGGCGCGACGGCGCATGATGGACCATCAGATTCCGGCTTACGAGACGTCGGATGAAGCCGTGCGAGCCTTCATGCGACTGGTGCAGCACAAGCGTAACCAGGAATTACTGATGGAAACACCGCATTCGGTACCTGAGGCGTTCACGCCGGATATCGAGGCGGCCCGGCGGAGTCTGGCCGACGCATTGGAACATGGCCGGGAAGAACTCTACGAAATGGAAACCATGCGGTTACTGGCGGCCTATGGCATTCCGGTAGTGGACTTCTACTGGGCCGCCAATCCCGGCGAAGCCGCTGAAGTCGCCGAGCGATTGGGGCGGTCCGTGGCTTTGAAAATCATGTCTCCCAAGCTCGCCAATAATCCCAAAATGGATGCGGTGATGCGTTATTTGGAGTCACCCCCGGTGGTCCGCGAAGCCGCCGAGGCGATGTTGGGGCGCTTGAGGAAATTAGATCCTGAAGCCGATTTCAAGGGGTTTCTCATCCAGCCCATCGAATACCGCAGCGGGGCCTCGAATATCACAGTGGGCGTCCGCCCAGGCGGCCCCTTCGGGCCGGTGATCTATTTCGGCAGGGGAGGCGGCGAAGCGAAGATCATCAATGACATCGCCTATGGCCTGCCGCCGCTGAATATGAATCTGGCGCGCGAGATGATGACGCAAACCCGCATCTACTCCGTGCTGCGCGATCATCCGAAACGGGCCGTGGATTTGGATGCCCTGGCGCTGACGCTGATCAAGATCTCGCAAATGGTGATCGACCTGGGCGAAATCGTGGAATTGGAGATCAATCCGCTCAGGGCTAGCGAGAATGGCGCGGTGGCTTTGAATGCACGGGTGCGGGTGGCCCCTTATTCCGGTCTACCTTCCAGCCGTCTGGCCATTCGGCCGTATCCGAAGCAACTGGAACAGCACATTACCCTGCCCGATCGACGCCAATTTCTGTTGCGCCCCATCCTACCGGAAGATGAGCCGGCCCTGCAGTCTTTAGTAAAACGGATGCCTCCCGAGGATTTGCGGATGCGTTTTTTCCAGCCAATCAGGGAGCTACCGCATCCGATGGCGGCGCGTCTCACCCAGATCGACTATGACCGTGAGATGGCGTTGGTTATCAGCGAGCTCGCCACGCCGGGCCGCGCCGAAGTTTATGGCGTGGTGAGGGCGCATACGGACCCCGACAATGACAAGGCCGAATACGCGATCCTGGTGGATCGCCACATGGCGGGGTTAGGGCTGGGTCCGATGTTGATGCGGCGCATTATCAATTACTGCCGCAGCCGGGGCACGCGACAACTGGTGGGCGATGTCTTGCGGGAGAACGAGCCGATGCTGCGAATTTGCGAGGCGCTGGGATTTAGCATCGAAATCAAGATGGACGACCCCGAGTTACGCTATGTGGTATTGCCACTACAGAATTGATAGACCGGAATGGCGCCGAGGATCTCCGCGATGAGTCAGGGATGACCGCCGCCGGAATCCCTGACTTTCCTGCGGATCTTCCGATGCAGATAAGGCTCGCAGGTTCATTTCGGGGCCGGAGGCGTGTCCTGATTGACGATTTCCCAGGTCCAATAGGCGACCGCCTGTAATTCTTCATCAGGCAGCGGTAATGGCGGCATCATGCCCCACATTTGGGTAGCCATGGGCATCATCTTCGATTTGTCCGGGCTTGGTTGTTTGATGAAATCGATCATGTGGGCCATCGCCTGATCCCGTTCTGGGAAGGCCTGATGGTAGTGATTGGAAATGCCGAACATGGGCGGGGCATGGGTGGGGGGTGGGCCGTAATTATGGCAAGCCATGCAATATTGATCGTATACCGCCTTGCCCTTGTCGAACAGCGCCTGATCGAAATCTGAGCCGTAAGCCGATCCCATGGCGCACAAACCCATTGTCGCGTACAAAGTCACGTAAAAAATTAAATTTCTCACCCGATCTCTCCGTTTGCGCAATCTATGGTATTCAGTATCAGGCCAGACTGGGGAACCGGCAAGTCATGATGATGAAGTGAGGCCCGAGATTGTTCAGGACCCGTTCATTTACCCTGCGCTATAAAAATGTACGATATGACGATTACGCGATCTGAGGAGTCATCACTCATGAAGCCCATGAACCGATACTGGGGAGTCCTGATCGGCGCATCGCTGATGCTCTTGGCATTACCGTTGTCGGCGTTCGCTCGCACCATCGAATGCGGAAGTGACGATTTCGGCTATCGCTACTGTCGGGTGGACACCGAGGGTTACGTCGAACTAGAGGAACAATTGTCGGATTCGGCCTGTCGGCGGAATCGTACCTGGGGATACGACGACGACGGCGTGTGGGTGGACGATGGATGTCGCGCCCGATTCAACGTGGGCCGCTCCTATGATACGAACGATGATCAGTACGACAGCGGCAGCGGCGACAATGGCAAGAGCAGTAGCAAGGAGTTGTTGACGACCGCCGCAGTCGTCGGTGGTTTGGCGTTGATCGGCACCTTGATGAACCAGAATTCAGGAACGAGCCAATATCCCGAGCAAGCGACGAATCAGTACCCGAACTACAATTCGAACGATAATTCCGGTGGCGGTTACACTTCCAGCGTGCCCAATTGGGCATTGGGAAACTTCAAGGGTTACGATCCCCAATACAAGATCAACCTGGATTTGACCATCACCGACGACGGGACGGTGCGAGGGTATGCCAATGATGCGCCCGTCCAAGGCTATTTCAATAACGACCAGCTCCAATTAGGGCGATTCGCCTTTTATGTCGACCCGCTGCAAGATGGCTTTCGCGCTACCCGCACCGATGACAACCGCAATCAGATTTTTTACAAACGCGTCCGGTAAAACCGTCGCAAGGAACAAGCACCACGGTTCCGCGGCGAATGATGCGCGCACTCCTGCTGAGTACGCGCATCATCCCCATCCCTCGTATTCGCTTCCATCTCCCGTCGATAAAACCGCCGTTGGAAAAACCTTGGCGTAACCGGGCCTCAAAATTCGAGGCCGGGTTGCGACAACTCCCGTAATTGTTGGCGAAGATGCATCTCGATGATTCCGTGCGTCCGCTCTTCATCGACATCCAACTCACTGGCCAGGATTTTGGCGACGTAATACCCCCAACGATGCCAGGACATCAAATCACGTTGGGCGATGCTGGCCAGAATCTCTTTCACTTTACGCTTCTCGATAAGATCGCCTCGTGTCTTCGCCAGTTGCAACTCGGCGATTTCGGCCTCGGCGACGGCTTTGCGACGCTGAGCTTTCTCGATGCGCGTTTGTTCGTCTTCGGCGCCAACCAATGAGCTAACCGGTTCGTGTTGCAACATTTGTTGCTTGCTTTGTTCCTCGTGCCAGCGAACGACTTCGGCTAAATCAAACTGCCAATCTTGGCGCTTCACCCGATCCGATTTATGAATCACCGGGCATCCCCTATTAACCCATCCCACGATAGTGTGTCTACGCACATTGAAAATCTCGGCCAGTTGAAGGATGTCGAAATAGTATTTGCTCATCGATTTATTCATTGATCAAAGTGTTAGGACGTTGAAACAGTTCAAATAATTATAACCGGCTCGGAGAAAGAATGTATAAAACGTAAGATATTATGATATTACGTAATATGTATTTACGTAACTAATTACAATTTATTCATGATTAGGGCTATAATCATGAATAATCCATTGTCCAAAAAATTACACCGGAATCTAATGCCGACGCGGTTCGGCCAAGGTAACGGCTTTGATCCTCGCATGAACCAAGTCGCCGGGCTGCAACCCTAAAGTGTCCCAGGACTTGTGGGAAATGCGGGCCAACAGACTATCCCCTTCGCCGTTCTCTCCCAAGGCGATGAATACGGTCACTTGATGGGGTCCGTTGAATTCAAAAGCACGGACACGGGCGGGGAGCGAATTGAGAATACTGGTATCCACCGGCGGGTGACGTCCCAGACTGACATCGGTCGCCACAACTTTGACTCTCCGTGGCGATCCCGGCTTACCTGAATTTCCCGATACCAACAGTTGGCCGACCTTCAAACGAACTTCCGTCAATCCATAAACGGGATCGAAGCGATCGACCACGCCGTCCAGGACCATGGCGGCTTCCGGCATACGCGCCAGGGGCAAATCGGGCGAGGACAGCAGTTCACCCAGCGGCCCCATGGCTTGAATGGCGCCCGCCGACATCAGCACCAGATTGTCGGCCAGACGTTCCACTTCGGCGATGTCATGGCTGACGTAGAAAACCGGGATGTCCAACGTGTCGCGCAGACGTTCCAGATACGGCAGGATTTCCTCCTTGCTGAAGCGATCCAGGGCCGCCAAGGGTTCATCCATCAATAGCAGGCGTGGCTGGGATAACAGAGCGCGGCCAATGGCCACCCGCTGCCTTTCGCCACCCGACAGATGCGCGGATTCCCGATCGAGCAGGCTCGAAAGGCCCAGCAATTCGACCACCTCCTCGAACGGAACGCTATTGGAGCCGCCGCGCTTCATCGCACGCCGTTGCCCGTAGGTCAGATTGCTACGGACCGATAAATGGGCGAAAAGACTTGCTTCTTGAAAGACGTATCCAATAGGCCGCTGGTGCACGGGCCGAAAGTGATTTTCGTCCTGCCACACGTCATTACCGATGCATAGATATCCCCGCACCCGATTGAGGCCGGCCATGCAGCGCAATACGCTGGTTTTTCCACAGCCTGACGGGCCGAACAATCCCGTGATACCGTGGTTGGGGGCCTGGAAGCTGACGGCGAGCCGAAATTGTCCCAGCGATCCTTCGAATCGCGCCGTTATCCCTTCGCCCACCATCAGGCCGCACGCCCCAGACGTTTTTCCACGGTCATCATCGTCAGGATGACGATGAACGAAAACACCAACATTCCGCCCGCCAAGAGATGTGCCTTACCCCATTGCAGGGTTTCCACGTAATCGAATATCGCGATGGACAGGACTTTCGTTTCGCCGGGAATATTACCCCCGATCATCAGCACGACGCCGAATTCCCCCACGGTGTGCGCGAAACCCAGCACGGCCCCGGTCAGAAATCCTGGCCGGGCCAGCGGCAGGGCTACCGTAAAGAAGGTATCGATGGGGGTGGCTCCCAGTGTAGCCGCCACCTCCAGCGGGCGTTGGCCGAACGCCTCGAAAGCGTTACGTATGGGCTGCACGACGAAAGGCATGGAATAGATCACCGAACCGATGACCAACCCTTCGAAAGTAAACGCCAGGGTTTTCGCGCCGAACCACTCGGCAATCCGTCCTCCCGGTCCCGAGGGTCCGAACAGTAGTAACAGATAAAACCCCAAGACCGTGGGTGGCAATACCAAAGGCAAGGCCACCACGGTCGCTACGGCTTCTTTCCACCACGCCGGCGAACGCGCCAACCACCAGGCCAAGGGCGTGCCCACGATCAGCAACACCGCCGTGGTGATCACGGCCAGTTGCAAGGTCAGCAGAATGGTCTGTCCCATGGCGGGCAATCGGGTCAATTAACCGTCAATCGACAGCCAGGATGATGTGCGACGCCTTGATCAAGGCACAAGCGGGCGAGCCGACCTGCAATCCCAAATCAGCCACGCTTTGCATGGTGACGATGGCCGTGATGACTTTGCCACCTCCAATGTCCAGGCCGATTTCGCTGTTCACCGCCCCATCGTCGCGGCTGACGACGGTACCACAAAGGCGGTTGCGGGCTGACGTCTTGGCGGCCTGATCCGCCGGGGTAAGAATCACGAAACTGGATTTGATCAGGGCGGTCACTTCCTTGCCGACCGTCAGGCCCAAGTCCTGGACGCTACGCTTGGTGATTATGACGCTCAGTTGAATCGCGTCGGTGACTTGTAACAACACCTCTGCGTTGACTGCCCCCAGAGTGACGTCTTTGACGGTGCAGTTTAGGGCATTGCGGGCGCTGGTTTTCATAAACAATCTCCATAACAGGTTGGGTTGAACGGGGGTGGCGGCTGTATCCAGACGCCGCTCCAGCACATCGAAAAAACGGGAGAGTTCGGTTTGCACCAGATAGAAGGCGCGAATGACCGTTTCCCCTTCCAGGGTCAGATAGGCGTTGCCGCCATGACGGCCGCCCGCGCGCGCGATGATCAAGGGCTTGGCGAACAGGTTGTTTAGGGTATTGACGGCATCCCAGGCGGCTTTATAGGACAAACCCACGGCTCTTCCAGCGGCCGCGATGGAACCCTGATCGCGCACCGCCTCCAGCAGACGAATCCTTCGTTCGCCAATCTGGGTAGACGGCTTTTGTCCAAACGTAAATACGGCATTCAGGGATGTAGACGGCATGGCCTGCGATTTCACAAACGATATAGAGTCAAACTACATAACGATAGCCCAACAAACGCCTGAATAATAAATTATGCACCTTCCATGCCATAAACCCAATTTGTCCGACGGATCATGCGGAACACATCGCTGGCGAGGCGCCCAATGTACGACATACGCCGTGTACCGTCGGCCGATTTGTCGGAATTGTCGGGTATCCACCGGGCCCCGCCATACCGGAATTCGCACATCCGGTGGGTTGCCCGCAATCGGATATAATGCTCGTCCATGAACAGCACAACCCCTGAACATCATCCGCAAGCCCGTTCGTCATTCACTCCGGCCGTCGGTTTCGTCAGCCTGGGGTGTCCCAAAGCCCTGGTGGATTCCGAACGGATTCTGACGCAATTGCGCGCCGAAGGTTACCAAGTCGTACCCACCTATCAGGATGCCGATCTGGTCATCGTCAACACCTGCGGTTTTATCGACAGTGCCGTGGAGGAGTCCTTGGATGCGATTGGCGAAGCCTTGGACGAAAACGGCCAGGTGATCGTTACCGGCTGCCTTGGCGCCCGAGCCGAGCAGGTGCGCGAACACTACCCGGATTTACTGGCGGTCACCGGCCCCCATGCCTTGGAAGACGTCATGCGGGCGGTGCACCGGCATCTTCCCAAGCCGCACGATCCGTATGTCGATCTGGCGCCGCCCCAAGGCGTCAAACTGACGCCACGGCATTACGCCTACCTCAAGATTTCCGAGGGCTGCAACCATCGCTGTACTTTCTGCATCATTCCTTCCATGCGCGGGGATCTGGTCAGCCGGCCTATTGGCGAGGTGATGCAGGAAGCCGAAAATCTGGTCAATGCCGGCGTCAAGGAACTGTTGGTGATTTCTCAGGACACCAGCGCCTACGGCGTCGATATCAAATACCGCACGGGTTTTTGGAACGGCCGCCCGCTGAAATCCCAGTTGACCGCCTTGGCCGGCGCGCTCGGCGAGTTGGGCGTGTGGGTTCGCCTGCATTACGTCTATCCCTATCCCAACGTCGATGACCTGATTCCGTTGATGGCCGAAGGCAAGCTGTTGCCCTATTTGGACATACCCCTGCAACACGCGAGCCCGCGGATTCTGAAAGCCATGCGCCGCCCGGCGAATACGGAGAATACGTTGGCGCGCCTCCGCCGTTGGCGGGAGATCTGCCCGGACATCACGGTACGCAGCACGTTTATCGTGGGATTTCCCGGCGAGACCGAGGAGGAATTTCAGCAACTGCTGGAGTTTCTGGAAGAGGCCGAACTCGATCGGGTCGGCTGTTTCATGTATTCGCCGGTCGCCGGCGCCACGGCGAACGCGTTGGCCGATCCGGTTCCGGAACCGGTCAAGGAAGAACGTTACCAGCGTTTCATGGAATGCCAGGCGGAAATCAGCATGGACAAGCTGGCCGGGAAAGTGGGCCAGTCGATGACGGTGCTGGTGGATGCTATCACCGCCAGCGGTGATGCTGTCGCTCGTTCGGCGGCCGACGCGCCGGAAATCGACGGGACGGTAATCATCGAAAACGGCGCGGATCTGACCGTGGGGGAATTTGCCGAGGTACGGATCACCGCGGCAGGCGAACACGATTTATGGGGCGAAACGTGTTGACTCAGGCCCTTTCAAGGCGTGTCGGATCGGCCTTGTAATACGGTCGCCAATCCGCGCCTTCATCGAAAACCGGCTGCCCGGCCGGCACGACGACCCAGGGCAATCGGCGCGAAGTCCAGATATGGGCAACAATTTCAACCGCATCCGGATCGTCCAACGTACCGACAAGGATCGTCCGGAGCCGGGGACGCGCATTGTTTGCGATGAACAAGGGCGATCCGCAATCCCCGCAGAAATGGGTGGTCAATATATTCCCGTCGTCGGCCGTACGTTGCTGCGTGACCGGAGACCCTTGCGTCACCTCCAACGATTCCGCCGGAATATGCATACAGATCGCGAACGCGCTGGATGTCATTTTCTGGCAAGCGCGGCAATGGCAGGTGTAGGCAACGAATGGCGGCATGGACCCACGGTATCGAACCGCTTCGCACTGGCACCCACCGGTAAATGGTACTTGAATCATTTCGATAACTCCTCGGTTCGCGTTCATCGAATCGCAGAAGCAAGCCGGTCCCCCACGTAATCGTGGAACACGCTCATTCCGGGATTCGAGAGTTATTTTCCCAGTCTCGTCAGACCAAACTTCTTCTTGAAAAGATTATCGAGAACCTTTGCATCGTGTACACCCAGCATGAGCATGAACTGATGGGCGAAAGTTCTCCATATGAGTATTTGATATTTCCATGATTGAGAAAACGATAGACTACTGGCCTACGGCGCGAAGCAGGTAGAATTATATTTCACTCATTAGCCAGAGGTTTCAATACGCAAATCGAAATCCATCGTCGAGGTTGCACCCGCTCCACCGAAACTACCTTCGATCGGCATAGTGCCGACGGGGTGTAGCGCCGCCGCCAAGGCGACATGCTCATCCGCCACCGCCGCGCCCTGAGTGGGATCATATCCGCGCCAGCCGCCACCCGAAATGAAAACCTCGGGCCAGGCGTGTAAATACCGCTTCGGCCGTCGGCCGTCCCCTTTTCGATAACCGCTGACGAAACGCACGGCCAGTCCCTGCGTTTGGCAAGCGGCCATGAACAGTACGCTCAGATCACGGCAGGCTCCCTTGCGTCGGGTCAGGGTTTCGGTCGAGTTTTGCGGCGCGCCTTCGTCTCGGATCTCGTGCACTATGTTTTCATGTAACCAATGATTGAGCGCCGCCAGGAAAGCCAGCGGCTGACCCTCGGCCTCCGCCGCCAGGTCGTTCGAGAAGGTTCGGATTCGATCATCTAGGATCTGGGCGGAACGGTAATAACTCAGACGGGGCTTCACGTCGTCGCGGTACACGCTCGAAAGGTGCTCGCAACCCCTCTCCAGAAAATAGTCGAAGGGATTGTCACGACAGGTCTCCACGCTGAACGAACTGATGACCTGGAAGGTCGTCGTACTGCCGTCGAACCAGGCATGAGTCACGCTATTGCCTTCCGCATCCAGGCATTCGCTTCGCAAAAGCGGTTTCGGTTCTATGCGCAGTTCGTAATTCAGCGTTCGTTGCGCGCCATCATGGCGTGGACATAGTCTTATAATGTGCGGTCCCAATACGACCGGTTGGCTATAGGTATAGAGGGTTTCGTGAGTGACAGTAAATAGCATGGACAACCTCGTGAGATTACCGAACACCGCCTATCAGGGGGTGTATGCATGAAACCGCTTGCGACGGCGACGGCGGAAAGTCTGCGCGCGCTGGCTTCCAAATCGCCCCGCGTTCACTGCATCACCAATTTGGCGGCGTCGAATTATACGGCGAATATGCTGCTCTCCGTGGGCGCTATTCCCTCGCTATCCCTGGCCCCCAATGAAATGCCCAGTTTCGTCGCGCGAGCCGATAGTCTGTGCGTCAATTTGGGAACCCTCGACGAACAACGACTACAAGCCATAGAACGGGCTTTGATCGCCGCGCGACAAACCGCGAAACCCTGGGTGCTCGACCCCGTGTTCGTGGATGTTTCCGCCGAGCGCCGCCAGTATGCGCAATCGCTGATGCGGCAGTCACCCACCATCGTGCGCGGCAACCTAGCGGAGATACAGGCTTTGGCCGACGATGAAGGCGCGCAGGCGGCCGATGCTTTAGCGAGCAAATTCAAGGCCATCGTAGTTCAAACGGGAGAAACCGATATCGTCACCGATGGCCAGCGACGGTTCCAAATCGCCAATGGCGATGTTTTGATGACGCGCGTCACGGGTCTGGGTTGCGCCAGTTCCGCTTTACTGGCGGCTTTTCTGGCCGTTGCGGAAAATCCGATGGAAGCCGCCGTTCACGCTCAGTTGAGCATCGGCGTGGCGGGTGAACTGGCGGCGCGGCAGGCGCCTGGTCCCGGCAGCTTTCAGTGGAGTCTGCTGGATTGGCTGTACCGCCTCGACGAAGCCGCGCTTCACCAACACGCCAAGGTCTATTGAACGGTCTTGGCCCGCCTGTTCCATAATCAAAAGTACAATCACCCTTGGATCTTCGTGTTATGAAACGCCGTACGTTTTTAACCCTGTCCGGGGCCCTGGCGGCCACCTCCGTATCCGCCACGCCCGCCAATGAACCCGAGTTTTCCTGGAAAATGGTCACTTCCTGGCCCAAGAACAGTCCCGGCCCAGGGCTGACGGCCGAGCGTCTGGCCGAGCGCATCACCGCCATGAGTAACGGCCGCTTGACCGTCAAGGTTTACGGCGCGGGAGAATTGGTGCCAGCACTGGAAGTATTCGACGCGGTATCCCGCGGCACGGCGGAATTGGGTCATACGGCCGCGTTGTTCTGGCGGGGGAAGATACCGGCCAGTGTGTTTTTCACCGCCGTGCCGTTCGGCCTGACCCCCGACGAACACGCCGCCTGGATCTATCACGGCGGGGGGCAGGCGCTGTGGGACGAACTGTATTCCGGTTTCGGATTGCGCGGTCTCATGGCCGGCAATACGGGCATGGGCATGGGGGGATGGTTCAAGCGCGAAATCAACAGCCTGGAGGATATTCAGGGTCTCAAATACCGGATTCCGGGATTGGGAGGCGACATCCTTCAGCGTATGGGCGCAACCCCGGTCGTTCTGCCCCCCGGAGAGATTTTTTCCGCCCTGCAGGCCGGATTGGTGGACGGCGCCGAGTGGGTTGGGCCATGGAGCGACATGGCCCTGGGACTCTACAAGGCCGCGCCGTATTATTACTGGCCAGGCTTTCACGAACCCAATGGCACGGGGGAGTGCCTGATCAATCTGCAAAGTTTTGCCAAGTTGCCCGCCGACCTGCAAGCCGTCGTGAACAATGCCTGCGCCGCTGAAAATGCTTATTCCCTGGCGGAAGCGGATTGGCATAATGCCGAGGCTTTGGCGACGCTGGTCAATGAGCACGGCGTGAAGGTTCGGGCTTTTCCCGAAGCCGTGATCAGCGCGGCGCGAGCCGCCGCCGCGGACGTACTGGCTGAGTTCGGCAAGGGCGATCCCATGAGCCAGCGGATTTACACAGCTTTCGAAGCGGCCCGGCAACGCGCCATGGGTTGGTCGCGAATTTCCACGCTGGCGTTTTTGAAAGCGCGCGACGAGAACGCCTAAAGCGACCGACTCGAAGCCTGTTCGTCTTCCTGAATGAGAGACCTTGCGGCGGACGCGAGTTTCAAAACTCGTAAATCAGTTCCACGTACCCACGATAGGCGCGCTCGCCCTCCGCCTCTCCAAACGCCCGACCCGCTTGGAACATCGAGCCAATCACTTCCAAGCTAAGGCCATTTTCCCACGTTTGCTGGAAGACCAGGTCCCAACCCCAGCCCAGGTTCGTTGCGATGCCATCGGGTTCAAGATCAATGCCGGTCTCGCGCAGGTAGTCCGCCGCCACGGCTTGGCGGTAACGGTGATGCATCAAAGCCAACCAGGTATTCTCGGACGGCAGCCCACTGATACCCACCGTGAATACCTGTAGATTGGACAACTCCGGGTCGAACAACTCGCCGTAGTAGTGAATCCGGTCCTCGTTCTCCTGCAAACCAGTCTGCCGGAACGACCGGTCCAGACCGCTATCTGGATCGGCGTCTCCGGAACCGTAGGCATAGCCCAGCCGGAGTGTTGGCTGACCCGCGACCGGCAGCGTCCATAATCCACCGACATCCAAGGCCCAGCCTCGTACGTCGCGCCGGGTTCGGTCGCTCACGAGAAACGCGCCTTCACCCTCTTCGAATTCGACGACTCGCTCATCGCCCCATACCCAGGCGCTGTCCAGCCAATAGATCAACGATCCATAACCGCCCAGCCGAAGGTCACCGCTGGCGCGCAGCCCCAACCAGTCCAAATTCGCATCCACGGAATCGTCCTGTGTGACCTTATCGCCGACGTTGGGAGTAGACGAGCGATCATTCTGGTACAGGGCGAACGCTTCCAATTGTTGATCGGATGTCCAGTACCAGTGGACGGCGCCAAGGGCGCGCACTACATCGTCTTCGCTGGGATGTATTTGGCTATCCAAGGTCGAAATCGGCGCTGTTTCCCGCGCCAAGGCTGCCGCCAATGACCAGCGATTCGTTTGATAATCAACCCGCAGGGCGTCCAGATCTTCATCCCACCACCACTGACGGGGTTCGGTGAACTCCTGGCGGCCCAGCTTGAGCGTCAGATTCAGGTCCGCGTCAGGTTGCCAACGCAGCCAAGACTCGCCACGTTCCAACGATTCATCGCTTTGCCAATCCCGCTCGCCATCGGTGGTTTGACCTTCGAATATGGCGATCACTTCGCCAAACAGGGCAAGCTGGGGCGTGACCGGATAGAACACCGACGCACTCAATTCGGCAAGCCCATTCCTTTCCCTGTCATCGGATACTTCCCCCAAATGGCTCTGACGACGCTGCTCGCCTTCGAGCTTCAACTCGAATTCGAACGCCGCACCTGATTCTTCGGGATTCTCATCCTCATTAGCAAACGTTGCACTCCCAGGGAACGCCATCAGCACCAGGGCGGCAAGTGGAACGAGACGTTCAAATTCCTGCATGATGACCTTGATGGCTATTTTGGAAATTGCACGACGATTCCCGGCTCAAAGAAAAATGGCGGGGATCGGGCAGTAGCCGATCCCCGCGTTTCCCTTTGATCCGGCCTGGAATGTAGATAAGGGTCGGGTCCGCGTCAATCAGCCCTGGTCGCCATCGTCATCGCAGAACGCATCCGGTGACACCTCGCACAACTCCTCCAACAGTTCATCGGGGTCCTCGATCCCACAACCGGGGTCTTTGAGCACGTCCAGTGAGCCGCCTACGCAAACCAGTTCTTCGCGATCACCGGTCAGTTCACCGTCCTCCATCGCGACCGCCAGCACGAAACCCGTGCCCGGCAAATAGTACTTGTACTCGGATGCTTCCGGGTCTGCCGGATTGATCTCCAGGGTTTTTAGACAACCCTCGGGGAGGCAGGGAAATACCGGATGGTCGCCTCCCTCATCCGGGCCGGGCTGCGTAGCCAAGGCTTGGTAAACGACGATATCCTCGGCCTCGTCCAAGGCAAATTCCTGTCGGTGGGCTTCGCCGACTTCGGGCAAGGCCCTGATGAGAACGCCCGCTTTGGCAAAGGACTTGCCGGCTTCGAAAGAGCCATCCACGTTGTCAAGGAGGCCGTCTTCATAGTTGCGTACTTGTTCGCCGCAATAATAAACATTGCCCCTGTCGTCCTGCGCCAGCCAGTCGTCCGTCACTTCCACCGGTATGTAGTCGAGATCGCCATCTTCCTCGTCCGTTTCGACGGAAAACGCGGCATCGACGACCACACGACATTCGACCCCCTGGATTTCCCGCTTTTCATGGGTAACGTGGACCACGATGGTGTCCTCGTCCTCTCGCAACACATAGGTATGACCCGCAGCCAGTGAAACATAGGGATTGACGGGATAGACCTCGGGAATTTCATCGGGATCGACGAATTGATTGCCGGTATCCAGCAAGGGATCGGGATCATAGCGATCCTCTCCCAACAGTTCGCAGGCATCGAGTCGAGCTTCTCTTTTCTCGACGCACTGGTCTTTTTCCTCTTTCAACGTCTCGCGCGCCTGTCGCAGACACGCTTTGCTCTGGGCGTCGTCTGCGATATTCAGACAATTAGCCTGAATTTTGTTGAATTCTTCGTGCGCATCGAATCGACAGGCGGTGAGCATGTTTTGCGCCGTCTTTTGGCATGCCGAAAATTGGGCCGACCAGGCTACGTCCATCACACCCGGCAGGAACAGTGCGAAGGCCAGAGCGACTAGGGAGAAGCCTCGGTATCGGCGGGCGGTGCGAAGCGTTGGCGACCGGTAGTCGATAAGGACTCGAATGGGATGATTGCGAATCATGGCGATTTCCTCGGTGTTGGAGCGGGTGAATAAGGCGTCCCCTATCCAGGGACGGGTCCAACGATACCGACCCAGCTTCAACGCTGGCTGAGGACAAACTTAAGATTGGCTGAGGAACGCAGGCTTAGGTGGAATGAGCTTCGGTTACGGTCCGGCGATCCCGCTCCGTCGGGTGGGGAACCGGGATAAATCCGCTCAGGGTGATGCGGAATGTCCGATCGGGCTCCAAAGCCACCGTCGTGGTTAAATTCAATTGCTCGGCATAGGCTTTGACCAAATTCAAGCCCAGACCGGCGTGATTGCCCCCGGTCCGAGCCGGGTCCTTGCGCCACAGCCGTTCGAACAGATGCGGCAAATCCTTACTGTCCAGATACTCGGCGTGATTGACGATGCTGACTGACGCTCTGCCGTGGCTATCGTTTTCGGTAACTCGGTAGATCACTCGGCTCTTGGCAGGGCTATAGGCGACGGCATTGGAAAAAAGATTGTTGAATATCAATTCGTTCTGATCACGCCCGGTGCGGACCATCAGGTGGGCAGGACCCTGACGTTGCAAAATCAACGCCTTGGCCTGAGTCTCCGGCAACATGCGCCGCCAGGCGGCTTCAATCAGCGCGACCAAATCGAGATCGGTGGGTTCGCCAATTGCCTGGCCTTTTTCAAAACGCGCCAGGGCCAGCAAATTTTCCACGATGCGCTCGATCTGACGGGTCGCGCCCAGCATTTCGTCGAAGAAATCCCGAGCCAGGGTCGGATCATCGGACCAGCGACTACCGACTTCGGCCAAATTGTGTAATTCGGCCAGCGGGGTGCGCAGTTCGTGGGCGACATCGGAGGAGAAACGGCGTTCGCGCTCGAACGCCGTTTCCAAACGCTCCAACAGGGCGTTGAACTGGTTGACGACGCCATCAAGTTCTTCGGTGCGCACCGAGGGTTTGACGCGGGCATCCAAAGAATCGGCGTTGAGTCGTTCGACCTGCCGGTGAATTTCGGCCAACGGGCGCAAGCTGATGCCGACCGCAAATCGCACGAGCAGAACGGTCAAGCCAATCACGCTAGCGCCGGCGATCAATAACATCAGGCGCAAGGCGGCGAGCAACTCGTCGAGCGGCGCCCGTCCACGAGCCAATATCAGGATTAGCGGCTCGGGCTTCAACGGCGTATCCGAAGGGACGACCGTTTCGCCACTCACCGAGTTGGCCGGGCCGGTGGAGCGATCGGCGTTGTCCGCCCCGCCCTTGTCATCTTCTTCGGTATCGATATGAGGAAGGAAACCGATTTGCACCTGACGACCGAGCCGGCCGTCAGGCAGGCCTAAATCACTGAATCGTGGTGTTTCGTCCCACTCCGCTGATTTGGACAGATCCTGATCGGCCAAGGTGGATGAACGCGCCAGCACGCGTCCATCCACCCACCATAACTGGAAATATTCGGTTTCCTCGTCTAGCTCCGACTCCGTGCCCTCGGGTTCTTTCTGGACCTCGAACTCCGGCATCAAATCTTCCGACAGATCGAAATCCACGCCTTCCCGGTCCTGATCGGTCAAAGCGATCAACGTCCTGGCTTTCGCCAGCAACGCCAGATCAAAACGTTCTTTCAGACGCTCGCCGATCAGTACATCCAGGGTAACGCCGGTAATCAGCAACAACAGACCGACACCACCAAGTAACCAGCCGGTCAAACGTCGGTGGATGGAGTGTCTAGCTCGGCTCAATGTAGTACCCGAAACCTCGCCGAGTCTTGATGAGTTGCGCTTCGCCCACGGCGCGAAGTTTCTTGCGCAACGAACTGATATGCGCCTCGATAGCATTGCGTGTAACGACCGTGTCGCTGTCGTAAAGGTGGTCTTCCAGACTGCGCTGAGACACGACCCGTCCGCGATTGAGGGCCAGATATTCCAGCAAAGCCAATTCATTCGGCGTCAGCGGTACCTCGCCATCCCCGGATACGGCCCGGTGCAATGCCGTATTGAGTTCAATACACCCCAACTGAATGATAGGATTGTGGTGCTGGTAGCAGCGCCGGACCAAGGCTTTCAGCCGGGCCAGCAACTCATCGAAAGAGAACGGTTTGACCAAATAGTCGTCCGCCCCCCATTCCAGGCCCCGAATGCGGTCCTGTACTTGATCTTTAGCCGAGAGAATCAATACATGGGTGTTCTTGCCGTGCTCACGCAGCCGTTGCAATACGGTCAGCCCGTCAAGTCGCGGGAGCATCAAATCCAATATGATGACGTCATAATCCACGGCCAGCGCGAAACGCAGTCCCGTTTCTCCATCCCCCACCGGATCGACGGCGAACCCCATTCGTCGCAAGCCCTCACTGAGAGATTTGCGCAGACGCTCGGAGTCTTCGACGATCAGGAGTTTCATGGGGGTAGGCTGGAATCGGCTGGTGCTGACTGAACCCTTATCGGAGCATGATTTTCACCGGTTCTCCAACCTATTATTTTGGTCCAAGAAGCTTAAGAATACCTGACCGAGACGATTCTATTTTCACCGAACGACACCACCGTACCGCCCTGACGCTCCCGTGAATACCGACGACGACCCCGCCCGATTCCGCCTGCAGCCCGATATGCTGTGGTCGCGAACGAAACAATGTACGACGCAGGCCCTGGAATGCGGGGCCTTGCTTTCCTTACCGACGGAATCGGAAATCGTCCGCCAGGACGGCATCGATTTCCTGGTGCGCAAACTGGCCAATCTCGCCCGCAAAGAGGCCCGCCAGCGCAGCGTGCCCCGGTTGGACAATCCGTTCCTGCCCTACGAACAGGACCTGTATGTTGGCGATGTGTCCGACACGCATGTTTGCCTGCTGAATAAATTCAACGTGGTCGATCACCATCTGCTGGTCGTGACTCGTGCTTTCGAGGAACAGGAGTCGCCCTTGAATCAGCGAGATTTCGAGGCGCTTGGATATGGCTTGTCGGAATATGCGTGTCTGGTTTTTTACAATGCCGGGCAAGCGGCCGGAGCCAGCCAACGTCACAAGCACCTGCAGATCGTCCCGTTGCCCTTGGCTTCCCAGGCGCCGCGCATTCCCCTCGAAGCACGCTTGCTGGAGGACGCACGGCGGGGCCGCTATTCGCTTCCCTTCGAATACCGTTTCGTGCGCTTTCCGAGCGGAGATTCTGCCCCGGAGATCGCCGCTAAGGCGTTCGGCTGTTACCGGAACCTGCTGCGTGAACTTGACCTGTTCCGGGACTCCGAGTCAGTTACCGATCCGAGTTTGGCAAGAACCCATCCCTATAACCTGCTGATTACACGGGATTGGCTGCTCATGGTTCCCCGCGTTCGGGAAAACGCCGCGGAGATCCCGGTCAATGCCCTCGGTTACGCGGGCACGATGCTGGTCAAGAACGCCAACCAATTAGAAATACTCAAACAAACGGGACCGCTTTCCCTACTCGGTCAAGTCGCGCGGCCAATTGCATGAAGCCGTCCGGCCGAACCGGGCAGACCTTAGCTGCCCGGCGAACTTTCTTCGATCAGCGCCGGTTGGAGCCGTATTGAGCGGCTAGCACCTGCGCGACACACCCGGTGACATTGCGGGCCGTGGGGATATGCAGAAACTCATTGGGTCCATGCGCATTCGCCCCCGGACCCAGAACGCCGGTCACCAGAAACTGGGCTTTGGGAAACCGCTGGCCCAGCATGTTCATGAAGGGGATCGAACCCCCTTCGCCCATATACAAGGCTTCTTTCCCAAACCAGGCTTGTGACGCCTGCTCCAGAGCGTTCGTCAGCCAGGGAGCGCAAGGCGGCGAATGCCAGCCATTGTCCGATTGTTTGAATTTCAGCGTTACCTTGGCGCCTTGCGGTGGGTTCTGCGTCAGCAGGGATTTGATGGCTTCCAGAGCGGTGATGGCATAGCAGGTGGGCGGCAGGCGCAAGGACAACCGCAATGTCGTGCTCGGGCGCGCCACGTTGCCGGCATCCTTGAGCGATGGCAATCCGGCCGCTCCGGTAATTTCCAATGCGGCTCGCCAAGTCCGATTGAGCACCAATTCCGCCGGTTCGCCCCGCGCCGGACGCGTGCCGGGTGTGAATGGAAAACGCCGGAACACCATTTCACCCAGCGCCAGCGCCGCCCGTATCGCCTGTGCGCGGCGCTCGTCGGGGATTTCGACCGCCAAGGCGTCGGGCAATATTTCCCCGGTTTCCGAATCTTCCAGGCGACTGAGTAACTGCCTTGCGATTCGGAAGCTGGATGGCACGATGCCGCCCGCGTCGCCGGAGTGGACGCCTTCGCTCAATACCTCCACCTGCAGATCGGCGGTGATCAGACCCCGCAGCGAGGTCGTGCACCAGAGTTGCTGATAGTTACCGCAGCCCGAATCAAGGCAGATCACCAAAGAGGGTTCGCCGATCGCTTCGAGTAAGTGCTCGATGTAAGCGGGCAGGTCCAGGCTGCCGCTTTCCTCCGAGCACTCAATTAACACCACGCAGCGCGCGTGGGGAGTCCCCTGCTCCTGCAACGCACCGATGGCGGATAGCGCGGCGAATATCGCATACCCATCGTCGGCCCCGCCCCGACCGTATAACTTGTTGTCTTCCAGCACCGGGGTCCAAGGTCCCAGCCCGTCCCGCCAGCCCGTCATTTCCGGCTGTTTGTCGAGATGACCGTAAAGCAGTACGGTATCCGCGCCGCTGCCGGGTATGTCGATGTAAAGCAGTGGCGTACGCTCCGGCAGGCGGATGACCTGAATCTCCATATCCTGGATCGCCTGCTGTCGACACCAGCTTTCGAACAGGACTACCGCTTGTTCCATGTAACCGTGCGCTTGCCAATCGAAGTCGAAAGCCGGGGATTTGTTGGGAATACGGATATAATCGACCAGGGTGGGTAGAATGGAAGAATCCCACAGGGAGTCGATATAAGCGCGTGCGCGGGCGATGTCCATGAATGCTCCTGAAGCGTGATGGCAGGTAACGGAGCGCAATGCGACGATTGCGGTCAGAGGCCGATTTTACGCCAAATTGATCAGAACGAAACGGCGGAGGTACGTAATGGGAAAAGCGGTTTCCCTAGTCATAGGCTTACTGTTTATCTGGCTACTGAGCGGCTCGGTCAACGCCGCGGATGAACCACAGGCAACCGATCAGACTCCCATGGCCAAAGCCACCTTCGCCGGTGGTTGTTTTTGGTGCATGGAGCCCCCTTTCGACAAGTTGGAAGGGGTGATTTCGACGACGGCCGGTTATACCGGCGGTCACCAGGACAACCCGACTTATAAGGAGGTGAGCGCGGGGGGAACCGGGCATGCCGAGGCGGTCGAGGTACTCTACGATCCCACCCAGGTTACCTATCAAAAGTTGTTGGATGTGTTTTGGCGCAACATCGACCCCACGGTGGAGAACCGACAGTTCTGCGACATCGGCAACCAGTATCGCACCGCGATTTTTTATCACGACGAAGAGCAGAAGCGTCTGGCCGAACAATCCAAGCAGGCGCTGGAGGCTTCCGGCCGCTTTCCTAAAATCTACACGGAAATCGTTCCCGCCGGGAAGTTCTATCCCGCCGAGGAATATCATCAGGATTATTATCATAAGAATCCTCTGCGCTATCAGTTCTATCGCTATTCCTGCGGACGCGATAGTCGGTTGGAGGAGATCTGGGGCAGTACCGCCCAATGAATGGGGACTGAGACCTTGCACACACCTTCCCCTCTCCCGTTGGAACGCTTGTTGATTCCGACCGAGTTGGACGGTCGTCACGGCAGCAATCGGGCGGGGCCGGGGACGGTGCGGCAGTTGGCCGCGAACAACGATTTGCAAGCGATTCAAACTTGGCTGAGCGAATTCCAGGATTCCCCGCAAACCTTGAGACATTACCGCAAGGAAGCCGAACGCTTGCTGCTGTGGGCCTTGCTGGAGCGACATAAACCGCTGTCCAGCCTGACGCGCGAGGACTGCGTATCGTATGAGCAATTCCTGGCCGATCCACAACCCCGGACCCGTTGGTGCGGCCCGCGCGCGCCTCGTTTCAGCGCGGCCTGGCGTCCTTTCCTGGGACCCTTGACGGCCGCCAGCCGGCGCACGGCTTTGTTGGTTATCAATTCCTTGCTCAGCTATCTGGTCAAAGCCGGTTATCTGGCTGGCAACCCGTTGGCATTGATCAAACGCCGGGCTCGCGGTAATGATGCTTCACTGTCTCTGGGCGTGGAACGCTTTCTAGAACGGGACCAGTGGCAGGCGATGTGGGATACGGCGGAAGATCTGCCTAGGGAAACCGAGCGTCAGCAGCGAACCTATCAACGCCTGCGTTTTCTGTTGGCCATGCTGTATTTATTGGGGCCGCGCGTCAGCGAAATCGCCACGCATACCATGGGTAGCTTCGTGGAGATCAGAGGCCGGTGGTGGTGGGTGGTGACGGGCAAGGGTCAGAAAACCGCGCGGGTGCCGGTCAATCAGGATATGTTGCAGGCGTTGCAGGAATACCGTCGTTTCCGAGGACTGCGCCCGTTACCCCAACCTGGCGAATCGGCTCCGTTGATCCCCAATCTGCGGGAATCGGGCGGCATCACCGACAATATGATTTACCGCATCATCAAGGATCTGGTGCACCAGGCGGCTACCCGTCTGGAAGTCACTGACTCCCATCAGGCCGACAAACTACGCCGGGCCTCGACTCATTGGCTGCGGCACACCAGTATCACGCATCAGGCCGACGCGGGAATCGATCTCAACTATCTGCGGCGCAACGCCCGTCATTCAAAACTGGATACGACGGGTCATTATCTGCATGCCGAGGACGAACGATGGCATGAGGCCATGGAGCAGCATCGACTGAAAAAATAAGTCGTTGGTCCTCGTCGCAGACGGCTTCGGGGATGAGGAATGGCAAGCTCAACTCGAATGCTTTTGCAACGACGGACGGGTTGCGACGCTAAAACCCTACGCTTTATGATTGCGACCCATATTGGTGCGTTTCGGCAATATGTTGGTGCGTTTTCTTATTCTAGGATAGAGCTTGAGTGACTGTTCTGTCGAAATCCGGTCGAATAGTCAGTGGAACGCACGTTCCAATAGCTTGGCTCCAGTCTTGCTTGGCAGCCATGACCGGCCATTCCCAGCCGCTCCTGAACGTTGAGCGCAGAAAATGTCCATTTCAGGCGCTAATACCCCCGTTTTGCTTTTTCGATCACATTGTGGGCCTGACCGCGCAACCAACAAGAGGGCATATGCCTCATGAGTGATTTACCTGCCAAACAAGGGCTTTACGACCCACGGCATGAACACGACGCTTGCGGTATCGGATTCATCGCCGACATCAAGAACCGCAAAAGCCACGCTATCGTTCGGCAAGGGCTGGAAATTCTCAGCAATCTCAATCATCGCGGCGCGGTCGGCGCCGACCCCCTGGCGGGTGACGGCGCGGGCATCCTGCTGCAGATTCCCGATCCGTTGATGCGTGAGGAGTCGGCCAAGCTCGGCTTTGGCCTGCCCGCGTCTGGCCAATACGCCGTCGGGATGGTTTTCCTGCCGCGCATCGAGGAAACCTTGGCCAAGTGCTACGACGCCTTCACCGATATCATTCAGGCCGAAGGCCAGGACTTGCTGGGTTGGCGCAACGTCCCGACCGACAATGCTTGTCTGGGTGAAAGCGTCAAGCCCGCCGAGCCGCTCATCCGTCAGGTCTTCATTGGTCGAGGCGCCAATTGCCCGGACGCCGAGGCTTTCGAACGCAAGCTGATGGTCATCAGAAAACAGGTCCACCACGCCGTATGGGACCGTGACTTGCCCGGTAAGGAGCATTTTTACATGCCCTCCCTATCCGCCAGCACCGTGGTCTATAAGGGCATGGTGCTGGCGCATAATCTGGACAAGTATTATCTGGATCTGCAAGACCCCCGCACGGAATCCGCGCTGGCGTTGATCCATCAACGTTTCTCCACCAATACCTTTCCCTCCTGGAAGTTGGCGCAACCGTTTCGCTACCTCTGCCACAACGGCGAGATCAATACCCTACGCGGCAACATCAATTGGATGATGGCCCGCCGTCATACCATGTCCTCCGAACTGCTGGGCAAGGATCTGGACAAGCTGTGGCCATTGATCGGCGATGGTAGTTCGGATTCGGCGACCTTCGACAACGCGCTGGAATTGTTGGTGGCGGGCGGCTATTCGTTGATCCACGCCATGATGTTGATGATTCCCGAAGCCTGGGCCGATAACCCGTTGATGGACGATCAACGTCGGGCCTTCTATGAGTATCATGCCGCGCTCATGGAGCCTTGGGATGGTCCGGCGGCGGTCGCCTTCACGGATGGCCGCCATATTGGCGCGACCCTGGACCGTAACGGCCTAAGGCCGGCGCGTTATGTCGTGACCGACGACGAGCGGGTGGTCATGGCGTCCGAGGCCGGCGTATTACCCATTCCGGAAGAACGTATCGTCAAGAAGTGGCGCTTGCAGCCGGGAAAAATGTTTCTGATCGACCTGGAGCAGGGGCGGATCATCGACGATTCCGAAATCAAGGCGCGACTGGCCAGCGCCCAACCGTATCAGACCTGGCTGGATCGCACTCAGATCCGGTTGACTGACCTGCCACCCGAGGTGGGCGCCATGGCCCCGGACGCCAAGACCTTGTTGGATCGTCAGCAGGCGTTCGGCTACTCCCAGGAAGACATCAAATTCTTCCTGATACCCATGGCCATGACGGGTCAGGACCCGGTGGGCGCCATGGGCCGCGATACCCCGCAAGCCGTGCTCTCGCAACGTCCCAAGCTGCTTTACGATTATTTCAAACAGAACTTCGCGCAAGTGACCAATCCGCCGATCGATTCCATTCGCGAGGAACTGGTCATGTCGCTGGTGTCCTTGATCGGCCCGCGCCCCAATCTGCTGGATCTTTCCAGCGGCGGGACTCACAAGCGTTTGGAAGTACGCCAACCGATTCTGGCCAACGTCGATCTGGAACGTATCCGCCGCATCGAGAATCACGTCGATCAGGTTTTCCGAACCTATACCCTGAACAGCATCTATCCGGCCGATCGCGGCGCGGCGGGCATGGAAAACGCCTTGACCGCGATCTGCCGCCAAGCCACCGAAGTGGTGCGCAACGGATACAATATTCTGATCTTGTCCGACCGCGGCGTGGACGCCGACCATATCCCGATTCCCTCGCTGCTGGCCACCGCCGCCGTGCACCATCATTTGATCCGGGAAGGTCTGCGCACGTCGGTGGGATTGGTCGTCGAGACCGGCGAAGCCCGCCAGGTCCACGATTTCTGCCTGCTGGCCGGCTATGGCGCCGAGGCCATCAATCCCTATCTGGCCTTCGATACGCTGTCCGCTCTGGTGCCGACGTTGCCGGAGAAATTGACCGAACACGAGGTCCATCAACGCTACATCAAGGCCGTCGCCAAAGGCATCCTGAAAGTGATGGCCAAGATGGGTATTTCCACCTACCAGTCCTATTGCGGCGCGCAAATCTTCGATGCGGTGGGCTTATCCACGGCTTTCGTCAGTCGTTATTTCACCGGCACCTGCACCCTGGTGGAAGGCGTGGGACTGCCTGAAATCGCCGAGGAAGCGGTGCAACGTCATCAAGCCGCCTACGGCGACGATCTGCTGTATCGTGCCGCCTTGGACGTGGGCGGTGACTTGGCTTGGCGGATACGTGGCGAGGAGCACATTTGGACGCCCAAGACCATCGAACTTCTGCAACATGCGGTGCGCGCGGGCGACTATGCCAAATTCAAGGCGTTCTCCGGTCAGGTCGATGATCAAAGCAAGCGATTGATGAACATGCGGGGCTTGTTCGAGTTGAAAGCCTCGGCGAAACCGGCGCCGCTCAACGAAGTGGAGCCCGCGCTGGACATCGTCAAGCGTTTCGCGACGGGCGCCATGTCTTTCGGCGCATTGTCCTGGGAATCCCACACCAATCTGGCCATCGCGATGAATCGCATCGGCGGTCAATCCAACACCGGGGAAGGTGGGGAGGACCCGGAACGTTACGTTCCCTTGGCCAACGGCGATTCCATGCGCTCGTCGATCAAACAAGTGGCTTCTGGGCGTTTTGGCGTCACCACGGAATATCTGGTCAATGCCAATGGCATTCAGATCAAGATGGCGCAGGGGGCCAAGCCGGGAGAAGGTGGACAGTTGCCCGGCCACAAAGTGGATCAATGGGTGGCGCGGGTACGGCATTCCACGCCGGGAGTCGGGCTCATTTCACCGCCGCCGCATCACGATATCTATTCCATCGAGGACCTGGCGCAACTGATTTACGACTTGAAGAGCGTCAACCCCGACGCGATGATCAGCGTCAAATTGGTTTCCGAGAGCGGCGTTGGCACCATTGCGGCGGGCGTTTCCAAGGCCCACGCCGATCAGGTGACGATTTCCGGAGATGATGGCGGCACGGGCGCCAGTCCGATCGGCTCCATTCATCACGCCGGTTCGCCTTGGGAAATGGGACTGGCCGAAACCCACCAGACCCTGGTCTTGAACCAATTGCGGGGACGCATCCGGGTTCAGGCCGACGGTGGCTTGCGTACCGGCCGCGATATCGTCGTCGCGGCGCTGCTGGGAGCCGACGAATTCGCTTTCGGCACGGGCGCGTTGATCGCGGAGGGTTGTTTGATGATGCGCAAATGTCATCTCAACACCTGCCCCGTGGGCATCGCTACCCAGGACCCGGAGTTACGCCGGCGTTTTCCCGGTCAGCCGGAACATGTCATCAATTACATGCTGTTCATGGCCGAGGAAGTCCGGGAGATCATGGCCAAGTTGGGTTTCCGCACCGTCAAAGAAATGATCGGGCGCAGCGACCGTTTGGATATGCGTCGCGCCATTCAGCACTGGAAAGCCCGTGGCCTGGATTTCAGCGCGATTCTGCAGCCGCCGGAAGCGGCGCCCGGTGTCGCCGTGCACCACTGTGAAGTACAGAATCACGGCCTGGACAGCGCGCTCGATCACAAACTGATCGCGGAGTCCGCTCCGGCGCTGGAGAATGCGAAACCGGTTTCCTTCACCACCACGGTACGTAACACCGATCGCACGGTGGGCGCCATGCTCTCGGGCCGGGTCGCCAAACGTTATGGGTACAAGGGTTTGCCGGCCGATACCATTCATATCAAGCTCAACGGCACTGCCGGCCAGAGTTTCGGCGCCTTCGTCGCGCATGGCGTGACCCTGGAGTTGAGCGGCGAGGGGAACGATTACGTCGGCAAGGGTCTGTCCGGCGGGCGGCTGATCATTTATCCACCGCCCGAAAGCACGTTCGAGCCCCACGCCAACATCATCGTGGGCAATACCGTCCTTTACGGAGCCACCAGCGGTGAATGTTTTTTCCGTGGCGTGGGTGGGGAACGATTCGCGGTGCGTAATTCCGGGGCTACGGCCGTCGTCGAAGGGGTGGGCGACCACTGTTGCGAATACATGACCGGCGGCGTGGTCGTGGTGCTCGGTCCTACCGGCCGTAATTTCGCGGCCGGCATGAGCGGAGGCGTCGCCTATGTACTAGACGAGACCGGTCATTTCGATCGCTATGTCAACATGGCGATGGTGGAGCTGGAACCGATCGCCACCGAGGATGAAGCCCTGGAACGCACCGAAAACCAAGGCGGCGACCTGGAGACGCATGGCCGCGTGGACATCATGCGCGACATGACCCGCTTTGACGCCCTCCGCCTGCAAAACCTGATAGAGCAACATCAACGCTACACCGGAAGCCGACGCGCCGGCCATATCCTGGCGCATTGGCAGGAGTATCTGCCGAAATTCGTCAAGGTGATGCCCGTCGAATACCGGCGAGCGTTGAAGGAATTGCAGGCCAAGGAGGCCAAGCAACCCGAAGTTAGTCTGACCATGGGGATTTGAGATGGGAAAACCGACAGGCTTTTTGGAAATTCCTCGTCAGGATCGCGGCTACGCTCCGGTTGCCGAACGTGTCCGACATTTCCAGGAGTTCATGACGTCTTTGCCTGAAAGCGAGGTTCGCCGCCAGGGTTCGCGTTGCATGGACTGCGGCATTCCCTTTTGCCACCAAGGCTGCCCCGTCAATAACATCATTCCCGACTGGAACGACTTGGTGTATCGGGGCGATTGGCGTCAGGCGCTCGAAATCCTGCATTCGACCAACAATTTCCCGGAATTCACCGGGCGAGTCTGTCCAGCGCCCTGCGAGGCGTCCTGCACGTTGAACCTCAGCGATTCCCCGGTGACGATCAAGACCATCGAATGCGCCATCATCGATAAAGGCTGGGAGATGGGTTGGGTTCAACCCCAGATCGCCGAACATCGTACCGGCAAGCGGGTGGCGGTGATCGGTTCCGGGCCGGCGGGCATGGCCTGTGCCCAGCAATTGGCGCGGGCTGGGCATGGGGTGGTCGTTTACGACAAACATCCGCGCATCGGCGGCTTGCTGGCCTATGGCATTCCCGATTTCAAGCTAGGTAACTATTTGATTGACCGACGTATCGCGCAAATGCTGGCGGAGGGCGTGGAATTCAGGCCCAACAGCCATGTGGGCCGTCATGTGCCGGTAGGCAAGCTGCTTGACGAGTTCGATGCGCTGGTATTGGCCTGCGGCGCCGAACAACCCCGCGATTTGCCGATTGCGGGGCGGGATCTGTACGGCATTCATTTCGCCATGGATTATCTGATCCAGCAAAATCAGCGCGACGAAGGCCGAACGATTCCCAAAGCCGACGAAATCACGGCTCGTGACAAGGACGTGGTCGTCATCGGCGGCGGTGATACCGGTTCTGACTGTATCGGTACCGCGGTCCGTCAGGGCGCACGCTCCGTCATGCAACTGGAAATCATGCCCAAGCCGCCGGTACAAGAGGACAAATTACTGACTTGGCCTCGCTGGCCCATGAAGCTACGAACCTCGACCTCCCATCAAGAGGGTTGCGATCGTGATTGGGAAGTCGGGTCCAAGGCATTTCTGGGCGAGAACGGCTGGGTCACCGCCGTCCAAGCGGTCCGCATGCAATGGCAGAAACAACCCGATGGCCGGCAAGCGATGCAGGAAGTGATCGGCAGCGAGTTCGCCATCAAGGCGGAACTGGTGCTACTGGCCATGGGCTTCACGCAACCGGTGCACGAAGGATTGTTGGCTGAACTGGGAACGGCCTACGATGAGCGCGGCAATGTGCGGGCCAATAACGACAATTACCAGACGTCGATCAATCGGGTGTTCGCCGCCGGGGATGTCCGCAGCGGCCAATCCTTGGTGGTTTGGGCGATTCGCGAGGGCAGGCAGTGCGCGCGTGCCGTCGACGAGTATTTGCTGGGACAGTCGGAATTGCCCCGGTAAAGAATCAAGTGCCGCAGGACGCGGCCTAGCTGAGTTTGCTGCGCAGGTGGGACATCCTCGTCTCCCTGCGCAGCGTCAAGTGGCTATGGCTACCGCTCGATTTTTGCCCGTTCAGCCAACCAGAGTTAATTTTCTACAAGGGCGATTGACTTTGGAACCATAAGGGGCGGGTATCTGCAAAGGATAAAAACTGCGTTCCAGTGTGCGACAGGCATGCTTGACCATCTCGTCGGTAATACGAATCTCCTGGCCATTATCGAGCACGAGCGTGGCGGGATAGCATTCCGGGTCCAAAGTGTAAACGACCGATTGTGTCGTAGGTGGCTGCTGCGTCAATAACATGATGCCTCTCTTCATAGGTTATTCTATATTACAGGGGCCGGACTAATATTTGGTGGGAAAACAAGAATAGCTCAATGCGCTTCACCCCTCGCTGGCCGCAACAATAATTTAGTATAGCCCTGTTACCGATCCGTTACCTTACCCGATCGTCAACGCCTGCCAGATGCGGCTTTCGCCCGTGATATCCGACCTCCAGCCATGATCCATCCGACCGCCGTCATTCATCCCGAAACCAGCCTGGGAGCGAACGTGAGCATAGGCGCCTACGCTGTTATCGGGGCGCAGGTCAGCATCGGCGATGGCTGCAGCATCGGTCACCACGCGGTCATCGAAGGCCCGACCACCTTAGGCCGCGACAACCGGATTTATCCCCATGCCTGCTTGGGTCAGGACGCCCAGGATCTGGGTCATGCCGCGCCCAACGCCCGGCTGGAAATAGGTTCGGGCAATATTGTCCGGGAATTCGTGACGATGCACCGCGCCTCCGCGAAGGATCAGCGCATCACGCGCATTGGCGATAACAATCTGTTCATGAATTATGTCCATATTGCGCATGACTGCGTGGTCGGCCATCATGTCGTTTTGGCCAACGGCGTCACATTGGCCGGTCATGTATCCATCGGCGATCATGTCAACATGGGAGGATTGTGCGCCATCCACCAATTTTCCCGCATCGGTTCCTATGCCATGGTAGGCGGCGGTAGCATCATTACGCTGGATATTCCTCCCTTTATGCTGGCGGTGGGCAACCGCGCCAAGCTGTATGGCATCAACCGGGTGGGGCTGCGTCGCCATGGCTTTTCCTTGGATGAGATCAACCAATTGAAACAGGCCTATCGATTGTTGTTTCGCGGCCCACACCGATTCGACGATGCGCAGGCCACACTGCAGGCGGCCGGATTGGACTCGCCCCAGGTGAGTCATTTACTGGACTTTATCCGCACTACGAAACGGGGAATCACCTTTTGAAGGCTAATCGCCTTATCCGCACAGCCGTCATCGGCGTCGGCTATCTAGGCACGTTTCACGCCGAGAAATACGCCCGAATGCCCTCCGTCGAATTGATCGCGGTGGTGGATAGCATCCCGGCTCGGGCCTCCGAATTGGCCCAACGCCTTGGAGTCAGGGCGCTGACCGATTATCGGCAACTCGCCAACCAGGTCGATGCCGTCAGCGTGGTCGTGCCGACCCAGGCTCACTTCGAGGTGGCGGATTTTTTCTTGCGCCAGGGCGTGCACGTCATGGTCGACAAGCCCATCACGTCCACCGTCGAGGAAGCGGAACAACTGAACCGAACGGCGGCTCGCCAGGGCTGTCTCCTGCAGGTCGGTCATTTGGAGCGATTCAATGCCGCCTTGGTAGCCACTCGACAATGGTTGCATCAACCATTGTTCATCGAATCCCACCGCCTAGCCCCGTTCAAGCCTCGCGGCACCGATGTCAACGTCGTGCTGGACTTGATGATTCACGACATCGACCTGGTATTCAGTCTGGTTGACGCGCCCTTGGAACAGGTCAGCGCCGTCGGCGTGCCGGTCTTGACCGAAGGGGAGGATATCGCCAATGCGCGTTTGGAGTTCGCCAATGGTTGTGTGGCGAATCTCACCGCCAGTCGGGTCAGCAACAAGAGCGAACGCAAACTCCGTATCTTCCAGCCCAATGCCTATTTCAGTCTGGATTTGATGGAGAAAAGTGTGACGGTGCACCGCAAGCTCCAGGAGGACAGGCAGGACATGCGTATCGTCGTGGAAACCCAGCGATTTCCTGACACGGACGCTCTCTATCAGGAATTACTGGCCTTTATCGAGGCCGTACAACAGGACAAGCCCCCGTTGGTGCCCGGCGAGGACGGCCAGCGGGCGCTCGCCACCGCCATGCGCATCAGCGCCGATCTGCAACGCCGTCGGCCCGTCAGGGAGGACACGCTCCCATGACGACGCGGCGCCCCGTTACACCGGAACCCATTCCCATGGTGGACGTGACGGCCCAATACGTCCGGCTCAAGGAAGAATTGGACGCCGCCGTCAGCACGGTTCTGGCCAGTGGACGTTTCATTCTCGGCCCCAATGTTCAGGCGTTCGAGGAGGAAGCCGCCCAATACCTTGGCGTTGCCCATGCCGTCGCGGTAGCGTCCGGAACCGATGCGCTGCACCTGGCCCTGGTGGCGGCTGGCATAGGACCGGGTGACGAAGTCATCACCACCCCGTTTACCTTTATCGCCACGGCCGAGGCCATCCGTTACGTCGGGGCACGGCCGGTGTTTGTGGACATTGATCCCCGCACCTTCAACCTTGACGTGCAACATTTGGAGTCCGCGCTAACCCCGGCTACCCGCGCCGTACTACCGGTGCATTTGTTCGGCCAGCCCGCGGACATGGGGCGGATCACGGCATTTTGCGATCGCCACGATCTGATTTTGATAGAGGATTGCGCCCAGTCGTTCGGTGCGACATGGGGCGATCGACAGACCGGCTCCTTGGGTGACTTCGGTTGCTTCAGCTTTTTCCCCAGCAAGAATCTGGGCGGGTGTGGCGATGGCGGCTTGATCACCACGGCATCGGCCGAACAGGCGGAACATTTGCGGGCGCTACGCAATCATGGCAGCCGTCGCTATGCCCATCATGACGAAATCGGCTTCAACAGCCGTTTGGATGAGTTACAGGCGGCGATTTTGCGGGTCAAGTTGCGTCATATCGAGGCATTCAATGACGCCCGCCGCGGAGCCGCCCGGCGTTATGGCGAGTGGCTAGGAAATTTACCGCTCATCCTACCCTATGAAGATCCGGCGGGAAGGCATGTGTACCACCAGTTTACCCTCCTCCTTTCGGAGCGGGATGCCGTCCGGGAGAAGTTAACGCAAGCGGATATCGCCTCAATGATTTACTATCCCTTGCCGCTGCACCGGCAGATCGTTTTCCGGCAAGACTATGTCGGGCTGTCCCTGCCGATCGTCGAATCGGTGGCGCAACGTTGTCTGTCTCTACCTATCTACCCGGAAATCGGCGACGCCCGCATCGAGCGGGTGGCGAAGACCTTGCAATCGGCTTTTTGACCCGGTGCGCGACAAGCCCCGCCGTTCAGGGCGGGGAAGGATAGCGCGGACGGCGTAGCCGTCCTTGTCTTTGGTTTTCAGTGGGGTGTCTGCTGCTGTTCGATGTACTGGCGCACGATGGAGATCGGCGCACCGCCACAGGAGGCGGCGAAGTAGGACGGCGACCACAGCCCGCCCTTCCAGTAGCGTTTCTGAATGTCGGGTCGTTCTTCGCTCCGCTGAACAGCTTCAAACGCCATGAAACCGCGCTACGCAAAGCGCAGCAGGCGCTGAGCCACAAACTCAAATTCAGCCACAACTGGCAAAAGGCCAAAGCCCGCGTCCAGCGCCTCCATACCCGGATACCTGCACAAGACCTCGACCGCGATCAGCCAAAACCACGCGATGGTGTGTATCGAGGACTTGCCGGTGCGGAAACTGTCCAAGTCAGCAGCGGGCAACGCCGAGACACCCGGCCTGAACAAAGCCATCCTCGACCAAGGCTGGTTCGAGTGTCGCCGTCAACTCGATTACAAGCTGGCGTGGAATGGCGGACGCCTCATTGCCGTTCCGCCGCGCAACACCAGTCGCACTTGTCCTGGTTGCGGCCATGTCTCGGCGGACAATCGCCGCACCCAAGCCCGCTTCGCCTGCGTGGCCTGCGGTTTCGAGGAAAACGCCGACGGGGTCGGCGCGATCAATGTTTTAAGGGCGGGACACGCCCGGTTAGCCTGTGAAGTGAGCGGTGCGGTAAGGCCGCCAGCAGCAGGAACCCACCGAAGCGACTCCGGGGCGGCTCAAGGCCGCGCCGGAGCGCCGTAGGAATCTTCGGCCTTCAGGCCGGAGAGGATGTCAACCGGACTGGATACTGCGTCAGCTCAGGTCGCTAGAGCGTTGGATGTGCGTCCAGCTTTGCCGTGTCCAAGTCGGGTCGATGGCGGAACCGCCGGCTTGCGGCTGCAAGCCGCATTTGCGGGCGAAATAACGATGGAAAGCCAGGTTGGGGGTGAGTTCCGGATGGAAAATCGTCACCAGGGTTTGTTCGTCCTCGGCGGCGGCGATATAGCCATCGATTTCCAGTAACACGTTAACCGCGGGCCTCACACTCACGATCTTCGGCGCCCGAATGAAGGTCAGCGGGATCGATTCAGTACTGACTTCAGGTACTTGGACACGGCATTGGAAACTGTCCAACTGGCTGCCGAACGCATTCCGCTGTACGCTCACGTCGATCAATCCCAAATGGGGTGATTCCCCGACGTTCTCCTTGGCCAGCAGAATCGTCCCCGCGCAGGTTCCCCATAGCTTGAGACCACGCCGGTGCTCCTCCAAAATGACCTCTCTCAAACCGAAGATGGTCAACAAACGGGCGAGGCAGGTGCTTTCCCCGCCCGGTATGATCAGCCCGGCCAGTCCCCTGAACTCACGGGCCTGTTTGATGGGTTTGGCCGGGACGCCGATGCGTTGCAGATGGTCGAGATGTTCCTGCACGCCCCCTTGCAGATCAAGCACGCCGATTTCAGCCGCTGGCGCCATCGCTTGTGTTACCAACCCCGCCCCGCCAGGAGTTCGGCTTCCGGAATTTTCGCGATGTCCAGACTCGGCATGGCCTCGCCCAATCCTACGGAGGCTTCCAGCAATTTCTGTGGGTCCGCGAAATAAGCGGTTGCCATCACCACGGCGCGGGCCCGCTTGACCGGATCGCTGGACTTGAAAATGCCGGACCCGACGAAAATCCCGTCACAGCCCAGTTGCATCATCAACGCTGCATCCGCGGGCGTGGCGATGCCGCCCGCCGCGAAATTCACCACGGGCAGCCGTCCCAAACGCTTGGTTTCCAGAGCCAGTTCGTAAGGCAAGCCATTATTCTTCGCAAAGCCCATCACTTCCTCGTCGGGCAAGCTTTGCAACTGCCGGATCTCCCGGTTCATCGTGCGCATGTGGCGCACTGCCTCGACCACGTTGCCGGTTCCGGCCTCGCCCTTGGTGCGGATCATGGCGGCGCCTTCCGCAATGCGCCGCAGCGCTTCGCCGAGATTGCGCGCACCGCATACGAAGGGAATGCTGAAGCGGCTTTTATCGATATGGCATTCCTCGTCCGCCGGGGTCAGCACTTCGCTTTCGTCAATGTAGTCTATGGCCAGCGCCTGCAGAATCTGCGCCTCGACGAAATGACCGATTCTCGCTTTGGCCATGACCGGGATGGTGACGGCTTCTTTGATATGCTTGATCAAGGACGGATCGGCCATGCGTGCTACGCCACCCTCCTTACGAATGTCCGCCGGCACCCGCTCAAGAGCCATCACGGCCACTGCCCCGGCTTCCTGGGCGATGATCGCCTGCTCTGGATTGACGACGTCCATGATCACGCCGCCCTTGAGCATCTGTGCCAACTGGGTATTCAGTTCGTATCGGTTCTCTGTCATTTAACTTCTCGCTGATAAGGCTGGCTGATACCTTGCCAATTCATTCAACCATGTTTGACCTTGTATAAACTAACATATTCCCGGTGCGCATTCGGCCCGGTTTTACCGAGCCATGATCATTACTGCAACGGGTCTTTGCTTCCAGGTGGTTTGACAACCGTATTCCGTTTCGCCGAAGCAGGAACTCGGTCGGCTACAAGCGGTTACAAGCGATTACTGGCGGTCTGCCGCTACCGTTCCGATGCCATCGGTTATTTCCGTACCGCGACAATATCCTTGCATCCGTTGTGTTTGAGTTCAAACGCTTGAGATGAATGCTCAACCACCGACGAATGCATTTGCGGGTCGTACCAATGCTCGATCTGGTTGAAAGTCAGTTCAACCGTCCCTCCCTGTTCAATGGCATTCCAGGGCTCAAGTATCACTTCGTAGTTGTTACGACCCTGCAATACGGCTTGCTGTCCGTCAAGCGCCACGCCTAGATGACGAAGGGAGTCGGTATCGTGAACTTGCAACGCGTGCTGATAACGTGTGATCCAACCGTTCACGTCTTCATTCGTGACGGGAGCGGGTAGGACTTCGATTTGCCAGAGTTGGCTGAAGGTTTCGTTGCCCGCGCTCGCTTGCAGTTGCAGGGAAAATACACCGGGCGCTTGCGGATTCAACGTGAACTGTGGCCCGGACTCACGCTGTTTTTCCGAATTGAGCGACCATTGAAATGTATCGAATGCGGCTGGGTTGGTTACGCTGAATACTTGTTGGGAACACGCGGTCATCACGGGGGGTGACTGAGGAGAAATCGTCAGGGTCGGCAATCGAGTCGGTTTCCTGACCTTGAGCTGCCAATGCGTCTCGGCTCGGGCGCTATCTGTGTCTGATACCGTGACGTTGATTAGATAATCACCGTTTTCCAAGTCTTTCAAATCCAATCGGTGACCGGTTTCAGGCAATGTTTGGCCGTTCAGCGTCCAGACGAAACGGAGTGGATCGCCATCCGGATCGGTTACCTCGACTTGGAATTCAGCCGTGCCGGTATCGGATGCCAAGTCCCGCTGGATGGCTGCACCGTTCTGAATGATGGGAGCCCGGTTGGTATTGGCCACCTGCACTTGCCATTGTTCTTCCGCCTTCCTCCCCGCCAAGCCATTGGCGTCAACGCGAATCTCATGGGTTCCACTGGCCTGAAAGTCGGGTTGATATCGCCAAACGGGTCCGTCGTTCGTGGGTTGACCGTCCAGAAACCACCGATATTCGACTGGTTCCTTGTCAGAAGCCACGGCTTCGACACGAAAGACTTGTGAGTCCCCTTCCGACATCTCGACATGCCGTTGCCGTGGCTCGCTGAGGATGATTGTCGGTGGCGATTCAGGGCGCGCCTCCAGTTTCGGGACTGGCGGCGCGCTGCTTGAATCGCCTTTGGATTGTGTTGGATTCACAGTTGGTTCCGTGCCAATAGGCTTATCTATCGGCTTCGGCACCGGCGAAGGCAAGGAGTTGGATTCGGTGTGAAGGAACAACGACCGGAATCCGATCATGCCCGCCAGTAGCACGATGCTGGCGCCTAAAATGGTCGGCAGGTAATGCCTGCCGGGATGTTTGGCAGGGCTGGCCAACACACGGCGATCAAGCCGATCCAGGTCCGCCAATAAGGCGGCGACCGAGGGATAGCGGTGCTCACGGTCCTTAGCGATACTCCGGCGAATGATCTCACGAAACGGGACCGGCACCGACGGTGCAAATACCGGCTGTAACTCATGAGGATCGAATAGCTTTTGACCGATGACATCGGCCGGCGCCATATCGTCGAAAAGCCTTCTTGCCGTTGCCATTTCGTACATGACTAAGCCCAGCGGGAAAACGTCTGCCCGCCCATCCAAGTCACCGACCGCACGCAATTGTTCTGGAGCCGCGTACAGCGGCGTACCGATGACGGAGCCGCTTTGGGTGAGGGGAGTGCGATTAACGTCCAATAACTTCGCGATACCGAAATCGGTCACGACAACCCGTTGGGTGCCGGTTTCCAACATGATGTTCGACGGCTTGATATCGCGGTGGATGATCGGCGGCCGTTGTCGATGGGCATAGTCAAGGGCTTGGCCGACCCGGCGGCCGATGTCGATGACTTCGGCCAGCGGCAGGGGCGTTCGCTTTCCCAGAATCTCGCTTAACGTTCGGCCCTCGATAAACTCCATGACGAAATAATGTTGATCGCCATCGCGGTCGATATCGAATACCTGAATGATGTGGGGGTGATGCAAACTGGCCATGATGCGCGCCTCATCTTGAAAACGCGCAACCAGGTTTTCATCGTCGACCCACTGTTCGCGAAGTATTTTGAGGGCGTACACCTTGTTCAAACCACGGTGCAGCACCTTGTACACGACTCCCATGCCACCGCGACCGAGTTCAGCCAGCACTTCGTATTTTTTTGCGATGATTGGTTGAACCATGAGTGGCTATTGGCGCACTGTCTTCAGTCGTTGCAAGAAATTGAAGCTCGGGGGTCTGATGCGATCATTTTACCTGCAGGAACTGATGAATATTCCACAGCATGATTCGGGGGTGCTCCCACGCAATGCGCCGTTCCCTCGCGGTGTTGTACCCCCATTCCGCCAGATACAGCCGTACCGAATCCAGGTTGGACTGTCCGATCACGCGTAACAAGGTGGCCAACCGGTCCTCTACGAAATGGAGGGTTGCGCCGGCGGAAGCGGTTTTTCGCAGCAGGTATTCCAGCATGGCTTCCTTTGGCCGATTGCGTTCCAATCCCAGGATGCGATCCTCTGGAAAATCAAACCCCGTCTTTTGCAGAAGGACTTTTACAAACCGCTCCTGTTTGGTGGTCAGAATATAAACCGGCGCGCCCTGATTGAGTGCATGACGGAAGGCTTCGATAATTTCCGGGTAGAAACGCTGGCGTTCATACCATCCGTTCGGGTCGCTGGCGATCCAACGATCCCGCTCCTGGCCGAACAGTTCTACGAGTTCCGTGGGGGTACGATCCAAAGTCTTGAGCAAGGTCTCGCTGAGTTCCTGGAAATCGTTCGTTAGATCCTCGTCGGTCTGTCGGCCGAGCCAAATCAGACGCATGAGTAACACCGTCTGATAGCCTGTCTCGATGACCGGCCGTAGCAACCGGAAGTGTCTGAGGCATTCGGCCGGAGGCTCCGCACCACGCCACTCCGGCCAGACCAAACACCCGGCCCGCCAGGCGCTGACCGCGCTTTCGGCGGCGCTATCACACAAAACGCCATCGAAGTCCAAGGCAAATACAGAGTCGTCGCGGACTTGTGAAACTAAGGTCGACATAGTCTTTTTGCTCGTTTTTTGGGCAAAACGTTAGTGAACACGCACAGACTTCATGCGTTACAGCGGAGGAGGACATTCGCCATACATGAAGGCAGGCGGCATTAAGCACTGATTAATAAAGATTTATTGGGCTTCATGGTTGTTGGCCTACATGGCGTACTTGTTGCAATAAATTGGGGATCAGCGACATGGACCCGCGCAATCGCTTTTCTACCCGCCATGGGCGAATCTGCTGGGGGACCGGGCACCGGACCTTCAGTTCCTCACTATGGAGTTATCTTCATGAATGTACTTCAGTCTTTGCAAAAGGATCATGGCAATTTTGATCGTGTGCTGGGCCTGCTGGGTGAACAACTGACGCTGTTGCAACAGGCCGAACTACCCGATTTCCAGCTGATGTTGGATATCGTGGACTATCTGCAAAACTATGCCGATTTGTATCATCACCCAAAGGAAGACGCTATTTTCGGTTACCATCTTGAACGCTGCCCCGAAGGTCGTACCGAGATCGAACTCATGATCCGCCAGCACGTCGAGTTGCGGCAGAATACCAGTCAGATGCGTTTTGCCATCGATGGCATTCTTCATGGGGACATCATGCTCCGTGCCGAATTTACCGAACGCCTGGCTAACTTCATCGAACAACAAAGCGACCATCTCAAAGCGGAGGAAACCCAGTTGTTCCCTCTATTTAGCAGTCTGTTCTCCGCGGCGGATTGGCGTTTTATAGAAAAACTGATACCCACCCGCAATGACCCGTTGTTTGGCGAGACGGTGGAGAAGCAATATACCGCGATCCTCGATCGTATCGCCGAGGTTTGCTAAGTCATTCTTGGATTTTATCTGGATTTAGGTGGCCAACGGATGGCGCTCCTCCACTGGCCCTTCCTCTCTAAATTGCACCGTCTCTGCGACCCGCACCCTGCAAATCTTGGGATTCCTTGGGATTCAAATAGTCGCTGGCAAATCGATATACTATAAAATTGCCGATTGCGCCTATATCCCCTATTGAAAAGAGATATCAGCGCCTGTATTCCACGATTGCCTAGACCGGTTCAGCGCCACTGATCGGCTTGGTGATAGAGGAGGATATGCGGCTTGCAACTACTTAGAGAGGTTTCCGATGAATGCTAAAACACCTCGTTTCGTCAGCCGATTGACGCGTGAAACATTGGCGTTGATTCTGGCCGGTGGACGTGGCAGTCGACTCAAACATCTAACGCAATGGCGCGCCAAACCAGCGACCCCATTCGGGGGCAAGTTCCGTATCATCGATTTTCCCCTGTCGAACTGCATGAACTCGGGTATCCGCCGCATTGCCGTACTGACCCAGTACAAGGCGCATTCCCTGATCCTACACATTCAGAAAGGCTGGGGTTTCCTGCGGGGCGAGTTTGGTGAGTTCGTCGAACTCTGGCCGGCTCAACAACGCTTAGCCTCGTCCTGGTATCAGGGCACCGCCGACGCCGTCTATCAAAACCTCGATATCATCCGTAGTCATGCTCCGGAATACATCCTGATCCTGGCTGGCGACCACATCTACAAAATGGACTACGGTCCGATGATCGCCGAACATGTCGAGCGGCAAGCCGATGCTACCGTGGGTTGCATCGAGGTGCCGCGCTCTAGGGCGGCGGGTGAATTCGGGATCATTACGGTGAATGACGACTACCGCGTATTGCGCTTCGCGGAAAAACCTGCCGATCCCGAACCGATCCCCGGCCGTGAGGACATGACCCTCGCCTCGATGGGCATCTATGTTTTCAACACCCGATTTCTCTATGAACAACTGATCAAGGACGCCGATACGACGTCATCCAGTCATGATTTCGGCAAGGATATCATTCCCTCCATCATCCGACGTTATCGCGTCAATGCCTACGCGTTCAGGGATGTTCAGACGGGTAAGCAAAACTATTGGCGCGACGTGGGCACAGTGGATGCCTTCTGGGAAGCCAACATCGAATTGGCTGGGGTCAGCCCGGATTTGAATCTGTACGACGAAGAATGGCCAATCTGGACTTATCAGGCCCAGTTGCCTCCCGCCAAGTTCGTGTTTGACGACGACAATCGCCGGGGTATGGCGGTGGATTCCATGGTCTCCGGCGGTTGCGTCATCAGCGGCGGACAAATTAGACGGTCCCTGCTTTTTTCCAATGTCAAACTGCATTCCTATGCTTCTCTCGAAGACGCAGTCGTTTTGCCGGATGTGGATATCGGTCGTCACTGTCGTTTGAAGAAAGTCATCATCGATGAAGGGTGCCGAATTCCTCCCGGCACGGTCATCGGCGAGAACCCGCGACAGGATGCCAAGCGTTTCTATGTTTCGAGCGGAGGCGTGGCATTGGTGACACCCGAGATGTTGGATCAGGAACTCCACCAAGTGCGCTAAAACATCGTTAGTCGCCAGGAACCCATCGTATGAAAATTGTTTTTTTGACCAATGAATATCCGCCGCATATCTACGGCGGTGCCGGTGTCCACGTAGAATATCTGGTACCGGAATTGGCTCGGCTCGATGACGGAGAACACACGGTAGAGGTATTGTGCTTCGGTGAGCAACGAGCGCAACAAGGGAATCTCCGTGTCCAGGGGGTTCAAATGGAATGCCCGCTTCCCTTCCAGGATCGCCGTCATCGTCGTTTCATGGAGACGTTGTTGCGCGACATTGCCATGGCCGGTTCCGTCGCGGAGGCCGACATCGTCCACTGTCATACTTGGTACACCCATTTGGCGGGTTGTCTGCTCAAACAACTGGTGGGGGCGAAACTGGTTCTGACCACCCATTCACTGGAACCGCACCGTCCGTGGAAGGTCGAGCAACTGGGTACGGCCTATCAGGGCAGCGCCTGGGTTGAAAAAACAGCCTACCAGAATGCCGATGGCGTGGTCGCCGTGTCGGAATCCATGAGGGCAGATGTGCAATCGCTCTATGGTGTCGCCAACGATATCATCCGCGTCATCCACAACGGTATCGATCTGAATCAGTTCAAGCCCACTTTCAAACCGAGTGTGCTTCAGGCGTACGGCATCGATCCCGAGCAACCCATTGTCTTATTCGTTGGGCGCATTACCCGCCAAAAGGGAATCATTCATCTGGTCAATGCTATTCGTCATATCAACCCCGGTGTACAGATTGTGCTCTGTGCAGGCACACCGGACACGCCGGAAATCGGTGAGGAGATGAAGGCAAGGGTCGGCGAGGCCCGCAACGCGACCACGAATACTGTCATCTGGATTCCCCAGACCATTGCCAAGGACGAATTGATTGCGCTTTACACGCACGCTTCACTGTTCGTCTGCCCATCTGTTTACGAGCCTTTCGGCATCATCAATCTGGAAGCCATGGCGTGCGGAACGCCGGTGGTCGCCGCCGCGGTGGGTGGTATCCCCGAAGTCGTCGTCCCTGTGGAAACGGGTTTGCTGGTCTCTTTCCAAACCTCTGACCGGGGGGATTTCGAGCCTCAAGATGCAGAGGTGTTTTCTCGGGATTTGGCCGATAGCATTAATCTGTTGCTGAATTCGCCGGAAACGCTGCAGGGTATGGGGCTCAAGGCCCGTCAGAGGGTGGAAAAGCACTTCGGTTGGACTAGCATCGCCCGCCAGACCTTGGATTTCTACAAGAAAATCCTGGGGGATTCGTCTTCTACCTAGACGTCATTCTTACCATTGTGCCCAAAGGATTTAGGCCGTTTCGGGATGCCGTTGGCTTGAAGGCTGGCGGCATTTTCTGGATGTTTTGCGCAACTTGGGTTGTCGGGCGTTTTTTTCGTGTGTAAGGTATTCAACCAATGGACTTTATTGGGTTCCGGGTTAAACTTTTTTTATTGGCGCTTTGGCTGCTGGCATTCACTCCCTCCGTCGAGGCGGAATGGTTCGATTACCTGGGTGCGCAGGCCGGGGCGACTTACAATGAGGATAAGACATTCACCAGTCTTGAGGGGATCGTGGGATGGGAATTACCTTGGACGTGGCAAGGATTCTCGGGAATATCTCTGAATACCGACGCGGAAGCGAGTCTGGGTCTTTTACGCGGTGACGGATCGACTATTGGGATCGCTTCTATCGGTCCCCGCGTTATCATCAATGCCTTGCCTGGGCAATTGGGGTTTGACGTGGGAATCCGCATGGCTTTGATGAGTCGCACCAAGATCAACGGACTTGACTTTGGCACCGCATTGCAATTTATTTCACATCTGGGTCTTAGCTGGCGGATGGGTGAGCATTTCGAGGTGGGGTATCAATACCAGCATATGTCCAATGGAGGAATGAATAATTCAAACCCAGGCTTGAATATGCACGTGTTGCGTTTGAATTACTATTATTGACGGGGCGCATTTGGGAGGAACAATTTTTCAAGAGGAATAATTGACGATTGAATCAGAGCATTGTGCTCTGAGAAATAATAAGGCAAAGCACGACGTGAAATTACAACAACTGCGTTATTTGACTGCCATTGCCAAAAATAACTTGAACATTTCGGCCGCCGCCGAGGCACTGTTTACTTCTCAACCGGGTGTCAGCAAGCAAATTCGTCTGTTGGAAGATGAATTGGGTATCGAATTGTTCAATCGCAATGGTAAGCATCTTACACACATCACACCGGTCGGCCAGCAGATTATTGAACGGGCCGAGCAGATATTGCTGGAGGTCCGAAATATTCAGGCGGTGGCCGCGCAATATCGGGATGAGCAACGGGGTAATCTATCCATAGCGACGACGCATACTCAGGCGCGTTATGCATTACCGCCTGTGATTCAAGCTTTTCGTGCTCGTTATCCTTCTGTTGCCTTGCAACTACATCAGGGTTCTCCGGCGCAGATTGCCGAGTTGGTCTCCTCCGGCGCGGTGGATTTCGCCATAGCCACGGAGGCATTGGAGTTATTCAATGATCTGATTATGTTGCCCTGTTATCTGTGGCACCGCTGCGTATTGGTGCCGATGGGTCATCCCTTGATGGAGTTGCCGGTACTGACGCTGCAGGATGTCGCGGCTTACCCCTTGGTGACTTACGTCTTTGGATTTACCGGTCAATCGCAGCTTGACGAGGCGTTTAGAAATGCTGGTCTTCGTCCTAGCGTGGCGTTTACCGCTACGGATGCCGATGTAATCAAGACCTATGTTCGTTTGGGATTGGGCGTGGGGATTATTGCGCGTATGGCACACGATCCGAAATACGATGCGGATCTGGTGCCTTTGGATGCGAGTTATTTGTTCAAGCCGAATGTCACGATGATCGGATTTCGGAAAGGTATGTTTTTGCGTAGTTACATGTATGATTTTATCGAGTTGTTTGCGCCGCATTTGACTCTGGATTGGGTTCATTCCGCGGAGAAGGTTCAGACGGCTGAGCAGTTGGATGGGTTGTTCGTTGATTTGGATTTGCCGGTTTATTGACTGGTTTTTTTTATTTAATTAGATGATGATATAATTCTAGCTTGTCGGAAGGCCGAGGCATTGAATCATGACCGATTTCGCTCTGATGCGAATCACTCTGCTGGAATGCTTTCAGCAATTTCAACAAAGTCTACAGGTCTTTTGCGCGGCGCTGCGCGGAGACCATCCACTTCCGGCCTGGGTATCTCGCACGGAGCAGGAAACGGCGGAAGGTTTGGACATGCGTGGCAAAGCCGGCTACTTGTATCAGGCGCTGTGGTACGAAGACAGCCAGGACGGACGGGAAACCCTGACCTGCCCCGGCATTGTCGGCGCCAGTTCCCTCACGCTGGAACGGGCTCACGCATTGAATAACCTCAAGGACGCTTTCAAAGCGGCCGTACTTTCCCTGAAAAGTTTGCCGAAAAGCGAAGCCAAACGCCTGATGGACGACCTGCATCGGCGTGACGACAAGGTGGCGCTGGCCATGCAGCGCATGGGCGTCGCCCGTTTGAACCTGAAACAGGCCTACCGACACGTGCCCATCCTTGACCGTCGTCCCGTAAAGATCGGCTTCACCTGGTCCAAACAAGGACGCACCATTCAACGCACGACGGTGGCTGAAGCGCGCCGTCTGCTGGAACAACGCCGGGAATCCCCCCAAGTTCTGTTAGAAATCAACCGGTTGACAAGCCTACCGGAGAGTGAATGCCTGGCTCGGGTACGTAGCGTGTGCCCGCATTTGCGCGCCAATGTCGTATTCGCCAATAGAGGGCCTGGCGAACCGAAACGGCGTTTAATGCAGGCCCCGTTACCCATACTCGTCCCGCTATCACCGGGCGAGGATCTCCCCGAGTTCGTTCCCATCGCCCCCGAACCCCTGGACAGCCCCCGCTTGCGGCGCTCGGACGTGCGTATCGAGGATACCCTGTTTCTTCCCTCCATCCGCGTCTATCGTTACCGGGAACCGTACCGGTAGGCCGCAAGCTTGACGGTCCCCTTGGCGCATTCCCGCACCGCATTCATGAGAACCTGCTTATGACTGAACCGTGCCGCCTGCTGGCTTGCTTAGCGTTCCTGCTGTACTGCCCCTTCAGTGGGGCCGGGATGCCCGCGAATCAAGTGCCCGCCCCCTTGCAGCCTTGGGTGGACTGGGTGTTGTACGATACCGCCGACAGCCGTTGTCCCTTGGTGTACAACCAAAGCGGGCAGAACCGTTGCGCCTGGCCATCGTTGTTAACCTTGCAGGTCGGCGATCAATCCGGTGAGTTCCGCCAACTCTGGACCGTGGACGCGGAAAGCTGGCTTGAACTGCCTGGGGATTCGCGTTTCTGGCCGCAAGACGTGCGCCTGGATGGCTATCCCAGTATCGTGTTGGAACGCGATGGCCGCCCGGCTCTCAAAGCCGGCTCGGGCGAACATACCGTTAGCGGTCAATTCTATTGGTCCACCCTACCGGATTACCTGTCCTTGCCAGCGGATACCGCTCTGCTGTCATTGCAAATCAAGGGACAAGCGATACCCAATCCCCGCTTCGAAGGGGGGCGGTTAGCGTTGCAATCGCAATCGCCCCATGTCGATGTGCAAGATCACCTGGACATTCAGGTCTTTCGTAAACTGCGTGACGATGTCCCCCCCCGCTTGACGACACACCTCAGTCTCACGGTCGCGGGCCAGGCTCGCGAGGAACTGCTGGGTCGGGCGTTGCCTTCGGGATTCATCCCACTGGATTTAAATAGCCCTCTACCGGCTCGGATCGATGCCGATGGGCGGTTGCGTGTGCAACTAAGGCCGGGCAGTTGGACGATCGAATACACCGCCCGCCACGACGGCCCGCTGGATCGGCCGGGACCACCCGATCCGCAAGGACCCTGGGCCAAAGAGGAAATTTGGTCTTTTCAGGCGGTTCCGGATCTACGGGTGGTTACCGTGGAAGGCGCCGTCAATCTGGACCCCGCTCAGACCAATTTGCCGGAAGATTGGCGTGATCTTCCCGCCTATTTGCTGAAACCCGGCCAAAGTCTGCAACTCTTGACTCGCAAGCGGGGCGACAGCGACCCCGTGCCGGACAATCTGAGCCTGGACCGCACCTTGTGGTTGGATTTCGACGGCGGCGGCTATACGGTGCGCGACCGCTTGTCCGGCGCCGTCTCCCGCAGCGCGCGTCTACAAGCGGCCCCACCGCTGCAATTGGGCCGCGTGCTGATCGACGATCGACCGCAATTCATTACCCGCCTGCCGGGCAGCGCGCTGGATGGCGTCGAAGTACGCCAAGGGAACATTGATCTGCTGGCCGACAGTCGCCTGGAACCGGAACCTATCCGTTCCCTCCCCGCCGTCGGTTGGCAAATCGAGCCGGCCCATCTCGGCGTGGCGCTCAATCTTCCGCCAGGATGGCGTTTGCTGGCGGCTCAAGGCGTCGATAACGCCTCCCAGACCTGGTTGTATCAATGGACTTTGCTGGACCTGTTCATTCTGCTCATCGTCAGCATCAGCTTTGCCCGACTCTGGGGTTGGCCCTACGGACTACTGGCCCTGTGCGGGTTGGCACTGGCCTATCACGAAGCCAACGCGCCCCGCCTGCTTTGGTTGAACATCCTGGCCGTGACCGCTTTGTTGCGAGTGCTGCCTATGGGGCGCTTGCGCACCGTGATCAAGGGGTACTGGCGTCTGTCGTGGCTGGGTCTGTTGGCCATGCTACTCATCTTCAGCGTACAGCAGGTACGCGGCAGCCTGTATCCGCAATTGGCCCGTTCCCCGGTGGCCGCGACCTCCTGGGGTATCGGCATGGCGGCGCCTCCGCCCGCCAGCGCGCCGGTTCCTCTACCCGAACCCAGCGCGGAAATGGCCGCCTCCCTTTCTGGGGCGCGGCCAGCCTCGCCCGCCGAAGACAAATCCACGGGGCAAGCCGATCGCGTGCAATCGACCTATGACCCCGACATGCATCTGCAAACAGGTCCCGGTCTACCGGATTGGTACTGGATTCGTGCGCAGTTGAGTTGGAACGGCCCAGTGGCCACCGATCAACGCCTGCAATTGTGGCTTGCGCCGCCTTGGGCAACCCGTTCGTGGCTGTTGCTCAGCGCCTTACTGCTGGTCGCTTTGCTCTGGCGCGTCAGTCTGCCCCAGCGCCGCCCGCCCCGCCAGCCGACGGGCGCAAGCGCCCTGTTGCTGTTGCCCCTGCTGGTCCTGTTCAGTCCCTTGGCGCAAGCCCAGTCCATCCCCTCGCCCGAACTCCTGCAGGAATTGCGCGAGCGCCTGCTCCAGGCCCCGGATTGCCAACCCCACTGCGCGCATCTGGCCAATCTCACGCTGCAGGTGACGGCGCAAGAACTGCAGATGAATCTCTTGCTGAACGGGCAGGCGGACACGGCCATCCCTCTGCCTTTGCCACCGAATGACCAGCTGCCGATTCTGGCGATCGGCCTGGACGGTCAGAGTCTGTTGCCGTTGTATCGCGCGCCGGATCAATCCCTGTGGGCGCGTCTACCCGCCGGCCAGCACGAAATCCAGTTGCGCGCGCTGTTGCCGGCCGATCGGGTGAGCTTTCAGTTGCCGCTGGCCATGCCACCGGGACGGGTCAAAACAGCCGTCACCGGCTGGGAGGTGGAAGGCATCCACGACGGCGGCGTCGATGCCCAGATACAACTGACGCGGCAGCGCCAGGATTCCGATCACGCGCCGTTGCAACCTGGCACCGTGCCCGCTTTCGTCAGCGTCGAACGGGAACTCGTGCTAGGCATCGACTGGCAGGTCAACACCCGGATAACCCGCTTGAGCCAGGCCGATTCCGCCATCGTCCTGCCCATCCCCTTGCTGCCTGGGGAACGGATAACCACACCGGGCGTTCGCGTACACGATGATCAGGCGTTACTCAATCTTCCCGTCGACCAGGCCGAGGTCACGTGGTCGGCTTCCCTGGACAAAACCGCGCACATCGACTTGCAAGCCAGCACGACACGCCATTTCGTTGAAATCTGGCGCTTACGCGCCGCACCGCTTTGGCATATCGAGAGCCAGGGTATTCCCGTCATCCACCATCACGACGCCACCGGGCAGTGGCTGCCGGAGTGGCGGCCTTGGCCCGGCGAATCCGTGCAATTGTCCATTACCCGACCGCTGGGTGTTCCGGGCAAGACGGTCACTATCGACTCGACTCACCTGCAAGTATCGCCCGGCCTGCGGGTCTCGGCGGCAACACTCAGCGCCAGCCTACGCAGCAGCCGGGGCGCCGAGCAGACCGTCCTGCTGCCCGCCGGGGCTGAGTTGACGGAGGTCGTCATCGACGGCGCGTCCCAACCGCTCAAGCTGCAGGACCGTAAACTCGTGCTGCCCTTGACGCCCGGAGAGCAACAGATAGTGCTCGCCTGGCGGGTGAACCAGGGCATCGACAGGTTTTTCCGCACGCCGCTCGTCGATCTGGGCGCCGACAGTGTGAACACGAAGCTAGTCATCGCGTTGTCCTCCGATCGCTGGACGCTGTTCGCCGGCGGCCCCCTGCTGGGTCCGGCGGTTCTGTTCTGGGGCGTTCTGCTGGTCATCGCCGCCGGGTCCGTCCTATTAGGCCGCTATGGGCGGACCCCTCTGTCCGCCGGGCAGTGGTTCTTGCTGGGTATTGGCCTGAGTCAGGCCGGTTTATGGGGTATCTTCATCGTCGTTGCCTGGCTACTGTTGCTGGCCCGCCGACAGACGGGGGGGGCCACGTTGAGCCGTTGGTCGTTCAACCTGCTGCAAGGGGTCCTGGTCCTGCTCACTCTGGCCGCGCTACTCACGCTGCTCGTGGCCATCAACCAGGGTCTGTTGGGCTCTCCCGAAATGCAGATCACCGGCAACGGTTCCAGCGCGCGACACCTGCAATGGTATCAAGACCGTTCGTCTGCTCAGCTACCTCAGGCTTGGGTACTGTCGGTACCGTTGTATATCTATCGAGGTTTGATGTTGGCCTGGGCGCTATGGCTGGCGCTCGCCTTGTTGCGCTGGTTGAGCTGGGGCTGGAGCTGCTTCAGTCAGGGGGGGCTGTGGCGCCGACGCGTATCATCATCACAACAGATGGAGACTTGAGTTACCTGGCTGGAACACCCATTACAAGCCGGTAACGCGCTATGGGTTAACGGCTTGTTGTCATAAGGCGACAACGTATTCATTGCGCTATAATCCCCGTAACTGATAATTCTAAGAACAGTCCCTGGGGTTATAACCATGCTGCGATTGTTTGGGCTTGCACTATTTTGGGCTGTGAGTCACCTAGCCTATGCGGATACGCCGCCACTGCCTCAATCCTCGACCGAAAGCCACTTGGGCGTCGTGACTTGCGCCGGCAGCACTTGCCACGGCGCGACGCGGCCATTCAAAAATTCCCCGGTCTTGCAGAATGAATTCGTCACCTGGCATCGCGAGGACAAACACGCCCAAGCCTATAAGGTGCTGCTCAACGACCGGTCCAAGCGCATTGCACGCAATCTGGGACTGGAATCCGCGCAGACCGCCAAAATCTGTCTGGATTGCCACACCGATAACGTGCCCCCGGCGCAGCGTGGCGAACGGTTTCAACTCAGCGACGGCGTGGGCTGCGAAGCCTGCCACGGTGGCGCTCAGCACTGGCTGGGACCGCACGTATCCGGCCAGAATTCCCACGCGGACAACATCAAGGCGGGCCTTTATCCCACGGAAGATCCCCAGGCCCGCGCCAGTTTGTGTCTTTCGTGTCATTTGGGTAACAACGATAAGTTCACCACGCACCGGATCATGGGCGCGGGACATCCCCGCCTGAGCTTCGAACTCGATACCTTCACCGACATTGAACCGGCCCACTACCAGGCCGATGACGATTACCGCAAGCGCAAGACGGCGGCTCCCGGCAGCCAGGTCTGGGCCATCGGCCAGGCCGTGGCCGCCGACCGTCTGCTGTCCCTGTATCTGGACCCGAAATATCACAGCCAGGGCCTGTTCCCCGAACTGAGCTTCTTCGACTGCTTTGCCTGCCACCATTCCTTCAATCAAATGAATTGGAGCCCCCGCCAATCCACTGGGCTGGGACCCGGCACAGTGCGCTTCAATGACGCCAACCTGCTCATGCTCAAGCATGTCGCGCAACGCTTCTCGGCGGCCGATGCCACCCGTCTGGCCCAGGCCACGCTCAATCTGCACCAAGCCACGGAAAAAGGCGAGGCGGCCACTCAGCAGGCCGCGCGCCAGTTACGCGAGCAGATCGCGGGATTGCGCGACAAGCTGGCCAAAGAGCCCTTCGATGCGGCGGCCGCACGGACCGCGCTACGCAATATCGCAGCCGAAGGCGCACGCGGCGAATACAGCGATTACGCGGCGGCCGAGCAAAGCGTCATGGCGTTGGCGTCATTGGTGAACAGTCTGAAGATTTCCGGCGGCATTAGCGCCGATCAGGCGACGAGCTTGAACGCCTCCCTGGATGGTCTCTACGACGCCCTGGCCGACCAGAATAACTATCAGCCCGCACGTTACATCACAGCCAGCAAGGCCTTTCAAGCCAAACTTCCCGGCAACTGAATGGGCATAGACGACCTACTCCCGAGTCAGCCCTGTACACGTCGGTCACTGTCATCGCTGGGCACGAAACTGTCATGAACACGAAAATCGCCATCGTGGGCGCCGGCCCCGGCGGTCTCAGCGCGGCGGCGCGCGCCGCTGAACTGGGCGTTTCCCATGTTTTACTGGAAGCGGCTCCCCATCTCGCCAACACGATCTTCCTCTATCAAAAAGGCAAGCACGTGATGGCGGAGCCCAATTTATTGCCCTTGCGCAGCCCGTTGGCCTTCACGGCCGGCTCCCGCGAGCAGGTGCTGCAAGCCTGGGAGAACGGCGCCCAGCAGTTGGGCGTCACCCACCGTCTCGGCGCCGAGGTCAAGGCGATCGCCGGCGAGCGCGGGAATTTTTCCCTGACCCTCACCAGCGGCGAAATCGTGAACGCCGAGTGCGTGGTACTGGCCATCGGCTTACAGGGAAATCTGCGCAAGATGGGCGTGCCGGGGGAAAATCTGCCATTCATCCAATATCAATTGGATGATCCCGACGAGTTCGCGGGCGAAACCATCGTCGTCGTCGGCGCCGGCGACGCCGCTATCGAAAACGCCCTGGCGCTGGCGGCGCAGAACTCGGTCACGATTATCAACCGCCGGGACGAATTCAGCCGGGCCAAGGAGGGCAACTTGAACGGGATTTTGCGGGCCATCAAGGACGAAACCCTGCAGTGTCTCTACAACAGCAGTCCGACCCAGGTCGTGGTGACACCCACCGACGGCGAAGGCGACGGCAAACCCTGCGAGTTGTATTTGTCCACCGCCGAGGGGGAGGCGCGCATTCCCTGCGATCGCATCATCGCCCGTCTCGGCGCGACGCCGGCACGCCAGTTCGTCGAATCCTGCGGCATCCGTTTTCCCAACGATTCCCCCAATGCCGTGCCGGCGGTCAGCGCCCAGTACGAATCCAATGTCCCGGGCCTGTACATCATCGGGGCGCTGGCCGGCTATCCCCTGATCAAGCAGGCCATGAATCAGGGCCACGAGGTCGTCGAGTTCATTCTCGGCAATCCAGTGGAGCCGGCCGACGAACCCCTGTTACGCGAGAAGTTCAAGCCGATTCTGGAAGGCCGCAGCGTCGATCAGATGCTGGACCTGATCAAAACCACCATCCCGCTATTCGAGAGCCTGACCACTTTGCAGTTGCGTGAGTTCATGCTCGACAGCGACATTCTCAAGCCAGCTCCAGGCGCCGTGATTTTCCGGCGCAACGACTATTCCGATACCTTCTTTTCCGTGCTGGACGGCGAGGTCAACATACAAGCCAACCCGGACGCGCCCGAGCAGACGATTTCCCTGCACGCCGGCCAGTTCTTCGGGGAAATGACGTTGATCTCGGGCCGCCGGCGCAATTCCACGGTGCTAGCCGGTCCGGACTGCGTGTTGATCGTCACCCCGCGCCGCTCCATGCTCAAATTGATCAATTCCGTCGAAGCGGTGCAACGGCTGATCGACGAAGTGTTCCTGATCCGGGCGATCCGCGCCCAAATGGCCCCGGATATTTCCGACGAGGATCTCGCCGAAGTCGCGCGCACGGCCCTCATCGAGCGCCATGAAACCGGACAGGCCCTGTTTCACGAGGGCGACGTCGGCGACAGCCTGTACATGATCCGCCGGGGCTCGGTTACGGTGTCGCGCGACATCGGAGGGCGCGACGTGGTGTTGTCGTATCTGGCGGCAGGCAATTACGTGGGCGAAATGTCCCTGCTGTCCAACATTCCCCGTTCGGCCACCGTGCGCGCCACCGTCGCCACCGAAACCATTCGTCTCGATGGCGAGCCTTTCAAGGCCCTGATGAAGCGGCACCCGACCGTTTTCATGGCCTTGCAGAAAACAGCGCGCGAACGCGCCGCGTCCGGCGCCAAGGCTCAGCAGTCGGAACGGGAAGGGGGCGATGTCATTTCCTTTCTGGTCAAGCAGGGTTTGGGCGAGGCCACCGACGTACTGCTCATCGACGAAACCTTATGCGTGCATTGCGATAATTGCGAAAAAGCCTGCGCCGAGACTCATAAAGGGACTTCCCGTCTGGATCGCAAAGCCGGACCCTCTTTCGCCTCGGTGCACGTACCGACTTCCTGCCGTCATTGCGAACACCCTCATTGCATGAAGGACTGTCCGCCGGACGCCATTCACCGCGCGCCCAACGGCGAGGTCTTCATCGCCGACAACTGCATCGGCTGCGGCAATTGCGAACGCAATTGTCCCTACGGGGTGATTCGCATGGCCTACGTGGAAAACAAACGCCGCTCCGGCATGCTGTCCTGGCTGTTATTCGGACTCGGCACCGCGCCGGGACAGGATCTTTCCGCCACCGCCCATCACGATCCCGGCGCCGCCAAAAAAGCCATCAAATGCGATATGTGCAAGGACCTCTCCGGCGGACCCGCCTGTGTCCGAGCCTGTCCCACCGGCGCAGCGATCCGCGTGAGTCCCGAGGAATTCATGGTATTGACCCGCTGAGCCGACCATGCACCAATCCTTCCTGATTTATCGCCGAGCACGTTACCTCAAGCTCAGTCTGGGCCTGATGATCCTGTCGCTGGCCGCCTATATCGCCGACGCTCGCCTAGAGCAGCCCAATGGCGGCACTTGGCTGGGCTACACCCTGGGGACCATCGGGGCGTTGCTGATTTTCTGGCTGTTGTGGTTCGGCGTACGCAAACGCAAATACCGTTCGGGCAGCGGTATGGTTTCCGGCTGGTTGTCGGGCCACGTTTATCTGGGCATCGCCCTGCTGCTGGTAGCGACTCTGCATTGCGCCTTTCAGTTTGGCTGGAATCTGCACACGCTGGCCTACACGCTGATGGTCCTGGTCATTCTCAGCGGTTTTTACGGTGTTTTCGCCTATATCTACTTTCCCAGCCGCCTGATGGACAACGGCGGGGGGCTCAGCGACGAAGCCATGCTCACGGAAATCGCCGAGTTGGACGGGGAATGCCTGGCGGTCGCCGACAAAATCGGGGACAAAGCCCATCAAACCATGTTGCGTTCCATCGAAAGCACGGTCATCGGCGGTGGCCTCTGGCAACAGTTGACGGCCACCAGTCCCCGGCGCGTACAAATGGAAGCCGCGGAAAGCAAGCTCATCGATCTGCGCAACGAACTGGAGGAGGAGCATACCCGGGTCATGCGCACCCTCACCAGTTTGCGCGTACAGGCCCAGATACAACAACAAGCCCAACAGCCGGCGAATCCCGAGGGCAGTGACCGCACCACGTTGTTCATGGTCGATCAGCTGGCCGCGACCGGCAGCGGGGATAAAGTGCTCGCCGTGCGTCAACTGCTGGATCTGTTGTCGCGCAAGAAAGCGTTGACGGCCCGCCTGCAACGCGCCGTGCAATATCAGGCTTTGCTGCGCTTTTGGCTGATCGTGCACGTGCCCTTGTCCATCGCCCTGTTGGCCGCTCTGCTGGCCCACATCGTGGCGGTATTCATCTACTGGTGAGGACCTCCCGACCATGCGTTGCCTGATCCGCACCGTAACCCGCGCCAGCGCCAGCCACGCCACCTTCAAGGACTCCGAATGTCTGGGCGACCGCGTCACCATCGGCCGCGCCGTCGGTCAGCATGTGTTTTTGCCCGATTTGCGGGTGACCTTGCGCCATGCCCGCATCGCCCTCGCCGAAAACGGGCGTTTCGCGATCGTATCCCGCGCGCCGTCCGGGTTTCTGCACAACGGCCAAACCACCCAACAGGCGTATCTCCAGACAGGCGACCGCATTCTGCTCGGGGGTTATGAAATCCGCGTCATTCCCCCGCCGGCCGACTACGACCTGGCCCTGGAGGTCGAACGCTCGCGAAGCGCCAAGGGTCAGGAACTGCGCGAGGCTCTGATGAGCCGAGTTCGCATCGGGCTGGCGGCCACCGGCTTCGGAATGCGCCGCTGGTCCTGGGCCCTGTTGCTGCTCATTCTGGTCGCGTTTCTGGCCGTGCCCGCCGCCGGGCTGTTTCACCCGCCCTTGAGCGAAAAGTTGCGCGCGATACCGGGCCTGCCCAGTGACAAGGTCTGGGATGTGGGGGAACTGGCTTCCAGCCATCATTATTTCGGCACCGATTGCAATATGTGCCATCAGAAGCCGTTCATTCCGGTACGAAACGAAGCTTGTCTAAGCTGCCACCAGGGGCAACCCTGGCATATCGATCCCAGTTTGCCCGTGGTCAAGTCCCCGGATACCGATTGCACGGTTTGCCACAAGGATCACAACGGCCCTGAGGGGCTGATTCGCACCGAATCCCGTTTCTGCACGCCCTGCCATTCCAAGCTGAATGCCCAGTTGTCCGACACCGGATTGTTTACCACCATTTCGGATTTCAGCCACACGCATCCGCAATTCAAGGTATCGCTGCTGGAACCCGGCGCCGGAACCCAGCGCGCCGTACGAATTCGATTGGACTGGACTGGCGATTTGCGTGAACGCTCCAACCTGAAATTCCCCCATGCCAAGCATTTGCAGGCCGGCGGCGTCAAGGGGCCGAACGGCCAGGTGAAGCTGGACTGCGCTTCCTGTCACACGCCCGAAGCTGGCGGACAACACATGCAGCCGATCCGTTTCGAAAAGAATTGTCATGGCTGCCACCGGCTGACGTTCGACCCGACCGAACCGGACAGGGAAGCGCCGCACGGTAACGTCCAGGCCGTGTTGCAGACCCTGGAGTCGTATTACGCCCTGCGCGCTTTGGAAGGGGGCTATGCCGATCCGGCCGCGCCGGAAATCGTGCGCCGGCGCCGGCGTCCAGGGGAACAGTTCGCCGACGAGGAACGGGCGGCCGCCTTGGAATGGGCGACGCAAAAATCGGCCACAGTCGGCGCCGAACTGTTCGAGTATCGGGCCTGCGCGATCTGCCATACCGTGGACAAACCGGAACCGGCCGTTCCCGCATGGCGCATTAGTCCGGTCGCGCTCGCCCAGGCGTGGTTTCCAAAGGCGCACTTCACCCACGCCCGCCATGCGACCATGGATTGCGCCGCTTGTCATGATGCAGCCCACTCCACGTCCAGCGCCGACGTCCTGATGCCGGGCATCGAAAACTGCCGTTCCTGTCATGGCGATGTCGGTGACCGTGACCGCCTGCAATCGACCTGCGTCTCCTGCCACGATTTTCACTTGATCGATCGCCCGCCCCAGCATGCCGCCTTGCCGTCCCCGCACCCCCTGGCCCAAGCGCCCTGACGATCGGCTCGATGACATCCCGGAATCCATAACGATAAGAGCACGATGATGACCCTACCCAAAGCGATTTTGCTCGTTGCCCTGACCTGGCTGCTGACGGCTTGCGGCGGCGGTGGCGGCGGGTCCGGCGGCGATGACGGCTGTGCCGGTTCCTGCGTGGCGACCGACAGTTTTCTGAGCGTCGCCGACGTCGAACAGGTGATCGCTCAAGCGGCGCAGGAAGCTACCGCCGAAGGCCGGCCCGCAACTATCGCGGTCGTGGACCGGGTGGGCAATGTGCTGGGTGTATTTCGCATGACCGACGCGGCGACGTCGGTGACCATCAGTTCCGGGCGCACACCATCCGTTTCCGGCGGCCTGGAAGGAATCGCCGTCATTCCCGATACCCTGGCGGCCATCGCCAAGGCCGTCACCGGCGCCTATCTGTCCAGCGAGGGCAATGCCTTCAGCACCCGCGTGGCCAGTCAGATCGTGCAGGAACACTTCAATCCCGGCGAACAGGGTCAGCCGGGCGGTCCGTTGTTCGGCGTGCAGTTCAGTCAACTGCCGTGTTCCGATCTTGCCCGCCGCTTTCCCGAGGACGCCCAACTCGGTCCGAAACGCTCGCCACTGGGCCTTTCGGCCGATCCGGGCGGTTTTCCGTTGTACAAGAACGGCGCGCCGGTCGGCGGCATCGGGGTGATGTCCGACGGTTTGTACAGCCTGGATTTGGATATCGGCAACGTCGATCGCAGCAGCGACGAAATGATCGCCTTGGCTGGCACGGCGGGCTTTTCCGCGTCCAGCGATCGGCAAGCCGACCACATCGTCGTCGATGGTAAAACCCTGCGTTTCAGCGATGCTGAATTCGGGGATCTGGCGAGCCAACCGTCCCTGGCTCCGCCGTTTTCCACCCTGGCCGGCCAGGTGCTGACGGTCACCGGTTACAGCGACGGAACCCTGGTGCGGGGCGCCGCCTTTGGCGAGCCGGAATCCGGCGTCGCGCCGGCCGATCAAGTCGCACCGGATTTATTTCCCGGACAGGATGGCTATGTGCTGGTCGACGCTTCCGGCAACAACCGTTATCCACCCCGATCCGGCGAATTATTGAACGCTGCCGAAGTGACCGGCATTCTTCGCCACGGCCTGGACATCGCCAACCGGGCCCGGGCGCAGATCCGCCAACCATTGGGTACGCCGGCGCGGGTCACGATTTCCGTGGTGGATACCGACGGTTCGGTGTTGGGCCTGGTCCGCTCCCGCGATGCGCCGGTGTTCGGCACCGACGTCTCCCTGCAAAAGGCGCGTACCGCCGCGTTCTTTTCCAGCGCCGGCGCCGCCGACGCCCTCGCGATAGCGCCGAACACGGTATACCTCAATCCCGACGCCACGCCCAGCGGCGTCACCATCAACCTCTTCGACACTTACGTGTTGGCGGTGAGGGATTTCCTGGGTCTGCCGACCGCGCTGGCCGACGGGGCTTTCGCCTTCAGCGATCGAGCCGGCGGCAATATGTCACGGCCGTTCTTTCCCGACGGCGACACGGGCAGCGCCAACGGTCCGTTCAGCAAACCCTTCGCCAGTTGGAGCCCGTTCACCGATGGTATGCAACTGGATCTGGTGATGAATCAGATTATCGCGCATGTCGTCTTCGTACTCACGGATGGCGCTTCGCCCGATACGCCGACGACCTGCACCTTTCCCACGACCGGCACCGCCCTCGACCGAATTCGCAGCGGCATCCAGATTTTTCCTGGCAGCGTGCCCGTTTACAAAGGCGACGTCTTGGTCGGCGGGATCGGGGTTTCGGGCGACGGCGTGGATCAGGACGATATGGTGGCGTTCCTCGGACTGTACAACGCCGGCCAGGAACTGGGCACGATCAACAACGCGCCCACGGCCATCCGGGCGGACACCATCCGCGTGCCTTCGTTCGGCGTGAATCTCCGCTTCGTGCAATGTCCCCAGTCACCCTTTCTGGATAGCACGGACCAGGACGTCTGTGACGGCAAGTGAGCCTCGACATGAAACCCATGACACTGCTTCATTTCTGCCTGAGCTTCGGGTTGCTCGCCTTGCCGGGGTTGGGGAGCGCGGCCGAAGCGGGCGACCGGCATGTTTGGAACGACACCCCGCCGCCGGCGGACGAACCGCAATACCAAGGGCTGGACAAGCGTTTTCTGTTCGCCCAGGTCAAGCGCCGCCGCTCGGACACCCCGCAAGAACCCGACGTTTCGCCTGAACCGGACACCCTCAGCACCGACCAACCGGCGGAAAGCCCCACGGTCACGCCGGAGGGCGCGCAATCGACCACGGGGTCGGAGGAACGAACCGTCGAGGGAGAGCCGCCCACAGTTCAGGAAGGCACGACGGCGACCCCGGATGGCGCCTCGGAAACGGCTGCTCAGAGCGCCTCGGAAACCAGCCTGGAAACTCAGGCGCTTTCGCCGCCACCGCCGCCCGGTATCAAGCGCCAGCGACCGGGGGGCGAGACACACCCCATTCGGACCCGGCCCATGACCCCTCCGCCCCCTCTGGCGGAGGACGAACGTCGCCGACCCGGCCTTTATGAGCCACCGCCGGAACCGACCCGCCCCTTGCCGGACCCCAACCGCCGCACCGGCCTGGGTCAGACCGAACCGCCGGCGCCGGATGAACCCGGCGAATTCATTCCGGTGCCGGATCGCTGGCGGCTCTCCAAGGATTTGAATATCAGCCCGGAGAACTGGCTGGACCCCTATAACCGCAATCTACTCAAAGGCGATCGGCCGGTTTTTGGCCGTGACTGGTTTTTCAACGTCACCTTGATCTCGGATACGGTCCTCGAACCTCGCAATTTCCCGGTTCCCGTCGCGCCGCAGGTCAGCCAGGGTTCCGGCAATCTGGACGTGATCGGCGATGGCAATCAATTCTTTTTCAATCAGAACCTGATTCTGGGCCTGGTGCTTTACAAGGGCGACACGGTATTCCGGCCACCGGACTACGAATTCCGCCTGACGCCGGTGTTCAACTACAACTATGTCAAGACCGAAGAACTCAGGCTGCTGTACATCGATCCACAGGACGGCGAGGACCGAAGCGACTCGTTCGTCGGTTTGCAGGAAGCCTTCGCCGACATCCATTTACGCAATGTCTCCGACCGCTACGACTTCGACAGCGTTCGCTTCGGCATTCAGCCATTCTCATCGGACTTCCGTGGCTTTCTGTTCCAGGACAATCAACTGGGCGTGCGCTTGTTCGGCTCCCGCGACAACAATCTCTGGCAATACAATCTGGCGTGGTTCCGCCGCCTGGAAAAGGACACCAACAGCGGCTTGAACGATGTCACCGCTAGTCTGCGCGACGACGACATTTTCTTCGCCAATCTGTATCGCCAGGACTTTCCCAGCCGCGGGTTCACCTCCCAGATCACGGCGGCGTATAACCGCAACCGCGAGGGCGACGACGGCCTGTACTTCGACAAAAACGGTTTTCTCGCCCGCCCCGCCCCCATCGGCATGGAGCGAGGACGGGATTACGACGTGACCTATCTCGGCTACAACGGCGACGGTCATTTCGGTCGGCTCAATCTCACCGCCTCGGCTTACTACGCTTTCGGTAAAGAATCGCCGGGCGTTTTCGTCGACAAGGATCTCGACATCCGGGCGTTCTTCGCCGCGGCCGAGGGGTCCATGGATTTCGACTGGATTCGCCTGCGCGGTTCCCTCCTCTATGCCACCGGCGACAGTGATCCCTACGACGACCGCGCGGAAGGGTACGACGCCATTTTCGAGAATCCCCTGTTCGCCGGGGCGGACGCCAGTTACTGGATACGCCAGGCCGTGCCGTTGATCGGTGGGGGCGGGGTCTCCTTGTCCACCCGCAACGGCATTCTGAACTCGTTGCGCACGTCCAAGGATCTCGGCCAATCCAATTTCACCAATCCGGGTCTGATCCTGTTCGGCGTGGGCGGAGATTTCGACGTCACCCCGGAACTGCGCCTGTCCTTCAACGCCAACAAGCTGTACTTCAACGACACGGCCGTTTTGGAGGTTTTGCGCAACCAGGCGTCCATCGATTCCGACATTGGATGGGATTTGTCCGCGTCACTGATCTACCGGCCCAATTTCATTCAGAACGTCGTGTTCCGCTTGTCGGGCGCGGTGTTGGTGCCCGGCGACGGTTTCGTGGATTTGTACGGTGATGACGACACCCCCTATTCCATTCTGGCGAATATGGTCCTGACCTACTGACGGCGTATCCGCGAGGAGGCCGTGTCAGGCAAGGCGAACGAGCGATGAACAAGAGAAAATCCTCCGACAAGCGTTCCACCGTCCGGTCGGTCATGATTCAGGCATTGATGGGGTGGCTGCTGCCGTTGGGTCTGGCGATGGCTTCCTCGGACGAACACCCGCAACACCGCGAATATGCTCCCACACCGCCCGCTCCGGCTTTTCAGACCCAGATGGAGGCGAATGCCAAGAGCGCGGGTTGCGTGAGTTGTCATACCCAGACCGATCAGTTCTCCATGCACCAGAATCCCGGCGTGGTGCTGGGTTGCACCGATTGCCACGGAGGCGATGCCCGGATCGTATTGCCGCCGGGGGTTCATTCCGGCGAGGCGGCCTATACCTCGCTTACGGAGCAGGCCCACGTGCTGCCGCTCTATCCCGAATCCTGGCATTATCCGGACAGCGCCACGGCGAAAGAAACGTATTCGTTGCTCAATCTGGAGAGTCCGGAATTCATCCGTTTCATCAATCCGGGCGATTACCGGGTGGCCCGGGATTCCTGCGGCGCCTGCCATCTGCCGGAAATCCTGGCTGCGGAACGCAGCTTGATGGCGACCGGCGCCATGTTGTGGGGCGGCGCGTCCTATAACAACGGCATTCTGCCTTTCAAACACTATGTGTTGGGTGAATCGTATCAGCCGCTCAGTGGCGAGGAAGCCAAGGAAGCCGCCCACAACGGGGAATTGATCACCCTGGGCGCGACCATCAAGAATCCCATTGCGCCCGACGCCGCCATGCAGGCCAAAGGCGTGCTGGCGCAACTGGCGCCGATGCCGACTTGGGAAGCCTTGCCGCCGGCGGACATCTTCAGGGTCTTCGAACGCGGGGGACGCAACATCGGCAATCTGTTCCCGGAAACCGGTTTACCCAATGCCCTGGGGCAGATTCAACGCCTGGAGGAACCGGGCCGCCCCGACATCCGCCAGTCCAACCGCGGTCCGGGAACCGGCGCACGCATCGCCGTACCGGTAATCAACATCTATAAGACCCGCCTCAACGATCCGTTTACCTGGTTCATGGGCACCAACGATCAACCCGGCGACTATCGTTCTTCCGGCTGTTCCGCCTGCCACGTAATCTACAGTAACGACCGCGATCCCGATCATTCCGGGCCTTACGCCCGATTCGGCCATGACGGCACTACGCAGTCCGTGGACCCGACGATCGCCCGCAACGAACCGGGACACCCGCTCAAGCACGAGTTTACCCGCGCCATTCCCACCAGCCAGTGCATGATTTGTCACATGCATCAGCCCAATGTGTTCGTCAACAGCTATCTGGGCTACACCATGTGGGACTACGAATCCGACGCGCCTTCCATGTGGCCGGACAAACAGCGTTATGTCAGTCAATGGGACGTGCTGCCGGGCACGAAGGTGCAAAAGGAACAGATTGTCGGTCATGACAAGGCATTCGAAATTCTCCAACGCAATCCCGAGGAAGCGGCGACCCGCGGCCTATGGGGCGATCTGGATTTTCTCAAGCAGGTCGCGGATCTGAATCCTAAGCTTAACGACACTCAGTTCGCCGATTATCACGGTCACGGCTGGAACTTCCGGGCGGTGTTCAAGCGCGACCGGGCCGGGAATCTTCTGGATGCCCAGGGCCATCGGGTCGCGGATGACGATCCGCACAAATTCGACAAGGCCGTGCATCTGTCGTCGGTTCATATGGATGTGGGCATGCATTGCGTGGATTGCCATTTCACCCAGGATGCGCATGGCAACGGGCATATTTACGGCGAAGTGGCCCAGGCGGTGGAAATCGATTGCGTAGACTGCCACGGCACGGTGAAGGACTATCCGACCCTGCGCACCAGTGGACCGGCGGCTCCACCGGGCGGCACCGACCTGAGTCTGCTACGCACCCAAGACGGCCGGCCGCGTTTCGAATGGCGGCAGGGCCGGTTATTTCAGCGAGCGGCCCTATATCCCGACCGGGAATGGGAAGTGTCCCTGGTCAAGGATTCCGTCAACCCGAACAATCCCCATTACAACCCCAAGGCGGCGCGCGCCAAGACCATGTCGCGCGATCCTAACAGCCAATCCTGGGGTCCTGGGGTAAACCCCAAGGACTGGGCGCATCCTAACGAGGAGATGACTTGCTTTGCCTGTCACAGCTCCTGGGCGACCAGTTGCGCCGGCTGTCATCTGCCGATTCAGGCTAACTGGAAAACCCGGCGGCATCATTACGATCGCGACGAAACCCGCAATTTCGCCACTTACAATCCGCAGGTGGCCCGCGATCAGATGTATCAACTCGGTCGCCATGGTCCGGCCAAAGGCGGACGCATCGCGCCGGTACGCTCGTCATCGGCTCTGGTTCTGTCGTCGCGCAACTCCAACCGCGAGTTGATCTACATCCAACAGCCGCCCATCGCGGCCAGCGGCTTCAGTTCGCAGGCTTTCGCGCCGCACTTCCCGCATACCGTGCGCAAGACCGAGACCAAGACCTGCAGCGACTGTCATTTGTCACAGGACAACGACAACAACGCGATCATGGCCCAGTTACTGCTGTTGGGCACCAATTTCGTCAATTTCGTGGGCTACAACGCCTGGGTCGGTACGGACGACGCCATCGAGGCCGTGCGCGTCACGGAGTGGGACGAACCCCAGGCCGTAATCGGAAGCTATTTGGACCGTTACGCCTATCCCGATTGGTACAAGCAGCATCAGGAACGCAACCGCGTTCTGCAGGAAGCCTATGATCACAAGGCCGGCGATTCAGTCGGCTGTCTGCAACTGCGTGGAGAATATCTCTACGTGGCTCAGGGCAAGCAGGGTATGGAGGCTTACGACGTCGCCAACATCGCCAACAAGGGGTTTTCGCAGCGTTTCATCACGGCGCCATTCTCGCCGCTGGGGCATAACACCCGCATTAAGTCGCGTGATGCGACTTGCGTGGCGTTACCCACCAATCAGCCTATTCATCCGCAACGCCGTCATCAACCGGGCTTCGGCTTGACGGCGGCGGCGATGACGACGTTGATGAACGACGCCAATCAGGAACAGGATTTCCATCCCATCTACAACTATGCCTTGATCACGGACGCCGAAGAGGGGCTGATCCTCACCGACATCAATACGTTGGCCGACGGCGAGCCACGCAACAATTTCCTCGAACGGGCGCTGACCTGGAACGAGAACGGCGTTCTCAACGGCGCGCGGCACATTACCATCGGGGGGCATTACGTTTATATCGCCGCCGATGCCGGCCTGGTCATACTGAATATGGATCAGCCCCTGCAACCCAAGGTGGCGGCGGTGGTGAAATTGGACGACGTGCGGGCCTCGGCGCTTCAGTTCCGCTACTTGTTCGTAACCGATCGGGGCGGCTTACGGGTGATCGACGTCACGCATCCCGAACAACCCAAGCTCGTGCCGGACGCCTGGGTGCCGATGCAGGACGCCCACCGGATATACGTGGCGCGCACCTACGCCTATGTCGCCGCCGGGCCGGAGGGACTGGCCATTATCGACGTGACCCAGCCTGAACGCCCGAAACTGTATCAACGGTATTCCGCGCAAGGCCAGCTCAACGATGCGCGCGACGTGATCGTCGGCACCACCAACGCCAGCCTGTTCGCCTACGTAGCGGATGGCCGCAACGGCCTCAAGGTGCTGCAACTCACCTCGCCCGAGATTCAGCCCCGCTTTTACGGCTACAGCCCCGAACCCAATCCGCAACTGATCGCCACCTATCCCACGCAAACGCCGGCGCTGTCCCTATCCAAGGGTCTGGACAGGGATCGGGCGGTCGATGAAACAGGTCACCAAATCGCTGTATTCGGACGCCTGGGATCGCGTCCCTTCAACTTGGAGGAAATGCAGCGAATGTATTTGGACGATCACGGTAAGCCCTGGACCGTTAAGGACTGATCGGATTCGAGTTTCTTCTCCCCACGCCATCCAGGAAATACGTCAAAGCCCGAGCCTCTGCCCCTCCCCCACTCGACAGGACGGTGATCGAGTTGGTTATACTGTTATGCGCATGCCGCAGGAATTCGCCAATGACGTCTTTGCTAACCGCGTTGCGTCTTTTCCGTGAAGCTCTCAGCACGCGCAGAATCAGCAAGCCGTCGCAAAACAGGCAGACCCGCTTATGGTTAAAGGAATATCCGCCAAATCAGTGCCCATACCCACCGTATGGCTGGTATTAGTCGCGCCATTCTTGGCGCTGGGTCTGTGGTATTTGTTAACTTCGTCACCGTACTCCACGCGTGAACTCATCTTGCTGGCAACCGCTTTTGTCGCCAGCACCCTGGCGGCCTTGTTCTACCTGCGGTCACACTTCCTGCAATCCAAGCATCGTCCAGTTCAACGGATCCCGGTTCCCGTCGACGAACCGCCGGCACGCCCGGCCTGGCAATGGGGATCGATAGGTCACCGCGCCCGCGATTCAGAGCGACACGCGGCCGATCTTATGGAAATCCGTCTCTTGGCCGCGCTCGACGTCATGCCTCATGGGTTAGCGTTCTACAATGCCGAACAACGCCTGGTGATGTGCAATGCGAGCTTCCAAGCGATGTTAGGGTTGCCACCGGAGTGGGTCAAACCGGGCACCCCCTGGGCGCGACACCGGCAAATATTGGACGATTGGACACAACCCGTCCTGCTCGACGGGACTCCCGCCGCCGCCTTGCAACTGCCCGACAAACGTTGGATTCAATGGCTAGAGCACCGAGTTCCACGGCCGTACACACTGGTTCTGATAACCGATGTCACTGAACTCGTGCGCCAAGAAACCCAGCACCGCGAAAAGGCCCTGGCGGAAAAGTCCGCCCTTTTACAAATGACGGTGGATCATCTCGGGCAGGGACTGAGCGTTTTCGACAAAGATCTGAATATTGTGGTTTGGAATAACCGCTTTTTCGAATTGCTGGGCATTCCCAATGATTTGAAGCAACGTCCGACGACCTTCGAGGAGATGGTGCGTTTCAACGCGTACCGAGGAGAATACGGTCCTGGGGACGTGGAACAGCAAGTCGCGGAACGATTGGCTTTGGCCCACCATCCGGTCCCCCATCATTTCGAACGCTTGCGGTCCAATGGCACAGCCCTCGAAATTCGCGGGAATCCCTTGCCGGACGGCGGTTTCGTCACAGTCTACGCCGACATCACCGAACGTAAACGTTTGGAAGAGCAACTGCGCTTGGCCGCCACGGTATTGGACACCACCAGCGAAGGGATCGCCATTACGGACGCTTTCCATCGCATCGAGTCGGTCAACCCGGCTTTCATGCGCTTGACGGGTTACCCGGAGGCGCAATTGGCCGGCAGAAGACCGTTCTTCTTCAATAATGAGCACTTCAGCCGCGCTCAATTTCGTGCGCTACGGCGCACGCTCATCACGACGGAGGCTTGGCGGGGAGAGATACGCGGCCGGCGCAAGAATGGCGAAGCTTTCGTCGCATGGTTGTCGCTGGCCTCCATCAAGAATGCCAACGGCGCGATTGTTCGTTATGTCGGCGTGTTCCACGATATTACCCTGCACAAGGAAGATCAGGAGCGCATTTGGCGCCAGGCCAACTTCGATCTGCTGACCAACCTTCCCAATCGCTACCTGTTCATGGACCGGTTGCTCCAGGCGGAAGCCCAGGCCAACCGTATGGGACAGCGTTTCGCGCTGCTGTTTCTTGATTTGGATGGATTTAAGGCCGTCAACGATACTTACGGCCACGCCGCTGGAGATAGTCTGTTACAGACCATGGGACAACGCTTATATCGCTGCATTCGCGCCAGCGACACGCTAGCCCGGCTGGCCGGAGATGAATTCACCGCGTTGTTGCTCAATTTGAATGCGCCAGAGCAAGCCGTGCGTGTGGCGGAGAAATTTCTTCGCGCCATGAACCGCCCGGTGGTTCTGGACAGCGGCACCGCCACGGTCAGCGGTAGCATTGGGATAGCCATCTATCCACAGCATGCCAACGACGTTGAGACACTGCTTCGACAAGCCGATGCCGCCATGTACAAAGCCAAACGGCAAGGCAAAAATCGTTTCCACTTGGCTGCCGGCCCTGCCGAAGGGGAACTCTCCGGGCAGCCGTTCAAGGCGCAATGACTTCCATCCCGCTCATATACGGGCGCAGCACTTCGGGGACATGGATACGACCCTGGGCATCCTGATAGTTCTCCATGACGGCAACCAAGGTACGCCCTACCGCCAACCCGGACCCGTTCAAAGTATGCAGCAGTTCCGGTTTACCCGTGCTGGGATTACGCCAGCGGGCTTGCAGCCGCCGAGCCTGGAAATCCTCGAAATTACTGCAGGAGGAGATTTCCCGGTATTTTTGCTGGCCGGGAAGCCACACTTCCAGATCGTAAGTTTTTGCGGACGCGAAGCCGAGATCTCCGGTGCACAAAGCCACCACGCGATAAGGCAGATTCAAACTCTGCAACACGGTTTCCGCATGGCCAGTCAGTTCCTCAAGGGCCGCATAGGAATCGGTCGGGGCCACCATTTGCACCAGTTCGACTTTCTCGAATTGATGCTGACGAATCATGCCCCGTACATCTTTGCCATAAGAGCCGGCCTCGCTACGGAAACAGGGCGTATGGGCGACATATTTGCGGGGCAACTCGCCCGCTTCGGTGATCGTATCGCGCGCCAGGTTGGTGACCGGCACTTCGGCCGTGGGGATGAGGTAATACGCCATATCGCCCTTCAGGCCGAATAAATCCTCCTCGAATTTGGGCAATTGACCGGTGCCTTGAAGGCTGTCGGCGTTGACGAGTACGGGCACGTACATTTCCTGATAGCCATGCTTTTGTCCATGAAGATCCAGCATGAACTGGGTGAGCGCCCTATGCATCCTGGCCAAGGGCCCGGCCAACACGACGAACCGCGATCCCGTCAATTTGACCGCGGCTTCGAAATCCAGTAATTGTCCACCCAAATCGACATGATCGCGCGGTGTGAAATCGAACGAGCGAGGTTCTCCCCAGCGGCGGATTTCCCGATTATCTTCCTCGTTCCGTCCTTCCGGCACGGACTCATGGGGAATATTGGGTATCTCAAGCTGAACGGCTGTCAGTTGAGCCTGGACTTGATTAAGCTGCTCCTGGATTTGTTTGAGTTCATCGCCCAAATTGGCGACTTCCGCCAACAAAGGCTGAATATCCTGACCGGCCGCCTTGGCTTGACCAACCGCTTTCGAGCGGGTATTGCGGGTATTTTGAAGTTCCTGCGTGCGTACTTGTAACGCTTTGCGCTGCGACTCAAACTCCGCCAAGCGTTGCGTATCCAGTTGAAATCCTCGACGGGCCAGGCGGCGCGCGGTTTCTTCCAAGTCGACTCTGAGTAGTTTCTGATCAAGCATTGAGGTGTTCCCGTTGGATTTTCAGGCAGGTTCCCGAGCGATTGTGAGCGATTCCCACGGAACGGCTGGTCTATGGATAGGCGCACAGTTCGTCTGGGCCGACGAATGATGCCCATCCATACACTATAAGGGAAGCACAGGGGTTAAGATAAGTTCCTAATGAGCATTATAAGATGATATAAATATGATGATGATATAAATTGATATTCACTACAGCCCTGTTTTTACGGGACGCTTTGTTGATCGCGGGGATGAGCAAAGGTATATTCATTAAAGGACTAGGTTTGTTTAGCCCAGACACTTGTTAGCTCGGTGATGCAGACCATCCTTAAGGCGCCGTCTGGATCACCATACCTCAGCCAAGTCGACGGGTCTGAACCATCATGCGATGGGCGAACGCAAGAACCCAACCAGGAAACAACCATGCACGCCCTGTTCTGTAGCTAGTCCACTTTTCCAAAAGTAAAAGCGGAGTTCGATATTGTGGAAATGAAAAATATTGATGACATCATCCTTTCCTTCCGTCATAGCCTGCCGGTCGGCAGTAAAACGGCGGCCGCCATCGATAAGGGCGCCTCGTTGACGGAAATCTCGGAATGCGCCGAGGAGGAAGGCCTGCACGAACTCGCCTCCGTGCTGTTCGAAGCTCAACAGGAAGAATTACGCACTCCCACCGGGCCCCAGGAAGACCTCCATTCCCTGGCGGGCGGGATCATTGCGAATTTTCGCAAGAACCTCCCCGAAGGCAGCAAAACAGCCGCTGCTATCGATCAAGGGGCTACCTGGTCGGAGATTTCTGAATGTGCCGAGGAGGAGGGCCTACACGAGCTAGCTTCCATTTTATTTGAGGCCGAACAGGAACGTTTGCGCTATAAAAAACAGAAGTAATGAAATCGAGTCACGTTATTTCCCCAGCTTAGGTTGGGGAAATAAGGGATGCTGAACAAGATCATATAAATCATTTCACTAAGTTTAGGGAAGTTGATCGTATAAATTTCTTGCCGCCAATATGGAACACGGATGAGGAACACGGATGATTGAGGCTCGATTCGCAGCAAATGTTTACGGTGTTTTATCACTTACAATAGACCTCACTGCCTGCCCATCGTAACAGGACGTCAGGAGATGCCCACGCTGAAACTGCTGGTATTCGAAAATGATCCTGTGTTGGGTAATCTCATCGCCGACGTGGCAGAAAAAACCGGCTTTGAAACGAAGATGGTCACCGATCGGGCAGAATTCGAAGCGCTCTACAGGCTCGACACCAATCTGCTGGTTATTGATCTCGGTGCGCTGTCCAAGGCCAGTATGAGCATCGGATATTTGTTGCATCAGTTGACTCCGCCCCAACAGGCCAACCTGGTTTTGATTGGCGATCTTCCCGACCAAGAATTACAGCATTTCGCCGAGTCGGCTGAACAACAGGGAATGCTGGTCATCGGCACCCTCACGAAACCGTTTACCACCGGGGAACTAACCCGTCTATTTCAGGAGGCGTGGTTGGCTTTACCTTTGAGCGGGGACAACTCAGGGCAGATGATTACCCGCGAAGAACTTTATCAATGTCTTATAGCCGAGGATCTGGTGGCTTATTATCAGCCCAAGGTCAACCCTCGGTCCGGCGACTTGGCAGGTGTCGAAGTCCTTGCCCGCTTGTCGCACCCGACTAAAGGCTTGATTTTGCCGGGGCTGTTCATCCCTCTGGCCGAAGAAGGGGGAATGATCACGGTCTTGCTCAAAAACATCGCCAATCAGGCGTTTGCCCAATGCGCCGCCTGGACGAAACAAGGGCTGCGACTCAAAATCGCGATCAACGTCTCCATCTTCAATCTCAACGAAGCCATTCTGCCGGAAACACTGTCCAGCCTGGCCAGTCAACACCGGGTGAAACCCGACCAGATCATTCTGGAAATCACGGAAAGCGGCTTACTTAAAGACGCCATCACACCCTTGAACGTGCTGGCCCAACTGGCCCAGCAAGGCGTCGACTTATCCATCGATGATTTCGGCACCGGCTATGCCACGATTCAGCAACTGCAACGCATTCCCTTCAGTGAGTTAAAAATCGACCGGTTTTTCGTACATGAAGCCGTGAAAAATCAGGATTCACTAGTCATCCTGGAATCCATGTTCGCCATGGCTCGCAAACTCGGCATGCGGGTTGTCGCGGAAGGCGTAGAAACCCAGCAACACTGGGATTTACTCTCCCGTCTCGGCTGCGATCAAGTACAGGGTTATCTGATCGGAAAGCCCATGCCGGGCCCCGATTTACCGACCTGGCTAGAACACTGGAAAGAGCACAGCATTGAATTACTGATAAACAGCAAGAAGCCCCTACGCCTAGCCACGCAGGCCCACGCTTCGCAAAGCTGGCCAGAAACCAGCATCCTCATCGGATGGTATCTGGAAGGGGTATTCGATCAAAGCGGCGTGATACAGCGGCTACCCATCAACCAGATGCCCTTTCGCATCGGTCGGCAGGCCGGACTTCATCTGCGGATCGCGTCGGCTGAAGTCTCGCGCGAACACGCCGAGATATTCCGTCGCGGCAACCATCTCGTGATACGCGATCTCGGCAGCACGAACGGCACCTTCGTCAATGGCGAACGAGTCGCCTTGGAAACCCGCATCAACGCCAACGACCGGCTCTCGTTCGCGCAAATCCAGTTCCGGCTGATCCACGATCCGAACAGCGATGGCTTTGATAACGACGACAGGCCCAGCGCGAAACTGACTTCCGCGATTTTTTCATCGCAACGTAGAAACAAACCCGCCGGATAAGCAGGTCACCCATCCGGCTGGACGGCGGTTACGTCGGCGAAGGATTCAGTGGTGTAACGTTCCGCACGCATCTCGTCGGACCAGAAATCCAAGGGCAGGCCCGCTTTCTGCTTGAGTTGGGCTAGAAAAATGTAAGGGTCGGACAGGCTTTCCCACACGCTGGGCAAAAAGGTAGCGCGGCGGGCGCCCAGGCGCAGGATTACACCGTCAACGCCGGGGCGCAACTGTTTCAACAACTCATCCTCGGTGCGTGCCGTCAGCGCTTTGGGCGGCGACAGCACGGCGACATGCAGACTCATCCCTGGCCATTCCGCCTTGTCCAACGGCGGGAAACGGGGGTCCTCGAAAGCCGCCGCGAAGGCATGGTCGGCCACATCTTCCACCAAGGGTTTGATCGCCTCCAGCGTACCGATACAACCGCGTAACCGGCCAGCCTTTTCCAACGTTACGAAGGTGGCCCGCAAGGGTCTGAGCATTTCCGGATAATCCGCCGGTTCCACCGGCAAAGGGCATCCATGCTCCAGGCCGCTCGCAATGGAGCGGCGCGCGACATCCAACAGAATTCCCCGCTCCGCGGGCGTCAGGCTGTTATTCAGAGAAGGCATAGGAACCGTACCCTACCACTTGATCACGTGGACCGGCGGTATCACCGGAATTTCGCAAATCGAGAGTCTCGACTTTCAAATCGCGACGCCGAGCCGCCCATAATAGGCCGTTGACCGGATTGCGGCCACAGGCGCTCTCATAAACGATATCCTCGTAGCGGAACCCCTCGATCGCCCGGGAGGTAGCCGCATCCAGTCTACGTGCCGTTTCATAGTCATGATAATGACTGAGATCGGAACTGATCACCAGCAGCGTCTCCGGTCCTCCCCACAAGATTTCCAGAACCTCCCCGACGGGTTGGGGCTCGGCCGTTCCCACCACCAACGGGACCAGGTTGAACTCGCCCAACACCTCCTGAAGAAACGGCAAGTGAACCTCCAGGCTGTGTTCGCGTTCGTGAGCCCGCTCCAGGGACACAACCTGCGGCAGATGCCTGATCCGGGCGATCGCCTCGTAATCCAAGGGGACCAGGCCCAGGGGCGTGGCGAATGCCTGCATCCCGCTGACCGCGATACCGTTGAAGCCGACACGATGACTGGGGCCAAGCAATACCACCCGCCGAATACTCCCGTTCGCGGCTTGCAGACGGGCATAGGCGGAAGCGGCGACCGGACCGGAATAGACATAGCCGGCGTGGGGGACGATGATAGCCTTGGGTACAGGGCCGGCCGTGGCGACCTGATCCAGAAAACCGCGAACTTCCTGGTGTAACACAGTGGGATCAGCGGGATAAAACATGCCCGCGACAGCGGGCTGACGGACCGTCAGCATGGCGTCTTCCTCCTTTCATGGCAGGTTTCCGAACTGCCGATTCTAGGGTTTGTCGCAGATCTGTTACAGCACCGAGCCAGTTTGCTTGGATGGTATAATTACCCTGTCAATATTACTGTTTTTCAGACCACGAAGGCAGGGTGCAATCGCATCCCAGCCCTGGACTGACTGTTGACTGACACGCTCTACAGGGGCAACGCCAATGACTTCGCCAACCGCAAACCATTCCCTTTTTCCCACCCATTATTGGCATACGCTGGACGATGGCCGCATTCAATGCGACGTCTGCCCACGATATTGCAAACTGCAGGATGGTCAGCAAGGATTGTGTTTCGTGCGCGCCCGCCACGACGATCGTATCGTATTGACGACCTATGGACGCTCCAGCGGCTTTTGCATCGACCCCGTCGAAAAGAAACCCCTGAACCACTTTCTACCCGGCACGCCGATTCTGTCCTTCGGCACGGCGGGCTGCAATCTGGCCTGCAAATTTTGCCAGAACTGGGATATGAGCAAATCCCGGGAGATGGATACCCTGGCGGATGCCGCGGCGCCGGAAAAAATTGCTCGGGTGGCGCACGACCTGGGTTGTCGCAGCGTGGCCTTCACCTACAACGATCCGGTGATTTTTCTGGAATACGCCATCGATGTGGCGCAAGCCTGCCGTGAACACGGCATTCGCTCGGTGGCGGTTACCGCCGGCTATATGTGCGATGAGCCTCGACGGGAATTTTACCGCCACATGGACGCCGCCAATGTCGATCTCAAGGCGTTTACGGAACGTTTCTACTGGAAATTGTGCGGCGGCCACTTGCAAACGGTATTGGACACCCTGATCCATCTCAAGCAGGAAACCCAGGTCTGGTTCGAAATCACGACGTTGCTCATTCCCGGCGAAAACGATTCGGACGGCGAGATCGACTTGCTCAGCCGATGGATCATGGATCATCTCGGACCGGATGTCCCTTTGCACTTCACGGCCTTCCACCCGGATTGGAAGATGCTCGACCATCCGCCCACCCCAGCCGCGACACTGACGCGGGCCCGCAAAATCGCCAAGGGTAACGGTCTTTACCACGTCTACACGGGTAACGTGCACGATACGGCGGGTGGCAGCACCTACTGCCATCAGTGTTCCCGAAAACTGATCGGGCGTGATTGGTATGAGCTCAGCGATTGGCACATGACCGCCGACGGGCGCTGCGACCACTGCGGCGCTCGCTGCGCCGGGGTATTCGAAGCCCATCCCGGAAGCTGGGGGGCGCGGCGGCGGCCGGTGCGCCTACACAGTTTCTCCTGACAGGAGACATAGACTATGGAAACCAGTGGCCTACACCATTTTCTAAGCGGCATGGCGAAAGCGGGAAGCTCCATCCTAGGCGCACCCAAAGCCACGGCGCTGCCATTCGTCACCATTTCCCGCCAGGCAGGCGCGGGCGGGCATCGACTCGCGGAAGCCTTGGTAGCGATCATGGAACGCGAAGAAAACCACGCTCTGTTCCAAGGCTGGCAGGTTTGTGACCAGCAACTCTGCGAGAAATTGGCGCAAGATCCCCATTTACAAGTCTCGATGGACTCTCTGCTGGCCGAGGAATACCGCGCGCAAATTCACACCTTTCTATCCAGCTTGCTGGGCACTCAATCCGATCAAAACCAGGTGGCCCGCAAGCTATTCGAAAACATCCGCGCCTTAGCTCGGGTGGGCAAGGTCATCATCGTTGGCCGGGCGGGTTCGCAGGTCACCCGTGAACTGCCTCTGGGCGTGCATGTCCGCCTGGTAGCTCCGGAAAACCAGCGCCTCAAACGCATGGCTGGGTTGCTGGGCAAACCCGAGGCCGAAGCCCATCGGATCATGAACCAGCAGGACACGGATCGGACCCGGCTGTTGAAGAGTTTCTTCCATGCCGACATCGACGATCCCCTACTCTACGACTGCGTATGGAATACCGGTCTGGCGCCCTTCGAGGCCATCGCCGCGGCGATCATAACCCTCGTCAAGCAACGGATCAGCGCCTACAGCGATGCGCCGAGTTAACTCACTCATTACCCATGCTCAGTTATCGTCACCATTACCACGCCGGGAATTTCGCGGACGTTTTCAAACACGCCATTCTGATCCAATTGGTTCACACCCTGCAGCGCAAGGAGCGTCCGTTGTGCCTGATGGAAACCCACGCGGGCGCCGGCCGTTACGATCTGAACGCCGACCCGGCGAGGAAAAACGCCGAACACCGCCAGGGCATTCTTCGATTCTGGAAAAAAGGCCCGATAGCGCCCGAACTGGCGGACTACTTGAAAATCGTGAGCGCCTTCAATACCGAACGGGGAGAACCAGGACTGCGCTGGTATCCCGGCTCGCCACGCATCCTGCGTGCGCTGTTACGCCCGCAGGATCGGCTGCTGCTGATGGAAATGCATCCGGCGGATCATCGCCTGCTTAAAGATGAATTTAGCGGCGACCGTCAGGTCGGGGTGCATCAAGGCGACGGTTACGCCGCGCTGCGGGCGCTTCTACCGCCCAGGGAAGCACGGGGCCTGGTATTGCTGGACCCGGCCTACGAGCGGCGGGACGAATTCCAGCGATTGCTCAACGGTCTACTGCTGGCCCGGCAACGCTGGCCCGCTGGCGTGTTGGCGGCCTGGTATCCCGTTCTGAATCGCCAACCCAGCGCGCATTTCCAACAGGCCCTGGTCAAGGCTGGGATTCCAGCCGTTCTATGCGCGGAATTGGGTCTTTTTCCCTACGATGCGAAGCTGGGCATGAACGGTTGCGGTATGATCATCGTCAATCCACCCTGGCAGCTTGACGCCACCCTACAAACACTCCTGACGAAGCTGCGGGATGGTTTGCGACAAAACGAACCCGCTCACATCCGCTTGGAGTGGTTATCACCGGCGCCTTGAAAACACAGGAACACGACCCCCATGGCGTACCAAACCCTGATCGATCCGCGCACCCTTCACGGACAACTCGGCAACCCGGATTGGGTGATCGTCGACTGCCGATTCAATTTGATGGACACCGAGGCCGGCCGCCGCGCCTATCGGGAGAACCACCTGCCCGGCGCACACTATGCGCATCTGGACGAGGACTTGTCCGATCCCATCACGCCCGACAGCGGTCGCCATCCACTGCCTGATCCACGGCGTCTTGCGCAAACCCTAGGCGCGTGGGGCATCGGCCCACATACTCAAGTCATCGCCTATGACGACTCGAACGGCAGTATCGCCGCCCGCTTGTGGTGGCTGCTCGGCTGGCTGGGGCATACCCGGCGAGCCGTACTCGATGGGGGCTTCGCAACCTGGCGACGGCTGGGTCTGCCGGTAGACGTCGAAGTTCCCAAACCGCTTCCGCAACCCTTCACGGGCCACGCCAATGACAGTTTGTGGGTGACGAATGCGGTGATTCTGGACACCGTGGTCAATGGCGCGGAACTGCTCATGGACGCGCGGGCGACAGCCCGCTACCGCGGCGAAGTGGAACCCATCGATACCCAGGCGGGGCACGTACCCAATGCCCTCAGCGCGCCACTCGATCAGAATCTCGACGGTGACGGCCGCTTTTTATCCCCAGACGCGCTCCGGAACCGTTTCACCCCCCTAATCGGCGAACGCGACCCCAAAAGCGTGCTGCACATGTGCGGTTCCGGCGTCACCGCCTGTCATAACCTGCTGGCTATGGAGATCGCCGGCTTGCCCGGCTCGCGCTTGTATGCCGGTTCCTGGAGCGAATGGATACGCGATCCAGCCCGACCGATCGCTACCGGCGACGCCTGAATTCGACCGTGGGCAAAATCGTCATCCGTCCGAACGCGCGCTTGCGCCGACGCGTGTTGTGGGGACTCGTCGCGGCGTTGCTGTTGGGATTTCTAACGATCTACGGCGTGAACGATTACGCGTGGTCGTTGGTCCACTCCGACGATCCGCTGGACCATCAGAAGCTGATCCGACTGGCGCACTGGATCATATTCGCCATGCCGGTCGGGGTATTCGCCCTGGTCGGTTGGTTGTTGTGGCTCGCCCGGCGTATTTTCGAAACAGGCCAATTCCCTCTACCCGGCCAGAAAGTTATCCGCCCGACGGTATTGCGCACCGGTGGGGCGGCCAGGCGCATGGCCTGGAGCCTGATCGTCATCAGTATCGCGCTGCTGGTTTTGGAAATATTGCTGACCTATTACGCCATGCAGGTCATCTGGTCACTCGATTCGACGGCATAATACAGCCATGTGTCTCATCCTATTCGCCCACCGTGCCCATCCCCGATACACGCTCCTGCTGATCGCCAATCGCGACGAGTTCTTTGCCCGCCCAACCGCGCCGCTGGGTTATTGGGAAGACGAACCCGACCTGCTGGCCGGTCGGGATCTGCAGGCCGGCGGCACCTGGTTGGGCATAAGCCGCCGAGGTCGTTTCGCCGCCATCACCAATTTTCGTGATCCACAGTCGGTCAACCCGCAAGCCCCCTCGCGCGGCGATCTGGTCAGTGATTATCTACGTGGCCAACGAACGCCCGGCGATTATTTGTCGGAACTGCAGACGCACGCGGCCGATTACAACGGCTTCAACCTGCTGGTGGGCGACGGCCGGGAGCTTGGGTATCTTTCGAACTATGACGGGCAGCCCCGCCGCGTGGAACCGGGTTATCACGGACTGAGCAATCATTTGCTGAATACCCCCTGGCCCAAACTGGAACGCGGCCGCGAGCGCCTGCGCGAGCTACTCGACGCCCCCTCCGACCCGAGCGACGAGACCTTGCTCGACTTGTTGGCCGACCGTACCCCGGCCGCCGATGACGAGTTGCCCCATACCGGGGTGTCGCTGGAATGGGAACGGAAGCTTTCGAGCATCTTCATCGAAGCACCCGGCTATGGCACCCGGACTTCCACCATTCTGCGGCTTTATCCGGACGATCGCCTGTCGTTGGTCGAAAAGAACTGGAGCGATGGAACGCAACGAGCCTTTACAATGCAATGGCCGTAGGCCACGCTCGGCAACTTCAGTTGCTTGACGTCGAATTCCCGTGTCAAGGCATCGAGCCGAGCGTAGAATCCGCGGTTCGCTCAGATTTCAGAAAAGGAAATCCTAGCCTGCCATCGTTTTCATTCGTTTCAATTTCATCCGGAGAGTCGTTCTATGGCCATGCATGTTATTGGAGCTGGGGTCGGGCGCACAGGCACCTATTCGCTCAAGCTCGCCATCAATCGCCTCGGACTGGGACCTTGTCACCACATGGAAGAGGTCATTCATCACTTGCCGACGCAGGTGCCGCTTTGGTCCGCGGCGGTCAGCGGATCGCCCGACTGGCAATCCATCTACGCGGGTTATGAAAGTGCGGTGGATTGGCCCACCGCCTGTTTTTTCCGCGAGTTGCTGGCAGCTTATCCATCGGCGAAATTCGTGCTGACGCATCGCAATCCGGAGAAATGGGCCGACAGCTTCTCCGCCACCATTTACAAGCTGCTCAACGAAAGCTCTCAAGCGCCGCTTGAGATGCAAGCGTGGTTGGCGATGAGCCAATCCGTCATCGCCAAAACGGGATTTCCGAGCAGCCTCGACCGGGACGGGATGATCAACGCCTTCGTCGCTCACAATGAAGCGGTCAAAGCGACGATCCCGGAGAGTCAACTACTCGTTTTCGCGGTCAAAGACGGCTGGGGTCCCTTGTGTGAATTTCTTCAGGCACCCATCCCCGACGAGCCGTTCCCACGCACCAATCATCGCGAAGAATTCTGGGATCGCGTGACCGGGAAAATATAGCCCCGTCAAGCCGGGGTCGCCATCGGCGCCGGGACAACACCCGCTACTGATCGGGAACTCGCGGCTGTCTCCCAAACAACGCCGCGAGCTCCCCCGGAACCGGTCGCTTGATGAGCCATCCAACCTGGATTCCCAACCCTTTCTCAACCCAGTTGTATCATCACCCATGACATTCCTAACGGATTTGACGCTGGTAGCCAAGGCCCTGGATCAGCATCTTGCACAGGCACGCGCACGGGCAACGCCGGTACTGGCGCAACGCCCCATGGCCGCCCTTATAGACGATCTACAACTCGATCATTTCATACGTCATGGCGGACTGGAGGGAGAATCGCTCCAACGGTTCATGGACCGCTATCTGACGACCATCATCAACCTCCATCAGCCCGGCTATCTGGGTCATCAAGTGGCGGTCCCCCATCACGCGGCGGCCGTGGGAGCCCTGATCGACGGGTTGACCAACAATCCCATGGCGATTTACGAAATGGGCCCAGGCGCGGCGGCCATCGAATACTTCGTCATCAACTGGATGCTGGACAAGATCGGCTGGACGATGGCGCCGTTGCATCCGGGACAGCAACCTGAAGGAACCTTTGGCGGTGGCGTCCTGACGCACGGCGGATCGTTAGCCAACCTGACGGCCCTGATCGCGGCGCGAAGTCGGGTTCGCCCCGAAGCTTGGCGACAAGGGAACTCGGCCGATCTGGCCGTAATGGCCTCGGGCGCTCACCATTACAGCGTTGAACGCGCCGCCGGCATTCTCGGGATAGGGACCGACAACCTTTACTACGTTCCCACCGATGCGCGTGGGGCCATGGACCCACGGGCACTCCCGTCCACGCTCGCCGGTTTGCGCGCGGACGGCAAAACGCCCCTGGCGCTGGTAGCCAACGCCTGCAGTACAGCCGTCGGCGTCTACGATCCGCTACGCGCGCTCGGCGAGTTCTGCCGGGATCAGGACATCTGGTTCCATGTGGACGGCGCTCACGGGGCCACCGCCCTATTGTCGTCCAGTTATCGTCACCGCTTGGACGGTCTGGAGTTGGCCAGTTCCCTAACCTGGGATACCCACAAGATGATGCGGACATCCTCGGTCTGCGCCGCCCTGCTGGTACGGGATCATCGGAGTCTCGACGCGGCTTTCCAACAGGAAGCGAGCTATCTCTTCCACGACAAAGAGCAACTGGGGTTCGATTTCATTCATCGCACCGTGGAGTGCACCAAGAGCGGCCTGGGTCTGCGCTTCTACCTGGTGCTCGCGGCCCTGGGGGAACAAGGGCTGGCACAGTATGTCGAACGGCAGTACCGCTTAGCCGGGCAAGCCTATGACGAACTGAAGAAATTCGACGGAATCGAGATACCCATCGAGCCGGAGGCGAACATACTCTGTTTCCGGGTCCAGGGCTCGGATGAGCGCCAGCTTGACCTACGCAAACGCATTTTGGCGCAAGGCGATTTCTACATCACCTCGACCCAATTCCATGATCGGCGTTATCTGCGCCTGGTTTTCATGAACCCGGACACCACGCTGGACGACGTCCGACGCTTGCTGAAACAGATTCTCCGCTTCGCTGCCGATGCTCCAACCGCTTAATAGCGAACCGGACGGCCGGTCGGGCCGCCCGCGACGGATGATTCTACAAAAGCCCGACCAGCCCCGTGTACAAATCACCCAGGGTTCCCGAAAAGAAATGATCCGCCCCGTCGATCACGACCAGGCGGGCGGACGGATTCCATTGCGGAACCTGCTTCTCCAGTAATTTCGCGGGCGCTATTGGGTCGCTGCTTCCGGTCAGTACCCCTTTCAATTCGGGCAGGTTGGGAAAATCGCGGAATTCGGCGAAGCCCACGGGCGGTGACACCAGAATCATCCGCTGAAGTCCACCGTCCCACTCGACCTGGGCGCTCACCCAAGCGCCAAAGGAATAACCCGCCAAATCGAGCACCGTCTTGCCCTGGTCGCGCAGATAATCCAGCGCCGCCGCGACATCCGCTCGCTCGTCTTGCCCCCCGCCGTATCCGCCGCCACTACCCCCAACGCCACGAAAATTGAAACGCAGCGTGCTATAACCGGCCTCTTGGTAGGCGCGGCTGAGCGTTTCCACCACCGGATTGTACATATCGCCCCCGTACAAGGGATGCGGATGGGTGATCACGACGCCGCGCTCTCCATCGGCCCGATGCAACAAACCTTCCAGCGTCAGGCGTTCGGCGGGAAAATGAATTATTTTTTCAGGCATGACCGAAGTTCCTCATAATGCTCGGTTAACCGATAGACCCTGAGCCGTCTCAGCAAACGCCAGTATGCGCCCACCGCACTCCCCAACGACTTCCGAATCGCAGCTATCCCCCGAAGCGCCGGGCGAGAATCGTTCCGCTTGGCGGCGCCGTCTCCATGAAATCATCTTCGAGGCCGACACGCCGGCGGGTAAGCTTTTCGATGTCCTGCTGATCGCTTTAATCGTGCTCAGCGTGATCGTGGTATTCCTGGAAAGCGTGCCCGATTTGCGTGAACGCAACGCTCTGGCTTTTCGCATTGTCGAGTGGTTACTCACTCTCCTGTTCAGCGCGGAATACGCCCTGCGTCTGGTTTGCGTCGGCCATCCCTGGCGCTATGCCGTCAGCTTTTACGGCATCGTCGATCTGCTGGCGATTCTACCCACTTATTTGAGCCTGCTGGTGCCGGGCATGCAGTCGCTGATGGTGATCCGCGCGCTACGGCTGCTGCGTGTCTTCCGAGTGTTCAAGATGGCCCGTTATCTCCGCGAGGGGCGGGTTCTCGCCACCGCGATATGGAGCACGCGGCGCAAGATCATCGTGTTCCTGCTGACGGTTCTGACACTGGTGACGATCATCGGCGCCCTCATGTATCTCATCGAAGGCGAGAAAAACGGTTTCGACAGCATTCCACGCGGCATGTACTGGGCCATCGTGACGCTGACCACGGTCGGCTACGGCGATATCTCGCCGCATACCTGGGTCGGCCAGTTGTTCGCCAGCCTGGTGATGATCATGGGTTACGGCATCATCGCCGTCCCCACGGGCATCGTCACGGTGGCCCTGTCGCGCGCCGGCGAACAGCCGATCAGCACCCAGGTCTGCCCGGCATGTGCGGCCGAAGGCCACGACGCGGACGCTCGTTACTGCAAGTATTGCGGCGCCGGATTATAAACTGCAGACTGACCTTTCCATCCACCGTGGCGGGTGGGCGCCCCCGATCGACCCGCCACCCAGGAGTGCCTCTTCGTGAGTAAGCCGTTCCACTGCATCTATGCCCACGGTTTCATCCGCGCCGCGGTTTGCGTGCCTTTCGTGCGGGTCGCCGATCCCGCCTACAACGTGGAACGAACCCTGGGCCTGGCGCGGCGGGCCTCGGAACGGCAGGCCGCCATCGCATTGTTTCCGGAATTGGGCCTTTCGGCCTACAGCAACGAGGATCTGTTCCATCAGGATGCGTTGCTCGACGCCAGCGAGGCGGCCGTGGTCCAACTCATCGAATCCAGCCGTGAGTTGTATCCCCTGCTGCTGGTGGGCGCGCCCGTGCGCTTCGAAGGCAAGCTGTTCAACTGCGCCTTGACCCTTTACCAGGGCCAGCTTCTGGGCATTACGCCGAAAAGTTATCTCCCCAATTACCGCGAGTTTTACGAGAAACGTCAGTTCACCGCCGGACGCCTGGCCGTCGGCCGGGAGTTGACGTACGCGGGCCAGCGCGTTCCTTTCGGAACGGATTTGGTCTATCAGGCGCGCAATATTCCGGATTTCGCGCTGCATACGGAAATTTGCGAGGATCTTTGGACGCCGGTCCCGCCCAGTACCTATGCCGCCCTGGCGGGAGCCACGGTGTTGGCCAATTTGTCCGCCAGCAACATCACCATCGGCAAGGCGGAATACCGCCGCGACCTGTGCGCCGCGCAATCGGGCCGCTGCATCGCCGCCTATCTGTATTCGGCGGCCGGACCGGGCGAATCCACCACCGACCTAGCCTGGGACGGCCAAGCCCTGATCTACGAGAACAACGAGCTGCTGGCCGAATCACAGCGATTCGCCGCGGATGAACAGATCATCACCGCGGACATCGATCTGGAACGGCTCGCCCAGGATCGCATGCGTTTAACCAGTTTCAACGACGCCGTTGGCGAACATCGGGAGCAGCTTCGGCAATTCCGGCGGGTGGAATTCGATTTTCGGATACCCTCGGACGCCCGCACCTTGCTACGCCGTGTCGAGCGTTTTCCTTTCGTCCCCAACGACCCGGCCAAACGCGACGAGCGCTGCTTCGAGGCTTATCACATTCAAGTGCACGGCCTGGCCAAGCGTTTGCAAAGCACCGGCATCCACAAGTTGGTGATCGGGGTATCCGGCGGTTTGGATTCCACCCAAGCGTTGATCGTCGCCGCTCGGACGATGGACAATTTGGGGCTGCCCCGGCAAAACATTCTCGCCTACACCCTGCCCGGCTACGCGACCAGCGCCGTGACCTTGAACAACGCGCACGGCCTGATGCGGGCGCTGGGCGTCAGCGCGCGGGAAATCGACATCCGTCCATCCTGCTTGCAGATGTTCCGCGATCTGGACCATCCCTTTGCGCGCGGCGAACCGGTCTATGACGTGACGTTCGAGAACGTGCAGGCCGGCGAACGAACATCCCATCTGTTCCGGCTGGCCAATCATCACAATGCCCTGGTGCTGGGCACCGGGGATCTCAGTGAACTGGCGCTGGGCTGGTCCACCTATGGCGTGGGCGATCACATGTCGCATTACAACGTCAACGCCTCGGTGCCCAAGACGCTGATTCAGCGCCTGCTGCGCTGGATCATCGCCAGCCGACAATTCGACGCGCAATGCAGCGACATTCTGCAATCGATTCTCGATACCGAAATTTCCCCCGAACTGGTGCCATCGCAGGCAGGAACAGCGCAGGACAAGCCCACGCAAAGCACGCAAGAGGTTATCGGCCCTTATGCCCTGCAGGATTTCAATCTGTATTACGTGACACGCCACGGCTTTCGCCCGAGTAAAGTCGCCTTCCTCAGCCATCACGCCTGGGGCGATAAAAGCCGCGGCGACTGGCCCGATTCATTGCCAAGCGACAAACATACGGAATATGATCTGGCGACCATCAAACGCTGGCTGGGCGTGTTTCTGTTCCGGTTCTTCCAGATCAGCCAGTTCAAACGCAGCTGCGTGCCCAATGCGCCGAAAGTAGGCTCCGGCGGCTCGCTTTCTCCGCGAGGCGATTGGCGCGCGCCCAGTGATGCCGCAGCGACGGTCTGGTTGGAGGAATTGCGTCGAGGAGTGCCGGATTGAGGCCCGTTCCCGATCAACCCTTCGCGCTTTAGTGAGACCACCCGTGCACTGCGATCATCATGCCTCCCCCCGTTACAACCGCGCGTTCGCGCTCGGCATCGGACTGAATCTGGGTTTTGTGGTCGTCGAGGTGAGCGGGGGCCTGCTGTTCGGCTCCATGGCCCTGCTGTCCGACGCCAGTCATAACTTCAGCGATGTCCTGGCCCTGGCGATGGCCTGGGCGGGATTTCGCTTGGCGGCCACCCGCCCGACTCAACGCCGCACCTACGGCATGAAGCGGGCCACCGTGCTGGCTTCGCTGAGCAGCGCCGTGCTGCTGTGCGTGGCCCTGGGCGCGGTCATCCTGGAGTCCGTTCAAAGACTGGGGCAACCCAATTCGCTGAGCGCCACGGCCATTGTCGTCATCGCCGGCATCGGGCTGGTCGTCAATGCCGGAACGGCCTTGCTGTTCCTTCACGACCGCCGTTCGGATCTCAATATCCAGGGCGCTTTTCTGCACATGGCCGGCGACGCGGTGATTTCCCTGGGCGTGGTGATCGCCGGCATCGTCATGGCCTTGACCGGCTGGCCCTGGCTGGACCCGGTGCTGGCTCTGCTCATCGCCGCGATCATCCTGATCAGCGGTATCGGCCTGTTGCGTGAATCGCTGGATTTGGCCATGGACGCCGTGCCCCGCAATATCGATCCGCATGCCGTACGAGCTTACCTCGACACCTTGCCGGGCGTCACCGAAGTGCACGATCTACACATCTGGGGCATGAGCACGACCGAAACCGCCTTGACCGCGCACCTGGTCATGAACGAACCCGCCGCCAGCAACGACTTTCTGCATTCCGTGGCGGATGGGCTGCACGCCCGCTTCGCCATTCATCATCCGACGATCCAAATCGAAACCGGTGGAGAAAAACACACTTGCACCGCCACGGGCATCGATTGCGCACCGGTTTAGCGCGGACTAGGATGCCTTTTCCCTTTTCCAGTACCCAGGAGAACCCAATGATAGACATTGCCGTTGCCGGCGCCGGGGGCCGCATGGGGCGGACGATTATCGCCGCCTGCCAAGAAGCCGAGCAAATCCAGTGCAAGGCCGCCCTGGAACACCCCGGCAGTTCCCTGCTTGGCAGCGATGCCGGCGAACTGGCCGGGGTCGGTCGTTTGGACATTGCCGTCGGCGCCGACATCTCGGCGGCCGTTTCCCGATCCGACGTATTGATCGATTTTACCCGGCCGGAGGCGAGCATCGCCCACGTACAAGCCTGTCGCGCGGCCGGCAAACGACTGGTCATCGGCACCACCGGGTTTTCCGCCGAACAAAAAGCGGTCATCGCCCAAGCGGCCCAGGAAATCGCCATCGTGCTCGCTCCCAATATGAGCATCGGCGTCAATCTCTGTTTCAAACTATTGGAACTGGCCGCCCAGGTGCTCGGCGACAGCGTGGACGTGGAAATCATCGAAGCGCACCACCGGCATAAAGTGGATGCGCCTTCGGGTACGGCCCTACGCATGGGCGAAGTCATCGCGCAGACCCTGGGCCGTGATTTGTCCCGCTGCGCGGTTTACGGGCGGCAGGGCAAGATCGGCGAACGCGCCCGCGACACCATCGGTTTCGCCACCTTGCGCGCCGGTGACATCGTCGGCGAACACACCGCCCTGTTCGCCGATGTCGGCGAGCGCGTGGAAATCACCCATCGGGCCTCCAGCCGCATGACCTTCGCCAAGGGCGCGGTACGCGCTGCCGGCTGGATCATGGAGCGCGAACGGGGTTTGTACGATATGCAAGACGTATTAGGGCTGCGTTAGACAGGGGGGACGCCATGCAGTAAGATGCCCTCGCTTTCGCTACTACCCGTAGTCCTTTAACTGATTGATAATGGGCGTCTTACCCGGCGTTCCTGCGTAATCTGGCGGAGAGAACACAGCTTGAGAAAACCCGCGCTATTAGCCCTGGCGGACGGCAGTCTGTTTTGGGGCGAATCCATCGGAGCGGACGGTCTGACCAGCGGCGAGGTCGTATTCAACACGGCCATCACCGGCTATCAGGAAATCCTCACCGATCCTTCCTATTACCAGCAGATCGTCACCCTGACCTATCCGCATATCGGCAACGTCGGCGTCAATCAGGGCGACGAGGAATCACCGCGGATTTTCTCCAGCGGATTGGTCATTCGCGATTGCCCGAGCCGGCTCAGCAACTGGCGCAGCGAACAGGCGCTGCCGGACTATCTGCGCGAGCGCGGCATCGTCGCCATCTCGGACATCGACACGCGCCGCCTGACCCGCTTGTTGCGCGAGCAGGGCGCCCAAAACGGCTGCATCATAGCCGATGCCAAGCCGGACGCGCGGCTGGCCCTGGAAACCGCCCGCGCCTTTCCCGGACTCAAAGGCGCGGATCTGGCCAAGCACGTCAGCGTCACGGAACCCTACACCTGGAATACGGGACGCTGGAACCCGGAAACCAACGGCTACGACCCAGCCGGGAACCTGCCTTACCATGTGATCGCCTACGATTACGGAATCAAGCGCAACATTCTGCGCCTGCTGGTCGAACAAGGCTGCCGGGTGACGGTAATGCCCGCCCAAATGCCCGCCGATCAGGTCTTAGCCGCCCAGCCGGATGGTATTTTCCTGTCCAACGGACCGGGCGATCCCGAACCCTGCGATTACGCCATCGCGGCCATCCGTCAGTTATTGCAAAGCGGTATCCCGGTGTTCGGCATCTGTCTCGGCCATCAACTGTTGGGGCTAGCCAGCGGCGCGCGCACCGTCAAGATGAAATTCGGGCATCATGGGGCCAATCATCCCGTGCTGGACCTGGCCAGCGGCCAAGTGATGATCAGCAGTCAGAATCACGGTTTCGCCGTGGACGAAGCTTCGTTGCCCGGCCATCTGCGCGCGACCCATCGTTCCCTGTTCGATGGGTCCCTGCAGGGCATAGAACGCACCGATTGCCCAGCCTTCGGTTTTCAGGGCCATCCCGAAGCCAGTCCGGGTCCGCACGATGTCGCTCCATTGTTCGCACGCTTCATCGCCATGATCAAGGACCGCCGTTCGCAAGCGGCCTGACAGCGCCGCGCCACGTATTACTGTGGGGAGCACGGCTGTTACGGCTCCCGAGCTTAACGGACACATATGCCGAAACGCACTGATATACAGAGTATTCTGATCATCGGCGCCGGTCCGATCGTGATCGGCCAAGCCTGCGAGTTCGATTATTCGGGAACGCAAGCCTGTCAGGCCCTGCGCGCCGAGGGCTATCGAATCATTCTGGCGAATTCCAATCCCGCCACAATCATGACGGACCCGGATACCGCCGACGCCATCTATATCGAACCCATACAATGGCAAACGCTGGCGCGTATCATCGAGCGGGAAAGGCCCGACGCCCTGCTTTCCACCATGGGCGGGCAAACGGCCTTGAACTGCGCCATGGATTTGGACCGCGAGGGGGTTCTGGCCCACTTCGGCGTGGAAATGATCGGCGCTTCCCGGCAGGCCATCGCCACCGCCGAAGACCGCCAACTATTCCGCCAGGCGATGGCCGAAATCGGCTTGGAAAGCCCGCGGTCCGTTATCGTCCACAGCCTGGAGGAAGCCCTGGACGGCTCGGCCGAAATCGGCTTTCCCGTTATCATTCGGCCTTCTTTCACCCTGGGCGGCAGTGGTGGCGGAATCGCCTACAATCGCGACGAATTGTTGGAAATCACCGAACGCGGGCTGGATCTTTCGCCGATCAACGAGATCCTGCTGGAGGAATCGGTGCTGGGTTGGAAAGAATACGAGATGGAGGTGGTGCGGGATCGCGGCGACAACTGCATCATCATCTGCTCTATCGAAAATCTCGATCCCATGGGCGTGCACACCGGCGATTCGATCACCGTCGCCCCCGCCCAGACGTTGACCGACAAGGAATACCAGCGCATGCGCGACGCTTCGTTGGCGGTGCTGCGCAAAGTGGGAGTGGACACCGGCGGCTCCAACGTGCAATTCGCCATCAATCCCAGCAACGGACGCATGGTCGTCATCGAGATGAATCCCCGGGTTTCGCGCTCCTCCGCCCTGGCTTCCAAGGCGACCGGTTTTCCGATCGCCAAGGTGGCCGCCAAGCTGGCCGTGGGCTACACCCTGGACGAACTGCGCAACGATATTACGGGTGGGGCCTCGCCGGCCTCATTCGAGCCGACGATCGATTACGTCGTCACCAAAGTGCCGCGTTTCAATTTCGAGAAATTTCCCCAGGCCGACGCGCGACTTACCACGCAAATGAAATCGGTCGGCGAAATCATGGCCATCGGCCGGAGCTTTCAGGAATCCCTGCAGAAAGCCCTGCGCGGCCTGGAAATCGGCGTCGATGGCTTCGACGAAATCGTCGATCCCCACGATCCGGAGGCGGCGGCGCTGCTCAAGCGCGAACTGGCGGTGCCGGGCGCCCAGCGTTTGTGGTATCTGGCCGATGCCTTTAGAGCCGGCTACAGCCTCCAGCAAGTCCATGAAGCTACCTGGATCGACCCCTGGTTCCTCGCCCAGATCGAGGAATTGCTGGAAATCGAAACTCAAGTCAAACTCACCGGCCCGACCGTGATCAACGACCGGCAACGGCTGTATGCGCTAAAACGCAAGGGATTCTCCGACCGGCGCTTGGCCAAGCTGTGCCGGATCGCCGAGAGCGAGATACGCCAGTTACGTCACGAATTGGACATCCACCCGGTCTACAAACGGGTGGATTCCTGCGCGGCGGAGTTCGCCACGACCACCGCTTACCTGTATTCCACCTACGAGGAGGAATGCGAGGCGGACCCCAGCGACCGGCGCAAGATCATCGTGCTGGGCGGCGGCCCGAACCGCATCGGACAGGGCATCGAATTCGATTATTGCTGTGTCCATGCCGCGCTGGCTCTGCGCGAGGACGGTTATGAGACGCTGATGGTCAACTGCAATCCGGAAACCGTTTCCACCGATTTCGACACCTCCGATCGTCTGTATTTCGAGCCGCTGACCTTGGAGGATGTCCTGGAAATCGCCGTCAAGGAAAAACCCGCTGGCGTAATCGTCCAGTATGGCGGGCAAACCCCTCTCAAGCTGGCCAAGGCCCTGGCGGCGGCCGGCGTACCCATCATCGGCACCTCCCCGAATGCCATCGACCGGGCCGAGGACCGGGAACGTTTTCAGGCGATGATCGACAAGTTGGGTCTGCGCCAACCGCCCAACCGCACCGCCCGCGACACGGAAAGCGCCGTGCGATTGGCTACCGATATCGGTTATCCGCTGGTGGTGCGTCCTTCCTATGTGCTCGGCGGCCGGGCCATGGAAATCGTGCACGACGAAGACGAGTTGCGCGCCTATATGAAACAGGCCGTGCAGGCGTCGGAAGATTCGCCGGTGCTCTTGGATCGCTTTCTCAACGAGGCCGTGGAAGTGGACGTGGACGCCATCTGCGATGGCAGCGCGGTGCTTATCGGCGGCGTCATGGAACATATCGAGGAAGCCGGCGTGCATTCCGGGGATTCCGCCTGTTCCCTGCCCCCCTATTCCCTGAGCCCGGCGATACAGGAGCGGATGCGCGAACAGGTCGCGGCCATGGCGCTGGAACTGGGCGTGATTGGTCTGATGAACACGCAATTCGCCATCCAGGGGGAAGAGATTTTCATACTGGAAGTCAATCCCCGTGCTTCGCGCACCGTGCCGTTCGTTTCCAAAGCGACGGGACGCCCTCTCGCCAAGATCGCCGCCCGTTGCATGACCGGCAAGACATTGGTCGAGCAGAAGGTAGCCGGTGAGATAATCCCTGACTATTATTCGGTTAAGGAATCCGTCTTTCCTTTCATCAAGTTTCCCGGCGTCGACCCCCTGTTGAGTCCCGAAATGAAATCCACCGGTGAGGTCATGGGGATCGGCCGGGGCTTTGGCGAAGCTTTCGCCAAGGCGCAATTGGCCGCGGGCAATCGGTTACCTACCCGAGGCAATGCGTTCATCAGTGTGCGTGACGCCGACAAGGCCAAAATCGTTCCGGTGGCGCGGGATTTGCTCAATCAGGGATTGACGCTGTTTGCGACGCGAGGCACCTGCAACGTACTGGAAGCTCACGGCATCATTTGTACTGCCGTCAACAAAGTCAACGAGGGGCGTCCGCATATCGTCGACATGATCAAGAACGATGAGATCGCGTTGATCATCAATACCACCGAGGGCAAGCAAGCGATCGCGGATTCGTATTCAATTCGCCGGGAAGCGTTGTTGCACAAAGTCTGCTATACGACCACGGTAGCTGGAGCACGCGCAACCGCTCTAGCCTTGCAGTCGCTCGACGGTGAGGTAAATTGCCTACAGGATCTTCATCAGGAACTTTCGCTATGACCACCAAGGTACCGATGACCATCACGGGAGCCAACAAGCTCCGCGATGAATTACAAGAATTGAAAAGCGTGGCCCGACCCAAAGTCATAGCGGCCATCGCCGAGGCGCGCGCGCACGGGGATTTGAAAGAAAACGCGGAATATCACGCGGCGCGTGAGCAACAAAGCTTTATCGAAGGGCGGATTGCCGACATTGAATTCAAACTGTCGCATGCCCATGTGATCGACATCACCCGCTTGACGCCTTCCGACAAGGTTGTGTTCGGCGCGACGGTCAATCTCGCCGACGAGGAAGATGGCAAAGAAATGCGCTACCAAATCGTAGGGGAGGATGAAGCTGATATAGGAAGCGGCAAAATTTCCGTCAACTCGCCGATCGCCCGTGCGCTGATCGGCAAGCAGGAGGGCGACGTCGCCGAGGTCCAGACTCCAGGCGGCATCAAAGCCTACGAAATCATCGAGGTCAATTATTGCTAAGACCAGCCCGAGTATTGACGAATCTGGCGTGGCTGATTAGCATACCTATCCTTTCGGGCGATTAGCTCAGCGGGAGAGCACTGCCTTCACACGGCAGGGGTCGCTGGTTCAATCCCAGCATCGCCCACCACTTTCATTAAGTTGTGCGCCGATCCACCTGATTTACGATGTCACGCGATAAAAACGTGATAAATTTTTCAGGAACACCGTCGAATTGGCATCCCTAGGAGAAAGAAATTGTGGCTGTGCGTTACGCCAGCCGCACTCGAATTTCATTATCCTGCTTTCAATGCACTTCCCAAACGTATCGGAGCACAAAACTGATTCTTCTACGCTCGTGGGCGGATTGCAGTCTCCGAGTCGGCTGTTTTCGAAGCAATGCCTGTATCGTCCAACCCGACTATTTGAACATTCCCCTGAATACCTGTCCCGATGGTCAGAGCGGATGCCACGAACCGCTACCAAAATTCGTCCCTTAGAATGCGTTTCGCGTATATCCCGATACAGCGCAGATAAAGATTAAAAACGAAAGAGAGCAAGTTAATGAGATCAATGTATTGTGGAAGAATTATTCTTGTCGCCTTTCTACTTTGGTCTGCTTTCATAGTTTCGGATGCCGCGAGCGCAGCGGGACAGGACGACGTTCGAATCAAGCGCCAGGAGGCTGAACAGGGCAATGCCAACGCACAATTGGACCTCGGCGTGATGTATGCCGATGGAGATGGAGTAAAACAAGATTATGCCCAAGCGGCCTCGTGGTTCCAAAAGGCCGCCGCTCAGGGCAACGCGGGCGCACAGTACAACCTTGGCGTGCTATATGCTAAGGGGAGGGGGGTCAAACAGGATGATGCCCAAGCGGCCTCGTGGTATCAACAGGCCGCCGCTCGGGGCGATGTTAGTGCAATGTTCAACCTCGGCGTGATGTATGCCAAAGGGCGGGGATTCAAACAGGACTATACCGAAGCGGCCGTGTGGTACCAAATGGCTGCCGCTCGGGGCCATGCCGACGCGCAGACCAACCTCGGCGTATTGTATAATTCTGGGCAGGGAGTCAAACAGGATTTTGCCCAAGCGGCCTCGTGGTACCAAAAGGCCGCCGCTCAGGGGAATGGAGCCGCCCAGACCAACCTTGGCTTGATGTATTTCAGCGGGAGGGGGGTCAAACAGGATGATGCCCAAGCGGTCTCGTGGTTCCAAAAGGCCGCCGCTCAGGGCTATGCCGAAGCGCAGTACCACCTAGGCTTGTTTTGTGCCGCTTCAGCGGATTATGATCAAGCTCGCATGTGGTTCCAAAAAGCCGCCGCTCAAGGCCACGTCCAGGCGCAGAAGATGCTGAACAAGCTGTGAGAATAGCGGGGTTGCTTCGCTCGTAAGCGCCAGCGAATCGGTCATAGTAGCGCCGCCTCGCAAACCGCTCGTCTTGAAGGGGCTTGCCGCTGGCTATTCAGTGGACGCTGAAGTGGATAACGATCGATTCAGGCTTTCACTGCTCAACCGCGCCCTCCGATGCCCGCAGATTCCCTAACCCTCTCCGTCACGCCACGATGCCGCCCGACTGCGGGCATATCGCACCGCCTGCAAGCGGGAAGTCACGCCCAGTTTCATATAAACATTTTTCAGATGCCACTTGATGGTTTCCGGGGATAATTTGAGTTTGCGCGCGATTTCCTTGTTCGATAACCCCTGCGCCAAACACCCGAGAATATCCACTTCCCGCTTGCTGAGCGATTGAAGGGACTCGACCGCCGTGCCCGCCGCCGGTTGCACGCTGAGATTGACTGAACGGCAACGCTCAAACTGTTTGAGCAGATCCTCCAGATACCAGTTTGCCACTTCAGGGCATTGCTGCGGCTTTGCGTACAGTACCTCGATAAGCTGTCGGACACTCTCTCCCTCGTCGATGAAGCTGCGAATCAGCCCGTATTTCTGCCCGTAGCGCAACACGCTACCGAGTTCACGGAGTGCCGCCTCTCGCTCACCGCAATGATCGAGAGCCGCCGCGTAGAGAATTCGCGGTGTCGCTATCAGATAGTTCATCCCCAAACCAGCCAGTTCCTCGCACAGTGATCGCAACAGAACGACGGCTTGATTCGCGTTCTGACGTACGATCGCCAATCTTCCGGAAGCGATCGTGAAACTGCGCCAAGCTTCTATGAAAGACCCGCAAGGCGAGGGCATACGCTCTGGCATCTGCTTTTTCAGGGTTTCGAAAACGCGCGTCGCCTTCACCAGCGCGTTATCGGCCAGCAATAACCGAACGGCCTCGCCCTGGCATGCCGCTAACAAACGCAGCCAATTCCGGTCACGGGCCACGTTGCCGGCACGATTGATGAAGCGCAGTGCCGCGCCGAACTTCCCTTGCAAGGTCAGCATGCGGATACGCGCGATGGAAAACCGTGTCGCCGATCCATTCGCCGCCGTCTCCAAAGCCAATGCATCGCGCTTGTCGAGCACCTGCTCTACCCGATCGAGGTCGTCCCACTCATAGTAGATGATGCTCAGATAGCCGGCCGGCAGGGTAGCCGCCGCGGAAACCGGTCCCGCCTCCGATTCGGCCCGGCACAAAGTGTGGCTGAACAGGGACTCGGCTTCGATCAGATTACCTTCGATCAGCGCCGCCAAGCCGAACATGCATTGCTGGTATACCCAGGCATAGGTGGTCTCGTCGGAGCCATCCCGTGGAGTCAGATTCCGATGAATTTGCCGTATTTCCGCGAAACCACGCTGATAGACGAGACCGAATACCAGCGCCGTATGGGCCAGGCGTTCGACCCAGGTATCGTGCGGCGGTCGCATCGCCAACGCCTCGCGACCCAGCCTCAACGAGGTTGGACTGTCATCGGTGAGTCCGGCGGTCAACGCCCGCACCGCGAGTATTTCGCACGCCAACGCATGATCGTCCTGGACCTGAAGAATACCGGCCTCAAGATCCGCCTGGATCTGTTGCACGGTCCGCGCCGCCTCTTTCGGATGCAGGCCGAGTGAATAACTCCAAGCCTGGGCGAGACGCAGCCGCAGACGACTCCTTATCGCCTGTTCCGGAAGCCGGCCCAGCCAGGCGGTGACGGTTCGCAGATCACCGCGTTCGATAAGATCAATCGCACAGTTTTCCACCCAGCGCGCCGCTTGATCTTCGTCGCCGGCGGCCAAGGCGTGCCTCACCGCCTCCTGCCAGAAACCTTGCCCGGCCAGCCAGCCGCTCGCCCGACGATGCAATCGCGCTACCTCAGCGGCGGGCATCTCTCGCTCCAAACGCTTGCGCAGATAGTCGAGCAGCAGAGAATGAAATCGATACCATTCACGCTGTTCACTGAGGGGCGCCAGAAACAATCCCCGTCTTTCCAGCCAGCCCAATAGCTTGGCGGCGTCGTCGAAACCGGTGGTCACCACCGCGAGCGCGGGCGAAACGCGTTCAAGCACCGATACACGCAGCAGAAAATCCACGATCCTCGCCGGCAAGGCCGCCAGTACGTTGTCTGTGATGTACGACGAAAGTTCGTGGGATATCGCACCCAGCCCGGCGGCGGACACTTTGTTTCCGGCACGGCCACGAAACACGATGGAAACGAGTTGCAAGCCGGTGACCCACCCCTCGGTGGCGCTCCACAACTGGCGAACCTCCTCGCTTTTCAACGACAGGCCAGCGACATCGCGAAAAAAAAGTTCGGCATCCTCGTACTGGAAACGCAAATCGTCCACATTGATACGCGCCAACTGGCCGTGCATCCGGAAATAGCTGACCGCCAACCAGGGTTCGGCGCGCCCTGCGATCACGACATGCAAATTGGGTGGGGCATAGCGCAGCAGGCGGAACAGCAAATCGTTGACCGGTTCGGACTCCAACAAATCCATGTCGTCAAGAATCAGTACGATCGGACGATCCGCGTCGGCAATTTCATTGATCAGAACGGAAATCACGCTCTTGAGTGGCGTCAGGTGATCGTTGCGGATCACTTCCTGCGCGACCCGTCCCACGCCCAGGCTGGCGCCCGCCAAGGCGGCCAATAAGTAGGAAACGAAGGCGTACAGAGAATTGTCGTCCCTATCCATGGACACCCACGCCGTGCACACGCCTTCCTGCAACAGATGCTCCCGCCACTGGGCCAGCAGGGTGGTCTTTCCGTAACCGGCCGGCGCCACGACCAGGGTTAATAAATGCGAAAGGATTTCCTCCAACCACGACGGTACGGCGCCACGAACGATCCATTTGTCATTGCGCAGGGGAGGAACGAGCTTGGTGCCGATCAGATCACTGCCTGGATTGGCGCTCGTCTTTACGCTCGAATGGTAATCCCTCATCGTTTGCTAATCACAGTCATAGGGTTTCGGCCGGGCTGTATGAGTATAGATTCTGCTCACCCAGCCCGCAGTAAGACCGCAAACGCCGCGAGACCGAACTGCCATCGCAGGTCGAGGCGAATTTTTCGAGGAGAAGGGGCGAAGGAAACGCGGGAAGTCGCGTGCTACTCAAGCGGAACGAAAAAAAAGAACGGCACCAAGCGGTGCCGCCAAACTCTCGGTAGGAGGAGTGGAGAGGAGAGGAGAGAAGGGGAGAACGGAAAACGTCTTCCGCCACCTCCGCCCTCATCGTCTTGCTCCGCCGATTAGTGTATGAACATGATCCCTCGATTGAAACGCTTCCCCCCTATTTTGGGGGCTCGCATCACCAGTCAACTTACCTATTCTGAACTACGCAAAATCAGCGCCACTTAAGCGGTCGTTCTCACCTGATCAGCACTCCCGGGGAAGCGGGCGGATCGTATCGGCGGGACACGACCCAACGCCAAGGACAGTGCGCGCAACCACCACGGCCAGCACAACGGTTTGCCGCCTTTGAAACATTGGGCGGCGAAGTCGAATCGTCCACGTTGACTCTCAGATCCGGTTCTGCGCGAGTTGAATGAAGCCGACCCATCGTGAATCGAAATCTTGACGGCCAATCCGAATGTTCGACGCGCCTTTACCGGCCAGTGGGGCGATGGAGCCAACCCATTACACAAGCATAAAGAGGATTCCATGAAAACCATCAATCCCGACAATCTCATCCATCCGACCCAGTCCGCTTACGGTTACCCACTACTGATCAAGCACTTGCTGTATACGCCCCTGGCGACCCGGCCGGATCAGGAAATCGTGTATCGGGACATCAAACGCTACGACTATCGCACCTTGCGCACGCGCATCGGGCAACTGGCCAATACCCTCAAGGCGCTGGGTGTCCAGCCGGGCGATACCGTGGGCGTGATGGATTGGGATAGTCACCGCTATCTGGAATCCTATTTCGCCATCCCCATGATGGGCGCGGTCTTGATGACGGTTAACGTGCGCCTGTCGCCTGAACAGATTGTCTATACGGTCAACCACGCTGAGGCCAAGGTGTTGCTGGTCAACTCAGAGTTCGTGTCCGTTTTGGACGAAATCAAGGATAAACTCGAAACCGTCACGACCTTCGTATACATCAGCGATGAGCCCTCGGATGCTCTGCCCGCGGGATTCGCCGGGGAATACGAAGCACTGGTCCAAGCCAGTTCGGCGGACTACGATTTCCCGGATTTCGACGAAAATACCCAGGCCACCAGTTTCTACACCACCGGCACCACCGGCCTGCCCAAGGGCGTCTTCTTCAGCCATCGGCAATTGGTCCTCCATACCCTGGCGACCCTGTCCGCGCTGGCTTCCCCGGCTACCCAAGGACGTATGCATCGCGACGATGTGTACATGCCCATCACCCCGATGTTCCATGTGCATGCCTGGGGCATGCCCTACATCGCCACCCTCCTGGGGCTCCGCCAGGTGTATCCTGGGCGCTATACGCCGGAAGGACTGCTGGAACTCGTACAGCGGGAAAAAGTCACGTTCTCGCACTGCGTTCCGACGATACTCCACATGCTTCTCACCAACCCGGCGGCCAAAGATGCCGATCTGCGCGGCTGGAAAGTCATCATCGGCGGCTCGGCCCTACCCAAGGGCCTGGCTCAGAATGCCCTCGATCACGGTATCGATGTGTTCACGGCTTATGGCATGTCCGAAACCTGTCCGATTCTGACCTTGGCCCAGATCAAGACCTCTCTGCAAGGCGATCCGACCCACGAACTGGAGATTCGCACCAAGACTGGATTGCCCATACCCTTGGTGGATCTGCAAACGGTGGATGACGAATTGCGCCCCGTGGCACGGGACGGCAAAGCGGTCGGGGAAGTCGTGGTCCGCGCCCCTTGGCTTACCCAGGGTTATCGCAAGAATCCGCATGCCTCGGAGGATCTTTGGTCCGGAAATTACTTGCACACCGGTGACATCGGCGTGATCGACACCGAGGGCTATTTGCAAATCACCGACCGCATCAAGGACGTGATCAAGACGGGCGGCGAATGGGTCTCTTCCCTGGAACTGGAGGACGTGATCTCACGCCATCCATCGGTCAGTGAAGTGGCGGTGATCGGCATTAAGGACGCCAAATGGGGCGAACGCCCCATGGCTTTGGTGGTACTGAAAGAAAACTGCTCTGCCGAGGCAGAGGACATCAAGGCGCACGTCAAGACGCTGGCTGAGGAAGGCGTCATCTCCAAATATGCCGTTCCCGAGCAGGTCAGGCTGGTCGAAGCTATCGACAAGACCAGCGTTGGTAAATTCAACAAGAAAATATTAAGGGAAAAGTTCGAAACGAACTGAGCATCCTCCTCCCTCGGGGGTTGGCCCGCCACCGCGACCCCCGAGGCTTCGACCTCAAACGGTGGTGTGCATCCACTTCCCACCCTTCACGGTAGGGGCTCCTCGGAAGTGGAGTGCATCAACTCCCCACCTCCACTTTGGCGCGTGGGGTTTTTTTATCCTGCTGGCACGCCGGCAAGGTGATTCTCACCAGCAACCCCCCACCGGCCGCTTCATCCAGTTCCAATTGCCCTTTATGCAGGCGGACGAGGCGTTCGGCTATCGCCAGACCCAGACCGCAATTTCCGGAGCTGCCACGCGCCCCATCCAATTGACTGAAAGGTTCCAACGCCCGTTGCCGGTGTTCCCGCGCGATTCCCGACCCGTGATCGCGCAGACTGAAAGAGACTTGCCGCCCCATCGAACCCAGGCGGATTTCCACCGGCTCGGCGCCGTACCGGAAAGCATTTTCCAGCAGGTTGTCCAACAGCCGGTCCAGCGCCTCCGGATCGCCGTCCACCCACACCGATAGCGGCGAGGACAAGGAAATATTCCGTCCCAGTTGCCGGTGACACTGAACATGTCTTTCCAGCAACTGGCTCAAGTTCACCGGTATCGGCGTTATGGACGATTGGCCGAGTCCATGCAGATAGTTCTGAAACTGCCGCGAGATATGCTGAATATCCTCGGCGTCCCGCAGCAGTCCTTCACGCAGTTCGGCATCGTCGACCATTTCCAGCCGCAACCGCAGGCGCGCCAGGGGCGCTTTCAGATCATGCGGCAAACCAGCCAGCATTACCTGACGTTCCCGCTCATTGTTCTGTAGTTGTTGCAACATGGTATTGAACCCCTCGGCCAAATGGCGGAGTTCGTTGGGGCCACCGGGCTGGGCCGGCCGCGGAGAACCGGCGCCAAGCGCCCGTGCCGCCGCACCGAGTTCCCGTAACGGCCGGAGAATGCCCAACACGAACAGGCTGGTCAGTCCCAACGCAATGCTGATGATCGCCATCAGCAGCCCCATAAGCCCCCAGGGCAGGGGAACCTCCAGGCGCGCCAGGGGAAACGCCAGCCACCAATCTTTATCCACCGCCCGCAGGCTGACCCACAAAGTCAACGGCGATCGCCGCCGGACCAACACCTGCGTGCGCGCGCCCAGCTCCACGCGCACCCGCTCTGCGACTCTCCTTAGCAGCGGCCAAACCGGTTCCTGCAAGCCGACCATCGTTTCGGGCGACGTCACGACGTGGATGCCCTCTTGATTGCCCGCCGTCGCCAGCAACCGCTGTCTTTGGGATTCAGGGGTCGCATCGAGCGCGGCCTGGAACAACCGCGCATAGCCCACGATCGCGCGCGCGCTGTTCTGCACCACGAAACCCCGGCGATAGTAGCCGAAAATCACCAAGGTCGCGGTCTCGCACAACAATACGGTGGCGACGACCAGTACCAGGGTTCTACCGGCCAAGCTCTGCGACCAGATTTTCACCGTGGCATTCCGTCGGGTACGAATACATACCCCACGCCCCACACCGTCTGAAGATAGCGTGGCTGCGTGGGGTCCGGTTCCAACAAACGACGCAGCCGAAACACCTGCACATCGATGGCTCGGTCGAAAGTTTCCGTTTCCTCGCCACGAGTCAGTTCCAACAGGCGCTCCCGGCTCAGCGGTTTATGGGCGTAACGCACGAACACATTGAGCAAGGCATATTCACGGCTGCTCAGGGAAATCACCTGGTCACCGCGTCTCAATTGCCGGGCGGCGCGGTCGAATTGGCAATCCCCGAACGAGTAAATGTCGCTGGCCGCGTCGGGTAGGCCAGCGTTACGCGCCGGATGACGACGCAACACGGCCTCGATGCGCGCGGTCAATTCACGCGGATCGAAAGGCTTACCGAGATAATCGTCAGCGCCCATCTCCAAGCCGATGATGCGATCCACGGCTTCATCGCGCGCCGTCAACATGAGAATGGGAATGTCCTCGCCCTGACCCCGCAGGCGCCGGCACACCGCCAATCCATCCTCGCCGGGCAACATCAGATCGAGCACCAGCATGTGGGGGGCGTAGCGTTCGATATAGGCGTCGACCTGGACCGCATCGGGCAACAGCAAAACGTCGTACCCGTTCCTGTTCAGATAGCCGGAGAGCAGCTTGCGCAGCTCGGGATCGTCGTCGATGACCAGGATTTTCTTCCGCATCGGGGATAAGCCATTCGCCATGAATTGGGTCCGTACTTTAACCGCCGCGTCCCGGCACGAAAACCGCTTGAAATAAGTTGTAACAACTGCGGCCGATCGCGAAATCGGCTTGCAATCGGTTGCTCCGATCATGGCCTTGCGCACAAGCACGGCGCAAACAGGAGCCCAGGCATGCAATACCCCCTCTTACTTCCCACGACTTTACGCGCGTGGCTGATCACCGGTTTAACTGGATTGCTGTTGGCAACCACCCTTTCCCTGGAAGCCTGGGGCAACACGCCTTTACCCAAACCAGCGGAAAGATTGCTGCGGCAGATAAGCCAATTGCACGATGAACTCGGGTTATCAGCGAGTCAGGATACGCTCTGGCAGAACGCACAGACGCAAACCCGACAACAGATACGACAGATGATCGACCGTCATCAACAGTTGCGGCAAGCCCTGCAATCCGCCTTGGAACACCCCGATCTGGACTTGCGCGCCCTGGCTCTGCAGGCCGATCAGATGCAAACGCAAAACACCGCGACTCGCAAGCAAATTCGGGACACTTGGCTGGTTGTCTACGATGGCCTGGACAACGGTCAGCGCGAGCGGGTGCGCCTGTTCCTGGGAGACCGTCTGCAACGGGTCGAACATTTCCGCGATCGCTTTCGGCTGTGGCTCGATAACGACCAGTCCGTCCTGTGAACAGCGGCCCTCATCCCAATCCCTGATATCGAGGAATCCACGATGACAATCCAATCTTCCTTATTCGGTTCATCCCTGCTCTCCGCCGTCTTGTCCCTGTCGCTGGCCGTTGCGACCGTGGGCGCATTAGCCCTGCCCGGCGAGGTCATTGCGCGGGACGTCAACGTCACCGGTCCGCGCGGCAACACGGTCAACCGTCACAAGGATTTCGATCGCGATACGGCCACGATGAATAGCACGGTCACCGGCCCCGGCGGCAACACGGTCAACCGTCATAAAACCTGGCAAAACGGCACGGTGAACAGCACGATTACCGGTCCGACGGGCCACGTGACCACCCGTAACGCGAACCGGGAAAGCGGAACGATCACCGGCCCCAATGGACAATCGGCCACCCGCCAAACCGTGGTCGATCCGGCCACGGGATCGTCCTCTTCGACGCTAACCGGTCCCAACGGGCATATCGTCACACGCCGCGTGAATCGTTAAACCTTGAGGACGATTGCACAACAGAAAGTGGAATAAAAAAGCACGCGGCCGATGAGTGCGGCCGCGTGCTTTTTTTGCCCAGGGAACCCGTTAGGAAACGCTGATCATCCCAACGCGGCTACGACATCGGGCGGGGCTTGAACCAATTCGATCAGCACCCCTTCGCCGCTGATGGGAAACTCGGCGTTGCCCTTGGGGTGCAAAAAGCACACGTCGTAACCCGCCGCGCCCTTGCGCACGCCACCGGGGGCGAACCGCACGCCATTGGCGCCCAGCCATTCGACGGCGGCGTGCAGATCGTCGATCCACAGACCGATGTGATTGAGCGGTGGGTCCTGAACCTTGGGCTTCTTCTCGGGATCGATGGGCTGCATCAGATCGACTTCCACCTTGAACGGCCCGGAACCCATGACGGCGATGTCTTCGTCGACATTCTCGCGCTCGCTCTGGAAATTACCGGTGAGTGTCAGCCCCAGAGTATCCACCCACAATTTGCGTAACTGATTCTTGTCCAGGCCGCCGATTGCGATCTGCTGGATACCCAGGACTTTGAATGGCCGATCCGACATGGTCAAAACCCCCTCGTTCATTTGTTCGTTTGTCTAGTAGGTCAAGTCAGTATGTCATGCCGGGTTGGGGTTGTGAAGCCAAGCCAACGGCTTGCTGGCACAGCTAAATATTTGACTTGTTGCGGTGCCGCATGTTACAAAAACAGATCGTTTAGATAAATATCTACACCGCAAACGAGCCAGCGCAATTCCGATTTCCAGCGGGTTTTTCGCGCCGGTCATGAACATGCACCTTACCCGTCGTCAGACGCATGATTACCTAAAGTTAACGGCATGTTTTCCGGCAGCGCCGCGGGGAGTTTTTTGCGCGTTCCGCTCACGTCCATCGTTTTCTCACGACCTTTAACAGGGGGTCATCATGTCCGAACAGCAGGCCGGAGAACTCATGCGCCAAGCCCGAGAGGCTTTGGACGCCGCCCAAAAGGTTATTGCAATCGCCTTGGCAAGCCTCAAGGACCGCACTCAGGAAAATGGTAAATTTTCTGCGGCCAAACTCGACCAATATCAGCTCGTCGCCTACGATTCCGCGATGTGTTCGGCGGAAGCGGCAGCCGCGCAATTCGTGTTGGACTATGCGGAGAAAGCTCGGGAAGCCGTCGGCGCTTCCTATCCGTCCTCGACCATCGAGGAGCGGCTCGGCCTCTTTTTCACGGCGGAAGCCATCAATTCGATCCATGCCCGCCTGGCGGCTCGTCCCGATGACTTCGGCATCAGCCGGGGCAAACTGGCGTCCCTGATGGAAAGCAATACGGTGCAGTCCTTCCGTGCCAGCCAATTGACGCCCGCCGAGATCGCCGAACTGGGCAAGGCCGTCAGCGCCCTGGACGGCCAAACCGGCGCCTATCTGCTGGATGATCATCACGAGATGATGCAGGAGCAGTTCCGCCGTTTCGCCAATGAAATTGTCATGCCGCTGGCCAAGGAAATCCATCAGAAGGATTTGATCATTCCCGAGGAGATTCTGGAAAACGTCAAGGAACTGGGCTGTTTCGGTTTGTCGATCCCCCAGCAATACGGCGGCCTGCAGGACGACGAGCAGGAAGACAACATGGGCATGATCGTGGTCACCGAGGAACTATCGCGCGGCTCCTTGGGCGCGGCGGGCAGCCTGATCACACGCCCGGAAATCCTGGCGCGCGCCTTGCTGCGCGGTGGCACCGAAGAGCAGAAACAGAAATGGCTGCCGCAACTGGCGGCCGGCGATCCTCTGTGCGCCGTCGCGGTCACCGAACCGAACTACGGCTCCGATGTCGCCAACATGCGTTTGAAGGCCACTCGCACGGAAGGCGGCTGGTTGCTGAACGGCGCCAAGACCTGGTGCACCTTCGGCGGCAAGGCCGGCGTGCTGCTGGTATTGGCGCGCACCAATCCCGATCTATCGCTGGGCCACAAGGGACTGTCCATGTTCCTGGCCGAGAAACCCGTCTATGACGGTCACGAATTCAGCTACAAGCAGGAAGGCGGCGGCAGCCTGAGCGGTAAGGCGATCTCCACCATCGGCTACCGGGGCATGCACTCCTTCGAAATGTTTTTCGACGACTTCTTCGTGCCCGAGGAAAACATGCTGGGCGGCCCGGAAGGCGAAGGCAATGGCTTCTACTTCACCATGGCGGGCTTCTCCGGCGGCCGTATCCAGACCGCCGCGCGGGCTATCGGCGTCATGCAGGCGGCCTACGAACGCGCCGTGTCCTATTCCAAGGAGCGGGCGGTGTTCGGCCAGCCCATCGGCAACTACCAACTGACCCAGGTCAAGCTGGCGCGCATGGCCGCCTATCTCACCGCCAGCCGGCAGTTCACCTATGCGGTGGGGCGTCTGATGGACCAGGGCGGCGGCGATATGGAAGCCAGCATGGTGAAGCTGTTCACCTGTAAGACGGCCGAGTGGTTTACCCGCGAAGCGTTGCAAATCCACGGCGGCATGGGTTATGCCGAGGAGACCCCGGTCAGCCGCTATTTCATCGATGCACGGGTGCTGTCCATCTTCGAGGGCGCGGAAGAAACCCTGGCTCTCAAAGTCGTTGCCCCAGCCTTGATTCGGGCGGCCAAGGACAAAAGTGCGTTGGAGGTATAAGTCAATGGCCTTCTCACTGGTACTCAACGTACAGCAGGAACTGGCTCCAGACCTGCCTGTCAATCTGGACCAGGCGCGCGCCCCGCAGTACGGGCGCTATCTGGATGAGTTCGTGCCGGGCCAGGTCTTCGTCCATCCGCGCGGCTTCAGTTTCGAGCGAGCGGCGATGCTGGACTTCGCCCGTGTCTTCATGCAGACCAATCCGCTGTACCTGAACGTGGAATACGCCAAGGCGCACGGCTTTGCCGATCTGCCGGCCAGTCCGCAGATGGTGTTTAACGTGGTGCTGTCGCTGGGCGTACAAAACGACTCGGAGAAGGCCATCGCCAATCTGGGCTATTACAACGCCCAATTTCTGCGGCCGGTCTATTCGGGTGACACCCTGCGCGCCTATACCAAGGTGATGGACCGCAAGGAACGCGGCCCGAACAAGCCGGGCATCGCTTCGATCCGCACCCTGGGCGTCAACCAGCACGACCAGGTGGTATTGCAATACGAGCGCAAAATCATGGTGGGACCACGAGGCAATCGGCCGCCCACCACCCCGGCGCCCAACGAACCGGTGGAGTTCCCTTGGGTGGAGAAAGCCCAGGCGGAACTGCCCCTGAACGGCGTACTGGCTTTCCCGCGCCTGACCGGCCCCAATACCTATTTCGAGGACTTCCGGGTCGGGGACATCATCGTGCACCCCAATGGACGCACTATCACGGACGAGCACATGACGCTCACTTATCAGGTGTGCAACACTCATCCCCTGCATTTCGACCGTGTTTATAGCACCGGTCTGTCCGGCAAGATGAGCGGCGAACCCATCGTCTACGGTGGTTTGGTCTTCGCCTGGCTGGAGGGACTGGCCAGCCGCGACGTCAGCGAGAATGCCCTGTGGGAACTCGGCTTCACCGAGGGCTACCATACCCAGCCGGCGGTTTCCGGAGACACCGTGGCCGCTCTGTCACGGGTATTGGCCGTCGAGTCCCTGCCCAACTGCGACAACGCGGGCGTCGTTACCTTCCAGTTCATCGGGGTCAGCAATATCAGCGCCGCCCAGGCGCTGGAAACCTATGGAGCCGACCTGTTCATCAAGGAAAACGACAAGCAGAAGCTGGGCAAGGAAAAGATCAGCCAAAAGATTTTCGAAATCGAACGCCGTCTGCTCATCAAACGCCGCCCGTCCTGAAGAGGTTCGAAGATGGAAAAACAACCCACTAAACGCGACAAGCCTTGGTTGATGCGCACCTATTCCGGTCACTCTTCGGCCAAGGCGTCCAATCAACTCTACCGTACCAATCTCGCCAAGGGACAGACGGGCCTGTCGGTCGCCTTCGACCTGCCCACCCAGACCGGTTACGATTCCGATCACGTGCTGGCGCGCGGTGAAGTCGGCAAGGTCGGCGTGCCGATCGGCCATATCGGCGACATGGAGACCCTGTTCGACCAGATTCCGCTGGCGCAGATGAATACCTCCATGACCATCAACGCCACGGCCGCCTGGCTGCTGTCGTTGTACGTCGCGGTCGCCGAACGCCAGGGCGCTTCCCAGGACCAGCTGCAGGGAACCACGCAGAACGACATCATCAAGGAATACCTGTCCCGTGGCACGTATATCTATCCGCCCGAACCCTCGGTGCGGTTGATCACCGACGTGGTGTGCTACACGGTGAAGCACATTCCCAAATGGAATCCGACCAACATCTGCAGCTATCACCTGCAGGAAGCCGGCGCCACCCCGGTGCAGGAACTGGCCTATGCCCTGTCCACCGGCATCACTATCCTTGATGCCGTGCGCGATTCCGGCCAAGTCAGCGTGGCCGACTTCGCCGATGTGGTGGGCCGCATCTCCTTCTTCGTCAACGCCGGCATCCGTTTCGTCGAAGAATGTTGCAAGATGCGCGCTTTCGCCCGGATGTGGGACAAGATCACCCAGGAGCGTTACGGGGTCGAGGACGAAAAAATGCGCCGTTTCCGCTACGGCGTGCAGGTCAATTCCCTGGGTCTGACCGAATCCCAGCCGGAAAACAATGTACAGCGGATCATCTTGGAAATGCTGGCGGTGACCCTGTCCAAGAACGCCCGTGCCCGCGCCATACAGTTGCCGGCCTGGAACGAAGCGTTGGGCCTGCCGCGTCCCTGGGATCAGCAATGGGCGCTGCGCATGCAACAAGTGCTGGCCTTCGAAACGGATTTGCTGGAATACGGCGACATTCTCGCCGGTTCGACGGTGATCGAAGCCAAGGTCCAGGCTTTGATACAAGGCGCGGAAGCCGAGATGGAGCGGGTGCGCGAGCAGGGCGGGATGATTCCGGCGATCGAGACCGGCTACGTCAAACGCCAACTGGTGACCAGCCATACCGAGCGGATGCGCGCCATCGAGCGTGGGGACCTGAAGATCATTGGCCTCAATTGCTTTCAGCAAACCGAGCCATCGCCGCTGGTGGGCGAAGGTGAAGGCAGCATCATGAAGGTCGATCCGCGCGCCGAACGCGAGCAGATCGAACGCCTGCAAGCCTTTCGCACCGGCCGCAATCAGGCCGATGTGGACGCGGCGCTGGCCGCGCTGGCGGACGCCGCCAAAAGCGGCGACAACATCATGCCCGTCTCCATCCGCTGTGCCCATGCCGGCGTCACCACCGGTGAATGGGGTCAGGCCCTGCGGGAAGCGTTCGGCGAATACCGCCCGCCCACCGGCATCGACATCAGCCTGCACGACAGCCCTTCGGCGGCGGTGCAGGAAGTACGCGACCGAGTCCGCCACACCGGCGAGGAATTGGGCCGGCCGCTGCGTATCCTGGTCGGCAAGCCGGGCCTGGATGGCCACAGCAACGGCGCTGAACAGATCGCCGTCAAAGCGCGCGACGTCGGTTTCGAAATCGTCTATCAGGGCATCCGTCTGACTCCCCAGCAGATCGCCAAGGCCGCGCTGGAAGAAGGCGTCCATTTGATCGGCTTGTCGGTGTTATCCGGCAGCCACATGGAACTGGTCGAGGACATCACGGCGGAACTGGCCAAGCTCGGCATTCCCGAAATCCCGGTCATCGTCGGTGGCATCATCCCCGTGGATGACGAGAAAGTCCTGCGGAATCAAGGAATCGCGGCGGTGTATACACCCAAGAACATCGACATGAACGCCATCATGGCGGATATGGTCGATATCATCCGGGCTTCCAATGGACTGAAGCCCTATCAGCAAAAAGCGGCTTGATGGCCGCCCGTGCGCTACCCGACCCCGAAATGCTGGCCAACGGGGTCGCCGCACGCGATCGAGCGGCTCTGGCCCGCTCACTCAATCTCCTGGACGACAAACGTCCGGAAGCACGCCGTCGGGCAGCGCATCTACTGGCCACGCTGCCCGCGGACAAGCTCGATCGATCCGGGCATTTGATTGGCATCACCGGTCCGCCGGGTGCCGGTAAATCCTCGCTGACCTCGGCCTTGATCCAGGTCTGGCGGCAGAGGAATCTGAGCGTTGGCATCCTAGCGGTCGATCCGTCCAGCCCAGTGAGCGGAGGAGCCTTACTGGGCGACAGATTGAGGATGCTGGCTCACGACCACGACGCCGAGGGCGGCGTATTCATTCGCTCTTTGGCCTGTCGTGGCGAATACGGAGGGTTGAGCGCCGAGGTCTGGCCGATGAGTCTGGCCATGTTGGCCGCCTTCGACGTGGTTCTGATTGAAACCGTCGGCGTCGGGCAAAAGGAGATCGACATCTCCAAAATGAGCGACACCACCTGTTTCGTCGCTCAGCCGGCATCCGGCGACAGCATTCAGTTTCTCAAGGCGGGCATCATGGAAGTGCCGCATCTTCTGGTCGTCAACAAAGCCGACATGGGCACGGCGGCCCGCAAGACCCTAACGGAACTGCGCACGACGTTAAAAAAGCAGTTTGATCCAGATGGCTGGCAGGTGCCGGCATTGGCGGTCAGCGCCACCAAAGGCACGGGTATCGACAAACTGGCCGACACCCTTGAGAGCCATCGCGTTTGGCTGGTCGAGCACGATCTGCTCGCCACGCGACGCAAGCGTTTTCAAGCGGAATGGATTCTGAAACGGTTACGGGAGGAATTCGGCCGATTCGGTATTGAGCGACTGGGGGGAGAAGCCGGTTTATTCGATGAGCTTACCAGGCGCCACGGTTCTCCCTTTGATCAATACGACGCCCTGCGGGATCGATTTCTCGCAAATTGGAAGACGTAAGTATCAAGCGATTGCACAGAGGTCGAAAATGACAAAAGAATTGTATGACTTAGGCGAGGCCCCTCCAGTTGGCGAAGTGCCTGCGAAAATGCATGCCTATCTTATCCGCGCGGACCGCTTCGGTCCGCCGACGCAGGCATTCCAACGGGAAGTCGTACCTGTTCCGGAAATCAGCGATGACGAGGTTCTGGTCTATGTCATGGCCGCCGGGATCAATTACAACAACGTCTGGGCGGGTTTGGGCCTGCCGGTCGACGTCATCAAAGCCCGTAACAAACAGGGTGAACCGGAGGATTTCCATATCGGCGGCTCCGATGCTTCCGGCATCGTCTACAAGATCGGCAAGAACGTCAAGAACGTGCGGGTCGGTCAGGAAGTCGTCATACACTGCGGCATGTGGGATGTTCATGACCCCTGGGTGGTCGAGGGCGGAGATCCCATGTACTCCCAAAGCTTCCGTATTTGGGGCTATGAGAGCAACTACGGCAGCTTCGCCCAATTCACCAAGGTCAATGCCGAGCAATGCCTGCCCAAGCCCGGCCATCTGAGTTGGGAAGGCTCGGCGGCCTATATGCTGGTGGGCGCCACGGCCTATCGCATGTTGCGCGGCTGGGATACCCACGCCATCCGCAAGGGCGATGTGGCGCTGATCTGGGGCGGCGCCGGCGGGCTGGGCTCGATGGCTATCCAGATTTGCCGTGCCTTGGGCGCCATCCCCATTGCGATCGTCTCGGGTACGGACAAGTTCGAGTACTGCAAGAGCCTGGGCGCGGTCGGTTGCATCAACCGCAACGACTTCGACCATTGGGGCATGCTGCCGCACTGGAAGGACAACGTCGGTTACAACAACTGGCTCAAGGGCGTACGCAAATTCGGCGCGGCGATCTGGGACGTGCTGGGCGAAAAACGCGCCCCGCGCCTCATTTTCGAACATCCCGGCGAGACGACGATCCCCACCTCGCTGTTCGTCTGCGACACTGGCGGCATGGTGGTGATCTGCGCTGGAACCACGGGCTATAACGCCACGGTCGATCTGCGTTATCTATGGATGCGCCAGAAACGGGTGCAGGGTTCGCACTTCGCGAACACCGAACAAGCCGCCGGACTGAATCGGCTGGTCCTACAGAATCTGGTCGATCCGTGCTTGTCGAAGGCGTTCAGCTTCGATGAACTGGCGCAAGCCCATCAGTTGATGTACGAGAATAAGCATCCACACGGTAACATGGCCGTGCTGGTCGGCGCCACGGACTTCGGCATGGGCATCACCGACTCGGATCTGCGCCTCGCCGAACATGAAGCCCTGGCCGCGGACGATAAACACAACGTGCCGCCCAATCCCTTCCCCATGTCCTCGCCCACCGTTATCGCCTCCAATCTGATCTCCGAGCATCTGGACGAGCCCGAGCTGAATCTGGTGGACGATGGCACGCTGGTCAAGGATTTGATGCACGCCGGTTTGATTTCCTGCTCGCCCAGTACGTCCCTGGAAGAAGCCGTGGGCATCATGGTCGACAACGACATCCATGCCATCGTGGTCATGGAAGGCAAGCGGGCTGTCGGTGTGGTATCCCAGACCGACATGGTGCTGGCGCGTCAGGGTCGGACCGCGGAGGATGCGCGCAAGATGACCGCCGGCGATGTCATGACTCCGGGTTGCGCCACGTGCACTGCGAACACCAAACTCACCACGGCGGTCAGCACCATGACCGGGCGGCGTATCCATCGCCTAGTGGTTACGGATGACGATGTCCCCGTGGGCATGATTTCCATGACCGACGTCGTGCGTAAGATGCTGCTGGACGACAACAAGTAAGTCGTCGGGCTGCACTGACTCGTTCACCCTCTCCGGGAACACCCGGAGAGGGTTTTTTGTCTCTACACCCCGTATCGCTCCCGATAATCGCGAATCTCGGCCAGGGACGGGGCGAGTTCCGGCCGTTCCCCCAGGTAGGTCAGCAGATCATCCAAGCAGGCGATGCTGATCACCGGAATGTCATAACGCTGCTGTACGTCTTGCACGGCGGATAACGATCCTTGACCGCGTTCCTGGCGGTCGAGCGCGATGATCACACCCGCCGCCCGCGCGCCATGCGCCTTCAACAAGGTCATCGCCTGGCCAATCGCGGTACCGGCGGTAATCACGTCATCGACCAATAATACCTCTCCCTGCAAAGGGGCCCCCACGAGCGTGCCGCCTTCCCCATGATCCTTGGCTTCCTTGCGATTGAAAGCCCAGGGAAAATCCCGGCCCGTGAGATCCGCCAAAGCGATAGCGGTGGCCGTGACCAAGGGAATGCCCTTGTAGGCCGGGCCGAATAACATATCGAAACCGACGCCGGATTGAACTATGGCCTGGGCGTAATAACGACCCAGTTGCCGAAGTGAGGTGCCGCTGTTGAACAGACCGGCATTGAAGAAATAGGGGCTGTTCCGCCCCGATTTGAGGGTGAAGGAGCCGAAGCGAAGCACGTGGCGCGCAATGGCGAACGCGATAAATTCTCGTTGGTAATCTTGCATGATCGTCACAGGCAACCCGTTAGCTCAAAAAAATCTCTATTGCAATAAATTGTCAATTTTTCTCTCCACACCGTCCATCCTCTAGTTTTTTCCGGCAAACCAAACCATTAGGGAATTCTGGGCATCTCTGTTGGACGGGTTGGCTGGCCCGTAGTTTGCTTTCCAGCTCAAAGGCCAGAGAACATAAGCCATTGTTTTATAGCCATGTAGGGATGACATAGGCACACATTTCGGCCGCAAACTGAACGCGAGATGGCCCTTATGGGAAATGAAGCCTGTAATAAGACATTGACGCCGTTTTCCAACAAGACGCCGGTAGCGATTATTGGTCGACACCGCGGTTTCACGTTGCTGGAACTGATCGTGGTAGTGGCCATTACCGCCATCATGGTAACCATCGGCATACCGAGTTTCCTCGACAACATACGCAACAATCGATTGACGACGCAAGCCAATACTTTCGTTGGCGTGCTCAACCTGGCCCGATCCGAGGCGATAAAACACGGGGTCCGCGTCACTCTGCGCCGAAGCACTAATGGCAGTAGCTGTAATACCGAATCGGCGAAAGATAGCCAATGGGAAAGTGGCTGATTCATCCTTGTCGAACTGCGCCGTATGGGCCGACGACGGGCGAGAAAGTAACTGGATGTGCGAACCGCCAAGGCGAATATCAACCTGGATGGCAGTATCGATCCCTTGACCGGCACCCCGACGATAGACGGCAATGATCGCAGCGCCGAATTGAGTTCCGGTGGAATACCTTCAGATATTGTCGCGCTGTTCACCGGAGATACCTTGAAGCGGGGAGGCATTCCCATCTTGCGGCCGGATCTGGAGATCGGACTGGCTCCGGCGAAAACGAGATGGCGGACATTCTGGCAGCAAGACGTGGACGAATAGGACTCGCTTGACAACCGCCCCCGGCATTGCGCCGGGGGTCCCTTGTTTTAGGTTTATTTCATGCTCAGGAAATCAGCTTGCATGAACGAAAATCTGAAAACCGCGACGGTAGCGCCGCAAACTTATCTTTCGCACCGAAGCAAACGGTTTGCCCCCTTGGGCTTCACACTGGTGGAACTCATGATTGTAGTCGCGATAGTCGCCATACTGGCGGCGATTGCGCATCCGGCGTATCAGGAACAGATACGCAAATCCAGACGAGGGGACGCCAAGGCGACCCTTCTGAAAAACGCTCAATTCATGGAAACCGTGTATACGGAAAACAAGACCTACCAACCCGGTGGGGCCAATCCCACCTTGCAGTATCTTGAATCTCCCGACGAAGGCACCAAAGCCTACGATCTTTCACTGATCGATGCCTCGACGACCGACACTTCCTTTTTGCTTCAAGCCGTACCAACGGGACAGCAAACCGGCAACCGGTGCGGGAAATTGACCCTCTCCAACGACGGCACCAAGGGAGTCCTCGACGCCGCGACGGGAACCACGGCGGCGGACTGCTGGTAAATCAGGGCCGCCAAGACGGCATCGTTCGTCTGGTGCTCACCTTGGCCGGGCACGACTACCCGACCCGTCCGGCGAAGCCGATGGGTTCGATGCCTCCCTCGCTTTTGCGGTAAGGATCATTGGGTTGTCAGCCAACGATTGACCTGCGCGAGAATGGCCTCGATCTCCTCGACGTTATCGGGATTCACCGGGCCGAAGTCTTGACCGGTCAACTGTTCCAGCGCCGTAACCAATGCGTTGACCAACTGGGCATGATCCAATTGCTGCTCGGTACCACCGGCGATCAGCATCTTGTGCTTGGCCAGGCAATCGCGGAGTTTCGGGACGCTGCCGACATTGCCTACCGTGCCCAACGCCTCGGCGGCGCGGGTCTTCAACAGGTAGGAACGTTGGCCCAGCGCCGCTTCCAGGGTGGGAACATCCTTCTGGGCGATGGCTTCGTTCAGTGCGGCTTCAGCCGTCTGGTAATCTTCACTCAAAATGGCTTTTGTCGGTTCTGCGCTCATGGCAACTCCCGCAAGAATGGCGAAAAGGGCAACGAGAACGGTTCGGCAAAACAAAAACATGGTTGGTCACATGGGTGCTGAGTTGAACACGGCGGCAACCGGTAGACGGCGGTCGCCCATCAAGCCGGCCGAACTGGCCAAGAAGCCTTGTTCAGCACGACCGGACCGCCACCCTCACCGGCGCAGGCTGTGGCCCGGCTGACGTAGCGGGACACCTGGGAGCATGGCCTTCAACGGCTACCGGCTAGGCTCCCTCATCGGCCCGGATATTTGATCAGAAACCGGCATTATCGGCCGCCGTGGTGCTGCCATTGTTGGCCCATTTTCCCGCCGTCCGCCGAAGTTTAATATGCACCCGCCACAGGAACCAGTCAGAGATTCGATTCCATTTCGTACCCAATTGAAGCCGGGTGAACTCACGAAAATGCATCCGCAGTTCGACGGTATCCCCATCGGCGCCCATCGCATGCGGCATCTTAAGAAACGGCTTATCCTCACTGGTGAGTTGGTCGCGCAAATCCACCGGCACCAACACGCCCAAAAAGGGAATAGCGATATCACCGTGGAAATTGTCGTAAGGGTTGTTGTCCTCATCCGTGTTGTGCGTATCGTCATTGCCTTCGGCATCGTCAGCCGGAAAACTGAGTTGTTGGGTCATGACACCCGTGAGAAAGCCCTTGGGGTCCAGAATCTTCAACCGGATTTGGCGCGAGCAATCCCACTTTAGGCTGGCGCCTCCGCCCAGCGGATTGCCATTGACGATGTGAGTCTTCGCATGGCCGGGAACCGGCCCCGCTGCATTCATTGGTCCGTTCAATGCAGGTCGGTCGGCATCCGTGATGATCGTCGCTGGTGTAATCCGGTGGGTGAACTTCCACGGAAACTCCACACCGCCGCGATGGGCATCGGATACCGGAACAACGGCGCCAGTCGGGGCCGTGATCGTTGACCAAACGACCCAGACGCGGAGTTCTTGAATAACGGTGCCGCTTGCCTTGATCTTGACGACAAACTTGCCCGCGGCTGTTCTCGGTACGGTGCTCGCGAGCGGGTTACCTCCGACTGCCGTGGCGCCATCCCAGGTGATTACCGCGCGGGTGGCCGGGGTATCCGGAGAAATCACGGCCGTCAACTGCACGGCGCCCGACCCCTTGGGCGTCACGAAATGAATGATCCCCGCATTGCCGACCGAAGCCACGCGGGTGGCGTCCGTTACCGTAATCGCGGTCACGGAAATGGAGGCGAAATAGGTCGGCATATGATAGACCGTCTCGCCGGTCGTGATTTTGTTGGGATCATCCAGTTTCTTGAGCGTCGTTCCCACGAAGCGCCCAAACTCCTCCCAACCCATCAAAGCGTCGCCGTAGAGGCAGGCGCAGTACTTGGAAATGGTATCGCCTGCCTTTACCTTGATCGCCCCATCAGCGGCCAATGTGATCGAGTGACTGCCATGACGATAAACTCTGGGTGGAAACGGTTTCCCCTTGCCTGGTTTTGTTGCCACAGTCGTTTAACCTCCTGTGCGTTTTTACCGAGGAATACGATGCCGAAACCGGCCGTCGACCGATGAGAAACAGGAACCTCGCCGATCCGTCACCATCTAGATCAATACCGTCGCACACCCTCTGAATTCGGTTACAGCAGCCCACACGGCACTCGATGGCCTTATCCTTCATGACCGCAGGTGAATCCGGACCTCACCGATTGTTATCTTGTATCGGCTGTACTGGGTATTTAGGATTTATTGATTTACGGCGATTACTAGCGAACCACTAGATAACTATCAAATATAGTCGATAGCATCGGGTTTTTGTAATGTCGTAATCATCCGATCATCCCAAGCAGACCGCCACTCACTAGCAATAGCATTGGAAAGTAGTTTGTTGGACGATTACTATTGCAAAGGTTCTCCATTCCAAGGACAAAACTTCCAGGAAATGTGGGCCTCCTTACCGTTCGGGCATTTCCGTGGGACAAAGAGCGCATTTATAGGCGTTTCTATACTAGCGTCCATCAAGACTCCATCGCCTCTCTCTAATTGAATATTGATTACACCATCCTGATAGGGATCAAGAAGCCGGTGAGAAGACTGGGATGTATCGTTGAGAACGTAAAAATGCAGATTGTTTCCGAAATTTCCCATGGCGGCTCCCAAAATAGGCTTAAACGTTCCTAGCACCACTTCCAGGTTAGGATCGATTTTCTGCGCGGGAGACAAACGCTGCTTCTTGCCATCGGCATTGGAAAATGACAATACCATATTCTTTTCAATCGCTTCCTTGGAGTAAAACTTGAAAGCGCCTAACTCCGTAATATCGGCCTGGACTATGGCAAGCAATGAAATTCCAGACAATGCCTGAAGCACCGCCTTTTTGTCAGCCTCACTTATGGATGCATCTCGGGAAAATAAGGTTTGCCAAAACTCATTGGGTATCCACCACGCAAACGCCATATGATTATCACCCGCGCCTCTCAACGTTATTTGAGTATCATTGGTAAATGCGTCGGTATCGACGTCCTTTAGCGGCTTCCTTTCCGCGGCCATTGTATAGGTAGCGATGGTTAGAGCCATCACGGCCGCGATAAGTATTTTGTTCATCATCTTGCTTCTCCAGTGTGATAAGAAGATATTTTCACGCCGATCTATTTTCAAAAACTTTTAGTCGACTGCAAAATGTACAGAAAATATGAAAAAACCGATAAACACGATCCCATCGGCCTGACTTGGGGAAAGCGTGACAGGCAAGCTCAATAACGCCCGACATCCATCGGCGATTCATTTTGGATTTGTCTCAGACGAGTAGCGAAGCTCTCCAACTCATTCTTCCTTTGTTCATCGGTCAAACGGACGGGTCCGTTGACGACATGAGGTTCCAACACATCGAATCCTACAAACCACAACATGCCCCGATGAATCGGTTTCAAAATGCCGTATATATCGCCATTGAAACCATCTTTCAAATAAGCTTCCTTCGGCCCGCCCGTCGTCAGCGAAAGAAGCGCCTTTTTTCCTCTGAATACCCCGGTATCATAGATTTTCCCACCGCCATAAATGCGCCCCATTGCAAACACACGATCGACCCAACCCTTCATGACCGCCGGCAAACTGAACCACCAAAGTGGGAATTGCCAGATCATCAAATCACACCATTCAAGTTTCTCAATTTCGGTTTCTATTTCTTTAGAGAAGCCATTCGCTTCGGTAGCGTACATCTCTTCTATCTGCGGCTTGAAATAATCCGGATCTTTCACCGAATTGAAATTTTTGCGAGTGGAAGCCGGATCGAAGCCCATCTTAAAAAGGTCAGATGTTTTCACCTGATGCCCGGCATCGGAAAAGGTTTCAACTGCCTTGTTGAATAGGGCATAGTTAAAACTTTTAGGCTCTGGATGCCAATACACGATCAATACATTCAACGGACAGTCTCCTAATTAATGGAACACACAAGATGTTACTGCCATGCAGGGAAACGCCTTGGCAAGATTGTCATGACCAAAGCACTCGCTCGTCAAATGATAGCTCTTTATTAATTGACTCCGACGCTTAGCGCAGGGGCTCCCTTGGGACCGATTTTCAACTGAAGATTTGCCATACCCTAACACCTGCAACGCTGATCAGCATAAGAAGTGAAGGATAAAAGGTTAGAGCAAAGCCAAAAGCTCTTGATGGTGCTCCATTCAGGCAGCCTTGGAAGAATAGTATTCGACCCACGGAAAAGCAAATAGCAGCAAACGGAACGACAGACAACCATGCCACTGGCATCACAACGGCCCACGCCAAATAAACCGCCCATGCAATGCAAAACTGCTCCAAGATGTTTTGAAGTAGTGTTTGCAGATATTTTGCATATTCAGTTCTGTAGTTCTGTAGGGTGGGCAACTTGTTGCCCACGCAACGAAAGTTGATTTACGTATTATAGGTTCGGACCCGCACTAAAGCGGAAAAGCATTCGTTACGGCTGTGTGGCGTTTTAGTTCGGCGTGGGCAATCAGTTGCCCACGCTCAGGCTAGCCCTGTCGCCCCGTCGCGGCAATGGCCGATTGCAGGCATTCGAATCAATTGCTTTTCGGCGAATCCACCTGTGTGGAAAGCGGTTTGCCCGCCGCAAACTCGCTAAATGCCAAAAGAGCGGTCCCGGCGATGTCGCTCAGCGCATGATCCGTGAAATAAGCCATGTGTGAAGTGACGATGACATTCGGGAAAGTGAGCAGGCGGCAGAATGTGTCATCCTGAAGAACGTCAGCCGAGCGATCCGAATAAAAAAGACTGGCCTCGTCTTCATAAACATCCAGTGCTGCGCCGCCGATTTGCCCGCTCTTGATTCCTTCCACCAAAGCATTAGCGTCGATCAGCGCGCCGCGTCCGGTGTTGACGATCAATACCCCGTGTTTCAGGCGCGGGATGGTTTCCGCGTTCACCAGATGATGCGTCTCCGGCGTCAGCGGCAGGTTAAGCACCACGATGTCGCTGATGTCAGTCAACCCATTGATATCCTTAAATTCAGCAATGCCCTGCAGATGCGGCTGCTCATACCGATCGTGATAAACGATCCGACCGCCAAAGCCGGCCAGCGCCTTGATAACCAAGCTGCCAATCTGGCCCGCGCCCAGGACGCCGATAGTTTTGTCGGAAAGTTGCGTTCCGGTGAGGCCAGCCAGATTGAAATCGAAATCCCGGCTTCTCATATAGGCGCGGTGAATTTTGCGCGTCAGCGTCAGAATCAGGCCCACCGTAAACTCCGACACGGAATGCGGCGAGTAATGCGGCACCCGCGCAATGGGCAAACCATTTCGCTCGGCGGCAACCAGATCGATCTGGTTAAATCCCATAGAACGGGTCACGACGATCTGGCATCCACCCTCTTTCAATTTTTCGATAGTCGGCGCGTCAACCCGGTCATTCACGTACACGCATACGCCTTCGCTACCTTGCGCCAGATGCGCGCTTTCCGCCGTCAACAGTTCTTCACGGTAAACAATTTCGTGACCATGATGCTGATTAGCCGCCTGGAAGCTCTCGCGATCATAGGGCCGGGTACTGAACAGAGTGATGCGCATGATGGATTTCTCCTCCAACTCGATAGGGGAAAACCCTGGCGTTGCCGGGTTATTCGCTGAACTTTGGTCCGTTAGCAAGCACTTTAGTTGCACCTGTCCGCACTCCCGCGAACGATGCTTTACGCAGGCTACTCCGAGACCTTTACGGTTTGGCGGCGGGCACGCCGATGGGAAGCCCAAAGCGATGAACTCCAGTGTTACATTTCTACAATGCAACACGGGTAGAGTGGGTGATTTTCAAAAGAGCTATCGTCAAATTTGGACGGGACGCCAATAGTCTCTGACGATAGTTAAGCTTTTTTAGGGTGGGCAATTCGCTGCCCACGCAACGATAGTTGAATTACGCATTATTTAGTTCGGACCAGAATTAAAGCGGAATTGAATTCATCACTTTTGTAGGGTGTTTAAGTTCTGCGTGGGAAACAAGTTGCCCACCCTACCGGGCTTCGCCCTATGAGGTCAGAAATACACGTTTCAGCCACGCAAATAGGCCGACGTTCGGTGAATCAATGTGCGCCTTCAATATGGCCTGTATCTCTACGGATTCGTCGGTGTATGCGCCCATTCTCCATTCACCGGAGAATGCGGCCACATCCGACGCGTTATATCCGCCCGAATCTTTGTGCAAGGGATCAGCGCCGTGGGCGAGTAAAAGTCTTACGATCGCGGGATTCTGAAATTCCGCGGCGAAGATCAATGGAGTGCATAGTTTCGAATCTTGTACGTTGGGATCAAAACCGGACTCAAGCGCCTTTTGAACATATTCAGCGTCGCCACGTTGGATGGCCTCACGCACTGTGTCGAGAGTATAGGTCATGTCGGAATTCGTGTTTGCCAGCGAACGCCTGAGTTAAACCACGCCGCGAAGCAGCGGCGGCTTGAATGAGTTGTTAGGCTGCACTGACGCCAACCCTGATTGTGAGACAAGGAAGAAGGCCAGAGCAGTTTTGTAGGGTGGGCAACAAGTTGCCCACCACCGGGCAGCGGCATTTAGGCGTCCGGGTAAACGTTAACGAACGGCTTGAACGATTGGTGAGAATGTTGCCGTTCGACTTGCTCGATAAATCCCTTCCAAACCTCATTCGGACGCCAGACTTGAACCATTGGGAATTCAGCTTTTTCTTCGCTTTCGCAGAGTACAAGCTTTCTGAACAAGTACAGAAAGGCGGAAACCCTCATGTTCTTCGCACAATGAACCCACAATTTCTGGCCTTCGTAAGCCTTCATAACACGGACGAATTCAACGAACTGTTCAACACGCGGTGCTTCCCACTCGACGGGGATATGGATATATGTGATTCCCTGTTCGGTGACTAGCTCCGCCTCTTTCGGCAGCGCATTCGATGAACTTGGCAGTGCGAGATTAATCACTGCGACCACGCCAAAGCCGGGTAGCTGGCGAATATCGGTTTCCGACAACTGACCAGAAGACCAGAGCCAATCGAAAACCTGGTAGATATTTACGGCATCCATTTTCACTTTACCGATAAGTTCAACCAACCCAATTGAGCGCAGAAGACAGTCGGATGAAGCGACTTGCTAGGGTGTCTGCGTGCGAAGCTGTTGTTAGACATTTACTACATGCCGTGCCTCGTTTATTGATCTTGCAACTCCTTGTACGCTCTGTGGATGTTCCGCGCGGGCAACAAGTTGCCCACCCTACCGGGCTGCGTGCCGCACCTCAAAGGCCGGATATATGGACGCAACCATCTTAAGCGCCAAAAAACGTTCTTTACTCTTGCAAAGCGGGGCGAGCCCTACATGACCCCTTTTCCCTTGGGTGCGTAACTTGCTTAACTTGCATAAACAGCGATCAAAAGGGCGGTGCTTGTCGTGTTTCCTCCAATCCGGTCGGTTCCGCATACCTGCCTGTCCACGCACCCCGCCCAAGTTCAATGACCTTTCCTGGGAGCAAAGCGATGTATGACGACTTTTCGGCATCGGGAGACGACGAATGGGTCATCTGGAACGGCGGCCACGGCGTCGTCACCACCGCGCCGCTGGGCCATGTGGAAGACGGCCCCGATGGCCGGCAGGCGTGGCTCGACGAGCCCTTCGACATGGTCGGCCCGTTTGACCTGGACGAGTTGCTGACCCATGGCCGCATCGTCTTCGCCGCCTGCATCGTCATGTCGCGCCAGCGCTGGCAGACCGACCAGGCCGAGCTGCGGCGTGAGTCGGTGCGCCAGCGCCGCGCCACCCAGCAACGCATGAACGAGGAATTCACCCGCTACTCGCACCGCCACGCCCGTTTCCAGGAACGCCGCCCGCCCATGGTGGACGAGCGTGCACATCGCGAGGCGCTGAACCTGCCGGTGAGTGGCGCCCTCGAACGGAGCCAGGTCAACGCCGCCTTCCGGCGCCTGGCGCAGAAGGCGCATCCGGACGTGGGCGGCAGCCATGAGCAGTTCGTGCGCATCACCCGGGCCCGCGATGTACTGCTCGAAACGATTGGATGACTTCCACAACGAAAGAACCAGCACGTGGAAACACCCATGTCCCAGGTCATCAAATTTCCGGTCCCTAATGGCAACTAGGGTCACGACTACGATGCCGACGTGGAGCTCGCGTCCGTCCCCGCGACAGACCGCGAAAAGCTGCGCTTCGAGCTGATAAAGGCCATCGACAGTTACGGCAGCTACTTCACCCAATGGCCGGTGGACATGCCCGCCATCGAAGACGCCACGCTACGCAAACAGTTCTTCGACACCGCCCGCCAGTTTTGTAGGGTGGGCAACTGGTTGCCCACGCAACGACAATTGAATTGCGCATGATAGGTTCGGATCAGAATTAAAGCGGAATGGTATTCATCACTATTGCATGGAGTTTTAGTTCCGCGTGGGCAACCAGTTGCCCACCCTACCGGGCTAACGCCCACGTTCAGGCGTGTTTGAGGCGATGACCGCTTTTGCGGAAGCAAAAGTGGGCAGCGGGTCAAACGTCACCTGCAACGTGTTGTTAGCCATCGGCTACACCCGCACTAACTGCATGAAGGGTTCAAATGAATACATCGCGGGCCGTCTTCCTGAGGCTTCCTCGACGGTATGAAGCAAACCATTATCAAGCAACACCCTAGTAAAACGCGCCGCAGACGCAGACGGAATTCCGCTGGCCTTAGTGAACCGGCTGTTTCTGAAGACAGGATTAGTAAAAATGAAATCGAGCGCGCTCACGCTCCATTTAGACGCCAGCACCTCGGAAAATCGGGCTTTCATTTCCTCATAAAGCGACCGAATATTTTCGGCTACTTCGAGATTACGGATGGCTTGTTCTTTCACTGCGGTTAAGAAAAAACCACACCACTCGTCCCAAGCTCCGCTTTCTGAAACGCGCCGCATGGTGTCAATGTAAAGGTCCTTGTTATCTTCAAAGTAGCTACTAATGTAGAAATGCGGCGCCGAGATTGTTCCGAAATGCCAGAGCATCAATGTAATGATCATTCGCCCAATTCGTCCATTTCCATCCTTGAATGGGTGTAACGCTTCGAACTCGATGTGAGTGAGTGCTGTTTTGACTAGAACTGGGTGAATCTCGGACTCTACGTACTTGAAGAGATCGTCCAAGCCGTCCTGCAACTTCTCAGGGCTTATTGGCACAAATAGGATTTTTCTCTTGTGCTTATCGGCGAGATAGTTTTGCTCGTTTTTTAGTTCTCCAGGGGACTTTGATGCCCCTCGGCCAAATGACAATAGCTGTTTGTGGATTCCCTTTACTAGGGAGAGTGAAAGGGGGTATCCAGATTCCATCGCTCGTTGAGCATTCCGCAATGCACGCTGGTATAGGATGGTTTCGATAACCTCGCGCCGGACGTTAGGGTTTTCATCTCCGTCTTCCCCATAGTCGGCTTCGTACTTGAGAATTTCGTCCATCGTGCTGATCGTGCCTTCCATGCGCGATGAAATTACAGCTTCCTGCTTGCGCATTGGCGCAAGCAGAATTTCGCTGTTGTGCATGTTCTTCAGCATCTGGTCGTAACGAGCTATCGCATCCGTCGCGGCCAAGAGCTGCTGAACAAAGGCCTCGTACTTAAGCCGCGCTGGAGGAAATTGGTCGTAGTGATACCCAACTGCGTCGTCTAAGTTCAGCTCCATCGCTGCTTCTTGCTCTGATCAAGGATGGACTATATTCACCTCAAGACCTCTTGTTGTCAATATTTAGAATGTTTGTTGAAGACAAAAGACCTTGCTGTGATTGTATTCATCACAAAACGCCTTGTCTCTCACATTCTTGAAATTTTAAGACACGAAAGATTTTGTCGTGAGCGTGTTGATGCCTACACCGTTTGTCTCTCAGTTTGGCCCTAGAACGACAGACAAACGTTTGGAGAGATGGCTAACGGGGCGGCGGATAAGCCACGTAGGGAGAGAAAGCCGCAGGCTTTGTCGCCCGGAGTCGGCTTGATCCGCTGGTTGTGTGGCGCTTCGCGCCGCTCAAACCGCGGATGTCTATCCGCCGTCCCATTGAGCGGACGCGAAGCGCTGGGCTTTACCCACAAGTCATTCTCGCTGACCGAGGGCGGCCATAATCTCTAAGGCCCGCATGGACTGCTGTAACACCTTGAAGCCTCGCCACAAGGTTTCCGGTCCGGGTTCACCGTCGCCTTTACGTCCCAGAAAGCCACCTAATTGGGCCAACAGACGGACTATTTCTCGCAGGGACGGTGGTGCCGTCGGAGAGGGTTGTTTGTTCTGCAACACATAGATTGTCTGCCACTCGGCCGGACTGAAGGCTTGAGTACACGGCGCCGTGGCTTGCGACCGTGCGATTTGCGTCAAATAGTGCAATCGCCAGGCAACAATCAAGTACACGGCGATGCACCGCTCCAATCGCTTTGCCGTCTCCAGCCGGAGGTCTTCGATCCGACAGCCCTGCTTGAGGATGCGAAAATACACCTCAATCGACCAGCCATACAACCTCCATAAGAGTGATTCATGGTCAATGATTGGGATGGCGCTGGGTATGGGCAGCGGCACGCCACGCTTGGAGTTGTTTCAACTCCTGGGTATCAGCGTGGATCAACCAGAGCAAACGAGCGGCATGAGCAACTTGGCGACCTTGCAGCCGACCCCGCCGCAGCCAGGCAAACAACGTGGGCTGTGGCATATCGAGACGATGGGCCAACTCGGCCAGGGTCCACTCGTGCGGACCGCGCTGAGGTACCACGACCGAGGATGGAGCACGTAATCCCAAGCGGATTTGCAGATCACTGACCATGGCTGCGTTGAAGGTTTCACACCGTTTGGCCGGATGCCAACCTTCGGCATTCAGTTGCTGAGCAAGGGCTGTGGGACCATACCCCGCTGCATGTAGCGCGGTCACCCGAGCCGCGAGCTGCGGGTAATAGCTGAGTTGATCGAGACGCGCAACGGGCCGAATCAACGTCGCCTGAGTACCCTGACCGCCCAACCAATGGATCTGCACGTCAACCTGCTCACTTTCACCGCGAACGGTGACCAGCACCCGTTCAATCAGATGCCGAATGATAGCCTGACGATCCGCCACCGTGGTGGTCGGCGCGTGCCAAAGGGCGGGGATCTCGGTGGCCAACCGCCGGATCGCGATCCTTTCCTCGGCGGTGAGGACGGCCGGTTGCTCGGCTTGGAAACGGGCGTAGTCGGCCTGCAGGGCGGCCTCGGCAGCTAGCGCCTCTTCCCATTGCCGTTCCAGGGTGCGCGCCACCAGCCGATGTTCAGGCTCGACGGCTTGGTATTGGCGGGCGGCCCGCTCAACCTGGTAGTGGGTACGCTCCAGCCGCTGCCGCCAATGCTGGTGCCGGTGTTGCCGCTCACCCTCCAGATCCGCCGCCACGTGCAGGCTGATCTCCAAGGCCGCCGGTTCCAGCGCCCGCAACACCTGGACACTTACCCAGTTGTCGACAACCTGACCGACCAGCGACTGGCACCGCGGTTCGCCATAATCCATCGCCATCCGGCTACAGGTATAGCGCAACTGGCCGCCGCTATGGGTATACACGGCGGCCATCCGCAACCCGCATCGACCACAGATCACCAGGCCCGACAGCAACGACGGACCCGAGCGGATGGGACCGAGGTGGGTGGTCTGGTTGGCCGCCAGTTGGGCCTGATTGCGTTCGAATTGCGCCCAACTGATATAGGCCGGCAGCCGGTCCTTCAACAGCACCGCGTACTCCTCGGGCGTCGCCACCCGGCGCCCGGTCGCCGGTCGCCCCGGTTGCTGTCGGCGCGGGTCCATCGGGCGACGCCCATAGACATACGCCCCGGCATAAATCGGGTGGTGCAACAGGTTACTCAACGTCACCCGATTGGGGCGACGCCAGTCCAACTCCCCTTGACGTAGGCCCAGCCGTACCCGGTGGGGGAGTTGAATCTGATGGCGGACCAAATACTGCAACACCCCGTTAATCGTCCCGCAGCGCTCAAACTGCTGGAAAATCAACGTAATCGTTGCCCGCGCCTGCTCATCTGGATCCAGCATCACTTCTCCAGACGGTCGCCGCGCGTAACCCATGGGTACGGCCATTCCCAGCTCGCCGCGCGCCGCCTTAGCCCGCTTGCCCGCCATCATCCGCTGCTTGAGCACGTGCAGTTCCGCCTCCGACAAGGTTCCCTTCAACCCCAACAACAGACGATCATTGTAGTCGGTGGGATCGTAGACCCCATCCAGATCGCCGATCAAGGTTCCGAACAACCCGCAAATCTCCAGCAACTGATGCCAGTCGCGACAGGAGCGGGCCAACCGCGACATCTCGACCCCCAGCACCAGCCCCACATGGTTGAGGCCCACTTCCGCGACCAGACGCTGGAACCCCAGCCGACCAGCGGCGGTAGTCCCCGATTTGCCCTGATCGTCATCGATCACCAGCACCTGGGTCCGGGGCCAGCCCAGCTCCAGTGCCCGATCCACCAGCCCGTATTGCAACCGGGTCGATTCCTGATGGCGAACCAATTGTTGTAGCGTCGACTGCCGCACGTACACGATCGCCAGTCGGTCGCGATGATGTCCCTGCACCTTCCCGCTGGGACTCAACACGGCTTGTGTGATCTCGCTCATCCGTCCGTCCCTCCAACCGTTGGGTCCACTCCCAATATCGGGAGGTCAGTTGGCTCACTTGGGCGATCAGGTGGCGTCGATGGTCGCGAGATAGACTCGCCCATACCCCCGATTCGGTTTGTGTCGTCATGGATCGCTCGCCTCGCTAGCCAGTTCGCCAACCCCAGCAGGGCGGCATGATCCACAGTCGGCGCAATCGTCGAATCGGTCAATCGTATAGCGGCATTCTCAATGGTATATCTCGATTTCCCAGCGGGCTTGATACCAACCGATCAACCGCTGAGCGGCGGCAAAATGGTCCACCGGCAGGTTCGTCAATAACATCCACTCCAGCGCCGTTTCTCCGGCCAGCGGTTGCGATTCCCGGGCATAAACCGCCGTGACGGTGACCGAGGTCGCCGGGCGTCCCCGGCGACGGGTCCGATGGAACGTCACCGTCCGCGAACGCACGTTCAAGGTCGCGACCCGTGCACGCCGACCGGGGCGCTGGGTGATCGAGACCCTCGTTTGACCGAGCACGGGCGCTTGGGCCAGCGTCTCCCAGAGGGAGCGGTTTGCGCTCTGAGCCACGCGCCGATCATGCTGGGCCCGGATCAGATAACCGGCCCGATCCGAAACCCGCTCATCGAATTCACCGGCCAGAAACCCCTCATAAATATCACCTTCCCGGTCCGCCACACTCACCACCCGTGTGTCCGGATGCAACGCCTGCAGCGCACAGGCCATGTCATAGCCCAGTAGCCACCGATGGCTTTCCTTCTCCTCTAGTGGACAAACCGCGCGTCGCCGACCCGCCCGCTCTGCCGGGCGTTGCCAGAAGTGATGACCCAGCACCCCCAGATTCACTCGGCTCTCGCTGAACGCGACGCTCGGATGCAAGAGGTACTCCGCCCGTTTCGTCAACCGCAGCGTGCCCACCCCTCGCCCCTGCAAGTCGCGAATATCGCTCAGGAACGTCGTGTCTTGGACCAACAAGACCACCGGCTCTCCAGCAATACGCCGCAAGGTCGCGCGGCTATGTCCATCCAGAATATCCACCGCATCCACCCGATCATTGTCAAACAATCGATAGGCCGCTTTGGTGTCCGCCCACGTCCCGCTTGCCGCTGGAATACTCTCGGTCGGCTGCGCGCTCAACTGTTCCAGCACCCGACTCAGTCGACGCTTCAGCCGTGCATCCGGTAAACTCGCCCTATCCATCTTGAACCGCCCCGGGTTTTGAGGAGGCTCCAACTCTTGAGAGAATGGAGCCATGAACAAGTCGAAGAAGTTTTCACCCGAGGTCCGCGAGCGTGCGGTGCGCATGGTGCAGGAGCACCGTGGAGAGTATCCGTCGCTGTGGGCGGCTGTTGAATCGATTGCCCCGAAGATTGGCTGCGTGCCGCAGACGCTGCTGGAGTGGGTCAAGCGTGCGGAGGTCGATGCCGGACAGCGGCCGTGGACGACCACGGCCGAGCTGCAGCGCATCAAGGAGTTGGAGCGCGAGGTCAAGGAACTGCGGCGCGCCAACGAGATCCTGCGCACGGCCAGCGCTTTTTTCGCCCAAGCGGAGCTCGACCGCAAGCTGAAGTCATAAACGCCTACGTCGACCGGCACCGGGATTCCTACGGGGTCGAGCCGATCTGCAAGGTGTTGCAGATCGCCCCGTCGGCCTACCGGCGCCATGCGGCCCGGCAGCGCAATCCTGGCCTGCGCAGCGCCCGCGCCAAACGCGATGAGGTGCTGGTGCCGGAGATTGAGCGTGTCTGGCAGGCCAACCTGGAGGTTTACGGCGCCGACAAGATTTGGAAGCAGCTGAACCGCGAAGGCGTTGCCGTGGCGCGCTGTACCGTGGAGCGGCTCATGGGCCGGCTCGGTTTACAGGGCGCGCGCCGTGGCAAGACGGTTCGCACGACCGTGCCCGACCGATCAGCACCGTGCCCGCTGGATCGGGTCAACCGGCAGTTCAAGGCCGACCGTCCCAACCAGCTCTGGGTATCGGACTTCACCTATGTCTCGACCTGGCAGGGGTGGCTGTACGTGGCCTTCGTCATCGACGTATTCGCCCGGCGCATCGTCGGTTGGCGCGTCAGTACCAGCATGACCACGGACTTCGTGCTCGATGCCCTGGAGCAGGCGCTCTACGCCCGCCAGCCTGCGGACTCGGATGCACTGGTTCACCACTCGGACAGAGGCTCGCAGTATGTCTCTATCCGCTACACAGAGCGCTTGGCCGAGGCGGCCATAGAGCCTTCGGTCGGCAGCCGTGGCGACAGTTACGACAACGCCCTGGCCGAAACCATCAACGGCCTATACAAGGCGGAGGTGATCCATCGGCGCGGCCCCTGGAAATCACGGGAAGCCGTCGAACTGGCCACGCTGGAATGGGTGGCATGTACAACCACGAGCGCCTGATGCAGCCCCTGGGATATATCCCACCGGCAGAAGCTGAGGCAAACTACTACCGGCAACTCGCCAGTCCGGCCGCACTCGCGGCTTGACTTAAACCAACGAGCCTCCGCGATACCCGGGGCGGTTCATCTCCGCTTCAGCCCAACCCATTGATAACCCTCGTCTCTTAATGAAACTTCAGGCTATCATAGTCCCGCTAGACTTGTGGGTAAGAACCAGCGCGAAGCGTCCGCGACAACGCCAAGCATAACCGGACCACCAAAGCGGCCCTCCGATGCCTCGATTTAGCACAAATATCGCGCCGCTTTGGTGGGTCCGAGTTTATGCTTTTGTTAGGTTTTTCTTTTTCTCTCTATGCAAACGATCAAACGTATCATTTGCTAGAGCTATGGCCAGTTTTGCCGAGCTATCTTCTAATGTTTCAAATCGTTCTTTTTTTGACAACTCTGGAAAGTGCTTTTCCTTCCACTCAAAAAATGATTTTGTCTGACTTTCATTCATTGGTTTCACCTTCGCTTGTAGATTCACCGCAAGGGCATGATTGTTCGCGGAAATAGTTTGCAAAGAAATGTTGATTAAGCTCTTTTGGAAAATAGTGCTTTCTCTTAACCCAAACAAGACCATCCCCCTTAGATATCACTGCAACATCGACCGGACCCCCGACAGTTTCAAGCGAATCTGTCATTCGACGTTTAAAGGCTGTTAAATTAACCAGCGATTCAGCCATTGCTGCAAGCTCATCTTTTGGTAGCACCTGAACCATACTAAGTATAGGATCAATGTGTTTCATTCGCTTGTGTATGTTAATTTGTTGTAAGAATGAGTCCAGGAGCTTATCGGCATCTTCCTTTAATCGCTTCCTTACCTCATTTTTCTTTTTCGAGTCACCTGCCATTTCTTCTTCATCAATTAGTTCCGGGAGGCGGTTAAAAAGCTGCTCAAGGTAGTTAACAATAAACCTACTAACCGATGGGTTTGCTCCCTCTACAAATGAAGCAACCATATCATCTTGCGCAAACGCAATTATCGAGCAATCTGCACCAGATTTTATGCGATAACTTTTTCTGTCCAAGTATACGTGCTTGAGCTTTCCCTCAATTACTCCTTCAATCTCATGTGTGCATACTGAGGGGTAAATATCTTCTACACCAAAGCCCGCAATAACAACACCTGACACAGCATCAGAAAATATTTCTCTGGTATGTATATAAGCGGAAATATTAAGAAGTTTTGTGGTCGTCGTTCTATCGGGCTTTACATTTTGAAATACTTCTTTGATTATTTCTTTGGATTTATTTTGATACTTATCCCTTATCTTCTTTTCATCTGCTTTTGTTATTCCGTCAACATAATTCAGGCCGCCCAATCTATCGTGATGAGACTTCACGCAATTCTTAAATATCTCAATTGTCTGTTTTTCATCAACGCTCCCAGTTTTCTTGAACTCAGCCTGTACGTCAGAAAAATAAGTTTCCCGAATAGCTTCAAAATAGCCTTGTATGTTTCTCAAAATCCAACTTTCTTGAACTGTTTCGGTGAAAAAGCGGTCTTGTTTCGCCAGATACGACAGAAAGTGCTTTGCGTATTCCTCTAACGTTTTGAAACTGGTATCTCCAAGTTCTGAACGATAGATCTTGATGATGGTTTCCCATGGGACTCCGAGCAAGCCAGCATTTCCGTATACCATGATTGAGATGGGTTGAATCTTGGAAAGCGCAAAGACCTTTATGGCTGAGTTATATATTTTTTTACCTTGGCCAATAGTTACAGCACTATCAGCCGCTATAGCGACTGCATTTGAATTAATTATTGCTACTTCTGCTGTCATCGATGATCCTTCCTATGTAAACCTAACGGCCCGAATGAGCGGCACCTTGGTGTCCGTTCGATTCGGATTGATAGGCCGCGCTTCGCGCTTTCATCGATTGTCGCTCATTCGGGCCGATACGCCGGCGCGAAGTGTCGGCGTATCAAAGGAATATGCAGTTTCCGCATATCTATCGAACACGACCCAAATTCGAAATAACTTACTGAATATTAAAAACTAACCGTATTTTTATATCAATCACAAAATAGGAATTGTTTCGGGGCAACGGCAAGATATGCATCACCAATGACTCGCAACCGTGAGAGGCATCGACCAACAAGCATCGATACCGCAGCCCATCAAGCCACTCCAACGCGGCCACCGCCACCCCACCCATTGCGACCACTGAAACCTTTCCTGCAAACTACTATCAAATCGACGATTTTTCATGCGGTTGAGCACCAACTCCGCCGCCACACCGAGACCCAGAATGAGTAATTTCCTAGAAGAAACCCACCGCCGGCGCACTTTCGCCATCATTTCCCATCCCGACGCCGGCAAAACAACCCTCACCGAAAAGCTGCTGCTATTCGGCGGCGCGATTCAGCTTGCCGGCACCGTTAAAGGCCGCAAAGCCGCCCGCCATGCCACATCGGACTGGATGGAACTGGAAAAACAACGCGGAATCTCCGTGACCTCCTCGGTCATGCAGTTCCCCTATCAGGACCGCATCGTCAATCTTCTGGATACCCCCGGCCACGAAGACTTCTCGGAAGACACCTACCGCACGCTGACAGCGGTGGATTCGGCGCTGATGGTGATCGACAGCGGTAAAGGCGTCGAGGAACGCACCATCAAACTCATGGAAGTCTGCCGTTTGCGCAATACGCCCATTTTCACCTTTATTAATAAGATGGACCGCGACGGCCGCGACCCCATCGAACTGATGGACGAGGTCGAGGATATCCTGTCCATACGCTGCGCGCCGGTCACGTGGCCGATCGGTTCCGGCCGGGACTTCAAGGGCGTTTACCACCTGTACGACGACTTCGTGCACCTCTATCACGCCACCCGCGAAGGCAAGATGAGCGACAATCAGCTCATCAGGGGCCTGCACAACCCGGACCTGGATGCGGCGTTAGGCGATCAGGCCGAAGCCCTGCGCGAGGAGGTCGAACTGGTGCGCGGCGCCAGTCACGAGTTCTCGGTGCGGGAATATTTGGACGGCGAACTCACGCCCGTGTATTTCGGTTCCGCCCTGAACAGTTTCGGCGTGAAGGAAATGCTGGACGGCTTCGTGGAATACGCGCCGCTACCGCAACCCCGTAAAACTGGCGACGGCGGTGAAATATCGCCGGAAGATCAAACCTTCTCCGGCTTCGTGTTCAAGATTCAAGCGAACATGGACCCCGCCCACCACGACCGCATCGCCTTTCTGCGGGTCTGCTCCGGCGTCTTCGAACCCGGCATCAAGCTGCGCCATACCCGCTTGGGGCGCGACGTGAAAATCAACGACGCCCTGACCTTCATGGCCGCCGAGCGCGAACATATCGGCGCGGCCTATCCCGGCGACATCATCGGTCTGCACAATCACGGCACCATTCGCATTGGCGACACTTTCACCCAAGGCAAGGACATTCGTTTCGTCGGCATTCCCGATTTCGCGCCGGAACTGTTCCGCCGCGCCCGGCTGCGCGATCCGCTGCGTTTGAAAGCCCTGCAAAAGGGACTGGAGCAACTCTGCGAGGAAGGCGCGACCCAGTTATTCCGGCCCCTGATCAGCAACGATCTGATTCTCGGCGCGGTCGGCGTGCTGCAATTCGACGTCGCGGCCTATCGCCTGCAATCGGAATACAACGTGGATTGTTCGTTCGAAGGAATCAACACCCATACCGTACGCTGGGTAAGCTGCGACGACGAAAAACGCTGGGAAGAATTCAAGAACAAGGTGCACGACCATCTGGCCCTGGATCATCATGGGGAGCTGGTTTACATGGCGACCAGCCGCGTCAACCTGAATCTCACCCAGGAACGTTGGCCGGAAGTGCGGTTCAGCGCCACGCGCGAACACGGGCTGAGTTGAGCGCAATCCACGGGTGTCAAAAACGCCACCGCCGTTTATCCTTGTCGGAAACCACAACAAGAGCCGAGATGCCATGACCAGAATGACACTCACCGACGAGTTGCAAGCCGATTACCGTCAGTTGTTTTCCACTTGCGTACCCCGTGACGATCGGTCGGAGGAAATCGAAACGCTGATCAGCGCGATGGTCGCGGATCGGGATCGTTATCAAGCCGTGGCCAAGGAACTAGGTATGCCCTGGTTCGTAGTCGCCGCCTTACACGCGGTGGAACGACAGCGGGATTTTTCCTGCCATTTGCATAATGGCGATCCGCTCACCGAACGCACCCGGCATATGCCGGACGGACGGCCCAAGGACGGCGACCCTCCCTTTACCTGGGAAGAAAGCGCCTGTGACGCCCTGCGTCTGCGCTTTCTCGATCAATGGCACGACTGGAGCATTCCCGGCACCTTGTTCAAGCTGGAAGAATACGGCACCTGGGGTTACCGCCAGCATCATCCGGAAGTGCTTTCTCCTTATTTATGGAGCGGTTCCACGCATTACGAAAAGGGTAAGTACATCACCAACGACACCTGGAGCGATACCGCCGTTTATGGCCATTGCGGGGCGGCGGTGCTGCTTAGGCGTCTGGCCGAACAGGGACACATCGACTTCCCCGACGCCAACCGAGAGACCATACCCACGCTTCGCTATACGGAAGAAGGTTCACCCGATCCCTGGGTGACGGAATTGCAAAGATCGCTGAACCGCGTACCGGGAATTTTCATCAAGGTCGACGGCCTGGCCGGTCCCCGAACCTCCGAAGCCTTGCACCGATTGATCGGGCATTATCTTCCCGAAGATCCCCGCGCCACGGAAGAAGTTTTCACCCCGTCCGCCAATTAGGACGGGTTCTAGCCGTATCCGCGCCATAGACGCCGATCGGAATCACTGGGGGCGCGCGTAGCGCCTCCCTTGAACCGTGGGGACGGAATTGTGCGCTTGCGAACCATTCCGTCGCATTCCGTCCCCTTCCGTTCAAAACAATTCATCGTCGTTGCGATTCCCACCTCGGCCGGTTTCGCTCTCCGCCTCGGATTCCTCGTCCTCCTCGGAACGCACCACGCCATCGACATAATTCGGTTCACCGGTTTCCTTCAGAAATTCCACCACGCGGTTGATTTCGTCATCGTCCACGAACGCGCCATGCACCCGCGCGGGAAACCCGGTTCCGGGCGGCAGATACAGCATGTCGCCGTAACCGAGCAGTTGTTCCGCGCCCATTTGATCGAGAATCGTTCGGGAATCGACTTTAGAGGACACCTTGAAGGAAATACGGCCGGGAATATTGGCCTTGATCAGCCCGGTAATCACATCCACCGAGGGCCTTTGCGTGGCCAGAATGAGATGAATCCCCGCCGCGCGGGCTTTCTGGGCAAGTCGGGCGATCAGGGTTTCGACCTTTTTCCCCACCACCATCATCATATCGGCCAACTCGTCGATGACGACGACGATATACGGCAGGATTTCCAGATCCGGCGGCGGGCCGCCGGGGAATTCCGCGTGCATCATGTCCCATAGCGGGTCCGACAAGGGCTGGCCCGCGGCGCGGGCGTCCTCGATCTTGCGATTGAAGGCGCCGATGTTGCGCACCTTCAGTGCCGCCATCAGGCGATAGCGCCGTTCCATCTCGCCCACGCACCAGCTCAAGGCGTTCGCCGCTTGGCGCATATCAGTCACCACCGGGGTCAACAGATGCGGAATATCGTCGTAGACCGGCAGTTCCAGCAGCTTGGGATCGACCATGATCAAACGCAATTCCTGCGCCGTGGCCTTGTACAACATGCTGAGCAACATGGCGTTAATCGCCACCGATTTGCCCGAACCGGTGGTTCCCGCCACCAGCAAATGCGGCATGGAAGCCAGATCGGCCACTATCGGCCGGCCACTACTATCCAGACCCAGCGCCAGGGTGAGGGGGGTCTTGGATTTCTGGTAAACCGTGGATTTAATGATTTCACCCAGAAAGACGATCTCACGCCGGGAATTGGGCACTTCCAGGCCGACGACCGACTTTCCGGGAATGACTTCCAACACCCGTACGCTGGCCACGGACAAACCCCGCGCCAGATCCTTGGAGAGATTGGTAATTTGACTGGCCTTGACGCCCGGCGCCGGGTCCAGTTCGAAGCAGGTGATGACGGGCCCGGACTCCACCCCTTCCACCTTGGCTTGAACACCAAACCGTTGCAGCAGGATTTCCACCAGACGGGCCATCTTTTCCAAGGATTCCGGCGCGTTATCCGCCCGTTCGCTTTGCGGTCGATCGATCAATTCCAGCGGCGGCAGACTTTGATTTCTCGCTTCCGTCATAACGGATGGCGCACTGACCGGTCTGCTGTAGGTCTTTTCGATGCGGGGCGCGGGCGCCGGTACGGGCGCCGATGACGGCTTAGCCGGCGGCTCCGCACGGGTTCTCACACGTTTCCGAGGCGCCGCGCTGGGCTTGACCGGCGTCGGTTCCGGGCTATCGACGACATCCGGCTCATCGAGCGGTTCGTCGAGGTTCTCTTGAAACAGCGGTTCCGGATCGTTCTCATCAAACGCCGGGCCGCTTTCCTCATCCTCCGGATCAATCGACGGCTCGATCCGCGACCGCGCCACCCGCCTTTTCGGCAACGCCGCCTTGGCGGTCCGGGTCTTGGCCTTGTTGGCCCGGCTGGATGCTTTTGCCGGCGATTTCTCAGGATTACGGCGGGGTGGCGATGGTTCCACAATCTCGGCTTCCAGTTCAGGCTCCGGTTCCGTCAACGCCCATTCCCGTTCGGCATCGTCCCTTGCCGTTCGCGACGAACCCGCTCCCCAGGCCAGTACCCGTTTGCATACGCCACCCATCGTCAGCGCGACAGCGCCGACCCCATCCAACAAAGCCAACAAGGTAAAACCCGTGGCCAGCATGAAACCGGTCACGAACAACAAGACCAGAAATAAGTTGCCCGGCAAGACGGGGGAATCCAGCAAATTGGCAAGCAGCCGGATAAAGCCGGGTCCCAAGGCTTCACCGATGAACCCGCCCGCGCCACCGATTTTGGAAATGACCCCCAGATGTAACGCCGCCAGTCCGCAACCTCCGCCCAAGGCCGCCAGTAGTCCCATCAACCGCAAGCTCAATATTTCCGATTCCAATTCCATTTGTTCGCCGCGCCAAAACAAACGCCAACCCCATAAGCCGAAAGTCAACGGCAGCAAAAAGGACGGATAACCGAACCAGCGCATGGCGATGCCCGCCAAGCCAGCACCGTCGGTGACTAGCAGGCCATAGCAGAAATACAGCGTGAGCAACCCCATCCCGCACAATGCGACGATGCGAAAAGCCGGCTGGAAGATCTCCGGCCGGCGGGTCGGTTGACTGGGCTGTTTGATGCCGCTAGCGGGTTTTCGAGCCACCGTATTTAAGCCATGAACTAGGACCGAAACGACGTTATGAAAACGTCAACGATAGGAAGCGCGTCGGGCGCCGTAAAAAATGGCGGAAATAACCGGGGTCAATCCGCCGCACATCGGCGGAATCGGCAAAAATCTCAAATAGGCGGCGGCTGCAACGCATCCAACAGGCCATGAAACCAGTTTCCACTCGGCACCAGACGGTCAGCCACGGGGCCATAGGTATGGGCGCTGAAAATCACCTTAAGGAATGCGTCCGGCGGTGGGCAGGCCAGGTACAACGCCACCACGCTCGCATAGAGAATGGCCGTGGCAAAGGGGTAATTGAAACTGCCGAGATTAAAGGCCGTCCCAAAGGAGCTTTTAAGCTGCTGACCGAGCAAATCGACGCTGTAAAACTCGTCCAACAGCAGATGGACGATAAAGCCGAAGGCTACGAATACCCCGCATATCCAGGCCGTGACCGGCGAGCCGCCGAACACTTGATGGGAAAGCGCGGTGGCCATCAACCCAAAAAAGGCGGCGGCCGGAATGGAGTGGATGACCCCACGGTGCACGGTCAGGGCCGTGAACACGTAGAACACGGCATAGCGTATGCCGAGATAGCAGAATATCCAGATAATGAACAGCTCCACCAGCGAATAGCGATCGGCGAACGCGAACACCGCCATGAATCCGGCGATCACCGCGACGACGTCGAAGGCCATGCGTATCGGTATGGAATTGTCCGAATCGATATCCGGCAACAATCCCCCCATGACGCCCAGGGAGAAAAACCCGACCACCGCTTCGTTGGTCGCCAATCCGGTCATGGCAACGCCAATGGCGGCCAGTCCACTGGCCGCCGCGGCGCCCATAAGATGCGTTCTGAAATTCGCCACGATCCGCCTTCTTCTATAGCCCTGGCCGATTTAGCCCTGTTGCAACAACTCGCGTAAATCGCCCACCGCCGCGTTGGCCCGCGAGATATAGGACGCCATCACCAGCGAATGATTGGCCAACGGACCGAAGCCGGTGCCGTTCAGGACCATGGGACTCCACATCGGATCGTTGGCGCTTTCCAGTTCGCGGATGATTTGCCGCAAGGATACTTCGGCGTTCTTGTCCTGCAACACGCCGCGAAAATCCACTTCAATGGCTTTCAGCGTATGCAGCAAGGCCCAGGTGTAACCGCGTGCTTCGTAGAAGTTATCGTCGATCTGCAGCCAAGGCGTTTGTATCAGTTGCTGGCCGGGGGTCGGCGTCGACTGCTGCGCGTTGGGATCGCCAGCCAGATCGATGTTGAAGCGCACCTGACCGACGCTGGCGCCCAAGCGTTGAGCCAAGCTACCCAGACGTTTATCGACTACCGACAGAAATTCGCGGAGATTGTCCGCGCGCGTAAAGAACTGGCCATCATGCGCCTTCTCATCGGCCAGCCGTCCAAGATAGCTGTACAGCGCCTTGATGCCTTTTTTGTACTCCGACTCGGTGGACGGCAAGATCCAGGAATCCGAATCGTAGTTGAACTGCGGCTGGGCTATGGCCAAGTCCTTGTCTTCCACGGATTGGGTCTGGGAACGACTGAAATCGTTGCGCAACGCCTGGGTCGCATCGCGCAGTTCCAACAGCACGCCGAACTCCCAGTTGGGCATGTTATCCAGATAAACACCCGGAGGCATAATGTCGTTACTCAGATAGCCCCCTGGCTTGTACAACAAGGTCTCGGCGGTATTGATCACGGTGGCGGTCGTGATAAAGCCGGGCACCAGTTTGCTCTCATCGTTGCCCGCTTTTTCCAAAGCGACTTGCCGCACATCGAAAAAATCCGGCTCACGCGACCAAAGTACGCCCAGCACCAACACGACCACGGCATAGGTCGCCAGGGCAAGACCGATCGTCCATATCAAGCCCTTCTCCTTCCAGGTACGCGGGTGATAAAGGTGTACAAGCCGGCCCACGCCATCACGGGATTTCTCGGCCAGTGATTTAGTGGTACGGGTAAGAGGGTTTTGTTCGTCCAAAGCCTATCCTCCGCTTGACAGGGATTTTGTGAGTCGTGAACGTGAATGAACGCCAAGGGAAGCCGGCGGCCTCCTCACGGCGGCGATCGTTACAGTCGTTGCATGCGTTCCAACTGTTCTTGCAGACGAACAACCGCATGACGCAATTCCGCCACTCGTTCGCGCTCCTTGGTCACGACCGTGGCCGGAGCGCGACTCACGAAGTCGGCGTTCCCCAGTTTGACCTCGCCACGCTCCAAATCTTTGCGGGTTTTTTCCACTTCTTTCGAAAGCCGGGCGATTTCCGCCTCCTTGTCTATCAAACCGGCCAAGGGTATCAGGATGCGCAGCTCGCCCACCAGGGCGATGGCCGATTCGGGCTCGGAGGCCTCGTCGGCCAGCCAGTCTATGCTTTGCAAACGCCCCAGGCTGGCGAGGTACAAACGGGTGTGTTCCAGCCGCTGGCTGTCTTTTTCCGACCCATTGGCCAGCAATACCGGCAGTAGCTTACCGGGCGCGATATTCATTTCGGCGCGAATGCGGCGCACCCCGGACAGAAACTGCCGCACCCAGTTCATCTCGTCTTCCGCCGCCGCATCCAAACACGCGCGATCGGCCACGGGATAAGACTGGAGAGTGATGGTATCGGCGGTCACTCCGGCCAGCGGAGCCACGCGTTGCCAGATTTCCTCGCTGATGAACGGCATCAGTGGATGCGTCAATCGCAATACGGCCTCCAGCACCCGCACCAGGGTGCGACGGGTGCCACGGCGCGCGGTTTCACGGCCGTCGGCCTCGTTCAACGCCGGCTTGGACAGTTCCAGATACCAATCGCAGTATTCGCTCCAAACGAATTCGTAGATCGCCTGGGCCGCCAGGTCCAGTCGATAGTTGTCCATGGCGTCGCTCACCGCCTGAGCGGCGGCTTGCAAACGAGAGATAATCCACCGATCGGCCAGACTCAGTTCGATCTCGCCACCCTGCACGCCGGTATCCTGCCCTTCGCTGTTGAGCAGCACGTAACGGGCCGCGTTCCAGAGCTTGTTGCAGAAATTGCGATAGCCTTCGACCCGTCCCAGGTCGAAAACCACGTCGCGCCCGGTGGTGGCCAGGGATGCGAAAGTAAATCGCAAGGCATCGGTGCCGTAGGGACGGATTCCGTCGGGAAACTGCCGACGCGTGGCTTTTTCAATCTGCACCGCCATCTGCGGTTGCATCAGCCCGGTCGTGCGTTTCTCGACCAGGGCTTCCAATTCTATGCCGTCGATGATGTCGATAGGATCCAGCACGTTGCCCTTGGACTTGGACATCTTCTGCCCGTCCTGATCGCGCACCAGCCCATGGATGTAAACCTCGCGAAAGGGAACGTCGCCGCAGAACTTCAAGCCCATCATGATCATCCGGGCTACCCAGAAGAAAATGATGTCGAAGCCCGTGACCAACACGCTGGTCGGGTAAAAAGTGGCCAGTTCCGGCGTCTGCGCCGGCCAGCCCAGGGTGGAAAAAGGCCACAAGGCGGAGGAAAACCAAGTGTCCAACACGTCCTCGTCCTGGCGCAGTTCGAGCACGGGGTCGAGTTGATGGCGCGTCCGGATCTCGTCCTCGCTGCGGCCCACATAGACATTGCCGTCATCGTCATACCAGGCGGGGATGCGGTGGCCCCACCAGATCTGCCGGCTGATGCACCAATCCTCGATGTTGTTCAGCCATTCGTAATAAGTTTTATCCCAGTTCTCCGGGATGAAACGGATGCGCCCGGTTTTCACCGCCGCGATGGCCGGACCGGCCAGGGGCGCGGCGCGCACGTACCATTGATCGGTCAGCAAGGGTTCGATCACCGCATTGCTGCGATCGCCACGGGGCACCACCAGTTTGTGGGGTTTGATGTCTTCCATCAGACCGGCCGCTTCCAGATCGGCGACGATGCGTTTGCGCGCTTCGTAGCGATCCAGTCCCTGATAGGGCTCGGGCCCGTCGTCGTTGATGCGCGCGTCCGGAGTGAGAATATTGAGCGCCGGCAGGCCATGCCGTTGGCCGACCGCATAGTCGTTGAAATCGTGGGCTGGCGTAATTTTCACGCAGCCGGTGCCGAACTGGGGATCGACATATTCGTCGGCGATAATAGGAATGTTGCGGTCGGTCAGCGGCAACGCCACATGCAATCCGATGAGGTGCTTATAGCGTTCGTCGTCGGGATGCACGGCCACCGCCATATCCCCGAGCATGGTTTCCGGGCGCGTGGTCGCGACCACCAGATCGCCGCCGCCTTCGGCCAGCGGATAACGGATATGCCAGAGAAAGCCGTTTTCCTCGTCGTTGACGACTTCCAGATCGGACACGGCGGTGCGCAGCACCGGGTCCCAATTCACCAGGCGCTTGCCCCGGTAGATCAGATCTTCTTCGTAAAGCCGGACGAACACTTCCTGGACCGCCTCGGACAGGCCGGGATCCATGGTGAAACGTTCCCGGCTCCAATCCACGGAAGAGCCCATACGGCGCAACTGTTTAGTGATGGTGCCGCCGGATTGCTCCCGCCATTGCCAAACCCGTTCGATGAACGCCTCGCGGCCGAGATCCTGACGGGTTTTGCCTTCGGCATTCAGTTGCCGTTCGACGACCATCTGCGTTGCGATACCGGCATGATCGGCGCCCGGTTGCCAAAGCGTATCGCGACCCCGCATCCGCTGATAACGAACCAAGGCGTCCATGACCGTATCCTGGAAAGCATGGCCCATGTGCAGCGTACCGGTCACATTGGGCGGTGGAATCATGATGCAATACGGCTGTCCCTGCCCGCTCGGGGCGAAGTAACCGCGCTTTTCCCAGATAGCGTACCAGCGCTGTTCCAGGTCTTTCGGATCGTAAGTCTTATCCATCCTGCTGTCGTTTCTGTTGACTGGGGCTAACGCCCAAGGGCGTATGAAGCCACAGAGTATAACTTACTCGCGGCTTAGGAGAAGAAGGGGAGGGTTTCCCTGCGGCTGGGGATGAGGCGTCGGACGAGCGCGGGGCGAAGACCGGCGGTACTCCGCCCCGCGCCTTTAAACTCCGGGTCTAACGCGGCGGATTGACCACCACGTAACTGATCTGACTTCCATAATACTGCGGCTGGTACCAGGAACTACCGCATTGCTGATAGGCGATGCCGCCGACGATCACCTGCGAACAAGCGGGCGGCAACGAGTAGACGATTGAACCGATTGCGGCCGCCGTAATCGCGGTTGCGGCCGCAACGCCCACCGCCGCGCCGACTGGGTAACGATAGCCTCCGTAGTAACCGCCATAACCGCCATGGTAGTAACCGCCATGGTCAACATCGACGTTGAAATTGCGGTCAACGTTGCGGTTTACGTTGCGGTTTACGTTGCGGTCACCATTGAAGTTACGGTTGGCATTGAAGTTACGGTTGGCATTGAAATCGCGGCCACCGCCGCCCACCGACATGCGGGCGCCCCCACCCCCGTGGAAGCCACCGCCCCCAAAGCCGCGGGCTTCGCTGGAATCGGGAAAACTCCAGGTGATGACCGTCAGGACCGCGAAAGACGCGACGAACACCGCCGATTTACGAAGAAAGCTCATTGTCATGGGGATTCTCCTTACTGTTTGGTTGCTGTTTCAGAGGGTTCCGTCGCTTTCCGAATCACGATCTTGTGCACGTCCTCGGCTGGCTTGAAGGTAAAGGTCGAAGCATCCAGTTTCGGTTCGAGATTCCAGGACATGACCGCCGAGTATTGCGGCTGACTTTCCTCACTGGTCGTGGTAATGACCAATTTACAAGGCAAAGGCTTATCGCCCGCCCGCACCCACAGCTGCCAATCGACGCCCTCTTGCCGATAGGCGAATTGTTCGCACTCCTCCCCATTGATCGTCGACGGGCCGATGTCGACGGCGCCGACGATGTCGGCGGAGGAGTCCTCCTTGGTTCCCCAGTAGAACAGGTCGACCAAGGGAAGCTGAATGTCGTATTCCGCTTCCGCCTTTTCAATGGTTTCGCGGATCGTCGGCGGCGCATCGAACACCGCGTAATATTTCATGCGCGGGGCATACACGGTGACCGTTTTGCCGTCATAGAAATACTGGCGGTGTTTGCGGTCCGAATTGACGTCTACAAGCAGTTTGTCGGGAACCTCCGCGGTATACTTGACCGTGCCGTCCAACTGAACGTTCTGACCAGTCGGCAATACCTTGTCGATGGTCGAATAGGCGCTTAATTCGAAAGTCTTCAGCGTGCGCAGATAAGCCCCCATCTTCTCCAGCGCCTCCATGGCGGGCGCCTCCTTTACCGGCTTAGCCGCTTCTTCCTTAGCGGGCTCCTGCGCGCCGGCCAACAGCCACGGACCGCACAAGGCCGCTGCCACCACAGCCATTCGCACGTTTTTCTTTTTCAACATCGGTGTCTCCTCGTCGTTAAACCGTTGAAATGCACATCATGGTTCTTGTGAAACGGGCTCTCGCCAACATCATGGGCTGGGATTTCCCGGAGCAGTAAACGGCGGCGCGTTGGCCGGTACTTCGAGCAAGGGTGACAAACGCAGCAAAGCGGTTCCGGCCGAGTTCACCAACCGCAAAGTTCCCTCTTTGTCGAATGCGAAACCATGGATTTTCGCGATCGCATCGAGAAACCTGATCTCATGTTTCAAGATCGCCGGTTTGCAAGCCCGGCGCGTGGTCGCCAGGGGACCGATCTTCAATGTATTTTCCTTCACGACGGCACTGCCGTTGAACGGGTTGCAGCCGGTGTCGCCAGTCACCCGGCCGTCTTCTTCAAAGCGGATATACGTTGGCGCCCGTTCCACCACGCCCCGCCCATTGATGTCTTCCACCACCCAGGCGTTGTCGAACAGGGTGGGCGGCGGTGGCGGCGGTGGCGGCGGCGGCTCTGGCGGCAATTCAGGCACGGCCGCCAGCGCCTTCAGCGGGGCGGGGCTGTCCGGCCAGATGCGTTTCCAATCGTCCCTCATGCTGACCACGGTCCAACCTCGCTTTTGCGCTTCGATTAGCGCATCCACCAGCTTGCCGCTGCTTTGAGGTTCGGCATCGTAGGCATATTCGCGCTCGGCGTCGGTATGATGCACAAGGAGTCCAAAACTCGGCCGCGGATTGCCTATCGTCGTGTATTCCAGCATGGCCTGATCGCCGTCACTGTTACCGAAACAGGCGATAGGACGACGACCGATATATTGGTGGATGGCAACAGGCTTACCCGCCTTGTCATCGACGAAAATATTATCCACGGTCTTGATCAGGACCGGATAGTCGGAACGCCATTCGAAGCGGGTCTGGGCCGTCGAACCGATCACCTGTTCGGGTGGAATAGCGTAAGTCGGTTCGCTCCAGACACGCATGAAATCCGCGCCGCCGCCGGAAACGATGTAGGTCTTGAAGCCATTCGCGCGCAGATAAGCGAGCAACTCCAACATCGGCTGATAAACGACGTCGGTGTAAGGTCTACCGAAACGGGGATGTTTCGCGGTCGCCAGCCAGCCCTGAACGCGCAGACGGAATTCGTCGGTGCTCATCCCGGCGTGAGTCAGACTGATAACCCGCAATAGACCCGTTTCATGATTGGCCAGCAGCGTCGCCGTGTCACCATCCAGCGCGGCCTGTACGTAAGCGTCGTCATTCCATTCCGGGTGGAATTGCACGAGGCTTTTGAGTTCGTCCACCGCGAAGGCGATCTGCGTTGGAACGGGATTCTCCGGCCACAACGTGCCGTCGTTATCGAATACCGCGATGCGTTCCGGCTCGGGCACGTAGTCGGCAGACTCCGCTTTCGTCACTCGCTCGACGAACTCGATCACGGCTTTTTTCGGCGAGGTATCGTTCCAGGACGCGAGGGGATCGGCCCATACCGGCCCGACGGGCAATACCCAGGCGAGCACGACAGCAAAGACGATAACGCATGGATTCACGGCTTTACGCTCCTTAGTTCAAAACTCCAATAGGCAAAGAGGATGTCGGGCGTGTTCCGCCACAATCCGAAACGATTTTCCAGCAAGACCGCCCTCGACGAGCGCCGCGAAGGCCACGGCAGGTCACGGCTCTTCATTGTAGCGTAGCAGGCCGTTCCCGCCGACTTCTCCGCGTTTTCATTTCACCTTGATCCCGGCGATGGCGCAAGGGTTGAGTGAACGGAACGCGCCCTGATCGACCTTATTTGGGCTTCAGGCCAGCCAATTTCCTGGCCAAGCGTAGCAGCCGGTGATTACGCTGGGGTGTCGTCTTCGCGACCTGCTGCTTTTCCAGTTCGGCAATTCTGGACTGTTGGACTTCGGCGGTCGCCTTCCAGGACTGCCATTGTTGTTCCAACCAGGCTTTGCCTTCTTCCAACTTGCCTACCCATTGTTTCAGATCCGCCGAGTCGGTATGGAATTTCCTTTCTTGGACGCGCAATTTTTCCCGGTATTCGATATGCAACCGTTCGATCGTTTTGTTGAGTTGGTCGATCACCTGATAAGGATCTTCCGAATCCCCGTCCTGTACTTCATCCTCCGGTGGTGAATCCTGGACGGGATGAACCTTGACGAAATGATCCGGCCACTCCAGCGCATATCCGAACTGATCGAACAAACGGTCGATCTGCTCCAGGTAAAAGGGCTGCACGAATGCCGGATTCAGACGTGACCATTCGTTCCGGCGAGTGGCCGTGTGCCGGGACAGATCGTCCCTACCTTGAGCGGGGGCGTGAATGGTGTCGAAAGCCCCGAGACTTTCCGCGTCGAACGGCACCTGAAGGTAGGCGAACAAGCGTTGCAATACATCCTGCTTGCTCTCGGTCAGTTCATCGAAATGAATGGCGTACCGTACGGGCGACGCGGGATGCGTGAGTAAATAGGCTATGAACCCCAATGCCCACCATAACCCGCCCTCGTCGTGCCCCCAGTAGGATTGGGCCGACAACACCACATCGCAGGGATGGCGCAACAGGGTGAAGTATTTCGCGTGCGGAAAACTCGTGCGCATCACCTTCCAGTACCATTCCCCGGCTTCGTCCCAGCGGCTGCGATCGAATTTGGACATGACCGCCGTGGGCACCCCGATCGGCTTATGGAACCAGTACTTTTTATCGTCGGGGAAACACGTTAAAAACGTCTGGCGAATGACCCGCCCGGCCCGCTCATCCTCGGAGACCCAGTAGCTTCCATCGAAAAGCTGGGGAATGCCCCCGGCGGAAAATTCGACGGCATCCCATGAACCAAAGATCAGGTTGGCCGTTTCACCGACAAAGCGGAAATCCGGATGTCGTTCGAAGACATTCGAAATCAGGGAGGTCCCGGATCGTCCGAAGGCCACCAGTTGGATGGGGGATTCGATGTTACTCTCGTTGGGCATGCTGTTGTCTATCGGCTGGTCATAGCGAAGGGTGTCGACGGGTCCTGAATCACGGAAGGACGAAACGCGCGGTGCTTCCCGACCGGCTTGCGGTAACTTCCAGGCGGACGTCGATGCGTTCCTTCAACTCGGGGACGTGGGAAATAATACCCACCAAACGCCCCCCTTGCTGTAGATCGATCAAGGTGTTGATCGCTGTTTCCAATGCCTCGGGGTCCAGACTGCCAAAACCTTCGTCGATGAAGATGGCGTCCATGCGCGTACCGCCCGCATACGCCTGCACGACTTCGGCCAAACCCAGCGCCAAAGCAAGCGCGGCCTGAAAACTCTCCCCACCCGACAGGGTTTCGACGGAACGCCGCTTGCCGGTGTAGCCGTCTTCGACCAGTAGATCGAGCCCGCTCAAGGAACGCTGATCGCCGCGATCGCGTTTTCGTTCCAACTGATAGCGCCCACGACTCATCGCTCGCAACCGCTGGCTGGCCGCGATTAACACATCGTCCAGCAAGGCGGTGAGCACGAAGCGTTGGAAGGACATGCGGTAATCGTTCTTGCTGTTGGCCACATCCGACAGCCTGCCGACGAGTCCGTAAAGGCGCTCCTGCTCGGCCAATTGCCGGGTCAGCTCATCCAGCGCGTTTTTCGTTTTCCGCAGGGCGGCATAAGCCGCTTCGCAGGCGCTCAACCGGCGTTGTTCCTGCTCCCTGGCTTCCCGCGCCGCCCGCTCGGCGGCTTTCAAGATTTCCAGGTCCGGTGATTCCAGCCCTTGCGCTGCAGCTTGCGCGTTTTCGAACGTCGTCCTGGCGCTTTGCAACTGTTCGTCGAAGTTTCTCAGCCCGGTTTCCAGTTCCTGCCGATCCGATTCACTCAGCAGCGCGGCGGCATAAGCCGTATCGTCAACGAATCCCGCCTTTTCTCGCCGTTCGTTCCATCCTTTGCACAGAGCCTTTCCATCGTCATCCGCCGTTCGCCATTCGTTTTCTTTGCTGGCGACCTGGGCGTTCGCCTTGATCAGCGCGGCATTGCCGGTATCGGCCTGTTTCTGCGCCTCTTGCCACGCTTGTTCGGCCAATTCCAACTCGCTGGCTTTGCCGGCGATGGCGTCCTCCAGTGCGTTATTCCCCTGACGCCATTCCTCGGGTATTTCCGCCGCCCTTTCCATCACTTTGGCTTGCGCGGCGGCCAAAGCGATTTCCTGCGCTTTCTGGCGTGCCCGCGCTTCACTGGCCTGGCCGGCGGCGGCCGTTCTGGCGGCCTCCAGGGTTTGGATGGATTGGGTCAGGACGTTGAGTTGAGTTTGCGCCTGTTCCGCCTGCTTCAAGCACTCGGACTTCTCGGCCAGGGAAGCTTCCCATTCCGTCGGCTGAACGTCGAGGCAATCGTCAAGTCCTTTTTCCAGCGCGTTCATCTCCGCTGCCAGGATATCGTGACGCCGTTGCAATCCGGAAAGCTTCTCCTTTTCCGCTTCGCGTTCCGTTTGGGCGGTATTCCAGGCTTCTCGGGCGGCCTTGACATCCTGTTCGCCGGGCGCCTCGCCGCCGACTCTGGCCGGATTGGGATGCTGTTGGGCGCCGCAAACCGGGCAAGGCTCGCCGTCCACCAGGGAATCGGCGAGTATCGCCGCTTGCCGGTCGATCCATCGCTCCTGAATGTCCGTGTATTGCCGTTGTTTATCCCGGTATTGCCGATCCAAGTTTTCAAAATGGGTTTGCTGTCCGGCGATATCCTGTTCCAGATCGCGGGCCTGCTTGCGTTTGTTTTGCAATGACTGCCAATTGTCGGCGTACTGCCGTAACTGCCGCGCTTGGCTGGCCAGCCCTTCCCGCTGCAGGGCCAAACGATTCAATTCATCCTTGCGCAAGCCGGCCTGCGTCCAGGCGTTCTGTGCGTCCATGGCCTGGGTTTCGGCTTCGTCGGCCGCCTGCCGTAATTGATCGAGGACCGTTTGGACGGTTGTCTGTTGTTGGCGCGCTTCGGCGAGTTTTTGCACCCGCTCCCGCAATCCTCTCAACCCATCAAGCTGTTGCTGTAACAATCGCCGCCATTCGCTTTTTGCCCGCTCGCTTTCCAAAATCTGTCGAGCCGTGTGATGGGCCGCTTCAGCCACGTTCCGCTGGCGGATTTCTTCATCCAGGGCTTTTTGCAAGTCCGCGACCCGCGTTTGCTGATCCGCTCGTTGCCGATACAAGTCCTTCAGGCCATCGGCCCGCTGCGCCGCGTGCAGGGCTTCTCTCCGTCCTCGCACGGATTCGGTTTGCGCTTCAAGAGCGAGCCAGGTTTTGCGGGCTTTTTCCAGGACATCGAGTTTTTCCTGGGCGCGCTCGCCTTGTTGCAAGGCGAGCGCGGCGGCTTGCTCATGGATTTTTAACTGCTCGACACGCGCATTCAGATGCTGGAGATTTTCGGCTTGCGCCGTTAACGCTTCCGTCACGGCCTGTTCGTTTTCCAGGTCGGCTTGTTTCAGATGCAGAAATCTTTCTTTCTGTAAATCAGTAAAGATTTTCCTCACATCCTCCGCGCGTTGTTTCAAAGCCTCCTGAATGCGGGTGTATAAATCGGTGCCGAACAAGGTGCGGAGTATGGCTTCCCGTTCCGTGGAATTGGCGACCAATAGATCCCGGAACCGTCCTTGTGGCAACACGATGACTTGCCGGAATTGTTCACAACTGAAGCCGATCAGCTCCTCGATCGCTTCCGTCACCCTCTGCCAACCGCTGGCCAGTACCGCGCCCTCGGCTTCGTCCCCGGCCAGCGTGCGCTCCCAAAGGGTGGCGTCCTGCTTTTCCGTGGTCGTGCCGCCGCCGCGCCGCTTGGCGCGTTCCTGCTGGGGAACGCGCCGCGCGCGAAAGCGACGGGTCCCGATAGCGAAATCGAATACGACCTCGGTCGGCGTCTGCGCATCCGCGTGATCGCTGCGCATGTGTCCCGCTTCACGCTCGGACCCCGAACTGGTCCCGTAGAGCGCGAAACACAGCGCATCCAACAGCGTGGTTTTACCGGCGCCGGTCGGCCCGTTGATCAGAAACAAACGCCGCGAGCCGAGCACGCCGAAATCCAGGCACTGCGGCCGAACGAAGGGACCAAAGGCGCGCATCGTCAGTTTTAGCGGTCTCATGGGGGCGACTCCCTTTCGCTCCGCCGTAGGGCTTCCACCACGTCCGCGAAGACCTGACGCTCGGCGTCGGTCAGCGGTTCCCTAGTCATTTGCTCAAAGAAGCTGGCGAACAGCTCCTGTTCGCCCCGCCGCAACTGATCCCGCCCGACATCGGCCAGCGCGCCTTCCTTGAACAAGCCCGGCCGTTCCAGATGCAGCACATTCGGGTAGATCTCACGCAGTTTGCCCATGGGCTCGAGCAGGGCCTCCTTGTCCAGCAAACGCACCAGCAGATAGTCCTCCCGGCTTTCTCCCGCTTTCGGGCCTTGCAGCAAATCCGGCAGTCGCCCTTCGACGATTCTGAGATCGTGGCGTGGCGCCAACGGAATGCGTTCCACCCGGCGCCCCCCTTGATCGGGCAGTTCCACCAGGGTGATGGACTTTGGGTGGCTGGCTTCGGAGAACGAGTATTTCAACAGGGAGCCGGCATAGTGAATATTCGCACCGACGGCCTGTGGGCGATGCAAGTGGCCGAGCGCGACATAATCGAACCCGGCGAACCGGGAACTGTCCACCTGACCCACCCCGCCGACGCTCAACGGGCGTTCGGATTCGCTTTCCGCGCCCCCCGCGACGAAGCAGTGCGCCACCGCGACCGTTCGCCGGGATGCCGCCATGCCCTGTTCCCGAATCCGAGCGATGACCGCCTGCATGGCCGCGTCGTGGGAATGCGCCTCCGACACGCCGAACCGTTCCCGAACCACGGCGGGTTCCGCATAAGGAATCGGATAGAAATTCACCCGCTCACCCTCGGCGTCGATGACGACCGGTTCCATCGGCTGCGACAGCGGACCGCGCAGGAACAGATTCTGGCGGTCCAGCAAGGCGGACCCGAAACCCAGCCGGTCCGGGCTATCGTGATTGCCGGCGATGACGATCAACGGGATGCGCGAGTCCATGGCGATCCGGGATACGACTTCGCTCAACAGACGCACGGCATCCGCTGGCGGAATGGCGCGATCGTAGACGTCGCCGGCAATCACCACCGCATGTGGGCGCGAATCCTCGACGATACGGCAGAACTGATCCAGCACGTGGGCCTGCTCGTCCAGCAGGGATAAATTGTGCAGGAAACGGCCGATGTGCCAGTCGGCCGTGTGGATAAAGCGCAATGACATGAGTCTCGGTCCTTGACTGATAACGCAACGAAGGCATGATCGGCCGGTAGGCCGGTTCGTTTAATCGACGCTGATGCGCAGTCCCGCCGCCGCGGCGAAGGGCGCTAGCGTGAGGGTCAAGGCCAACAGTCCGCCGAGCAACGCCAGTTGGCCGGAATTCGGCAGCCCGGAAGCCGCCGCCGCGATGGCGGTCGTACCGAAGATCAATACCGGGATGTACAACGGCATGACCAACAGGGTCAACAACACGCCGCCCCGCCGAAGCCCCACCGTCAAAGCGACGCCGATGGCCCCGAGCAGGCTCAACACGGGCGTTCCCAGCAACAAGGTGAGCGGCAGCGCGATGACCCCTTCGCTGGGCAAATGCAGCAGCACGCCGAGCAGCGGCGACACCACGATCAAGGGAACCCCGGTAATCAACCAGTGCGCCAGCACCTTGGCCAGAACCAGCAAGGGCAGATCGTGCGGGCTGAGCAACAGTTGCTCCAGCGCGCCGTCCTCGAAATCGGAGCGAAACAGGCGTTCCATGGACAACAGGGTCGCCAGCAAGGCCGCGACCCAAATCACGCCCGGCGCGATTTCGGCGAGTATCTTCGGACTGGGGCCGACCCCCAAGGGAAACAGGCTCACCACCAGCACGAAAAACAGAATGGGATTGAACACTTCACCGCGCTTGCGCACGCCCAGTTTGAGATCACGCCGCAAAACGCCGGCAAACGCGGCCCAGGCGTGTCCCGCGCTCATTGCAAATGCAACGGCTGAACCGGACAGCCCGCCACCGTCAATGCCTGATGACTGGTCACCACCACCAGGCCACCGGCTTGTACATGATCGGCCAGGCGCGCTTCCAGATGGCCGATACCCTGACGATCGATGGCGGTGAACGGCTCGTCCAGCATCCACAGCGTCGCCCGACTCAGCCACAAACGGGCCAACGCCGCCCGTCGGCGCTGCCCGGCGGAGAGCGCGCCGACCTTGACGTCCTCGTAACCGTACAGACCGATCAGTTCCAGCGCGTTCAACCGATCGTTCTCGCTGCCCTCCTGCCCGCTCAACGCCTGGAAGAACCGCAGATTCTCCAAGGGCGTCAGTTCCAGCTTGATACCGGGATTGTGGCCGATGTAGAGCAGTTGCCGATGAAAATCCTGGCGGCAGGAGCGGATATCGTCCCCCCGCCACCGTACCGTGCCTTCGCGGGGTTCGCTGAGCCCGCAGAGGATGCGCAACAAACTGGTCTTGCCGGCCCCGTTCGACCCTTCGATCTGCAGAATCTGGCCGGCCTGGAGTTGGAGATCGAGTTGGTGAAACAGCAACCGTCCATCGCGCACGCAACTCAGGCCCTGGCCGCCCAGCGCCACGCCGGGATCGGTCACGGAACGACCTTGTCGATCATCAGCGCCACTTTCTGCGTACCGCCGTCCAGCTTGAGCGGGTCCGACGATCCCTGCAGATCGCCGCTCTTGGCCGCCACCTCGCCCGCCTTCGATATGCGCGCGCCAACGACGACTTCCTGGAAGTTCGATAGTTTTAGCGTCGGCATCATGGCCTGGCTGTCATCCAGCGTGACTTCCACGGGAAAATCCCGCACCGGCTGACGAACGGCCGCCAGCGGCATGGGCGGCCCCTGGGCCGCCTTGGCGAAGATGAACAGGGTGTCTTCCGGCGAGAGTTTTTCCCGCAAATCGGGAGACAGATCGACCGTCACCGCCAGACGGGGACTGCTCTCGGCCGGGGCGGCGGCCGTCGTTTCCGGCTGTTCGGCGGTTTTCCGCTGATCCGCCAGCAGCTTGCGCGCATGATCGATGCCGTTACGCAACACCTGGGCGCCTTCGCTATCGGGATCGCGCTTTGCCAGCAGTTGTTGCCAGGCATCGATGGTGCGCTGGTATTGGCCGGCGTTCATCGCCGCGAAACCGAGCAGCATCAAGGCGCCTTGATGATCCGGCGCGAGGGCCAGGACCCGTTGCAGGAGCCGGTCGCTGTTGTCATCCAAACGACCCTGATTGGCCATCACCTGAGCTTGCGCGAAAGCTAGCATGATGTCGGGCTGTTGAGAATCGAGCGCATGGGCGCGGGACAGCATTTGCAGCGCGCCATCCAGATAACCCAGTTCCATGTAGCTGCGGCCCAACAAATACAGATCAACAGGATTGTCCATCCCCTCGCGGGCGACCTTGGCCTGCAATACCCGCGTGAAATCGGGCAGGTCCTTTTCGGCCTCGGCGGGAAACGCCGTCGGCTCGTCCAGGAATAGATCGACTATACCGCCCAGGCGATCCTGCAGGTCGATCCAATCCCCCGCCCCATCGCGGTAGGACGTGCCGTAATAAATCATCAGCATCAGCGCGGGCACGACCAGCGCCGCGCGGCTGGCCCAATAGACCAAACGGGGATGCACATGCGCCTCGCTCCCCCGAACGGGCGGAACGTCCACCAGCAGCGTGCGCTCCAGTTCCTGGCGCAGCGCGGTATGGCTGGCCTCGTCCAGACGGCCTTCATCGCGTTCCCTGTCGAGTTCCGCCAGGCGTTCCCGGAAGATGTCGGCATTGACGCCATCGCGCGAAACTTCGCGAGCCGGGCGGTTATACCGCAAAGGAATCAGAACGAACGCCACCGCGACGGACACCATCGCCAGGGCGATCAGCCAGAAAGTAATCATCGACGATCCTCGGGAGTCTTGTGCAGCAACTGTCCCAACCGTTCGCGGTCCGCCTCGCTCAGTGCCGACTCGACACGCGGCTCACGCCGCCGCAGCCAGATGAACAAGCTCAGGGCGACCAGCGCCATGACGGTGAAGGGGCCGAACCACAGCACCCAGGTGATCGGCTTCACGGGCGGCCGGTAGGTGACGAAATCTCCATAGCGGGCCACCATGAAATCGATGATGTCCTGCCGGGGATGGCCTTGCTTAACCATTTCGTAGACCCGTTGCCGCAGGTCGTGAGACAAAGGCGCATTGGAATCGGCGATGTTCTGATTCTGGCATTTGGGGCAACGCAACTCCTCGGTCAACTGGCGAAACTGTTGTTCCTGTTGAGGATTGTCGAACTGATAGGCGTCGATGGCGGCCCAGGCGCTCGTGCTCAGAAAAACCAGCCATATCAACCAGGCCGCTTTCATCCGCTTTTTCCCTTCAATAGTCCGATACGGGGCAGGAATTCCTGCCGCCACACTTCGTCGTCCAGCGCACCGACGTGCCGGTAGCGAATCACGCCCTTGCCGTCCAGCAGGAACGTTTCAGGCGCTCCGTATACGCCGAGATCGATACCGATCTGGCCGGCGCTGTCGTCGATCACGAACCGATAGGGATTGCCCAATGCAGTCAGCCAGCGCAGGGCCAGTTCCCGCTGATCCTTGTAGTTCAGCCCGTAGATGATCACGCCCTCGCCAGCCAGCTTTCTCAGCATCTGGTGTTCCGCCTCGCAGGTCGGGCACCAGGTCGCCCAGACATTCAGCAAGGCGATGTTTCCGCGTAAATCCTTCGGCTCCACGGTCCGTTGCGGATCGGCCAGGGTCGCGGCCTTGAACTCGGGCAGGGGATGGTCGACCAGCACGGAAGGCAACAGGGTGGGGTCTTCGCCCAGGCCGTTCCACAGGAATCCCAGGAGCAGCGCGAAACCGACCAGCGGCAAGGCCAGCAGCAACGCCAGTTTACGCTTTGACGACATCGCTCTCTCCCACCGGCGGCGCAGCCCGTCGCCGCGCCAGGCGATAACGGGGATCGGCGATGGCCAGCAGACCGCCCAGCGCCATCAATATGGCGCCCAGCCACATCCAGCGTACGAACGGCTTGTAATGAATGCGCACCGCCCAGGCGTCATCGCCCACCGGTTCACCCAGGGCCAGATAAAGATCGCGCGTCAGTCCCGGCTGAATCGCCACTTCCGTCATCGGCATCTGCTGCACCGTATACAGCCGTTTCTCCGGCGCCAGCAAGGCGCGCACGTCGCCATCGTCATCCAGCACTTCGATTCTGGCGCGCGTCGCGTGATAGTTCGGGCCAGCCACGTCCCGCAGATTGACCAGGCGGAAGCCGTAGGGACCGACCTGCACGGTTTCGTTCACCTGCATGCGCACGTCGCGTTCCACGCTGTAGGCGCTGGTCAGCGCGACGCCGGTGACGGACACCGCCAGACCCACATGGGCCAGCACCATGCCCTGATAGGCGCGCGGCAATCTGAACAGAGCCTTCCAACGCGACGGTTTGTTGGCCAGACGCGAGGATACGTCGTGGATCTCCGTGAACAGTACCCAGAATACCAGGCTCAGGGCCAGCATCACCCAGAGGTGGAATTCCCAGGTCACCAACACGGGCAAAACGATACCGAGCGCGACGCTGGCGATGGCGTAACGTTGCAGGGGTTGGCGCAGACGCGCCAGATCATCGTGTTTCCAACGCAACAACGGGCCGACGCCCAACACCATCATCAGCGCCAAGGCCAGCGGAGCGAACAAGGTATTGAAATAAGGAGGACCCACCGAGATTTTGCCCAGGTGCAAGACATCCACCAGCAAGGGAAACAGCGTGCCGGTGAAAACGACGCCGCAGGCCCCCACCAAAAGCAGATTGTTGCCCAGCAGGGCGGTCTCGCGGGAAACCGCATCGAAGCGGCTTTCGCCGCGCACGGCGTGGGCCCGCACCACCAGCAGGATCAGCGCGCCGCCCGTGATCGTCGTCAACAGACCGAGGATGAACAAGCCGCGGGTCGGATCGCTGGCGAAAGCGTGAACGGAGGTCAGGACACCGGAACGGACCAGGAACGTACCGAGCAGGCTGAGGGAAAAGGCCGCGATGGCCAGCAACACCGTCCAGGCCCGCAACACGCCACGCTTTTCGGTGGCCGCCAGCGAATGAATCAAGGCCGTGCCGACCAGCCAGGGCATGAACGAGGCGTTTTCCACCGGGTCCCAGAACCACCAGCCGCCCCAACCCAGCTCGTAATAGGCCCACCAACTGCCCAAGGCGATGCCGACGGTGAGAAAACACCAGGCCACCGTCGTCCAAGGCCGCGACCAGCGCGCCCAGGCGCTGTCCAACCGACCGCTGAGCAAGGCGGCTACCACGAAAGCGAAGGCCACGGAAAAACCGACATAGCCCATGTACAGCATGGGCGGATGAACGATCAACCCGAAGTCCTGCAGCAAAGGATTGAGATCGCGCCCATCCGGCGGGAAATCGGGTAGCAACCGTTCGAAGGGATTGGAGGTCAACAACAAAAACAGCAGAAAACCCACGCTGATGATGCCCATCACGCTCAATACCCGAGCCACCAGATCGCGCGGCAGATTACGGCTGAAAGCCGCGACCGCCACGGTCCAGCCACCGAGAATCAGCGCCCACAGCAACAGCGAACCTTCGTGGCCTCCCCAGACCGCCGAGCAGCGATACCAGATCGGCAGTTGCGAATTGGAGTTCTGGGCCACGTAAGCGACCGAGAAATCATTGTTGACGAAGGAAAAGACCAGGCACAGAAAGCTCAGCAACAAAAACGCGAACTGGCCAGCCGCCGCCGGGCGCGCGACCGCCATCAAACGGGGTTCGCCCATCGTTGCGCCGGCCAGTGGAAGCGTGGCCAGCAACAGAGCCAGCGCCAGGGCCAGCATCAGGGCCAAATGACCAAGTTCAGGCAACATGACGGTAGATCCTATTGAATAGCTTGTTTAGGTGGCTGGGCATGCTGCCACAGGCCGGCCTGCTTCAGGCTGTCGGCCACCTCGGGCGGCATGTATTTCTCGTCGTGCTTGGCCAGCACTTCCTCGGCGCGGATTGTCCCATCCGCGTTCAACTCGCCACGCGCCACGATGCCCTGACCTTCACGGAACAGGTCCGGCAATATGCCTTCGTAGCGCACGCGGATCTGTTGCGCGGTGTCGGTTAGCGTGAACTCCACGCCCAAACTGTCGGGCTCTCGCTTGACGCTGCCCTTCACGACCAAGCCTCCGACGCGGATACTGCGATCGTGCGGGGCTTCGCCGGCGACGATCTGGCTCGGCGAAAAAAACAGGTTGATGTTTTGCTGGAGTGCGTACAGGGTCAGGCTGACCGCGATACCCATGCCAAACACCACGAGGAGTACGAAGGTCAAACGTTTACGACGGACGCGATTCATGATGGGTCTCGTGAACGCTGCTCGCGACGGGTGCGCCTTTCCAGATCGGCTTGCAACTGGCGATGGCGACGGGCGATGGCGACCAACAAGCCGCCTAGAACGGCCAGTGTCAACCCGTAGGATGCCCACACATAAAAGGCGTAACCGCCCATGTGGAAAAAATCAGACCAACTGGAAAAACCCATGCGTACGAGTGCGTATGCGGATCAATGGCGAACACTCGCCGTTGGACCAAGACAGGCCGGCTGTGTTCCTGAGGCCCTTAATCGGGCGTTATGGAAGCGTTAAATTGTATCAATCGGCTAGGATTCGGCAAAGCCCTGGCGTGATTCGGGTGACTGTCACGGCGCCAGTAGCCGAAGACTCCGACGGCTCGTGCTACGCTTGACCCTGTCAAACGCGAGAAAAACCCAACTGCAGGACAAACCCATGAGATCGAAATTGTGCAAGACGTCCGGCATCGTGACATTGTGCTTTGCGATGACAGCATGGGCCGATCCGGCGGTCGTCAAGATGACCCGGCCCGCATCGACCGTATATTTCGCCAAGTCCCACACCACCGATGATCCCGATCTTTGGGATGTCGTATGGAGCCGCGATTACGCGATAGCCGGTTCGACGGCCATCTACGCCGAACAACAATGGGATAACGCAAAAAGCACGTTTTCCGGGAAAATCCTCTCGATTGTCGGACCCTATATTTCCTATCAAGGCGAATCGGAAGGCTATGCCGAAGGAGCGGCGCATCCCTGGAATAACGTCTATTACAAAACCATCGACATGCGCACCGGCAAGGCAGTCAAACTCACCGACTTGTTCGACGAGCGGGAAATATTTCAGGCCCTGTCGAACGATAGCGTGATCGCCGCCGCGCTGCACGACAAGACACCGGAAAATCTGGCCGAGTTGCTTCAGGCCACCGACGGCGGTTGCGACTTTTACATTGGCGAAGAGAGTTTGAGTCATTTCGCGTTCCATCATTTGCAAAAAAACCAGGTGGCTGTGCGCCTGGGCTTGAGTCACGGCTGCGAGGCGGCGCGCGGCAATCTGACTCAGATCGGTTTTTATCTCACCGTACCCGATAACCATCGTAAGCAATTCGAGCAGGCCCAGACCGACGACCTGTTGATGAGTGGCTTGGCGAAACTGAAATATTGATTGTCCGGAGGGCTGAACGATCCCGCCGGTGAGCGGCCAGCCCTTACCGAATTCCAGACCCGCCCGAGCCGGTCGCTTCTGCAAAACCCGCCTGACTGCTATCCTGAACAAAAAGGGCGCCGCCCGTGCGTCCGTCAATCGGCGCCTCACCGAACGCTCCATTTTTACCGCCATCTGGCCGGGGGAAATCTCATGTTCAAAGCCGTATCCAGTCCTTTTCTGGTTCCCAGCGACGGTTCCTTTCGCCATCGCAAAACGCCGACCCAATCGGACGGCCCGCCCCCGAGCAAGAAAGAATACAAGCAGCGCCTAAAGGGGATCATCGAGGAACTCGATAGTTGGCAACGCGTGCTGTATGCACAGGATCGTTATGCGCTGTTGCTGGTATTCCAGGCAATGGACGCGGCGGGCAAGGACAGCACCATACGCGCCGTCATGCGCGGCATCAATCCCGCGGGTTGCCAGGTTTATTCCTTCAAACAACCCTCCAACGAGGAGCGGGATCACGATTTCCTGTGGCGCACCGCCTGCCGGCTACCGGAACGGGGACGGATCGGCATTTTCAACCGGAGCTATTACGAGGAGGTGCTGGTCGTGCGGGTGCATCGGGAATTACTCGAAAATCAGCAACTCCCGTACAAATTCGACACCAAGAAGTTCTGGGACGAGCGTTACGAATCCATTGCCGACCACGAGAAGCATTTGGCCCGAAACGGCACCGTCATTCTCAAATTCTGGCTCAATGTATCGAAAGAGGAACAGCGCAAGCGTTTCCTCGACCGGCTGGAAGAGCCGGACAAGAACTGGAAATTTTCCATGTCCGACGTAAAGGAAAGGCAGTACTGGGACGCTTATATGAAAGCCTATCAGGAGGCGCTGAACGCGACATCGAAACCTTGGGCTCCCTGGTACGCCATACCGGCGGACGATAAACCCGCGATGCGCATTCATGTGGCGGACCTGATCGTAAAAAGCCTCAAGCAACTGGATCTGCATTACCCCAGCCCCGATCCCGCGGAGGAAAACCGCTTTGAGGCAATCAAAACGGCTTTGGAGAACGAAGAGCTCTAACTAATTCGACGAAGGCCGGGCCGCCACCCCACGAGCGTTCGGCGGCGGGTCGGCCCGCAGCGAGGATAAGCCATGTCTGATACCGTTAAATATCTGCTCGACGAAAGCCAGGCCCCGAAATCCTGGTACAACCTGGCGGCGGATCTGCCCGAGCCCTTGCCACCGGTTTTGCATCCGGCGACTCAACAACCGATCACCCCGGACGATCTGCTACCTTTGTTTCCCCTGTCGCTGATCGAGCAGGAGGTATCCACGGAACGGGAAATCGAGATCCCCCGACCGGTGCGCGACATCTACCGGCAGTGGCGGCCTTCCCCTTTGTACCGGGCCAGACGCCTGGAACGCGTCCTCCAGACCCCGGCGCGGATTTATTACAAATACGAAGGCGTCAGTCCGGCGGGTAGCCATAAACCCAATACCGCGGTAGCCCAGGCCTTTTACAACAAGGAAGCCGGCATCCGGCACATCACGACCGAAACCGGGGCCGGTCAGTGGGGTTCGGCGCTGGCCTTCGCCGGCACCCTTTTCGATATCTCGATTCAGGTGTTCATGGTCCGTGTCTCCTATCAACAAAAACCCTACCGACGGGCTTTGATGGAAACCTACGGCGCCCAATGCATCCCCTCCCCTTCCGAACTCACCGAGTCAGGCCGGGCGATTCTCGCGCAGCGGGCCGATCATCCGGGGAGCCTGGGCATCGCCATTTCCGAGGCGGTGGAGCTTGCGGCGCAACGGGCCGACACCAAATACGCGTTGGGTTCGGTGCTCAACCACGTGCTGCTGCACCAGACCGTGATCGGGCTGGAGGCCCAGGCGCAGATGGATCAGGCCGACGATTACCCGGACGTCATCGTCGCTTGCACCGGCGGCGGTTCGAATTTCGCCGGCATCGTTTTCCCGTTTCTAGGCGAACAACTGCGCGGTGGCCGCCAGGTTCGAGTCCTCGCCGTCGAGCCCGCCGCCTGCCCGACGCTGACTCGTGGGCCTTACGCCTATGATTTCGGCGACACCGCGCACCTCACGCCGCTGACCAAGATGCATACCTTGGGTTCGACCTTCACACCCCCCGGTTTCCATGCCGGCGGCCTGCGTTATCACGGCATGGCCCCCTTGATCAGCCATATCAAGGAACTGGGTTTGATCGACGCCCGCGCTTATCAGCAACTGGATTGTTTCGAGGCGGGCATGCAATTCGCCCGCGCGGAAGGGATCGTGCCCGCGCCGGAGGCCAATCACGCGGTGCGCGGGGCCATCGACGAAGCCTTGCGCTGCAAGGAAGAAGGCGTCAGCCGGTCGATCCTGTTCAATCTTTCCGGTCACGGGCATTTCGACATGCAAGCGTACATGGATTTTCTGGCCGGCAAACTGAGCGATCAGACCTACGACGAAGCGGAACTCGCCATGGCACTGGCCGGACTACCCTCGGTTACCGCCGCCTGAATAGGGACCGCAACGACTAATCGCCCGGACGGGAGGGCAGAAACAGCTCCGAAAAACGCGCCACGCTACGGGTCCGACAGAGCAGAAAGGCCAGGGTCACCACATTGCCCAGCGCAAACAAGGCGACGATCCACAGCGTGGCGTACAGTGGACGGGATTCCATCACGGTCAGCCAAGCCGCCACGAACAGCAGCCCGACTTTGAGATCGAGCAGGGTGGCGAATCCCCAGGGGCGATCCGCCAGCAAGGCCACGCCGTGGACCACGCCATCCTGCCCGATGGCGGCGACGATGGCCGCCGCCAGCAAACCCAGCAGGACGCCGCAAATGACGATGGTCACTCTCAACATCATGCCATCCTCGCCGCTCGGGTGTGAAAAAACGGCGCAAACCGTCGGATGGCGCGCATCACATTGCGCCAGGTCGCCAGGCATTGGCTAATTTTTGGGCCTGAGCGATCTGTTCCGAACTCATATCCTGGGTGATGCTGTCCAGCAGTTCCCCCGCCTTGGATTGTCCCGCCGTCGCGGCCAGATTGAGCCACATGTGCGCTTTCACCAGATCCTTGGAAACGCCGCGTCCATCGGCATACATCACGCCGAGGCTGAATTGCGCCAAGGGTGACTTTTGGTTGGCGGCCTTGCTGAACCATCCCATGGCCTGCTTGTCATCGCGCGGCGTCCCGCGCCCGGTCGTCTGCATGATGCCCAACATCAACTCCGCCATGCCCATATCCTGGTCGGCCGCCTTGCGATACCACTGCACGGCCTGAGCATCATCCTGCGGGACGCCACGGCCTTCGGCATAGAGAATCCCCAGATTCAGCTGCGAGTTGGCCGATCCTTGTTCCGCGGCGCGGCGATACCAATCCGCGGCCGTCGTATCGTTGCGTTCGACGCCCCAGCCGTTAGCGTAAAAGTTGCCGACGGCGAACATGGCTGCGGCGCTGCCATTCTCGGCCGCTTTGCGGAACCAAGCCAGCGCCTCGGCGTAGTCCTTGGCGATACCGCGTCCTTGGAAATATTTATCCGCAAGCGTGATTTGTGCTTCCAAATGACCCTGCTCGGCCGCCCGGCTGTACCAGGTGAGCGCCTTGCCGTCGTCCTGCTGGACATCGCGACCGTGCGCATAACGATCGGCCAATTCGTACTGCGCGTCGACATGGCCGCCGTTAGCGGCTTGCTCATAGAGTTTCAGGGCTTTATCCACGTCCTTGAAGACGCCTTTGCCCTGCACATAGAGATTAGCCAGTTGGAATTGCGCGTCGGGGCTTCGATTCGCCGCCGCCTTCCGATACCAGTCCAACGCGTCTTCCGCATTGGGTTTGACGCCACGCCCGGCCATGTACAGATTGCCCAGATTGAACTGCGCCTGTGGCAAGCCCTGAGTCGCGGCCGTGCGCATCAGGCGGAAGGCTTCAAAATCGTCTTTGGCGACGCCGCGCCCCATGAGATAGGCATAACCCAGATTGAATTGCGCCAAGGCCAACCCTTGATCGGCGGCTTTGCGATACCATTGCACGCTTTCGGCGTCGCTGCGCTGGACCCCGCGTCCCTGGGCGTACATCATGCCGAGATTGTTCTGAGCCTGGGCCAGATTCTGATCAGCAGCCAGCTTGAACCATTTGATGGCTTCCTGCTCGTTCTTGGCGATTCCCAGACCCGTGGCATAACGGACCCCTAGATTGTTCTGAGCGTCCGCGTTCCCCTGATCGGCGGCTTTGCGATACCACTTGAGGGCTTCGCCATCGTTGCGGACAACCCCACGCCCAGAGGCGTACAGAGCGCCCAGATTGAATTGGGCGTTGCCATTACCGGCCGCGGCCGCCTTGCCGTACCACTTGAGCGCCTCTCGGTCGTTTTTGGATACCCCTCGTCCGACCGTGTAAAAATCGGCCAATTGTACCTGTGCCTCGGTATGGCCCTGTTCGGCCGCCTTGAGATACCAGTAGGAGGCTTCCTTATCGTCCTGTGGCGCTCCCTTGCCCTGGGCATAACGAGTGGCCAGATCGAATTGCGCCGCCACGCTACCTTGCGCGGCGGCCTTGCGCATCCATTTCACGGCTTCCTGATCATTTTTGCCGACCGCTCGGCCAGTGGCATAAAGCACGCCCAGTTGACGCTGGGCCTCGACGTGGCCGGCCGCGGCCGCCTTGCTGAACCACTCGGCGGCATTTTTATCGTTTTGCGGCACGCCTTTTCCTTCCAAACACATGAGACCGAGCATGAACAGCGCGCTGGGATCGCCCTGTTTCGCCCAAACTTCATATTCTTCGTACGCCTTTTGGTAATCGCCCCGCTTATAGGCGCTTTCCGCGGCATTGGAGGAAGGTTGGGAATCACCGTAATGCCAGACACCTTTGTCATCTTGCCATTTATACAAGCCCGCGAAACTCGCGGCGGCATACCCGGTTAAAACCAGCAACAGGACTATCTGCCTCATGATCACACTCTCCACAGGCGTTCGGCCTTTCCGACGGATTAACGGCCGGGACACGGCGCGCGGGCATCAACAGCGATATAACTTAGATTCGGAGTCGTGAAACTCAATGAAGAACTGAATCAATTCGGCGCCCGCCAGCAAAGTATGACGCTTGAGCAATCCCTGTTGACGGGCCAAGGTCAGATACAAGCTGATTGGCACTAACAAATTGTCCCGTTCGCCCAGCGAGGGACGGGTGTCGAACCGAACGATCAGGAATTCCGCGGCCCTGGCCCGGCCAAATGCGACGGCTTGCCTCAGTAGGGCCAAGGCGTGTTGCGTTCCGCATCCTTGCAGATTCAGTTCAGGCGTGGTGTCCTCTTGGGTCGTCATGTACTCGTCCAACCCGGTCATCGGCGTAACAGACATCGTCCTATCTCCCCGTCGGCATGCAACCTCCGCTCGGCCTTACCGAGGTCGGCGTCAGTTTGGAAACCACTCAGGAACCGACAAGGGATTGCACGCCAAGGGCATAGAAGACCCCCGGACTTCGAGCGCAAGCGGGTTTCGATTACAATAATCCCGTGTCGTCCAAGCTATGACCGTCCCGTGCTCCCCCGTGTTCCCCGTTCCCCCGTGGCCGATAACAGGGCAGGTCTCCTTCCCCACCGCCACGCAGACAAAGCGGCCAAGCCATCCGATCATCCAGCACCTCACTGACAACCGACATGTTATTCGGACAAAAAACCCACCCACTCAATTTTGAATACGCCGATCATCTGACTGCCACTGAAAACGGTTTGCGGGTATCGGGCCGCTCGTTCCACGCCGATATTTGTTGTCATGAAATAACGCCCTTCTGTACCCGCTTGAGCTTCGCCAACGGCCAGGTCGGCGACCCGTGCAATCATTCGGACGCCATCCAGACGGATTATCGCGACGGCCGCTTGATTCCGCCCGATATAGGACAGGATCAAGTGTCGTTCGCTCCATCCGGCGGCCTCATCACCTTCGGTCCCTCCTGGTTCAACATGACCTTGGCGACCGGCGCGGTCGTCGCCACCGTTCGCGAGGGATTCGGGTACAACGGCGAAACCTTCATCGCCCATTTCGACATCGGCGACGCCACGGGCTGTTATGGCTTTGGGGAACGGACCCGGCGCTTCAACAAAATCGACGACAGCGTGGACAACTGGACGGTCGATGTGGTGGCCGTGTTCCCGCACACCTTCCAACGTGACGACTACGATCCGAGCTACGCCGCGATACCCCTGGCCATCATCAAAAGCGGCGCGCATTTCACCGGGCTGTATTTCGATAACCCCGGACGCACGCTTTTCGACGTGGGCAAAACCCACGGCGGCCGATTACTGTATCAATCGCTGCGCGGCAATACCCAGATCTATATTTTGACCGGTCCCAGCCTACGTCAGATCGTGCGCCATTTCACGGCGTTGACCGGACGGGCGGAACTCCCATCCCTGTGGAGCCTGGGGTATCACCAATGCCGCTGGAGCTATGAAAACGAAGCGCAAATACGCGATCTCCAAGCCCAGTTCGCTCAACACGACATTCCCGTCAGCGCCTTGTGGTACGACATCGACTATATGGACGGCTACCGGCTGTTCACTTGGAACGGCGAACGTTTTCCCGCGCCCCAGGCGCTCAATCAGGAACTGAAACAGGCGGGGATACGCACCGTGGCCATCATCGACCCCGGGGTCAAGCGGGAACCCGGCTATACGCTGTACGACAGCGGGATCGAAGCGCAGGTCTTCTGCAAAACAGCGAGCGGGCGGGATTTCGTCGGGCGGGTCTGGCCGGGAGATACGGTTTTTCCCGATTTCACCCTGGCCAGAACGCAGGACTGGTGGGCCGAGCGGCTGGGCGATTTTCTTCGGGACAGCGCCTTGGACGGCGCCTGGCTGGACATGAACGATCCCGCCACCGGCTACAGCAACCCCGAGGATATGCGCTTCGCGGACGGTACGATCGAGCACGATCGTTATCACAATCAGTACGCGCATTTCATGGCCAAGGCCAGCCACCCGGCTTGCACCCGCCATGCACCCGATGTCCGGCCGTTTCTGCTGACCCGCAGCGCCTGCACGGGCACCCAACGCTATAGCGCCCTTTGGACCGGCGATAACGTCAGTTCCTGGGAACATTTACGCATGGCCATCCCTTGCACGCTCAATCTGGGCCTTTCCGGATTGGCTTATAACGGACCGGATGTGGGCGGCTTTCTGGGAGATACCCAGGCGGAACTGTTGGTGCGCTGGTATCAGGCTTGTTTCCTCTTCCCTTTTTTCCGAAATCATTCGGCCCGTCACAGCAAGCGCCAGGAACCCTGGTGTTTCGGCGAACCTTGTTTAAGCGCGGTTCGCGATACGATCAAAACGCGCTATCGGCTATTGCCCTATCTCTATGCCTGCGCTTTTCAACATTATCTGCACGGCGATCCCCTGCTGCGACCGCTGCTTTATGATTACGAGGACAAGGACTTCGAGCATCTGGACGATCAATTTCTGGTCGGCGACGCCCTGCTGGTGGCGCCCATACTGACGCCGGCTGGAACAGGCCAGGACATCGTCATCGACGGCGGCAAACGACAGTCCCGCGCCGTGACCCTCCCGCCCGGACGCTGGTACGATCTCAATAAAGGGCTATGGCTGGACGGGGACCGCACGCTGCGCTATGCCGCGGCTCTGGATGAAATCCCCCTATTCGCCAAGGAAAACTCGATCATCCCTTATTACAACGGGCCACTTCATAACAGCCTGATGGACCTCGGGAAAATCGAATTGCATGTCTTCTGCGAGGGAAGGAGCAGCGCACGCGGCACGGTTTGGATCGACGACTGGGAAACGCGGCGCTATACCCGCGGCCACTTCAACTCGGTGGACATCACGGCGCGACTGGACACCGATACCTGGACCATCACCCTGACGGAGCAGGGCCACTACCCATCCGGGACGGTCGATTTCCAGCCGGTATTTTACGGAGGCCCGGAGTCCGCTCGCCAAGCCGTGCTTTCCACGAACGGTCAACGCCGGGCGCGCGCACTGCAACCGGCCAGCCGGCCGTGGATAAGCCAATGGCTGACCGTGTTAGCCTGAGTCAGTGCAGGAGGTTGTACATCTTGCGGCGGTAAGTGGCGACCAACTCATGGCCGCTACCCAGGAGATTGAATAGGCTCAATAAGCCCTTGCGGCCCGCTTCGTCGCCGAACTGGGGAGCCCTTTTCAACAGTTCCAGAAACTGATCCAGGGCGGCTTCATAATCTCCCGCCAGAACCAACCGCGCGCCCAATTGGCGCCGCTTGGCATGATCCTCGGGATTCGCGTCCAGCGCTTCCCACAGGCTGTCCAGACTGGGGGAACCTTCCGCCAAGGCGGCGAACTCCAAGCGCGCCAACAAACCGCTGGCCGGCTCGGCATTGCGGACATCCGCCGGTAGGCTTTGCAGCCGTTCTTCCGCCTCGCGGGTTTCACCTTCCAGGATCAGTTTTTCCGCCAGATCCACGGCTATTTCGTGATTGTCCGGCTCCGCCTGCAGTGCAGCGCGTAGCAGCTCGATCGCCTTGCCACGCTTTCCCTGGAGCCAAGCCTGGTCGGCTTTTTCCCTCGGGCCATCGGCCGGCGGCGCCGCATGCCGTTCGATCAACTGACGGTAAACCGATTCGGGATGGACGCCCACCAATTCTTCGACGGCTTCGCCTCCGCGGAACAGTTTGACCGTGGGCAGGGCGCGGATACCGAAATGCAGAGCCAGTTCCTGATCGAGGTCGGTGTTGATTTTGGCCAGCAGGAAAGCCCCCTTGGCCGAGTCGGCCAACCGCTTCAACAAGGGCATGAGTATTTGACAGGGCTGGCACCATTCCGCCCAGAAATCCACCAGCACCGGAACCTGGAAAGACTTGTCCAGCACCACCGCCGCGAAATTCTCGCGGGTTACTTCGATGACATAAGGCGAATCATTCATGCGGGTATCCCATGACCGGAGTTATACCGGCGGATACATGAGGGCGATCGGCAAGGGTTTCAAGGGCGGCTAGGGCGATGGCAATCATTAATCGCCTGGAATGGGCCCCGGCAGTCAACGCTCAAGCTTATCCAGTTTGTCCGTTTTGCCGTTCCAATCGTCGGCATCGGGTGGGGCGTCGATTTTCACGCTGATCACGGGCCACACCTTGGCCAGTTCGGCGTTTATTTCCAGGAAATGCTCTTGACCCTCGGGGATATCGTCTTCGGCAAAAATGGCTTCGGCCGGGCATTCAGGCTCGCACAAGGTGCAATCGATGCATTCATCGGGGTCGATGACAAGAAAGTTCGGGCCTTCGTGAAAGCAATCCACCGGGCATACTTCCACACAATCGGTGTACTTGCATTTGATGCAATTCTCAGCGACGACAAAGGTCATGGTTATCCCCTTAACGACTTAACGGATTTATCTTAACGACCGCGTTGGAGCAGGTTAAGTAGAAAACAGCTATATCAGTATAACTACTCGGCGGCTAAAGCCTTTAGGCGATAAAGCACCTCCAGCGCCTCACGGGGACTGAGTTCATCGGGATTCGTCCCGGCCAGCGTTTCCACCACGGGGTGCGGAACGGCGCCGAACAGCGACAACTGTGGACCGGCCGTGTCAGGCCCACCGACAGGGGGTTGACCCCGACGCGCGACGATTCGAGGCGCGGCCGGTTTTTCCAATTCCCGCAACCGTTGCTGCGCCTGGTCGATCACCTCGGCTGGTATCCCCGCCAAGGCCGCCACCTGTAGACCGTAACTGCGATCGGCCGGCCCTTCCTGCACGGCATGCAGAAAGACGATAGTGTCGCCATGTTCGACGGCATCCAGATGCACGTTGGCCACGCCCTCCTGCGTGTCGGGCAACCGGGTCAATTCGAAATAGTGCGTGGCGAATAGGGTAAAGGCGCGGAGCTTTTGCGCCAAGTGCATGGCGCAGGACCAGGCCAGGGCCAAGCCATCGTAGGTACTCGTGCCCCGTCCGATTTCATCCAGCAGGACCAGGCTGTTGGGCGTGGCATTGTGCAGAATGTTCGCCGTCTCGGTCATCTCCACCATGAAAGTGGAACGTCCCCCGGCCAGATCGTCGGCGGCCCCGATACGGGTGAATATTCGGTCGATGGGTCCAAGTCTCGCTCGCGTGGCGGGCACGAAGCTGCCGCTGTAAGCCATGATCGCAATCAACGCCACCTGACGCATGAACGTGCTTTTACCGCCCATGTTCGGCCCGGTGACGATCAGCATGCGACGTGTATCGTTCAGGCGCAGGTCATTGGCCACGAAAGGTCCGTCCAGCGCCTGTTCCACGACAGGATGACGCCCCGCCTTGATGAGCAGACCCGCTTCATCGACCAGTTCCGGCGGGTTCAGATTCAGCGATCCCGCCCGTTCGGCCAGGTTGGCGAGCACATCGAGTTCCGCCAGGGCCGTGGCGCTGTCCTGAAGGGCGGGCAACACCCCCGTCAAGCGATCCAACAGCCGTTCATAAAGCTGTTTCTCCCGCGCCAAGGCCCGTTCCCTGGCGCTGAGCACCTGGCTCTCGAACTCCTTGAGTTCGGGCATGATATAGCGTTCCACGCCCTTGAGGGTCTGCCGCCGCAGATAATCGGCGGGTACGGCGTCAGCTTGGCTGCGGCTGATTTCCAGATAGTACCCGTGTATCCGATTGTAACCGACCCGAAGATTGGCGATACCGGTTCGGGCTCGTTCCCGCGTCTCCAAATCCACCAGGAACTGATCGGCGTTCTCGCTGAGTTGGCGCAGCGAGTCCAACTCCGTATCGTAGCCCGATGCGATGACACCCCCATCACGGATCAACAAGGGGGGCGTCTCCAACAAGGCGCGTCGTAACAAATCCAGGCTGTCCGGATGGGTGCCGGCCTGGCGCGCCAGGGTTTGGACCCGTTCCGCGGTCAGCGGCCGCAAAATTTCCTGCAACTCGGGTAAACGTCCCAAGGCGTCGCGCAGTCCCGATAGATCGCGCGGGCGGGCGGTATGCAAAGCCACGCGCGCCAGAATCCGTTCGACGTCGCCGATACCCCGCAAACCGGCATGCACATATTCGCAGTGTCCTTCCCGCAACAGGCCGTCGATGGCCTGTTGCCGACCTAGCAGCACCGCCCGATCGCGCAACGGACGGTTAAGCCAGCGTTTGAGCAGGCGGCTACCCATGGGCGTCACGCAACGGTCCAGGACCCCAACCAGCGTCAACTGGGCATGACCGCCCAAACTGTGCTCCAGTTCCAGATTACGGCGCGTGGCCGCATCCAGCATGACCCCGTCCTCGTGGCGTTCGACCTGCAGTCGGGTCAAGTGAGGCAACGCGCCACGCTGGGTATCCTTCACGTATTGCAGCAAACAGCCGGCGGCGGCGATGGCTATCGGCAGGTCCTCGCAACCGAATCCCGCCAGACTGCGGGTGCCGAACTGCTCGCATAAGGTCCGGATGGCGCTGTCCAGATCGAAATGCCAGGGCGCCTGTCGCCGAACTCCGGTTTGTTCACGCAGGCCCAGGACTCGTGGAAAGTCCTCACTGAGCAGCAATTCAGCCGGACGCAGCCGCTCCAATTCGGCCATCAAGGCGGCCTCGCCCTTTATCTGCGCGAGCGCAATTCGTCCCCCGGCCAAGTCCAGACTGGCCACACCGAAGCATTCGCCGGTCCCATGCAAAGCCACGAGGAGATTGTCGCGGCGTTCTTCCAACAAAGCCTCGTCGGTGAGCGTACCGGGCGTGACGATGCGCACCACCTGGCGTTCCACCGGACCCCGGCTCGCTTGAGGATCGCCGATCTGTTCGCAAATCGCCACCGACTCCCCCAACCGCACCAGTTTGGCCAGATAGCTTTCCACCGCGTGAAACGGGACCCCCGCCATGGGAATAGGCGCCCCGGCCGATTGCCCGCGACTGGTCAGGGTAATGTCCAGCAACCGCGCGGCGCGGCGGGCGTCTTCGTAGAACAATTCATAAAAATCGCCCATCCGATAAAATACGAGAATATCGGGATGTTCCGCCTTGATGCGCAGATACTGCTGCATCATCGGCGTGTGTTCGGCGAACTCGGTCTCTGCGATGGTCATCGGGGTCGTGGGTTGGCGAACGCTCATCAATTTTCCAGCGACTTGGTATGGCGGGGAGCCATGCGCTAAGCTATCAAAATCATTACCCAGCCATTTGCCCCACAGGGCATTTCTATAAACACATTATGCAAGGATAAGAGGGTCATGAAACATCTGCGCGTTGCATCACTGGCCCTGATGCTCATGGTGGCCAGCAATCTCCAGGGCCAACAGGCCACCGATCTGACTGCGATCCAGCGCATGGCGGAAGCTGGCGAATGGCAAACCGCGCTGAATACGCTGGACGAGCGCATCGCCAACAATACCAACGACGTGGAAGCCCGTTTCCTGAAGGGCCTGCTGCTATTGCAACGAGGCGATACGGACAGCGCACGGGAAGTCTTCCTCGAATTGTCCCGTTTGTTCCCCCGCATCCCCGAATCTTTCAACAATCTCGCCTCCATCTACGCGCAACAGGGTGACTACGAGCAAGCACGCCAGGCTCTGCTGAGCGCCATCGCCAACGCACCGGAGTATCCCGTGGTGCGCGCCAATCTAGGCGATCTCTATACCAAATTGGCCACCGAAGCCTACCGTGAGGCCATCAATCTGGACCCTGGCGACGAGGCATCCAAAGCTAAACTGGACACCCTGGAGAAAATGTTCGCCAGCGGCGGTTGATGGCTTACGCCCCGGAGGCGCGAGGGCAATGTCACACGCACCCTTGACGCTCGCCATTCAACTGGGTCAGGCCCTGTCGAACCGGCGCCAGCGGCTGGCAACCGCCGAATCTTGCACGGGTGGGTGGATTGCCAAGCTTATTACCGACGTACCGGGTAGTTCCACCTGGTTCGAGCGAGGTTTCGTCACCTATAGCAATACTGCCAAACAGGAAATGCTGGGTGTGCGAGATACGACGCTGGCGACACACGGAGCGGTCAGCGCAACCACCGTGGAAGAAATGGCTCTCGGCGCCCTAGCCCATAGTTACGCCGATCTAGCCGTAGCCGTCAGCGGCATCGCCGGTCCGGATGGAGGCAGCCCCGATAAGCCGGTGGGCCTGGTATGGCTGGGCTGGGCGTTTAAAGATGAGTGGGTCCATTGCCACCATCGGATCTTTACGGGCGATCGCGAGGCCGTGCGACAGCAAGCGGCGATCGCCGCGCTGCAGGGATTGCTGGATAGGATGGATGGCTGAAGCGCGCGCCCGACGCCTGTTTCTGGCCTTGTGGCCGAATTCGGAGGAACGCCAGCGCATCGCCGCACTAACCCGTTCGCTTGAGGGCGGACGCAAGGTAATTGCGGAAAATCTGCACCTCACGCTGGTATTCCTAGGCGCCTCGGATAGCGAGCGGCTACGCTGTTATGAATCAGCCCTGCAAGGTCTTCGCGTACCCTTCATGGAGCTTCGGCTGGACCGCTTGGGCTATTGGCCAAAACCCCGGATTCTCTGGTTGGGCTCCGGTCAGGCGACACCGGTACTGGCCGAGTTGGTCGGAATTCTGAATCAACGTCTGAGTCGCTGCGGCCATAAACCGGAAAACAGGCCGTTCACCCCCCACGTTACCCTGATCAGAAAACATCCGGGTTCCCTCTCCAACGTCGACGTAAGCCCCCCGATTCATTGGTCGACACGCCGCTTTGCCCTCGTCGAATCGCGGACGGACAACACAGGCACGTATTACCAAGTCGTAAGCTATTGGCCGGAGGACTAGGTTTAGGCCGTTTTCTGTGGAATAATTCGCGAATTTCTTTCAACCTGGGAGCGCTAGAGCAATGGAAGAAAACAGGCGAAAAGCGCTGGCTGCGGCGCTCAGCCAGATAGAAAGGCAGTTCGGCAAGGGGTCGGTGATGCGTTTGGGCGATGCCGGTCCCGCCCGGGACATCGAAGTCATTTCTTCCGGTTCCCTCAGTCTGGATATCGCCCTCGGCGTGGGGGGATTGCCCAGAGGCCGTGTCGTGGAGATCTACGGCCCGGAATCCTCGGGTAAGACGACACTGACCCTACAAGTCATCGCCGAGGCGCAGCGCATAGGCGGAACCGCCGCTTTCATCGACGCCGAACATGCCCTGGACCCAATTTACGCGGCCAAACTGGGCGTCAACGTGGATGATCTGCTGATTTCCCAACCCGACACCGGCGAACAAGCTTTGGAAATCGCCGACATGCTGGTGCGTTCCAGCGCCGTGGATGTGGTGGTCATCGATTCGGTAGCCGCGCTCACGCCCAAGTCGGAACTCGAAGGCGAGATGGGTGATTCCCATGTCGGTCTGCAGGCCCGTTTGATGTCCCAGGCCCTGCGCAAGCTCACCGCCAATATCAAACGCTCCAACACGCTGGTGATTTTCATCAATCAGATACGCATGAAAATCGGTGTGATGTTCGGCTCGCCGGAAACCACGACAGGTGGCAATGCCCTGAAGTTCTACTCTTCGGTGCGGCTGGACATTCGCCGCATCGGCGCGATCAAGAAGGGCGAGGACATCATCGGCAGCGAGACTCGCGTCAAAGTCATCAAGAACAAGGTCGCTCCCCCCTTCAAGCAAGCCGAGTTCGAGATCCTCTACGATCAAGGCATTTCCCGGCTGGGGGAAGTCATCGAACTGGGCGTCAAGATTGGGCTGATCGACAAGGCCGGCGCCTGGTACAGCTACCAAGGCAACCGTATTGGTCAGGGCAAGGAGAATGCGCGCACCTTTCTCAAGGAGAATTCCTCGCTGGCCCAGGATCTGGAAGATAAAATCCGCGCACATTACCTGAATAAAGCCAGTGCATCGGGGGAAAACCCAGGGAATGTTGCGGAAGGGATGGATGACGCGTTACCGGATGATCTCCATGTGGCTTCGTCGGAAACCGACGCTTGATAAGCTGTCGCCCGAAGAAACCCAACTCGTCGCCCAACGATTGGCAATGAAATTGCTTGGAATACGGGAACATACGGTGTTGGAACTGCGTCATAAGTTGGCCCAGAGGGGTTTTGACGGCACACTGATCGAAACCGTGTTGGCCGATTTAGTTGCCGCAGACTATTTGGACGATATGCGTTTCGCCGAAGTTTACGCGCATAGCCGAGCGGACAAGGGATATGGCCCGTTGCGCATCGGGCGTGAACTCCGCGAGCGTGGTGTGTCAGAGGTTATTGTGACAAACGTGTTACAACAATTTGACGATTTCTGGGGGCCCAAGCTCGCCGCCTTGCAGCGAAGAAGATTCGGCGCCGCCCTGCCACGGGATTTGGCCAGTCGTGCACAACAACTGCGCTTTCTACGTCAGCGCGGCTTCACGCAAGGGCAAATCAAAGCCTTGTTTGAGGATTCATAGCGTTGTCGGCTCACACCATGATTAGCAGTGCAGAATTACGTAATCGCTTTCTGGAATTTTTCCAGGCACGCGGCCACACCATCGTTCCCAGCAGTTCACTGGTACCCGCCAACGACCCCAGCCTCTTGTTCACCAACGCGGGCATGGTGCAATTCAAGGAAGTTTTTCTGGGCCGTGAACAGCGGCCCTATATCCGTGCCGTAACATCGCAACGCTGCGTGCGCGCCGGCGGCAAACACAACGATCTGGAGAACGTCGGATACACAGCCCGCCATCACACGTTTTTCGAGATGTTGGGAAACTTCAGCTTCGGCGATTACTTCAAGGAAGAAGCCATCCGTTTTGCCTGGGAGTTTCTGGTAGACAATCTGGAGCTGCCACCCGAGAAACTCTGGGTAACCGTTTTCGAAGAAGACCGTGAAGCCGAGCAGATTTGGCTGGATACCATCGGCATCGACCCCACCCGGTTCAGCCGCATTGGCGCCAAGGATAATTTCTGGTCCATGGGCGACACCGGTCCTTGCGGTCCGTGTTCGGAAATCTTCTACGATCACGGACCCGAAGTGCCTGGCGGTCCGCCGGGTTCCCCAGACGATGACGGTGATCGGTATATCGAGATCTGGAATCTGGTCTTCATGCAGTATGACCGGTCCGCCGACGGCATTTTGACCCCCTTGCCCAAGCCATCGGTGGATACCGGCATGGGTCTGGAGCGTCTAGCCGCCGTGCTCCAGGGGGTGCATAGCAACTATGAAATCGATCTGTTTCGCCATCTGATCGAGGCTGTCGCCACCGTGACGGGCACTCAGGATCTGACTCACAACTCTCTCAAGGTCATCGCCGACCACATTCGCTCCACCGCATTTCTGATCGTCGACGGCGTTCTCCCGTCCAACGAAGGGCGGGGTTACGTATTACGGCGCATTATGCGTCGAGCCATTCGTCACGGCCATAAGCTGGACGCCAACACGACTTTCCTCTACAAACTGGTGGCTCCCCTGGTCGCCGAAATGGGTTCGGCCTACCCGGAATTGCGCCGGGCGGAAGATCAAGTCACCCGTGTGATTCTGCAAGAAGAAGAGCGATTTGCCGAAACACTGGAAAATGGCCTGCGACTACTCGAACAGGACATTCAAAACCTCCACGATACAGTGATTCCTGGAGATACCGTCTTCCGCTTGTACGATACCTACGGGTTTCCAGTGGACCTGACGGCGGATATTGCTCGCGAGCGCAATCTCACCCTGGACATGCCGGGTTTCGAACAAGCCATGGAGGCCCAACGGCGGCGCGCGCGCGCCGCCAGCCAATTCGGTATGCAGCAGGACGGAACCCTCGCGGTGGAGGGCCACACCGAGTTTACCGGTTATCAGCATTTAGAAGAGCAGGCCGTTATTACCCGTCTGTTCCACGAGGGACAGGCGATACAGACCCTGGAAGAAGGCCAGGAGGGTCTGGTGGTATTGGAGCGCACACCTTTCTATGCCGAATCCGGTGGCCAGGTTGGCGACGCAGGATCGCTGACGGCGGAGACGGGCAAGTTTCAAGTCACCGATACCCGCAAACAGGGCGAAGGCGCGGTCATCCATATTGGGCGCCTGCAGCGTGGCCGCCTGCAGGTCGGAGATCAGGTATCAGCTCAGGTAGACATTGAGCGACGCCAGGCCACGGCCCTCAACCACTCCGCCACCCATCTACTACATGCCGCTCTGCGTAAGGTATTGGGTCCGCACGTCAGCCAAAAAGGTTCGCTGGTGGATTCGCAGCGGCTACGTTTCGATTTCTCCCATTACGATCCGCTGACCGTCGAACAGTTAGCCGAGATAGAAGCCTTGGTCAACGGCTGGGTACGGGCCAATGTAGCAGTCGAGACCGAGATCATGCCGATTGATCAGGCCCTGCAATCAGGCGCCTTGGCCCTGTTCGGAGAGAAATACGCCGAACAGGTTCGAGTACTCAGCATGGGGACTTATTCCACCGAATTGTGTGGCGGCACCCATGTGCAGCGGCTGGGTGACATCGGCTTGTTCAAAATCGTGTCCGAGAGCGGCGTAGCGGCTGGTATACGACGCATCGAAGCGGTGACTGGGGCCACGGCCCTGCGCTATTTCGATGCACTGCAAGGGCAGGTGCAGGAAATCGCCGAACTACTCAAAGGCGATCGCGACGGTGTCGAGGACAAAGTTCGGCAATTGCTGGAAAAGAACCGCCGTCTGGAAAAAGAAGTCGAGCAACTCAAGAGTCGCTTGGCCAGCAGCCAAGGCAGCGAATTGGTCGATCAGGCGACGGAAATCGCCGGCATCAAAGTTCTGGCCGCCCAATTGGAGGGAGCCGATGCCAAGACCTTGCGCGACACGGTGGATCAACTCAAGAACAAGCTGAAAAAAGCGGCCATTGTGTTGGCTGCGACCGAAGACGGTAAAATTCGCCTGGTTGCCGGCGTCACCAGCGGGGAAACGGGGCGTATCAAGGCCGGGGAACTCGTCAATGCCGTAGCCCAGCAAGTGGGTGGAAAAGGGGGTGGTCGCGCCGATCTGGCGCAGGCCGGAGGCACCGACCCGACTCATCTGGAAGCGGCATTGCGTTCCGTACCTGACTGGGTACGGACACATCTTTCCTGATCCCGGAGATTCATCGACAAACCGAAAGGATAGTATGACTCTTATCGTACAAAAATATGGCGGCACCTCCGTAGGGAGCGTTGAGCGCATCGAACACGTAGCGGACAAGGTGATCTCCTACCGTAACCGCGGTCATGATGTCGTGGTCGTGGTTTCCGCGATGAGCGGGGAAACCGATCGCCTGCTAGGGCTCGCCAAAGCCATTGCTCCCCGTCCCAGCCCACGAGAATTGGACGTGTTGTTGTCAACCGGGGAGCAAGTCACCATCGCGCTGCTCAGCATCGCACTGGACAAGCGTGGTTATGCCTCGCGTTCCTACACCGGACAACAGGTGCACATCCTTACCGACAGCGCCCACACCAAGGCGCGCATTCAGGAGATCGGGGACAAACGTATCCGGGCGGATTTGGAAGCGGGCAGGATAGTAGTGGTCGCCGGCTTTCAAGGTATCGACGAGCACGGTGACATCACCACCTTGGGGCGCGGAGGTTCCGACACCACCGCTGTCGCCTTGGCGGCGGCGCTCAAAGCTGACGAATGCCAGATATTTACCGATGTTGACGGCGTTTACACGGCCGACCCGCGAATGGTGGCTCAAGCTCGCCGTTTGGAGCGGGTGACTTTCGAGGAAATGCTGGAAATGGCCAGTCTGGGTTCGAAAGTCCTACAAATCCGGTCCGTGGAATTTGCTGGTAAATACAATGTCCCATTACGTGTGCTTTCCACTTTCGAGGAAGGCGAAGGCACCCTCATCACCTACGAGGAAGTACAAATGGAGCAAGCGCTGATTTCGGGTATCGCCTTCAGCCGCGACGAAGCCAAGCTAACGATTTTGGGCGTTCCGGACCGGCCGGGAGTGGCCTTCAGCCTCCTGGACAGCGTTTCTTCCGCCAACATCGAAGTCGATATGATCGTACAGAATATCGGCCGCGATGGCACAACCGATTTTACCTTCACGATTCACCGCAACGAGTACGACCGTTCTCTGGAACTCGTTAAAGCTCGAGCCCAGGAATTGGGTGCCCGGGAAGTCACAGGCGACAACAAGATCGTCAAGATTTCCCTGGTCGGCGTCGGCATGCGTTCCCATGCTGGTATCGCCAGCAAAATGTTTCGGGCGCTGGCCGATGAAGGAATCAACATCCGTATGATTTCAACATCGGAAATCAAAATCTCGGTGGTGGTTGACGAGAAGTATCTGGAATTGGGCGTACGCACCCTGCATGACGCATTCCAGTTAGACCGGATGCCAGCGAGCATAAAACCTATCAATGCTGGCTTCAATTCAGTATCAGCTCATCGTTGATCACGATGGCTAGCCCTTATTCACTGCAGCCGATAGGACCTTGCTTGATGCGGGTCCCATCCTTCAAGTGCACCGTAGAGTGTGCACAATGTAAATCTCGCTGTGGCGAGTCATATAGACACGGAGAATGACATGCTTATCTTGACGCGCAGAGTTGGTGAAACCCTAATGATTGGTGACGACGTAACAGTCACGGTTTTAGGTGTAAAAGGCAATCAAGTCCGCATTGGTGTTAATGCGCCCAAGGACATCGCTGTTCATCGCGAAGAAATCTATGAGCGCATTAAACGTGAGCAACAGGAAAATGCCGCTGCTGCCGCTGCCGAAGGTAATGCCGACGCCAGCAGCGAAGCGACCTAGCGGAATGACATGAGACCTTTACGCCAAGAGAATTCAAGGGTATCTTTGGGACTGTCGCTGGTTCAACGATAACCCGCGATGTTTCAGGAGAGATGGCCGAGCGGCTGAAGGCGCTCCCCTGCTAAGGGAGTATGGGGTCAAAAGCTCCATCGAGGGTTCGAATCCCTCTCTCTCCGCCAATGTCTCGCTGGTTTGACAAACTTCGGTACGACCAGCACAATGCATCAAGAATGCTCAAGCTACTCAAGCGCCCGTAGCTCAGTTGGATAGAGTACCTGGCTACGAACCAGGCGGTCGGGAGTTCGAATCTCTCCGGGCGCGCCAAATAAATTCCGGGGCTTGGCCGAGATAGGCTAGGCCCTTTTGCGTTGTGGGCCGGTATAGGGCCCGGTCAAAGCTCGGACGCATCACCCGCGATCCATAATCGGCGGCTTCTCACATCCATTCCGAAGCTTCCACCTTCCGAAAATCCGTCGCTGACTTTGTCGTCGAAAATACTGCAAGTGCACAAACCGGGTTTATAATAGGCGCGATTTCCTCTCAAGATTCGCGTATAGCCCTGCAGTATGGAAACGCACGTCTCCAAAATGGATTCATGCATTCGACCATACCGTATTTCTAGGCATTCATTGCTGTTTCCAGCGGCACACAAGGCAACGAGATCATTATGAAAGAACCCAAGGTACTCGCCTTTGTGATGGCGGGCGGTGAAGGCAGCCGCCTTCATCCCCTGACCCATCGTCATTCAAAACCCTCGCTACCCTTCGGGGGTCGTTACCGCATTGTGGACTTTGTGCTCAGCAACCTGATCAACTCGGGTATCAATTCGGTCTATCTTCTTGTCCAATACAAATCCCAGTCTTTAATCGAACACATCCGCAAATCCTGGGTCATGTCACCGCTCCTGGCCCAGCAATTCGTCACCGTGGTGCCCCCGCAAATGCTCAGAGGCGAAAATTGGTTTCAGGGCACGGCGGATGCAGTCCACCAGAACATCAATCTGATTGAACAACATGATCCTGATCTGGTGATCGTATTCGGGGCCGACCATATCTATCGTATGGATCTGCGACAGATGATCAGCTTCCATCGGGAGCGCGAGGCGGATGTCAGTGTCGCCGCATTGCCGGTTCCTTTGCATGAGGCATCGTCCTTCGGGGTTATCGCGGCCGATAGCGATTCCCGCGTGCGAGAGTTTCAGGAAAAACCCAAACAGCCCGCCTCGATACCCAACGATCCGGCGCATGCCTATGCCTCGATGGGCAACTACGTGTTCAACACGTCAGTACTGCTTAACGCGCTTGAAGGAGCCTTCCAGCGAGGCGAACACGATTTCGGACAGCACATTCTACCCCGGCTGATGAACACCCATCGTCTGTATGCCTACGATTTCTCCAGCAACAAGGTACCCGGCGTCCGGGACTATGAAGAAGCCGCCTACTGGCGTGATGTCGGCACGATCGATGCCTATTTCCAAGCTCATCAGGACCTCCTGGGCCTGCAACCGAGACTCAACCTGTTTAACGGCCAATGGCCCATCTATTCCAGTAATTACAACGGACCGGTGGTCAAAATTCTGGGGGGAAACATCGAGAACAGCATGTTGGGAGCGGGTACCTTCGCCCATGGCGCCGTCGTGCGCAACTCCACTATTCGCCGCGAAGTTGCACTGGAGGAGGGGGTGGAACTGGACGAATGCATCATTCAGGATTACGTGCGGATCAAGAAAGGCGCGCGTCTTCGTCGAGTCATCGTCGGGCGCTACAATGTGATTGAGGAAGGAACACAAATCGGGTACGACGCCAAGGCCGACAGCTTGCGCTATCACGCTTCACCATCCGGCATCGTCGTGATCCCACCAGGAGAAGTCCGCCGCGACATGAGCCTGTTCGGCGAAATTACCTAAACGGACGATCTGCACTCCGCTCTCTCGCCAAGCGGAGGGTGGATGGACCCGACTGGCGTATCTGCACCGACCCATGACTCACTTTCGAGGCTAGCCCTTGGAAACGCCCAAATCGAAAATGGAAATTACCTTAAGCTGGTTCCAGAAACTCAAACCCTCGCGTATTCGCACTGACGGCGGCAATCGCCGGCAACAAATTCCCGAGGGCTTATGGAACAAATGCGAAAGCTGTGCATCAGTCCTCTACCATGCCGAGTTGGAACGCAACCTTTACGTCTGTCCCAAATGCAGCCATCACATGCGCATTGGGGCACGGCAACGCCTGGAAAGTTTTCTTGACGAAGAAGGTCGTGAGGAACTGGCAAGCGAGGTGGAACCCGTCGATTATCTGAAATTCAAGGACGGCAAAAAATATAAGGACCGACTCCTGCAAGCCCAGAAGGCGACCGGCGAGAAGGATGCCTTGATTGCGATGCGGGGCTCCCTCAAAGGCATACCCTTGGTGGCTACCGCTTTCGAGTTCGAGTTCATGGGCGGTTCCATGGGTTCGGTGGTGGGCGAGCGATTTGTACGGGCCGCCAATCTTTGCCTGGCCGAAACCATGCCGCTGGTCAGCTTCACGGCCAGTGGTGGCGCACGTATGCAGGAAGCCTTGTTTTCACTGATGCAAATGTCCAAAACCAGCGCCGTGCTGGCCCGGTTATCCGCTCGCGGCATTCCTTATATCTCGGTGCTCACCGACCCGACCACGGGCGGTGTCTCGGCCAGTCTTGCCATGCTCGGCGATATCAACATCGCCGAGCCCAAGGCGCTGATCGGTTTCGCCGGCCCGCGTGTGATCGAACAGACTGTGCGTGAGAAATTGCCCGAAGGCTTCCAACGCAGTGAATTTCTCCTTGATCACGGCGTTCTCGACATGATCGTCGATCGCCGCCAGATGCGGGACCGTCTGGCCAGCTTGTTGGCCATACTGACCCACCGACCGATACCCTAAGTCGCCGTTTGCAGTACTGCGCCGCCGGACCGACCGTCCAGTCATCATGACCCGTCATTTCGACACCTTGGCACAATGGTTGACGTGGCAGGAATCCCTGCACTTCAAGATCATCGATCTCGGCCTGGAACGCGTCGGCGCCATAGCACGCCGCCTGGAACTGGAACAGCCTCCCTATCGAAGCATCAGCGTCGGCGGCACCAATGGCAAAGGCTCCTGTGTCGCCTTTCTTGGCGCGATTCTACAAACTGCCGGGTATCGGGTCGGGGTTTACACGTCGCCTCATCTGCTGCGTTACAACGAACGCATCGTAGTCGACGGACAGGCGGTCTCGGATGCCATGCTTTGCCAAGCGTTTGCCGAGATCGACGCGGCGCGAGGCGACGTGTCGTTGACCTACTTCGAATTCGGCACACTAGCCGCGCTGCAAATCTTCAAGACCCTGCGTGTCGATATCGCAATTTTGGAAGTCGGCCTGGGTGGGCGACTCGACGCCGTCAATATAGTCGACACCGACGCCGCACTGGTTACCGCCATCGGGATCGACCATACCGAGTATCTGGGCGCGGACCGGGCTAGCATCGGTTTCGAGAAAGCCGGCATCTATCGCGCCGATCGCCCTGCCGTGTGCGCCGATCCGGACCCGCCGGCCAGCTTGCTCGAATACGCCACAGCCATCGGCGCACGAATATTGCGCATACATCAGGATTATCACTTCGAATGCTATGAGGATCACTGGAACTGGCGCCATAGACAATTTTTTCTACAGAATCTCCCACTACCCCGCTTATCCGGTACGCACCAAATCGGCAACGCGGCCGCCGTGTTGATGATCCTGACGGCCTTAGGGCCAAACCTGCCGGTATCCCGCCACGCCATAGCGACTGGATTACAACGGGCGAATATCCCAGGCCGTTTTCAAATCGTATCCGGCCCTGTTGAGTGGATTTTGGATGTCGCGCATAATGCGCACGCTGCAACCGTATTAGCCCAAGGTCTGCGCGAGCGTCCTTGTGCGGGACACACCCACATCGTGATCGGCATGCTGGCCGATAAAGACGCTCTGGCGCTGGCTGGCGTGCTGAACGGTGTCGCCGACCTCTGGTATCCCGCGACGTTGCCGGGTTCGCGAGGGCGATCGGGCGAGCAGTTGGCCCAGACGCTGCGAACCGTTGCCGGCCCTAAAGTGACCGGTACGCACCCGTCTATCACCGATGCCTGCCGGAACGCCGCCGGGCAAGCTCAACCAGGAGATCGTATCGTGGTGTGTGGATCCTTCTATGCCGTCGCCGAGATACTGCAAAACTCAGTGATTGAGAGTCTGTCAATCTCAACCGCAGCAGGAGGATGAAAGCGTGGACAGTCGCTTGAAACAGCGTTTAATCGGTGCGTTCGTAATCGTCTTATTGGCCGTTATTTTCGTCCCGTACTTACTGGAAAACTCCTCCAAGCCAAGCAAACCGGTAGCCGAGAACGCTATGCCGCCCGCGCCGGAATCCGAGGCGCCAAACGGTCAGGGAGTCACCTTTTCCTTGCCGAGCACCGAACAATCGCCACCATCCACGTCGGAGACGGCCTCGTCAACCGCCGCGCCGGCGGCGTCACCGCAACAGCCGGATAAGACTGCGATGCTGGAAACGTCACCCTCCGCGACCGAATCCATACCGCCAGAGCCGGCGGAACAGGAACCGTCATCCACGGAATCCGCTCCGTTCAGCCCGCAACCCCAGATCACTACGGTCGACGTCAGCAAGCCCGAAGCGCCGACACCTCCTCCGGCGGTGCCGTCCAAACCGGCTCCCGCGGTCCCCGAACGGCAGACTAGGACGCCTCCCAAGGAAACTCCGCCCAAAGTGGAGTTGATCGGGCGTACCACCACGCCCGTCAAGGAAGCCAAACCGGCGCCGACCCGCACTGAATCGACCCCCAGCAAGCGGCCGCCCAGCTCACCACCAGAGAAACCGGCGCCCGTAGCGAAAGCGACTCCCTCTCGGGACGTCGCTCTGCCCAAAGTCGAGTTGATCGGGCGCTCAATGAGCACGGCGAGTTCAACCAGTACAGCCCCCACGCAGGTTGCGACCGCCCAGACGCCGTCACAGCAATCCAGTAGCGGACGCTGGATTGTCCAGGTCGGCAGTTTCTCCCTGCAGCAAAACGCCAATAATCTGCGGAATCAGCTGCGTAGCAACAATTTCAATGCTTCAGTGGAGCCCGTGAGCATCAGTGGACAAACCATGTACCGAGTGCGGGTAGGCCCACAAAGATCACGCGGCGAGAGCGAGCAGGTGTTGACCCGCCTGCGGCAGGCTGGCATCGGCAATGGCCAGATCATTTCCCTGAACAATTAACCCGGATATTTTCGCTACCGCGGCGTGAATATTTTGTTACTATTGTTCTGGCTTATCGTTTGACATTCGACATAGCAGGCTTATGGAGCCAGCCAACGGGATGCTGAACAGTTTCACCTGGGTGGACTTCTTGATCATCGGGGTTATCGTCCTGTCCATGGTCGTCAGTCTGGTACGGGGCTTTCTAAAAGAAGCGATCTCATTGGCAACCTGGATTGTCGCGTTTGTAATCGCTTTCATTTATGTCGATCCGGCCGCGGCTCACCTGGATTTTTATCTGGGGATACCCTCCATTTCTATCATCCTGGCCTTTGGCGGTCTCTTTCTGGTCACCCTGATTCTAGGGGGGCTGGTTAATCTGACCGTGGCACAATTGGTAAAACGCACCGGACTTAGCGGCACCGATCGCCTACTGGGAGTCGTATTCGGGCTACTGCGCGGGGGCGCTATCGTTGCGATGCTAGTCCTGGTAGCCGGATTGACCCCCTTACCGCAGGACCCCTGGTGGTCCCAGTCCCCCCTGCTTCTCCAATTTCAGGAGGCGGCCATGTGGCTCAGGGAATTTCTGCCACCGGACATCGCCGCTTATTTCAAATATTCCTGATTTGATCGCCAACCCCTTGTTGCAGAGTACTCGTCCATGTGCGGAATCATAGGCATCGTAGCCCACAATTCGGTGAACCAGAGCCTGTTCGATGCCCTGACGGTGCTCCAGCACCGCGGTCAGGATGCGGCGGGCATCGCGACCTGCAAGGACAGCCGCTTATATCTGCGCAAGGACAACGGCTTGGTCAGGGATGTGTTTCATACCCGCCACATGCGCCGCCTGATCGGCAACATGGGAATCGGACACGTACGCTACCCGACCGCCGGTACGGCCGATTCCAACGAGGCGCAACCGTTTTACGTGAATTCCCCGTTCGGGATTTGTCTTGCGCATAACGGCAATCTCACCAATGCCAAACAAATCAAGGACGAAGTCTTTAGAGCCGATCTGCGGCATATCAACACCGATTCGGATTCGGAAATCCTGCTCAATGTATTTGCCCATGAGTTGCAGCGTCGTGACAAGCTGATCATAGACGAAGATGACGTTTTCGCGGCCGTCTCAGCCGTTCATCGGCGGGCCCGAGGAGCCTACGCGGGCGTCGCGATGATCACCGGCTATGGCATCGTGGCTTTTCGCGACCCCTATGGCATACGCCCGCTGATTTACGGCTGTCGCGAAACCTCTCAGGGCGTGGAATACATGGTCGCCTCGGAAAGCGTGGCCATGGACGTGCTGGGCTTTGACATCATCCGAGACGTGGCTCCGGGAGAGGCGGTCTACATCCAAGCCAATGGACGTGTACACACCCGCCAGTGCGCCGCGCTGACCTTTTATGCCCCCTGTGCGTTCGAGTTCGTCTATCTGGCGCGGCCCGATTCCATCATCGACAAAGTATCCGTACACAAGGCCCGGCTTCGCATGGGAGAACATCTGGCCGAGAAGATTAAGAAGGAATGGCCGGAAAAGGACATCGACGTCGTCATCCCCATTCCGGACACCAGCCGCACCTCCGCTTTGCAGTTGGCCTATAAGCTGGGCGTCAAATACCGCGAAGGCTTCATCAAAAACCGCTACATTCCCCGCACCTTCATCATGCCGGGTCAACAAATGCGGGAGAAATCGGTACGCCAGAAACTGAACGCGATCGACCTGGAGTTCCAGGACAAGACGGTTCTATTGGTGGATGACTCCATCGTGCGCGGCACTACCTCCGCACAAATCATTCAGATGGCCCGAGACGCCGGCGCACGCAAAGTCTATTTCGCGTCGGCGGCTCCCCCGGTGCGCTATCCCAACGTCTATGGCATCGACATGCCATCGGCATCCGAATTGATCGCCCACGGTCGCAGCAACGAAGAAGTGGCCGTGGCGATTGGCGCCGACCGTTTGATCTTTCAGGATCTTGCGGCTTTGGAAGACGCCGTGCGCCGTGGAAATCCCCAATTGGAAAGCCTGGATATGTCCTGCTTCACGGGCCAATACGTCACCGGAGACATCGACCGGGCCTACCTGGACGATCTGGAAGAACAGCGTAACGACGGCGCCAAGACCCGACAGAACCTGGACGCCCGTTTGGGCTTGATCGAAATGCACGCCCATTGAGATCGCTTGTGGCTCGCTTGGCCTGGGCCTTTGACAGACGAGCCATTCTCCCTTAAGCTTCCCTCTGCGCCGATTTGAACCTAGCTTGCGGGCGCGTAACAAATGTCGCTAAAGCGGGGTAGGAACCTGCCTTTAGCCCTGCGCAGGTTTTTTTGTGCCTAGCGGGGCGGCGTTGTTGCTACTCCCTCGATGCGGTTTTTCATCCCACGCGGTGGATACATCACCGCGTATAGCCACGTGGAGGCATCACGCCATGCATGACGAATCCGAACTGGGCTTCGCCAGTCTTGCCATCCGTTCCGGACAGATTCGCACCTCGGAAAGCGAACACTGCGAGCCGATTTTTCCCACCTCCAGTTTCGTATTCCAAAGCGCCGCCCAAGCCGAGGCGCGTTTCGCCGAACGGGAAGCCGGCAATCTCTATTCCCGATTCACGAATCCCACCGTACGCACCTTTCAAGACCGCTTGGCGGCCCTGGAAGGGGGAGAAGCCTGCATCGCCACGGCTTCCGGCATGGCGGCTATACTCTCGACCTGCTTGGCCTTGTTGCGCACTGGGGATCACATCGTATCGTCCAGCAGCCTTTTCGGCAGTACGGTTTCGTTGTTCACCAATTACCTCAGCAAATTCGGCATCGCCACAAGCTACGTTCCACTGACCGATTTACCCGCCTGGGAAGCCGCCATCCGCCCAGGCCAGACGAAAATGCTGTATCTGGAAACCCCCTCCAACCCCCTGATGGAAATAGCCGATATCCGAGCCTTGGCGGAAATGGCGCATGCCCATGGCTGCTTCCTGGTCGTGGACAACTGCTTTTGTACCCCCGTTTTACAGCGACCTCTTAAACTCGGGGCCGATCTGGTCATCCACTCGGCGACCAAATACCTGGATGGACAAGGTCGCTGTATCGGCGGCGCGGTAGTCGGGGACGCGCAACGGGTGGGCAAGGATGTATTCGCCTTTTTACGCACGGCCGGACCCACGCTCAGCCCCTTCAACGCCTGGGTGTTCCTGAAAGGCCTGGAAACGCTCAAGCTCCGGGTACGCGCGCACAGCGAAAATGCCTTGCAACTGGCCCGCTGGCTGGAAAAACTGCCGAGCGTGGCCAAAGTCTACTATCCTGGCCTGACCTCACACCCCCAGCATGATCTGGCATGCCGCCAGCAATCCGGCTTTGGCGGTATCGTATCCTTTGAAGTGCACGGCGACAGGGAAACGGCTTGGCGCGTCGTCGATTCCACCCAAATGATTTCCATCACCGCCAATCTGGGAGACGCCAAAACCACGATCACTCATCCAGCCACCACCACCCATGGACGCCTGACCCAAGCCGAGCGCGACGCTGCCGGAATTCGGGACAATTTGCTGCGCATTTCGGTGGGATTGGAGGAAATCGCGGATATACAAGCCGACCTGCAACGCAGTCTGGGCTGAAAGACGATGGGATGACCCCCGTGCATCCAGGGTTCCGGTCATTTCCCAAAGCTCGGGTTTCGCTGCGTAAAAGGGTGGCCATTCGCGCCATCACCTTCGATCTGGACGATACCCTCTGGGATATCTGGCCTGTCATCGATCGGGCGGAGGCGCAACTACACGACTGGTTGGCACGCTACTTCCCACGTATTCCGGAGCACTTCACCAGCCTGGAACTCCGTGAACTGGCCAATGCCCTGGCCGATGAACGCCCCCCTATCGCCCATGACCGCACTGCGCTACGCAAGGAGGCGCTGAGACTGGCCGCGCTCGACGCCGGTTATTCGGATTTCCCGGTCGATGCCGCCTTCGAGGTCTTTTTCCGCGCTCGCAATCAGATTGTATTTTTCGCTGAGGTGCTCCCGGTATTGGAGCGGCTGGCCCAACGTTATCCGTTGGGCGCCTTATCCAACGGCAATGCCGATATCCATCGGGTGGGATTGGCCCACCTTTTCGATTTTGCATTCAATGCCGTCGATGTCGGCGCAGCCAAACCCGCGCCGGCCCTGTTCCTGGCGGCCTGCCGACATCTGAACATGACACCGGCTCAGATCGTACATGTAGGCGATGATCCCGAACACGATGTGGGGGGCGCAGCGAGCGTAGGTTTAAGGACCGTCTGGGTGAATCGCACGGGGCGGAAATGGCCGGGTGGATTCCGCGCCGACGCCGAAATCCACGCCTTGGACGAATTGGAAGCGATTTTGGAATAATCACTCGCCGATATTCCGGATTCGAATCAGGCCGCCTTATCTTCCTTAGGAACGACCTCCAGGGCTGAATTGCCTGCGCATGGGTCCGCACGGCGTTTCTTGAACCAATCCACCGTGGTATTCGCCCCGTCCTTCATCTTATTCAACCAATGCTTGGCCCAGGCGAATTCCAGACTCAATATCGCCAATCCCGCGGGTATTACGACAACCGCGGGACCTGGCAGCACGATCATCGCCACCCCGATGAGCAGCACCGTCACGCCGATCACCGAAATAACGATGCGCCGTCCCAATTTATAGGTTAGCTGTAACGTTTTTTTGAACATCTTCGATCGTTTCTGTTAACTCCGGTCCATCAATAACATTCCAGCCTATCGCTGTCCACCCTTGCGGTTCGTTTCGGTCTTTAACCCTTCAGGGGAATGCGCGTCCTCGCTGCTTTGCGATGCAGGCCAAGGCGATTATCCGTTTAGGGTGGAACGCCGCCGAGTTGTTCCGCGCCCTGACGCATCGTCCCGACGAAAGCACGATTCGACATTCAAGATCCCAAACACGCAGACAACCCATCGGCCAAATCATTCATGAGTTGGAAATAACTTTCCGGCCCGGCCTTCAGTTCGGCCCCCAAAGGATCGAGCACACCACGCTTGGCCGACGTGCCACTGATCAGGGTATCGACCAAAGTCGCTTGAAACTGGGGTTCGCTAAACACACATAGCACATGCTGCGTGCGGATACGATCGCGAATTTCCTGAACTCGTTTGGCGCCCGGCTTATGTTCTGGGCTAACCGTCATAGAACCCTGGGCCGCCAGCCCGTAGCGTCGCTCAAGGTATTGATAGGCATCGTGAAATACGAAGAACGGCTTGTCCTGAAGCGGAGCCAGATGCGTTTTCAATTCCGAATCCAGCATACCGAGACGGTTCAACAGTTCAGCGGCATTGGCCGTGTATTCGGCTTGATGGGCTGGGTCCAAAGCACTCAACTCGGTGCTGATATAGCGAACCATGGCCATGGCATTATGCGGGTCCAACCACACGTGGGCGTCCCAGTCTCCGTGCGCCTGCTCGTGTTCATCATGCTCGGGGCTATCGGTCGATTGATCGTCATGAGGGTGGTGAGAGTGGGCTTCCCAAGCCCCGCCTTCACGCAGTTTATACAGAGTGATACCCGGCGTTTTCAGCAATTGGACACTACGAACCTCGGGCACATTCACCAAGGGCTTCGCTAAGAATGTTTCCAATGTATCGCTCACCCAAAATACGGCCATGGCTTGTTCGATATGTTGCATATCCGAAGGCCGCAGACTGAAATCATGTGGTGAAGCGCCACCTTGCACCAGCAAATCCGGCTCGGCGACACCGGCCATCACTCCCGCCACCAGGGAATGGATCGGCTTGATACTCACGACGATCCTTGGCGGATGCGAGTCGGCGAGACTCAACAACGGCATTACCCACAACAGCAGCAAAACTGGCATTCTTGACAGATTGACCATACGGCCTCCCAATAGGGTTTAAGTGCTAGATATGTTATAATGTAACAAAAGCTGATTAATGCCAACCACTTCACCGACATTCAAAATTGCTTCTCACGGGCGCGATCCAACAATGAGCGTTGAATCTTTGCTAAGCGTTCACTCTGTCAGTCTGCGCTGGCGGGGCCATGCCATTCTGTCCGATGTCTCCCTGCAAGTGGCCAAAGGCAACCTGGTTACCCTGATCGGTCCGAATGGCGCCGGCAAAACCATGTTGCTCAAAGTGATACTGGGCTTGACCCGTCCCGACAGCGGACAGGTTGAATTGCAACCCGGCATGCGCATCGGCTATATGCCCCAGCGTTTGACGGTGGAGCCAACCTTGCCACTGACCGTGCGGCGCTTCGTGACGCTCGGCACCTCCGCGACGCGGGCGCAGGTCTCGGCCGCCCTGGCGGAAACCGGCGCCGAACACGTACTGGAACGACCGGTCCAGAACGTGTCCGGCGGTGAATTCCAGCGCGTGCTATTGGCCCGCGCGCTGTTGCGCAATCCCGATTTACTGGTTCTGGATGAACCCGTCCAAGCCGTCGACGTGATCGGTCAATACGCCTTATACGATTTGATCGGAGAAATACGGCGCCGCCGTGGCTGTGGAATTTTGATGGTCTCGCACGATCTGCATTTGGTCATGAAGACCACGGATTGGGTCGTATGCCTGAACCACCACGTTTGCTGCTCCGGCCACCCCGACAGCATCAGCGCACACCCGGCCTATCTGGAGCTACTCGGCCGCGATGGCGTGGACCACTTGGCCGTGTATCAACATCACCACAATCATCGTCACGCCTTGTCCGATGAACCCATCGCCCTATCGGGAAGCGACGATCATGGATGATTTTCTCTGGCGGGCCTTGCTGGGAGGGTTGGGCGTCGCCCTACTGGCCGGTCCTTTGGGCTCCTTCATCGTCTGGCGGCGCATGGCTTATTTCGGCGACACCTTGGCGCATTCCAGTCTGCTGGGCATCGGCCTGGGCGTATTGCTGGGCATCAATCAAAGCGTGGCCGTCATCGCGGTCTGCCTGTTGCTGGCGGTTCTGCTGGTCGTATTGGAGCATCGCCAGCGCCTGGCCACCGACACCCTGCTGGGTATTTTCGCACACACTTCCTTGTCACTCGGTATTGTCGCGCTGGCCTTTCTGGAAACAGTGCGGGTTGATCTGGTGGGCTATCTGTTCGGCGACATCCTGGCGGTGACGACCCACGATTTGTACTGGATTTGGGGGGGAGGACTGCTGATACTGGCGGTTTTAAGCCGGCTCTGGCGACCGTTGCTGGCCATTACGGTGCACGAGGAACTGGCTCGCGTGGAGGGCGTACCCGTATTCGCCGTGCGTCTGGGCTTCATGACGCTGATCGCCGTAGTCGTAGCGATCGCCATGAAAGTAGTCGGCATCCTGTTGATTACCTCCCTGTTGATCATCCCGGCCGCCGCCGCCCGCCGTTTTGCCCGGACGCCGGAAATCATGGCGGGACTCGCCAGTTTGTTAGGGTGCCTATCCGTCGCCTTGGGCTTGTGGGCTTCGTTACGCTGGGATACGCCCGCCGGACCGTCGGTAGTGGTCGCCGCGGCCGCGCTGTTTCTGTTGGGAGCCAGCATCCCCGTTCGCATGCCGGGGTGATCATCGAACCGGCAACGAACCGAGGAACTCCTCCACGCAGGCTTTGAACTCGACCGGTTTCTCAATGGCCAACATGTGACCGGCCCGGCCGATGATAGCCAAGCGCGCACCGGGAATCTGATCCTTGAGAAACTGACCGTACTTGAGCGGCGTCAGCAAATCCGAATCGCCGCCGACAACCAAGGTCGGCACGTCGATGTCCGCCAATTGCCCCATCAGGTCGAACCCATTGCAGGCCAGGAAATCGTCTCTCACGATACGCCAAGGCGTGCGGGCATACCGGACCCGTTCTTCGGCCACGCGTTCCGGCGCGGCGTCCGGGCCGAACAGATTGTGACAGAGGGCGGTTACGGCCGTCGGATAATCGCTTTCAACTTGCTCCACCAAGGACGGCAATACTTTGAGCCGTGCCCCGGAGCCTGCCACGACGATCGCTTGCAGCCAATCCGGCCGCTGTACGGCCAAGGTCAATACGATGGCTCCGCCCATGGAATGCCCGCAAAGTATCACTTGGGACAACCCCAGGGTTTCGATGAATCGTGCGATAAGCTCGGCGTAGGCCGGCACATTGTCACGCCCCGGTCCCGGCGATTGCCCATGTCCCGGCAAATCCAGATAGAACACCCGGCAACCGGGTAGATCGCCTAGCTCCACAGGCCAATGACTGTGGTCGCCTCCCGCGCCATGCACGAGCACGATAGGACATTCTTCCCCGTCACCGTGACATTCGTAGTACAAAGATTCCCCCATCACCTCGACAACCGTCATGATTTCACTCTCTTTGATTCGTACTCATACGCAAAATGCCGGCGAGTCAACCGCCGTTCGCCAGATCGGCCGCTACTCGGCGTAGATAACGCAAACCTTGGATGGCCCGATTGCCATACCATGAGGTCATTTCACCATCGATCAGCACGGTCCGGGTCCGCGGATACGCATACTGCCGAGCGAAGTCTTCCACGTCCGCTACCGTGAAGCGGTAGGGTTCGGTGCTGAACAAAACCAGTTCGCTATCCTCCAGCAATGGCTTGTCGATCGAGATCACCGGGTAGCGTTGCTCGGTCTGGTCCGGCAGGGTATCCCAGCCTACCAGGGCCAGGGTGCGCGATAGATAAGTGTCGCGCGCCACGGTCATCCAGGGATTGCGCCAGATTAAATACAGCACCCTGCGCCGTGGCCAAGACCGTGCTTCGTCACGTAACTCATCCAGGACCTGGTTAAAGTCCCGGCACAGTGCTTCCGCTTCCGCCTGACGTCCGAAAATTTCACCGAGCAGACGATAAAGCCCAGGATTATCTTCCGGCGCCAGGGGATGCGTGACGATGACATGCGGCACGTATTCGGCCAGTCGCTCCGCCATGGGCCGAGTATTTTCGTCGATATTGACGATCGCGTGCGTAGCCCGCAGCTCCCGCACCAGGCCGTGCTTGATCTTTTTGGTACCCCCGACGCTGGGTACCGGGGCAACGCCTTGGGCGGGATGAATGCAATAATGGGTGCGTCCCACGACGAAATCTCCCAGGTTCAGGGCAAACAGCAATTCAGTAATGCTGGGCACCAGACAAACGATGCGCGGTGGTTCCTCGGCAACGGGGTGGTGGACGCCGACAGCGTCCTTGAGATGGGTCTGCGACATGGTCTCACTGGGCGACTATGGCCACTTCGGCTAATACACTTATGGACAGTGGCGGATTCGACGTAAGGTGAGCATAGCCCATTCACGATCCGGTCATTGCCCGACAACCTGACAGCGAGGGGAAAACATGAACGAGCTACGCGGAAAAACCTTGTTCATCACCGGCGCCAGCCGCGGCATCGGCAAAGCGATTGCACTGCGCGCCGCCGCCGATGCCGCGAATATCGTGATCGCGGCAAAAACCACCGAGTCCCATCCTCGGCTGCCCGGCACCATCTACAGTGCGGCCGAGGAAATTGTCGCGGCGGGCGGTCAAGCCCTGCCGCTGGCCGTGGACATCCGGGACGAGGCGCAGATCGCCGCTGCCGTCGAGCAGGCTGTCGGCCATTTCGGCGGCATCGATATTCTGGTCAACAACGCCAGCGCCATCAGTCTGACCGGTACCTTGCAAACGCCGATGAAGCGTTTCGATCTGATGTTCGGCGTCAACGTCCGTGGCAGCTACGCTTGTTCCCAAGCCTGCATCCCCCATTTACGCAAGGCCGCCAACCCGCACATCCTCACCCTGGCGCCGCCTCCCAATCTCAACCCCCGCTGGTTTCGACATCATCTGGCTTATACTATGGCCAAATACGGCATGAGTCTTTGCGTGCTGGGTATGGCGGAGGAGTTCCGCCCGGAAGGCATCGCGGTCAATGCGCTATGGCCCCGTTCCCTGATTTATACCGCGGCTCTGGCCATGCTGGGACAAGTCCGTCCCGATCAGTGCCGGCATCCGACCATCCTCGCCGACGCCGCCTATTACATTCTGACTCGCGACAGTCGTACCCATACCGGCCACTTCTTCATCGACGAAGAAGTGTTGACCGCAGCCGGCATCACCGATCTGGAACCCTACTCGGTACAAGCGGGCACCGCGCTCGCACCTGACTTATTCCTGGATTGATGGCTGCACCCGCCTCACCAACCGAATTCTTTACTATTGCCCATGAAAGAGAAACAACCCGATATCTCGAACGACACCCCCGATCCCGTCGCACCCGCCGACTTGCGGGAACCACTGATAGTCATTGCATCCAATCGTGGGCCGTACAGCTTCAAACGCAATGAGGACGGCCAATACAACGTCCAACGCGGTGCCGGCGGGTTGGTCACCGCCCTGGCGGCGTTAGCCGAACGCCATCAAGTATTGTGGGTCGCGGCCGCCCTGAGCGAGGACGATCGCGCCTGGGTCCAGCAGCGCGACAGATCGCCACAAAATGTGGAAGGCATCCTGCTGCAATTGTTCGAGCCGGATAAGGTCGCCTACGACAAATTTTACAATCAAATCGCCAACCCCCTGTTGTGGTTCATTCAACACCAGCTTTGGGATACGCCGCGGTATCCGAGTATCGACGGCGACACCTGGGATGCCTGGCACAACGGATACGTCGCCATCAACCGCCAATTCGCGGACGCCATCGTGGCCAGCGTCAAAGCCAGCTCGGACAAACGACCGGTGTTGATCCTGCCCCAGGATTACCAGCTTTATCTGGTGCCGCAACTGGTGCGGGAACAACTGGGCGAGCAGGTGCAGATTCAACCGTTCTGCCATATCCCATGGCCAGGACCGGATGCCTGGCGGATATTGCCGGCCGAGATGCGAGACCAACTGCTACACGGTTTATTGGCCTCTGATCGGGTCGGCTTCCAAACCCGCAAGGACGCTTTCAATTTCGTGCAGACCTGCCGTTTCTATCTTCCCGACGCTCATTCCCGAGGTAGTCGTAGCACGATTCATTATCAGGATCGAAATATCGAGGCCAAGGCCTATCCCATTTCCGTCGATGTCGAAAAGGTCGAATCCATCGCCGAGGAAATGGAAACCCGGTTGTTCAAGAATCAACTGATCAATAGCATCGGCGATAGCCGATTGATTCTTCGTACGGATCGAGTGGAACCGAGCAAGAACATCCTACGCAGTCTACAAGCTTTCCGCTTGTTGCTGGAACGCTATCCCGAGCATCGCGGCAAGGTCAAGATGCTGACCCTGTTGGTGCCGTCGCGCATGGAGGTTGGCGAATATATCACCTATCTGAAAGAAATCACCGCTGAGGCCAGCTTGATCGATGCCGACTTCAGCGATGGTTTTTGGGAACCGGTACGCCTCATCTTCGGCGATAATTACCATCGCGCCATCGCCGCCATGCAGCTCTACGACGTGCTGATGGTCAACCCTCTGGCGGACGGCATGAATCTGGTGGCTAAGGAAGGCGTGCTGGTCAATCAACGCGATGGCGTACTGCTGCTCTCCGAGTACGCCGGGGCATTCTACGAATTGGGCGATCAGGCAATGACCGTGTCGCCGTTCGATATCCACAGCACCGCCGAAATCCTGCACCAGGCCTTGACCATGCCGGCCGAGGAAAAAAGTCGCCGAGCCGAAGCCTTACGCAGTCAGGTCCGCCATGCCAGCGTCAAACTCTGGTTTAAGACTCAGGTGGACGATGCGCTCGCGGGGCTGCGGCAAACACACGATCCATCATGAACGACTGGGCGCCTTCCACTAAATGGAGGGCGGTTACAGGCGCCGTATCGACACCATCGTTTTCGAATAATCCGAGCAACATAGCGGGAGGAAACATGACAGCAGAAAAAGTCGAGGTGGGTAAAGGCTGGGAGTGGATCGTCAGGGGCTGGCGGTTGTTTACACAGGCCCCCGGCGTGTGGATTGTCATGCTGTTGATTTATATCGTGATCAGCATCGCGCTCTCCATCATCCCCTTTATTGGCGCGGTAACCAGCACCTTGATCACGCCCGCGCTCATCGGCGGCATGCTCTATGGCGCGGATGCGCTCGAACGTGGCCAGCCGTTGGCCATCGGTCATTTGTTTCAAGCCTTTAGTGACCAACAAAAACTGGGACCCATGCTGACGCTTGGGGCTTTGTTACTCGGCGTCTATTTGCTGATGGTGCTGATCGCGGTGGGCATAATCGCCGGCGGGGCGATGGGCAGCGGCGCCTTCAACGCCGGCATGGGTACCGGCATGGGCATGGGCACGGGCATGAGCGAGGAACAGATGACCGCGCTGCTAGCCGGTTCCGGTCTGGTGATCGTGGCGTTTGTTGTTGTCGCCTGCGCCGTCGCCATGGCGATGTTTTACGGTATCCCGTTGGTGATGTTGGGCGACCAAACTCCCATTACAGCTTGCCAGGAAAGCTTTTCCGCGAGTTTGACGAACTTTCTGCCACTGTTCGTCTTCAGCTTGATATACCTGGTGTTGAGCGTGCTGGCCGCCATCCCGCTGGGCTTGGGATTTCTGGTACTGGCGCCCGTGACCTTCGGCGCGGTGTACAGCAGCTATCGTGACGTCTTTCCGGAGCGACACACCGGATCGACGCAGTTCCCGTCCTTGATAAAACGCTGAACGCGATAGCACCGCCGGCGACTATCGATAAAAACGGAATTCGTCGATCAATTGCTGCACCCGATACACGGTTTCCAGATCGGGATCGATGATCTGGAAACCCGTATCGTAAAAATCCGGATTGACGTCCTTGCCACACCAACGACTCGTGGCTTTGAATTGAATCCGCATTCGATCGCCTTCCTCCGTCGGCATATCGACCCACATATGGAATTCCCTGTCGACGGCCAGGGGCTTGTCACTGATCAACATCAGTCCGTTTTCGGAAATATCGACGATGTTGCCCAGCAGCTCGCCAGTGTGTTGATCGAATACTCGCAGGTACAAAAACAGATGCCAGCGTCTTAGATTGCGTTTTTCGCTACCGTTGCTGTTCGGGTCAGCCATAGTGTATCCAATCGTTTGGCGATACCAGTTAAAGGGCGTTGGCTTGAGTCTCGAAAATGAATAACTAAACTATAGCCGCACGACCCGTCTCGGGTAAAACAAACTTTATCATGACAGCGATGCGTTATCGTTTTTATACAGCCGACGTATTTACGGACCAGGTGTTTGGCGGTAACCCACTGGCGGTATTTCCCGATGCGCGGGGTTTGAGCGGTCATGACATGCAACGGATCGCACGTGAGTTCAATCTCTCGGAAACGGTGTTCGTGCTGCCCGCCGAACAAGCCGCGCATACCCGTCGATTGAGAATTTTCACCCCGGCGGCGGAACTTCCCTTCGCCGGTCATCCCACCGTGGGATGCGCCCATGTGCTGGCGACGATCGGGGAAATTCCCCTGACCGGCGAGGAAACGCGGATCGTTTTCGAAGAGGAAGTCGGACCGGTGGCGGTTACGATCCAAGGCCGTCGGAACCAACCCGAAACCGCACGTCTGACCGTGGCCAAATTGCCCGAATTCGGCCCGCAGCCTCCGCCGGTGGCGGACCTCGCGCAATTGCTGACCCTGGAAACGGCGGACGTCGCCCATGCCGATTGGACGCCCCAAGCCGTATCCTGCGGCGTACCCTTTCTGTGCATACCGATCCGCAACCGCGACGCCCTGGCACGCTCACGGCTGCGTTTGGATCTGTGGCAAAACCTACTTTCCACGTTCTGGGCGCCTTCCGTTTACCTGTTCACCCCCGAGACGGAACAACCCGGCTCCGACTGGCGTACCCGTATGTACGCGCCGGCCATGGGCGTTCCCGAAGACCCGGCCACCGGCGCGGCGGCGGTGGCTTTCGCCGGCTATCTGGCGACGCGCGACGCAACCCGCGACGGTCCTCTTCGCTGGACCATCGAACAGGGCTTCGAAATGGGCCGTCCCAGCATTCTGATCGCGGAAGCGGACAAGATCGACGGCGCCGTCACGGCCGTGCGCGTGGGTGGGTCCGCGGTGCTGGTCACCGATGGATGGATGGACGTGCCGCTATCGGAGGCATGAGGCTGTCGGCCGAGAGAACCGCCCGGCTCGCGTACGATCGCGACGCCTCGTCGACGCCACGCTTCTAGTCGCACCATTGGAGGATGCTCGTGTGGCTCTCAGGCGTCCCGGTGCATCCACCCCACGCCGGAATCTTCCGACTCACCGGCCCCACAGCGGTAGGCGCATGATCTAGAATAATCGACCCTTTGCCAAGTCGGTAACCCCTATGCGCTTGTTCTCACCCATTCAACGTACTCTAAGCCTTTTGCTCGGCGGCCTATGCCTAGTCGCGTTCGCCCTGTTCTCCCTGGGTTGCAGCACCTTGGAACCCCAGGCCGCGCCCCAGGACGCCGCCGGTCATCAGTCCGTGCCGCCCGACACGCCGCCAGGCGACGCAGACTACTATCGGGCGGAGAACGGGGCGGTGCTGGGTTATGTCCGCTATACCTCGCCGATCGCGACGACAGCCCTGGTCTTTCTGCACGGGCTGGACGATCAGAGTGGCTGGTTCGCCGGCATGGCCAAGCAATTACAGGCGCGCGGCTACGACGTGTATCTGCTGGATCGCCGGGGCAGCGGCATCAATCGCGAAAATCGCGGTTTCCGCTCCGGGGATATCGACGCCTACCCGACCTGGATCGGCGATATCCAAGCCTTTCTGACACCGTTGCGGGAACGATATCCGGCGGTATTTCTGGTGGGTGCGTCGTGGGGCGGCAAACTGGCTTATGCTTACAGTATCGCGCGCCCCAACACCCTCGACGGCTTGGTGCTGATTGCGCCGAGCCTGCACGAGAAAGTCCAGCTTGGGCTATTCGCCGGCTGGACGGTCAAATTGAAGGCGAGCGAGGAGCCGCAGCCGGCTTTGCCCCTACCCATCGAACCGGCGATGCACACGACGACCCCAACCTTCTTGGATTTTATCGAACACGATCCGTTGCGCCTCGACCGGGCTTCTCCTCGGTTTTTCCAGGAAAGCGGTCGACTCGACGCCTTCATCAACGAGCACCTGACGGACAACCATAAACCGACCCTGGTCTTGCTCGCCGACCAGGACCAGATCGTCGACAACGAGGGCACGCTCGCGATCCTCCAGCAAGGCGATCCGAATTTGCTGGAAATCCAAGTCTACAAGGAGCAGCCCCACGCGCTGCAGTTCGACGCCGTCGAGCGCCTGGTGAACGATATGGATGCCTGGATCAAGAAACAACAGGTGAAACTGGTGCCCGTTCGCCCGTAACGTCGTCCGTTCGCGGATTGCTTTGCTCGTCCACCGACAGGTTACGGGCTCGGACGGGAGTTTTTCAGCATCACCAGGAAAGGTGACGGACTGCTGACGGGAAGAAGATACATTCCGAAAAAATCGGCGATCGGAAACTGTTGCATGGCCAACCCCGATTTCACGGGAAGGGGATCGTTGAAGAACAGATCGCCGCCGTCGATACCGATGATGACGACGACGTGGCCTTGTGTCGGGGCGCTGTGCGCGCCGACCTTGGCCGGGCACCAAAGCGGTCCGTAAGCCTTCAGCAGCTTCTCCAGTTCCGCCGCCGTGGGATTTCTCCGGAAGTCGGACATCCCGGTTTTTTTGATGAACGCCGGCAAATGGCCGGTATTGAGCATGTTCGGCCCACCGACCAACGATTCCAAATTCTTGGTCGTGAGGGTTGGCCGGGTCGGCAGCAGGTTGTTGTACCAACGCTCGATCATACGGAACGAGGCGATCCAACAATCATTCAAATGCTGTTGGGCAACCAGGGGAACTTTATGAATGATCTTGGCCATGGATAGACGCCTCTAACAGGTTATGCGGGCTAAGCCGATTCTTATCATTCACCTCAATCAAATTACATACCAAATATATAACGTCTGCGACTCAAAGGCTTAGCGCCGTACCCGACACGCCGAAACCGGCGGATCACGCGCTTGGCCGGACGATGAACCCACCATCGACTGCCCGATGGCTATTCCTGTCGGCATCCCGGTGGTCGATCTGAACCGTATCATTCTGGTCTGCATCGCAACCACTTTAATCATCCGCATGACGCCACCGATCCGAATCGCCGTGCCGACCACCGAATCAGAACCCGTTTCTCCGCCAGGATGGCAACACTTCATTGCTCGCCGTGCGCGTATCCTGGCCGTATTGTGTGCCGTGGGCCTGATGCTGCCGTGGGCTACGTCTCTGCTCGCCGATTCGGCAAGTCGATTAGCCTGGGCGATCGATCTGTGCTGTCACTGGCAATGGATATTCTGGAGTGGATTGGTTTTATCGAGCCTGTTGGCCGCCATCGGAAATCGCCGGTCGATTCTTTGGCTTCTGGCGCTGCCCTTGCCGTGGCTTACGGCCTCGCCCCTCGCCCTCCAGGGGGCGCGGACGGGCGAAGTTTTCACCTTGATCAGCGCCAACGTTCACCGCGACAATACCGACCCCCAACCCTTGATTCACTGGATGGCGAAAATAAAGCCCGATGTGGCCGTGCTTTTGGAAGTTTCCCCCGATTACGCAAACGGGCTCGGCACGCTCGCCGCGTATCCTTTCCAACGCCTGTTTCCCGAACGCGGTCCCTTTGGCATGGCCCTGCTTTCCCGCCATCCGTTGATACGGGTCGATGTGTTTCACGACGCGGATGGCATCGGCCACATCGAAGCACAGATTCAGTCGCCCGATCGGCGAATCGAGTTGATCGCGTTCCACCCGATGCCACCCTTCTCGCCTGACTACCGGACCCGGCGGGACAATGCGCTGCGCGCCTTCGCCGATCAAGCCAGAGCGAGCAACCGGCCCACGCTCATTGCCGGAGATTTCAACGCAACGCCGTGGTCATCGGCGTTTCACGGACTCGCCCAACGCGGTTTGCGGCGCGCCAGCGGGCTCGCGCCGACCTGGCCGACAGCCGGCCTGGGCCTGATCGGCATTCCGATCGATCATGTCCTGGTCACGGCGCACTGGTCCCCACTGAGCTACGAGCGCGGACCCGCTCTCGGGTCCGATCACTATGCCCTGTGGGTCCGTCTGGCATTGGGTCGGCCACCGACCGACAATCGACCTTGAAATCCGGCGACTATGCCGTCCCGAGAACACTATCCACCCACGAGTCCAGGATGAAACGCATTCTGATCATTCGCTTGAGCGCCATCGGCGATGTCATCATGGCCTCGGGACTGATTCCGGCATTGCGCAATACCTGGCCCGGTGCCCATATCGCCTGGCTGGTCGAGCCTCAGTCCCAGGATCTGCTTCGCCATAACCCACGTCTTGACGAAGTGATCGTCTGGCCGCGAAACCAATGGCGGCAATTGTGGAAAGCGCGTCGCTACCGCGAACTGTTCAAACAGCTACGCCATTTCATCGGAACGCTACGGGAACGACGGTTCGATCTGGTATTGGATGCCCAGGGTCTGCTGAAAAGCGGGGTCTGGGCCTGGTTGTCCGGCGCCAAGGAGCGTATCGGCCTGGGTTCCCGTGAAGGCAGCCAATACCTGATGACGCGGGTCCTTTCCCGCGCCACCCAAGACCGGCGCATCGGTTCCGAATACCTGCATCTGGCCCGCACGCTGGGCCTGGAAACCGGGAATTTTCCCATGGACATCGCCGTCGCCGCCCACGACGCGGAAAGCGCGGAACGACACTGCCGAACCCAAGGGATCACGCCGCCCTATGCCGTATTCTGTCCGTTCACCACGCGCCCGCAGAAACATTGGTTCGAAGACCGCTGGGCCGCGCTATCGCAAGCCTTGCCGACGCGATTGGGCATGAATGCGGTTTTGCTGGGAGGACCGAGCGATCGGGAGGCCGCCGCGCGTATCGCGGCCGCCGGCCATCCGGCGCTGGGCAACCTGGTAGGGCGCACGAACCTGGGCGAAGCGGCCGCCGTGATCCGTAACGCCCGCTTGTTAATCGGCGTCGATACCGGCCTCACCCATCTGGGCATCGCCTTCGCCGTGCCGACCCTCGCGCTGTTCGGCGCCACCCGACCCTATCTGGACCCGGCCACGCCACGCGCCAGAATCCTGTACCACCCGCTGGCGTGTTCACCGTGCCGCTGGCATCCCACTTGCGACGGCGCTTTCACCTGCATGCAACTGCATACCGTGGAAAACCTCGTGGACAGCGCGCGGAGCCTGCTAGCGGCTTCGCCATGAAAATCGTGCACATCGAAAGCGGGCGACATCTCTACGGCGGCGCCTTGCAAGTCCTGTTTCTGCTCCAGGGCTTGCGTGAGCGACCCGGCCGCCATGTACTGATCTGTCCAGAAGACGGCGCGATTGCCGCCGCCACCGACGGGCTGGTGGAAAAACAGTACGCCATACCCTGGCATGGCGATCTGGATTTCGGATTGAGCCGCCGCCTGCGCGCGATTCTGCGCCAGGAACGGCCGGATCTCGTGCATATCCACAGCCGCCGAGGAGCCGATATTTGGGGTGGCTGGGCCGCCTGGCGGGAAGGCATTCCGGCCATCCTCAGCCGCCGCGTGGACAATCCCGAACCGCGCTGGTTGGCGCCTTGGAAATACCGTTTGTATCAGCGGGTCGTCACCATTTCCCAAGGTATCCGGGGCGTGTTGCTGGCCGAGGGTTTGCCGCCCGAACGGGTCACCTGCGTACCCAGCGCCGTGGATGTCGAACGCTACCGCCCCGCCGCCGACCGGGCGTGGTTCCGTCGGGAATTCGCCCTGGCCGAAGAAGAACCGGCCGTGGGCATGATCGCTCAGTTCATCGAGCGCAAAGGCCATCGCCTACTGCTGGAAGCGATGCCCGCCATTTTGCGGTCGCACCCCCGTGTTCGCTTCTTGCTGTTCGGGGCCGGCGCCCTGCGAGACGAGATGGAACGTCTTTGCGCTCAACGGGGATGGCAAGAGCGAATTCTGTTTCCCGGCTTTCGGAAAGATTTGGAACGCATCATCCCGTGCCTGAATCTGGTGGCGCATCCGGCCACTCTGGAAGGGCTGGGCGTTGCCTTGCTGCAAGCCGCCGCCTGCGCCGTGCCGATTGTCGCCAGCCGGACCGGCGGCATACCCGAAATCGTGCACGACGAAGTCAACGGCCTGCTGGTGCCGCCCGGCGACTCACCGGCACTGGCGCGGGCGGTCATCCGTTTGTTGGACGACCCCGTTCAATCCGTGGCTTTCGGTCAGGCCGGGAGGCGCATCGCGGTACGTGATTTCTCGATCGCCGCGATGGTGGAAGGCAATTACCGGGTTTACCGGGAAGTGCTCGAAGCCGGCGGCTCCAAGCGGCGTCCCAGGTAGAACGTATAGCTGGAGCCGGCTAGCATCAGCCAATAAAATCGCCAATCGTGATGCAGGCTGCGGAAGTCGAAAAACATCCACACTCCCATGAAGGCGAACGCCCCGCCTAAGAAAATGACGTAATCCGACGGCAATTTCCCCTGGCGCCAGGACCAGCACAGCGCCTTGCCCAGCAGCAGCGCCAGGGCGAAGGCCAACAGTGTCCCGCACAGCCCGAAGCCGACCAGCAATTCCAGATAAGTGTTGTGCATGTGGTCGAGATATTCGATATGCGCGGAATGGATCTCCGGGCGGCCGCTGTGAACGATCAGATACTCCGAGTTGCCCGGACCCCAACCCATGAACGGTCGTTCCCGCCATTTCTCCAACGCGAAAATCCACAGGCGCAGTCGGTAGCTGATCGACGAAGGCGGGGCGCTGGCCAGATCGCCGCTGGCGATGGCCTGCACGACCTTCGGTTCTTCATGCAGGCGTTTGCTGATCGTGCCCTCGTTCATCCAGACCAGCACCCCGAGCGCGAGCGTGGCCAGCAGGGCGGCCCGCCAACTCGCGCGCCATACCCGCACACTGAATCCGGACCGGTAACGCACCGCCAAGGTCAACGGGACGATCAGCAAAGCCGCGAGCCAGGCGCCGCGTGAATGGGTCGCCAACATCCCTTGAGTCAACAAGAGAACGGCAACCAGCCACAGCGCGATGCGCCCGAATTTGCCCGGCCCCGTATCACCCCAGCAACGCGGCGCGAGCATCAGCAAGCCCAACAACACGGTTCCACTGTATAAACCGAAGGCGATGGGCCGTCTGAGTTGGAAACCGCTGCGCTCCCCATCCAGCAATGCTTGCAAATGCTCGGGGTCCATCAGATAGATCAGCATGCCGCCGATCAGGCCGGTCGCCACCAACAGCCAGACACGATCGAGGCGACGCCGATCGCCCCCCAACCACCAGGCCACGGGAATGAACAAGGTGAGATACAGCCAGTCGCCCAGCGCATCCCATTGCGCGTGCCGATTGACCGGCAACTCCAGCACGCCCCAAGCAGCGCGACCAACCCAGTAGAGCACTAGGGCCACCGTCAGCCAAGCCACCGGCTCCTGTCGCAACACGCGCCAAGCTCGGCGATCCGCGACGAAACCCAACAACAGCATTCCCAAGCCGATGTTGGCGCCGGCGGTACTCAGCCAGCCGCACAAGGCCAAGCCGTACAAACCGGCCAAGCCGACAAAACCAGACCAGGAAATCCGCGAGTTCATCGACTATTTCAATCCAATCGCCTGGGCAATGTCGCGAGCGCGTTGCCGCCAACTGCGATCCAAGGTCAAACGGCGGGCCTTGTCCGCCAGGCGTAAAGCCAATGCCGGATCGGCGCGCAAACGCTCCACCGCGGCGACCCAGGCATCCACCTCATCCGGCTTGACCAGCAAACCATTCTCGCCGTCCCTGACGACCTCGCGTATCGGCGCGAGATCGCTGACGATCACGGGCCGGCCGGCGGCCATGGCTTCGAACAGTTTCAATGGACTGATCGAATCGGCGTGCCCCAGGTCGGCCTGATAGGGCATGAGCGCCAACTCCGCCTGTCCATAGCAGCGAGGAACCTCCCGGTGCGGCACGGGTGGATTGACGGGCAGCGCGGTTCGATCCTTGGGGCTCAAAGCGCCGATCAGGGTCAACGCATATCCACGCCGAGCCAACGCCTCGAACACCGTCAGGCCCCGGTTACGGCTGATGCGACCGAGATAAATCAAGCGTGGCTGCGCCAGCCTGGCCGGGTCCAGCGGCGGGACTTCGAGAAATCGATCCAGCGCCACGCCCGACGGCGCGACGTGAACGCGTTCGGCCGACGCACCCTGCTCGATCAGGACCTGCCGAGCGGCCTGGCTGATGGGAATCAGCTGGTCAATGACACCGGCCCGGTGATACTCGATGACGGCCGCCAGTTGGCGATTGTTCGCCATGCGCGTAGTGTCGTGCACTTCGAAATGATGGCGGATGCCCGCCCGCGCCAGCGGCAGACTGAGTTCCGGCGCGCGCACGTAGACCGCTTGGCAGGCGTGCAGGAGACGGCGATGCCAGAACACGAAAGGTTTGCCTTGCCAGCGCCGGTGCAACAGCGGCGAGCCGCGCACGTCCAGCGGCACATCGATATCCATGTCCCGCAGAAATTGACGGATCCGGACCCCACGCCAGGGCGGCAGATAGAGACGGATCGTCCAGCCTTCCTGAACGAAACCGGCCACGGTATGCAGGGTTTGCAGAAGATTGGCTCGCGGTCTGTGGAGACGGCTGCGGCCCAGGTAAACGATGTCGGGGAGCGACGCGGCCACGATGCACCTAACCCGCCGTCCGGGAGGATGCCGATTTCCCGGACGGGTCGAAGAAACATCGCGTCGCCGAACGCTCAAGCAATTGATTTGCAATATACAATGAGTTGACCCAATACTTTAAGTGAGGACTTGCTATTCAACACCGGCTTGAAAACGGTGGCCTTTGACCCGATATAATCTGCGAACTCAGAATACTGCCGAAATCCGTCGCATGTCACAACCCAAACGACTGGCCGTGCTGGTCGCTTCACTCGCTATTGGCGGTATCGGCAAGATGCGTGTGCATTTGATCAACGAATTCGCCCAACGGGGCCTCGCGGTCGACTTGCTCGCGGCCCGCACCGACAGTCCTTACATGGCCTCGCTGTCCCCCGCGGTACGAGTCATCGACATCCGTACCTCGCACAGCCTCTACGCCGTGCCCCGACTGGCGTGGTATCTGCGCCGTCAGCGCCCGGACGCCCTGTTGGCGGAGCGTATCCGGGTCAATGTCGCCGCCTTGCGGTCCCGGTGGATGGCGCGGACCGGCACGCCCATTTTCGCTACCTTGAACACGCAGCTCAGTCATCAGTTGGATAGCCTCAAACCGGCCAAGAAACAGAAGCATCTCCGGCTGATGCGTCGGTATTATCCGCTCAACGACGGCTTGATCGCCATTTCCCAGGGCGTCGCCGATGACGCTTCGGCGTTGCTGGATTATCCCCGCGAACGTATAGCAATCATCGCCAATCCGGTCGTCACCGCCCGTCTGCATGAACAAGCCCGCGCCCCCTTGGACCACCCCTGGCTACAGCCAGGACAACCGCCTCTGGTGCTTGGCGTCGGCCGCTTGGAACCGCAGAAGGATTTCCCCACCTTGCTCCGGGCCTTCGCCCTGTTCCGCCAGCGGCGCGACAGCCGCTTGCTGATTCTGGGAGACGGCAAACTCGGCCCCGCTCTCAAGTCCCTGGCCACCGAATTGGGCATTCAAGACGCCGTGGACATGCCGGGTTTCGTCGATAATCCCTACGCGTACATGGCCCGCGCCAGCCTGTTCGTTTCATCCTCCGCCTGGGAGGGATCGGGCAACGCCTTGACCGAAGCCCTGGCGGTCGGCACGCCCGTGGTGTCCACCGATTGCCCCAGCGGCCCACGGGAGATCCTGCAGGACGGACGCTACGGTCCGCTCGTGCCGGTGGGCGACGCGCCCGCCTTGGCCCAAGCCATGCTGGAAACCCTGGAACGCGCTCCATCGGCTGACTGGCTGCGCGGCGCGGCGGCGCGTTTCACGGTCGAAGCCAGCGCCGAGCATTATCTGGCCCGCATGGGCCTGGCTTGAAGGCCATGACGATCCATCCCGCCGGCGTCCCGTCATCCATCCCCTCGGGTAATCCCCGGATCGCCATTTTCATTCCGACGTTCGGCGATGGCGGCGTGGAGCACATGCTGGTCAATTTGGCGCGCGGCTTCGCGGATTTCGGTCTGACGGTGGATTTCCTGGTCAAGGACCGCCACCTTCCCTATCTGCCCACCTTGGGGGAACACGTCAATCTGGTCGAGCTGCGCACGGCCAAGCCGCGTGAATTGCTGGAACGATTGCTGACCTACCTGCGACAGGCCCATCCCGCCATCCTGATGTCCGCCAAAGGCCGGGACGACCGCCTGACGGTCCAAACCAAACGGCACCTCAGTCATCCACCCCGAATCTTCCTGCGGGCCGGCACCAACATCACCGGGCGGCTCAGCGGCCGCCAACGCAATCCGTTCAAACGTTGGCTGGAACATCGCGCCTTGCGGCGTCTGTACGCGCAGGCGGATGGCGTCATCTGTGTCTCGCACGGGGTCGCCGACGATTTGGCGCGAATTACCGGCCTATCCCGCGACTTCATGCAGGTCTTGCGCAACCCGGTCGTACTGCCGGAAATGGTCGCCAAGGCGCAAGCGCCGGTGGATCATCCCTGGCTGGCGCCGGACCAACCCCCGGTTATCCTCGGCGCCGGCGGACTGCGCCGACAAAAGAACTTTCCGCTGCTGATCCGCGCCTTCGCCCGAGTGCGGGCTCAGCGACCCTGCCGCCTGCTCATTCTCGGGGAAGGCCGTCAGCGTGAACGCTTGCTGGAGCTGGCCGGCGAACTCGGCGTGGGCGATGCCGTCCAGTTGCCTGGATTCATCGACAACCCTTACGCTTACATGGCGCGCGCCGCCCTTTTCGTGTTGTCCTCGCATTGGGAAGGTTCGCCCAATGTGCTGGCGGAAGCCTTGGCGGTCGGTACGCCGGTGGTATCCACCGATTGCCCCAGCGGCCCACGGGAAATTCTGCAGGGTGGACGTTACGGCAGGCTGGTTCCGGTGGATGACGAAGCGGCCTTAAGTCACGCGATTGCGGCGGCGCTGGATGTCCGTTCCGACCCGGCGCAACTGCGAATGGCCGTCCACGAATATACCTTGGCCAATAGCAGCGCCGCCTATTTACGCGCTTTTGGCCTGCTTCAGGATTCGCGATGCGCCAACCCGACCTAGCGATTTTCCTGGCCACCTCGGGGCATAGCGGGGTGGATCGGATCATGAAGAAACTCGTTCCCGGCTTCGCTGAACGGGGCTTGGCCGTGGACATCCTATCCATCGACCGTCACGGACCCTATTGGGACGATCTGCCGCCCGGCGTGCGCCAAGTCCCTCTGAACGTGGCGCATGTCAGCACCTGTCTCGCTGCTTTGGTCGGCTATCTGAGCCGATGCCGGCCCAAGGTCATGTTGAGCGACAAGGACAAGGTCAACCGCAGCGCGCTGATCGCCCGACGCCTGGCCCGGGTTCCCACCCGCATAGCCGTGCGCATCGGCACGACGGTTTCCAAGAATCTCGAACGGCGCGGCTGGCTGGCCCGCGCTATCCAATACAATTCCATACGCTGGCTGTATCCGAGCGCCGACGCCATCATCGTACCCTCGCACGGCGTGGCGGAGGACCTCAGCCGAATCGGGCATCTTCCGCTGCGGACCATTTCCGTGATCTCCAATCCGGTGGTCGACGAGGATCTCCACAACCAGACCCAAGCCGAGCTGGATCATGCCTGGTTCGCTCCCGGCGAACCGCCGGTGATTCTGGGAGTGGGAGAACTCTGCGCGCGCAAGGATTTCGCCACCCTGCTCAGGGCATTTGCCCATTTACGCGGCCAACGGCCATGTCGGCTCATCATTTTGGGGGAAGGCCGGCAACGCGACAAATTGCTGAAGTTGGCCGAGGAACTGGGCGTGGCCCAGGACGTGGAACTGCCGGGATTCGTCGCCAACCCGTTTCGCTACATGGCGCAGGCATCGGTTTTCGCGCTGTCGTCGACCTGCGAAGGTTCGGCCGTGGTCATGGTCGAGGCCCTGGCCACGGGTTTGCCGGTCGTTTCCACCGATTGCCCCAGCGGGCCTCGGGAAACCCTGCAACAGGGGCGGTTCGGCGAATTGGTGCCGGTCGGTGACGTGCCGGCCATGAGCGCCGCCTTGCAGCGCACTCTCGAAAACCCCCAATCCCCCGAACTCTTGCGTGAGGCCGCGCGACCCTTCACGGTGGCGGCCAGCGTGCAACGTTATCTCGAAGTACTGGGACTGGCTGGATGACTGATTCCGACGATACTCCCCACTTGGCCGTACTGGTCTCCTTTTCCGGGTACGGTGGCGTGGAACGCATGATTCTCAACTTGATACACGGATTCGTGGCCCAAGGGGTGGCCGTCGATCTGTTGGCCATACGCGCGCCTGCGGCGGCCTGGCGGGAAGAATTGCCGCCTTCCGTCCGGCTCGTCGATCTGGGCGTCAGGCACAGTCTGTTGGCCTTGCCCGCGCTCATCGGCTATTTGCGCAAACATCGCCCCCCGGCCCTGCTCGCCGCCAAGGACCGGGCGATACGGCTGGCGGTCCTGGCGCGCCGCGCGGCGGGCGTGGACACCCGCTTGGTGGGCCGTCTGGGAACCCATCTTTCCACGGCCCTGGTGGACAAACATCCTGTGCAACGGTGGTTGCGATGCCGACCGATGCGCTGGCTTTATCCCCAGGTCGATTGCATCGTGGCGGTTTCCGAAGGCGTCGCCGAGGATGCCATGCATCTCGCCGGACTGACCACCGAGCGAATCCTCGTCGTGCGCAACCCGGTGGTGACGCCGCGCATGCTGGCGCTGGCCCAGGAGCCGGTCAGTCATCCCTGGTTCAACGACGATGGACCGCCGATCATTCTGGGCGCTGGCCGGCTCACCCGGCAAAAGGACTTTCCCACCCTGTTGCGCGCTTTCGCGGCCCTGCAAAAACAGCGGCCGGCCCGTTTGGCGATACTGGGCGAAGGACGGCAACGGCATACCCTGCTGGCCCAGGCAACCCATTTAGGGATCGCCGATTGCGTCGATTTGCCCGGTTTTGTGGCCAATCCCTACGCTTATATGGCGAAAGCCGCCGTCTTCGCCTTGTCGTCGCTGTGGGAAGGCTCGCCCAATGTGCTGACCGAAGCCTTGGCCCTGGGCACGCCGGTCGTAGCCACCGATTGCCCCAGCGGCCCGCGCGAGATTCTCGATGGGGGTCGCTACGGCCCGTTGGTGGCGGTAGGAGACGCCGCGGCGCTGGCTCAGGGCTTGGCGGAGATGCTGGCGCATCCGCCGGCAGCCGACAAACTGCAAGCCGCCGTCACGGACTACACCCTGCAAGCGAGTACTCAGGGCTATCTCGACGCGCTGAAGTGGAATGAATACGCCGCGCGGGAATCCACCCATGCTGTTATCTCTTAGATACAACTTTCTGTTCATACACACCGCGAAAACCGGCGGCACCAGCATCCGTACGGCCTTGCGCTATTACAAGTGGACGGACCCCTACCGCATCCCTCTATTTTTGTGCAGCAAGCTCAGTGGCCTGACGGATCACCGGCTGGGCATCAAGTTTCCCCGCCACGCCAAGGCCATCGCCGCGCAGGAGATGCTGCCCCGCGAAGTCTACGCGCGCTTGTTCAAGTTCGTGTTCGTGCGCAATCCCTGGGATTTACAGGTCAGTTCCTACCACCACCTCCGCCGCGAGCGCCCGCATCTGGTCGCGCATGTACCGGATTTCGAGAGCTTTCTGAATTGGAAGCTCGATGCCAAGCGGCCTTATCAGTTTCACATCGACACGTCCATCGAACGGCAATCCGATTATGTGATCGACCTGCACGGCGGGATCATCGTCGATTTCATCGGCCGTTATGAAAATCTGGTCGGGGATTTTTCCGAGGCGTGCCGGCGCATCGGCATCCGCTGCCCCGAGCTGCCCCACAAGCGCAAAGCCACGGACCGCCGACGGGATTATCGCAGCTATTACAGCGATGCCCTGGCCGAGCGCGTGGCGACGTATTTTCGGCGGGACATCGAATTGTTCGGCTATGCTTTCGACGAGCCGGAGCGGATTCCGTCAACGGTCGAGCCGCGCGAACCAATCCTGCACCAGCGCGCTTAGCCGCGCTCTTTGCTCGCTTTCGAGGCCGCGCGGATCGAAGCGGTAGCGGTAATGCAGTCGCACCATTTCGTCCAAGGACTCGTGGTGCGCGCGATCGCGACTCAATGAGTCAGTCAGCCAATGGCGCAACGGCTCGCCGGCGCTCCGTTCCCATCCTCGCCGGCCATACCATTCGATGATGCGATAAAATTCCGAGTCGCTTCCCGGCCAATCGGCGGATGCCGACCCTACCCTGAGGGGCGTGGGGCGGCTTCGGCGTACCCAGCGCCGATGGCGTAAACGCCAGATCAACAGCAACACCAAAGGCGCCAACCACCCCAACAGGGTCCGGTCATCGTGACCTTGGGACTGAAGCAATCGCCATTCCTTGAATTTCACCCACAGCCAGGACAACACATCGTAGACGGCGATCAGCGAGGAATGATGCTCGGCGTCGCTCGTGCCCCATACGGGCGGCGTGGTGTCCACATCTTGCCAGTGGCCGTCGAGGTAGGCCAAAGCCCAGGCGTGTCCATGGCTCCCCCGCACGATGTAACGCCCTTCCAGCGCGCTGTATTCCTGAACGCTGAAGCCGGCGGCGTACCGCGCCGGAATCCCGGCCGCCCGCAACAACAAGACGGTAGCCGTGGCGAAATACTCGCAATGTCCGCTGTGGGTATTGAGCAAAAAGTCCTCTAGTGGAGGCAGTTCGCCATTTATCCGGCTCAGATCCAAGGAATATTCGAAGTGCTTGTTGAAATATTCCGTCAACCGATCGGGCGCCGCGCGGGGCTGTCGCCGCAGGCCCAGGGTCGTCACGATCCGGTCCAGGGTCTTCCGGTACTGTTCCGGTATCTGTAAATCGTCCCCGCCGAACACCGGGTCCGTCTCGCCAGTGGGAGCGAACGCGATTCGGTAATCCGCGAAATCGGGCGTCTCCATGACTTTTACGGAGCCCAGGGCGTTGCGCTGCATCGTCGCCGCCGGGAGATCCACGACGCGGTAGGCGCCCAACGGCAAGGGCAACATACCGGTTCCCTGCTTGAAATCCTGAACGATTTCCACGCGGCCGCGAGTCGCGCCACCCGGAACCGGACGTAGGGCCCAGTTGGCCTTTTCGTCAAGACTCACCGGGGCGAATTCCCGGCTGCGGGCATACCAGACATTGCCGCCGAACAGATTGTAACTGCCGGTGCGCAGCAAATGGACGACGGGCGCGGCGTCCCCCATCGCAACCCGCATGATGATGGCGTCGGATAGTTTCAAACGGCCGATGGAGCCCAACGCGGTGCTGCGCCGATAAGGATCCCTGTCGACATCGAACCAATCCAGCAACCATTCCGGCACCTGTTGTTCCAGATACGCCTGCAACGCCAGGATAGACCCATTGAGCGCGAAGGCGCCGGCGCTGACCAGGAAGGCAAGCCCCAACCACATGCCGGCGGCGTAGCGCCGGTTGCGGCGCGGCCATAGCGCCCAAAACCAGAGCACGACGATGAGCAGGAAAAATACCGTCGCTCCCCGCTCGCCGGGGCTGGCGGCCACCAGACAGGCCACCAGATACGGATAACCGACTTCGACCGTGCGTTGACTGCGACCCCAGCGGCGGTGTCGCAGGGACAACGCGCTCAGTGGCAACCCATCCCGGTCACCGTAACGTTGTAAGGCGATCAGCGGGAAGACGATCACCGGCAAGCCCTGCAAGACCACAATCACCGCATGAGCCGAAGTTTGGATGGCAATGGCGTAAACCACCCAAGCGGCCAGCACGACGGTGCAGAAATCGACGATGTAGTTAATGTCCTTGTCACGCAGGCGCCAACGCCAAGCCAACCGGAACGGCAATTCCAGAACGACCGCCAGACCCACGGCCAGCGGCAATGTTTCCGCCCGCCAGCCCCACAACAACAGCGCCGCGCCCAACAGCAACGGGGGTGGTTTCATTGCCGCCATAACGCCAGTTTCTCCGCCACGCGGCCCAAGGGCAAAAAGACCACATCCCTTGCGCCGGCCGGTTCCGGCGCATCGGACGGCAGCAGCACCAAAATCAGGACTTGCAAACCGCGTCCGCGCAAGGCGTCGACCAATGCCCGCCGGGCATCGTCCCAGGCCAGGAGAACCAGGATACCGGCGCTGAACTGCAGGGCCTGCCGCAGAACCGCGTCGTGCAGTCTCTGGAAATCCACCGTGTCGCGGTACTCCACGCAAGCCAGAATCTTCAGCAAAGGTTCTTCGCCGCCCAAGCCCCGCCCGGCCGAGAAGCGGAACGCCTTCTCCCCAACGAACAGCAGGTCCAGCAAATGCTCGTCGGTATCGACACGGCAGGCGAAGGACGCGGCGACCGATACCGCTTCCTCGAACAACGCCGCCCCTTTCGGCGTGCCGCAGGTATCCAGAATCAGGGCATGGCGGGTGAAATATTCCGGTCGTTTTTCCTTGACGATCGGCTTGCCGGTTTTCGCCCAACTGCGCCAATGGACATCGCGCAGGGAATCGCCGGGCCGGTAATCCCGCAGGGACACGAACTCCTCGGAATCGCCCCGGTTGGCCGCCAACGCCACGCCACCCGGTTGATAAATCCGGCCGCCGGCGAGTCGGGGCGGGTTTAGCGGATAACGTCGGGGCAACACCAGCAAACGGGCGGGCCCGCTGTAACGGCGCAGGGCGTTGAACAATCCGAACGGATCGGACCGCACCAGACGATACCCGGCAAAACGCAGATAACCTCGGCGCAGAGGCCGCAATGTCATCTCCACCTCGATGTGGGTTCCGGGCGGAACGGCGGGCAGAACGCGCGTGACGTTTTCCGCGCCACGCAGATGACGGATCAGGCCCAGCCACCGGGGATATCCCACGACGCGATCGAAGGGATTGCGGTGGCGGTCCGCCGGGTCGTGATAACGCCGGAAATCGTCTACATCGGGCCAATGCGTCTGCAATTCATCGACGACGGCTATTTCCCGCTGCCGGCGTTTGCCCCGATTTTCCACGCGCAGCCTATAGCGCAGGGGCTCGCCGGCCGTAGCCATGGACGGCAAAACACGATGTATTGAAAGGCGCGGGCGAAACCACAGGCTCCAGGCGATGGCCACCGCCAGCAAGCTCACCAGCAGGGAGAAGATTTGCACCGCCAGGGTCAAGCGGGGATTGACGCCGATCACGGCCGCCGTCACCGTCGCGAACGACACCAAATAACCGGTTGGCGTCAGGTGCGTCCTAAACCAGCCGTCTATCCGGTACACGCGGCGGAAATTGCGTAGCAGCCCCGAGCGCAGCATCGCGGTTATGACTCGCTCAACAGGCGGCGGATCGGCTGTTCTTGGCGCTCGACACTTTCGCTCAGGCGCAGTTGGCGCACGGCGCGCCGCAGATTCTCGCCGGCTTGACCGACCTTGAAATAGCGATCGCCTTCCAGGTGATCGGTCAGGAAACGCACCCCCAGTTCAAAGGGAATCAAGCGGATGGCGTCGTAAAGATAAGCGTAGTCGTGGCGCGTGAGAAAACGCCGGGTTTCCTGAAAATAGCGCCCCAGGATGGCCTGGGCGATGTCCACGTCGAAGAGCACGTCCTCCACGCTAGCGGATGTTTCTCCGCCGCGATGGCAGCAGGAACGCAGGCAATCACCGATATCGTAATGGATCAGTCCGGGTTTGACGGTGTCCAGATCGACCAGGCTGACCGCCCGCCGGGTTTCCTGGTGGAACAGAATGTTGTTCAATTTGGGATCGCCGTGAATCGGTCGGATGGTCAGCAACCCACTTTGTTTCGCCTCTTCCAGGACGCCGGCCCACTCCTTGCGATCCGCGATGAACCGCAGGCAATAGTTCAATTCCGGATCATCGTCCAGCGGGCGCTGAGCCAGGATCTGTTCCAAACGTCGCAGATAATGCGGCGTGATATGAAAACCGGGCAACGTGTCGTGCAACCGAGCGGTATCCAGCTCGGCGACCAGCGCGTGAAAGCGGCCCAGCGTTCGCCCCACTTCCTCAGCTTGCGCCCTGTCCGACAAGGTGTCGAAACTGTGCGTTCCATGAATAAAACCCAAGGCCCGCCAGAAGTTCCCCTGTCCATCCCAATGGAAATCCTCGCCCGTTTCGCTGGATACGATCGTCGGCAATCGGAAGCCGTCGCCGTCATCCGCTCCGGCTCCGACGTGATCCAGCAGGACGCGCAGATTCTCCATGATCAGCCGCGGCTCGGGAAATACCTGTTGATTGATGCGTTGCAGAACGGCCCAGGACGCCTCCCCACCCGTGGTCATGATCAGGAACGTATCGTTGATCAGGCCACGTCCCAGGGGTGGGACGTCGACAATGGGATCGGCCAATTGGAATTGGCTAGCGACTTGCCGGGGATCGATCATGGGGTGCGCGACATCCGAGGCGAGGGGATTCGGTTTAGACAGCGGTTTTGACATGTCGGGCCTGACGGCTGGCTCCATGCCCGGCTGGCTTGCGCTGTGGCGCGGAAGGCGTGTCCGGCCGCATGAAGTGTGGACATCCACGCGCGCCGCTGGCCCGATAGTCCTGGCTCAAGGCGTCTTCGGCCACGGCCGCGGCCACGGCCAGCGGTCCCGTCAGCCCCTGATAAACCCAGTCGAACAGACGTTCCAAGGCGAATTGATGAGTCTGGCCGGCAGTGGCGTATAACCAATCGCTGAAGGCCATGAACCGCGCGAAAGGTTCGTCGCCCAGCAGCAGGGTTTTGCCACGCTGGAAACGGCCGGCATTGCCGAGCAAATCCCAGTATCGGGCGAAACGGTTCAGCCGTTGCATATCGGCGAAATCGATCCAGTCGGAACACAAGATATTGTAAGGCGGCTGCGGGTTATACCGGATGCCGTGGGATTCGTCATGGCGGACGATCGGCGCTCCACGCAGGCGCTTGAGAATACCCACCTGAATCTCGTGCGGATCGAGCGCGACCAGACGATCGAAACCCACGGCGAAACTCGCCATGTCCTCGCCCGGCAATCCGACGATGAGATCGGTATGCAGATGCGCCTGGGTTTGGCCGCGCAACCAGCGCAGGTTCTCCTCGGTCTTGGCGTTGTCCTGTTTGCGGCTGATGAGGGCCTGCACGGCGGGATTGAAGGTTTGGATACCGATTTCGAACTGCAGCGCGCCAGCCGGAAAGCGCCTGATCGCGGCCTTCAGCCGCTCCGGCAGGTGGTCCGGAATGAGTTCGAAATGCAGAAACAGGCGTTCGTCCAGGCGATCCAGAAAGAATTCCAGGATGCGCAGGCTGGTATCGATCTTCAGATTGAAGGTGCGATCCACAAATTTGAAATGCCGTACTCCGCGCTGGTAGAGAATGTCCATTTCGTCAAGAAAACGATCCAGATCGAAAGGCCAGGCCGTCTTGTCCAGGGCCGACAAACAGAATTCACAGCGGAACGGACAGCCGCGCGAGGCTTCGACATAGATCAAACGCTGGGCGATGTCCTCCTCGGTATACTCTCGGTAAGGCATCACCAATTCGCGCAGAGCGGGAGGTTCGGCCTGGATCGTTTTCTCGGCCGGCTTGTCTCCGCTCAGCAAGCGCCGGCTCAGTTCGCCGAATGCCCGATCCGCCGGGCCGGTGAGCACATGATCGGCCAGTTGCGCGACCGGTTGCGTTTCCCATTCGTAACTGACTTCCGGCCCGCCCAGCACAATCACGATGTCCGGCCGTATCTGCTTCAACAAGGCCACGACCTGGGTCGTTTCCGACACATTCCAGATGTACACGCCGAAACCGATGATGCGTGGCTGATGGCCCAACAGACTTTCGACGATTTCCAACGGCGGCTGCGTGATGATGAATTCCCGCAGCACGGTGGCCGGCCGCAAATCGCCCATGTTGGCCAGCAGATAACGCAATCCCAATGCCGCATGGAAGTACCGGGCATTGAGCGTGGTGAGGACGATGGGCGAAACGGGGGATACGGAGTTCATCGAAGCCTCGGCGTCAAAACGATTCGCCCAAGGATAACTGCAATGGCGGTTTATGGGTATTTTAGCGATGGAAGGGCAACAGGGTCGGGAAACGGTCAGACGCGTATGAGCGGCCAAATAACCAAGGCCCGTCC
>JACKMZ010000002.1 GCA_024235135.1 Gammaproteobacteria bacterium | reverse complement strand
CGGCTATATCGTCCTGGACATACAACACCCGCAACGCGGAGCAGCGTTGCCCGGCGCTCTGGAAACCGGACGCCAGCACATCGACCACGACTTGTTCGGGCAATGCCGAGGAATCCACCAACATGACGTTCTGCCCGCCGGTCTCGGCGATCAACGGCACGATGGAACCCTGCCGGGCCGCCAGGGTACGATTGATGGACCGGGCGGTTTCCGTAGAGCCGGTAAACGCCACCCCACCGATGCGCTCATCGTCGACCAGGCGCGCGCCGACGGCGCCATCGCCGGGCAACAGGTGCAACACGTTCCCAGGCACGCCCGCCCGATGCAGCAGTTGCACCGCGTAGGCGGCGATCAGCGGCGTTTGTTCGGCCGGCTTGGCCAGCACCGAGTTGCCGGCCACCAAAGCCGCCGTCACTTGACCCATGAAAATGGCCAGAGGGAAATTCCACGGACTGATGCAAGCGAATACCCCCCGACCATGCCAACGCAGTTGATCGCGCTCTCCAGTGGGACCGGGCAAGATTTGGGGTTCGCCGAAATCGGCGCGGGCACGGGCGGCATAGTAGCGGCAGAAATCGACTGCCTCCCGCACCTCCGCGATGCCATCGTTGAGCGTCTTGCCCGCTTCAAGCGTGCACAGGGCCAGCAACGCGGGCGTTTCCGCTTCCAGCAGATCCGCCGTCCGCTCCAGACAGGCGGCGCGCGTTTCCGCCGGCGTGTCCGCCCAAGCCGGATAGGCGCAACTGGCCAGCGTCAACGCTCTATCGACCTCTTCCTCCGTCGCGTCCACCCCGGCGCCCACCTGGCGCCGCTTATCGGCCGGGGATAGGATCGCCCGGCCCTCGCCACTGCGCAATGTTCCGCTGATGATCGGCCCGGCCCGCCAATACTGATGGCTGGCATCGTTGATGCCATTGGCCAGTTCCCGCAAACAATCGAGATCACTGACGTCGATACCCCGCGAATTGAGCCGCCCCGTACCGTAGAGGTCACGCGGCGCGGGAATGCGAGGATGAGGAATGTGGGTCAGCTTGGATACCTTGAGGATCGGATCGGCGACGATCTCCTCGATCGGCGCATCGCGGTCCACGATGCGGTTGACGAACGACGTGTTGGACCCGTTCTCCAACAATCGCCGCACCAGATAGGCGAGCAAATCCTCGTGGTTGCCGATGGGAGCGTAGATTCGGCAGGGAATATTGAAGCCTTGCCGGCCGACGATCTGATCGTACAAGGCTTCGCCCATACCGTGCAGGCGCTGGAATTCGAAGTCCCGCCGTTGGCCGGCCAACTCCATCACCGCCGCGACGGTATGGGCATTGTGGGTGGCGAACTGGGGAAAGAACGCGTCCCCCGCCGCCAAGACCTTGCGTGCGCAGGCCAGATAGGAAACGTCCGTGGATGCTTTGCGGGTAAACACCGGATAGCCGTCCAAGCCCAGTTCCTGGGCGCGTTTTATCTCCGCATCCCAATACGCCCCCTTGACCAGACGGATCATCAACCGCCGCTTCTGGCTGCGCGCCAGTTCGGCCAGCCAATCGACGACGAAAAACGCCCGCTTCTGATAAGTGGGCAGGGCCAAGCCCAAGCCATCCCACCACTTGAGCGCGGGATCGGTGAACAACCGCTTGAGCAGCTCCAGAGACAGATCGAGCCGATTCGCTTCCTCGGAATCGATGTTGAAAGCGATATTGTGCTCCTTGGCCAGCAGCGCCAAGGCACGCAAACGAGGCAGTAACTCGTTGATCACGCGCCCGCCTTGGGCCAGTTCATAGCGGGGATGCAAAGCGGACAGTTTGACGGAGATGCCCGGACCCATAACCGGTCCGCGCCCGCCGGCCGTCTCCCCGATCGCCGCGATGGCCTCCTGATAGGATCGATAATAATGCTCGGCCGCGACCGCGGTGCGCGCCGCCTCGCCTAACATGTCGAAGGAATGCCGATAGCCCTTTTTTTCGTCGTTACGGCTGCGCTGCAGAGCGGTCTTCACCGTGCGCGCCATGACAAACTGGCGACCTAGAATACCCATGGCCTGGGTGATGGCCTTGCGGATCAGCGGTTCCCCACTGTGTTGCAACATCCGCTTGAAAGTGCCTTCGCTATCCTTGAGCTTGACCATTCTCCCGGTCAGCATCAGGCCCCAACTGGAGGCGTTGACGAAAGTGGATTCGCTGCGCCCCATATGCTTTTCCCAGTCACCCAAGCTGATTTTGTCGCGGATCAGCTTGTCGGCCGTCTCGGCGTCCGGGATGCGCAACAGGGCCTCGGCCAGGCACATCAACACGACGCCTTCTTGATTGGACAGATCGTATTCGTGCATCAAGCCGTCGATGCCGCGCGGCAAACCCTGACGGCGAACTTCCTCCACCAAGGTCCACGCACGGCGATCGATGCTTTGCTTGACCGCCGGCGGCAGCAGGGTTTCCTTGAGCAGCAAGGCGACGTGTTGACTCTCGTCGACGCGATAAGCGCCGTTGATAGCCGCAAACAAGGGATCGGATACGAGGCTGGGTTGAAAATATTTCATGAACGGTAACCCTCCACATCGATCTTTAATTAAGCGTAGCTCATTTGCAGAATGAGCCCGTACCCCACCGCCCGTCATCCCAGCGAACCGTTGTGGGCGGGTCAATCTGACCCTCATCCCGCCATATCGGACCACCCATTCGACGCCCTGGCCACTGGCGGAGTCATCGCCCCGAAAACTCGGCGTGTTCGAAGCTGGTATGCGAAATGCTGAAACCTGTAAAACTTCGACACCTGCCGTGGAGAACACGAGACATGAAAAAATATTTCTTGCAGAGTCTGGGTCTGGCCGGTTTGCTGGCATTGAGCACCGGCGCTTTTTCCGCGCCCTACGCATCGAACGTCTCGATCAACGGATATCCGCTGAGCACCGCGGAACTGGCCACGCTGGAAGCGAACCTGGGCACCCGCGTCATGCCCGGCGCGTATCTCTACAATCAACAGAACGGCTGCTGGCTAAACACCACGACGGGTTACAGCGGCTGCCTCAATAACTCAGGCATGTACACCTCCCGTTACGGCAGCGGGGAACGCAACGCCAACGGCGACTGGAGCCACTACAGCGATATGACCGACGGCGCCGTCGGTGGCACGGGCGATGGTTGCGTCTACGCCTTCGGTTGGTCGAACTGCTGAAAGCGGGGCGGATGAATAATCCGGAATTCAACATTTGTAAACGGGCGCCCGCATTCCCCTGCATCCCTTGCATTGCCTTTGCGGTTCTCCAGAAAGTCAACGCGACATGACATAAAATTTTGAAATGAATGCGCAAACCCACAATGTGCTACTCGTCGAGGACGACGAGCATACGCGCGACCGATTGGCCCGCGTCATCACGGGTCACCCTCAGCTCGAACTGCTGGCCGCCGTCGAGAGTTGCGGCGCCGCCCGGCAAGTCTTGCGGGAACATCGACCCCATGTTCTGTTGACCGATCTTGGCTTGCCGGATGGCAATGGCATCGAACTGATCCGTGAAGTCCAAGCCGATGCGCCCACCACGGAGATCATGGTGATCACCGTGTTCGGCGACGAACACCATGTGATCGGAGCCATCGAGGCGGGCGCTTCGGGCTACCTGCTCAAGGACGGCGGGGCGGATTACATCGGACAGTCCATCATGCAGATGCTGGCCGGCGGTTCACCCATCAGCGCCGCCATCGCCCGTCATGTCTTGCGCCGTTTCCAGGGCGCGTCGGAACCTGCGCCGACGGCCCCGGAAACAGCGAACGTTCCCCGGCTCACCGGCCGCGAGCAGGAAGTCCTGCGTTTGATCGCCAAAGGTTTCAGTTATGGCGAAATCGCCGATATGCTCCATGTGTCCTCCCACACCATTACGACGCACATCAAGAACATTTACCAGAAATTGTCCGTACGCTCACGCGGGGAGGCCGTTTTCGAAGCCATGCAAATGGGTCTGCTCAAACTCGACAGCGGGCGCTGAGATGGGCTAATGGTTGGGTGCAAACCCACCAAGCGAGTCTTCACGACCACCCTCGGCTGGGTAGCCTCCTTCATCCTGCCGACACTGCTGTTGCTCGTGGCTTTTTTCTATTCCCATACTCGCCACCTGCCCGACCACGTGCTCACCCTCGACGCCATCCAACGGATAGCGCACGACAGCCCGTTGCTGCCAGGCGCCTACGAGCAGGGGTCCGAACAACCCCTGCCGCATAATTGGGCTGAACAGCCGCCTCCGCACGATGGCGCCCTCTGGTATCGCTCGATCTTGGTGCTGAACGTACCCCCCAACCGCCTATGGGGTGTCTATCTCCCGACCGTGAACATGAACGCGGCGGTTTTTCTGAACGGCGAACTATTAGGCGACGGCGGTCACTTCGACGACCCCGTGGCGCGCAACTGGAATCGGCCGTTGTACTTTTCCATTCCCAACGGACTCCTGGTGCCGGGCGAGAACGAAATACACCTGTGGGTCAAGGCCGATCCACCGCGCGACGGCTATCTCAGCCGGGTTTATCTGGGACCGGACGAGGATCTGCGGCCTGTCTTCCGACAACGCTATTTCTGGAAAGTAACGCTGGTATCCCTGATCACCCTGGCCATGACCCTGATGAGTCTATTCATGGCCTTGTTGTGGTGGTTACGCCGTCAGGATACGGTATTCCTGTGGTTCGCCGTATCCGGCCTGACCTGGGCGACCCACAATCTGAACCTGTTGGTGGTGAACATCCCCGTCTCCACGCTGACCTGGGAATGGTTGCGTCATATGACCCTGGGCTGGTACGTGATCTTCACCATCATCTTCGTCCACCGATTCCTGAACGAAACACGCCCACGCATCGAGCGGGCCCTGATCGTGATCGGCGTGATGGGCACCCTCATTCTGGGCCTGTTGCCCAAATCCTGGTTCTACCCCCTGGCCAACCACGTCTGGCTTAGCGCCCTGTTGGCCGCCGGGGCCTACCCCGTCGCACGCATCATCAAAAAACGCTGGGGCCTGCGCGACATCGAGACCAAGTTGCTGGTGACGCCGGGCGCCTTGATCCTGTTCTTCGGATTCCATGATTGGCTGGTGGTCAATGGGCTGTGGCCACGGCTGGAAGGGTATTACATTCACTATGCCTCGCCCTTGGTCATCGTGGTGTTCACCTTCATCCTGGTGCGGCGTTTCGTGAGCGCGCTCAACGAATCGGAAGCCTTGAACAAAGAGTTGGAAGGACGGGTGGAGGCGGCGCGCGCAACACTGGAGTCCAATTATCAAAGACTGCGCGACCTGGAAAAACAGCAGGTGCTGGCCAGTGAGCGGGAGCGACTGATGCGGGACATGCACGACGGCATGGGCGGACATCTGGTATCCGCCCTATCCCTAGCGCAAAGCGGCCAAGCCGAAAAAGTCCTCATCGCCGAAGTCCTGCAACGGGCCCTGGACGATCTGCGCTTGATGATCGACTCCCTGGAACCGGTCGACGATGACTTGCCGACGGTGCTCGGCCTGTTGCGGGGCCGTCTGCAGCCACGCTTGCAGTGCGTCAATCTCAAGGTCAACTGGCAGGTTCGGGACGTCCCTTCGATTCCGGATTTCGGTCCGCAGAAGGTGTTGCAGGTCATGCGCATCCTGCAGGAGGCCATCACCAATGTCATCAAACATGCCCAGGCCACCGTCCTGACCGTGCGCACCGGGCTGGACGCCGACGCGCTGATCGGCGATCACGTTTTCGTCGAAATCGCGGACGACGGCGTCGGTTTCGTAAATCCCGAACATCGGGGCCGGGGTCTGGACAACATGCGCCGCCGCGCGGCCAGCATCGACGCCCGCTTGGATATCGTCCCGACCGACCGGGGCTGCCGTGTGGTCATCCGCCTGCCCCGCGTCGCCACTCATTGACCTGACCGCGGCTTTTCATCACTCTCTCCCCACCCATCCCCAATTCATGGGATAGCCAATAGCGGCCAGGGAGGCGACGCTATCGCGCATGATCAGAACACACGCCTTACTTTTGCGAAGCTTGTTACCGGGTCTGCTGACACTGATGTGGGTCGGCCCGGTCGCGGCGGCTCCGTCCATTCGCGGAATCGATTCCGGCGCGGGTGAGCGGATCACGATTTCCGGCAGCGATTTCGGGAAAGCGTGCGGCCAATGCGAGGTGCTCGCCGACTACGGCGGTGGTTTCAAATACGCCTTACCCAGCGAATCCTGGAGCGATAAGCGAATCACCGCGCGCCTGGCGGATCTGAACAAATCCCTCAACATCAAAATTTCCGTCAAAACCCCTCAAGGAACCAGCAATACCAGCACCGTTCGCCTATCCCGCAAGCTCGTACCGGGGCGCGACTACAACCGCCCGGTTCCGCCCGGCTCCAAACCCGATTTTCTGTTGTTCGATCACCAGTCCAATCTCGCCGTGGGCGACAAAGGCGAGCGCAGCCTCGATGTCGGCGGCTCGGCTCCCGCCTGCGGCAAATCCGGCACCGCGTTCGATCATGCCGAATTGGTCTACGGCAAACGCCGCTTCGGCGAGGCGCAGATCATCGCCGCCCCACCCGCGGGATGCACGCGTTGCCCGCCACTGAAAGTACGCTGGTATCACGAACCGACCGGATATTTGCATTTCCAGGTACTCGTCTATCGGCGTCAGGTGGAAGGCGTCTGTCCGGACCGGGTGCGACGCTAAGACACGGTTTGCCCCACCCTTCAATATCCCCCATTTACGGGATGCGAAAATTCCCGCATTTTCAGTAATCTGGCAACCAGAACATAACTAACCGACGAATTTTATTAGTGACCTGGGCGAGTGTTGATGAATCGCTTAATTCATTTTCACGCTATGACACAATCAACGAGGTACTCGACATGAAAAACAGCATCATTAAATTCGCCACGGCGTTTTCAATCGTTGTTCTCTGTTCACTCTCCGGTCAAAGTGGCGTGATCTCGTCCGCCCACGCCGCGGGGCCCTGGTGGAAATGTCCCAGTGGACAGTACAAGTTGGAAACGATTCCCAATCAGAACAAAGCCCGTTGCGTCAAAGCCGGCGGACAGGTGCGCGTACAACCGGACGCCGGATGCCCGGTCGGCACGGTTCTGGCCACCGATCACAGTGGCAATACCGATTATTGCCTGCCCGCCACGGGCACGGTGTTAGGGAAAAAGTTCACGGCCAAATGCAAGACGGGTGAGCAGGTTCAAAGACGTCATGGCCGCGACCGCTGCTATAAGAACAGTCCGGCGGACTACGCGCCGGTCAGCACGCCCGGCTGACGGATCGCTCGGCCTTAGCGACGACCCGTACCGTCTCTGAAGATCCTTTCATGAGTCCTTCCCTCACGCGCCGAGGGAAGGACTTTCAAGAACAAACGTGTTGGCCCAGGACGGTGTCCAACGCAACGCAAGCTTCGACAGCGCCGATCTCACGGCCACCAAGCGACGGACTGGCCGCTTCCAACGCCTCCCGCGCCTCGACCGCCGACAGGGATGGTTTTCGCTGCAACAGCAAGGCCACCACCCCGCTGACCTGGGCGGCCGCCAGCGAACTGCCCGACAGATAATCGTAGGCCGTGCTCGGCACGGTGCTCAGAATCTCCTGCCCTGGCGCCGCCACCGGTCGTTTCCACGCCGCCCAGGACGGCCATTCCGCACGGCCCTGCTCGTCGCTGGCAATGACCGCGATGACACCGGGATGGGCCGCCGGGAATCCCGGTTCGTTCCCCCCCTGATCAGCGGCGGCGACGACGATCACCCCGCGCTTCAGGGCGGTGTCGAGTAACTGCCTCAGCAATGCGTCATCGGGTCCTACCAAGCTGAGATTGATGATCCGCACGCCGCGCTGCACGACGTAATCCACGGACTTGGCCAGCGTCCAACTGCTGCACAACGCCTGATCCTCCCGCGCGGACGGATACCAGCAGGCTTTCGAGACCAACACCTGAGCGTCCGGCGCCACGCCGACAATGCCTATCCCGTTGCCAGCGCGCGCGGCGATCAAACCCGCCACGGCGGTGCCGTGCCGGTCGGTCTGGAAGCTCCGTTCGCCGCCTTCGACGAAATTTTCGCTTTGTACGGCGCCACTCAAATCGGGATGGTCCACCTGCGCCCCGGTGTCGATGACCGCGATGGTCACGCCTTTCCCCGTACTCACCGCGTGGGCGGCGATCGCGTGAATCTGGTTCATCCCGTATTGCAAGGGGCCATAAGGATCATTCGCGGAAGCGGCCTTTGTACGGAACACCTGATTGCTCTGAGCAAGCGCCACGCGGGAATCCGCGTTGAGCTGGGCGAGCACCTCGGCCACCGACCGTTCGGCGGGCACCCGATAAACCAGGCATTGCACGCCCAAGGACGCCAGAGGAAATTCGCCCGCGGGTTGCAAGGCGTATTCGCGCGCGATGGCTTGCCCGGTCGCGGCCCATTGCTCGGGCGTCGCGGATGGCAAGGTCACGAGGATCTGACTGGCGCGAAATTGCTTGGGTATAGCCGAAGTTTCATCCTGGCCGGAGGTCGCGCAAGCAGCGAGCAGCGGCAAGGCGCACAGCGCGATGACGAGACGGTAAGCCCCTCCGCGACGCGTCACGGCGCTGTCCCTGTCATGACGGGTTCGGCCAACAGCACCTGGGGATGTTGGCGCAAAGCCTTCAGCAGGCTTGTCCGCGCGGCATCGGGATCGGCGCCGGCGGCGATCGCCAGCGTAAAAACGCCTTGACCGGTCGGACCGTGCACGACATCGGCCCGCAGACCGGATAACAGGCTTCGCAAGCCGCCCAGGCTCAGATCCTCGGCGAATACCGCGCGTACGCGCACGGTATCGACCATGGGTTGCGTTGGGTTGGACAAAGTCCGATACGCCTCATCGGGGGGGCTGGTGAACTGCGCCACGATCAGGCCGCTGACGATCGCCAGCAACGCCGCCTGGCCCGCTAACGCCCAACGCGCGTTCGAAGATACCGTGAACCAGGGTTCCCAACTGGCTTTCAAGTTTCGCCAAAGACGGCTCCACGGTGAAACAGCGGAGACCGGTTCATCCCGCCGTGGTGGGGTTTCGATTCCATCCAGTCGCGTGAGCAGCTCGCTAAACTGCTGATTCGAGGGAACCCAATCCATCTCCTCGTCGGCGCGCACCGCTTCGGCGGTCGCCTGACAGCGTTCGACCTCCGCCCGACATAAAGCGCATTTCGTCAAGTGGTCCCGCACCCATCGGGTTTCCCGATCGCTGAGCGTCTGGTTGACATACCACGGCAACAGTTCCCAGACCTGCTGATGTCGGGTTCGTTTCAATGCGGTTGTGCCGGTGTTGCCCATAAGATTTTCTCGTTAGGTTTTGAAGAGGCGATGCCTCACGAAGCCAGCAACAACGCCAACTGTTTGCGGGCATGAAACATGCGGGATTTGACCGTGTTCACGTTGCTTCCGGTAATCGCGGCGATTTCCTGATAGGCGAAGCCTTCGAAATAGGTCAGCTCGACGACAGCCCGCTGTTCCGGCGACAGCTTTTCCAGGGCCTGACGCAGTACGCGTCTTGCGTCTTCGCTGAGCAGATCCTGCTCGGGACCGCCGAGTGTGGACAGATCCTGGGTAGGCTCCGCCTCGTTGTGCAGGTCTTCCAGATCCTCCGGCAGCGGCTCGGTCGGATGTCGGCCCGCCCGCGCATAAGCCTTGCGCGCCTTGTTATGGGCGATGCCGAATATCCAGGTCGATAAGCGCGCGGTTGCCGGCTCGAAACGGGCCGCGTTCTGCCAGAGCACGAGCATGACATCGTTGACGACTTCCTCGACCAACTCGCGCTGCTGCAAGTATTTGTTCAGGTAACGTCCGAGACGCGGGACATAGTGGCGGTAAAGCCGCTCGAACGCCGTGCGATCGTGCTCGGCAACGCGGCGGATGAGTTCATGTTCTTCAACGTCCTGAGAGGACAAAACCAAATCACTTGAGGGCATAAACGCCAGTTCTACCAGAAAAATGACGGCCGTGAAATTCAGCTTAGTTTGAAACATGGCGTTTTCCCATGGACTCGCCCATGCGCGCCGCAACCCCTCGATACCGTGTTATTCCCCGTTCCCGGACGAAAGGTTTAAAGGTCCATAAAAAAGCACAGTGAACGCGCCATATTATTTTCCGTTTTGGAAAAAATTATTTCTCGCTTTAATCGCACGGTAATCGTCTGGCAATAACCCGATGGAAACAGGCCAAATCGGCCTCTACAAAATCCGACCCAACTCTTCAATCACTCGGGAATAACCATAAAAAAGCAACAGGGCATTTAACGTCATTTTCCAGATCGTCTGTAAAAGCGATGAAGATACCGCTGCGATTAACCAAATGATTGCAGAGGGATTATCGTTTTTATTTTCCATCAAAACCCAAGTCTTCAAGAGCCCATTTCCATTCGCCTCCAGGACCTTTTAAGCCTGCCTTCAATTCATTGACAGTTACCGAACTATTTGGCGCTTCTTGGGAAAAATCCCCATTTTCTGGGATGGTTGCATTCAGGCTCTCTAGATAGGATGTCCCGCAACATTCATTGCAGCGGGATTTCACTCACTACCGAATCCGATTCCATTAACCGAAAAGCGACTGGAGGCATTCGAAATGCAAACTCATAACCATCGAGCCTTTACCTGGCTGACCATTTTCACCCTGTTACTGTCTTTATTCGTCGGTGCCCAAGCCCAGGCACAAGGCGCCCGACCGACTTTGGCCAATGAGGGTCCCCAGGTCCAGGGGGGTCTGAAAGTCGGCAAGAATTCCGTGCGGTCCTTCGTCTACAACGAACAATCCTCGCTGCCCGCACCCTTGGCCCATCCGGTTAAACTGCCCGTTTATCTGATCGTCACCGACCCCAAGGGCAAGGAAACCCGCTACACCACCCAAACCCGGCGCAGCACTTTTCCGGGCGGCAACCCTCCGGCCAAGGAAGCCGTACGCTGGGATAACGTCGACATTCCTCATCCCGGCAAGTACATCCTGACCGTCGAGATTCCCAAGAGCGACAACCCCATCGCCTACAACCTCAGCCGTCGCGCGGGCAGCGTCTCGAAAAGCTTCGACGTGGGCGGCGGCAAGGGTGGATACGATCAAGCGGGCGGCGGAACTTACGATCTGATCGTCAAACTCAAGGAAAACCGTGGCACGCGCGGAGCGGGTTATTGGGTGTATCTCAAGACGCCGGAGGGCCGGGAAATCGACAAGAAACGCTCGACCGGCAATGCCCAGGTCACGTTCAAAAAGGTGGCGGCGCTCAAGAAACCCTACACCATCGATGTCAAAGCCGGTAACAATCTTAAAGCTTCGGTGCAGCATCGGATGCCCAAGAAAGATGATTTGCTGACCATCGACTTGAACTGATCCCAACCCCATACGCGCACCGGATAGGCCAGCTTCGGCTGCCACCCGGTGCGTTTTTCGTTTCCCGAAAAGACCGCATATCCCTAATTCATGGGATAGGCCACCCCGCCACCGCACCCTAGACTGCCTGCAAACAACCTTGCGGTCCCGTGCGGAACGGGAGCCGCAACAGCCCATCCTTCCACCCAACAGGCGAATCACTGTGTTCATGATCGGCAAACGGCACGGCAGATGGGCAGATCGGGCTTGCGTCTGCGGGTTCGGCGCGCTGCTGGCCTGCATCCAGAGCACCGCCCAAGAGATCACACTGACGAACAGCAACCTCCCCGAGGAACAATGGATTGAGCCACAAACGGCCATCACCCTGACCTTCGATCGTCTCCCCTCGCCGGATGAAGGGCAACTGGCCATTTTGCTGGATAAAACCGATCTCACCAGCCTTTTCCAACGCTCGGGCGAAAGCGAGCTGGTCTATTCTTCCGATGGACCGCCGCTGCAATCCGGCAGTCACGAACTCATCGTCTATCGGGTACGCAACGCCAGCGAGTGGGAAGAAATAACCCGTGTGCCGGTCAACGTGCTGACGCCCTCCGGTTTCGAAGCCGCCGAGGTCACGCCCAAGGTGGAGCTTGCCTTGAAAGCCCAGCTCGACAGCCATACGACGGGCGACGCGACACCTCTGGAGCGAGATACGTATCAAGATCTGGAACTGCAACTCGGCGTGGAAACCCGCCATAAACGAGGCGACTTCGAAGTCCGTTCCAACGCCAGCGCCAGCGGTTTCAGCAACCGGCAGGAAACGCTGCGTTACGGGGAATTGGGCAACGATTCGCCCAAGCTTGATCTCAACAATTATCTGGTCGAGGTGGACAATCGCTCCACGAGCTTCGCGCTGGGCAGCGTCACCTATGGCTCGAATCCGCTGCTGGTCAACAGCGTCAACAATCGGGGTCTACGGGCGCGCTATCAGCTCGGCAATCGCTTCGACTTCAGCGTCGGGCTGATGAACGGCACCAGCATCGTCGGTTACAACAACATCTTCGGTTTGAGCGATTTCGCCAATCATCGCATCGCCGCGGCCACCGTCGGTATCGAGTGGTTGCCGCAACGCCCTGGGGGGCTACGCACCGAGTTCACCTACACGAACAGCAAAAAACTCGACGAAAACGATTTCGACACCGGCGAAATACCCGACGCCGAGGAAAATCGCGGTTTCGGTCTGCGGGTTGCGGGCAGCACGGAATCGGGCCGTTTGCGGGGAGAAGTCAATTTCGCCCGGAGCCGTTTCACCAATCCCAATGATCCCAGCCAGGACCTGGACGGCGTGAACATCGTCGCGGTCAAACCCAGTACGGACAACGCCTACAGCGCACAGGTCGCCTACGACCTGTTGCAGGACGAACCGCTCATCGCGGACACGCCCATCACCCTGACAGCGACGTTGAACTACGCCTATGCCGATGCCTTGTACCGCAGCCTGGGCGCTTACGTGGACGGTAATCTGGAAGTTTATTCAGCCGGTCTGGATGGACGCATCGGCGATATCGGCGCGCAACTGGCCTATCGTTGGACACAGGACAACGTCGACGATCTATCCACCCTGCTCACGACGCGCACCCGCGGTCTGACCTTTGCCCTGAGCATACCGTTCAAAACGCTCTTCGGTGATCCCGAGAATCCCAACGGGTGGCTGCCGGACGCGTCCTATGCCCTGGATCGGGTGCACCAGCAGGCCGTCAACAGGCCCGACCCAATCCTGTCCGGTTTCGACGATCCCAGCCAACTGCCGGACCAAGTCACCCTCGTCAACGCCCTCGATCTGGCGTGGGCTGGAGAACGCTGGGATTTCACCTATCACCTGGCGACCGCCGACGAGGACAATCGGCAGGCGGGTCGCGAGCAAGCCGATTTCAAGACCCTCGAAAACGGGGTGGTGCTGGGCGTGCGCCCTTGGGATACCCTGAATCTCAGCTTTGGGATCGGACGCACCCGCGTTCACGATCGCGAACAAGATCTCACCCGTTACACGGACAATTACAGTGTCGGCATGGACTGGTCTTTTTACAAAGACTGGGCATTCACCGGCAGCCTGGGCATCAGCGACGATAAAGACAATGAAAACAACAACCGCAGCGATTCCCTGTCGGGCCAGGCCCAGGTCAGTTACCGATTCGAATTGCCAGGCCCCGGTGGACGGCGCTTGCCGGGACAATGGTTTCTGCGTTATTCCAGGGATAATCTCGACCAAAGGGACCGGGAATTCGACATCGACAGTTCGGCGACCACCTGGACCATCAACACGGGTCTGAGCCTGAGTTTGTATTAATAGGACGGCGACGATGCGACGCACAGCCACTTTAATCGCCTTATTATCGATGCTGCTGGCCCTGCGCCAGGCTGATGCCGTCACCGGCGTCAACCCGTCCGGCGTCAATGTACGCACCAGCGGCACGAGCACGGTGTTTCTCACCTTCCAAAATCTTGATCCCAACGAGGAGGCCATGGAATCGTTCTTCTGTGGCGATCTCATCGCGCCCCTGCCGGCCAATCAGGTCTTCTCCTTCAATCCCTGCGATCCAACGACGATTTTCGGGCAGATGCCGAGCAGTTTCAACCAGGCGAGAGTGAGCGGCACCGGCGGCCAACGCAACCTGACCGACATCATGACCATCCAGGCCTCAATCACTCGGCGCGCGTTTCAAGCCGCGCAAAGCGGTCAGCCGTCGCAGTTCTTCTATGTACGCCGCTTCAGCAGCGGAGCCTTCGTGGTGGTCACCTGTCGCATGGCGGGCGGCGGGGCGCGTTCGCCCCTGGCCTTGCTCGACGTGCGCGTCGGTTTCGTCAATGACGCCGGCGATTTCCTCTTCGATCCCATTTATCCGGTGGAAACCGGCGGCAAGCTGCCCTCCATCGGCGCGTACATCAAATACAATGGCTCGGGCCGTTTGCGCGGCCGCTGGGAAGTGATGCTACCGGGCGAAACCCCGCCCAGCGAGCAGGACCTGTTGACCGAGGCCACTCTGCCGGTGGAGCAACGCGGCTTGCAACGCCGTTACACGTTCCTGGAACACTTCGATATCTTCTTGACGCCGGTGGGTGAAGTGTTTTTACCCGGTCCCAAATCCATACCGCCACCTACTCGCTCCGGTGGTCTTCACCTGGTTCTGTTACGTATCGAGGCCAGTGGCGGGCGTGAAAACCGCTCCAATACCGGAAACGGCCTGGTGGCCAGCACGGGGGCCGTGGCGGGATTTCCGATGCCGGTATTGCGTTATTTTGTCGGCAACGAGGAGCAACTGGCCGCGCTTCAGGGAGAAGAAGCGGATTTACAGCTATTGACGCCGCTAAGCGATGCCAAATTACCGCCGCAGCCGGTGAGTTTCAGTTGGATAGACAGCCCGAATGCCGAGTTTTACCGCCTGGAAGTACAGGACGAAGGGGGGGCGATCGTGGTCGAAACCTTGGTTCGGCCCGGCGTGGAGCAATATACGGCTCCTCCCTGGCTGACCCAGCGCAGCAGCGAAGCGCTGCGCTGGCGGGTGGTATCCCTGGACCGTAATGGGCGTACCCTGAACGCCAGTCCCTGGCGCGGATTTCAGATCGAAAGCGAATAAACGCGGCCTTGGATCGCTGTTACTGGCTGCGCATCTTGACGAAGGAACCGGGAGCATCTTCCAGCGGTTGCAGTTTCCCATCTCCCGGAACACGCGCCGGGACGTCCGGTTCCCCACCGGCGTGGGGCTTGACCCACTCCAACCAATGCGGCCACCAGGACCCCTTGTGACGCTCGGCGCCTTCCAGCCAGGCCTCGGGGGTGTCCGCGAGTTTCTCGTTGGTCCAGTAACCGTATTTGGGTTTGGCGGCGGGCGGATTGATAACGCCGGCGATGTGCCCGGACTCGCCCAACACGAACTTCACGGGTCCGCCGGGCAACTTCGTGCCCGCGTAGGTCGAGACCCAGGGAGCGATATGATCTTCCTTGGCGGATAGGAAAAACACCGGCGCCTTGATCTTGCCCAGATCGATGGGGGTCCCCATGAAACTGACGCCCCCCGGTTCCTTGAGCCGATTGTCCAGATACATGTTGCGCAGATAAAAAGTATGCATGGCCTTGGGCATGCGCGTGGAATCGGCGTTCCAGAACAACAGGTCGAATGGAAATGGTTCCTCCCCCAGGAGGTAATTGCGAATCACGAAGGACCAGATCAAATCGTTGGCGCGCAGCAGGGTGAATACACCCGCCATGTGATAGCCTTCCAAAAACCCCCGCCGTTCCATGCCCTTGTCGATATGCGCGAATTGATCTTCGTCGATGAAGACCGATAACTCGCCGACATTGGCGAAATCGAGCATGGTCGTGAAGGCCGTGGCGCTACGAATGCGTTTGTCCTTCTTGGCGGCCAAGTAGCCCAGGGTGCAGAACAACAGCGTGCCTCCGATACAATAACCCACCGCATTGACTTCCGACTCCCCGGTGGCCTGTTCGATGGCATCCAGCGCCGCCAGCGTCCCTTCCGATAGATAATGCTCGAATCCCATCTCGGCCAGGTGTTCGTCGGGATTGACCCAGGAAATGACGAACACGGTGAACCCCTGGTCCACCGCCCATTTGATGAAGGAATTGTCAGGCCGCAAATCCAGGATGTAAAACTTATTGATCCACGGCGGGATGACCAACAGGGGATGCTTGAATACCTTCTCGGTCGTCGGATTGTACTGAATCAACTGCATCAATTGCGTTTGATAGATGACCTTGCCTGGCGTCACCGCGACGTTCTCGCCGAGCTTGAAAGCGTCCATATCGGTCATCTTGATGCGCAACTTGCCCTTGCCCTGGTTCAAATCCTCCAGCAAGTTGTTCAGACCCTTGAGCAGATTTTCCCCGCCCGACTCGAAGGTAGCCTTCAGTACCTGCGGGTTGGTCATCGCGAAATTGGTGGGCGACAGGGCATCCACGAACTGCCGAGTATAGAAATCCAATTTGTCCACCGTCTTTTTATCCAGCCCGTCCACATCCTTGACGGTTTTCTGTATGTGGCGGGCGGCCAGCAGGTACGACTGTTTAATAAAGTCGAAGATGGCGTTCTCCGCCCACTCCGAGTCCCGAAAACGCTTATCGCCGGAATCCGGTGCGATGATGGGGTCGACATGCTCCCCGAGCATGCGCCGCGTGGCGGTTTGCCACATGCTGGCATAGTCCTGCCAGAAGCTCAGTTGCGCCTGCATCAGTTTGTTGGGATCGGCCAAGAGTCTCTGGGCCATCTCGACGAACGACTTACCCACAAGACTGGGGTCGGGTACGGAGAAGTCTATATCCGGATCGGTATCGCTCTGCAAAAATCGCTGTACCAGTTGCTGACTGCGTTCGATGATTTGAGAGAGGTTGCGTGTAAACCGAACGACATCCGGTGGTTTGATGTCTGGTATACGCTTCAGGGAGGCTTGTGAATTCGCCAGGCTCTTCGCCAGCGCCGCCTCCAACAAATTGATTTCTGGAAGGGAGGCGGATTTGCTTTGCTCGTCAGCCATGTGGGGCTCCTGTGATGCTCGAATCGATGAAATTAGCCCTCGGTATATGGGGATCGGTGGCACCTTCTAAGCTAAGCACAATATTTCCAGAATGCATCGTCCGCGGCTAAGCCGCGGAATTTGTCAAACCGCGCTGTGTGGGCCGTTCAAGAGCCGGGAGAAACGATGGGCCCCCCGAAAGTGGGGGCGATGCGAAGTGGCGGGAAAAATGGAGGGGGCTGTCGCCGCAACCCCCCGCCCCCTACCCATTCCTGCGCCAGGAAAGGAATGGGAGAAGAGTCGAGTTTCAGGAGGAGAGCGACGGGAAAAGGGACGCCTCGTCCCGCCTCAGGCGAAAGGGTCCTTCAGGACGATAGTGTCGGCCCGATCCGGGCCGGTGGAAACGATGTCGATGGGAACGCCGACCACCTCTTCCATACGCGTCAGGTAGCGCCGGGCGTTCTCCGGCAGATCGTCATAGCGCCTGATGCCCACGATGGATTCCTTCCAGCCCGGTAGTTCCTCGTAGACGGGTTCGCATCCTTCAAACGCCTCGGCGCCTAGCGGCAAAGTGGTGCGCTCCTCGCCGTCGGAGCGGTAGGCGACGCAGAGGCGGATGCTCTCCAGGCCATCGAGCACATCCAGCTTGGTCACGCACAGGCCGCTGACGCTGTTGTGCAGGATGGAACGACGCAGCGCCACCGCGTCGAACCAACCGCAGCGACGTCTCCGACCGGTGGTGGCGCCATATTCATGGCCGCGTTGAGCCAAGTGCTCGCCCATATCGTCGAACAATTCGGTGGGAAACGGTCCGCCCCCCACGCGGGTGGTATAGGCTTTGGTGATACCCAAAATGTAATCGAGATAACGGGGACCCAGCCCCGTGCCCGTGGCCGCGCCTCCGGCCGTCGTGTTGGACGAGGTCACGAACGGATAGGTACCGAAATCGATATCCAACAAGGCCCCTTGGGCGCCCTCGAACAATACGTTGGCCCCGCGTTGATGCTGCTGATAGAGCAGATCCGTCACATCGCCCAGCAAGGGGCGCAAAGGCTCCGCCAGGGCCAAAGCTCCATCGAGCACTTCCTGATAATCGACAGGTTCGGCGTGAAAATACTCGCGCAGGACGAAGTTGTGGAAATCCAGAATCTCCCGCAGCTTGGCGGCGAAACGCTCGGCATGGAACAGATCGCCGAGGCGTACGGCCCGCCGCGATACTTTGTCTTCGTAAGCCGGACCAATGCCCCGGCCGGTGGTGCCGATGGCGCGATCGCCACGAGCTTTTTCCCGCGCCAGGTCCAGAGCCACGTGATAGGACAGGATCAAGGGACAGGCTGCGCTAATCTTGAGCCGGCCATAAACCTCTACGCCATTGCCTTCCAATTCGTGGATTTCCTGGAGCAAAGCCGTCGGGGACAGCACGACGCCGTTGCCGATCAGACATTGGACACCGGGGTGCAGAATGCCGGAAGGAATTAGATGGACGACCGTTTTCCTGCCGTCGATGACCAGGGTATGACCGGCATTATGCCCCCCCTGGAAACGCACCACGGCGGCGGCGCGTTCGGTCAGCAGGTCCACGACCTTGCCCTTGCCTTCATCACCCCATTGGGTGCCGATCACGATCACATTCTTGCCCATAAGGGTGCTTACCTCAGCGGGTTTCTCTAAGCGAATAGTTCATGAATCGGCGTTCAGCGGTTCCACCCGCCATACGCCATCGTGTTTGCTCAATATTCGATCGCAGCCCAGTTCCAGCGGATCGGCCCGTGCCCCCGGCAAGGCGCGGATGACGCGGGTACCGTTCCGGCGCAACGCCGCGATGCAGTGTTCAAGAGCCGGGTCCTCCTGCTCGGGCGCGAAGATGCCCGTTGGCGAAGCCTCACGGGTCGCGCTCAACGCCAGCAGCGTTCTCAGATCGGCGCTGAACCCGGTCGCCGGCCGCGCATGCCCGAAAACCCGGGCAATGCCATCATACCGACCACCTTTCGCAACGGCCTGGCCATAACCGGGTACATACGCGGCGAACACCAGGCCGGTATGGTAATGATAACCTCTGAGTTCGGCGAGATCGCAATGAATAGGTAGATCCGGCTCTTGGCGCCGGACCGCGGCCGCTGTCTGCCTCAGGGTAGCCAGAGCCTGCTGTACGTCGCGCGGAGCTTCCCGCAGGATGTAGGCCGCGCTATCCAACACGTCCTCACCTCCGTGCAGTTCCGCCAAGGCCAGCAACATTTCCCGCATGGCCGTTCCCAGCGTGTAGCTGTGTAATTGCTCTTGAATCTCCGGCAGGGCCTTGCGTTGCAACGCATCGAACAGCAGGCGCTCCTGCTCCTGTGTCAACGCCGCCTGTCTCGCCAAGCCACGGTATATCGCCACATGCCCCAGATCCAGATGAACCTCGGCCAGTCCGGCGACGGCCAACGTTTGCAACATCAGCCGCAGTATTTCGACATCGCTTTCGTAACCATCATGCCCATACAGCTCGGCGCCGACCTGAATAGGGCTGCGGGAACCACCGAAGCCATCGCCTCGGGTCCGCAGCACGGTGCCCATGTAACAAAAGCGGGTGAGCGCATCGCGGCGTAGATGCGCATCGATCCGCGCCACCTGAGGGGTCATGTCGGCCCGCACGCCGAGCAAACGGCCGCTGAGCTGATCGGTCAACTTGAAGGTTTGCAAATCGAGATCGTTGCCGGTACCCGTCAGCAAGGATTCCAAGAACTCGACGAAGGGCGGAATGACCTGCTCATAGCCCCAACTGTCGTACAAGCTCAGCAAGGCTTGGCGCAGGCTCTCCAGACGGCGAGCCTCGGGCGGCAGCAATTCCTCTATGCCATCGGGCAGCAACCAGCGATCATCAATAGCCATCGCCGGCCCCCGGTCCGTTCATGCCAGCAATCCCCGCGCCAGATAAAGCACCAGCAAACCCATCACCATGCTGCTCAAACCCACCATGCGCAGCAGATGATCCTCGCTGTTGATGAAACGCACGAACAATTCACGCCATCGGCGGGGATTCAAGAAAGGGAATATGCCTTCCAATACCAGCATCAGCCCGAACGCGGCCAGCAGATCATGCCACATACGCGGACCGGCCGGCCGAGACTCGCAGCGGGATCGACAAGGCTATTTCAGATCGTTGAAATATTTGAAGAATTGCGAGTCCGGGCGGAGCACCATAACATCATTGTTACCGGTGAAGCCGTTACGATAGGCGTTCAAGCTACGGTAGAAAGCGTAGAAGTCCGGCTCCTGGGAGTAGGCGTGAGCGTAAATCTCAGCGGCCTTGGCGTCGCCTTCGCCACGCAGGCGCTCGGCATCCCGGTAGGCTTCGGCCAGAATCACCGTGCTCTGTCGATCGGCTTCCGCACGAATACGTTCCGCCGCCTCTGCGCCCCGCGAGCGGAAATCCCGCGCCACCCGCTCACGCTCGGCGCGCATGCGCCGGAACACGGAGTTGTTGACGTCCTCGGGCAAATCAATGCGCTTGATGCGCACATCCACCACTCGGATACCCAATTGTTCGGCCTCGCGCCTCGCGATGCTGGACAGCACGTCCATGATCTGTTCCCGGTCACCGGAGACGACCTCTTGCAGTTCGCGCTTACTGAATTCGCTGCGCAGGCTATCTTTAATGATCTGATCCAGACGTAGATTGGCTCGCGCCGGATCACCGCCGACCGCCGTATAAAAACGGCCCACGTCGGCGATACGCCATTTCACGAAGGAATCGACGATGACGTTTTTCTTTTCCGCGGTCAGGAAACGTTCCGGTTCGGTATCCAAGCTTTGCAGCCGGGCATCGTACTTGCGAATATTGTTGATCAGCGGAAACTTCATATGCAGTCCCGGCTGATAATTAGCCTGGACGATTTCGCCCAGACGGAAACGAATGGCCGTCTCGGTCTCGTCGACCGTGAAAACGCAGAACAACACGATGAAGGCGATCAGCCCCGCCAAGCCCAGCCACAGATTCCTGGAAAAAAACCACTTCGGTGTGGATTTAGGATAAAGCGTCGACACATTCATCAGCGGCTCTCCCGGCTGCGGCTGGCATCGCGGTGGCGGGTGGCGTTGTCCTCGCTGGTTTCGTGCGTGGTGCTGGGCGTCGAGGTAGGCGCGGTCGCTTTAGCCGGGGCTTTGTTACTGTTACTACGCTGCAGAATCTGGTCCAGCGGTAGATAAATCAGATTATTGCCCCCCTCGACATCGATCAGCACCTTGCTGTTCTTCTCCATAATCTGTTCCATTGTCTCCAGATAAAGCCGTTCCCGGGTCACTTGCGGAGCCTTGTTGTATTCCGCCAATAACTGCTCGAAACGACTGGCCTCGCCTTCGGCCTGGGCGACCACCTGCTCACGGTAGGCGGCGGCTTCCTCCAATCGCCGCGCGCCTTGGCCACGGGCTTTGGGAATGATCTCGTTGGAATACGCTTCGGCTTCGTTCTTCTGCCGCTGTTCATCCTCGCGCGCCTTGATGGCGTCGGCGAAGGCATCTTGGACATCTTCCGGAGGCTGGGCATCCTGGAGATTGACGTTGGTGATTTGCAAACCCACGCCGGGAACCGCCTGGGTGCCATAACCGTCCAGAATCTTCTGGCTCAGTTCCTTGACGTCAGCCACGACATCGCTGCGACCCTCGGTCAACACGAAGTCCATGGAGCTTTTGCCGACGGTTTCCCGGATGGCGCTCTCGACCACTTGACGCAGGGTCAACTCCGGGTCGACGACATTGAATAGATAGGCGCGGGGGTCTTTGATCTGATATTGCACGGAGATACGCACGTCGACGATGTTCTCGTCCTTGGTCAGCATCAGTGCTTCCTTGGGCACGGAACGGCCGGCCGCGTTTTCCCGGCCACCGGAACGATAGCCGATCTCCTCGGCGCGCCGTTGCTCGACGTCGACGATGTAATGACGCTCGAAAGGAAAGGGCAATCGCCAATGCGGGCCGGGTTGGGTGGTATCGACGTAGCGGCCAAAGCGCAGGACGACGCCGCGCTTGCCTTCATCGACGATATAAATACCGGACAACAGCCAACCGACCACGATGATGGCCACAATAACCCAAACACCCGTGGAACCGGAGCGGGGGCCACCCGATGGCCGGTCGCCGCCGCCCCCTTTCTTCCCTCCGAACAAACCGCCAAATTTGTCGGTCAGCTTGCGGATGATTTCGTCCAGATCGGGAGGGCCTTGGTCGCGACCATTGCCGCTCCACGGATCGCGATTGTTATCTCCTGGTTCATTCCAGGCCATGATGTGCTCCAAACTGGTTAAACTCTCTCATTGGCTAAAGCTAGGCGATCATGGTTTGGGCTACAAGCGGCGCACCCCTTCAGGCCGTGGTTTGTAACCATTCTTCCCGCAGTCCTTCGCGCCGGCAAAGCTGTTGCAGATTGCGCCGTGAAGTGCGAACTTCCAACAGCCATTCCCCTTGGTTATCGAGTTGCTCGGTCAACACGGCGCCCAAACTGAAAAAGCGCGCTCGCAGCCGGGCCTCACCCGGTGGCAGGCGTACCCAGCCGTGGACCATATCGCCACGCAGGCGCTGCTCGATGGCTTTTAGCAGTTCTTCTATACCCAGTCCGCTGCGCGCCGACACTCGAACCCCTTGAGTATCGCTTAGCGACTCCATCGGCACCGACTCCAGCCGGTCAATTTTGTTGAAAACCCGCAAACAGGGTATGGCATCCGCACCAATGTCTTTCAGCACCTGCTCCACATGCCCGCTGATTTCCCGATGGTTAGGGTCACTGGCGTCTATGACATGCAATAGCAAGCTGGCTTCGCAAGTTTCCTGCAGCGTGGCGCGAAAGGCCGCAACCAGAGTCGGCGGTAGATGCTTGATGAAACCCACCGTATCCGCCAATACCACGGCCTCTCCATGCGGCAATGGCAACCGTCGCAGCGTGGGGTCCAGGGTAGCGAACAATTGATCCGCGACGTAAACCCCGGCCTGCGTCAGACGATTGAACAAGGTGGATTTGCCGGCGTTGGTATAACCGACCAGGGACACCGTGGGCACGCCCGCCTTGCGCCGCGCCTGCCGACTCTGATAGCGCCGCCGTTCCACCGTGACCAAACGGCGCTTGATCTGTTTGATACGTTCGGCCAACAAACGCCGGTCCGTTTCCAACTGGGTTTCGCCGGGTCCACGCAGGCCGATACCGCCCTTCTGCCGCTCCAAGTGCGTCCAACCCCGGACCAAACGGGTGGACAGATGCCGCAGTTGCGCCAGTTCTACCTGCAGCTTGCCTTCGAAGCTGCGTGCATGTTGAGCGAAGATATCGAGAATCAACCCGGTGCGATCCACCACCCGGCAGCGCAGAAACGCTTCAAGATTGCGCTCCTGAGCCGGCGACAGATCGTGATCGAAAATCACGACTTCCGCCTCCGTCTGCGCGATAGCTTCGCGGATTTCTTCAGCCTTGCCGCTGCCCACGAAAAAATGAGGATCGGGCCGCTGCCGACTACCACTGATAAAAGCAGCGCATTCGGCTCCGGCTGAGGTCACCAGGGATTGAAACTCGGCAGGATCCCTATCGTCTTCGCCGCCCGCGCCCGCGCCTGCGCCCGCGCCCAGCGTCAACTGTACCAGAACGACGCGTTCACTACGGCGTTGGCGCTCGAACAAACTGTGCTACTCCCGCAACTATGGATAAACGGATATCAGGCGGAATGATCGGAGTCGGAATCGTTTTCATCCAACGGATACAGACGGACGTTACGTGATGGCACCACCGTGGAAATCGCATGCTTATAGATCATCTGGCTGACGCTGTTCTTCAGCAACACGACGAATTGATCGAACGATTCGATCTGCCCTTGCAGCTTGATTCCATTCACAAGGTAAATCGAAACCGGAATGCGTTCTTTGCGCAACGCGTTCAGAAAAGGCTCCTGGAGCGAATGGCCTTTTGCCATGGATGCTCTCCCTTGTTGTTATGGGTTGTCATTATGGGCTGACAAATAACGATCTGCATGCCCTTACTCTGCGCGACACATCCTGTCGCCCGAATTATCCCGCAATTTCACAGCCTGACAAACAGGCTAGGATACCAGGGCACGGGATCAAGTTGTGTAGGTACCCAATTATAAAAGTTTCCGACGGAGGAGATACCGCTCCAGCACCGACCAACAGAGTTTACGTCGCCCGGATTGCATACCCCGACAAGATACAATCACCTCCGCAGCCGGCCTCCCTAGCTTGCCGTTCCGAAGGAGGGAAACGTCGCACGATACTGCGCGAGCGTCTGATCCAACAGGTCAGGCGCCATCCCGTCCAGCCATCGACCGTCTCGTTCAGAGCGTAACCACGTTAACTGTCGTTTGGCAAATTGGCGAGTGGCTATTACACCACGCCTCACCATTTCCTCGTGGCCGACAATGCCGTCCAAATATTCCCAGACCTGCCGGTACCCCACGGCCCGCATAGCAGGCTTATCCAGATTCAGATCCCCTCGCGCCCGCAACTCCGCGACTTCCTGCACGAACCCCTGAGCCAACATGGCCTGGAAACGCCGTTCGATACGCTCCTGCAACAGTGTTCGATCCCTGGGCGCGACCACCAGCTTGAGTATTCGAAACGACTTATGTTGGTCTAAATGGCGATTATAAAGTTCCGTAATAGGCTGGCCGGTCAATTCGTAGACTTCCAGCGCCCGCTGAATGCGCTGCGGGTCATGCGGGTGAATGCGAGCCGCCGCCACGGGGTCCACGCACGCCAACCGCCGATGCAGCGCGGCCAAGCCAAAAACGCGGCGTTCTTCCTCCAAACGCGCCCTGATGCCAGGATCGGCCTCCGGTAATTCCGCCAACCCGTGCTGCAACGCGCGGAAGTAGAGCATAGTCCCACCCACCAGCAAGGGAATGCGTCCGCTAGCGTGAATCTCGGCGATATGGAGCAAGGCATCGTTACGAAATCGCGCGGCGGAATAGGATTCGCTAGGATCGAGAATATCGAGCAGCCGATGGGGAGCCTTGCGTTGAGTCTCGGCGTCGGGCTTGGCGGTGCCGATGTCCATGCCGCGATAAACCAGCGCCGAATCCACACTGACGATGGCGAACGGAAATCGCTGGACCAGTTCTACCGCCAGCGCCGTCTTGCCGGAAGCCGTAGGCCCCATGAGAAACAGCACCGGTGGACCCCATGCGGACGTCTCGTGCGAGCTCATGGCGGTAGCCTTCAACGACCTCGCAGAAACCATTTGTCCAGCTCATCCAAACCGAACTGTAACCAGGTCGGCCGCCCGTGATTGCACTGGCCGCTATTCGGCGTGCGCTCCATATCTCTGAGCAGGGCATTCATTTCTTCCAGGGTCAGTTTACGATGGGCGCGCACCGAACTGTGGCAGGCCAGGGTGCCCAGCAAGCCGCTGAGATGCTCGCGCAGGCTGACGCCCTGCCCGAGCGTGCGCAGATCGGCGCTGAGATCACGCACCAGTTGAACCACATCGGCTTCGCCGAGCAAGGCGGGCAGACTGCGCACCGCCACGGTTTCAGGACCCAAAGGCGCGATGTCGAAGCCCCATTTGCTGAGTTCTTCGATGCGTTCTTCGAGTTGCTGCACCTCCGTCCTGCTCAAGGAGACCGTGACCGGCACCAACAGAGCCTGGGCCCGAATACTCTCCTGTTCCAGAGTCGCCTTCAAGCGTTCGTAGACGATGCGCTCATGCGCGGCATGCATATCGACCAACACCAGCCCCTGTCGATTTTCCGCAAGAATATACACACCGTGCAATTGGGCGATGGCATAACCCAGCGGTGGAATGCTTTCCCTCCCCGCTACCGGTTCCGGTTCTATGGCCGCGGCGAAGGCTTGCAGCGGCTCGACTGGCGGTGGCTTATAGCGGGTTACGGCTTCCCCGTCCCGGATGGCGAAAGACTGCTGCACCGCCTGGTACGGCCGTTCCGTCGTCTTGGATGCTGGCGGAGGCTGTTGCGTCGCCCCCTGCGACCGGTCGATGTCCCCCGACGCAAGATCGAGTCGACTGGGCGTCGTCCGTTCCGGCGCGCCGGACTGCGTATTGGCTGGCAACCCCATTGCAGGGGTGTGGCCGGGCCTCACGGCGCCCAGGGTTTCCTGCAAGGTCCGCCAGGCAAACTCATGGACCTGTTGCCCCTCGCGAAAACGGACTTCCTGCTTGGTCGGATGCGCGTTGACATCGACCAGGGCGGAGTCCAATTCCAAATACAACACATAAGTCGGATGGCGGTCCTGATAGAGTACATCCTGATAGGCCCGGCGCACGGCATGCATGAGCAGTTTGTCCCGAACCGCGCGCCCGTTGACGAAAAAATACTGCAGATCCGCCTGACTGCGCGAGAATACCGGCAGACCGATCCAACCCCACAGCTTCATGGCGATGGACTGGCGTTCCAGGAACACGGCATTGTCCACGAACGCCCGCCCACACACTTCTCCGATCCGTCGTTCCTGACTCTCTCGGTCGTTGGCGCTGGGCAAGGTCAGTACCTGACGCTGGTTATGGCGCAGATTGATTTCCACGGAAAAACAGCTCAACCCGATCCGCCTGACCACCTGTTCGAGATGAGTGAATTCCGTGCGCTCGCTGCGCAGGAATTTGCGCCGGGCCGGGGTATTGAAGAACAGATCCCGCACTTCCACCGTGGTGCCGGGCGGATGCGCAGCCGGGGTCAGCGAAGTCACGCGCTCGGCTTCGGCCAGCACCCGCCAACCGTCCATGGCATCGGCGGAGCGGGAAGTCAGAGTCAGACGCGAGATCGCCGCGATACTGGCCAGGGCTTCGCCCCGGAAACCGAGGGTGGCAACGCTCTCCAGACCGGCGCCATCGGAGATCTTGCTGGTCGCGTGGCTGGCCAGCGCCAAGGAAAGATCGTCCTTGTGGATACCGTGGCCGTCATCACGCAAGCGGATCAGTTTCGCGCCTCCTCGCTCCACATCGATGTCGACACGGGTAGCGCCCGCATCCAGGCTATTTTCCAACAATTCCTTGACCACCGACGCCGGTCGCTCCACGACCTCGCCGGCGGCGATCTGATTGACCAGGGCCGGGGCCAGGCGATGTATCCGTGCCACGCTCATGGCCTGCCCCGCAAAATAGTGAGTTCGGGGACGATTCAACTCTTCCCGTTGATCACATCGCGCAAGGAAGTGAGGATCAACTGCGCCGTCGGTGAATCGTCGGGCGAACCTTGATCGTCCTGAACGACGACCACCGTTTGTTCGCCCTGGCCGGCCAAACGGACCTTGTAGCGAGCACCGGCCGGGGGAGGTTCGTTACTCTTCCAAAACGCCAGGCTGGAGAAAAAGCCACCCTCGCCACTTTCGCTACCCTCTTTCTGGAACTCGCGGTATTCCACTTCGTAGAGACCTTGCGTGCGGTTCTGATTTTCCACCACGAAATTACTGCCATCCAAGGCCAATCCCACTAAGCGCCAAGCCCCGGAATACCCCTCATTGATGCTCAAAGCCTGCCGCCCATCGACTTGAGTCAGTTGCGCGCGCGGCCCCTGGCTGACGGGTGCGGACGCCGTTCCGCCCTGGGCGAGTTGTTGCTCGGCCCGCCGTTCGGAGGCCCCTAGATAGACCATGAGCCGGTTCAGCATTTCCGCTTCCAACTCGGGGTCGGGTGGGCGGGTCTGCCAGATCACTTCGCTGGACTGACGGGCCGTGGCGCCGCCCACCTGGACTTCTTCCACACCGTAGTGCGTCAGATAGATATCGGTTCCATCGTCGGCCTTTTCCAGTCGCACCCGGAACTTGTCACGGGTTGGTGCCGAGTAAGCGAAATCCATCACCTTGCTCAGCAGCTTGCGGATGGGGCCATCGGGAATATCGGCCCGGTTCTCCAACCAACGGGTTTCCATGATGCCGATACGAGGATCGTCTTTTTCCAGCGGCAACCCATTGCCGATCCAGAACTCCTTGATGCGTGGCCACAGAACGCTGGGAGACTGATCGGACACCAGCCAACGGTGTTGCCCATCTCGTTCCATGCGCACGCTCGGCTGATCCGGCAACACGGTTTCGGAATGATTAGCGACCTGTCCGGACGAACGTTCGCCGGCGTAATCCGATAGATTGGCCGAGCCCGAAGGCGACAGCTCAGGAACCAGCAAGGTATCGTCGATGGTGGAGTTGGTGAGATCGGGGGGAACTTCCAGAGAATCAAGAACCTTGCTTTGCCGATAATCGGGCCGCCGGTCGGGTATCAACTCTTCCGTGGAAAAGGAACAGGAAACCAACAAACCGACGATCGCGACCGCAACCACGCGGAACACGATGACCGAGTAGGAAGGACAGCACGATGGCATGGGACCCGCCTCTTAGAACACGCCTGCCTGGCGCATCGCTTGTTCCACATCGCCATGGAACTGGCTCGACAGCGGAGTCAACGGCAAACGTATGCCGGGTGGAATCAGCCCGAGCCGGGCTACCGCCCATTTCGCCGGGATGGGATTGGATTCCAGAAACAGGGCCTTGTGGAGAGCCGCCAGCCGGCTATTCAGTTCTTCCGCAGTCGCTCTGTCGCCAGCAAGCGCCGCCGCGCACATCGCGTGCATCGTCTTGGGCGCAACATTGGCGGTCACCGAAATCACCCCTTTGGCGCCGTTGAGCATGGCTTCGGTGCCAATGCCGTCATCCCCGCTGAATACGCTCAGGCGATCACCGCAACGGGCAACCAGTTCGCGCATGCGCTCCACGCTGCCACTGGCTTCCTTGATACCGACAATATTGGGCAGATCGGCCAGCCGATCCACGGTTTCCGGGCGCATGTCGCAGGCCGTGCGACCGGGTACATTGTAGAGAATCTGGGGGATCGGCAACGTTTCCGCGATCAGCTTATAGTGCTGAAACAGCCCTTCCTGGGTCGGCTTGTTGTAATACGGGGTAACCAACAGGCAGGCATCGGCTCCAGCCTGCATGGCGCAACGCGTCAGGTCCAGCGCTTCGCGGGTCGAATTGGCGCCGGTGCCGGCGATGACAGGACAACGCCCCTTGACCTGTTCCACCACGCGGCGAATGACCACGCAGTGTTCCTCATGATCGAGAGTGGCGGATTCGCCGGTGGTGCCGACCGCGACGATGGCGTCGGTACCATTTTCCAGGTGAAACTCGATCAGTCGCTCCAGAGCGCCGAAATCCAAACCTCCATCCGCCGCCATGGGGGTCACCAGGGCCACGATACTGCCTTGAACTTGAAACATGTCTGCCTCCGCTTACTACTTGTCAGGGAATGGTACGTACCCATCAAGGGGTTGACAAGCATCCACAAAACCCGGGTTATTTCCAGAGAGACCGGTTCTGGGTAAACTGCGTTTTTATTCTGTTTCGGGGAATGCCTGTTCGTGAAAAACCAGTTGGTGATTACCGCTCTGGGTGAAGATCGTCCTGGCCTGGTCAGGGAACTATCCCGCGTCATTCAGGAATGTGAATGCGGCATCGGGGACAGCCGCATGATGGTGCTGGGTGGGGATTTTACCGCAATCATGATCGTACAGGGCAACTGGAATAGCTTGGCCAAGCTGGAAGTCCAGTTGAAAAAGCTGGAACAGACCCAGGGTTTGACCATTATCGGCAAGCGCACGGAAAAGCGCCAACGACGCATAGCGGCCGTGCCTTATGCGGTGGAAGTGGTGGCCCTGGATCGCCCGGAAATCGTCTACAGCCTGGCGAGTTTCTTCTCCAGCCGTTCCATCGCCATCGAGGATCTCGGCACCCACAGTTATAGCGCACCTCATACCGGCACCCCCATGTTCGCCGTGAACATCATTATCGGTATACCGGCCGATACCCATATCGCCATGCTGCGCGAGGAATTCATGGATTTTTGCGACGAATTCAATCTGGACGCCGTACTGGAGCCGATTAAAGGATAACGTGCGCGACACGCTCCCTCCCCTATATCGTTCTCGCCCAGGGTCAACGGACCTAGGGCTTCCGCTACCGGCCCTGGCCGCCTGCCTTTCCCGATGCCATGAGTGACATGACCGAAGCGAAACGCTTGTTCGTTCTGGACACCAACGTTCTGATTCACGATCCCACCGCCTTGTTCCGGTTTAAGGAGCATGACATCCATTTGCCGATGATCGTGCTGGAAGAGCTCGATCATGCAAAAAAAGGCATGTCCGAGGTCGCACGCAATGTCCGCCAGGTCAGCCGCTTCCTGGATGAGTTGCTCGGCGGGGCCAGCAAGGAACAGATCGATCAGGGTTTGCCCCTACCCCGAACCTTCAATGGCGCCGCCGCCCCGAGCAGGGGCCGCCTGTTCTTTCAAACCCGGCTGCTGGCGTCCGTATTGCCCAATATCCTGCCAGGCAACACGCCGGACAACGACATCCTAAGCATGGCCATGGCGTTGCGCCAGGAACATCCCAGCCTGCGCGTGACGCTGGTTTCCAAGGACATCAACCTGCGTATCAAGGCCACTATCCTGGGCATCCACGCAGAGGACTATTACAACGATCAGGTGCTCGACGATGCCAATCTGTTGTATACCGGCGCCAAGGAAATGCCCGCGGATTTCTGGGAAACGCACAGCAAGGCCGTCGAATCCTGGCAGGACAGTGGACGCACGTTCTACCGGGTCAGCGGCCCCGAGGTCATGCATTGGTATCCCAACCAATGCATCTATTTGGCCGAAGCCGAGGATCTGGCTTTCATCGTCCGCAGTTTGGAAGACCAAGCCGCCATCATCGAAGTCATCAAGGACTACACCACCCCAAACCATTCGGTCTGGGGGATTACCGCCCGCAATCGCGAGCAGAATTTCGCCTTGAATCTGCTGCTGGACCCCAAAATCGATTTCGTATCTCTGCTCGGCGCAGCCGGAACCGGCAAGACGCTGCTCGCTCTGGCCGCCGGACTGGCCCAGACCCTGGACGACAAACGCTATCGGGAAATCATCATGACGCGGGTCACCGTGCCGGTTGGCGAAGACATCGGGTTTCTCCCCGGCACCGAGGAAGAGAAAATGACGCCGTGGATGGGCGCGTTGCTGGATAATCTGGAAGTCCTCTCGCAGAACCAGGAAGGCGGCGAATGGGGGCGGGCAGCCACCCAGAACCTGCTCAGCAATCGCGTCAAAATACATTCCCTGAATTTCATGCGCGGTCGCACCTTTCTGAACAAGTACCTGATCATCGACGAAGCGCAAAACCTCACTTCCAAGCAGATGAAAACCTTGGTGACCCGCGCCGGCCCAGGCACCAAAGTGATCTGCCTGGGCAATATCGCGCAGATCGACACGCCCTATTTATCGGAAACCACTTCCGGACTGACCTACGTCGTGGACCGTTTCAAATACTGGCCGCACAGCGGTCATGTCACCCTGCTACGCGGCGAACGGTCACGATTGGCGGAGTTCGCCTCGGAGTCGTTGTAAGAGGGCCGTTCATTGCGTCGGCGATCGGGTTGGGATTTCTTCCTCGGGGCGGACCGTCTCGCCGGGAGGGTCTCGCCGCCGCGGCCAAGCCTTCAATACGGCTTGTACCACCGTTGCCAGGGGAATCGCGAAGAATATCCCCCAAAAGCCCCACAATCCGCCGAAAACCAATACGGCGACGATGATCGCCACCGGATGCAGATCGACCACCTCCGAGAACAACAAGGGCACCAGCACGTTGCCATCCAAGGCTTGGATGACCAGATAGGCGACGATCAACCACATAAACTCCGAACCCCAACCCCATTGAAAAAATCCCACCATGGCCACGGGGGTGGTGACGACCACCGCGCCCACATAGGGTACGATCACCGATAGGCCGACCATCAAACCGAGCAACATGGCAAATTGCAGATCCATGGCCGCGAAGACTATGGCGCTGACGCCCCAGACGATGATGATCTCCCAGAATTTGCCGCGTACGTAGTTACCCATCTGTACGTCCACCTCCCGCCAGACCTGCTGGGTCAAGGTAAAATCGGCCGGCAGAAAATCCCGGAACCAGGTCAGAATGGGGTCCTTATCCTTGAGAAAGAAAAACACCAACAACGGCACCAGAATCAGGTAAATGACCATGGTGATTACGCCGACCACGGAAGCCAACGACCAGGTCAACATCTTTTGTGTCAGACCGGTAAATTCATCACGCAGGGTATTGGTCAGTTCCAGAACCTGAGCCTCGGTGATAAATTTCGGATAGGCTTGCGGCAAGCTTTCCAGCAAGGCATATCCTTTATCCAGCATTACCGGAAATTGCTGTACCATTTGAATGAGTTGCCGGGACAAGAGGGGCATGAGCCCGACCAGCAAAAACAATACGAAGGCGCTGAACAACGTGAATACCAGCATCACGGCCGGCAGGCGCGGCATTCCCCAGCGCTGAAGAACAAAAACCAATCCTTCCAGCAGATAGGCGATGACCAGCCCGGCCAGAACCGGAGCCAGCATCTGGCCCATCAGGAGGATCACGGCGGTGGTCACCACCAACAGCATCACCAAGATGACGGCTTGTGGATCATTGAACGCGTTTTGGAACCAATCGCTGATAATTTTCATGCGTTTCGGACAAATGAACCCACTGATCATCGGCATTAGGACAGTCACCTTACCTGGCCGCTGTCCCGGTCATCCGCTGGCACGGGCAGCGCCGCCGCCATGATAGCACTCCCTTTCTACCTGTCATTGGGAGCACTCGCCCTATGGGTGGGCGCGGGGCTTGCCGGTGAAACGGTGATCGGGGCCTTTTCCTCCGGCGCTCTGGGCGCCTGGAAAACCGAGCAGTTCAGCGGTCGGACCGTTTACCGTCTGGTGACCGACGCCGGCCGCCCGGTATTGCGTGCGGACAGCGTCGGCGCGGCTTCCGGCTTGTATCGGAAACAACCGGTCGATTTGATCGACACCCCATTTCTCAACTGGTCCTGGCGCGTGGCCAATGTTCTGGAAAACGTGGATGAACACAGCAAATCAGGTGATGACTACGCCGCACGGGTTTACGTGATAGTATCCGGTGGAGCCTGGTTTTGGCGTACCCGTACCCTGGTCTATGTCTGGTCCAACAACCAGCCGGTGGATAGTGTCTGGAACAGTCCTTTCACCGCGAACGCCAAGATGCTGGCCGTGCGTTCGGGGAAACCGGAAACAGGAGCTTGGTTCCATGAAAAACGCGCCGTCGGTGAGGATTGGCAGCGTTTATTCGGCGAGCGCATCGAACGTATCGATGCGGTGGCCATCATGACCGACACGGACAACAGCGGGCAATCAGCCACCGCGTGGTATGGCGACATTTATTTCTCAACACGCTGAGCATGACACCCTGATCCGATACCGGGGATGAGCGACTCTCGGCTGATGCCCGGAAAGCCCACCAACCGGGACCGACGAGTTCGGCGTTGAAGTAGCGTAACGCAAGGTTTTGGCCATGGTGCAAACAAGTGATGTACTACGCATTGGCTCCTCATTGGAAGAATATGTCATCGAAGCGGTGCTAGGGGCAGGCGCTTTTGGCATCACCTACAAGGCGCTCGACACGCATCTCAACACCCCAGTCGCCATCAAAGAATATTTTCCAACCGGCTGGTCTTACCGTGACGCCGACGGCCTCGCCGTGCACCCCAATTCACGAGGGCGAGCTGCATTGGACGATGACGTGACCGCAGCCGATTATTTTTGGGGACTGGATCGGTTCTTCGACGAATCCCAGGCGCTAGCCGCCGTCAAGCATCCTCACGTAGCGCGTATCCATCGCTATTTTCGGGCCAACGGCACCGCCTACATCGTCATGGACTACGAAGCCGGGCGACCGCTCAGCGCGTTGCTGACCAAGGGCGCGACACTGCCCGAACACACTTTGCTGCAAATGCTGCAAACCGTGCTGCCGGCTCTGCGCACGGTGCATGAAGGCGGCTATCTGCATCGCGACATCAAGCCCAGCAATCTCTATCTGCGTGACCGCGACCAACAGATCATGCTCATCGACTTCGGCTCGGCGCGCGATTTCGTGGGCCGCCGTAGCCGAAACGTCACCAGCATCGTCACCCCCAGCTATTCGCCGCCCGAACAGTACGTCACCCACCAGAATCACCCTTATGGACCCTGGACGGACATCTACGCGCTAGGCGCGGTGCTGTACCGGTGCATCAGCGGTTACGAACTCTTGGACGCCACGGCGCGGCTGCTCGGCGAACCCTTGCGTCCCATTACGGTAACGGCCACAGGACGTTACAGCCCCAGGTTGCTCGCCGTGGTGGAAAAGGCCATCACCTTGCACGCCCAGGACCGCTATCAATCCATCGCCGAAATGGAAGCCGCGCTCTACGGCCTACCGGACACCGCCGAACCTTGCGCCGCAACGCTCGGCGAGGGAAACGCGCTGACACGCAAACTGAAAACACCCCTGATTCCGCGCCGCTCCATCCCGATGCCACTAGCCGCATTGCGTGCTTACTGGCCCACTGGGCCGAGGTTGAATAGGCTGGGTATCGGTCTTGGCGTGATAGCCTTGGGCGGGCTGCTTCTAGCACGGCACACCCCCGCCCCACAAGAAGATTCGGCGCCACGCTATAGTTTCTACCCTCATCTCAAACTGCCCGCGACCTCCGTAAAACCACCGATCACCCGGTCACCGGACGCCATCCCATCCGTGGCGGACAACGGACCTCATCCCGAGCCATCCCTTTCCGCCGTGGGCGATTTGGCTATCAGCGATTCGCCCATCCACGGGGCCCCTCGCGAATCACCAACCACCTCGGGGCGTGATGCGCCGACCGGTGACCCGACCGCCAGCGATCCATCGACGTCGGCCGCTGCCAGTGCATCGCAAGTCGAAGAGCCCGCCGGTGGCGATTCCGAGGAGATCGCTCGTTTGCTGGCCCTGGGGCAACAGAGCTTGACCGCTTACCAGTTGACCACACCGGAAAATCAGAACGCGACCCTGTATTTTCGTCGGGTTCTGGAACTGGACCCCGCTAACCAGGCGGCACGAAGAGGGCTAGACCAGGTGCTGGCCAGTTATGTTCAACTCACGAAGCAAGCCATCGACGACGGTCGGTACAGCAAAGCCAGGCGCCATATCGCCGCCGGACTCACCGTGGCTCCGGATAACGCCGAATTGTTGGCTTTACAGGCACGAACCCACGCCGCTAGGCCGCAGCGAATGCCGCAATCGCCGGATGCCGCCACTCTGGCGGAAAGGCGACGCGTGCTGAAAGAGATTTTTTCCGACTTCTATCAAGTTCCCAGACAATCGGTGGGATTCAACGACAAATAGTCGGACGGCACCCGGCGACCGCTCTGTTCATCCCTGAATCGACCTACATCCCTGATCCTGACTCAGACCTATGACAAAAATTACCCGCAGCATTTTAGTCACCAGCGCCTTACCTTACGCGAACGGTCCGATCCACCTCGGTCATCTGGTGGAATACATCCAAACCGACGTCTGGGTACGCTTTCAAAAATTGCGCGGGCATCGCTGTTACTATGTATGCGCCGACGATGCCCACGGTACGCCGATCATGTTGCGCGCCCAGCAAGAGGGACTGCCCCCCGAGCAACTCATCGAACGCATCGGAGCGGAGCATCGTGCGGATTTCAACGACTTTCTGATCGGTTTCGACAATTATTACTCCACCCACTCGCCGGAAAATCGCTATTTCGCGGAATTGATCTACCGCCGGTTGCAGGAAGCCGGCAGCATCGTCCAACGCGTCATCACCCAGGCGTACGATCCGGTCAAGGAAATATTCCTCCCCGACCGTTTCATCAAAGGGGAATGTCCGCGCTGCGGCACGCCCGATCAATACGGCGATAGCTGCGAGAACTGTGGTTCCACGTATTCCCCGACGGATTTGAAGAACCCGCGATCGGTCTTGTCCGGTGCGACCCCCGTGGTCAAGGAATCCCTGCATTACTTCTTCAAGCTGGGGGATTTCGAGGACATGCTGAAAACCTGGATAGCCAACGGCCATGTCCAGGAACAGATGGCCAACAAACTGGAGGAATGGTTCCGCGCCGGTCTACAGGAATGGGACATTTCCCGCGATGCGCCGTACTGGGGCTTCGAAATCCCCGACGCGCCGGGCAAATACTTTTACGTCTGGCTGGACGCGCCGATCGGCTACATGGCCAGCTTCCAGAACTATTGCGACCGGGTTGGCCTGGAATTCGACGAATTCTGGCGCTATTACAGCGAGGCCGAGTTGTATCACTTCATCGGCAAGGACATCGCCTATTTCCACACGCTGTTCTGGCCGGCCATGCTGGAAGGCGCGGGGTTTCGGCGGCCCACGGGGGTATTTTGCCACGGCTTTCTCACCGTGGACGGGCAGAAGATGTCCAAATCCCGCGGCACCTACATCAAGGCCCGCACCTATCTCGATCACCTGCGCCCCGAGTACCTGCGCTATTACATCGCCACCAAGCTGAACGATCGCATCGACGACTTGGATCTGAATCTGGAAGATTTCCAACAGCGGGTGAACAGCGACCTCGTGGGCAAGCTGGTCAACATCGCCAGCCGTTGCGCCGGCTTCATCAGCAAGCGTTTTGCCGGCCGCCTCGCCCAATCGCTGGCCGAGCCGGTGCTGTTCGGGGAATTCGTCACGGCCGCGGAATCCATCGCCGCCGCCTACGATGGCCGGGAATTCAATCGCGCCATGCGGGAAATCATGGCCCTGGCCGATCGCGCCAATCAATACATCGACGAAAAAAAACCCTGGGTGCTCGTCAAACAACCCGAGCAGGTCGACGAGGTACAGGCCGTGTGCAGCTTGGGCCTGAATCTGTTCCGGGTACTGATGATTTACTTGAAACCGGTCTTGCCCCGTCTAGCCGAGGATGTCGAAGCGTTTCTGCAAATCCCGGCGCTGTCCTGGGAGGCGTTGCATCAACCCCTGCTCGATCACGACATCGCGCCCTTCAAACCCTTGTTGCAGCGTATTGAATCCGATCAGATTCAGGCGATGGTGGACGCCTCGAAGGACAATTTGCAATCGACCCCTAGCCAGCCAGCAGGTCCACTGAGCGCCAACCCCATCGCCGCGACGATCACCCTGGACGATTTCGCCAAGGTGGATCTGCGCATCGCCCGTATCGAGCACGCGGAAGCCGTCGCGGGGGCCGACAAATTGCTCAAGCTGACGCTGGATCTCGGTGGTGAACGGCGCACGGTTTTCGCAGGCATCAAGTCCGCTTACGATCCCGCCGTTCTGCAAGGCCGGTTAACCGTTATGGTGGCGAATCTGGCCCCACGCAAAATGCGCTTCGGGACCTCCGAGGGCATGGTATTGGCGGCGGGCGACGATCAAGGCATCTACCTGCTGGCGCCCGATGCGGGAGCCCAACCCGGCATGCGCATCAAATAGAAAATTGTCTTGGTAGGGTCTGGCGCCGGTGACGGATCGGCCACCGGCCAGGTGGCGATCAGGATTACAAAACAATAAGCGGGGATTCACCATGTTCACCCTGGAAAACGCACGTATCGGCATCATCGGGCTGGGTTACGTGGGGCTGCCGCTGGCCGTGGAATTCGGCAAACAGTTTCCGACCTGGGGCTTCGACGTCAAAGCGAGCCGTGTCGAGGAATTACGCGCCGGAAAGGACAACACGCTGGAGGTCGAACCCGAATTGCTGGCTCAGGCCCGGCAACTGCGTTACACCAGCGATCCTCGTGATCTGGCCGATTGCAACGTTTACATCGTCACCGTGCCCACCCCGATCGACGAGCACAAACGGCCCGACTTGCGACCTTTGATCTCGGCCAGCACCACCGTCGGCCAGTTGCTGGCCAAAGGGGATGTCGTCGTCTATGAATCCACCGTCTATCCGGGCGCCACCGAGGAAGTCTGCGTGCCGATCATGGAGCGGGAATCGGGTCTGATCTTCAATCAAGATTTCTTTGCCGGATACAGTCCAGAGCGCATCAATCCGGGCGACAAAGCGCATCGCGTCACGTCGATTCTCAAGGTCACGGCCGGTTCCACCCCGGAAGCGGCGGACCGGTTGGATGCCTTGTATCGTCGCATCATCGCCGCCGGCACCTTCAAGGCATCCAGCATCCGGGTGGCCGAAGCCGCCAAGGTCATCGAAAACACGCAGCGCGATGTGAACATCGCCTTGATCAACGAGTTGGCCCTGTTGTTCGAACGGCTGGAAATCGATACCGAAGAAGTCTTGCGCGCGGCCGGGACCAAATGGAATTTCCTGCCCTTCCGTCCCGGCCTGGTGGGCGGCCATTGCATCAGTGTCGATCCCTATTATTTGACCCACAAGGCCCAGGCCATAGGCTATCACCCGGAGATGATACTGGCCGGACGGCGCATCAACGATGGCATGGGCGCTCATGTCGCCGCACGGGTGGTCAAATTGATGACGCGACGGCGGATACCGGTGGTGGATGCCAGGGTGCTGATCCTGGGATTGACCTTTAAGGAAAACTGCCCGGATCTGCGTAATACCCGTGTCGTGGACATCGTCGAGGAATTCCGCAGCTATAGCGCTCAGGTCGATGTCTTCGATCCGTGGGTTGACCCACTCGAAGCGCGCCATGAATATGGCATCGCACCGATTGCAGTCCCCCAGGCAGGCACCTATGATGCATTGATCGTCGCCGTGGGCCATCGCCAGTTCCAAGAGATGGGTGCTGCTCAGATTCGTACCCTGGGCAAGCCGGAAGCGGTATTGTTCGACGTGAAATATCTGTTTCCCGCTAACCAGGTTGATGGACGGCTTTGATGAAAATACTGATCACCGGCAGTGCCGGTTTTATCGGCTCGGCGCTGGCGTTACGGTTGCTGGAGCGCGGGGATGAGATCATCGGTCTCGACAACCTCAACGACTATTACGATGTCAATTTGAAACGAGCCCGCCTGGCGCGCGCGCAGAATCATCCCCGCTATACCGATGTACGCGTCGATCTGGCCGAGCGAGCCAAAATGGCCGAAGTTTTCGCGAGCTTCCGCCCACAGCGGGTGGTCAACCTGGCGGCCCAGGCCGGTGTCCGATATTCCACGGAGAACCCTCATGCCTACGTGGACAGCAATCTGGTGGGGTTTCTCAACGTGCTGGAAGGATGCCGCCATCATGGCGTTGAAAGTCTGATCTACGCCTCGACCAGTTCGGTCTATGGGGCCAATACCCGGCTGCCATTTTCCGTGCACCACAATGTCGATCATCCCTTGAGCTTGTATGCCGCCACCAAAAAAGCCAACGAGTTGATGGCGCATACCTACAGCCATCTTTATGGCCTGCCCGTCGCGGGTTTACGCTTTTTCACGGTCTACGGCCCCTGGGGGCGACCCGACATGGCCTTGTTCAAGTTCACCCGCCAATTGCTCGCAAACCAGCCCATCGATGTCTTCAACTACGGCCGACATCGCCGCGATTTCACCTACATCGACGACATCGTCGAAGGCATCATCCGGGTGTTGGACAAAGTTCCCGAGCCCGATCCCACGTGGTCCAGCGACGCGCCTGATCCGGCGACCAGTCACGCCCCTTACCGTCTTTACAACATCGGTAACCAGCAGCCGGTCGAATTGCTCCGTTACATCCAGGTTCTGGAACAGTGTCTGGGCTGCCAGGCGCAGATGAACATGCTGCCGTTGCAACCCGGCGACGTACCCGATACCTATGCCGACGTCGAAGCCCTGGTGCAAGACGTAGGCTATAAACCAAGCACTTCCGTCGAGGACGGCGTGGCCCGTTTCGTGGCCTGGTACCGGGATTTCTACCAGGTCTGAGTCAATCCTGCGCTTTGATACAGTTGCCGGTCACACCCCGGCTGTCCGGTCCCATCAGATACAGATAGGCGCTCATGATGGTCTCGGGATCGGCCCACTCCGCCGGATCGGCGGCGGGATAAGCCTGCAGTCGCAATTGGGTCCGTATCTTGCCGGGATCGATGCTGTTGACCCGGACGGAGGTATTGGCTTTCAGCTCGTTCGCCAAGAGCTTCATCAGGGTTTGCAACCCGCCCTTGGCGACCGCATACGCCCCCCAATAGGCCCGTCCTTCATCACCCACGACATCGCCGGAGAACACCACCGAGGCGTCGGGCGAACGCTGCAACAATCCCAGCACGGCCTGGGTGAGGAGGAACGGCGCGTTGAGATCGACCTGCAATACCCGATACCAAGTTTCGAGACTGTAGTGAACGATCGGCGTCAGACCTTCCAGGATGGCGGCATTGTGTAGCAGCCCATCGAGACGACCGAATTCGTTTTCCAGCACCTGCGCCAGCTCCGCATAGTCCTTGGGCGCCGCTCCTTCCAAGTTCATGGGATAGATGGCCGCTTGCGGACCGCCGGCTGTTTCGATTTCGTCATAGACCTGTTCCAGCTTGCGGATGGTGCGTCCCAACAAAATCAGCGTGGCGCCATGGGCGGCGAAGCAGCGTGCCGCGGCACGGCCGATGCCGGCTCCGGCTCCGGTGACCAGAATGACCCGATCCTTGAGTAGATCGGAGGAAGGATGATAATCGTGCATGGTTCGACTCAGTTTGAATGAACTCGATAATCGCTTAGGCTGGCCCCCGCGACGGCGGTTCCAGGCTTAATGGCGGCGTTGATAACGCCGTTCACGGCGCATGACGCGCCCCGTAATCCACAGCTTGCGCAACGGCGTCAGCGTGATGTGTTGTTTCGTCAGCCGGAAGCCATCGGCCTCGATCTCATCGAGAACGGCGCTCGCCATTTCCGCCAAGGCGATGGCCTGCCGTTGCCGATAGCGGTCCGCCGCCGGCAATGCGGCGAACGCCTGTCCCTGAAATGTCCTGAGACGTTCGGCCTGCCAGCGGAACAACGCCCGTGTCGTCTCGTTCGTCCGACCCTGAAATAAATCCTCGGGAGCCACGCCAAATCGCTGCATTTCATCCTGTGGCAAAAAGATCCGCCCGCGTGATGCGTCCTGTCGTACTCGCCGCAAAATACGCAGCAATTGCAAAAACAGCCCCATTGCGTCGGTAAATCCACGGTCGCGTCCCCTATCCCGTCCCACCAGCGTCGCACCAAGACGCAGCGGCGCGCTTCCCAAACCTTGGCAATATTGGGCCAATACCGGGAAACTCGGCATAATGCGAACGTGTTGTGCTGTCACCACCGCCTCGATGATTTCGCGAAAATCACCGGCCTGCAATCCAAAAGCATCGACCAGTGGACTCAAGGCCCGAGTCGACGGATGCTGCGCCCGTCTGGCGAACAGCCGTTCAACTTCCTCGCGCCACCACTCCAGTTTGGCTTGAATACCAGGCGTATCCGGGCGGGCTTCGCCGATGTCCACGATTTCTCGCAGAAACCCATACAGCGTCGTGAGCGCCTCGCGTTGTTCCATCGTCAGCGTCAGCAAACTGTAGTAAAAACTGGAGCCACGCCGCGGGACTCTAGCCCGATTAGGGGATTGCGGCGTCATTCTGTGTTGTCAAATCAAGACGAATGTATCATGATTACAGAAAGCGTATCATCTTGGCCAGAAATGTATCACTTCACACATACTTAATAGGCATGATGTTTGCTTCATATCCTGTATGTTACCCGTGAGGTGCAATCATGATGACTCTGCACGAAATCGACGCATTACCCCCGGATGATCGGGCCGTGACCCGGGCATCCCATGACTATTACCGCGCTTTGTTGGTCGGCGCCCCCCTGGGGGAAAGACGCCGCTTGCGGCAAGCGTGGCTGAGTGAGATACAACGGCGCTGGCCGGATGACTGGGCTGCCAAGAAAGCCGGGCAGCGGTTTTAGACCCCGATATTGGCTGCTTCGTCACCGCCCCACCCGAATGGCGCCCATCGTGTAAACCGTCATTGCCTATCCCCTTCCAGTTCGCGAAGCAAGGCGCGCTCACCCGCTCGAAATTGCGTGCCCTGTATCGTCGACATTGATCGCGAATCCATATCCACGGTCTTTGCAGCCTGATCGGCGGGCGGCCGTTCCCCATAGTGCACTCCACCCTCAGCGTCCGTCCAGGTATAAACCTGTTCCGGCGGCTTGACCCGAACCGGTTCAGGATTCAAAGTAGCTGGCGTTGCTGCACCATTTGGGGGCGGTGCATCGCCATAATGGACCTGGCCTTCCGCATCCTGCCAGCGATAAACGCCTTCCTGGGCCACAGCCGTCAAGCCAAGACCCGTCATTAACAATACTATAGGGATTGTCCGCATCACGATCTCCGGGGCTGGCGGCTCACATCCGCCGGCGAGGCCATGCCTCACAGTAACTTAACCGATATTTTAACGCTGCTTGCCCTATCCGTAGTGATGGTGGCGGCTTTGCGCAAACTCAATCTTCCACCCATTCTCGGTTATCTGTGCGTGGGCGTGCTGGTGGGACCCAATGCGCTGGGCTGGCTGGAGGATAGTGCGACCACGCACCTGTTGGGCGAGATCGGCGTGGTATTTCTGCTGTTCACCCTGGGCTTGGAATTTTCCATACCGCAACTGCTGGCGCTGCGCAAACCCTTGCTTGGACTCGGTGGCGCACAAGTACTGGGCGCCGCCTTGTCGGGCGGTCTCATCGCCTGGGCTTCCGGTATTTCCGCGCCCGCCGCCCTGGTGATGGGGGGAGCACTGGCGATGTCCTCCACCGCCATCGTCGTCAAACAACTGACGGAACAATTGGAACTGCAGTCCCTGCAAGGTCGTTTGGCCTTGGGCATTCTATTGTTTCAGGATCTCGCGGCCGTGCCGTTTCTGGTCATGATCCCGATTTTGGCGGGGGAGAGCCACACGCTGGGGCTGGCTCTGTCGATGGCCTTCGGCAAAGGCGTGGTGGCTTGCGTGAGTCTGTTGGCGCTGGGACGCTGGTTGCTACGGCCCCTGTTTCACCAGATCGCCGCTTCCCGATCGGCCGAGTTGTTCACGCTCACCGTCTTGCTGGTGTCACTGGCCGCCGCCTGGGTGACCTATCTGCTGGGCTTGTCACTCGCTCTGGGGGCCTTTCTGGCCGGGATGATGCTGAGCGAGACCGAATACCGCCACCAGATCGAATCCGACATCCGTCCCTTCCGTGACGTGCTACTCGGCTTGTTCTTCATCATCGTCGGCATGCAATTGGCTTGGCCGATGCTACCCACGATCTGGCCCTGGGTGCTGTTGTTGACGCTGGGCTTGGTGCTAGGCAAGGGGCTTTTCATCGCCTTGTTGACGCGGCTTGCCGGATACGATCGCGCGACGGCCCTGCGCACCGGCGCCGTGTTGGCGCAAGGCGGCGAATTCGGTTTCGCTCTGTTGGCGTTGGCCCTGCAGCAGGGCTTGGTGAACGATGCCCAAAGCCAACCGATCTTGGCGTCCATCATTGTGTCCATGGCCCTGGCGCCGTTGATCATTCGCCACAACAGCCTGCTCTCCAAGGCCCTATTCGCGACCCAACCCGGCGGAGCGGCACGTCAAGCGCGGGAAATCGCCAGCGCCACGCGCACGTTCCAAGGCCATGTCATCATCTGCGGATTCGGCCGCATTGGCCAGAACATGGCCCGTTTCCTGCGCGACGAGGGCTTCACCTATGTGGCGCTGGATCTGGAGCCGGGCCGCATCAAAGCCGCCTGGGAAGCCGGCGAATGGGTCTTCTACGGTGACGCCACTCATCGGGACATCCTGCAAGCGGCGGGAATGACGCAGGCGCGCGCCTTGATCATCACGTTCGCCGATCCGCGCAGCGCCTTGCGCATTCTCCGCCATGCCCGTTCGCTGCGAAAGGATCTGCCCATCCTGGTACGCACCCGCGACGATACGAATCTGGATCAATTGCTGGAAGAAGGCGCCACGGAAGTCGTTCCGGAGACGTTGGAATCGAGCCTGATGCTGGCGGTGCAGTTGCTGCTCCTGCTGGAAGTACCTATCGGCAGGGTGGTACGCCGCATGCGCCAAGTGCGCGGCGACCGTTATCAGATGCTGCGGATGTTCTTCCGCCGCTCGGAGGCCGAACGGCGGCCCGAGATGGGCCGCGACCACGAACGCTTGCGCAGCGTCTTTCTCCCCTCCGAAGCCTTCGCGGTCGACAAGCCGCTGGGAGAATTACGCCTGACCGAACTCGGCGTCTCGATCACCGCCGTCCGGCGCGCCGGAATTCGTGGCGATGAACCCCTGGCGGATTTACGCCTGGCAGCCGGCGATATTCTGGTGCTGGGCGGCACGCCGGAACAATTGGCCCGCGCCGAAGAACGGCTGCTCAAAGGTTGGCCGCGGTCCCGCGACACCCCGGACCGGGTTTCCCCCACTCAATCCTCCAAATAGGTATAGCCCTCCAGGCCCGACCGCAATTCCGCGAGACACACGCGGCGTTGCTCGTCATCAAGATGAGCGTCGGCGATTTTTTCCTCATAGGCGCGCAACAACGTTTCCGGCTCGAAATGCACATAACGCAGCAGATCGGCCACCGTATCGCCGTGCTCCAGTTCCAACAGGCGATACCCGCCCTCGTCGGTCAATTCCACGTTGACCGCGTCGGTGTCACCGAACAGGTTATGCATGTCACCCAGAATTTCCTGGTAGGCCCCGACCAGGAAAATCCCCAGCAGATAGGTCTCGCCGACCCGGTAGGGCGGTAGTGGCAAGGTGGTTTCCACACCCTCGCCGTCTACGTAATGCGAGATGCATCCATCGGAATCGCAGGTCAGATCCTCCAGGATCGCCCGGCTGACCGGCTCCTCGTCGAGACGGTGCAGGGGCATGATGGGAAAGATCTGCTCGATCGCCCAGACGTCCGGTAAGGATTGAAAGACTGAAAAATTGACGAAGAATTTTTCCGCCAACTTGTCGTTCAATTCATCCAACACTTCACGCTGGGCGCGCACGCGAGGATTCAGCAGCGACCGCACACGCTGGCAGATGACGAAATACAGCCGCTCGGCCTGGGCACGCTGTTCCAGGGTCAGCAGACCATGCACGTACATGGCCTGCGCTTCCCCAAGCCAGTGCACGGCATCGTGATAGGCTTCCAGCGCGGAACCTTGCGACGCGCTCTGATAGCTCAACCAGAGATCGCGCAGAATGGCCGGATCATGCGCTTGCGGCGGCGCGCTTTCATAGGCGTCGGGAATCCGTTGATGATCGATGACATTGACGATCAACAGGGCATGATGGGCGGTCAGCGCCCGCCCCGATTCGGTGATCAAATCGGGGTGAGGCAAATCCCGTTCGGCGCAGACTTCCGCCAAGGCGTGCACCACGTTATTGGCGTACTCCTGCACGCTGTAATTCATGGAGCAATCGTTGCGCGAAGCGGTGCCTTCATAATCGATGCCCAACCCACCCCCCACGTCGACCGTATTCAACGGCGCTCCCAGGCGGCGCAGTTCCGCGTAATAGCGGGCGACTTCCCGAAGGCCGTTTTGTATGTCCCGGACATTGGCGATTTGCGAACCCATGTGGCAATGCAACAGGTTCAAGGTATCCAACATGTTCGCGGCCCGCAGGCGCTCCACGGCCAACAACGCCTGTCCCGCGGACAATCCGAATTTGGATTTATCACCGCCCGTGTTCTGCCATTTGCCCGCGCCTATCGAGGCCAGACGGACCCGGATGCCCAACCGCGGCCGCACGCCCAGCCGCTCGACTTCGGGAATGATCATATCGAGTTCCGACGGCTTCTCCACGACGATGAACACCCGTAGGCCCAGTTGCCTGCCGATCAAGGCCAGACGGATGTATTCGCGATCCTTGTAACCGTTGCAGACGATAACCCCTCCGGGGCGGGACAACGCCATGACCGCCATGAGTTCCGGCTTGCTGCCCGCTTCCAGGCCCACGCGGCTACCGCCATGCCCGATGATTTGCTCCACCACGCTGCGCTGTTGATTGACCTTGATGGGATAGACCGCCGTGTAATGGCCGCCATAGTCCTCGTCCCGAATCGCCTGGGCGAACGCCTGGCACAGGCGATCGACACGGTCATGCAGGATATGGTTAAAGCGGACCAGTATCGGCAGGCCATAGCCCTGCCCCTGGAGATCCCGAGCCAGTGCTTGCAGATTGACACCGGGATGCCGATCATGATGCGGGGAACGGGCGACGATACAGCCCTCACCGTTGATGTCGAAATAATCACCACCCCAGCGGGCAATATTGTAGATTTGGCGCGCTTGCGCCAGGCTCCAAGACGAAGCGGGTTGTGGATCGCGCACGGCGGATTGTCCTCAAGCGATTTCTTAGCAAGCGAGGTAATACAGAAAGTGGCTTTGAACAGCGAATGGTTCACTGAAATCGATCACCATAACGGCTCGGCTTTTTCACTGAAAATCAAGGAAAAGCTACTGGATGAACACAGCCCTTTCCAGCATATCGAAGTGTACGCCACCGAGAAGTTCGGGAATCTGATGGTCATCGATGGTTATATCATGCTCAGCGATCGTGACAACTTCTTGTATCACGAGATGCTGACTCATCCGGTGCTGTTCACTCACCCGCAACCGCGTCATGTCCTGATCATCGGTGGTGGCGATTGCGGCACGCTGCGCGAGGTGCTGCGTCACCCCGGCGTCGAGACGGCCACCCAGGTGGAAATCGACGAAGCGGTCACGCGGGCGGCGGAGCGTTTTTTCCCCACTCTTTGCGAGGCCAATCAGGACCCGCGCGCGCGTCTTCGTTTCGAGGACGGCATCGCCTGGGTTAAAAACGCGGAGGCCGGCGCCTACGATGTCATCATCGTGGACAGCACGGACCCCGTCGGTCCGGCCGTTGGGCTGTTTTCCCAATCATTCTACCGGGACTGCCTGCGGTCCTTGGGGACACAGGGATTGTTGGCCCAGCAGAGCGAATCGCCCTTATTCCACATGGATAAAATCATCCATCCCATGCATGACGAGATGCGCGCGGCGGGTTTCCGCAACATACGCAGCCTACCGTTTCCCCAATGCGTTTATCCTTCCGGCTGGTGGAGCGTTACCCTGGCGGGCAGGCTCGGCGAGGTCAGCCGCTTTCGCGAAGGCGACGCGAGCAGCAAAACGTTTCCCACGCAATACTACAACGCCGACATACACCGGGGCGCATTGGCTCAACCGGAATTCATGCGGCGAGCTTTGGAGTTCTGATTGTCGAGAGGGGCGCCGGGGGTCGGCTGGAAAAACCGCTGAGGGGGATGATCATCCCCCTCAGGTAGGGACGGAACCGAGAAACAGGGCTTATAAGGCGTCCGCGCCAGTCTCGCCGGTGCGGATACGAACAGACTGCTCCAGATTGAAGACGAAGATCTTGCCGTCGCCGATCTTGCCGGTATTGGCGGCTTTGCAGATAGCATCGATAACCCGGTCGACGATGGCGTCATCCACGCCGATTTCAATCCGTACCTTGGGTAGGAAATCCACGACGTATTCTGCACCTCGATACAGTTCGGTGTGACCTTTTTGCCTGCCGAAACCCTTGACCTCGGTCACTGTGATGCCCTGCACGCCAACCGCGGAAAGGGCCTCCCTCACATCGTCAAGTTTGAACGGTTTGATGATCGCGGTAATGAGTTTCATGATTGAACCCTGCCGTGCTTTGCTTTGAATAACCAATAACGCTGACTATAGCGTAAAACCCTACAGGCTGTAACCACGCTCGTCGTGCAGCGAAATATCCAGACCCTGGGTTTCGTCCTCGTCGCTGACCCGCAAACCGACGATCACATCCACCACCTTGAGCAGAATGAAGCTGACGATTCCGGAATACACGACGGTAAACAACACGCCCTTGGTCTGTGCCCACAATTGACCGCCGAGGGACATGCCTTCGGCCAAACCCACCCCACCGAAACTGGCATCGGCGCACAGGCCGGTCAGAATGGCGCCGACGATACCGCCGACGGCATGCACACCGAACACATCCAGCGAGTCGTCGTAACCCATAGCACGCTTGAGCTTGGTCGCACACAGGAAACAGATGATTCCGGACGCCGCACCGATCAGCAGAGCGCCCATAGGACCCGCGGTGCCGGAAGCCGGGGTGATGGCCACCAATCCAGCGACAGCCCCCGAGGCGATGCCCAACACGCTGGGCTTGCCGTGACTCATCCATTCCGCGAACATCCAGGCCAATGCCGCCGTGGCTGTCGCAATCTGGGTCACCGCCATAGCCATACCGGCGGTCCCGCTGGCCGCCACCGCGCTGCCGGCATTGAAGCCGAACCAGCCTACCCACAGCATGGAGGCGCCGATAATCGTGTAAGTCAGGTTATGCGGCGTCATCTGCACGGTGGGATAACCCTTGCGCTTACCGGTGACCAAGCAGGCCACGAACCCGGCAATACCCGCGTTGATGTGCACCACCGTACCGCCGGCGAAATCCAGCACGCCCCAATCCCACAACAGAGCGCCATCGCCGCTCCACACCATATGCGCGATCGGCGCGTACACGACGGTGAACCACAGCGCCATGAACAACATCATCGCGGAGAACTTCATACGTTCGGCGAAAGCGCCGACGATCAGGGCCGGGGTGATGATGGCGAAGGTCATCTGAAAGGTCATGAACACCGTTTCAGGAATAGTCCCGGTCAGGCTGTCCACGGTCACGCCGCTCAAGAATGCCTTGCCGAATCCCCCGATAAAAGTTCTCAGGTTGACTACGCCCGCCTCCATGCCGGTGGTGTCGAAAGCCAGGCTATAGCCGTAAAGGGTCCATAGGACGGTCACCATCGATGTGATCGCGAAACACTGCATCATCACCGACAACACATTCTTACTGCGCACCATACCGGCGTAGAACAGGAACAGGCCGGGGATGGTCATGAACAGCACCAAAGCCGTCGATGTCAGCATCCAGGCGGTATCGCCGGCACTCAATTCCGGCTTATCCTGAGCCAGAGCCAGTGCGGGAAAAAGCAGCAGCACCGACATCCAGATCCTAAAACACGAACGAGAAATTTTCATTGCACGAGATTCCGTTGAGTTGTTGTTTTAGCTGAAAAAGCCGTGAAGTCCCGATAGTTTGAGAGGCTGATCGGGGTACCAAAACATCATAATGGGGACAGGGTTCTCTGGCTTACCGCGAATGATCAGCTCTGGTTGCCTGTGAATTCGGGATAAGCCTCGACACCGCATTCGCCGAGGTCGACGCCTTCGATTTCTTCCTCCTCATCGACACGCAGGCCGATAGTGAACTTCAGAATCGTCCAGACGATGAGGCTGCTGATGAAGACGAAGACCATGATGCTGAACAGGCCCGTCACCTGAGCCAGCAATGTGGCGGTGGGATTGGACAAGGTAACGGCTAGCAAGCCCCAGATGCCGCAGACGCCATGCACGGAAATCGCTCCGACCGGATCGTCGATGCGCATCTTGTCCAGAAATACGATGGCGAACACCACCAATACGCCACCGGCGACGCCGATCAGCGTGGCCAACCCCGGACTGGGCGTCAGCGGCTCGGCGGTGATGGCCACCAATCCGGCCAAGGCGCCGTTCAGAATCATGGTGAGATCGGCCTTGCCGAACAACAACCGAGCCGTCACCGTAGCTGCGAGCAGACCGCCAGCCGCAGACGCGTTGGTGTTGACAAATACCTTGGCGACCGCATTCGCGTTCTCGACATCCGACACCGCCAACTGCGAACCGCCATTGAAACCGAACCAGCCCAACCACAGAATGAAGGTGCCCAGGGTAGCGAGCGGCAGGTTGGCGCCCGGAATCGGCACGATTTCGCCATTCTTACCGTATTTACCCAAGCGTGGTCCGAGCAGCAGTACACCCGCTAACGCGGCCGTACCCCCGCACAAATGGACCACTCCGGAACCGGCATAATCGAGGAATCCCAATTGATCCAGGAAACCACCGCCCCATTTCCAATATCCTTGGACCGGATAGATGAAGCCGGTCATCACCACGGCGAAAAATAGAAAAGCCCACAGCCGCATGCGCTCGGCCACCGCACCGGAGACGATGGACATGGCCGTCGCCACGAATACGACCTGGAAGAAAAAGTCGGCCATATCGGCATAGACGGGCGCGCTGTCGCCGCCAGCCAGCACCATTTCCCGCGTATTGCCTTCGCTGACGAGGAAACCGATGCTGGGGATATAGGCGTTGAGCCCCTCACCGGGGTACATGATCTGATAGCCCACCAATAGATACATCACGCAGGCGATCGAATACAACGCTATATTCTTGGTCAGAATCTCCGCCGTATTCTTCGCGCGCACCAGACCCGCTTCGAGCATGGCAAAGCCGGCCGCCATCCACATCACCAGTGCGCCAGTCATCAGCAAATAAAACGTATCCAGCGCGTATTTCAGTTCTAATACCTGTTCCACCTTACACCTCTCTAATTTTGCGTGGAGCTATAACGCCTCCGGTCCGGTTTCTCCCGTGCGGATACGGATGGCCTGTTCCATGTCGGACACGAACACCTTCCCGTCGCCGATCTTGCCGGTATTGGCTGCCTTGGTCATGGTCTCAATGACTCGTTCCGCCAGGCTGTCGTCAACGCCCACCTCGACCTTGACTTTGGGCAGAAAATCCACCACGTACTCCGCACCCCGATACAGCTCGGTGTGGCCTTTCTGCCGGCCGAAACCCTTGACCTCGGTGACCGTGATACCCTGGACACCGACCTCGGTCAGGGCCTCTCGCACATCGTCCAGCTTGAAAGGCTTGATAATCGCGGTGATTAACTTCATGACGAACGGCTCCTCGTGAATGTGGCCCCCACGCTGGCGAGGGCCGGGTTACTGTGGGCTATCGGGTTCATCAAAGAACTCCCATCTGTTGCTTTATCCGCGCGCGACCGCCGGATTGAGACAGAAAACCCCAAGCATGGCGCGTGCCATATAAAAAAGCCTGCTGAAACAGACCGCTGCTGCGAGAAGTTGAAATGATGGCCGATTCAGAAAAGCACCAGACTTGGCGCACCAAAAAACGGCAGGCACCAATTTAGTGCAGAAAACAAGTTTTGCTGGCCTTGGCAAAACCCCGCTAAACTGGTTTGCCAACACAAAGCCAATGCCCCATGAGGAGTCCACCGCATGATTGATCCCAAGATCATCGACGATTTATCGAAACGCTTCGCTGAACTGGTTCCAGCGGGCTTCCGCCAGATGCAAGCCGACCTGGAAAAGAATTTCCATGCTGTACTGCAAACGGCGTTCGCTAAAATGGATCTGGTGACGCGTGAGGAATTCGATGTGCAGCAAGCGGTGCTGGCACGTACTCGCGCCAAATTGGAGGCCCTGGAACAACAGGTCGCGGCCTTGGAGGAAAAGGCTCAACCGCGGCGGCGTACGGCCAAGCCCGCGCCGCCCAAGGACGAGGCCTGAGCGGCCCACAGCTTACGCCCACGCCGGATGGCGTGGATCAACCGGACCGTGAGCCGTCGGCCACCGTCCAAAATGGAGCAGAAACTCGCGGGTATGCTCCGCACTGAATCAGATAGTCGGTAGTTTCGAGACGATCCTCATGTCGCTGGCGTTAGTTTTCAGCCGCGCTCAAGCCGGTATCGACGCACCTCTGGTCAGCGTCGAGGTGCATTTATCCAACGGACTCCCCAGTCTGTCCATCGTCGGTCTGCCGGAAGCGGCGGTCAAGGAAAGCAAGGACCGGGTCCGCGGCGCCCTCATCAACAGCCGCTTCGAATTTCCCTCCCGCCGCATCACCATCAACCTGGCGCCCGCGGATCTGCCCAAGGAAGGCGGGCGCTTCGATCTACCCATCGCTCTAGGCATACTCGCGGCCTCCGGGCAGATCCCCAATACTCATCTGACCCGTCATGAATTTCTCGGTGAACTGGCGCTCGGCGGCGAACTGCGCGGCATACGCGGTGTGCTGCCGGCGGCTCTGGCCTGTCGCGAGGCAGGCCGTGCGCTGTTGACGCCGCAGGCCAATGCCGACGAAGCCACCCTGGTCGGCGAATTGAAGGTCCATGCCGCCGCGCATCTGCTGGACGTGTGCGCTCACTTGCGCGGCTCGCCCGAACTCCAAGCCCACGTCAGCCGGATACCGCGTGGGCAACGCGCCTCGGTTCCGGATTTGAGCGAGGTGCGGGGCCAGCATCATGCCAAACGGGCGTTGGAAATCGCCGCCGCCGGCGGCCATAACCTGTTGCTGATCGGCCCACCGGGTACCGGCAAAACCATGCTGGCCAGTCGCTTGCCGGGCATCCTGCCGCCCATGGACGAGGCCGAAGCGATCGAGACCGCCGCCGTCGCGTCGGTCAGTAACCCGGGACTGGATCTCCAACAATGGGGCGTTCGGCCGTTTCGCGCACCGCATCACACGGCCTCGGGAGTCGCTCTGGTCGGCGGCGGCAGCCAACCGCGTCCCGGCGAAATCTCCCTGGCCCACAATGGCGTGCTGTTCCTGGACGAACTGCCCGAGTTCGATCGGCGGGTTCTGGAAGTGCTGCGCGAGCCTCTGGAGTCGGGACGCATCACGATTTCCCGAGCGGCCCGCCAGGCCGATTTCCCGGCCCGATTCCAACTGGTGGCGGCGATGAATCCCTGTCCCTGTGGTTATCTGGGCGATTCGGAACGGGCCTGCGCCTGCACCACTGAACAAGTCCGCCGTTATCGGGCGCGGGTCTCCGGCCCATTACTGGACCGCGTCGATATGCAGATCGAAGTACCGCGCTTACCCCATCGTCTGTTGCGCGGCGAAACCTCCGAGGAATCCAGCCAGCTTGTCGGGGAACGCGTCAGCCTCGCCCGCGTTCGACAACAACGGCGTCAAGGCAAGGCCAACAACGCCATGACGCCCAAAGAGATCACCCGTCACTGCGCGCTCAGCGACAGCGACCATGGGCTGTTGGAAAAAGCCCTGGAACACTTGGGACTGTCGCCCCGCGCCTATCACCGGATTCTCAAGGTAGCACGAACTATCGCCGATCTGGCGGACAGCGATTCGATTCTGACCGCGCATTTGACGGAAGCCATCAGCTACCGGGCCCTGGATCGCGGGCAGGGAGGAACGCACCGTTAGACCGGGCCGCCGGGGTGCACGACCCGATTGCGCAACACGCCCAAGCCCTCCACCTCCAGTTCCGCGCCATCGCCCAGCCGCCGCCAACGGTCCGGCTCCAGTCCGCAGCCGTCGCCCAGTTGTAAATCGGCGACGCCTTCTCCATTCGGCGACAAGGCGTCCAGCGGTTTGCCATCGCTAAGCGCCGCGACCAAAGTGAGCCACTTCATGAAGGTCGCGCGCTTGCAATCACGGTGGGTTACCCGAGAAATGCCGACCGATCGCCCCTTGGCCGGCCGCGAGAATGAGAAAATCCAGCAACAAGCGGATCTTGGTCGGGACGAAATGACGTGAGGGATACAGCGCGTACAAGGTGAAGGGCGGGGGCTCGAAACCTTCCAGAATGCGTTGCAATCGGTTCTCGGCCAGGGCCTGTTCGACCATGAAATCGGGCAGCAGAACGATCCCCAAACCCTGGACAGCCGCTTCACACAACACCTCGCCGTTATTGCTGCACAATCGGCCCTGCACTTCCACCGCTTCGGGTCCGTCGGGACCGTTTAGCGTCCATTCCTCGCGCACGCTGAGATTGTCGTAGTGCAGGCAGGAATGCCGCAACAAATCCAGGGGCGTTTGGGGAGCGCCCCATTTTTGCAGATAAGCGGGAGCGGCGCAGACATAGCGGGCAACCGGCAGAATAGGACGGGCGATCAAACTGGAATCCCGTGGATAACCGATCCGTAGCGCCATATCCAAGCCCTGGCCCACAATATCGATGGTTTGATCGTCAAGATGCAACTGCACCTGCAGTTGCGGATGGGCGTCCGCGAAGCGCGCGATCCACGGTGCCAGGCGGCGCACGCCAAAGGTCATGGGCGCGGTAACCCGCAGCGTCCCGCGCGCCGAGCCGGATAATTGGCTGAGTTGCTCCTCGGCATCGCGCAACTCGGAGAGGATGCGCCGCACCTGATCGAAATAAATCTGCCCGGCCTCGGTCAGACTGATACGCCGCGTGGTGCGATTCAGCAACCGGACGCCCAGACGTTCCTCCAGCGCCTTCACACGCCGGCTGGTGGCCGTCACCGTCATGTTCATCAGAGCCGCAGCGGCGGTAAAGCCATCCGCCTCCACTACATTCACGAAAATCTCCAAATCCTCCACGGCCACCCCGATTATTTCAAATTACGCAATAGTGTTTAGCGTTCTGAGGTGTTTATCAAGACCTAGTGAAACGCTAAGTTATTGCCATCGTCAAACGCCACTTTTTGGAGGACCGGCATGATTACCATCAGAAACGCGGAAGAACGCGGTCACGTTCGCTATGACTGGTTGGACACCTACCACACGTTTTCCTTCGGCGAGTACTACGACCCCCGCCATATGGGCATCTCCAACCTACGTGTCATCAACGACGACACCATCGCGCCCAGCGGCGGATTCCCCACGCACGGGCACCGTGACATGGAGATTATCACTTACGTGCTCTCGGGAGCCCTGGAGCACAAGGACAGCCTGGGTAACGGCTCGGTGATCCGGCCTGGCGACGTGCAGCGCATGAGCGCCGGAACCGGCATTTTGCACAGCGAATTCAACCCGTCGGCCACGGAGCCCTTGCATCTATTACAGATTTGGCTGCAACCGAACCGGTCGGGCGTACGACCGGGTTACGAGCAAAAGTTTTTCTCGGCGGAGGAAAAACGTGGGCGGTTTAAACTGTTGGCATCTCCCGATGGACGGGACGGTTCCCTGACCGCTCACCAGGATGCCTCGTTGTCGAGCGTTGTGCTGGAAAGCGGAGAAGCGGCCGACTACGCCTTGGCGATGGGTCGCCAAGCCTATGTGCAGGTCGCGCGCGGCACGGTCAGCATCAACGGGCAAACGCTCAAGACCGGCGACGGCGCCTGGGTCGCCAATGAACCCCAAGTGCGTATCGAAGGATTGGCCGACGCCGAGGTGCTGTTGTTCGATCTGCCCTAAACCCCGTCGAACGAGCGGCAAAACTGCGACAGCGGATCGTTCCGCCCCATGGCCTGTAGCGGCCTGACCCGGTGGAAGGCACAACGAGGTGAACCGGCCGCACCGGTTCACCCGTTGAATGGCGCGCCATCATCCAACTTAAACCTTAATCCCTGACAAACCGATGAACGGCAGCGGTGTCGCGAGCCGGTGTCGTATCGAACCGACCAACCGACCAACCCACAAGAGGTAAATCGCCATGGCAAAGTGTTTAGTTCTCTATTATTCGAGCTACGGTCACATCGAAACGTTGGCCGAGGCGGTCGCGGCGGGGGCCAGGGAAGCTGGCGCCGATGTCACCGTTAAACGCGTGCCGGAACTGGTTCCCGCGGAAATCGCCCAGAAATCCGGTTTCAAGGTGGATCAGACGGCCCCGGTGGCGACGCCCAGCGAGTTGAGCGAGTATGATGCCATCCTGTTCGGCACACCGACCCGCTTTGGCAATATGACATCCCAGATGCGCAACTTCCTGGATCAGACCGGCGGGCTGTGGGCGAAAGGCGCTCTGGTCGGCAAGGTGGGCAGCGTGTTCACTTCGACCGGCACGGGCGGGGGTAACGAGACCACGATTACGTCCTTTTGGAATACCTTGGCGCACCACGGCATGGTCATCGTCGGTCTGCCCTACGCCTGCCCGGATTTGGCGAATATTTCCGAGTTGAAGGGTGGCTCGCCCTACGGCGCGGGCACCATTGCCGGCGCGGACGGCTCCCGTCGGCCCAGCGACCGAGAACTTGCGATGGCTCGATACCAAGGCGCCCATGTAGCCCGCATCGCCGCCAAACTGGCTGCCTGACGTCGCCCCCGAATGTCCGAAAATCCGCCAAACGCGGCAAAATCGCCGGCCGAAGGGATTTCGGCCTGGTCGCCTTTCCGTCATTCGGTATTCGCCATCCTGTGGTGCGCGACCGTCGTTTCCAACATCGGCACCTGGATGAACGATGTGGGATCGAGCTGGCTCATGGCTTCGATGGCGCCGTCTCCGCTGATGGTCGCGCTGGTTCAATCGGCCACCACCCTGCCGATCTTCCTATTTGCCCTACCGGCCGGCGCGCTGGCGGACAGCCTAGACCGCCGGCGCCTCCTGATGGGTATGCAAACCGCCATGGCGATTACCGTGGCGGTTCTCGCCACCCTGGTCTGGCTGGGTTGGATGAATGCCTATTTGTTGCTGTTTTTCGCTTTCCTCCTGGGGACGGGCACGGCTTTTTCGGCCCCAACCTGGCAGGCGATCGTCCCGCAGTTGATTCCCCGCGAAGATTTGCAGGCGGCGCTAGCCCTCAACAGCGTGGGCATCAACATCAGTCGCGCCATTGGGCCGGCGCTGGCCGGTTTCATGATCGTCGGCATCGGCATGGCGGCGCCCTTTGCCTTCAATGCGCTGAGTTTTCTCGGCGTGATCGCCGCCCTGGGTTGGTGGCGGCCACCGCCTTCACCTCCCAACACTCTGCCGGTCGAGTCCTTGGGCAACGCGATCGTTACGGGTTTGCGCTACACCCACGCCAGCGCCCCACTCAAGGCCACCTTGCTACGGGGCGCGGCCTTTTTCATTTTCGGCAGCGCGTTTTGGGCCTTGCTACCCTTGGTCGCCAAACACGAGTTGCAAGGCGGCGCCAAACTGTACGGGATATTGCTGGGCTCGGTGGGATTGGGCGCCGTGCTCGGCGCCATGGTGTTGCCACGCCTCAAACGGCGGATCAATATCAGCGTACTGGTGGGGCTGGCCACCACCAACGCGGCCCTGGTCATGGGGCTTTTGGCCAGCAGCCGGATACCCGCCGTCGCCGTTCTGAGCTGCCTGCTTTTCGGGGCCAGTTGGATCACCATTCTTTCCAGCATCAGCGTGTCGGCCCAGTTCGCTCTGCCAGAGTGGGTGCGGGCACGGGGATTATCGGTGTTCCTGACGGTATTTTTTGGCTCGATGGCGCTGGGTAGCGCGATCTGGGGAAAAATCGCCGAAAGCAGCACGCTTCCCACCGCCCTGCTGCTGGCCGCCAGCGGCGCGCTTCTGGCTATTCCGCTGAGTTGGAAGGCCCAGCTCACTCAGGGAGCGGGCCTGGATCTTTCGCCCTCCATGCACTGGCCGCAACCCATCGTCACCTTGGACGCACCCCATGATAGGGGACCGGTCATGGTGATGATCGAGCACCAGGTGGACGAGTCCGACCGACAGGATTTCCTGGCGGCTTTGACGGAACAGGCCGATGCCCGCCGGCGCGCGGGCGCCGTCACCTGGGGCGTGGTCGAAGACGCCGAACGGCCCGGTCGCTTCGTCGAATACTTCATGGAAGATTCCTGGCTAGGGCATCTGCGGCATCACCAGCGGGTGACCCAAGCGGACAAACAGTTGCAGGAACGGGTTCACTCCTTTCATCGGGGCACACAGCCGCCTCACGTCGCCCATTACCTGGCTCCCCGTCTGAACGGCTTGCCCACGCGCAAATAATCCGCAAAGTCGTAAGAGGCGCGACTCGCCCGATGGGCGCCGGTGCTATACTCGGCGCCCGCGCACCCTGCCCGTCAACGCCACCCGTGACTCGATCCGGACAACATGATAGAGAAAATCGCCTGGGGTCTTCTGATCCTGACCGTCGGACTGCTGGGATATGTGCTGGCTTGGCCGGTACCGATCACGCCGGTGGCATGGAAACCACCCCCCGATCCCGGCTACAGTGGAGTTTTTGCCGTCAACACACGGCTCAGCGGCGTAGAGACGCTGCCGTTAGGCGACGATTACGGCCCGGAAGATGTCGTGCTGGATAGCCAGGGGCGCATCTACGCGGCCACGCATGACGGCTGGATCGTGCGCTTCGAGTCCGACAAGGCAAAGCCCCAACGCTGGGTGAATACGGGCGGCCGGCCTCTGGGCCTGGATTTCGATCCGCAAGGCCGTTTGATCGTCGCCGACGCTTACCGTGGCCTGCTGGCCATCACCCCCGACGGCCGGATCGAGACCCTGGCGACCACGGCCGACGGCATTCCCATAGGCTACGCCAACAACGTAGCGACCGCCGCCGACGGCAAGATTTACTTTACCGACTCCTCGACCCGGTTCGGCGCCGAAGCATCCGGCGGCGCCTATGAGGCCAGTTTGCTCGATATTCTCGAACACGGCGGCCATGGCCGCCTGCTGGTGTTCGACCCCGCCACCCGCCAGACATCGACCGTGATCGATAGTTTGAATTTCGCCAACGGGGTGGCCGTCAGCCCCGACCAAAGCCATGTCCTGGTGGTCGAAACCGGCGCCTACCGGATATTGAAAGTGTGGCTCGCCGGGGACCGGAAAGGTCAGGCCGAACTGTTGCTGGAAGACTTGCCCGGCTTTCCCGACAATTTGACCCGAGGTCGAGACGGCCGCTACTGGGTGGCCTTGATCTCACCCCGCAACGCGCTGCTGGACAAATGGGCGGGCAAACCCTGGCTGCGCCGGATCATCCAACGCCTGCCCGCGTTCGTACGCCCCAAGGCGGTGTCCTACGGGCATATCATCGCCTTCACCGATTACGGCGTGGTGGTGGCGGATTTGCAGGACCCGAAGGGACAGTATCCCATGCTCACCTCGGTGACCGAAACCGAGGATTATCTGTATCTGGGTAGTCTTGTGGCGCCGGCGGTGGGCCGCCTAGCCAACACCGGAACACACTGGTAATGCGCTCGGCGCTCGATGCCGTCTATTCGGGAAAAGTAAAATAGATGGTTTCCGATTCGCTGCTGTCGTGACCCAGGCTGATTTTTCCCTCGCCGTAGAGGGGAAAGCTCTCCCGATGCACGAATACCTTTCTGCCATCGTTCATGTAGATATAAGTCCCGTTGGTGCTGCTGTCGGTGAGAACGAACTTACCCTGGCGGTATTCGATACTGGCATGATTGCGGGAAACGAAGCGGGTTTCGACGATGAGATGGCTCTTGGGATTCCGGCCTAATGAAAAAGGCTGATTCTCCACCGTAATCTCCAACTGCCGGTCGTTGTAGGTCAACGACAAGCGTGGCGGACGACCGGTACGCTCCTTGATCGTCTCGAATTGGGTGGTCAAGTCGGACGTGTCCTCCTGCCAAATCACTTCGCAGACGACCAGCGGACTCTTCTTGCCGCGCACCGGGATGGCGCCGAGATTGCGGACGGTGTGGCGCATGATCGCCGGCAGGCTGTCGACCGTGGATTGCGTGGTGATGATCTGTTGAGCTTTCGCCAAACCCGCCATACGGGCCGCCGTGTTCACGGCGTCGCCGAACACGTCGTTGTCTTCCAGGATGACCTCGCCGCAATGCAGGCCCACCCGAATGGCCAGATTCAGCGGGCTCAGGCTGGGACTGCGGGTTACCGCACGCTGCATCTCGCAAGCCGAAAACACCGCCTTTTCCGGCTTGGAAAAGCGGCACATCACTTCGTCACCGATGGTCTTGACGATCTCTCCCTCGTATTTTTCGGCTTTCTCGATGAGCAGGGACAGCGTCTCGGCCTCGATTTCCCTGGCGCGCGCGTCGCCATAGAGTTCGAACAGTTGCGTGCTGCGGCAAATATCGGCGAACACTATGGTTGTCGTGGCAGCTTGAGCGGACATGAATGCAGGCGTTCAGTTCATTGTTTGACGTCATCATACACCAACCCGGAGGCCTGCAGACCCGTCCCGACTCCAGGGAATGGCATGCCACGACTTGCAAGCACGCGGCGGTTACGGTGAAACTGGCCATCGGCCCAGCGCCCCGCCGGGGTCGATCCCGTCCGCCTGATTCTCATTCAGAACGTCCAGGGAGGTCCGTATCGTGCTGTTTGTGCTCGCTGTCATCGGGTCGGGCCTGTGGCTCGCCCTGCATCCGTCCACCTGGACGCCGGCGGTGCGCAACGTATTGCTCAGACAGATCTATTTCACCGGCGTGCACGCCCTGCCCGTGACCCTCATCGCCGGTCTGGCCGTGGGGATCTCGGTGGTGGCGCAATTGGGCATCTGGCTCGATAAAGTGGATCAACGGGTGTTTTTCGGTCCGCTGGTGGTCGGTATCGTTATCGAGAACTTAGCGCCTTTGCTGGTCAATCTGGTCGTCATCAGCCGCAGCGGTACGGCCATCACGACCGAACTGGCGAACATGGTGGTGCAGGAGGAAATCCGCGTGCTGGACAGCCAGGGCATCGATCCCTTTCTGTACCTGGTCATCCCTCGTCTGCTAGCCGTACCGTTGGCGATCCTGTGCCTGACCGTTCTGTTCATCGCCACCGCGCTGCTGGGCGGCTATGGTTTCGGACTGCTGCTCAACATCCACGCCTTGCGTTACCAACCCTTCACCGCTACGGTTTTCCTATCCCTGGATACCCTGGTCATTGGCTTGCTACTGGCCAAATCCCTGATTCCCGGTTTCCTGGCGGCGGCCATTTGTTGTGTGCGCGGCTTGACCGTGGAGCCGGTCCTGACGGCAGTCCCGCAGGCGGGTGCGAGCGCCTTGCCGCAAGCCCTGGCGGCCTTGTTCATCGCTTCGGTGCTGCTGTCGCTGCTGAGGCTGATATGACGGATCACGGCGTGCTGGAACTGGTCGATGTCTCGCTGCACCACTGGCAAACCCGCCAATTCGGCTTGGGTCCCATCACTTTCAAGCTGGGACCCGGTGAATGTGTGCTACTCACCGTAGCCCAAGCCGAAAGCTGCTCGCTGATCGGCGACCTGGCCGTGGGCCTGCTGGAACCCGATAACGGCTACGTTCGTTTTCTCGACCGCCCCTGGTCCGCCCTGGACGGCAAGGCGCTGAGCGCGCACCGCGGCCGAATCGGACGCCTATTCGCCGGGCACGCCTGGCTGAGCAATCTGGATGTGGACGAAAATATTCTGCTGGCCGCGCGCCATCATTTCGCCGATTCCCTGCGGAGTTTGCGGCGTCATGCCGATGCTTTGGCCGAGCAGTTGGGGCTGGGCGAAACCCCGCATCGGCGGCCCACGCAATTGGCTCGCCACGATTTGAAACTGGCGCAGTGGATACGCGCCCTGCTGGGTCCCAAAACTTTACTCGTCCTGGAAAACCCCCTGTTGGACGTCTATCCCGCGGCGATACCCGTGCTGTTCGACAAACTGGCCGAGGCCCGCCGACAAGGAACGGCTCTGTTATGGCTAAGCAGTGAGTTGACCGAATACGAACGGCGTCAGGTCGATCCCGATTGGCAGTACGCGGTCCCGGAAGCCGCGGCGGAGGAATGGTCATGAAGCGCGCGCCGGAACCGGCGGACGGCGGATGAACAACAGCCCCACGTTCCGGTATGTGGAACTGAAGGTAGGCGTTTTTATCGCCATCACCCTCGTCCTGTTGGGTTTGGGACTGTTTCTGTTGGGCAGAGCGCACAACTGGTTCGTCAATACCCTGCGCCTGGAAGCGACCCTGGCCGACCTGCCGCCGGACAGCGTACTGGGTATCGCGCCGGGCGCGGAAGTGAAGATTTTCGGCGCGGTCGCCGGTCTGGTCACGGACGTGGCCTTCGAATCCGCGACCGGAGAACACCGAGGTTATCGGTTGCACATCCATATGCAGGTCCGTGGCGATTTCATCCCGCTGGTGCGCGCAGATTCCGAGGCGCTGGTGAAAAGAACGCTCAGCCTGGGCGGCGGCGCCTTCGTGCAGATCACCGCCGGCCGCGGCGCGCCGATCAAAAACGGCGCCCGCCTGCCCTGTCGCATCGCTCCAGACGTGGTAACCCTGGTGGAAAATATCCTGGAAGGCTTGCGCAGTGAGGAAGGCAACCTGCAAGTCACCTTGCGCAACACCCGTCTGGCCACGGCCAATCTGGTCGAGATCACCGACCGTTTGCTGACCGGCGACGGCGTATTCCGGAAGTTGATCAAGGACGACAAGACCAGCAGCCAGTTCGAGCAGGCGTTGACCCGGATGAACGGCAACCTGGGAACGATCGCGCAATTGCTGGACAGCGCCGGCCAACGGCTGAATCAGACCCAAGGCGCGTTGCAGAATCTGCAAACCCTGACCGCCACGGCCAATAAGACCGTCAACAAGGAATTGCCGAATATCCGGGATTTCATCGCGCATTCCAGAAAGGCCGTCAAACGCATCGACGCCACATTGGACGAAGTCCGGAAGATCGTCGTCCTGTTGCGCAGCCAAAGTGATCAGGTACCCGCGCTGTTGCTGCAAACCCAGGAACTGCTACGGCAGACCACGCGCACCTTGGAAAGCCTGCAACAAACCTGGCTGTTGCGTGACCACGTCGCTCCGGAAGATTCCCTGCGGCTGAATCCGGCGGACCTGACGGAACCATGAAAACGCCCCGGCGCACCGTAACGCTCCTGTTACTCCTGGCCGCCTACGGCTGTTCCAGCCAACCGCCCGATGACCGCCCGCAGCAGGATCGGGAGATGGTCAATGCCACGCATTCCGCGCGACAGGCTTATCGACAGGGTCAATACGAGATCGCGGCGCGGCAGTTTCGCTTGGCTCTGCGCCGGGCTCAGGTCATGGACGATGCCGGGGCGATCGGCAGCCAAGCCTACAATCTGGCCCTGTGTCTGATCGCCCTGGATCAACTCGACGAGGCTCAAGCCCTGCTCGCCGAAGCGGAACGGGAATTGACGCGGGACCATCAAGCCCTGGCCGATGTCCTGTTGGCGCAAGCCCGTTTGAGCCATGTCCGCTCCGGGCCGTATGACCAGGAAGCGACGGAGCGGCTACTCCGCCGGGCGCTGGATGATCCCCAGTCCCGGCCCGATGCCCTGCATCGCGCCCAGATCGCGTTGCTGCAGGCGGATCTGGCCTGCGATCGAGGCGACAGCGCCGCCGCGACGCACTATCTGGCGGCGAGTCAAATTCTGCTGGGCGAGGAACCCGCCGTAACGCCCGTCCATGCGCATAGCGCCCGCGTGCGCGGCCGGATCGACCAACTGAACCGGCAACCGCGATTAGCGGGCCAGGCATTCGACGAGGAGGCCGACATCCTGCGCGCCAATCGACGCTATCGGGACATGGCGAAAGCCTTGCGGCGTGGCGGCGACGCCTACACGCAAGCCGGCCAGTTCGATGAAGCCGTAGACCGCTATTATCAGGCGGCGCGCAGCTGGCTGGCGCAGGACCGGTTAGCCGAGGCCGAACAGGACCGAGCGCGGGCCGAACGGCTGGCCGAAAGACTGGCGGATGCCCAGTGGCGGCAACGCCTGGACCGATTGCGGGCGGAATACCCCGACGAGTAATCGGTTGGGCTCCACGAGCCGACACATTAACGTTTGGTAATCCAGCAGCAAGCTTTCATTAAGATCGACTTCGGGACAATAAGCGGCAACTGGCATAAGTCAGTCTGGTTATGCAATGAGGAGAGTCTGTATGTCCCCACGAATAAAACCCCTATCCGGCCTAATCGATTGGCGACGAGGATGGGTCATGCTGCTGGTGTTGAGCCTGTTGGCATTGCCAGCACTGGCGAATGAACTGCCGGACTTCACCGGCCTGATCGCGCAAAATAAAGATGCCGTGGTGAGCGTCAATACCACCCGGAAAGCGAGTGGCAACCCAGCGTCTCGCTTCGGCTTTCCCAATGATCAAGACGTTCCCGAGCTGTTCAAACGCTTTTTCCAGCAGATGCCCGATGAGCCATCGAGCCCGGAAGCTCATGCCGTGGGCTCCGGTTTCATCATCTCGCCGGACGGTTACATCATGACCAATGCGCATGTGGTGGCCGATAGCGATGAAGTGACGGTTTCATTGAGCGACCGTCGCGAGTTACCCGCTAAGGTCGTGGGTGTCGACGAGAAAACCGACGTGGCCCTGCTCAAGATCAACGCCAGCAATCTGCCGACGGTCAAATTGGGCAATTCCGACCAACTGAAAGTCGGCCAGTGGGTGTTCGCCATCGGCGCGCCCTTCGGCTTCGAATATTCCGCCACGCAAGGCGTGGTCAGCGCCTTGTCGCGCAGTCTGCCGGACGGCACCTACGTTCCCTTCATCCAGACCGACGTGGCGGTGAATCCCGGCAACTCGGGCGGTCCGCTGTTCGATCTGCAAGGTAACGTGGTCGGCGTCAATTCCCAGATATACAGCCGCAGTGGCGGCTACATGGGTCTGTCCTTCGCGATTCCCATCAACGTCGCGAAGAATGTCGCCGATCAGCTGAAAACCGAAGGCCATGCCGATCACGGTTGGCTGGGCGTGATGATCCAGGATATGAATCAGGCGCTGGCCCAATCTTTCGGTCTGGACAAGCCGCACGGCGCCCTGGTCGCCCAGGTGACGCCGAACAGTCCCGCCCAAAAAGCCGGGCTGAAAGCCGGGGACGTCATCCTCAGCTATAACGGTACGGAGCTGAACCGTTCGAACGAACTGCCCCCGCTGGTGGGTTCCACGGCGGCTGGCTCCACGGCTTCCCTGGGAATCCTGCGCGACGGCAAGGAGCAAACTCTGAAACTGACCATCGGCAAACTGAATGAAAAATCCGAGAAACTGGCGGCCAACGATAATGGCTCGGGAAGCAGTGACGAGGAGAATGCCTTGGGTCTGGCCGTCACCGACCTCAACGCCGAGCAACGTTCGGACTTGGGAATCCAGAGTGGTGTGCTGGTCACCGGGATGAATCCGGAAGGTGTAGCGGCCGAAGCGGGAATCCGTCCCCAAGACGTGATTCTGTCCTTCAATCACCAGCCGGTCAAAAACGTTTCGCAACTGGAGAAACTGATCGATCATTCACCCAAGGGCAAACCGGCGGCGGTGCAGGTCATGCGCAAACAGCAAACCTTGTTCGTCGCGATTCCCATTCCGGAGAAGATGGGCTGAGCCACGCCACGGGCAAGACGACGGATGGCGCGGATTCGCGCCATCTTCATAGGGACCGAACACGGGTAGCCTATCCATGCGTATTCTGGTTATCGAAGACGATCAAAGCACGGCCGCCTATCTGGTCAAGGGACTCACGGAAAGTGGGTATGTGGTCGATCACGCCTCGGATGGCCATGAGGGATTGCAATTGGCCATGGCCGAGCCTTACCAAGTGTTAATCGTCGATCGGATGCTGCCCGGCCTGGACGGCATGTCGCTCATCGGCAAGCTGCGGGAGTCGGGAATCGGCACGCCGGTCCTGATCCTCAGCGCGCTGGGCGACGTGGACGACCGGGTGGAAGGCTTACGCGGCGGCGGCGATGATTATCTGGCCAAACCCTACGCATTCAGCGAATTGCTGGCCCGCCTGGAAGCCTTGTTACGGCGCCGTTTACCGGAGCAGCAACAGACCGTGCTCAAGGTCGCCGATCTGGAACTGGATCGTCTGAAACGCCGGGTGTCGCGCCAGGGTCAGACCATTTCTCTGCAACCCAGGGAATTCCGCCTGCTGGAATATCTGATGCGGCATGCCGGGCAGGTGGTGACACGGACGATGTTGCTGGAAAACGTGTGGGATTATCATTTCGATCCGCAAACCAACGTCATCGACGTCCATATCAGCCGACTGCGGGGCAAGATCGACAAGGAATTCTCGCCTCCGTTGCTGCAGACCGCCCGTGGCGCTGGATATTGCCTGCGTGAACCGGACTGATGCGGCTGTTTCGCACCTCGGTCTTCCGCCTGTCGCTGCTCTACGCCTGCGCCTACGGCCTGCTATCGGCTCTGGGCCTGGGTTTTACCTACTGGTCCACGGCCAGTCACAGTCAGGCCCAGATCGATGCCCGATTACGCCTGGAAACCGACGTCCTCCTGAATCTCTATCAAACCCAGGCGCTGCCAGCCCTGGCCGAGAACGTGCGGCGACGCAATCGCAGCGACGGTCAACGCAAGATTTTCTTCTATCTGCTGGCCAGTCCGGACAGCGCGCAACGCATCGATCAACTGCACCCCTGGCCGAAGAACGTCAATAGCGTTTACGCAACCCTGCGTTTTAGCGACGTATTCCAGGACACGCGAGATTGGGTCGATGGCGAGGACCGGGTGCGGGTCCTGATGACGGTATTGCCCAATAATTACCGATTGCTGGTTGGCCGCGACCTCAACGATGAGCGGGCCTTGCTCAATCATAATCTGCGTGTCGTACTGCTGGTGATCGTCATCACCGTACTCCTGGCCACGCTAGGCAGCGTCGTGCTGGGACGCCATACGTTACGCCGCATCGATGCCGTAAATCGCACCGCCAACGCCATCGTGGCAGGCGATTTGACGAGACGGGTGGCGATCACCCCGCGCAACGACGAATTCGACGAGTTGGGCCGCATGCTCAATGCCATGCTGGAACGCATCGAGCAACTGATGACTGGGATGCGGCAAGTCACCGACAACGTGGCGCATGATCTGCGCAGTCCCCTCAACCGGTTGCGCAATCGCCTGGACATTACCCTGTTGGAAGCGCGCACACCGGACGAATACCGCAGCGTGCTGGAGCAAAGCATCGGCGAAACCGACGAAATTCTCAAAACCTTCAATGCATTGCTCAGCATCGCCCAGGCGGAAGCCGGCATTCAGCGCGATTGGTCCCAACTCGACCTGGCCACGCTAGTGGAAGATCTGGCTGACCTGTACGGTGCGTTGGCCGAAGAGCGCGGAATCGCCTTTCATTGGTCTATCGAATCCCAAGCCCAGGTACGCGGCAATCGGCAGTTGCTGGCTCAGGCGCTCAGCAATCTCCTCGACAACGCGGTGAAATACACACCCACCGGTGGCCATATCGAGCTGAAATCGACGCTCATCGACAAAGCGCCAGCCTTGGTGGTTTCCGATTCCGGCCCCGGCATTCCCAGTTCCCTGCGAGAAAGGGTGTTGGAACGCTTCGTGCGGTTGGACAATGCCCGCAGCAGTCCGGGTAATGGCTTGGGGCTGAGTCTGGTCAAGGCGGTCGCGCGATTACACGGAGCGGTTTTGCGATTGGAGGACAATCAACCGGGGTTGCGGGTGATGGTGGTGTTCGATGGGCGGTACGGCAAAGCGAACGACGCTTAAGCGGACTTTCGCAGGGCGATCAAATCCCGCACTTTCTCGGGTTTGGAATCACAGGGCACCAACGCTCCCTGGCTATTCAAAACGAACAACGCATAACCGAATTCAGCCAGCAAATCTTTTACTCGTTGAAAGTTGACCGGGAGCACTTCGAGAAAAATCGCTTCAATCGCATGGCGTTGTAGATAGCGCCTCGCGCCCAATAACACTTCATATTCCACCCCTTCGACATCGATTTTCCAAAGTCTTATGGATTGCTCACCGTATCGACTCATCAGGTTATCGAAACTGTCCACCTGAACAGTGAGGGTTTCGAAATGCTTCTGCGTATACCAATCAAGACGAGTGGTCGATTGAGCGCCGGCGCATTGTATTTTCACTTCGCCTTGGCATTCGGATAACCCGGATTCTATAACATGGACATCCCACCCTTCCTGGGCATTGACACATTCCCTAAGCCATTCGGCGGCGGTTGGCAAGGGTTCCACGGCGTATATCCTTACCGCCGGAATAGGCGCCAGATAAAGTAACATTTGCCCGATATTCGAACCCGAATCCACCACAGTTCCACCGCCCTTCATCCATTGCCGCAGCCAATTCAATCCAATCGATCCTTGATAATCGCCATAAACTATCCAGCGATGGCAGACATCCGCCATATCCAGTTTCCAGCAAACCCCGTTGGAACATTCCACCCAGCGTATCCCTTGCTGGCCAAGCCATTGGCCATAGATTCTGTCCAACAATCCCAGCTTATGCGGCAAGGAAACACGGCGTAACAGTCTCAGACCGGTAGGCAACTCCAGCAAGTTCGCGATCATTTCAAGCACCTGACTCTCGTGAAATAAAACGATCACCTAAAACCAGCACATCCATTTGTGTCCGAAACTCACTCGCACCAAGAAGCACTTCGTATTCCGCACCTTCAACATTCACTTTCCATAACCTTATGGAACCCGAATCCTCACAATGCCGCCGTCCACAGGACCGACACCGGCATCGTTGCTTTCCATTGGGCGTCATCCCATATTTCACCGATTCCACGCTGTCGCAATAGGGGCGCCTTAACGTGATTGTGACCACGGTCCACTCCCAAAATCATTTATCCGCCTATAACAATATCATTCTATTTTTGGTCACTACCAAATGCCGTGACTCAAATTATCGACCTGCCGTCAATACAGCACCGTTGAACAGTCACATCTCAATATCTTGAAAGCAGCCGAATAAAAGCAAATTTAAGCAGATCCATTCGCTGCGATGATTGTATTAACGTTTGTTTCTCTAGCGTCCGGAAAAAGATTAAACGCATCCACCCTTTGATCTTAGCAAAACATCGGATTTTAACAAAAACGATTTTCCGATTATGCGCATAATCCGGAAGAAAATATAACTGATTCATTAACACGTCGGCCCGATGCGTTACGGATTTAAGACCGGCAATTTTATGTTCAGGATTTGGAATTCCACCATGTTCCCCATAGTTCCTAAATGAAATATAGCTATTTACTCCTCTTTTCTGAAGAAACATTCTTGCATAAGTGTCCCAATAACTATATTTATATGGATTTTTCTCAGTTATTTCTTGTTCCGCAAATTCACAAAGGATATTTGCCGCCTCTGGTCCAATTATTGTTGCCACGGGAGCTGCCGAATGCCCACGCGCATAGACACAATCGGCTTCTTGAATTAACTCGTATATAGTTGGCCCACAAGAATACAACCAACCCCACGCTCTAGATGACATGCTCTCACTAAAGGGAACCGGGAAATCACCAAATCCCACGCAAGGAACAAAATCTGCTTCTACAACAATTGTTGAGGTGGCACGCTTCGCACAAATCTTCCATGCATTGAAATGATTAATTAGCACACGAACGGTCTGAGAGTAACCTAGCTCTTCATCAGAATAGTTTGGTCTTACAACTAATGTGGAAAAAAACTCCTTTGCAAAAGCACACTCAAGCCTTGATGTCTTTTCTTTGTAGGCGACAATTATTACCAAACTCACCAAATCACGAATTTTCTTTTCAGTCATAACTAAGATACATAAATTATTTGCTTTAACTCCAGAAATGCTTCCGCTTGCCGGCTAATAAAATAGCCAACATTTTTATATAATTTTCTCTTTATCGAAGAGTAATTCTGCTCAATATCTCGAATATAATTGACCAGAACGTCTACATTTTGATTATTACTTAACACGACGTAATCAGACATTCCAATGCTATCCATAAAATCGCTACATTTTCTATCATACGCAATTGAAACACACGGCACCAAAAATGATGCCGATATAATACAACCGTGCAATCTTTGAGACACGACCAATTTATAGCGATTTATTTCAGCCAAGATTCTAGTTGAAAAATTATAACATTTGACAACCGGAACACTATTAATTCTGCCCTCCGCTATAATCTTATTAATAAAATTATAGTCCTCGGCATTAAACGCCAAAAAATCCACAAGGTATCCTTGTGTTAAGCAATATTGAATCATCCGCTTGACTTGTTCCACAACAACACACTGATTCATTAAAATATTCTGTTTTGGCGATACCAAATTAACAGCTATACGGATGCCTTTATTTTCCATTTCAGTAATATTTTGGCTGCCTAGACCAAGCACAGGATCACCAATTACCCGCGACATTATGGATATCGATTCCAATCTAGATTGAGACGCAGGATCTCTTACTAAAATCATTTTTGCATTTTTCAAATATTTAGACTCCTGCCTTAATGATGAATTGCCGTATTCAGTAGAACACACGGCGGCGCCAACAACGAATAATGGAAGCTTATCATTATAATATTTACTTACTTGTTTAAAGAAAAAATTATTGTTTAGCAAAGTCCCTCCCCCCACCACTATTCCGCAATAACCTCGCCCTCCCATAAAAAATATTTTTAACATCACCTCGAATATGAAATACAATAATGTATTTTCCGAAAATGGATTAGGTACGACAGGAACTAGATTTACAGATGCCAAGTTATTCTTTATAATCTTAAATAGAAGAGTGTCGCCAACATTATCAATATGAACCGCCCCTATATACAGATAATTTTTGCGATTCAAAAGAAAGCAAGTATAAACACGAAAATATAAGTAGAAAATAAATATTCTTTTTAAATAGTTACAGAAATCTACCATTTTATGAAACTTCCGATTCATCGCAATACAATGCATGCACCGCGTTTTAAACATTCGATGCACGGATCAAAAAATATTGGCCCAGGACCAACACATCCATTTTTGTCCGCAAAAAGCAATCCAAGGCTTCATCGGGCGTGCATACCACGGGCTCGTTTTCATTGAATGAAGTATTCAATACCATCGGCACACCGGTAAGTGAGGCAAATTCTTTTATGAGTCGGTAGTAACGCGGATTGGTCTGCTCGTATACGGTTTGCAGACGACCCGAACCATCCACATGAGCGACCGCGGGGATACTGGCGCGTTTTTCCTCCCTGATCGGGTATACCTTCATCATGAAGGGCACATCATCGTCCGCCTCGAACCAATCGGGCACGGCTTCGCGCAGAATGGATGGCGCGAAGGGTCGAAACGATTCCCGCCGCTTGATTTTTTGATTGAGAATGTCCTTCATGTCGGCACGACGCGGATCGCACACGATGGAACGGTTGCCCAGCGCACGCGGTCCCCATTCCATACGACCCTGGAACCAACCCACCACTTTCGCATCCGCTATGGCTTCGGCCGTTCTGCGGCACAAGGTCGTTTCATCATCGATGTGTTCCATCGTGCAGCCCTGGCCTTGCCATTCGCTGGCCTTGGCCTGCAACACAGCGGAAAAATCGGCATCCCGGTAGGCCGGTCCCCAATAAGCATGATCCATAACGGATCGTGCCGCTCCGGGGCCCGCCAGCTTCTGCCAGACCACATAGGCCGCGCCCAAGGCCCCTCCAGCGTCGCCCGCCGCGGATTGAATATAAACTCGGTTAAACGGCGTTTGCCGGATCACTTTGCCGTTCGCCACGGAATTCATGGCGCAGCCGCCCGCCAAGACCACGGTATCCAATCCGTAACGCCGGTGCAGGCTGTTCAATAAATGAAAGAACGCCTCCTCGTACATCGCCTGTACCGAGCGAGCCAAATCCTTATGGCGCTGCTCCAAGGGCTCTTGCGGTTGCCGCCGTGGACCCAATAAATCCTGCAAAGCGTCCGCAAATAAATCTCCAACGGCCGGCGCGGCGTCCCGCCAGCGATAATCGATCTTTTCCTTGTGATGGCGAAAAAAGCGTAAATCCAATGCAAACGAACCGTTGTCCCGAAGGCGCACTATTTCCCGCATCTCTTGTATGAAGCGGGGTTCACCGTAGGGAGCCAACCCCATGATCTTGTATTCGTCGCCGTAATGGGGAAATCCTAGATATTGGGTCAATGCCTGATAAAAAATGCCCAATGAATGCGGAAAATAAATTCGTTCATCGACCGTAATCGACGCTCCCCGACCCGCACCCCAGGCCGAACTCGCGAAATCGCCGAACCCGTCCACTGAAACCGCGACGGCTTCGTGAAACGGCGATACCAGAAAACACGAGGCCAAATGCGCCAGATGATGTTCGATGTGATGCACCTGGCCATCGAATGTCTGGCCTGGAAAAGCCTGTTTCAACTCATCGGTCACACCGGCCCGTTGTCGGATGTTGCGTATGCGATCCCTTACCAGATTCAAATCAGGCCGTTTGCCGAGCGTGTAACGAATTTTCTTCAGCAGATTGGCGCGGGGATCGCTATTAATAGCAACATGCCCGACATCGTTTAGCGTGATACCGGCTTCACCAAGACAATAGCGAATAGCTTCGGACGGAAAACCCGCCCAGTGCTTAATTCGGCGAAACCGCTCTTCCTCGGCCGCGGCCAACAACTGCCCTTCGCGCACTAAGCAAGCGGAAGAATCGCCGTGGAAGGCGTTGAGGCCGAGAATATACCGATTGTTACGTCCATTCTGGCTTTTCATGATGTGAGCTGATGTTTCCAAACCGGTTGGATTGAGATTCGAAACACGAAGCACAGGCAATCCCCATTCAAAGTGCGCCTATCCTCAGTGGGCGCGCCTATTCAGACTTGTGGACGATGGCAATCAGAGATTTAGCTAATGGAGGAATCCGCCCAACACGGCAAAATCGAACCTGGTTAAATCCCACTTCATTGAGCAAAGCACGCAATGTGCGTTCCGAAAAGAACTTGATATGTCCACCATCCCAGAGCGGCCCGAGATGGCTATCCCATTTTCCTGTAATGGCCAGCGCCAGGTTTTTCCAATAACCATGATAAGGCGTGGATAGAATTCCCATTCCACCTGGCTCAATGAGGTCATAAAATGTTCGGGCAAACCGCCGTGGATAGAAACAATGCTCGATCACTTCCAAACTGATCACCAATGGATGTCGCCCAAACTGGTCCGCGAGATTATCGTAGGCACTACCAATAGATAGATTTAAATCCGGGAATGCTTTTCGGGCAATGGAAATACCGCTTCCCGAAGGGTCGATCCCAGTAACCTTAAACCCCATCTCATGAAGAAAATTCGCGGTCGCTCCATTCCCGCAACCAATCTCGAAAGCTTTTTTCCCAGAATATTCATTATCATAAGAATCAGCTATAATTCTGGTCAGCATTGGCCAGAGATACGCATTGGCCCATGTTGGGGCACTATTTGAATAACGATATTCTTCTAATACGTTCTCTCTGGAATGGTCATTCATCCTTTTCCATCTCTTGCGTTAAGTATATTTCAGCCAGACGAATAGATAATAAAGTCTCCGCAAGCATCCTTTGCAAAGCATAAAAAAGCCCCCTCATACCATCGAGGCCACCTCGCTTCACCACCAGACAATAAATGAAGACGATAAATGGCGCCAATACAACCAACTTGCGCAGTCGGTTCGCCCAGCCCAGCTCTCTCCATGAGCTACCATAGACTTTTTTTACTTCAATCCTCATGTATCTATCCTGAGATTGCAGCCAATGGGATAGAGGTTTTCTATCGTCGTGATAAATTTTCGTTTTTAGATTCTCAATTTTACCCTTGACTATAATTCGCTGAGTATGTCCGTCTTGAACATAACCCGCCAATTCACGTCGATAAAGTACTGTCACCGGCGGATAGAGACTGCCACGAAGTGGTTTGCCAAACTGACAATAACGAAATCGGGCTCGATAGCCATCGACCATTCCATCGGGCTGAAAGCATCGCATTTCTTCGATAAAATCATCTTGAAGAACGTAATCAGCATCCAGCGCAAGGACCCAGTCCGTCAAAATATTGGTCTGCTGAAGTCCGAAGTTCCATTGATTGGCGTGCGTATCGAACACACGCTGATAAATCCTTACTGAATGGACTCTACCGGCCTTTTCCAAAGTATCGTCCGTGCTGAAACTATCCACGATAACGATATCTTTTGCCCAATATAATTTTGAAAGCGTACGTTCAATATTATTACTTTCGTTATAAGTCAGAATGAGTGGTGTAATTTGTTCAAGCATTAGGGACGATCAACAAGTCGCGCGGGTTTGATAGACAGAGATCATCTTCTGAGCTATGGCATCCCATGAATAATTTTCCACCACATGCTTTCTTCCCGCTTCCCCTTTAATCAATAATTCAGCGGGTTCATTCAGCAAAGTCGCTATGCTCTCTCCCAAATGCCGCGGCGCTCCCGTCACCACCTGTCCTCCTCCCGAAAGCGTTACAATATCCGCCACCCCGACTTCAGGGGTAACGACTGCTGGACACCCACGCGCCATCGCTTCCAACACGACGTTGCCGAAATTCTCGGAGTAGGAAGGCAACACTAATAGGCTGGCGTTGCGAAACAGATACTCTTTATCGACACCTTGTACGGGGCCGATAAAACTCACGCGGTCCATGACACCTAATTCACGAGCCAGATCGCGCAAAGTAGGGGTATAGTTCTCTTCATCGTTGCCGGCAATCGCCAGATAGCCGTGGGGAATATACACCATCGCCTCAAGCAGCCGGTCTAACCCCTTTTTCCAGTTGATTCGACTCAGAAACAGCAATAGCGGTTGGTGCTTGATGATTTCTCGAACCACAGTATTGGGCTCGGCCAGCAAATCGGGTTCCTTCACCAGTTCGACACCATTGGGAACCACGAACATCGGCGGCAAGCGAAATCCGAAAGACCGACAATCCTGCGCTTCCCTCTCCGACGTCAGGTGCAATACGGCCGCCTGTTCGAGATTATGGCGTTCTATCAACGTTATCCAAGCCGTTTTCAACCAACGACTTTTACGATTAATCAGATCCTTTACCAACATACCCCGTGGCGCCAGGATATACGGCACTTTGTAGCGTCGCGCCATGCGAGCCGCGATCCAGGTTGGCCACAGGTATATCGAGTGCAAGTGCAGCAGGTCGAAGGTACTGATCGCTTTACGTAAAGCGCGCGCCATGGGCGGCGACCAGTACAGTCGACGCAGATAGCGCGAGGGAAAATACCAAACGTGTACCCCGTCGACGTCCACCGGCTTCGCCAACGGCACATCACTATCGCCCGGACCATCGACGTTAGTCGTGAAAACGTGCACGTCATGCCCTTGGGACGCCAGCGCCTTGCAGAGTCCATGGACCGAATAAATCGGCCCCCCGTAACGCGTGGCCGGCAGGTAGGTGGGAACGACGTGCAATAGGCGCATCAATTCCGTCTCACGGGCAACGCGGCGTTGATTGCGGCCACTGTTCCCTCCACGGCTTTCTCGATGGAATAATCACGCAAGACCCTTTCCTGAGCGTTTCGTCCCATTCCACGAAGATGCTCAGCTTCCGATGTCAGAGCGCCCAAAGTCGAGGCCAGCGCATCCACATCGCCAAAGGGGAAGAGGGCGCCCGTGTTTCCTTCCTCTACCAAATCCGGCCCACACCCAACCCGGTCGCTTACGATAGCCGGCAAACCGCAGGCCATGGCCTCGTTGACGACCAGTCCCCAGGTCTCGCCAAAATCGGAAGGCAATACGAGGCAATCCGCAACGACATAAGCTTTGGCAATTTCCGTTTGATTCAGAAAACCGGCAAAGCTGGCGGGCAAATGCCGTGTCGTCGAGAACTCGCGAGCTTGGGCCTCCAACTGTCCGGCGCCGACAATGAGCAGATGCAACCTTGGGTCTCGTCGGGCGGCTTTGTCGAGAGCCTCCAATAGATCCATGATCCGTTTTTTGGCAACCAGTTTGCCCACATAAAGCAAGCAAATCGCTGTGGCAGAGATTCCCCATTGTTGACGCAACATGTCCCGATCCTGGCGCCATGCCCGCGCCATTGTTCCCAACCATTCGTTGTCGACGAAATGGGGACAATGAAAAATCTTTTTCGGATCGATGCCTGCCTGCAAGTAAAAGCGGCGATTCGCTTTTCCGACCGCAAGGAAAAAGCTGTACTGTTTCAGCCACAAACGATGCAGCATCCGTTTCCACCAGGGTCTTGGCGCAAGGGCATTGGAATCGCCCCGGACTAGCAAGGGTATCCGCAACCGTCGGCAAGCCCAAAGAGTCTGGACCAACATGTGCGATTGCCAACCCGCCGCGATGGCGACATCCGGTTTCCAAGCCCGCAGCACTTGGCCAATTTGGGGAGTGCTAATCCCCTTGAATGTTCCCAGGGAAGGCGCTTTTGCGACATTGCGCAGAACTGTCCACGAAAATCCCTCAAGCAGAGGAATATCCCATTGGAATGCAACGCCAAAATCCACGCCCTGTTGCTCCGCGTCCGGTAACATGCCGAAAAACACCCGCAAGTCGATACCGGGTATCCGAGCCAACCGTTTGAACCAAGGAATTTGATACTGAATGGGATGGGTAGTGATCAGGGCCAATCGAACCGGGGCAGCCGCCAGCAAAGGTTTTGCGCCAGTCACGGTAAAGGTCTGCCAATACCGGTAACGACAGGCGACGAGGATGTCCCATGGGCAGCCAAGGAGGATTGCCTCATCCGCGCCAGTTTCCGCTGCTGTAGCACCTGTTCGCTATACAAAAGGCGAGGGGTAGCCAACACGAAGCCGGCGCAGGAACCCAGAATCAGTAATACGAATGGGTCGCCAAAAACCTGAGCCGCACTCGTGAAAATAACGAAATTAGCGGCCAAGAAGGCGATCAACCCGAACAATATCATGCTCATTTCGGCGCTCATCAGGCGCATCAGCTTCAGATTTCGCCAAAAATGGCGGGCGAACGCCCAGATAACAAACAAGACGACGACAAGCCCAGGGATGCCTAATTCACTCATTATTTTGCCCAAGCCCGCCTCTGCCGCGCCACCCGCTGCGCCCCCTCCAAAATGTTGCGCACCTTGGCTTCCACTGCCCACACCAAGACCGAAAAATCCCGCACGGTACCAAGCCCACTCCATACTTCGCACACCCAGGTTCATGAATCGATCGTAGGCATCCTCCCAAACGGTGTTACCTCGGTGCACATAACTGGCAAGCCCCCCCTCGTTGATCGAACCGCCACCGATCAACAACACGCCGGCGAGCACGACCATCGGCGCCAGCAATGCCGTCATAATCGTATTGCGCGCCGAACGGTGGCGTGAATTCCAGATCAGCAAGAGATAAAGCACCATGAATCCGGCGATCATGGCCAACATCTTGCGTCGACCGGTCAACAAACCCGCGGTAATCAACACGCCCGAGATGATAACCGCAAGTTGAATCACGACAGGCCGACGCGAGGCGAAGGCGAGAATCAGCACAAAGCAGGTCGCCGCGCCCAGATGCCAGGCGGCGATTTCACTGGCGCGCATGATTCCGACATGGGCATTGATATACATTCCCAAGGTACGCTCATAAATTTGCACGCCCGGCCCGACTTCCTTGAACAACGGCGAGTCGACCCCCAGATAGGAAAGCAAGACAGCGCCCGCCGCCACCAGCGCGCAAATCACATAGACCTGCAGTAAGCGACGAACATCGTCGATTCCCCGAGCGTATTGGTAGGCGAACCACAACGCTCCCAGAGGCGCCAGATAGGCCATCACCCCGATACCCACCAGCACAGGCGAACCGAACCGCACAAATGCATGCACCGCTTGTACCGCGACAATGAAGAACATGGCCGTCACGGCATTGCGCAATAAGCGATCGCCGTGCAGCATTTTGTTGAGACGAAACCCACCGAGCCTCATCCAAGCGACCGCCCCCGCAAACGATGCGACCGCCAGCGCCAACACCACGAAATACACGGGCTCACCGGGCGTGATCTTGCGCAAAGGATCTTGCGCAAAACCAACCAACACCGCCAAAAGCAAGCCGCGTCGCCAATTGTCCAACGTGACCAGGACGGTCAGAAACGCGAACACGGCAGGCAGCAACGATTCAGTCACGTCGAAGGCCCCTCGACAACGCTTTGTCGCAACAACCGAGGTCCACGAAGATAAAGTCCTATTGCCCAAACAATGCCGAGCAATTCAGCGCCCAACGTCGCGGGTATCCACCACGGCCGACGCAGGTGATGGCGCGTGGCCAGCGCCTGCAATGGTCTGGTCAAAAAACGCCGGAATCGCTGCTTGGCGCCCTTCGCCCGCAACAGAAAATAGTACTCGCCGACGGCGTGATCCGGCTTGGCGGTTTTCAGGTGATCCCCGAAAGTTCGGGTACCTCCGCTGATCGCTTTCAAGTGATGGATGCATGCCCGAGGCGCGAAATAGATACGATGGCCAGTTTGCAGCCAACGATCGGCGAACTCCGCTTCGAAACGGTAAGCCACGCGCACAAAGTTTTCGTCGAATCCGCCCAAGGCTATGGCGGTGTCCCGGCGAACGGAAAAATTCCCCCCCATGAACTCATCTATCCACCTCGCCCGCAAACCCGCGAAATGAAAGCCCAGCTCATCGCGGGCGGCGAAATCGAGATCTTCTTCCCATGTTTGAATAATCCGGCCCGCTACCAGACCGGCATGGGTTTGCCGATGAGCGTCGATGTGGGCGCTCACCAATTCCGGTTCGGGGATGATGTCGTCATCCAGAAACAGCACGAACTCTCCACGGGCGGCCAACAAGCCTCGATTCATGGCGACCGGTATGGAGGGCGTCGCCAGTCTCAACCAACCAATCCGACCGGCATCGGCCCATGTTTGCAGGACTTGCTGAGTGGCGCTTTCATGTCGTTCCGTCTGATCGACAAGTAAAATCTCGCCTACGGGCGGGGATAGTTGTAACAATGCGCGCACCGTATCCACTAAAACACGCTCACGGCGATAGGTGGGAATGACCACTGAGACGTCATACACACTGCTCATCTGGCTTGGACCGGTCAATAGGTCAAGCGCGAGCCCCGGTCACCATCAATTGGTGAGCTAATAGTCTGCCCAGCACAGGAGCATTAACGATTGCACGATCCATGAATCGAAGCAGACGTACCGGAGCGAAATAATGACAGTACCGCATTTTCATATGGCCTGAGATGAAAGGAGTCTCGAAATATCGAAAGTCCACTTGAGTGAAACTTTCTTGCTCGAATATTTCCACTAATTCTTTTGCACTATAAGAAAAAAAATGACCATCGCCATCGGCTGTGAATTGCATCTCTTCGTATTGGGCAGGATCTCCTAATTCCCTATAGGATGGCAAACGATTCATGAGATAATGCCAGTTAGGCGTTGTGATTACCAACCTTCCATTCTCTGCCAGCATTTGACCTAAACGACTAATGAGTTGATTCGGGTAGACCAAATGTTCGATAATCTGATTCGCGAATATCAAATCGAAGCGTTCATCCATATCTAGGACGAGTACATTTCCCTGTAGAAATTCGACATTTCCGTAAGTATAGCGTGTTTTTGCGTACTCAAGAAATTCGTCTCGCAGGTCAACAGCCCATACATTATGGCCAAGTTCTCCAAGCAGTAACGCCAACGTTCCTTGGGCACAACCCACATCAAGAATCTTTTTGGCTTTATTGGGTTGAGCTTTTCCCGCGATTTCAAGATAAAGATCAAGTTGGTTGTGGTACTGGTTCCATATGTGAATATTAATTTTGGGGTCCCAGATTTCCTGCATGTCATGATGATAAAGCCGTTTTACTTCTTCGCTCCACGCGGGATTGAAAACGGGAGGTTTCATGTTCGCCCCATCAGTAATAAAAGGCTCACCAATGCCTTTGGATAGACAAACCACGAGTCGAGAGCTCTACAAAAGTACTTTTTAGCCAGTAATGGCTCATTCTTACGCAAGACACTGCCGATAAAATAGTAGAATCGCGCATCCTGCAAGGGCCTTGGTGCTAATAGCCAGGATCTCTTTCGCTTGAAATCGTGTTTGAATTCCATAAGCGCCGATGTTTCGTCATCTCCGGAACGGCGTAATGCCGCACAGCGTAGAATGGTGTGCGTGGTCTTAATTTGTTGGCTTCGCAAAACCTGACTGATGGAGCCCCGAGTCAGACGAGCTTGGTACAAAATTTGAGGTATCGCAACGCACCGCCCACCATCCGCCATGCGCAACCAAAGATCCAAGTCTTGCGCAACTCTGAATAGAGCTCGATATCCGCCTACGGACCGATACACCGCACTTCGGAACATCGTACTGCCATGGTGAGATGGACCCCTGATCTGTTTTATATTGAGCCTCCCCAGCCCGTTTTGCAGGTCATCGTCATTTTGGACGATGGTGTATAACTCCTCATCCTCAGGGCCCATAAACCGTGTGCCACAAGAAACCATCACCACATCGGGATTCGCATTTAGAAACTGACACTGGCGCGCCATGCGCCCTTCTAGCGAAATATCGCCACCCGCATCCTGACGCGCGATGTATTCCCCCCGCGCGGCCGCGCAACCTCGGATGAGCGCCTGGGTCAACCCGGCATTGCCTTGGTGCAATATCCTCAGCCGAGAATCCGCCGCCGCATAGTCGTTTAACAGTTCCGTGGAGCCGTCCGTGGAGCCGTCGTTCACCACGATAAATTCCAAATCCACGTCCGCTTGCCGCAGTACGCTATCGAGTGTCTGCGCAAGATTGGGCGCGCTGTTGAAAACGCTCATGACGACGGAAAGCTCGGGCCGACTCATTTCTCGCCAACCCTGTCAGAAACGCGCAATCGCCTCATCGATCGTCTCGTTTATTGGCGCCAAAGCCATTGTTGCAATTGACCACGCTGACAAAAGCCGGCCGTCCATTGGTCTCCCGTCAAGGCGCCGATATCGAAGCGCATGCCGGTCTCAGTGAATTTAACCTTTTGCGGCGGTACGAATTGAAAGCACAGACTTTGGTCGTGCCGCGGGAACGCCAATTCAGCCGCGACGGTATCCTCATCGTCTGAAGGCTCGGCTTGTCGTGAGACGCGCTGACCTGAACTATCCGCCACGACGAATTGTCTCCAACTCGGCTTACCCGCCGATACCGCCCACTCGCCGGGCACCGTGAAATAGGCGCGTTTGAACTGCGTCCAATCGGGGTCCATGCGAAACATGATTCGATCGCCGAAAAATACGGCCTGCCAGCGCGCCCTGTCATAGGTGTGAGCGGTCAAGCTGGCTGGCGCCTCAACCGGCCAGGTAAAAGCGTGTTCGGTACCCTCGAACAACATGTCCTTCTCACCGTCCGAAAAAGTAAACAACGGTTTGCCATCCAAATAGGGCTGATCCCCATCGTCGGCGAGCCTGACGGTCAAGCCGCTCTGCATGGTCAGGTCCGCCGTGAAATGCGGCGCAAGGACCCGGTATACCGGCGGTTCGGGATAACGATACAGCGGCGTCAACACGGGACCGATCGTCGCCTGCAGTAGCCGCGGCGCCGAACGGATGGAAGTCGCTTTTTCCCCCTGGGCGTAAACAATCCGATAGGGGATGTCATGACGCCCTTGCTTGGGCTGATTGGCGCTAAGCGTGAGGGTCAATTGCCCGGACTGCCCCGCTTGAATGGGTCCGAAGACGGGTTTGGTCGGCTGCAAGAAAAATCCTTGTGGCAGATCAAATTCAAACGCACCCGCAATCACTTGCTCGGATGAGTTGTCGATAGTCACCGTCAGTGTCCGGCTATCGCGCTCGAATAACCGGGCCACGGCAGGACTGACCCGGACCGGCATGGGAAACGGAACATCCCTCACGAACGGTGCATCCCGTTCACCCGGAATCGTTCCGTACCGCCGATAGCCATCTTCCGTTTGCATGGTTTGCTTACGGCCGTCCACCATCAATGCTCGCGAGGCGGAACGCATCCGGAATCCCGTCCATTCGCCACGGGCGACCATCGCGCCGCCATCGTGGGGAACGCGCAGATAGCCATAATTCTTGAAGGCAAAAATCGTTTGAGGATCGGCGGTCGATTCCAGCACATGCTGTGCATGAGCCGTATCCGGCCCCAAAGCCGCCGCCACGTAATCGGTGAATGAATCCGCCTCGACACGCACAACTATCGCCTGCGCGCTGCGGGCCAGTTGGGTGACGCCTCGTACCTTGGGGGGTGTCTTGGAATACGGTTCGTGAACGGCGACGAATGCCGTATCCGTTTCGCTCGCGCGGCGCGCCACCAGCATGGGCAAGGCTTGCAGCCCCTCGCCGTAAGTCACCAGGGTGTCGGCAACGCCCGCCATGGACACGCGCACAGCCGCGGTATGGTCGTACCATTCAGGCCCATAGTGGGTGGGTGGAATCTTCTTGCCCGGTTTTTTTTGTTCCCGCGCTTGCTGATCGACGGCTTCCCGGTGATGGGTTTGGGCTTCGTCGATCACGAAGTCCAAGGCCCATGCCTTGTCCGTCTTGACGGCTTTAGGGTCGTGCAATTGCCAGTAACGCCCCGACAAGGCTCGGGAAGGCTTGTAGTCCTTGCTAGCCAGCGGCTCGGGTCGGCCGAAACTGTGCAGCAAATAATCGTAGGTATGCGGAATGGGACTCGCCAATTGGAAAATGTCCAATAAGTATTCGCCAGTCAGTAGCAATACGCGGGTTTGCTCGACTGTCTCGAAAACCTCGGAAGCCGCTGTCGCCAGAAATTTCACATCGCGATTGAAATCATGGCGGATAGCGCTTGGAATCGCATCGTGGGTATCCTGCTCATCCACCATGACGGTATTGTGGGCAATGGTGTTGCGTGTCCAGCCGATAGCGGGATTTTCGTATTGCTCCGCATTGTAATCCGGATATAGCAAACGCCCCGCGCCGTGCAGCGTAATGCTGAATTTATCCCGGTGATCGTGACCATAGCCCTGACTCATGATCTGGAACACGGCGATAGCCTGTTCGTTCGTCCAATAGCCGGCCGACTCATCGGAACGCAACAGGGCCAGCCCGAAGGTCGGCCAAACCCGTGAAGGCGCGGCGGGCAGTTCGGCATGCTCCGGCAACGGCGGACGATCGATCAAATCCGCCTGATAGTCAGGCACCCATTTCAGGAAAGCGGCATAACGCGGGTCGTTCGAGAGATAATAGGCCGCCGTCAGTTCCTTGTGCATTTGCACGCCCTGTCCCGCGGGGTTGACTAGGAAAAGATCGCCATCGGCATTCGTCGAGCCATCGCCATAACTGGCAATGCGAATCTGGCCTTCTCCGAAACCGGTCCGTTCCACCGGATACGCGGAGTCGATGAAATAATCCACCAGTCCCTTGGGACTGCCCCCCAGCAACGATTTGCGGCTGAACCAATCCTGACCGTCAGTCATATTCAGCAAGCGCGACATCTCGGTCATCATGAACAAGCCCTGGTGCGCCAGCGGGTACAGCGGGGCTTCCGCCCACGGTCCGCCGTCGCGCAACATGAGGTTGAGCACCGAAAAATAGCCGCCTTGCGCGGACCAGGGTTTACGGTAAAGCCCCCAATCAATCAGTTCCTTGTTCCCGGTCACGAGACCCGCCATGGCCGCCATCACGGTAGGTTTGAACATCAGGTTGGGCGTCTGGCTCCAACGATCCATGGCGCGCATCCGAAACCGGGCCGAGGCCAGGAACCCGTTTTCTATGGTGCTTCTATCGGCTTGCTTCAGACCGGGATAAATCCAGCAGTACGCAAAGAAAGGGCGGGTGTCGATCTTGTAATAAACATCGCCTAACCACGGCTGGCCTTGGTTGAAAAACTCATCGTTGGCGTCCAATGCGCGTTTGCCCAGATCGCCGCCTTGCTGGCCTAATTTGAGCAGCCAGTTACGGGCCAAGGTCAAATCTTCTTCCTGACCCTCCAGCAGGTATCGAAAAGCCGCCTGATAGCCGTCGCGCTTGTTCCCAATCCATTGTTTTCTTACATCGGTATTTTTCGACGAATCCGACGACTGGAGCAAGGCGCTGAAATGCTCTCGCATTGATGCAACCCGGTGGCAATATCCGGCGGACTCATGCATTCGGGAATTTGGCTTATCTTCAGCCGCGACGGACGTCCACGGCATCCAAGTCCATAGACTTACGATCACCATGCAGACCCCAATGATCCATCGCGATTGAGGCCGGGAAAGGGTCGTGCCTTGTACTAGGGCCACCACAGCGGCATTATCCTTTACGGACAAAACCGGGGACGACTTTCAAGACCATTGGGTCACATCGACCCCATATTCTGCTTGCAACCGCAATAAGTCCTCTGCCAATAAGGCATGCACCTCATTCCTCTGTCTGGATGTAAGGTAAAATTTTTTCTCGATTTTTTGTCCCAACAGAGAATGCAATACTTTTCTTCGCAGGCCGGCGGGCAGCAACCGGCTCACCGAGCCCAACCGCAAATAAGTTTGTCGCACGACCTTGCCCAATCGATTCAGGCGCACTTTGCCGACGCTTGGGTTATGTTTCATTTCATCGGCCTCCAACTGCGCCGACCAATTCAATCCCAGAAAAGCCACGATTTTGCGCAAGACATCGACGCGCTGTGATCTGAGCGCATCGAACTCGACTACACAAATCGATTTCGGAGTGAATGCCGCACTGAAGAGGTCCAGATGCGCGGCATAACGCGATGTATCGATCATGAAAGGATCGATACCCTGCGCCAAGGGTTTGGCTGCCACCGGCCAACCTTCGGCATAACCGTGCGTATAGTGCGACTCAATACGCTCGATGGGATTTCTCACGATATAAATAAACTTATACTTCAGTTGCCGTTGCCCCATACGTTGACAAATCAATGGATTGGGCTGTCCCTTGGTATAACTAACGGATGCTTCGAGGGCGATTTCATGCTCCGGCTGAAAGGTCCAAAGGCTGTCGTACCAATCCCAGCCCTGCTGCCAGACCTCGTCGTTCGAGAAAAAATTAGGTTCCTTGGTCTGGCATGCGCAGATTTGCGGGTGTTGGACCAAATACTCGAACAGGCTGGTGGTTCCCGCCTTCTGCGCTCCGATGATCACGGCCAATGTATCGAATTGCATCGTGGCCCTAATAGCCTTGGGGACGTGGGCGGCGCGGCAACTTGGAGGCCAGGACGCCTACCCAACGCCAACCGAGCAAGCGCGCCGTGATGCCATACAACCGATAGTCGAGGCGTTGTATGCCCGCTTCTTCGAAAACGGTGCGCGATGCGTAAAACAACTGCTTGGCTTCGTCCGCCAATCCCGCGACTCCGGCTTGGCGCGCCAACAAAAACAAACCGCGGGCAAAATGTTGCATGGCCGGGTCATGAACGGTCACACCCGCCGCCCGCGCGTGTTGGTAGATCAGCATCCGCGCCTGAACGCGATCACGAAAAGCTTCGGAACTCCACGTCCATGCATGTCGTATTCCCCCGGCGGTGCCCCGGCGCTGATCGGCCAGAAACGCGTCGCAATAACACAGGCGACCGCCGTGCAAAGCGATACGGCAGTCATATTCCCAATCTTCTTCCTGACGCAATCCGGCCCAAGGTCCCGCCTTATCCGTGACCCGACGGCGGTACAAGGGCGTTACCGTATTCCAAAAACGGGTCACCAGAAATTCAGGGAACATGCGATCGATGCGCTCGCCGGTCCGCCGGTCCGCCACATCCATTGCGGACTCGCCAAAACGATAATGGCGCGTCTTGCCATAACAGACGTCGGCATCCGGCATTTGCCGTAAAGCCTGAACTTGCAATTCCAGTTTGCATGGCATCAACAAATCGTCACTGTCCAGATACTGCAGAAACTCGCCACGGGCACGCCGCCTTCCCGCTTCCCTCGCCAATCCCGGTCCCTGATTGGTTTGCCGGATAACCTGGATCATTTGGGGATGATCGCGGGCTAATCGCGCCAGAACCGCCGGCGTATCATCGGTTGAACCATCGTCGACGACCCAGATCTCAAGCGGCCGGTAAGTTTGAGCAAGCACACTGGCTACCGCCTCTTGCACCAGCGACGGCCGGTTATGCACCGGGATTATCACGCTGGCCAGGCCCGAAACGGTGGGATTCATGCGGTTATCGTCGCAGCCAACGAGCTAGACGCTTCCAACTGTCTCTAAAGCGATAGGATTGTCCGCGCGGAGTCGAAGCAAGCCGCGTTTGCCTCTGTTCCGGCAAACCCGACATCAAGCGCGCCACCTGGCTGAACGAAGAATTATTCAGGGTAATCAGATAATGGCTTGCGGCAAGCAATAACCATTCAGCCAAGGCATCCTGAGCAGCTTGCAGGCGATTCGGACAGTCTGGATTCAAATGCAGCGAATCGCCCACGTTGGCAAACCACTTCGGCCACGTGACGAGAGGCTCGTACCGGTCCTCAAACGCTTTCAAAACATCCTGATTGTCGGTGGCCAGACACAATTCCCAGTTTTCATTTTGGCGAATCAAGGCATCGATCGGTGAGAAATAATCACCCAAGGCAACGACACCTTTTTGCTGAATGCTTTCCCGTGTAGCGCGAACATGCACGCCGATTCTGAAAACATCGTCCTGCGGCAGGAAGGGCTGTACAGCCTGTTGAACAACTGGGTCCGACCGCAAATAGCCTTTCCAAATTGCGCCCAGAACCGTCTCAAGCATCCGCTCGTCACATGGTTGCCCCAGGGCCTGCTGCAGCCGAGCTAGCTGATCGAACTCCCACATGACCAACACATCGTCTGAATATTCAAAATGCTCTAGCGAAAACGAATAACGAGCGATCGCGTCAAGCCGGTTCCAAGGGGGGCGCCCATCTTCCACATACACTTCATGCATGCTCTTGTTAAGCCGCCCCTGCCACGCACGGGGAAACACGTCAGTACATGATTCCAAATGCTGCGGTGAGCTATAGGCCAACCCCGCAATCTGAAACAATCGCTCAAAGGCGTTGTCGCCTACGTCTGCGTAAACGCCGTCGCGCCAATCCACGCTGATTCCCCGCCCGCTGGCTCTCGCATAGGCAATACCCACAAGTACCGCACGCAAGCGATCGCCTAAGCCTCCACCGCCCGAGCCCTTGACCATCACCCACTTCGAAGGCGGAGATGGCTTCATGATGGGGTCGTGGCAATGATCAGGGGAATGCCGCCGAATTCCGCGGCTGTTTCACTAAAGGAACTGCCAGCCGAACCAATGATCATTTCCGTACCAGCCAAAGCCAGCAACTCGACCAGAGCCGTCTCTACGGCAGCGGGATGTGAACGCGGGTAGTGATCTTGCGGCACGCGAAGAATATGTCCCGGAAACGCCTCGGTCAGTCGCTGCGCTTCGGCCGGTTCATCCGTGGCCAATACAAAACCGACCTCCGGGTCGTCGTTGAGCACTTGCTGCATACGCGCGATAAATGCGCTGGTCGGGCTCAAGGATTTGGAAACCCGTTGATCGCCTCGTCGGATATGTACACCGATGAGGCGACGTTCACCCACTCGGTCAAAAAACGCATTCACCTTTTCCTGTAGGTGATCCCGTGGTTTCCACGCCGCGTAAAGGCGGCCAGCCGAAAAAAAACGGCTCGCGGTACGCACAAACAACCGCCGCTGGGCTACCCACGCCGATACGCTCACTTCGCCGTTCAACAAACGATCAACATCCATCTGCCGATAAACCGTACCACCCGCCAAACGATGGACTGCGAGGCGAACGCGATGCCGTGACCGATCGATCCGAGAATGAGAGGACCACATCCAAAAGTGGGTGACTTGCCTGGGCAAGACGAACAACCGACGTAAGTCGCCTACCAGACCGGCGCCCTGGTTCCAGAAAATGACAACGGGACGCTGAGCTTGTTCGCCCAATTGCACCGCCGAATCAAGCGCCCGTAGACGATTGCACAAGCCATTTTCCGGCTCCACAATAATCAGGATGGATCTCCAACCCGCTGGCTAGGGTAAGCACGCAGCAAATCGATAGCCCGTAATTCCGAGATCAAGGCCGGGTCGTTAGCCAATAGCACCGAGCCACGGCGAGCCCCGGTTTCTTCCTCGGATGAGGCGGCCGGGTAAAAAACGGAAATCTGATACGTCTTAACTATTTCAGAAATGTATTCCAGCGTTAACGACTTTCCCGATCCGTAATCATCGTAGCCATAACCGGCATCGTCTTCGATCTTGAAATCGTCTATATAAACCCACGATTTTTGCCAGTTTGCAAATATCTGTTGTAGTTCTTCTGCAAGCGGTAGGTCTTGACCCCAATGTGCATCCAAATAAAAAAACACGCCGGATTTTGGGAATACGCCATCCTGAGTTAACAACCTTAGAGCCGCGCGGCTATCCATTTGCAATAAACGTACATTGTGAAATTTTTTTAACCTTATCCATGAAAATCCGTACAAACGTTGATTTGCTTCAACGGTATAAATTGGAACCTGAGTGAGCTTGGCAAAATATTCTGTGGTCGTACCGCGAAAAGTACCAGTCTCGATGACCGCTTTGATAGGAAGCTCCTTGAACAATTTTGCGACCAATGCCTGGCGCTTTTCTTGACCGTTCAAGGGTCCGCCCCAACTCTTTCTTTGCTCAGGAAATCGGAAATAATCCATAACACCGAGCAATTTTTGTCCAATTATTTTTTTAATAATATTTTTCATCGGCTCTAGGGAAACACGTCTCCGAAAACATTCCTCACTCGTAGACAACACTCAAGCGAACAGACTTGGTGAGAATCTACAACCATCATCGCATAACACACTCAGAACAAACCTATTTTCTCATCTAATAATTATTCTAATTTATTTTAGGGAAAAACAATGCATTACTCCAGTATAATCCCACACGTCTATCCATATATCCACCAATAAAACAATACAATTTGTAACCATGCTGATCCAGCAGATGAAATATCTCGTCAAACCGTGCCTGTTTCTCATAAATGGGCAATAGCAGGATCTCTACCAGAATGGCTCTAATTTTTGTGGGTTCCAGTAGATCTCCTGCTCCTTTCAGCACTTCAAGATCATAGCCTTGTGTATCAATATTCAGGAAATCAATAGAGCTAATACCGTTTTCCACGCAGTAATCGTCCAACCTTCCAACCGTGATTTCCGTCACGTTCGCTGTGATATGAGGATTCTCCGAGAAATAATTGTTTGATGCGTTATCAGTAGGCAATATTGAGTTAGCGCCACTGACCTGGTTGATATGAAAGGGCTCTACTCCGGATAGGGTCCCCAAGGCGAGATTTTCCGCAACCCAATTAGAATCCTGGGCGGAATGGCGCTTCAATACCATAAAAGCGGGCGGAAAAGGCTCAAAACTGACGATATGGGCACAGGGAAACCATTTTCTGAACTCTCTTGCGGACTGTCCTTCATTGGCCCCAACGTCAAAAATTGTCGCCATAGGCTTCTCTGCATGTGAACGCATGAGTATTGCGTTCAGGCTCATGGGGTCGGGTCGTTTTCTGCGAATCTCGTAACCATAACGATCCAGCACTCCGCGAATCACATTTTTTATCGCTGTTCTCACCGCACTGCCTCGACGTACAGACTTTCAGAAGCCCGTGCCGCCTTATCCACGCACAGCTCCTGTAGCTCCCCTTGCCCAAACGCGCAACGGCTGATGCGCAAAAAGCCGTGTTTGCCCAATAAGTTTTCCAAAGTTTCCCAGTCATACGCAAACTTGTGCTCTGTTCCCTGGCGAAAAACCAAATTGACCAGTTCCATACGGGTTTCAAACTGGTTTCCGTACCAATAGTCCTTAAGCCCGTCCTGAAGCGGCCGAATACGTGCCAATTCTTCCCACCCACCATTACAATAGGCGCGCAGATAAGCCTCGCCATCGGGTACGATAATTCTGATTACACCGCCAGGGCGCAAAATACGGTGACACTCGGAGATAAAGAATGGCACCTCTTCACTATAGTCCAAGTGTTCCAGAAAATGTTCGCAAAAAATCCCCCTGGCGGAACCGTCAGCCAGTGGAATCCGCTTGCGCAAATCGCAGATTAAGTTAACGTTCGGCCCTCCGGCCATATCGACATTGACCCAATTTGGCTTGCCAGTCGTTCCACAACCCAGGTTCACCAACAACTCTTTTCCACCGTTGAAAGGACTCCCTTTAATACGATACCTTAGCCGAACTCGGGCAAGGTATATTTCCTGCCTCAAAGCCAGATAAAAATGATACGGAACATGCCCTAATAACCAGCGTACAAATCCCTTACTTTCTTCAATACGTTGCTTACCGTAGGGGAAAAGCACGTTATTGGGAATCTCACGAGATTGGCGTGGGTTCATCTCATTATTTACCATTCATTGCTGAGCACGCCATTTCGCCTCGGCATGGCCCGGTCCGGAAGCGGATAGTCTACGTCCACGCAGAATACCCGCGCTAATGACGCTTTGCCGCCATCTATCCGAACGCCCTTTCAACAATTGAGCCGCTCCGCGTATCCATTGCCAAATTTCACGGCCCCATCCTACCGGGTCCGGCGCAGTCCTGGCCAAATAGCTTTCCGCGATACCTTTCTGAATGCCGTAACGGTAAAGATGGGCTAATTTGAGGTGAGCTGGCTGTACGCAATGCCGGCAACTCGCGTCCGCCAAATATCGCCCATAAAAGCCATTCCGTCCAGCACGATGGAAGTATTCAGCTTCTTCGGCCCTACCGGGCACATTACCCTTGACGCCCAGTTCCGTGTCGAATAATCCCAACCTCTCGATCATCGCTCGGCGCAATCCGAAATTCGCGCCGAAGGGATGCATGTCATCGGCAGTATAACGACGGGATTGTGCTCCAAGGTCGTAATGGCCAATCAAGCCGCTGATAAGTGGCATGGTTTCATCACGTAGCCAACGAGGCCACCCACCGGGAAAACACGGTTTGATAGGACCACCGAAGTAACACGCATCCGGATAGATAGATAGTGCCGCGTGATAAGCCTGTAGCCAGGTCTCATTGACCAAAATATCGTCATCCGTAAATACCAATAAATCCCCCTGGAACTCAGCTATTGCGCGGTTTCGCGCATGCGCCAAACCCTGACTGGGTTCGAAACAGTACCGAATCGGCAAGCTTGACAAATAATCGTCGGCTACCAATCGCGTGTTGTCCGTTGAATTATTGTCAATTATGAGCAATTCCCAGTTTTCCGGCGAAACCTCCGCAACCTGACTCATGGATATGAGCGTATGCCGTAAACTTTCAGCGCGATTATAAGTGCAGATCGCTATGCTTAAATTCGGCATTTTTAGCGTTTTTATAGAGTATAGGGTCGCCAAAATTCTTCGTCATGCTTGAACCAAGCATGGCATCCTAGTGGCAACCTGTTCCCATTGGCCTGAAAACAGAAAGCCGGCGCGTGTTCGAAAGAAAAGGCAACGGCTTGGGCTGTTGTAGCAAGACTAAATTGAGGATGGAATCGCGCGGCATGGTAATGCCAGAATTTGTCTTCATGCGGAGACCAAGTCCGTTGCGGGCTATAGATATACCGATCCACGAACCAATTCACATCATTTCGATAACGAAAAAACTTTGAGCCGGCCCCTAAGAGACCTAGACCTTTTTTCCAACCCATTTTATTAATGCCGATTTTCCGCCAATATTCGAATGGCGTCATATTCCGTACCCGCGACGTCAAAACCTTCAGGCAGGCATCCACCCGACGCAGAGAAAATCCGCTATTACCTACACCGGAAAAACAGACCGGCTGCCCATTCTCGTAGCGTACCCACGGCGCACCAATGTAGTCATATTCGCCTGAGCAGAAATCGGCTAGATTCTCCGCAAAAACCAAGCTATCGAGCTCATAAATCAACAGATACTCGTAACGTTCGAATTGTTTATAAAATAAGGGCGATAAACGTAACAGATTATTATTGCCGAGATTGGCAAAGTACCGATCGTCAAAAGCGATTCGGTGATAGCGACCAAGCTGCACGCCCGAGGGTGTTACCGCGTAAACATCGCAATTGTGAAAAAAGTGCTTGGCATGGTTGAGTGACAGCAACTCCTCCGCAGAAGCCGGCGTCCGATGGTGAATGATGGCCACGGCGACACTGGGGTTGATCAAAGCGGAATGCTCTTAATGGTTTCCATTCCGCTCGTTCGTCGGCGTAACGCATCCAAGCCAATCTCGCGCATCCTGTCGACGAAGCGTCCAGGGTCGAAATATCGATTGGGCTGGTTTCCGTGAAACCAGGGCTCCGCAAGTACCGCGTGCCGCAACGATGGATCTTGGTCAATTTCGCGAATCCGCGCCACAGCGCGGCCAACGGCCCGCGGAAAAACGCGCTGCTGCGCCATCCAACGATACAACGCCGGGAAGCGTATCAGCCAGTTCGAAAGGCGGGACAGCTCTTCGGCTTCCAACGCGCTGACATCGATGAAACTGCGTGGATTGAAATCCCGCACTACTTCTGGATTGCCCCAATAAATCGGAATACATCCCGCCGCCATGGCATCGACCAACTTCTCTGTCGTATAACCCGGATAGTGGCGGTTCTCGAACACCAAAGCGAACCGAAAGCGGCGGTAAAACTCGCGCTTAAGCACTTGGAAATTGTCGTTGACTCTCGATTTTTCCGGATTGTCATCGGAAATGGGGGGTGCGTTATTACGGCTTTTCCCCGGCGCCGTTACTTGGCGATAGCGTGATAACGCATCGAACATGGTACAACGCGCACGCCCATCGTAGTAGGCGACATAGGCGCAAAATCCGTTCCGCCCCTCAGCCAAGACCCTTTCGGCATAACGATCCGATTTGATCAGGGCATGTCCCCAATCCGCCCGGAACGCACGTCCGTCAACGTCAATAACGTATAACGGCAAGCGCATATGCCGTGGATGTTTAATGTCTTCATCGTATTCGTATGAAAAAGCCCAGTCCGCCAGTTGCATATCCGGCTTTCTCGGCTCGCCGGTATAAAAGACCTTGAGATACTCGCCTTTTGGCCATTCGCCTTGGAAAACCGAGAAAAAGAGAAGGTCCGGATCTGCTCCAACCTCGACCTCGAAGTATTCGCGCAAGGCGTTGACAAGAAAATTCTGCTCTCGATCGAAATTCGGCCACCATTTGGCGAAATTGACTGTTAAATGGGGGCGTTCGTTCTTCACGACAGTTCAGGCATAACCGAGGGTGACTACATCACGGCACCAAGCGGCAAGTAGTTGGAGTTCCGCGGGTTGAACCACCTTCAATTCCACCAGGCGCCGATAACAATTCATCAAATTGTCGCAGCAAGCCTGCGACGCCAATTCCAGTTCTTCCAACGCTGACACAATTCGGGCCGCGCCCTCGTAAATGATAATTTCGTCCCTGAAATCACGCATCAGATCATGGAGGTTACGCTCCTGCATCGCCGTCGGCGCACTGAATGCCACGCCCGCTTCCATTTCCCACAAGCAACGCATCGCCACGTAACCGCGCACAATATCCGTCGCGCGAAACGAGCAGGTAGCCGGTAGATACATTAGCGGAAACGCTTCCGCAGCCCAGTGGGTATTTTGGCTATTGAATGGCGACCACACGCCTCTGCCCAACACGACGGGCGGCGCTTCCTGAAACACGATACTTTGTCGTCGTGTCAGCCTGAATATCGCATCCACGTCAGGCTCGCCCGCAACCATACCCTGCCATACGAGTGGTTTGATCGTGGAACTGGCCGCCAACTCAAAACCTTGATTAGGCACGAGCACCCGATCCAACGGAAAGCCACGTGGCCAGGCATCCGCCCCAAACCATTCATAGACGTTGTACCAACCCGAACCGCTCACACTGCAAATGTCATTAGCGATCCGCATGTCCCAAAAGCCCGCGGTAGGGTAATTGTCGTCATCCGTCTCCAGTATAAAGCCGGCACCGCATGCCATGGCTTTCAAATACCCAATGTTTTTACGGGCATAGTGTCTTTCGGGGGCGACATTCGCATAGTGGTACGGAAGTTTTCTTTGTTCGTCCAACCCCAAGAAATCGCAGCCCTCCAGCAGAAAATGGGGTGGACTGGGGACATCGCCAATGCAATAGAAACGGGCCCCTCGCTCGCGCGCACCGGCTGCGAGAAGCCGCATGCATTCGGTGGGAGCGGCAATGCTCGTAACGACCAGGATGGTCTCATCTGTCGTCGACATCAGGATGCGCTCGCCTCTGCAATATCCTCAGCCAATTCCGGTTCGAGGATGCCAAATTTAACCGGATGGTAGAATGCTTTGTTACCTGGGTTGGCAATAAAATTACGAATCCGCTCGCTATTACCACGCCCCGTATCGAATTCCCACTCAAATCCAGAGATCAAAGTAGGATTCTTATCAAGTGAGAGTAATACGTTCGGTATGGCAATTTCGACAAATACCTTACGCAAAGCTAGCGCATGAAACGTATCCAGAACACGAACCAGCAAATCCCGGTGGCAACCGAAAAAATCGGCGCAACCACCCAACACACGGCGTTGATTCGGCCCCGCCAAGTGTGGATCGTCAGGAAACGTTCTTGCCGAGAAATCCGCCGCATAGACGCCAACAGAACGAAGTTTTTCAATGACTCGGTCGGAACTACCCTGGAACCAATTGACCCATTCATCGCTGCGACAATAGGGTTCGCAAATAACCGACCTTGACCCCTCCCTCAAATCGAAAAATTCCAGAATATTTCGCTCGTTAATTTTAGGATTCAACAATAAGTCATCCGCCACGAACCAAAACCATTCGGCTCCCGATGCCAGCAACAGCCTGCGCGCCTGCCAAAAAAAATCCTGAAAATAGTATTTGAACCCGATTACCCGTGCGATTGCCGGCCACTCTGCCAATCGCCCACGCACTGGAGGATGGAATTCATGCTGATTACGCCGCCCCAACAGGCGACGCGCGCGATTGACAAGTCGATCGCAGCCATTGGCGAGGCGGAAACTTTTTCCCGGATAACGATACCAACGATCAAGCCGGGCGTAATGATCCGGCACGATATAGGAGATCTGCCCAAAGCGAGACCCATAGAGCTGCTTGAGAATCGGTATGTTTTTGGAGTAGTCCTCGTTAAAAAATAAGATGAGGTGATGTCCGACTGATAACCGTTGCATGGTGGTGTTAGTTCAGGAACAGTCGTCTGGCACTACCCAGAAATGCTCGCCCAAGCAGGCTACTAGGAGACCATCTTGCTGCCCGAATCAAATGCTGCAAACGCTTCTTAACGGGGCTATTGCGATCTTGTCCAAAGCGAATCTCACACTGCGCCAAGGTATTTCGAAATTGCCGCCTTAAGGATTGATAAGAAACATGGTCTTTAGGCAAATGACGCAGACGCGCTAACGTCCAGTCATAAACGAACGCTTTATCCCTATCCACGATTTCGCCATGAAAATTACCGGTCTTTGAATCCGCGTGCATACGGAATGTCCCGGCGACAAAGTCGTTGATAACCTGCATTTGATAACCCTGCGCCACCATACGCATGAAATATTCCGTATCCATGCCTAGATGCAAGTCCTCGTCCAATAGCCCAATCCGATCGGTAATATGCCGAGACCAGAAAGAACCCTGCTGCCCGACCTGGACATTTCGTATCAGCCAATCGTCCAATGAGTTAGCGGGATTTTGGGGTGTCACCCATTTCTTTCCAGTCGTTTCGTCGAAGTGCTCAATGGCAAATACGGCCCAAAACTTTTCGGGATCGGAGTGACTATAAATTTCAGCGACTCGCTCAAAGACGCCAGGCCCATAATAATCATCGCTATTGATCCATGCCAAAATATCGCCCGTCGCACGTTGCAATCCTTTGTTAATCGCATGCGATTGCCCGTAGTCCCGTTCGGAAACCCAATAAGTCAAATATTGTTCATAACGCCGAATGATTTCCACCGAACCATCGGCGCTACCGCCGTCTATAATGATGTATTCAAGGGCAGGATAAGCTTGGTCCAACACTGAGCAAATAGTTTTTTCTAGCCATCTAGCTTGATTAAAGCTAGGAGTTATTACTGTTAGCTTTGGAATAAACATGCTTAGTTTAAATTATGCCTTCCAAGGAACTCAGACGGCATCGGATAATCTTCGCGTATGAACAACGCATCAGCCCATCCGGCAAATCCGTTGTTGCCCCTGTAAAGATCATAGATACTTACCAACCGATAGCCTACAGTAGTGAGATAATCTAACAATTGGCAAAAATTTGCCTGACCTTCATAAAGGGGTGCAAAAATAACCTCAAGATATAATGCATCCACGCGCCGTTCCGTTAACAATTTAACGGCACCCTTTAGAACACGTAGTTCCGCACCCTGTGTGTCAGTTTTCAAAATATTAACCTGATCCAATCCTTGTTCGCTACAGTATCTTTCAACAGTACAGGTTTCCACCTGGATTTCCCCTAAGGTTCGTGTCGTTTCACCAGGAACCCAGGGATTCGCGGCCAAATCACACTCAAGGAGTGAGTTAGTATAATCAGCACGGTTTACGAATAACGTCGCCCGTCCATTGTCTTCATCCATGGCTTTAGCTACGGGAATAATTGCCGGGTCGCGCGCAAAGCTTTCCTCCAGCTTTGCGAAAGACTGCGGAAATGGCTCAAAAGCGTGGATCACCGCCTGCGGAAAAAACCGGCGAAACTTTGCTGCCGTTTGACCGTAATGAGCGCCTACGTCAAAAATAACCATCGGCTCCTTATTAGAAAACAGATGCTGTAAATCCACCAACGGATTCTCGCCAATTCGCAACGGTACACCCGCATCCATTTTCGGCAAACGACGCAACTCAAAGCCAAGCTTTGCAAGTCCAGCCTTGATCGTTCGCTTAAACACTCTGATTCACCCCTGCTCAGCACTCTGATCTGTTTCATCTTTTAGACGCATACGCAATACCTTCGCAGGCACCCCCCCTACGATTCTGTTTGGAGGGACATCACAAGTAACAACAGCTCCTGCGCCAATGACGGCACCACGACCGATTGTGACTCCTGGCAATATCACACAGTGAGCACCAATCCAAACATTATCCTCGATAGTTACTGACGCTGATCTTTCTGTTTTCCACATCAAATCCTTATTAATATCATGATCCATTGACACGATAGCCGTATGGGAACCAATCATAACGCCATCGCCAATAGTAACCCCACCATCGCCCCAAATATGGATATACGCTGCCATACTGACGCAATGGCCAACTTGCACTTTACCGCTTACTGTAATAGGCCATTGCGCAAAAAATTCTTTATTCCCAACTCCAAGTCGTCGACGTAGACCTTCAAGCTGATACTTTTCAATCTCTTCAATAATTAGAGGCGCACTCCAATGTAGGCAACGTCTTATCCATGATCGCAACCATAGTCCTATCAAAGATTTCATTATGCGGCTATCCGCCACTCACAGCGGCTTATCACGTACCCGATGCGTTGATCGAACGTTCGCCCATCCGCGACGCGCCAGCCAACTTCCAAACCAGCAATATTTTCCGCCCAATCAACGATTTCCCGTTTGCCCAGTTCATCAAATGAGAAAAGACCGCAGGAAATACTATATTGCCCTGGAGGCAATTCGAGTGCATTGATACGGGCCGTAATGATTGACGGCCAATCACCCATTCTCCGTGTTGTTGATGCTTCGGAATCATATTGAAAAAAGCTCAATACAGGAGATCCAAACGAATTATTTATACAAAACCAAGCAGCAATCGATTCATCATGAATTGGCTCCTCGCTGGGGTGTCGTATTAAAAAATCGATTTCAATCGGATCCCATACGTCGAATGAAGTACTCTCGCCCCTATCACAATGCCGTAATCTAATACCGCTTATGGTGCTTTTATCGAGACTCTGCCTAGTATGCTCTGCAGTTCGAACAAATGATCCGTTTCCGCAATCCACTGTCGCTGAGCGTAAATAAATGGCCACCAGATCGTTTACGGAACCCATTTGTTCAACCTGACCCTTTGCCAGCAAGATGCCGCGGTTACACAAACGTTGTACGGACTCCATATTGTGACTGACAAAAAGTATAGTACGGCCCTTTGAAGCAACTTCCCCCATCTTTCCCAGACATTTCTTCTGAAACGCGGCATCCCCTACCGCCAACACTTCATCAATAATCAGAATCTCCGGTTCCAAATGCGCAGCCACGGCAAATGCCAACCGCACAGTCATCCCGGAAGAATAGCGTTTCACCGGCGTATCGATAAAGTTGCTCATCTCGGCAAACTCGACGATCTCATCGAGTTTTCTGCTGACTTCGGCCTTAGTCATACCGAGAATCGCCCCATTCAAAAAAATATTCTCGCGCCCTGTCAGTTCGGGATGAAATCCTGTACCCACCTCCAATAAACTTCCCACCCGTCCCCGAATGACAGCCCGCCCTGAAGTCGGCGCGGTAATGCGAGAAAGGACTTTTAACAGCGTGCTTTTGCCTGCGCCATTCCGGCCGATAACACCCAGAATCTCCCCTTCCTTGATTTCCAAATTGATGTCTCTTAACGCCCAGATCTCGCCCCGTTCATTGCCTGTGTTTTCTTGGCCGATAGTTGCGTAGGGGTCAGGTTTATTGCGCATTCTGGCCCACCAACGACTCAAATCTTCACGCAGCGTAGCGCCGCCAATGACACCCAGGCGATAGTACTTACTTAAGTTTTCGACACTGATTACGGTGCGAGCCATGAAGCGTTATTTGCTATCCACATGGGGGTTGACGATAGCCTTAGATATCTGCTTATACGGTACATTCCGCATTACACCGTATCCATAAACGTACGTTCGACCCGGTTGAACAAGGTCACGCCGATCGCGAGTACGACGAAAATAACCCCGGCCGCTATCGTCAACTCGGCTACGCTAGCTCCACCGATGCCCAATGTAGCGTAGCGGAAGGTTTCCAGAATGGGCGCCACCGGATTGAACGCCATCAGGGTGCGATAGTGCTCCGACAGGCTGGACATCGGATAGACGACAGGACTCAGATACATATAGAGTTGCACGCCGAAACTGACTACGACGGCGAGATCTCGATAGCGCGTGGTGGCGGCGGAGACGATCACCCCCAACCCTAAGCCAAACGCCGCCATCATCACTAACAAAATCGGCAATAACAAAAGCGCGCCATTGGGCGCGACATTCGCGCCACTGGCCATGAAAAACAGTAAAAACCCGATAAAAAACACAAACTGTATGGCGAAGCCGATGAACTTGGACATCAATGTCGCTACCGGCACAGCCAGACGCGGGAAATACACCTTGCCGAAAATATGCGCGTTGCGGATAAACGTTCCCGAGGTATCTTGTAATACGCCGGCGAAATATCCCCAAATCACGGTCCCTGCCATGTAGAACAAAAACGGGGGTGCGCCATCGGTGGAAATTTGCGCAATGCGCCCGAACACGATGGTAAAAATAACGGTCGTTAGCAAAGGTTGAATGATATGCCACGCAGGACCCAATACGGTTTGCTTATACTGCGCAACGAAATCACGTCTTACGAATAACAGGATCAAATCCCGATAGGCCCATAGTTCACGTAGTTTGAGATCGAACAAACCTTTGTACGGCTCAATGACAGTGAGGTGTTCCTGTCCAAAAAACTGCTCGTGCAAATTGCTTTCCGATGTCATCTCGGCCATTGTCTCAGGACAAAAAACTAGCGACAAACGAACCTATGGGCTCGATCAGTGGCGCCACAACTCGGATCTCACTTCGAAACACGGCTAGCTAGCATTAGCATTCAATTCAGCCAAGCGAATAGCTCTCGATGCTGGCCAACCCACTGGATCAATGCCCGTACCCCCTGGTTCACGGAGACGCTCGGACGCCACCCCAAAAGACGTTCGGCCTTATCTAGATCGCAAACAAAAACGGGTTGATCGCCCGGCCGCCAATCGCTCCATCGCAAAATCAGTTTCTGACCCAGTTCATTTTCCAGGTAAGCAATCAACTCCAGCAGGGACATCGTATTGCACGGCCCACCACCGATATTGAAAGCCTGACCGCTGACTGTATCTCGGTGGCCGATGGCGGCTTCGTAAGCACGCACCAGGTCCTTCACCTGCAACACATCCCGTATCTGTTTACCGTCGCCATAGAGGGTTATTGTCTTGCCCAACACGGCGGCGATACTAAACCAGGCGACCCAACCCTGGTCCTCGATGCCGAACTGGCGCTCGCCGTAGATGCAGGATTGCCGGAAGGTGACCGTTTTCAAACCGTAAATGCGCGAGTAATCGATCGCGTACTGATCTGCAACGCCTTTGGAACAACCGTAAGGCGAGTGGAAATCCAGTAATTGACGTTCATTGACTCCGGTGGGAAGGTTGCGGTATTCGTAGCGGCCGTTACGCTCGATTACGCCGATGTCCTCCATCTTCCCATAGACCTTATTGGTCGAGGCGTAGATGAAAAAGGTCTCGGGACTAAACTGCCTGATGGCCTCCAGTACGTTGAAGGTGCCGAGCGCGTTGATTTCAAAATCCTCACGGGGATCAAGCACGGAAGTGGTCACCGCCACTTGGGCCGCCAGATGGAGAACGACGTGGGGTTTTAGTTTCTTTATGACATCGCCTACCGCCCGGTGATCACGGACATCGACGCGCTCAAAATCAATGCTCGTTCGCTCTCGCAACCAATCCAGATTCGCTTCCGTACCCCGGCGGGACAGGTTATCCAGAACCGTTACCTGCCAGTCCTTGTTTGCGAAGTAGTGAGCCGCATTGACGCCGATGAATCCCGCGCCGCCTGTGATCAGCATCGAGTTCATAAGTTATGGATAGTGTGGTTGGAATGCCTGTTCGAATGCATTCCAGAATTGTTGTTTTACCGTCGCCAGGCTGTAACGCTCGCTTATCAGGCGACAGGCCCCTTCCGCCAATATAGAGCGCAAACCCCGATCCAGCACGACACGGGCGATGGCGTCCGCCAGTTTGTTAGGCTGGTCATCGACCAGAAAACCGGTTTTTCCATCCCGTACAAATTCTTCAGGCCCACCGCATCGGGTCGAGATCACCGGACAGCCACAAGCCATAGCTTCCAATGCGGCGATGCAAAGCCCTTCCTGATGGGAAGGTACGACAAATACGTCATAGGATTGTAGATGCTGCGCCAATTGCTCATGGTCTAGCAGCGGGATACATGTTACTGCATCCTTCAGCCCTAAAGAACCCAACCGGACCTGCAAGGGTGCGATTTGTTGATCGCCGACAAGCTCAGCCGTGATCGGCAATCCTCTTTGCCTGCAGGCGGCCACCGCCTCCAGCAACAAACCGATGTTCTTGCGCGGATCATTGAAACGCCCGACAAATCCGATCCGACCCCGGATAACCCGCTCCGGATCGGAAACGAACGATGGTTCGTCCACTGGCATGGGCATCACCGCTTGCGTCACGTCGGCCCGACTCAGGGCATTCAGTTCGCTGCGGGTGTATTGGCTGAGCGCGATGATGGTTCCTCTGGACAGTATTTTTCTCTCCAGACGGCTGATCACCTGGGCATTGATCAAACGATCCAACAGCCTACGCGGCCAGGGGAAAAAGCGCACGCGGTCCTTGCGATCCCCATGCCAGGAACTCGCCACCCAGGCGAGATAAGGTCGGTCGGACAGCGCGAACGGCAACCCCGCCAAACAATTGCCGGACACGGACACATGATAGTCGCAGGAATCCATCAACGCTTTCCAAGGACGGGTCGGCCAATAATGCGTGAATTCCAATTCCGGCAGCCACGCTCCCATGGCATGGGCTTCGTACTCATTCCAGATTTTCTCTACCCGGAAACCCATCCGCTTGCGCAGCAATTGGAAACTCGGCACCGACAATTCCGGCGTCATGCTGTAAGGCTGATAATAGCCCAGCACCGGCCGATACCCTCTTTCCTCCAGACAGTCGATGACGAAACGCGTCATCTGAGGCACACCGCCACTGATTGGCGTGATGGTGGAAATCAGCACTCGCGCGCCGAACATCCCTAGCTTCCGACGCTCAAGGCCATCACCGTATAGGCCCAACGGCGCGACCAATGCACGCCGGGTCCGGCCAGCAAGGGTTCCTGCCGCCACACCTGCAACGACGGCAAGGCTTGCAGCCAGGCGCTTACCGGCGTTTCAAAACCCGTTTTCGGTCGGTTCACGACCTCGCTGGGAAGTGGACGGCTCGGGCTGTGAGCCAGCAGCGATTTGCCGTCCAAGGCCGGCTGAGCAACGAAGACCGACGCCAAACGACGCAACAGTTCGCTATCCACCAGCGGTACGCGGATTTCCAGGGAATGCGCCATACTGGCCCAGTCGGTATCACGCAGCAATTGATTGCGCATGTACAAACTGCTCTCCAGACTGGCCACCCGCGCAAACGCTTGACCGGGATCGGGTCGTAGGACTGTCTCCAGGGTGCGCAGGATATCCAACCGCTTCTGCCCTTCCCGCAACTCGTCCGCCTGCCGTAATTGCGACAGTTCCCAGGGCATGAACAAACCCCGACGCAAGAGATAAGCCCCTGGATAACTGCCTCCCAAGGGAATCATTCCCGCGACCTTGGGACTGAGCCCCGGCCAGAACGCTCGGAGTACGCCGCATAACCGGCGCCAGACCGTGCTTAAAAAGGGAAGACGGGAAGGCAGGGAAAACGCGCGAACCCAACGCGGAATATCCCGAAAAGACGGATAGCCGCCGCATAACTCGTCTCCCCCCAAACCGGAAAGCGCCACCTTCAAGCCCAATTCGTGGGCCATCTTGCTGACGAACCAGGTGTTCACGCCATCGATGCTGGGTTGATCCATCGCATCCAGAATCCGGGGAAGATCCTGCTGAAATTCCTGCTCGGTTACCACCCGGACGGTGTGCCGGGTTTCATAATGCCGGGCCACTCGTTCGGCGAGCACGCTTTCATCGCGGCTTTGTCCACGAAACTCCTCGAAAGCCAGGGTTAGCGTCTGGATATCCCGCTGACCCGCGTCACGCATCAGTCCGACGAGGCTGCCGGAATCCACCCCAGCCGACAAAAAAGCCCCCACCGGCACGTCGGCGATTAGATGCTTGCACACTGAATCCAACAAGGCGGCGCGCACAATCTCCTGCAAGTCGCCCGATTTACACGGCAAGGGACGTTCAACCGCCTCCCGGAAGATCCCAGCCAACGAAAAGAATTGTTGCGCTGTTCCGGCTCCGTTGGCATCGACCCAACAATAACTCCCGGCGGGAAGGGCACGAATCGCCTCCCGGATCGTGAACGGCTCGGGCACGCTGCCAAACAGCAACAAGCCCGCCATCGCGGCCGGCTCGACTTGCCGGGAAATCCGTCCACCAGCCAGCAGGGCCTTGACCTGCGACGCGACCCGCACGGTTCTGCCATCATCCGCATAATACAAAGGCTTGATGCCGTAGGGATCGCGCGCCAGCAGCAAACGCCCACTCGCTTCGTCCCAAAGCATGAATGCGAACATGCCACGTAGACAGCCGAACATCTCAACGCCGCGATCGGCGTACAGATGCAACAAGACTTCGGTGTCTGAATCAGATTGAAACGCAAAGCCCTTGGCTTCCAATTCCTGCCGCAGACTTTGGTAGTTGTAGATTTCGCCGTTGAAGCTGATATGCAGCCGGCCGGCCCCGGCACTCATCGGTTGCGCGCCGCGTTCGCTGAGATCGATGATGGACAGGCGGCGATGGCCTAACGCTACGCGGCCGTCGGCGGAATACCATGCGCCGCGGCCATCCGGTCCCCGCACGGCCATGTGATCGCAAATCCTGTCCAGTTCCCGACGCTCAATGAGCGGGGCCTGTTCGTGATAAGCGAACAGGCCCGCAACGCCGCACACGGCTAAAACAGGAATGGCTTGGAGAACGCCACCTTAGGCGGCGGAGCCGATCTTGACCTGGTCGGCCACGTCCTGATAGGCGTTGATCTGATCGAAGTTCAGATAACGGTACACATCCGCCGCCAAGGCATCGATGCTACCCATGTACTGCATATATTCGTCCATGGTCGGAATTCGTCCGAGAATCGCGCAGACCGCCGCCAGCTCCGCCGAACTCAGGAACACGTCGGCGTTCTTGCCCAAGCGATTGGGGAAATTGCGCGTGGAAGTCGACACCACCTTGGCGTTATCCCGCACCCGCGCCTGATTGCCCATGCACAGCGAACAGCCCGGCATTTCAGTGCGTGCGCCGGCGCGGCCGAACACACTGTAATATCCTTCCTCCATGAGCTGCTCGGCATCCATCTTGGTCGGTGGCGCGATCCACAGGCGGGTCGGGATGTCGCGCGCGCTTTCCAGGACTTTGCCGGCCGCCCGATAGTGCCCGATATTGGTCATGCAGGACCCGATGAAGACTTCGTCAATCTGCGTATTGGCCACCGCCGACAGCGTCTTGACATCGTCCGGATCGTTGGGACACGCCAGCAACGGCTCCTTGATTTCGTTCATGTCGATTTCGATGATTTCGGCGTATTCCGCGTCCGCGTCCGCCTCCATGAGCTGCGGATTGGCCAGCCATTTCTCCATGTTGGCAATCCGCCGTTCCAATGTGCGGGCATCCTGGTAGCCATTGGCGATCATCCATTTCAACAAGGTGATGTTGGAGTTCAGATACTCGATGATCGGTTCCTTGTTCAAACGCACCGTACAGGCCGCGGCGGAACGTTCAGCGGAAGCGTCCGACAATTCGAAGGCCTGCTCCACCTTCAAATCGGGCAGCCCTTCGATTTCCAGAATGCGTCCGGAAAAAACGTTCTTTTTGCCGGCTTTGGCCACGGTCAGCAAACCGCGTTGAATGGCGGCATAGGGAATGGCATTGACCAGATCGCGCAGGGTGATGCCGGGTTGCAACTGACCCTTGAAGCGCACCAGGACCGATTCCGGCATATCCAGCGGCATGACGCCCAGCGCCGCCGCAAACGCAACCAAACCGGAGCCGGCGGGGAAACTGATGCCGATGGGGAAGCGCGTGTGGGAATCGCCCCCGGTGCCCACGGTATCGACCAACAGCATGCGATTCAGCCAAGAGTGAATGATGCCGTCGCCGGGCCGTAATGCGACTCCACCGCGGGACGCGATGAAATCCGGCAGGTTGTGATGGGTGTCGATGTCCACCGGCTTGGGATAAGCGGCCGTGTGGCAGAAACTCTGCATCACCAGATCGGCGGAGAAGCCCAGGCAGGCCAGTTCCTTGAGTTCGTCGCGGGTCATCGGTCCCGTGGTGTCCTGGGAACCGACGGTGGTCATACGGGGCTCGCAGTAGGTGCCGGGACGAATACCCGCCACACCGCAAGCATGGCCGACCATCTTCTGCGCCAGGGTATATCCCTTGCCGGTATCCACCGGCGCTACCGGACGCTGGAAGATATCGGTGGGCGGCAGGCCGAGGGCCATGCGAGTCTTATCGGTGAGGGTACGGCCGATAATCAAGGGAATCCGCCCGCCGGCCCGCACTTCATCGGGCATGGTCACGGGCTTCAGAGTGAAGGTGGTCAACGTTGCGCCGGATTCGCTGGTGATCTTGCCTTCAAAGGGATAAATGTGAATCACGTCGCCGTCATTCAATGCGCTCACGTCGCACTCGATCGGTAAGGCGCCGGAATCCTCGGCCGTATTGAAGAAGATCGGTGCGATCTTGCCACCCAGGATGACCCCGCCCTGGCGTTTGTTAGGTACGCAGGGGATGTCCTTGCCCAAATGCCAGAGCACCGAATTGATCGCCGATTTGCGTGAGGAACCGGTACCCACCACATCGCCGACATAGGCCAACGGATGGCCTTTTTCCTTGAGCTTTTTGATCGTATCCAGCGCACCGGGCAACTTCGACTGCAACATGGCCTGGGCGTGCACGGGGATGTCAGGACGACTCCAAGCCTCGCTGGCCGGAGACAGATCGTCGGTATTAGTCTCGCCGGGTACTTTGAATACCGTGACGGTGATTTTCTCCGGCAAGGCGGCGCGACTGGTAAACCATTCCGCATTGGCCCAGGAATCGACCACCTGCTTGGCATAGGGGTTTTGCTTGGCCTTTTCAATTACGTCATGATAGGCATCGAACAGAAGGAGGGTGTGCGACAATGCCTTAACGGCCAAGGGGGCCAATTCCCCATCATCCAACAATTCGATTAGCGGCTGGATATTGTAACCGCCGAGCATGGTGCCTAGCAGTTCCACGGCTCGTTTGCGATCAATGAGAGGTGATTGCACTGTACCTTTCGCAAGCGCGGTCAGAAACGACGCTTTGACGTATGCCGCCTGATCGACGCCCGGTGGCACCCGCTCGACTAGCATTTCGACCAGGGCCGATTCTTCTCCGGCAGGCGGTTGCTTGAGTAACTCGATCAGATCCGCCGTTTGCTGGGCATCCAATGGCAGGGGGGGTACGCCTTGGGCGGCGCGTTCTGCAACGTGTTTGCGATAAGCCTCTAACACGGTTATACCTCTCTCTGAGCAGTGCCATCCGGTTGGTGGCGGTTCGTAACATTCTAACGTGTCTGTACAAACACCGCGAATTTTCGGAGATTTCCACCTTTTGTGTTCAATGGCCGATAGTTGGATTGAATATCGACCCTATATATCCCCCTTGAAACTCGCGCACACTTCGTTCTCTATACTTTGTTATAGCCCTAAGCCATGCTTCATACTGAGATTTTCGGCCTTCCCCGTACCAGGATCACGATGAGAACCGCAACCCCGTTGAGCACCTTGATATTCCTGTGGCTGTTGTTTCCGCCGATGGCTTTCCCGGCCCCCCAGGAAGAACCCCAGCAGCCCCCCCCTCAGCCCGTCACGTCAGCCCGTTTGCCGGATTTTCGCCAGTTGGTGAAAGATAGCGAAGCGGCCGTGGTCAATGTCAGTTCCACTCAATCAAATCTACAGGGAACGCAAAAAGGCCAGGGAACGCCGAATTTATCCGACGAAGGACCCTTTTCCGATTTCTTCCGGCGCTTTTTCGACGAACGCCCGGAACCGTTCCGAGATCGTCAGGCCCATTCGCTGGGTTCCGGCTTCATCATCTCCGAGGATGGATACATTCTCACCAACGCGCATGTCGCCCGTGATGCCGACAAGATCGTCGTACGCCTCAGCGACCACCGGGAAAAACCCGCCAAACTGGTGGGTGTCGATGATCTTACCGACGTTGCCCTTTTGAAAATCGACGGAGAGAAGCTGCCGACGGTCAAGGTCGGCGATTCGGACACCTTGGAAGTCGGCGATTGGGTGCTGGCCATTGGCTCGCCGTTCGGTCTGGAACGCACGGCGACTCAGGGTATCGTCAGCGCCGTGGGCCGCAATCTGCCCAGCGACGCCTATGTGCCTTTCATCCAGACGGACGCCGCCATCAATCCCGGCAATTCAGGCGGTCCGCTGTTCAATATCAACGGCGAAGTGGTCGGCATCAACTCGCAAATCTACAGCAATACGGGCGGCTATATGGGCCTGTCCTTTGCCGTGCCTATCAAACTCGCGATACAGGTGGCCGATCAACTCAAGGCTACCGGCGAAGTCACGCGCGGTTGGCTGGGCGTCATGCTGCAAAACGTGAATGCCGAACTGGCGGAAGCTTTCGGCCTGGAACGCCCCCGTGGCGCCCTGGTCGCTCAGATTCAAACCGACAGCCCGGCGGCGCGCGCCGGTTTCAAAGTCGGCGATGTGATCCTGCGCTATGGCGGGGAAGCCGTGGATGAATCCTCGCAGCTACCGCGCATGATCGCCGCCACCCCTGTGGGAAGAACGGTGGCGATGTCCATTTTGCGCAGCGGTGAACCGCTGGAAATCAAAGCGACCATTGCCCGTCTGGAGGATGCCGAGGAACTGATGGCCATGGACGAGCGGGAAGAAGAGCGGCTCAACATCACCGTGGCCGAACTCACCAACGAACAGCGGCGCTCGCTGGATCTGGACAACCAAGGCATTCTGGTGACCGATGTCGGCGATGGACCGGGTTCCAACGCCGGGCTTTACCCCGGCGACGTGATTTTATCCATCAACCAGCAGAACATCACCAGCACCCCTCAGTTTGCGGAAACGCTGCAGAATCTGCCCGCTGGCATCGCGATGCCCATACTCGTGCAACGCGATGACGAAACCTTGTTTCTGGCGCTCAAACTGCCCGCCGCCAAAGAATAGCTATCAATCGCTGACCTCCAGAAGACGCGCTTTGCCGCGCAACATCGAGACCAACCATTCGCCACGGCGCTGCAAGGCCAATAAAACGGAACCCAGGCGTTGTGGCAACCAAAGCAGTTGCGCCCGGAACGCCCAGCCTTCGTACAGACCGAGCAAGAGCGCCGCGAGCAGCAGTGGCAGCAGGTAGAAAACCACACGATAGACCAATAAAGCCCCGAATATTTGCGGCGCGGGGACATAGGACGATAGCAAGAGCAACACCACCGACTCGAATACCCCCACACCCGCCGGAACATGACTGATCAACGCCGTCGTTTGCGCCAACAGGAAGACCCCCAGAAAAAATCCGAAACTCAGCGCCTCGCTCGGGGGCAATAACACGTAAAGCACCGTGCTGGCCATCACCCAGTCCAGCAAACCCAAACCAATCTGCAAACCCGCCAGCTTCGGACCCACCATCGGAAGCGCCCAGCGGCCCCACTGCAACGGCTGCCGGCGCACGGTATTAAGCAGCAGATAGGCGAGTGGCAGCGCCAACATCACCGCGCCCAACCAGGCGCTGTCCATGGTCGGCAGGTAGGCCGACACCGGTAGGGCGAACGGTTGCCAGATCAACATGCCGCCGCCGATCGTGAGTATGCCCAGCCAGCCGGTCAAGACCGTGAACGCAACCACCTGTACGAGTTCGTTGAACGATAAGCCCCAACCGACATAGAAGCGGTAACGCAGGGAGCCCGAGGTCAGTACGGAGCATCCCAGCGAGAGACTGAATGCATAGCTGATGAAGGCGGCCATCCCCACCTTGGACCAAGGCAGAGCGCGGCGGATATAACGCATGGCCAGAACGTCATAAACGGTCATCGTCAGATAGCTGAGCGCCACGCACCCCAATGCCAGCCACAACGTGCTCGCAGGCAGTTGCTGCAGATAATTCAGAATATCGTGCAGGGAATACTGGGTCAGAATCCGGCCGATCATGGTCAGCGCCAGAATGCACAAAACACCGGCAATCAGCGGGCCGACGCCCCACTTCAGAATATTTTTACTGGTTTTCAAAAACCATTGCCTCGCTTAGGGTGTGATAAAACTTCAGTGGCAACCTGGCCATCGCTTGGGCTCCGACAGGAGGTGGCCGTCGAACCAAACCTGTTGTTCACGCAAGACGATCCGCCCTTCGGCAAACCAGCGAATCGCCAACGGATAAATTTTATGCTCCTGTTCCAGCACGCGAGCCGCCAGGCTATCAGGATCGTCGTCAGGCAAAACCGGTACGCAAGCCTGAACGATCACTGGGCCGCTATCCAGCTCAGGAGTCACGAAATGAACGCTGGCGCCATGTTCCCGCTCCCCGCCGCCGAGCGCCCGTTCATGGGTGTGCAAGCCCCGGTATTTGGGTAGCAGGGAAGGATGGATATTCAGCATCCGCCCCGCATAGTGCATGACGAATTCCGGACTGAGCACCCGCATGAATCCAGCCAGTATAACCAGGGCGGGTGACAATTCGTCGATGGTCGAGCGCAAGGCGGTCTCGAAATCCTGGCGTGTGGAATAGACTTTGTGATCCAGGGTCAGCGCCGGCACGGCCGCTTGCCGGGCGCGGTCCAAACCCTGAACGCCCGGCCGGTTGCTGATCACGGCGCGGATGGTTATCGGCAAACTGCCATCGCGCGCGCCATCGAGAATCGCCTGCAAATTACTGCCCCGCCCGGAAATCAACACCACCAGCGGCAGTTTGCCGGAGCCGTCGCTCACGGCCGCCATTCCAAACGCGGCTGGCCCTGGCCGGCTTCAATCATTCCCACCACCCAGGGGCTTTCCCCAGCGTCCCGCAATACGGCCAATGCGGACTCTACGTCGGCCGCGGCCACGCAGATTATCATGCCCACGCCATTGTTAAACGTGCGCCACATGTCTTCATCCGTAACCTGGCCCTGCGCTTGCAGCCAATCGAAAATGGGCGGGCGCACCCAGCTTGTCGTATCGATAACGGCAACCACATCGTCCGGCAACACCCGAGGCGCATTATCCGGCAATCCGCCGCCGGTGATATGGGCCAGCGCATGAACCGGTAGGGCGTCCAGCAGTCGCAGCAAGGGTTTGACGTAAATGCGGGTCGGGGTCAACAGCACATCGCCCAGGGTACTGCCCGCAAACGGTTCGGTCAGCGGCGTTCCGCTCAGCGTCACGATCTTGCGAATCAGGGAATAGCCATTGGAGTGAGGTCCTGAAGACGCCAGACCGATCAACACATCACCCGGCGCAACCCGATGGCCGTCGATGAGTCGGTCTTTCTCGGCCACCCCCACGCAAAAACCCGCCAGGTCGTAATCGCCGTCACTGTAAAGGCCGGGCATCTCGGCCGTTTCTCCGCCGACCAGCGCCGCGCCGGCCTGTGCGCAGCCTTCGGCGATGCCCCGGATTACCATGGTGGCGATATCCACATCCAGTTTTCCAGTAGCGTAATAATCCAGGAACAGCAGGGGCTCCGCGCCACTGACCACCACGTCATTGACACACATGGCGACCAGGTCGATACCGATGGTGTCATAACGGTTTAATTCCAGCGCTAACTTGAGCTTGGTGCCCACACCGTCGGTGCCTGCCACCAACACGGGACGGCGAAAGCGTTCCAGAGGCAGTTCGACGAGCGCGCCGAAACCCCCGATTCCATTCAGCACTTCCGGGCGCAAGGTACGGGCGACTTCGCCCTTGATACGGTCCACCAGACGGTTACCTGCATCGATGTCCACGCCCGCGTCACGGTAGCTCAGAGGGCGGCGGGAAAAGGGACCGTGCTCTGTCAATCTCGTACCCTCCGGATCATTAAGTAGAATGCCGTATCCAGCGCAAAATCGACTTATGTTACCATGGCTAAAGCCAATCACTGCTAGCCTCGTTAGCCGTTTTGCTACTTCAGCATATCCCCAATTTCATCACGCTGTTACGCATTCTGCTGGTGCCGCCGATCTTGTGGCTGATCCTGCAGGAACGCTATGGCTGGGCCCTGTCACTGTTTCTGGTAGCCGGTATTTCCGATGGCATCGACGGTTTTCTCGCCAAGCGTTATGGCTGGACCAGTTGGCTGGGCGGCATACTCGATCCACTGGCCGATAAGCTATTGCTCATGGGCACGGTGCTGGTACTGGCCTGGACAGAACTCCTACCCTATTGGCTGGTTGCACTGATCATCTTCCGTGATCTTCTCATCGTCGGTGGGGCGCTGGCTTATCACTTTTGGTTCGAACCCGTGGAAGCCACGCCGTTGCTGGTCAGCAAGCTCAATACCGTGCTGCAGATCGTGCTGGTGCTGGCCGTGATTTGCGATCGCAGCTTATGGATGCTGCCGGACCCGATGCTGACCGCACTGATTGCCACCACCGCTTTGTCCACCGCGCTGAGCGGCGCGGCCTACGTTTGGGAATGGAGCCGACGCGCCTGGCGCAAAGGAAGGCGAATCGATGTCTCGTGAAACTCGGTTCTGGTTCTGGTCGGCCCTGCTCGCCATCTCCGGCGGTTTTCTGTATCTCCTGGCGCCCGTATTGACGCCTTTCGTATTCTCGGCCCTGCTGGCTTATTTGGGCGATCCCCTGGTGGATCGGATAGATCGTTGGCAACCTAAACTATCGCGCACTTGGGCGGTAGTCACCGTGTTCGTCGTCCTGTTCTTGCTGCTGTTGCTGCTACTGCTGTTCCTGCTGCCGCTGCTGGGCCGGCAGTTCGCGGCGCTGGTGCAACGCCTGCCGTTCTTTCTGGAATTTCTGCAGACGACGATCCTGCCCTGGCTGCAGAACCAACTCGGCGCGGATTCCACGCTGCTGGACCTTAGCAGCGTCAAAAAGGAATTGCTCAACTACATCGCTGAAGTGAGCAATATCGCGACCTTCCTGTTATCCTCGATTACCCATTCTTCCGTCGTGGTCATCGGCTGGTTGGCCAACGTTTTGTTGATTCCAGTGGTGACATTTTACCTGTTGCGGGATTGGGATATCCTCATGGCGCGTATCCGGGATTTGCTGCCGCGCCGCATCGAACCCGTGATTATCGATCTGGCGAAGGAATCGGATGAAGTCCTGGGTGCGTTTTTGCGGGGCCAACTCGTCGTCATGATGGCCTTGGGCGTGATTTACTCGCTGGGCCTGTTCATTGCCGGCCTGGATTTTTCACTGTTGATCGGTATGTTGGCTGGCCTGGTCAGCTTCGTGCCTTACCTTGGTTTTATCGTGGGGATAGTCGTGGCCGGCATTGCGGCGGTGATCCAATTTCACGATTTTTGGCATTTGCTGCCTGTTCTCCTGGTGTTCAGTGTCGGCCAAGCCATCGAAGGGATGTTGCTGACGCCCCTGTTGGTCGGCGATCGTATCGGCCTGCATCCCGTCGCCGTCATTTTCGCCGTACTGGTGGGCGGCCACTTATTCGGCTTCTTCGGGGTATTGCTGGCATTGCCGGTAGCAGCGATTATCATGGTGCTATTGCGTCATACCCATGACGAGTATCTGAAAAGCGTGCTCTATCACGATTGACAGAACCGATGCATCCCCAACTACCGCTATCCTTTGGCCTCAAGGACAGTGCGACCTTCGCGACCTTTGTCAGCGGCCCCAATGCCGAGGCGCTGGCCTCCCTGACCCGTTTGACGGGCAGCGCCTGGGAACCGCACGTGTATCTATGGGGCACATCAGGCACCGGCAAGAGTCATTTGTTGCAGGCCATCTGCCATGCGGCGGGAGAACGTGATACGACATCCGTTTATCTGCCGCTCGCCTCCCTTGAACAGTTCCCCTGCACAGTGCTCGATGGCCTGGAAAACTTAGCCATCGTGTGTATTGATGATGTGGAATGCATCGCACAGCGGGAAGACTGGGAATTGGCCTTGCGCAATCTGTTCGAGCGCATCCAGGAAACGCGGAGCAGCCTGATCATTGCCGGAAACGCGCCGTCTTCGGAACTGGGTCTCGCCCTACCTCAATTGGAATCACGCTTGGCGGGTTGTTTGCTGCTGTCGCTTAAACCCTTGCCGGAAACCGAACGAACGCAAGCCTTGCGCCTGCGCGCCACCCATCGCGGTCTGAACCTGAGTGGCGATGTGGAACGCTATCTATTGCGCCATTTCGGGGAACCGCTGGGTAACCTGTTCGAAGCGCTGGATATCCTGGATACCGCCTCGCTGGCGGCTCAACGCAAGCTTACGGTGCCCTTCGTGCGGGACACGCTGAAAGCGGCGGGCTTTGGCGAATCGGGCTAACCCGCCTCAGGCGTTCATTCGTCATGATAAGGTGCGCTCAATTCATGCACGGCGTCGACCATTACCCGCACTTGCTCGGGATCGATCTGAGGATGAATGCCGTGACCCAGATTGAACACATGGCCGCTACCCGGACCGAAACCAGCCAACACAGTCGCCACTTCCTGACGAATGCGCGACGCGGGTGCATAGAGCGCACACGGATCGAGATTGCCCTGTAAGGCCACCTGCCGACCCACCCGATTTTTGGCTTCGCGGATATTCACCGTCCAATCCAGACCCAAGGCATCGCAACCGGTCTCGGCCATGGTTTCCAGCCAAGCCCCGCCACCCTTGGTAAACAGAATGACCGGCACCGTCCGGCCTTCGCTTTCCCGTTGCAACTCAGCCACGATGTTCCGCATGTAACGCAGTGAGAATTCCTGATAATCCTGCGGAGTCAGAATCCCGCCCCAGGTATCGAAGAGCATGACCGCCTGCGCGCCAGCAGCAATTTGCGCATTCAAATAAGCCGTTACGCCGCGCGCGGTGACCTCCAGCAAACGATGGAGAAGCGCCGGCTGGCCATACAGCAGCCCTTTGATTCGCGCATACTCCTTGCTCGCCCCGCCTTCCACCATATAGGTGGCCAGCGTCCAGGGACTACCGGCAAACCCGATCAACGGCACACGGCCAGCCAGTTCTCGGCGGATCATGCGTACGGCCTCCATGACATAACCAAGATCCTGCTCCGGGTCGGGCACGGGGAGTTTCTCGACGTCGTTGGCGCAACGCACGGGATGCGCGAAGCGCGGCCCTTCGCCTTCCGCGAAGGACAGACCCAGACCCATGGCATCCGGCACCGTCAGGATGTCCGAAAACAGAATCGCGGCGTCCAAGGGGAAACGCTCAAGGGGTTGCAAGGTCACTTCGCAGGCCAGTTCAGGCGTCTGACACAGCTTCATGAAGCTGCCCGCGCGCGCTCGGGTCGCTCGATATTCGGGTAGATATCGGCCAGCTTGGCGCATGATCCAAATTGGCGTCGCATCGACCGGTTGCCGTAGCAAAGCCCGAAGCAGCCGGTCGTTGCGCAATGGAATCATGGGCAGGAACCGCTTATACGCAGAGATAATCGAGTATGCCTTCGGCCGCCTCGCGCCCTTCGAATACAGCGGTAACCACCAGGTCCGAACCGCGCACCATATCGCCTCCGGCAAACACCTTGGGATTGCTGGTCTGGAACTTGAACTGATTGCCGGGAGCGGCTTTAACCCGACCGCGGTCGTCGATTTGAATGTCGAATTCGTCGAACCAGGCCGCCGGATCGGGCCGGAAACCGAAAGCGATGATCACCCGATCAGCGGGGATGACTTCCTCGGACCCTGGCACCACCTCGGGGCTGCGGCGCCCCCGCGCGTCCGGCGCACCCAGTTGCGTGGTGTGCACTTTGACACCGGTTACGCCACCCTCGCCGAGCAATGCCACCGGTTGCCGATTCCACAGGAACACCACGCCTTCTTCCTTGGCATTACTCACCTCGCGGCGTGATCCAGGCATATTCTGCTCATCCCGGCGGTACACGCAGGTCACCGAAGTGGCGCCTTGGCGAATCGCCGTACGGTTGCAGTCCATGGCGGTATCGCCGCCACCCAGCACCACCACGCGCTGGCCTTTCATGTCGACGAAATCCTCGGGCTTGCGTTCGAAGCCCAGCCGACGATTGACGTTGGAAATAAGATAGGGCAACGCTTCATGAACTCCCGACAGATCCTCACCGGGGAAACCACCCTTCATATAGGTATAGGTGCCCATGCCCAGAAAAACCGCGTCGTATCCATCCAGCAACGCTTGGAAAGCGATATCCCGACCGACCTCCATGTTCAACTTGAACTCCACACCCATGCCTTCGAGAATCTCGCGCCGTTGCTGCACGATTTCCTTTTCCAGCTTAAACGGCGGAATACCGAAAGTAAGCAACCCCCCGATCTGGGGATAACGGTCATAGACCACGGCCTGCACACCGTTACGCGTCAGCACATCGGCGCACCCCAGGCCAGCCGGTCCGGCGCCGATTATGGCGACCCGCTTGCCGGTACTGACCACATTGGATAAATCCGGTCGCCAGCCTTGCTTGAGCGCCTCATCGGTGATGTATTTCTCGATGGAGCCGATCGTCACGGCGCCGATGCCAGGGTCCGCCGCTTCGCCATTGGGCCATCCGGGGCCATCATTGAGCGTGCAGGCCCCCTCGCACAAGCGATCCTGCGGGCAAACCCGACCACACATTTCCGGCAGCGAATTGGTTCGGTGAGACAGTTCCGCCGCTTCGAACAGGTTGCCTTCATTGACCAATTGCAACCAGTTGGGAATGTAATTGTGCACCGGACATTTCCATTCACAATAAGGATTGCCGCAGTGCAGACAACGGCCGGCCTGGTCGGCTGCCGACCTGGCGTCGAATTGGCCGTAGATCTCCTGGAAATGCATGGCCCGCTGGCGGGCGTCGAGTTTCTCGGGTGTTTGACGGGGTACGTCGATAAATAATAAAGGCTTGGCTTTTGACATTGTTAATCTTCAGCTAATACACATCCGCTGGACAGAAAATGCCCCCCGGCCCGCGAATATCGGCCGGGGACATCCACAGAGAGCCTCTTCAAGCGGCCTCGCGCAAGGCGTCCAGCAAACTTTTCAGTTCCGCGGCCTTGGGCTTGACCAGCCAGAAACGACTGGCGTATCCCCAGAAATCTTGCAATACCGTTCGGCCCCACTCGCTATCCGTCTCACGCACGAATTCATCAATGAGGTCATGCAGATAATTGCGCTGTAATTCCATATTCTCGGTATTGATCCTATGAATATCGATCAACTCATGATTGTATCGATCGACGAAGGTATTGTGCTCATCCAGCACATAGGCGAAACCGCCTGTCATACCGGCTCCGAAATTGACTCCGGTTTCACCCAGCACGACGACCACGCCGCCGGTCATGTATTCGCAGCCATGATCGCCCACCCCCTCAACTACCGCGAAGGCGCCGGAATTACGCACGGCGAAGCGCTCGCCAGCGGTGCCAGCGGCCAACAATTTCCCACCGGTCGCCCCGTACAGGCAGGTATTACCGATAATCGGCGTCTCCCGACTGACTACGGGACAGTTGCGGGGCTGCCGGATGACCAGCTTGCCGCCAGCCATGCCTTTACCTACGTAATCGTTGGCATCCCCTTCCAGATACAGGTGCAGACCCGCCGCATTCCATACCCCGAAACTCTGTCCGGCAGTGCCGTTCAAACGCAGCACGATAGGCTGATCGGCCATGCCGTAATTGCCGTAACGACGGGCGATTTCACCGGATAACCGAGCGCCGATGGAGCGGTGGATGTTGCGCACTTCGTAGCTGAATTCACCGCCCAGTTTCCCTTCGATGGCCGGCAGGCAATCCCGCACCATCTGTTCCGCCAATTCACCCTTGTCATAGGGCTGATTGTGGGGTTCCACGCAGTACTGGGGTAAATCGCGCGCCAACCCGGCATCCGACAACAACGGCAACAGATCCAAACTCCGCTGCTTGCTGGTCGATCCCGGTAGACATTCCAGCAAATCAGTACGTCCGATCAAGTCCGCGAAACGCCGCACTCCCAAACTGGCCATGATCTCCCGTACTTCCTGAGCGACGAAACGGAAATAGCTGATGACCTTCTCGGCATTGCCCCGGAAATGTTTGAGCCGCAGGACATTATTCTGGGTCGCCACGCCGGTGGCGCAATTGTTCAAATGGCAAATGCGCAGATACTTGCAACCCAAGGCCACCATGGGCGCGGTGCCGAAGCCAAAACTTTCCGCACCCAGAATACCCGCCTTGACCACATCGACCCCGGTTTTCATGCCACCGTCGGCCTGTACCCGCACCTTGTCACGCAAGTTGTTGGCGCGCAGCGTCTGATGGGTTTCGGTAACCCCCAGTTCCCAGGGCGAACCCGCGTATTTGACGCTGGTCAGCGGCGAAGCGCCGGTGCCACCGTCATAACCGGCGATGGTGATGAGATCGGCATACGCCTTGGCCACACCCGCCGCGATCGTGCCGACCCCGGCGACCGCCACCAACTTGACAGACACCAGCGCCCGGGGGTTGACCTGCTTGAGGTCGAAGATCAGTTGCGCCAGATCCTCGATGGAGTAGATGTCATGGTGCGGTGGGGGTGAAATCAAAGCCACGCCCGGTCGCGAGAAACGCAGCGTCGCGATCATCTCGTTGACCTTGTCGCCGGGCAACTGTCCTCCTTCGCCAGGTTTAGCCCCTTGCGCGACCTTGATCTGCAACACTTCCGCATTGACCAGATAATGAGGCGTCACCCCGAACCGGCCAGAGGCGACCTGTTTGATTTTAGACATACGCTCGGTGCCGAAACGCTTGGGGTCCTCGCCACCCTCACCGGAATTGGAGCGACCACCTATGCGATTCATGGCGGTGGCCAGTGCTTCATGCGCTTCCGGCGACAAAGCCCCCAGTGACATGCCCGCGGAATCAAAGCGCGGCAAGATGGCTTCGATCGACTCCACCTCGTCCACGGGAATCGGCTCAGCCAAAGTACGCAGCCGCAGCAAATCACGCAAAGTGGCGGCCGGACGCTGGTTCACCAACTGGGCGAACATCTGATAATCCGCATAGTCCCCACTGTTGACGGCCGTTTGCAACGCCTGCACGACATCCGGATTAAAGGCGTGATATTCGCCACCGTGGATATATTTCAGCAGGCCACCCTGTTCTATCGGCTTGCGCGGACTCCAGGCCCGTGCCACCAACACACGTTGATCCTGTTCCAGGTCCGCAAAGCGCGTACCCTGAATTCGGCTCACGGTATCCTTGAAGCAGAGCGTCACGACCTCCTCATGTAGGCCGACGATCTCGAACAACTGCGCTCCGCGATAGCTGTTGATCGTGGAAATCCCCATTTTGGAGATAATCTTGTACAGTCCCTTATTGATACCGTTGCGATAGTTTTCGCTGACCGTCGCTAAATCCTTGCCTTTGATCTCGCCGCGCTGCAGGAGTCCGTGAAGGCTGGCATAAGCCAGGTACGGATGGATCAAAGTCGCGCCGTATCCGAGCAGAACCGCGAAATGATGCGGATCGCGGGCTGTGGCCGTTTCCACGATCAAGTTGGCGTTGCATCGCAAGCCTTCGGCGGTTAAATGATGATGCACAGCGCCCACGGCGAGCAGCGCATGAACCGGCAACCGCTCGCGGACGATCTGTCGATCCGATAACACCAACAGAACCGCGCCGCCTCTTACGGCCGCCGCGGATTCGGCGCAAATGCGTTCCACGGCCGCACGCAGACCCTCATCAGGCGCGTAATGTAAATGAATCACATGGTGCGGATAGCGGGACTCGGGATTCTCAAGCAGGGCCTTGAGGCGACCTTCCGTCAGCACCGGGGAATTGGAGGTCAAGTGGGGCGAGTACTCCTCCTTTTCCTCGAATAGATTGCATTCCGGCCCCAAGCAGGTCTCTAACGACATCACGATCGATTCCCGCAAGGGGTCTATCGGCGGATTAGTGACCTGTGCGAATTGTTGCCGGAAATAGTCGTACAATGACCGAACTCGGTTGGACAACATCGGGAACGGTGTGTCGTCGCCCATGGAGCTTACCGCTTCCTGCCCAGCCTCGCCCAACACCCGCAACACTTGATCGCGTTCCTCGAAGCTGACCTGGTACAGTTTTTCGTAAACCGCCAGATCCTCCGCTGAAAACTCCAGCGTCGTGGGTTCCGCGCCATACAGGGAACGCAAACGGCGCATACTGCGACTCAACCAGCGCCGGTAGGGATGTCGCCGCTTCAGATCCTCGTCAATGTCTGCGGCTTTCAGCAGCTTGCCGGTCGTCGTATCCACCGCCATCATTTCGCCTGGCCGCATGCGACCCTTGGCCACGATCTCCTCGGGGGGGTAATCACACACACCGGTTTCCGAAGCGACCGTAATGCGGCGGTCGCGCGTGACGACGTAGCGGGCGGGACGCAAACCATTGCGGTCCAACGCGCAAGCGGCGTAACGGCCATCGGTCAGCACGATGCCGGCGGGACCGTCCCAAGGTTCGATATGCAGCGTGTGATATTCGTAGAAGGCGCGCAGATCGGGGTCCATATTACCCACATTCTGCCAGGCTGGCGGTATCAGCAAACGCATGGCTCGGAAAATGTCCATGCCACCCGCCAACAGCACTTCCAGCATGTTGTCCAGGCTACTGGAATCCGAACCCTTCATACTGACCAGGGGGCGGATGTCGTCCAAATTCTCGATCAACGGCGTGGAAAAGGTATAACCACGCGCCATCGCCCAGTTGCGGTTGCCACGGATGGTGTTGATTTCACCGTTGTGCGCCAGATAGCGGAACGGTTGCGCCAATCGCCATTGCGGCAAGGTATTGGTGGAAAATCGCTGATGGAATACACAAATGGAAGATTCCAGCCCTTCGTCGTTCAAATCCTGATAGAACACGGGTAGGTTGGCTGGCATCACCAGCCCCTTGAAGGCGATGACCCGCGCCGATAGGCTGGGAATATAGAAAACGTTGTCGGTTGCTTCCAACGCCTTTTCGGTCCTGCGCCGGGCGATGAACAAACGGCGCTCGAAGTCCGCTTCGGCAATCTGTGGCGGCGCATCGACGAATATCTGTTCAATATTCGGCACGGTTCGCCGGGATTCCTCTCCGCATGCATCGGGATCGACAGGCACCTTACGCCAACCGAGCGTTTTCAAGCCAGAGCGTAACAGTTCCTCTTGCAGGCGATTGCGCGCCATCTTGGCTAGCCGGGAATCGGGGTTGAAAAACACCATCCCTACGCCATAGGTATCGGGCAACGTGATACCCGCTATTTTCGCTACGGAGCGCAGGTAACTATCGGGCTTTTTGAGTAGCAGTCCACAGCCGTCACCGGATTTACCGTCCGCCGCTACGGCGCCACGATGGGTCAGGCGAGCCAGGGCGTTGATGGACGTTTCGACCAGATCATGGCTGGGTTTGTCGTCCATCTGCGCGATCAAACCGAAACCGCAACTGTCTTTTTCAAATTCGGGCCGATAGAGACCCGTTTCATTCATCGTATGCATGACCACTCCGCGCAAGGCAGCAAGAACCTGAATGCCTCCTGGCTCAATACAAGGAATAAACCACCCGCCAGGACATTGCAGTATAGCGATGTGGGGCAGTTCGAGAAAATACTTATTTCATTGAGGATTTTATGGGAAATCCACGGCAGGCGTCATGACCCCGCCCTGGCAATCTCAGCGCAGGCCCAACGTAGCTCGCAGCTTTTCCGGTTCAGGGTTGTCGACGATGCGACCGACACCCAAATCTTCCAGCAAAATCAATCGCAACCGGCCATCCCGCACTTTTTTATCCACCGCCATGAGACGCAGGAAGTCCTCGCCGCTCAGAGAAGCGGGCAATTGTACAGGGAGCCGCGCCCGTAACAATAAGTCGGTCACACGCTTCACTTGGTCGGTACTCAGCCAACCCAGGCGCGCCGAAAGATCCGCCGCCATCGCCATGCCGGCCGCCACGGCTTCCCCATGCAGCCAGACCCCGTAACCTAATCCCGTCTCGATGGCGTGGCCGAAAGTATGCCCGAGATTGAGTAAGGCCCGTACACCATTTTCTCTTTCGTCTTCGGCAACAATCTCCGCCTTATTACGACAGGATTGCAGAATGGCGTAGGTCAGCGATTTTGGATCTCGATTCAATAAATCCTCCATGTGCTTCTCCAGCCAACCCAAAAACGGAATATCTCGTATCAACCCATATTTGACGATCTCGGCAATTCCGGCGCTGAGTTCACGGTCCGGCAAGGTTCTGAGCGTATTCGTATCGACCAGTACGCAGCGGGGTTGATAAAAAGCTCCGATCATGTTCTTGCCCAGTGGATGATTGACGCCGGTTTTTCCTCCTACCGACGAATCGACCTGAGCTAATAGGGTGGTGGGTACCTGAATAAAATGTACCCCGCGTTGATAACAAGCGGCGGCGAAACCGGTCATATCGCCGACGACGCCCCCCCCAAGCGCGATCAGTGTGCAATTACGTTCATAACGGTGCTTAAGCAATGCATCGAACACTAGGCCCAACACTTCCAAGGTCTTGTATTGTTCGCCGTCAGGGAGAACAACCGCTTCCTGCTGAAAATCGGGCAACATCGTCTGGGCCCGTTCCAAATACAGGGGCGCCACCGTTTCGTTACTAACCCACAGCACCTGCTTTCCTGAAATATAGCGGTGTAATATTTCCGGTTGGCCAAGCAAATCCGCTCCGATATAAATCGGATAGCTTCGTTCACCCAGGTTTACTTCCAGAATTTGCATCATTTCGCAATGGATCGATCAATTAGACTCAGGCGTCCGTTGAGCAAGGCTAAGCGGCCAACATTGCTGCAACCCCCGCAGAATAGCATCCACGACACGCCGAGCAGGTCTCTCGTCCGTGGTAACAATCATGTCGGCGATTTCACGATACAGCGGATCGCGTATCCGAAACAGTTCTTCCAGGCGTGCCCGCGGATCGAGTGTTTGCAGCAAGGGGCGATGCGTATCCCGGCTAGTTCGGCGCAGCTGCTCGTTAACGGAGGCGCTCAGATAAATCACTATCCCCTGCTGGGCCAAGCAACGTCGGTTATCGGGTCTCAGCACCGCCCCACCACCGGTTGCCAGCACGATATTATCCTGTAGGACCAATTCGGCGATCACGGATCTTTCCCGCTCGCGAAAACCGGCCTCGCCCTCAATTTCGAATATCAGCGGGATACTAGCGCCGGTACGCTTCTCGATTTCCTTGTCGCTATCCACGAAAACCCGCCGGAGCACATGCGCGAGCCGACGCCCGACAGTGGATTTACCCGCACCCATGGGACCAATCAAGAATAATCTGCCCGACTTTTTCATGGGCCTATCTATCCAGAAAAAAATACCCCTGGTAAACCAGGGGTATGTATTGGGGCAAGAAAAACGATTAATTTCTCAGCCTAGCCACCTCAATCGTCACCCGCCGTTGGATTAGCCGTCACCGTAATCGTGTCGGCAAGAACCTCGGGGCCTACTGTGGAGAAGAAGAACTCCACCAAGCCATTGGGCGGCAGATCGATCACCAGCAAATTACCCATGGCGATACCGCTTCCATCAGTACGCAATACCGAAACCGCATCATCGCAAGTCGTGCTGCCAACGGGCACCACACAAGCTTGAGGTTCGTAAGCATCATCTCGAATTTCGGCTTCGGCAAGCGCCGCTTCTGCTTCGCGCAGCGCAGCCGCCGCTTCATCTCTGGCCGCAATGAGTTCGAGAAGCACTTGACACTCACTGGAATCATCTGGTGGATCACCTGGAATGGGATCACCATTTTCATCCACGTCGCCATTGGTGCATTGCTCTTCTGTCACCCCCGCCTCGCTAACGGCTTCCTCCGCGAGTTCCAGTTTTTTCTCAGCGACCGCAACCTCAAGTTCGGCATTAATACGATCCGTCTTATCCGGATCCGTGATATCGATCTGCACAGCGATAGTTTCAGCAGGCAATGGCGAAGGCGGTACGCCACCATCCAGCAATTGCAAAGTCACCTTCTTGACGACCGGATCTTCCTGCCCAATCAGCACGGAAAAATCCGTATCATCTGCCGGGATGAGATTCAGCGTGGCGCCCGTCGCAATACCCAAATACCAGTGGCACATCAACGCGCCCGCCTTGCCTCCATTGGCTTCGGCAGCCATACAGAAATGCCGTCCCAGTTGATTAATCGGGTAATTGAATACAGTTGATACGATTCCGCTATCGTCGGTCAGCAGATTGACTCCACCGGGGTTATTCTCCACGTTGCCGAAATGCGGGGCGCAGCCGACGACGTAAGGCACATCAAATCCCGTATCCGCTGTCACATTGAATGCGGTGTTGACGCTGAGCAACTGAGATCCTGAAAGTCCCGTAATGATACGGCTGCCTTCTTGGTCAGGACGGAATTCCCGCCGGGAAGTCGCCACCGAACCATTAAACTCGGGCGGTATCGCTCCGAAGTACAGTTGGCAACCGACATTGGCCGCCGCTAGGGAACTGGTCTCCGTTGCGAAGGTGAAGCCACCCTCTTCAGGGTTGCCATCGTCCCCCCCGATGTTGAAGACACCGCGGCTTTCATCGGGATACCCGGAAGTCGGCGAGTCGACCAAGCGCAAGGTGACGGGTTGTCCGGGAGGGGGAGGATTACCGAACTCATCCGTCGCCACAACGGTGATGAGTCGCGTATAAACCCCGTTGGCGGCATTGATGAAGTCATCAACCCCGAGATCCAAGGTATTCTGACGCGCGGCCACGGCTCCCGGATAAGGACCGGTAAAACTCAAGGATACGATTTGACCGCTGCTGATCGGAAATGTTGTGATATCGGTTACGGCATTTTGGATACCGTTGTCGACGTCATTATCTTCACGATCGGCGATTGCGGCGATCGTAACCGTACCCGGCAAACTACCGGTTTGGAGTGTCGCTTGGGCTACGCCATTCAAGGTCCGGGTATTAACTATCGTGCCTTCCTGAGTATCGCCATTGATACCCACCGCCGTTAGGCGCTCACCCCCATTGGGTCGTCCTGGTAACAATTCCAATCGAACATTATTGGCAGTTGAGTTGGGCACCGGTATACCCGCATCATCCAATACTTGCACGTCGAACAGCTTGACATCGACCTGCCCTTGCCCAGTGATGTAGAGCGGCGTTGCGACGGATTGGAAACCGATCAACGCGGGTTGACCCGTGCTGGCTCCGGACCCAACCGTGATTTCTATTCGAGCACTGTCCACTTCTCCCGTATTAGGATCGGCAGAGGACGCCTGCAAAGTTACCGTACCAGGTGTCGCTCCGGCAACGAAGTGCCCCGTCGCTATACCGGACGTATCTTCAAAGACCAAACGCCGAAAGAGCAGCTCATTACCATCATCATCCTGATGTTCGGAATCGCCATCAAGATAGACCAATGCACCGCTACCCTCGGGAGCAATCAGATCAACGCTGATTTCAGCACCACCGAGCAAAGAACCATCCGCTTTTTCGACACGTACGGTAAAGGTACTGGTAAACGGCCCGCCAATTTGTGGTGGAGCACCAAATGAATTGACCGGTAGCAGCGTCGTACTGGGAGTCATGGTGACGTTGATCTTTCCCGACCCCGTAAACCCACCGTCATCGCTACCACCCCCACCGCCTCCGCCACAACTGGCGAGCAATAGCACTATAACGCTCAGGCACATTGCCCTGCTGATTCGCTTTATCATCGAACGCACGCGAGGAACTCCCATAACTTTATGTTTTATATGCTCGTTTTGGATGGCGCCAACTCATCAATCAGCGAGCGGCGATTCCGTCAGTGATAATCTGCGGCGTCACGAATATCAAGAGTTCAAGTTTCTGATCCCTATTGATATTACGCTTAAAAAGATTACCGACGACAGGTATGTCACCCAATAGGGGCACCTTATCCACACTCTTATTGATGGTTTGCTCAAACACGCCACCCAATACCAATGTCTCGCCATTTTCCACCAGGACCTGGGTTTTGATTTCGCGCTTATTGATTGGTGGTTGACCAAGCACCAGACGACCAAAATCCGGTTCGTCTTTGTTGATTTGCAAATCCATGATAATCGTATCGTCGGGCGTTATCTGGGGTGTTACGGTGAGCTTGAGATTGGCTTCCTTAAACTGCACATTAGGATTGCCCGCATCGTCCAAGGTGATGTAGGGCACCTCGAAACCTTGTGTAATACTGGCCTCAATCCTATCGTTGGTCACCACTCGCGGGTTGGAAAGGATCTCGCCACGACCTTCTGCTTGTAGCGCGGATAGCTCCAGGTCAACCAAATAATCGCTGCCTAGCAAGGCCAGTGCTAAAGTGCCAGTCGCATCGACCGGTAAGTTCACACCCAATCTTTGGGCCAGTGGAGGCACTCCCACGGGAAAGGCCTGCCCGGTACTTTGAAGATTTGAAACCGCATCGCTGACTATAGCATCCGTGCCTTCCAAAGAGCCTGAGGTTGTCACAACACCACCATCACGTTGCTGCACACCGGTAAAACCCCATCGCACACCCAATTCTTTCCTGAAATCATCACTGGCAATGACAATCCGGCTATCGACCATGACTTGGCGAACAGGAATATCCAGGCGGGAGACCAAATCCCGTATCTCGGCGATCTTTTCCGGAACGTCCTTGACCAGAAGACTATTAGTTCTTTCGTCGACCTGAACCGCGCCCCGAGGAGATAACAGCTTGGTCTGGATCTGATCCTTCCCACCTTCTTCCTCCAAAATCTTCTTCAAATCGACCGCCTTGGCGTAATTCACCCGTATAATTTCAGTACGTAACGGGACTAGATCCTCGACTGTCTTTTGTGCCTCTAATTCCAATTTGTCGCGCGCCGCCACTTCTTCAGTGGGAGCAATATAGATGACATTGCCCTGCTGGCGAGAAGTCAATCCCTTGGTGCGCATGATGATATCTAGCGCTTGATCCCATGGCACATTTTGCAAGCGCAAAGTCAAGTTACCCTGAACCGTGTCGCTGACGACCACGTTCAAGCCAGTGAAATCAGCGATGATCTGCAAAACAGCCCGGACTTCAATGTCCTGGAAATTTAGGGACAGCAAGTCACCTTCGTATTTTTTGTTACGGGGATCGGTATCTTCCGGCTTCTCCTCCTGCACAGGCCGTACTTCAATGGTATAAACGTCATCTGCTTGATAAGCCAGATATTCGTAACGACCGTTTGGTTGCACAAGTATCCGTGCATTACCGTTCTCGTTCAGTGCGTCGACTCGGCTGACAGGAGTAGCGAAATCAGTCACGTCTAGCCGTTTTTCCTGACCTCGCGCCAACGTTACGCCTTGAAAATCGGCAACAATTTGGTTCCCTTCCTCGCGCACATCCACATTAACATTTGGGGAAGACAGGCGGATACCGATGATGCCTTGTCCTTGTAGGCCACGCCGAAAGTCAATGTTACTGATCGAACCTTTGGCAACAGGGCTTGTACCCACAGAGGATGCAGAGGATGCCGTACTTGCCGACCTCCCGCCGGCTTCCAAGGTCAGCACGACCGAATTGCCTTCAGCGCGTACACTATATGGCACCAGTCGGGACAAATTGATGGAAGCCCGCGTACGGTCACCACCCTCTAACACATTAATCCGTTCAGCCACACCCGCATTGATCGTTTGCTGACGATTACTTAACCCATTACGCGTATTTGGGAAATCCAAAACAACACGAGCCGGTTCATTAATCGTAAAACTACGGGGTGCGGATGCTAGGGGTTGAGACAGTCGGAAACGCAATTGCACCCGATTGCCTGGCAACGAGCCTATATCCACCGCCTGCAATACCGTTTCCTGGGCCACGCTGCTGGAAGCATAGAAACAAGCCCCCATTGCAAATAACAGCATGAGAAAGGCTGGCGGCATTAGGGCTCTGCGTTGTAAACGCCAAAATTTTCGTTGTTTCTTCATGGGTATACCCCTCATGCTGATTCCCTCTTATCTTTCGGTGAGCGAAAGAAAGGCATCACGCTCTACCCAGCGCTTTCCCTCCGCAACTATCTCTGTTAATTCAATTCGTTGATCCGTAATACTGGTGATCTTGCCATGATTCAATCCCAGATAATTTCCTATCTGAACGCGATGCACAATTCCGTCCGGTGCCTGAATCAAGGCCCACAGCTGCCCGCTCTGTAAAAATGTTCCGACCATCCTCAAAGAACCCAAAGCATATTTTTCGAGTTCTTCTCTAGGACGATTCAAATCAGGCCGAATCCCGTTATCGGGTATCTCTTCTTGTTCTTCAGGAGGAATTTCGGCAAGGTCGGAAAGCACCTGTTGCACGAAGGCAGACGGTAAAAAAGGATCCTTGAGTCCCTGCGCAGTATAGGTAAATGGTCGGTACGGCTCGATTTCCGGGGGAGGATCAAGCTTCTTGCCAGGCGATTTAGCCTTAGTTTCAGCCACAAACTGTTGCAGGTCACTCGTATCCGGCTCCATACATCCCACCACCAGTAGCGCCATCGAACATATGGCGATAAATCGCCACTTTCGTAACAGGCTATTTAGACACTGTTGTCGTCGCAGACCCATTTCTAGCGATCTCCCTAGTTCCTAGCCGAACCTTGGGCTGCACCACCCCCCGCGACTTCGTCGGCGTCCAAGTAGCGGTAGGTTTGCAAAGTGGCCTCAATTACCAATGGCTTCGTGTCACCTCCCGCCGGCGCTGTCGCTGAACGCCCCCGCGCTGCCTGCTGCTCATCTGCGAGGCTGGCTTTCTCCAAAGTCACTATGCGGGACAGGGCGCCGATACTACTGATAAACGCACCAAACTGATGGTATGTCGCGCGCGCTCTAATTGCGATCGGCTTGGCCGCATAGAATTCTTGCTGTTGCTCATTCTGGGGCTGGAACAAGGAAAAATCCAAACCGTTACGTCTACCCGTATTGGAAATATTATCTATCAAATCAGGCATTTCCGTACGAGTAGGTAGTTGCCTGAGCAAAGTATCCAATGACTTTTGCATCTGTTCGATTTGCGCCCGATACGCATCCAGATTGGCCATGACTTGTTGTTTTTGTACGAACTCTGTACGCAGTTGCTGCTCCGCTTGCCTGACCTGTTGGAGTTCTTCCAGCTGATGTTGGGTAAAAAACCAGTAACCCGCGCCAGCCACCGCCGCAATCACAACTAGTACTGCAATGGTTTTAGCCAGCCACGGCCAATTCCCGGTATTGGAAAAATCCAAATTACTCAAATCGGATAAATTCATGACTGGTCCCCATTATCCGCAGCGCCCGTTGCGGCACCTTTGGGTTCGGTTCGATCGACCGTTAACTCAAACACACTGGCCCGTACTCCACTTACGTCTTGATTCTCAATAACCTTTAATATCGGCTCTCCAAACCAAGGCGAGTCGGTTAGATTCCGCATGAACTCCGAAACGGTGTTATTGGAATTGGCCACGCCTTTCAGCGTCAAACGGTTTCCCTCCACAGTCATCGAAGTGAGATAAACCTCTTCCGGAAGAATGCGCACCAAAGAATCAAACGCCCGCACCATACCCGGACGCCTAGCTTGAAGATCCTGGATAACTTGCAAACGGTTCAGCAGGCGTGCTTTCACCTTATCCAATTCCTTGATTTCTTCCTCGGCCTTTTTGAGGCGGGCGATCTCACCACGCAGATAGGTGTTTCGCGCCTCCTGATTGGCAATCAATTGTTCGACATAAAGGTAGATTCCATACACCCCAGCAGCCGCGACCACCAAAGCTACCGCCAGCATGATCACGAAATTTCGCTGCTTCCCCGCACGGCGCGATTCACGCCAAGGCAGTAGGTTGATACGGGTCATATCAATCGAAGCTCCTTAGTGCCAGACCACATGCGACAGCGAAGAGCGGACCGTCCCGCAACAAGCTGTGCCGATTAACCCGACTGGCGTTACCCATATGAACAAAGGGATTTCCCACTTGCGTCGGTATGCCCAACAGTTCCGCGACAGTGCGATCCAATCCAGCGACCATGGCACCCCCCCCTGTGAGAACAATATTACCCACCGACGTGTAATTGCCAGCGCCATAATGATCGGCGGAAAAGAAAAATTGCAGGGCTTGATTGATCTGTTCCGCAACCGATCGCTGAAATGGAACCAAAATCGTGGTTGGATAGTCTTCCGAGAGATCACCGGAGCGTTTGGCCAATTCCGCTCTATCCCTGGTCAGTTCATAAGTGTCGGCGATTGTCTGGGTCAACTGCTCACTGCCAAATGTCTGCTCGCGGGTGAAGATCACCTTGCCGTTGCGCAGCACATATAAGCTGGTGATGGAGGTACCTATATCGACCAATGCCGTTAAACCACCGTCTGTACTCTTGGCCAGTTGAACGCCATCGCTTTCCTCTTTCTTAATCAAGCTCTCTTGCAAGAGCTGAAACGTGTTTTCCAAAGCGTAGGCTTCTACATCCACGATGAGCGGTTTTAGATTCGCTCCTTGCAGCACATCCCGCCGCAAATCCACGTTTTCCTGGCGAGATGCAACCAACATCACGTCCTGGGTGCTCTTGCTCACCTTAGAGGGACCCTGGGTCTGGAAATCCATATAGATTTCCTCCAGGGCAAAAGGAATGTAATTGGGTGCATCCAGTTGAATACTGGATTCAATGGTATCCTCATCGTACTCGATGGGCATCGGAATCGTCCGGGTAATCACGTTCGAAGTCGGCACTGCCACCGCCGTCTTTTTTAGACGCGTACCCGAAGTCCTAACGGCTCGCTTGAGAGCATCGGCAATCGCATCCAAGTCAGAGGGATTACGATTCTCCATGGCGCCCTCGGGAAGAGGTTCAATGGCCATGGCCTCGACCTTATAGCGTTGCCCACTGCGGCTGAGTTCCATTAACTTGACGGCAGATACACTGATGTCAATTCCCAGAACACGTTCTGTGGTCTTGAATAGAGCCAAGATACGATCCTCACTGGTATGGTGTTCCGCGAACCAGAGCTATGCATCAAAAATGATACAAATATATCACCACAGGTTTTTTATTACTTTAAGAATAGCCCTTTTGTGGCGAATTGCTCAGTTATTTTTTTGTCGACAGAAATACGATAATACTAATCTATACAGCCAGTTGGAAACTTATATCCCACACTGATGATAAATCTATTGTGGTGCATTTGCCACACATTAACCAACTGTCAATTTTTGATACACCCAGGTAAGAATAATCCTTATCATGCTCGTCAGCAACTACGCAACCCCTACATTTTACGTAATTTTAGAGGAGTTCTTGACGGAGATTCCCATCCGCAGGTAAGTTCGCTTTAGTCACTTGCGATTAACTCCTTCTGAGAGGTTGTATTTACACCCTCTCTCAACTGTTTAAGTATAGAACCCTTCTTATGTCTAGCAGGCAACGCGATGAGAGCAGATCAAGGATTTTATTGACTCAAGAATGTGCCCGCATCATGGCCGATGAAGGCGTCAAAAATTTTCTGGTGGCTAAACGGAAGGCAGCGGCACGATTGCATGTTACCAACAAGGCATTGTTCCCTAGCAATGCGGAGATTGAACAGGCGTTGGCAGACTATCAGCGCCTGTTCAAAGCGCCTTACCAAGCCGCTCGATTACGCTTGTTACGCGAAACGGCTGCCGAAGCCATGCGCTTCCTGCAGCGGTTCCGACCCAAGCTGGTCGGTTCGGTCCTCGCGGGCACTGCGGGTGAGTACAGCGACGTCAACCTCCATTTATTCGCTGACACACCAGAAGAAGTGTTACTGCTTTTGCTGGAAAACAATATTCCCGCTGCAACGACCTCGTGTCGCCAGCGATTTGGTAATGGCGAATATGCGTCCATCCCGCAGTACACTTTCACAGCAGGAGACGTGACCATTGAGCTAACGATTTTCCAACTGGACGTGGAGCGCGAAGCCCCACGTAGTCCTGTCGATGGGAAACCCATGCGTCGTGCCGGCCTCACTGAAGTCCTGACACTGTTGGAACAGGACTGAACTTAAAGCCAGCGGGGTTATTGCCGGGTACCTAATAGATCACCCCGAGCCGTACGACTCCCGACACAAACTCAGGACATCCCGTATTTGCGACGGAATCGATCGACGCGTCCAGCCGTATCGACGATCTTTTGCTTGCCCGTATAGAAAGGATGGGATGCGCTAGAAATCTCAATTTTGACTAAGGGGTATTCCTTGCCATCCGTCCACAACATAGTGTCTTTAGTTTTGATAGTAGACTTGGTCAAAATGGCGAAATCCGACGAGAGATCCTGGAAAATTACACTTCGGTATTCCGGGTGAATATTCTGTTTCATGTTCGTTGGCACCTGTTGCCTGGTAATCAATTTCACTAACGCCGAGCAGCGCCCAGCAAATCTTTGAAAGGATAACAAATCAAGTATCTTATAGACAATCTCTCTAACTGTCCTCGAAGCGAACGATGCGGTCCAACCGTATCGATTGCACCAAGCCCGCTTGATTCTTGAAGATCAGATACTCAGCGTGGTCGCGCGTTTCGAGATTGATTGGCAACAAGGTCTCCAAATGCATCAGGCCATCGAGATCCCGCCATGCCAACCGCAACATTCGACGCTGAATGATTGCCAGTTCATAGCGGCTATAAAGCTCGCAATCGATGGGAATATAGTCACTCACATCGGTATCCATGAAAATTTTCTGGGAGACAACATCTTAGCCGCTCGAGTTCATCCATGACAGGGATCGCTGGCGTGTTGCTCAAACACGAAAAACTCCAACAGTTCATTGAGAAATTGTCGTCCTAAGGGTGTGGGTCGCATCCATTCCTCCGTAATCTCCAGTAATCCCCGATGACCTGCCCGGTCCAAGGCAGGTCGCATAACCTGCAACGGCAAACCAGTGCGCGCATTGAACAAACCCACGGCAACGCCGTCGTTTAAGCGCATGGCATTCAGCATGAACTCCAATGGCAATTCATACTCTTGCAGTACCTGATCGCCATCGATACAAGCGGGACTCCCCGCTACTGCCATATAGTGTGTTGGATTTCGCTTTTTCCAACGACGCCGAATGATCCCACTCTCGTTATCACTGAGTTTGCCGTGCGCGCCGGCACCAATCCCAAGATAATCGCCAAATGTCCAGTAATTGAGATTGTGCCGGCAATGTAAGCCTGCGCGTGCAAAAGCGGAAATTTCGTAGTGAAGATAGCTTTTTTCGATTAACAGATTTCGCCCATCGCATTGCATCGACCAAGCTGCCTCATCATCGGGCAAGGGTGGAGGATCGCGATAAAACCGGGTATTCGGCTCCAAAGTCAGTTGGTAATAGGAAATATGCGAGGGCGCCAAACTGATCGCTTCGGTGATATCAGCCAGGGCCTGGCCCGGTTCTTGTCCCGGCAAGCCCACCATCATGTCCAGATTGAAATTATCGAAACCAGCCCGATGGGCCGCCTCGGCCGCAAGTCGCGCTTGCTTCGGGCCATGGGCACGACCCAAACGTTTTAGCAATTCGGCATCGAAACTCTGCACGCCGATAGACAGACGATTGACACCCGCTGCGCGATAATCTCTGAGTTTTTCCCAATTCACCGTGCCTGGATTAGCTTCCAGGGTGATCTCCAAACCCGCCGCGAATTCCAACCGGGATCGAAGATTCTCCAACAAGCGATGTATGGCTTCGGCCGACAGCAAGCTGGGAGTTCCTCCTCCCAGGAAGACACTCGTGATAGACCGACCCTGTACCAACGGCAAATCCTGCTCAAGATCGGCTAGCAACGCATTGACGTAAGCACGTTCAGGCACACCATCGTCGCGAATTCGATAGGAATTGAAATCGCAATAGGGGCACTTGCTCAAACACCAGGGCAGGTGAATATAAAGCGCCAAAGGAATCGGCTGCGCGCGCCCTCCCTGCTCTTTTCCCATTGGCTTCATCCCGATTGTTCAGACCTGTTCGGGGGGGGTAGAGATCGACCGACTTGCCAAAGCACCAACCAACAATGCCAATGCCTGCCCTCTATGGCTCTGCTGGTTTTTGAGTGCCGGCTCAAGTTCAGCCGCGGTCTTGCCCAAACCAGGTACAAAAAAAATCGGATCGTAGCCAAATCCGCTGCTTCCGGCAGGTTCTCGCGTAATCTGGCCCTCCCAGGCGCCTTGGCAGATCAGTGGTGTCGGATCGTCCTCTTGACGCATAAATACCAGCACGCACTGAAAACGGGCCGACCGTTCACCGTCCGGTATCTCCCGCAACGCATCGAGAAGTTTGAATACATTGTCCTGATCCGATGCCTGAGGGCCGGCGTAGCGAGCCGAGTATATCCCCGGCGCACCCCGCAAGACATCCACCTCCAAGCCTGAATCATCGGCAATGGCCGGCAGGCCGCTGTAGCGAGCCGCATTGCGAGCCTTAAGCAGCGCATTTTCCACAAACGTCAGCCCCGTTTCAGCGATCTCCGGCACATCGAAATCCGACTGTGGCAAGACTTCTATGCCCAACCCCGATAACAGGGCATTCAATTCCCTGACCTTTCCTGGATTTCCTGTAGCTAATACTAGGCGTTTCATAATAGGCCATCGTGTTGACGTGTTCATTGGCTCGGTCATCGCCGTAGCCTGTACGGCATCAAGCCGGCTTGGCTTCAAGAGGGATAGATAGCGGTAACATTCCGAGCAGCCCCATTACAAACCCAGGGCCTCGCGTTGGAACTGCAATAAGCGGGTGATACTGTTGCGGGCTAAATCCAACATGTCCAACAATTCTTCCTGGCGAAACGCATGCCCTTCGGCGGTTCCCTGAATTTCCACGAAGGCGCCACCATCATTCATGACCACATTCATGTCCGTTTCCGCCTCAGCATCCTCCTGATAATCCAAGTCCACAACGGGAACCCCCTGATAGATGCCCACGGAAATCGCCGCGATTTGCCCGTAAAGAGGATTCTTCTTGATACCACGCTTGCCTGCCAAAAAACGGATGGCATCAGCCAAGGCCACGAAACCACCGGTAATGCAAGCGGTGCGAGTACCGCCGTCGGCCTGGAGCACATCGCAATCAATGGTAATCGTACGCTCCCCCAAGGCTGCCAGATCGACCACCGAGCGCAAAGAACGCCCGATCAATCGCTGTATTTCCTGCGTACGCCCGCTCTGTTTGCCCCTCGCCGCTTCCCGTGGCGAGCGAGTATGGGTAGCCCGCGGCAACATGCCATATTCCGCCGTCACCCAACCACTGCCCTTACCCTTGAGGAAAAGGGGCACACGATCTTCGATACTAGCCGTGCATAACACCCGCGTATCACCGCACTCGATCAGCGCGGCTCCCTCGGCATGTTTGGTAAAATGGCGGGTAATGCGAACTTGCCGCAGTTCTTCTGAAGATCGGCCACTGGGGCGCATGGGGGGATTCCTCTGACAGGCCGTTGGAGCAGAACAGGCGTTGAGACGATTCATCAGGTGCCGAAGCAACCTGAGAGAACAGCTTTCATCGCTAAATGTTACGCTAAATCGATTAGCCGGCAAGCCTTTCCAAAGCACTAACACAGAGACTTCACCCATGATCCGTAGCATGACGGCGTTCGCCCGGAACGAGCAGCAAAGCGCAGCGGGATTGATTGTTTGGGAATTACGATCCGTCAATCATCGTTATCTGGAAATCACCCTGCGCTTGCCTGACCCCCTTAGGTCACTGGAACCTAGCCTAAGAGAACGTATCGAAAAGTCATTGAGTCGAGGCAAGATTGAATGCAATCTTCGTTGGCAAACGGCTACCCCGCTTGCCCAGATTTCCTGGAATCGACCGCTGGCCGAACGGCTGCTGACCATCGCCGCGGAATTGGAACAACTCATGGGACCGGGCACCGGCCTGGGACTCGCCGATTTGCTGCGCTGGCCAGGCGTGGTCAGCGAATCCGAACCGGATCTGGGGCCGGTAAAGCAAGATATCCTGTTAGGCCTGGAACAAGCGATCGATCAACTGGTACTCAATCGGGAACGCGAGGGCGAACGCATCGTTGGCCAAATCGCGCAACGTTGTGCCACCCTGCATGAACTGGTCGGCCAGATTCGCAACCGCCGCCCGGAAGTATTGGCGAGACTGAGGGAAAAATGGTTGGCGCGCCTGGCTGAATTGCCGGTGGAACCTGACCGTAACCGCTTAGAACAGGAACTGGTGATCATTGCCCAACGCTTGGACGTGGACGAGGAACTGGATCGCCTGGATGCCCACTTGGCTGAAATTCATCAGGTACTGCAATGGCAAGAGCCTGTAGGGCGACGTCTGGATTTCCTAATGCAAGAACTCAATCGGGAAGCCAACACATTGGCTTCCAAATCGGCCGATATACTCACCACTCATGCCGCCGTCGAACTGAAAGTGTTGATCGAACAAATGCGTGAACAGGTGCAGAATATCGAATGAGCATCCACCGCGGCGACGGTCGCCACGTTACATCACGATGACTACACTGGGGCTTTTGTACATCATTTCAGCGCCATCCGGGGCCGGCAAAACCAGCCTGGTGAAAAAGTTGCTGGACACGACACCGGGCATTGCGGTGTCGGTATCCCATACGACTCGCCCCCCTCGGCCCAGTGAACAGGACGGGGTGGATTACTACTTCGTCGATCCCCCCACCTTCGCCGCGTTGGCACAACAAGGACTGTTCCTGGAACACGCCAAAGTCTTCGAGCATGACTATGGCACCAGCCGTTACGCCGTACTTGAGCGGCTGCGGGCAGGCATCGACGTGATCCTGGAGATCGATTGGCAGGGAGCGCGTCAGGTTCGCGCCCGTTTTCCCAAAACACAGACCATTTTCATCCTACCGCCCTCCCGTGACGCTCTAAGAGAACGCCTGCAAGGCCGCGGACAAGACAGCGCAGCCGTGATCACCCGGCGCTTACAAGAAGCAGCCAACGACATGTCCCACTACGGCGAGTTCGATTACCTGCTCATCAATGACGAGTTCACTACGGCCCTGGAAGCCTTGAGAGCCATTTTCATCGCCAATCGGCAACGGCGTGAAACCCAGTTCGCACGGCAACGTTCGCTACTCCAGGGATTATTGTCCTAGTCGGTTGTCTTTCCGCTGGCCCCGTGGTATTAAACCCTTATCGAAGATAGGAAAAAGCATGGCACGTATTACTGTAGAAGACTGTCTGGATAAAGTGGAAAACCGTTTCTATCTGGTGTTGGTCGCCGCCCGGCGGGCACGACAACTCGCGTTGGGCACGGAACCTCTGGTCCCTTGGGAGAACGACAAACCCACTGTGGTTGCCTTGCGAGAGTTAGCCGAAGGCAAGCTCAACCCCCAAGTGGTCACCAAGGAAGTGCCCCCTGCTTCTCTAGCCGAACCGGCACCCCCTGCAGCTGACGGAGAGATCCTCTGAATTCACCCAGGACCCCAGCATGAGTGCAGCCCCCAATGAGATGTATGAGTTGAACGCCACCGCGATCGACACGGGGTGGGGGACTGAGCTGGATGCTCGCATCGCCGATCTATGCGCGATGCTGAGCACTTATCTGGAAGCCGATCAAGTCGAACGCGTCCGCCAAGCCTGTTACTTCGCGGCCGAGGCTCATACCAACCAGCGCCGCAAAACCGGTGAGCCTTACGTCTTTCACCCCATTGCAGTGGCCTGCATTCTCGCCGAGAGTCGTTTCGATGCTCAAACGCTGATGGCGGCCGTGTTGCACGACGTTATCGAGGACACGCCTTTCGGCAAGGAACAGGTCGCTGAGCGATTCGGTGGCGAAGTCGCCGAGCTCGTAGATGGGGTAACCAAACTTACCCAAATCAATTTCAGCTCCAAGCTGGAAGCTCAGGCGGAAAATTTCCGCAAAATGTTTCTGGCGATGGCCCGGGATATTCGGGTCATCATCATTAAATTGGCCGATCGCCTGCACAATATGCGCACGCTAGGTGTCATGAGTGCGGCGAAACGTCGGCGTATAGCGCGCGAAACGCTGGAGATTTACGCCCCGATAGCCGCGCGATTGGGCATGAACCAATTGCGTCTGGAACTGGAAAACCTCGGCTTCAGTCATCTCCATCCCTTCCGCTATCGGGTGCTCAGCGAAGCGGTGCGGAAGATGAGTGGCAATCGCAAGGAAATCATCCACCAGTTGGAAACCCGTATCCGCAACCGCCTGCTTGAGGATGGCATAAAAGCCAAGGTACTGGGTCGCAGCAAACATCTGTGGGGCATTTACCGGAAAATGCGAGAAAAACACTTGCCCTTCCGGGAAATCCACGATGTCTATGCCGTGCGCATCATCGTGGACGCCGTTGATACCTGTTATCGGGTACTCGGCGTGATCCACGGTTTGTACAAACCGATCATGGGGCGTTTCAAGGACTATATCGCCATTCCCAAGGCCAACGGTTATCAGTCGTTGCACACCGTACTGTTCGGACCCAATGGGATTCCCATAGAAGCCCAGGTGCGCACGACGGAAATGCATCTTATGGCGGAAGCAGGCATTGCCGCCCACTGGTTGTATAAATCCCCCGGCATGAATGGCAGCAGCGCCCAAAAACGGGCCTGCGAATGGTTGCAAAAATTGTTGGATATGCAACGACGGGCAGGCAATTCCGTGGAATTCCTGGAAAGTGTCAAGATGGATCTGTTCCCCGATGAAGCCTATGTCTTCACGCCTCGTGGCGAGATCATCGAACTGCCGCGCGGAGCCACGGCGGTGGACTTCGCCTATGCCATCCATTCCGATGTGGGCAACACCTGTGTCGGGGCCAAGGTAGACCGTCGCCTGGTCCCGTTGCGTACTCCGCTCAGCACAGGCCAGACCGTGGAAATCATCATCACCCCGACAGCCCGCCCCAATCCGGCCTGGTTGAACTTTGTAGTCACCGCAAAAGCGCGCGCCAGCATCCGTCATTACCTCAAGCATCTGCAGCGGGAAGAAGCCGTCATTCTCGGCAAACGACTGCTGGAAAAGGCACTGCTTGGACGCTATGGCGGGCTCAATGAAATTCCCCAGGAAAAGGTCGCAACCCTGCTAGCCGAGTTCAACATTCAAAGCTTCGACGACCTGCTTTCCGATATCGGCCTGGGTAACCGCCTTGCGCCATTAATCGCCCGGCGACTTCTGCCGAACACCGACATACAGGCACTCGAACCGATCAACCAGGACGCCAAGCCTTTGTTAATAAAAGGCACCGAAGGCACCGTGATCAGTTTCGGCAAGTGCTGCCGGCCCTTGCCGGGGGATGCCATCATGGGTTATCTCAGCGCGGGCCGTGGCATCGTCATCCATCGCGTGATCTGCAAGAACGTAGCCGACTACAAACACAATCCCGAGAAATGGATAGAAGTGGAATGGGAAAAGGACATCAAAACCGACTTTCAAGCGGAATTGCGGTTGGATGTCACCAATAAGCGCGGAACCCTGGCAACCGTATCGGCGGCGATTTCGACGGTCGATGCGAATATCGAGAACATCAACACCCTAGAAAAGGACGGCGTCACCACGACCGTCAACCTGATACTCAGCCTTCACGATCGCAATCACCTGGCCCGCGCCATACGCCGGCTACGCACCCTGCCCGAAGTATTGCGCATCTCGCGCCGCAGTTGATCGTTTCTCCAAACAACCCCTGTTCAGGTCATCCGTCATGCCACGCGAAATCATCGCCACTCCCCATGCTCCTGTCGCCATCGGCACCTACTCGCAAGCCGTACGCGTGGGTAATAGTGTGTATCTATCCGGCCAGATTCCTTTGGACCCGGCCACTATGGAACTGGTGGCGGGAGACATGGAAGCTCAAATTCGGCGGGTTTTCGATAATCTGCTCGCCGTTGCCCAAGCGGCTGGCGGCAGTTTCGCCGATGTCGTCAAACTGACCGTGTTTTTGACCGATCTCGGCCATTTCGCACTGGTCAATCAGATCATGGCGGATTATTTCCAACCGCCTTACCCGGCGCGCGCGGCCATCGGCGTCGCGGCCCTGCCCAAAGGCGCGCAAGTGGAAATGGACGCCATCCTGGCATTGGCCTGATTCAACCTCGTTCCAAACTCGCCTTAAGCAAGGCATAACCCGCCTCGGTCAACAAGACAGCATTGACCGTGCTGGCGTAAATGCGTCCCTGGTGTCGCAAGACGTCAATTTCTGTCGCCCGTGTTCGCGCATCCAGATAGAGATAGTGCTCGCCTTCACACAATGGTCCCGACGACAGGCGCTTGAAGGCGCGAAAGGCCGTGCCTTTGGGCCTTCGATGCATTTGGTCGATTTCCTTGAAGGTCAGATACGCGGCAAATAGTGGCGTACTCATCCCCGATCGATTTATGAGCTGATCGTGGGCAAGAAATCCAAAACAATCCCGCAGAACACGGCCAGCCCGAACCAGTTGTTGTTCATGAACGCCTTAAAACACTCCGCAGGCTCTCGGTCGCGAATCAGATATTGTTGATAAAGCGCGAACCAGCTGGCGGCAAACACGCCGAGATAATAAGCCCACCCCAAGCCCGCAACCACGCCAACCACGATCAGCATGGCCAGCAGCAATCCCTGTAGGCAACCGATAATACGTTTGTCGTGTTCACCAAACAGGATCGCCGTCGATTTGGCCCCGACCAGCAGGTCATCATCGCGATCCACCATCGCATACATGGTGTCGTAAACCACCGACCAGACGACGTTGGTGGCGAAGAGCAGCCAGCCTACACCGGGCACCGTATCGGTCAACGCTGCGAAGGCCATGGGAATCGACCACCCGAAAGCCGCCCCCAGATGGACCTGCGGCAGATGGTGCCAGCGTTTCATGAAGGGGTATACCGTAGCCAGCACCAATCCGATCAAAGACAGCCACACGGTTAGCGCGTTCAACGACAGCACCAACACAAACGCAAGCCCGCAAAGACCGAGGAACAAGCCCATGGCCTCCCGCACCGAAACCCGTTGCGCCGCCAAGGGACGTTGCCGGGTGCGCGCGACCAGCGGATCAAGGTGACGGTCGGCGATGTCGTTGATCACGCATCCCGCGGAGCGCATCAAGACCACACCCAACAGAAACACAATAACGACCTTTTGCGTTGGCTGCCCTCTGCCAGCCAGCCAAAGTGCCCAAAGCGTAGGCCACAATAGCAGAAAGGAGCCGATAGGGCGGTCCAAACGCATCAACAGGGCATATTCGCCCAAATGAGCTGCTAATCGAGCGGATGTCATATTTTTTCTGCTTGTCGTGCTCGGTGGCATATATCAGCCAAGCCGCCTTGCCATCGATGCGGTTAAGCGTGTGGGAAGTATGAAATAAAGCATTAGGTGTGGCGCCACCCCTCAGCGAGGCGGCATCGGTGGCCGGCAGATGCTTTGGCACCTGTGCGGTGGGCAAGCCCTCGTTGTCGGCTGGATATTATGGTCGAGGATTTTCCTGATTTTCCTACAACTGATATTCCTTGAGACGCCGCTTCAACGTCGACAATGGGATTCCCAACTCGCGAGCCACTGCCGCCTTGTTGTGGCGATTGCGGTCCATGGCCTCCAGAATCATTTGCCTTTCCAGTTCTTTCAGTTCCGATAACGAGGCGGAGCCCGGCTTCAATGAAGGACTCGTTTGCCGCTCGGGTGGCGCGGCCACTACGGGGGCAGGCACAGCCGGTCTGTGCATTTGAGGAACCGGTGCGCTGAATTCCGCCAGACGCAAATGCTGGGGACGAATTTCCCCGCTGGGGGCGAGCACCGCCGCGCGTTCCAATACGTTACGCAGTTCCCGCACATTACCGGGCCATGCATAGCGCTGCAACACGGGTATCGCCTCGGGCATAACACGGCAACCCAATTTCAGCCGCTGACACAGATGCTTGACTAACAACGGGATATCCTCACGGATTTCCCGCAAAGGCGGCACCTTAACCGGAACGACTGACAAGCGATAGTACAGGTCGGCACGAAAATCCCCGGCCTCCACCATGGCCTGCAGATCGCGGTGGGTCGCGGTCACCACTCGCACGTCCACACGCGTGGGCTTGTCCGAGCCGATCGGCGTGACCTCGCGATTCTCCAGTGCACGCAACAGGCGCGGCTGCAGGTCCAATGGTAACTCACCGATTTCATCGATGAACAAGGTGCCTTTTTCCGCGCGACGAAAGGCCCCTTCCCGGCTCCCGGTGGCTCCCGTGAACGCCCCTTTGACGTGACCGAACAAATCGTTGCGTACCATTTCCGGATCGGTTACGGAGGCATCGAAAATCACCAACGGCCCTTCCCGACCCGACAGTTCATGAATGGTACGCGCGACCAGTTCCTTACCGGACCCCGATTCACCGTTGATATGCACTGTGACCGGCGTGGGCGCCACCGCGCACAACAGGCCGTAAAGCTCCCGCATGGGCTCGCTGGCGCCGACCAGTTCCCCCAGCCGGTCCTGAAAAGGCACAGCGACCTTACGCTCTTCCGTGCTTTGGCCGACCAGAATTCGGGAATAACCGAGCACGCATTCGCTGCCCGGTTCCAGATAAGCTTCCGTCACCCGCAGATCATTGATGAAAGTGCCATTGGTCGAACCCAAATCGCGCAGAATCAACCCTTCGCTGGTGCGACGCAATTCCGCATGATGTCGCGAGATAGCCCGGTCCGAGAGCACCAAGTCGTTATCCGACGCGGTCCCGATACGCAGGTTCGACAAACAGAAGCTCGCTTCCTTGCCGGCGTCCGGGCCAGAAATCACGCGCAGATCCATGGAGTCCAGTTGAACCATCAGCTTCTGGTAGGAATCGATACGAATCGCTTCCGTAGCATCTGGCGAAGACATAGCGCAAAACTCGGCAGTAGGTCAAAGTGGGTTGCAAGTTAACATTAACTATAACGCGATAACGGAAAGAATGTACAAATCAACGCAAGATTACCTCTTGCTCAAATCCTGTTTCCCGTTCATGGTTTTATTATAGGGGGTAAGGCCATGAATCCAGCAGGACAAGATCCCATCGTATTCTCGCTGTTTCTGATCTTCACCGGCGCTACCGTGCTGGCGACACTGGCCCTCTATGCCCGACAAGCGCTGCCGGTGGCCTATATCGTCCTGGGTGTGCTAACCGGCCCTTCCAGCCTGGGGATCATCACTGATCCAGCGGCCATTCAACAGATGTCGGAGGTCGGCATCATCTTCCTGCTGTTTTTGCTGGGTTTGGATCTGGCGCCGAGCGAATTGCTGCAGATGTTGCGTAAAGCCACCCTGGTGACCGTCGGCACCTCCCTGGCCTTCGCCCTGCTCGGCGCCTGCATCGCCTTGTTGTTCGGCTTCACCCTGACAGAATCCCTACTGATCGGTGCGGCCATGATGTTTTCCAGCACCATCATCGGGCTCAAGCTGTTGCCAACCACGGCTCTGCATCATCAGCGCCGGGGCGAAATCGTCATCAGTATCCTTTTGCTGCAGGATCTCATCGCCATCGCCATCCTGCTGTTACTGCAAGGTTTCGCCGGGCATGGCTCGACCCTACAGAGTTTTGGCCTGCTCCTCGTGGCCTTGCCGCTGCTGGCGAGTTTTGCCTTCCTGTTTTCCCGCTACGTGTTGCTCAAACTCATCCGTAAATTCGACAAGATTCGTGAATACATCTTCCTGGCCGCTATCGGCTGGTGTCTGGGGCTGGCTGAATTCGCCGCCATGCTAGGGCTATCCCACGAAATCGGCGCCTTCGTGGCTGGCGTCGCGCTGGCCACCAATCCCATCGCCTTTTACATCGCGGAAAGCTTGAAACCGCTGCGTGATTTTTTCCTGGTGATGTTCTTCTTCTCCCTGGGCGCGGGTTTCGATCTGTCCATTCTTCGGGAAGTTCTGGTACCCGCGGTCTTGCTGGCGGTCCTCATGATGTGGGCGAAACCCTGGATATTCCGCTGGTTTTTGCGCAAGGCCGGCGAACCTTCCCGACTGGCCTGGGAAATCGGCGTCAGGCTCGGCCAAATCAGCGAGTTTTCCCTGCTGATCGCCGTCGTGGCCATGGGCGGCGAAATGATCGGGCGCGAAGCATCCTATCTCATTCAGGCAACGGCCTTGCTGAGCTTCGCAGCTTCCACCTATCTGGTCGTGCTGAACTATCCTACACCGGTCGCGATTTCCGACCGCCTCCGTCGGGATTGAACCGATCGCCACTCCGGTCCGTGCCAGCGGGTCTGGGAGCGCAGACATCCGGATCTCGCTCATACGCGCCAGAACCACTCAATCCGGCTCGATGACGATACGACGGGTGCGCGAGAGTGTCCGGCTCAGCAAGAAAACCGGTATCAACCCCGAGGCCACGATCAATAAGGCGGCCAGCGCGCATTCGGCCAACAATTCGTCGGAAGCGAACTGAAAAACGTAAGTGGCCAGGGTATCGAAATTGAAAGGCCGCAGAATGAGAGTGGCGGGAAGTTCCTTCATGCAATCCACGAAGACCACCAAGGCCGCGGTGAGCACTCCCCCCCGGATCAGCGGCAAATGAACACGGGCCAGCGTACTGGCCGGACCATGACCCAGAGCACGGGCCGCCATGTCCATGTTCGACGTGACCTTGGACAGACTCGCCTGGATGGCCCCCAAGGATAGAGCCAGAAAACGCACCACATAGGCGAAAATCACGGCGAACACCGTACCACTCAGCAGCAATCCGGTCGACACATCGAAATGCTCACGCATCCAGGCGTCCACACGGTTATCAAACGCTGCGAAAGGGATGATCACGCCAATCGCCAGCACAGCGCCCGGCAACGCGTAACCCAAACTGGCCAGACGCACCGCCGCCAGCAGTACCGCACGTTTGTGCAGACGTCGGCTGTACGCCAGGAATATCCCAATCAGCACGGCGAGCAACGCGGCACTAGCGGATAACAACAGACTGTTGCGCGCGTAAATCTCGAACTCCGCGTCCCAAGGCGTGGTGAGATTATTCAGCGCATAATGCGTCAACACCGTGGCGGGTACGACGAAACCCGCTACCAGTGGCAACAAACAGCTCATCGTGGCGGCGCCGGCGCGCCAACCCCGAAGATCATATCCCGGTAATTCCTGATAGCGTCTGCCGCTTTGGAAATGACGCTGTCGGCGGCGACCCAAACGCTCCAGTGTGATCAGCACGACGACGAACAACAGCATCACACAGGCAATCTGCGCCGCGCCACCCAGATTACCCATGCCCAGCCAGACGTCGTAAAGACCCGCGGTCAAGGTACGCACCGCGAAATAATCGACCGTGCCAAAATCGTTCAGGGTCTCCATCAATACCACCGCCACGCCTACCGCGATCGAAGGCCGAGCGATCGGCAACGACAAACGGAAAAAACTGCGCCAGGGACCCTGCCCCAGCATACGACTCACGTCCAAAAGATGCGGCGATTGCTCCAAAAAAGCGGTACGCGCCAGCAGATAGACATAGGGATACATCACCAGGGACATCATGCTGATGGCCCCACCCAGACTGCGGATTTCCGGAAACCAGTAATCCGCCGCGCTGTTCCAGCCGAACAGGTCACGCAACGCACCCTGCATGGGGCCGGCATATTCCAGCAGATCCGTATACACGTAGGCGATGACGTAGGCCGGCACGGCAAAAGGCAGCAACAGCGCCCACTCGAAAAGACGGCGACCAGGGAAACGGCACATGGTTACCAGCCAAGCCGTGCTCACCCCGATGAACAACGTTCCCAGGCCGACACCGAGCATCAGTCCCAGCGTGGTACGGATATAACCCGGCAATACCGTGGCTGACAAATGTCCCCAAATGTTCTCACTGGGAAAAATGGCCAGTAACATGACCGCGCCGCTGGGCAGGGCTACCAGCAAGGCGACCAGGATAGCGCCCAGCGCCCAGGGATCGAGGTACCAACGCTGGAAAGCGCGACGTTGCGGATTGGAACGCGAAGCGACAATGGCCCTGACTTCGCGTGAGGTCAGGGCCGTTTCACCATCCCCGATCTGCCCTGATTCACTCATTGAGTGAACGCGGGCCGATGACCATCAATCATCGTAGCCCACCTTGTCCGCCAGCTTGATGGCGGCGGTCCGGTATTGGGCGATCTGTGCCAATGGCAGGGAATCCACCTTGAACTCGCCCCAGGATTTGAGCAGACCGGACCACGGCACCTGGGGATTGACCGGATATTCATAATTCTGTTCGGCGTAAATCTGTTGCGCCAAATCACCACTCAAAAACTCCATCAGCTTTTTGGCGTTTTCCGGATTCGGGGCGCTCCGGGTCATGGCCATGCCGCTGATATTCACGTGGGTTCCTGTGCTATCCTGGTTTGGAAACACGATGTTGACTGCCGCCACCCATTCAGCCTGCTCCTTGTCGGCCATCATGTTGCCGACATAGTAGCTGTTGATCAGCGCCAGATCGCATTGCCCTTCCTTGACGGCCTTGACTTGGGCGCGATCGTTGCCTTGCGGTCGCCGCGCCAGATTGTTTTTGAGACCCGTCAGCCATTTTTCCGCCTCCGCTTCGCCGTGGTGTGCGATCATGGCCGCGGTCAACGCGACACTGTAGACATGTTTGCCACTACGCGTACAGATGCGACCTTTCCATTGCGGCTCGGCGAGGGCTTCGTAACTTGTCGCCTCTCCGGGTGCTACGCGCTCCTTGGAAACCGCGAAGATACGGGCACGCGTCGTCAAACCAAACCACAAGTTTCCAGGATCGCGAAATTGCGCAGGAATATTCGCCGTCAGTACCGGACTTTGCACGGGCTGCACCAAATCGGCCTCCACAGCATCGCTGAGCCGGCCGATGTCCACGGTAAAAATCAGGTCAGCCGGGCTATTGGCGCCCTCCCGTTTAAGCCGTTCGACTAGGCCCTCCTCCGCGAACACGACATTGACCTTGATACCGGTCTCCTTGGTGAAGGCATCGAACAACGGACGAATCAAGAAGGGCTGTCGATACGAATAGACATTCACCTCCTGCTCGGCGCTGGCGGTTCCCACACACAACAGGGCGGCGACCAGCAGGACACTATGTAAAGGATTCATTATGCCGTTAGCCTCGTTAATCCAAATTCACCGCAAATGATATTCATTATCAATATGAAGCGGGCATCATCGATTGTCAATCGAGAATCACGGCCTCCTATCAAAACGAGTGATTTTTTGCGGATTGATCAGTCAAAGAATTGAGAAGACCGGAGTCAATGCCATGCTTAAGAAAATTCCCACGGTTTCCTTACCCAATTACGTTGTATTCAGCACGCTGGCTTTGCTGCTGGGGGGATGCGCAATGACCGGCAATGGGGCGTTTTCCAGTCAGTCCGATACGGCGCCTATGAAAACCGTACCCTCGACAAGCGTGGAACAATCACCCGAACCGCCCTTACCCAAGGCCGAAGAATCGACTCCCGCGCAACCCGCCTTCGTACCGCCACCACCGCCCACGAAGCCGACTTACAAGGCGCTGCAATATGCCGCCGGCGATTCCGAACTCGGCTCTCTGCCGGCCTTGGAACCTGGCAACAAGGGAAAAGCGGTCAAGAACTTGCAGACCTTGCTCGCGGAAGCGGGGTTCTATCGCAGTCCCGTCGACGGTATTTACGCCCAACAAACCCAGATAGCCGTGCGCGCGGTGCAAAAAGCATTGGATCTTCCACTCAAAAACCGTTGGCGCAAAAATGACTGGGGGAAACTGTTAGCCTATCGAGGACCGGACCTGCCCGCGCGTTCCGCGGAACCAAACCGGGTGGAAGTCGATCTGGACCGGCAGCTGCTGTATCTGATCAAGGCCGATCAGATCGTGGCAATTCTGCCAATCAGCAGCGGCAACAACCAATCGTACGTCGACCAGTACAACAAAAAGGTCAAGGCGGAGACCCCCTTGGGTAACTATGAAATCTATCGGCGCCTGAATGGCTGGCGGGAAGCTTACCTGGGACGGATGTACCGGCCCTGGTACTTCTATCAGGGATACGCGGTGCACGGCGCCCAGCAAGTGCCGCCCAAGCCAGCCTCCCATGGCTGTTTGCGCGTCACCATGTGGGACGCGGATTTCCTGGCCGATGAATTGGAATTGGGCATGCCGCTACATATCTGGATCGACGGCGGTTCGATCATCGAAGCGAACCAAGAAACTGAAACCCTGCTGTCTAAAGCCGAGTGATCCATAGAATCGGTGCGCCGCCCCGAGAATCACAAGCGGCGGCACCGCAGCCGGTTCGAGCGTATTCTGCGCATTCAATGGGCTTCATCCCAATTGCCGCCGACACCGATATCCACCTCCAGAGGGATGCGTAACTCAGCGGCGCCCCTCATGGCTGAACGGATACGCTCCCGTGCCGCCTCGACGGCGTCCTCGGCCACTTCGAACACCAATTCATCATGCACTTGCATGATCATCCGCACGGGGGTGCGGGTACTCAACCAGCCATCCAAAGTCAACATCGCGCGCTTGATGATGTCGGCCGCCGTCCCCTGCATCGGCGCATTGATCGCCGTGCGTTCAGCCGCTTGCCGACGCTGTTGGTTGCGGGCCTGAATATCCGCCAAATACAGGCGGCGGCCGAAAACCGTTTCCACGAACCCCTGTGCAGCGGCCTGCTGGCGGATGCGCTCCATATACGCCTTCACTCCCGGATAACGGGCGAAATAGCGATCGACATAGTCCTGGGCGGCGCCGCGCTCGATACCTAACTGCCGCGCCAAACCGAAGGCCGACATGCCGTAGATCAGACCGAAATTGATGGCTTTGGCCGCGCGCCGTTGCGCGACCTCGACCTGGCCCAAGGGTACGCCGAACACTTCGGCAGCGGTTGCCCGGTGAATATCCTCGCCTTCGGCAAAGGCTTGCAGCAACCGCTCGTCACCCGACAAATGCGCCATGATGCGCAGTTCGATCTGCGAGTAATCAGCCGCCAGAATGCGAAATCCGGGCGGCGCGACGAAAGCCTGGCGGATACGCCGGCCTTCCGCCGTGCGCGTGGGAATGTTCTGCAGATTCGGGTCCGACGATGCCAGCCGCCCGGTGCTGGCGACCGCCTGATGATAGGACGTATGCACACGGCCGGTACGCGAATCGATGGCCTGCGGCAGCTTGTCGATGTAGGTGGATTTCAGCTTGCTCAGCCCGCGATGTTCCAGGAGCAATCGGGGCAGTGGGTAATCTAGCGCCAGTTCCTGCAATACCTCCTCGTCCGTCGAAGCTTGGCCCTTGGGTGTCCGCTTTTTCACCGGCAGGCCCTGTTTCTCGAACAAGATGCTCTGCAGTTGTTTAGGCGAACCCAGATTGAACGGTTCGCCCGCCACTCGGTGTGCTTCCTGCTCCAGTTCGAACAGGCGCTGGGTAATTTCCTTGTTTTGTTCGCGCAACCGACCGACGTCGATGCACACGCCTTGGGCTTCCATGCGCGCGAGTACGGGGATCAGGGGAACTTCAATTTCCTGATACACGCGACACAGGGACGGTTCCTGTTGCAGTTGTGGCCAGAGCTTGTGATGCAAACGCAGCGTCACATCGGCGTCTTCCGCCGCGTAGGGTCCGGCCTGTTCCACCGGCACTTCGTTGAACGACAACTGCCGGGCGCCCTTGCCGGCCACGTCTTCATAATGAATCGTGCGCAGGTCGAGATACTTCTGGGCCAGGGAATCCATGTCGTGGCGGGTGGCCGTGGAGTTCAGCACATAGGACTCCAGCATGGTGTCGTGGCGAATACCGGTCAGGGCGATGCCATGATTGGCCAGAATATGCAGGTCGAATTTGAGATGTTGGCCCAGCTTGGCCTTGCCGGGATCTTCCAAAACGGGTCGCAGTTGCGCTAATACCTGTTCCCTGTCCAATTGGTCCGGCGCGCCGGGGTAATCATGCGCCAGGGGTACGTAGGCCGCGGTACCGGGCTGCACCGCGAAGGACACCCCGACGATGCGCGCCTGCATGTAATCCAACCCGGTGGTTTCCGTATCGAAAGCAAACAACTCGGCCTGTCGTAGCCGCTCCAGCCAGATTTCCAATTCCGCTTGAGTCGACACGATATGATAATTACGGTCCTGTTCCTGGCTGATATTGGCGTCCGACTCAGCGGCCGGTTCGTTGGCGGTTCCAGTCGCCGGTTTCGGCAATTGACGCAACAAACTCTTGAATTCATAACGTCGATAAAGCTGTCGCAAAGCCGTCGTATCGGGCATCCCCTGCCGTAATTGCTCGATTCCCCGATCCAATTCCACATCGCAACGCAGGGTGCAGAGTTGCCTGGACAGCCGTAACTGGTCCAGCCCCGCGCGCAGACTGTCGCCGACCTTGCCCTTGATTTCCCCGACATGCTCCACCACTGCATCCAGCGAACCGAAATCCCGAAGCCAGCGCGCCGCCGTCTTGGGACCGACACCCGGTACGCCCGGCACATTGTCGGAAGTGTCCCCGACCAGCGCCAGATAATCGACGATCAAACCCGGTGGAACGCCGAATTTCTTCTCGACGCCGGCGGCGTCCAACGTGCTGTTTTTTAGGGTATCCAACATCGTGACCTGGTCGTTGACCAATTGCGTCAAATCCTTGTCGCCGCTGGCGATGATGACTCGTAGACCCTGAGCCTCTCCCTGCACGGCCAGCGTGCCGATGACGTCATCGGCTTCCACGCCGGGAACCCGCAACAAGGGCAGTCCCAGCGCCTCGACGATGGCGTACAGGGGATCGATCTGACGGCTCAGATCCTCTGGCATGGGCGGACGGTGCGCCTTGTAATCGCTGTACAGTTCATGACGAAAGGTTTTTTCGGGGGTGTCGAAAATGACCGCCATATGCTCGGGATGGTAGTCGGTAATCAACTTGTGCAACATGTTGACTACGCCGAACATGGCTCCGGTCGGCTCGCCCTCCCGATTGTGGAGCGCGGGTAGCGCGTTGAAAGCGCGATGCAGATAGGACGAACCGTCCACCAGCATCAAACACGAATGATTTGTCATGGTTTTCTAGCCTCCCCGCACTACAATCAGGGTCCCCGGATTGCCCGTAGAGGACTTCGTTATGAACGACAAGCCGAACGACAAGCGTTCCCATCCCAGCATGGCGTCTATCGATGATACGACGTTGACTCACGAATCCTGGAAGATTTTCCAGATCATGGCGGAATTTGTCGAAGGTTTCGAACGCTTGGCGCATATCCGCCCGGCCGTCAGTATCTTCGGTTCGTCCCGCTTCGGTCCGGACAACCCCCATTATCGCTTGGCGGAGGAGATCGGCCGTGCGCTCTCCGATGCCGGTTTTTCCGTGGTCAGCGGCGGTGGACCGGGTATCATGGAAGCGGCCAACAAAGGCGCGTTTGCCGGAAACTCGCCCAGCGTAGGTTTGAACATTCAATTGCCCCACGAACAGATCGCCAACGAGTACCAGAATATCAGTCTCACCTTCCGTCATTTTTTCTCGCGTAAGGTGATGTTCGTCAAATACGCCGCCGCCTACGTGGTACTGCCCGGCGGTTTTGGCACGCTGGACGAACTGGCGGAAATCCTGACCCTGGTGCAAACCGGAAAATCGCGACGTATCCCCATCATTCTGGTGCATGCTCCATTCTGGCAAGGATTACTCGATTGGTTCCGACAAACTCTCGTCCCGGCCGGGACCGTATCTGCGCGGGACTTGGAGCTGCTTCTGACACTGGACAAGCCGCAAGAGGTGGTGGATGCTATCTTTAGCTTTTATGAAGACCGCCAGATCAAGCCCTCGCCCGAGGAACAACGCATTCTCCTGGAACTCTGAAACCCTATTCTGTTAGGAAACACCATGCGCTTATTGCTCTTCCTCCTGTTGTTCGTCGGTTCCGTCGCCATGGCCCAGCCGCTTCCACCCAACCTGGAGCCGGTGCCGGATGGCTCGCCGGGAGGAACCAGTCCAGATGAAAATCTGGATATACCGCAAGTCACTATCCGCCGCACCGAAGAGGGTGTGATCCAGGAATACCGGATCAACGACAAGCTGTATATGGTCAAGATCGTACCGCACAAAGGCGCCCCCTATTTTCTGGTGGATACCGATGGCGACGGTGATCTAGAAACCCGTTACAACGATTTGGATGATGGCTTGGCGGTGCCCGCCTGGGTCATCCTAAGCTGGTAACACAAGCGCGCCGGCAGGGCGCGTCCCGCTTATTACGGCTTCGGCGCCCGCCTGATTCATGTCCGTCTACACCACCCTCGACCGATCCGAAATGGAGGCCTTCCTGAGCGCCTACCCGTTGGGCGCATTGGTCGAATACCATGGCATCAGCGAAGGCGTAGAAAATACCAATTACTTCGTCACCACCACGGCCGGGCGTTTCGTGCTGACCGTGTTCGAATCCATAGGCTTCGGCGATCTGCCGTATTATCTGGAGCTTATGGCCTTTCTCGCCGAGCACGGCATACCCAGCGCGCATCCGCTGGCGGATCATCAAGGCCAATACTTGCGCACCTTCAAGGGTAAACCGGCCGCCCTGGTGCAGCGGTTGCCCGGCGCTAGCGTGAGTCAACCCAATCTTTCGCAATGCCAAGCCATAGGCAGCGGCCTGGGCAAATTGCACGTTGTCGGTCAGGGCTTTTATTTACGCCGGGAACATACTCGTGGCCCGGATTGGCGACGCAGCATCGGGCAAAGCCTGCTGGAGAAACTTTGCTCCGCCGACGCGGATCTGCTGCGCGGGGAACTCGCCTTTCAAGCCCATTACGACCGCTCGGGATTGCCGAACGGCGTGATCCACGCCGATCTGTTCCGCGACAATGCCCTATTTCACGGCGACGAACTGATGGGGATCATCGATTTCTATTACGCCTGCCACGGTGTGCTGTTATACGATCTGGCCGTGATCATCAACGACTGGTGCATTCGCGCCGATGCTTCCCTGGAATGGGACAAGGCGTTAGCCATCCTGACCGCCTATCATCGGCAACGACCCTTGCAGACCATTGAGCATGCCGTATGGCCGATGATGTTGCGTGTAGCGGCGCTGCGCTTTTGGTTGTCGCGCCTGTACGACCGGTTTTTTCCTCGTCCCGGCGAACTGACCCAAAGCAAAAACCCGGATGAATTCAAGCGAGTATTGCTACAGCATGTGGCGAATTACGAAAATTTGCCTAAGCTGTGGGTTTAAGCGACCGCGCCTGCCGTACCCCCTTCCCCCGTGCTCGCACCACCGAAACCTGCCCTGGTGCCGAGCCTCGTAAAAATTACAGGCCGTCTATGAACACAAGCGTTATACACAAACTGGCCCGAACCGTCCGTGCCATCGATACGTTTAGCGAATGGACGGGGCGCAGCATCGCCTGGCTTACCCTGGCCATGGTGCTGGTCCAATTCATCATCGTAGTCTTGCGTTACGCTTTCGATTGGAACCGGATCTATATCCAGGAAATCGTGGTTTACTTGCATGCCACCGTGTTTCTGATCGGCGCCGCCTATACCCTGAAACATGACGGCCATGTGCGAGTCGATATTTTTTATCGGGAAATGCAGCCCAAGAACAAAGCCCTGGTCAACCTGTTCGGAACGCTACTGCTACTATTACCCACCTTCACCTTCATCTTTTGGACATCCTGGCGCTATGTCATGGACTCCTGGAGCATCCTCGAAGGCTCACGGGAAGCCGGAGGCCTACCGGCCGTGTATTTGTTGAAAACGGCCATTCTGGTCATGGCCGCCCTCATGATGCTGCAAGGTCTGGCCGAAGTGCTGCGCAATCTGTTGGTTCTCGTGGGACATCCTTTGGAACAGGAGAGCTAACATGGAATGGATGGCTTTCGGCATGTTCGTGGTGGTATGCGTGCTGCTGCTGGCGGGTTATCCCGTGGCCATGACGCTGGGCGGCACGGCACTGGGATTCGCCCTGGTGGGCATCTCTTTGGGCTTGTTCGACTCGGCTTATCTGGAAGCCATGCCCAATCGCTTGTACGGCATCATGACCAATGAAACCCTGATCGCCGTACCCTTGTTCGTATTCATGGGAATCATGCTGGAACGTTCGCGCGTGGCCGAGCAGTTGCTGGACACCATGGCCCTGCTGTTCGGTCCCCTGCGCGGCGGTCTGGGCATATCGGTCACGGTGGTCGGCATGCTGCTAGCGGCCAGCACCGGCATCGTCGGCGCGACGGTCGTGACCATGGGCCTGTTGTCACTACCCACCATGATTCGCCGCGGTTATGACCCGGCCTTGGCCTGCGGCACGATTTGCGCATCCGGCACCCTGGGGCAGATCATACCCCCTTCGATCATATTGGTCTTACTGGGTGACGTGCTGGGTTCGGCTTATCAACAGGCGCAATTGCGCATGGGGATCTATTCGCCGGAAACGGTGTCGGTGGGTGATCTGTTCGCGGGCGCGTTGATTCCAGGGCTGATACTCGTTTCGCTGTACATCGCTTACCTAGCGATCCTGGCCTGGTTGAAACCCCACACCTGCCCGGCGATTCCGCTGGAAGAGCGGGCGGCGCTGAATAAACGCGACTTAGCGCGGCGCGCCATGCTGGTGCTGATACCGCCGTTGTTCCTCATCGTAGCGGTGTTGGGTTCTATCTTGGCGGGCTTGGCCACACCCACTGAGGCCGCTTCGGTCGGTGCCGTCGGTGCGATCATTCTCGCCGTGACTCGGCGGTACTTCAATCTCCAACGGTTACGGGAAGTGATGCGGAGCACGGTGCAGGTCACTTGCATGGTGTTTCTGATCTTCATCGGCGCCTCGGTGTTCTCGCTGGTATTCCGCGGATTCGGCGGCGACGACGCCGTGCATGAGATTCTCAACAATCTGCCGGGCGGAACCTTCGGGGCCATGGCCGTGGTAATGCTGGTCATGTTCCTGCTGGGCTTCGTGCTGGATTTCATCGAGATCACGTTCGTGGTCGTACCGATAGTCGGACCGGTGCTGCTCACGATGGGCCTGGACCCGATTTGGCTGGGAGTGATGATGGCCATCAACCTGCAGACCAGTTTCTTGACCCCACCGTTCGGCTTTTCGTTGTTTTATCTACGCGGCGTTGCGCCGGACTCGGTGACCACGACTCAAATCTATCGGGGCGTCGTCCCCTTCATTTTGATCCAACTGGCCATGCTGGGCTTGTTGGCGGTGGTGCCCAATCTGGCCACGTGGTTACCCAAGCTGGTTTACCGCTAAACGGTCGGGGCCCCTTGGCCCCGCCGTTGCCTTAAGTTCCCGTTGTAAACGGCGTTTAGCTGCGCCCCGTTCTGCGGAACGGGTTTTCTGATGGACCCCACCCTTGCGCAAAATCGGCAGGTTCGCGAGGGGATTTCTTCGTTGTGGCATAGCGGTCTCCCGTTACAGTTGTAAATAGTACCAGCAAGGCTCGGATAGCTTTTTCAAAGCCTTGCGCACCGTTTTTTCATTGCTGAGCAAGCCCGGCATACGCCGAGTCCTCTGAAAACAGAAACGACGCGGCAAGTGGGTATACAAGGATCGGGGCGGCTGGCTATTCGGCGTCAGCCCCTTGAGCGTCATGCCGGTTTCGAAATCATGAAAATAAATGCTGCGGATAGCCAATTCATCCCGGATGAAGCCGACCGCCGCAGCCAACATGGCTTCGTCCCAAATTCGGACGTAAGGTCCAAGGACTTCATCGACATAAGTCAACACACCCGCATTGCTGCCGGTGATTCCACCCAAGCGGGTTTCACTACACCCAGCCGCCTGCTTGCGACGAATATACCGCTCCAGTTCCCGTGCATAGCCGATCCAGTCACTTTGCACTTCCTCGATCAAAGCTTCGCCCCTATCCAGATCCACATCGATGCGCGCCCAGGCCAGCGTCTCCCGAAACCAGGCGCGTTGCCCCGGACGCATGACGGGATGCCGCGAGTAGTTGAAACGGCTTCCCGCGACCGGCCTAACCAAGCGTTGGTAAGGCCGATCGTGTTGGTTGGAAAAATTCAGCTGCAATACCAAATTGAAGCCGGGGCGGGATAACTGGCACCAGCTCCGCTGCCGTTGCCGTTCGCTTCCCCAAATCGTCAAGCCCAGTAAAAACACTTCCGGGGGCTGCGGCCAACAAGCTTGTAAAGCCTCGGCCGCTACTCGGTTCCCTCCGTTGCCTGCCAGGAAACGCTTAACCACGGGTTTGTCGAGCAGGCCCGCGTAACGCGAACCTTTGAGTTCCGCTACCCGCATGCCATCGCCCACTACCCAAGCCAGCAGCATCAAGGCGTAACGATCCTTGAAGTAATAAAACAACGTCCGGCCTTCCGGCAAACAAGCGATAATCTCTTCGGCGATCCATTTCTCCACCGTTCCGAACCTCCTAAATGAAAAACCCCGGCATGGCGGTTGCCATCCAGGGGTTTCCAGGTACGCTCGGTACGGGGAGCACGCTTTCGGAAAGCAACCACACGGCCTTCCGAACAGCGATCGGCAGGCGATCTAGGTGTTTTCTAATTCTGGTATGGGCATTGTCGCCATTCTCCCCGGTTTATGGTTGTTCTGCTCGATTGTCGAGGCGACCTATTTTAGTGAAAAATACGTAAGACACAAGATGAGCCCAACCAATGTATCCGTCGTCGGAGCCCGTTCTGTATTCCGGCCCACGGCGCTGCATCCGAACGCAGCGCGATTCAGCAAAAGGCCGCCAACAAAGGTACCGCCATTTCCTCCTCGCTGATCCCGCCGTGCACGCCGACGTCCGACCAAAAACCTTCCCCAGGCAGGGTATCCTTGATGACATAACGGTCTTTCATCACCAACGTGTAATCACCGCAGCGATCCAATACGCGTGGGTCCGGTTTTCCCAAGCCAAACCAGCCAGCTTCCAGCAAGTCCTCGCTACGATAGAGTTCGCAACAATGGCCCAACTGCTCGGCTACGTAACGTTCGAAGCAACGGGTCTGGGAAGCGCGCACATAACAAAAGGCCACCCGTGGCTCCCCGCAGAGCGGCGCTGAGAGACAAGCCGCCAGTTCGGGATGCTCGTCCAAGCGGATTTTGTAACGCAAGGCGGTATCGATGAAGCCATGATCAGCCGTAGCGAGCAACAGCGTCTGGGTACCGCGTAGTGATTCCGTCAGAAGACTGAAACCGTGTTCGATATCCTGAAAGTGTTGCTCGACGGTTTTGCTATCAACGCCATCGCGATGACAGAGATAGTCGAACAACGGCCAATACGCGTAAAGATAGCTGCGCTTGCGACTGCGCCGCACCAAGGCTTGGATAAAATCGAAATAACCGGCGAGATCTTTATAACCATGCCGCTCGGCCCGACCAGCCCCGGCTTGGCTATACGGGGAGTCCTGCAAATCCTGGTGGATCAGGAAATGGCATTGCCGGTCCAAGCCATTGGTCAGCGGTGGGGCGCCAATAAAGTCGCTCACCCGAAAACCGCTGCTAGCGAAAGATACCGTTCCCCAGCGCGGCCGGAACGGCAGGATAACGGCGACCGAACCCAATTCGCGAAGGTTCATGAACCAACCGGTCACCCCGTGCTGCTGCGGGGCTACCCCGGTCAGCAAGGTGGTAATAGCCGGAGCGGTGCTGGTGGGAAACACGGAAGTGATCCGGCCGCGGAGATAAGGCTTCAATGCCCGACCGTGCCTCAGCAGATAGTGATAACCCAGGCCGTCAAAAATGAGCAACACAACATGTCTGGCCTCGGCTACTAGAGAGGGCGGCAACAATCCGAGGGGTTGATAAATCTCGTCGCGCCCACCCAACCCGCACGCCAGCGAACTCATCAAATTGACGAGGCTGCCGCCGTGATAGTCGGGTGAGGCCATGAGTGTCGCTATTTGGCCCGCTTGGCCCGCCGGGGATTTCCCTGCAAGAGTCAAGCTGGAGAGGATTTTTTGCCCTGTTTGACTGGCCGTTGCCAATCCCTGTGATTTTTTTGCGGCGCGCGGGTAAGACTCAGATGCCCGGCCGGCACATCTCGGTTGATGGTGGAGCCAGCGCCGATGGTCGCACCCTCGCCGATTCGTACGGGTGCAACCAACGCGACATTGGAGCCGATGAAGGCACGGTCCTCAATGATCGTTTTATGCTTGTTGGCGCCATCATAGTTGCAGGTAATGGTACCCGCGCCGACATTGACCCCGGCGCCGATTTCAGTATCGCCGATATAGGTCAGATGATTGACTTTGGATTGCGGCCCTACGCTGGCCTGTTTGATCTCCACGAAATTGCCCACCTTGGCGCCATCGGCCAAGCGCGCGCCTGGCCGCAAACGCGCGAAAGGGCCGATCTGGACATCACGGCCGATGTGTGCGCCTTCCAGACAACAATGGGACAACACTTCCGCCCCGTCTTCCAGAACGACGTCGCGCAACGAACAAAAAGGGCCGATGCGCACGCCATTGCCTAAACGGACGTCCCCTTCGATGACCACATCCACATCGATCACCACATCCCGACCCGTCGTCAGGGTGCCGCGGACATCCAAGCGATCGGGGTCCAGCAGAGTCACACCCCGCTCCAGCAGAGCCATGGCCTGACGACGCTGGAAATAACGTTCCAGTTGAGCTTGCTGGCGTCGATCATTGACACCCTGAACCTCATCGGGATCCGAGGCGCAGAACGCCTCCACCGTCAAACCTTCCCCCACCGCCATCTCGACGACATCGGTCAAATAATATTCACGCTGGACGTTGTGATTGCCCAGCGCATTGACCCACAGCCGCAGGCGATCCAGCGGTGCCGCCAAAATACCCGTATTGACCTCGCGAATACGGCGTTGCTCGGCGTCGGCGTCCCGTTCCTCGACCACCCGCACCACTTGGCCCAGGGTATCCCTTACGATACGCCCGTAACCGGTGGGATCAGGCAGTTCCGCGGTCAACAACGCAACCCGGTCCTGACCGGCACTGGCAATCAACGGCTGCAGTGTTTCCGCACGAATGAGCGGCACATCTCCGTAGAGAACGAGCGTCGTATCGACGGGCGCCATCACAGCCAATGCCTGAGCGACAGCATGGCCGGTTCCTAGTTGCTCAGCCTGTACAACCCAGGCGGCACTCTCGGCGTTCTCACAAGCCGCTCTAACCGTTTCTCCTCCGTGGCCGAAAACCACCACGCATTCATTCGGTCCCAGACTACGGGCGGTATCTAGCACATGTGTCAGCAAAGGCCGGCCGCCGACACAGTGCAACACCTTGGGTCGTTCGGAAACCATCCGCTTGCCCTTGCCGGCCGCCAGCACGATGACGGAGAGTGTCGCCATAAGGATAAGTCCAGATGGGCTTATTTCTTGAGCTGCTTGCGAAGCCGATCGATAGCCTGCAACTGAGCAACCGCCTTGGCCAATTCCGACTGCGCCTTGGCATATTCGAAATCCGTTTGCCGCTCCGACATCAACTGCTCGGCATGTTGCTTGGCCGCCAGTGCAGCCGCTTCGTCCAAGTCCTTGGCGCGCTCGGCGGTGTCGGCCAGTACGGTTACCAAATGCGGCTGTACCTCCAGAATACCCCCGGAGATATAAAACACCTGTTCTTGGTCGGTCATGGGCAGCTTGAGCCGCACCTGACCGGGGCGCAAACGGGTCAGCAACTGACTGTGCCGGGGTAGGATACCCAACTCGCCCAATTCGCCGGTCGCCGAGACCATCTCCGCCGGCCCGGAGAAAATCTCCTTATGTGAACTGACGATGTCCACGTGCATGGTCATGGCCATAATGCCACCTCGTTATTTGCCTGGGGCCATCCCTTGCTCACGAGCCTAGAGTTTCTGAGCCTTTTCGACAGCTTCTTCGATACTGCCGACCATGTAGAACGCCTGCTCGGGCAAGTGATCGTATTCGCCGTTGACGATGCCCTTGAAGCCCGAGATGGTGTCCTTGAGGGACACGTACTTGCCGGATGTGCCGGTAAAGACTTCCGCCACGAAGAAGGGCTGCGCCAGAAAACGCTGAATCTTGCGGGCACGCGAGACGACCAGCTTATCTTCCTCGGACAGTTCATCCATACCCAAGATGGCAATAATATCGCGCAGTTCCTTGTAACGCTGCAGAGTACCCTGCACATTGCGCGCGGTATCGTAGTGTTCCTGCCCGATGACCAGCGGGTCAAGCTGCCGAGAGGTGGAATCCAAGGGATCGACCGCCGGATAAATACCCAATTCCGCAATCTGCCGTGACAACACCACGGTCGCGTCCAAGTGAGCGAAGGTGGTGGCGGGCGAAGGATCGGTCAAATCGTCTGCAGGCACGTATACAGCCTGGATCGAGGTGATGGAACCGGTCTTGGTCGACGTGATGCGTTCCTGCAGGACGCCCATCTCTTCCGCCAGGGTCGGCTGATAACCCACCGCCGATGGCATACGACCAAGCAACGCCGAACATTCCGTACCGGCCAGGGTATAGCGGTAGATGTTGTCGATGAACAGCAGCACATCACTGCCTTCCTCACGGAAGAATTCGGCCATGGTCAGGCCCGTCAGACCTACCCGCAGGCGATTGCCCGGCGGTTCGTTCATCTGGCCGTAAACCAGAGCCACCTTGTCCAACACATTGGAATCCTTCATTTCGTGGTAGAAGTCGTTACCCTCACGGGTCCGCTCCCCCACGCCGGCAAACACGGAATAGCCGGAATGCTCGATGGCGATGTTGCGGATCAATTCCATCATGTTGACGGTTTTGCCTACGCCGGCGCCGCCAAACAGGCCAATCTTGCCACCCTTGGCGAAGGGACAGAGCAGATCGATAACCTTGATGCCGGTTTCCAGCAGTTCGGTCGCTCCCGATTGATCCTCGAAGGTTGGCGCGGCGCGATGAATGGGCCAATTTTGCTCAACCTGCACCGGTCCGCCGTGATCAATCGGATGACCGAGCACATTCATTAAACGTCCCAGGGTTCCAGTGCCCACCGGCACGGAAATCGGGGCGCCGGTATTCTCTACCATCATACCGCGACGCAGACCGTCGGAGGGTCCCATGGCGATAGTCCGCACTACACCATCGCCCAATTGCTGTTGGACTTCCAGGATCAGATTGGTTTCGCCTACTAATAATGCATCGTAGATCTTGGGAATCGAACCGCGCGGAAACTCTACGTCCACCACGGCACCGATCACTTGCACGATATTTCCACCACTCATGCGATGAATTCCTCTCAGGCTGAACTCGACAAGAACCCCTTATACCGCCGCGGCGCCCGCTACGATTTCAGAAAGTTCACGGGTGATAGCCGCTTGCCGGGCTTTGTTATAGGCCAACTGAAGTTGACCGATGAGGTTGCCCGCGTTATCCGAGGCGCTTTTCATGGCGATCATGCGCGCCGCCATTTCGCAGCCGATATTTTCGACCACAGCGCGGTAGACGAGGGCCTCCAGGTAACGCACCAGAACCTGATCCAACAATTCCTTGGCATCGGGCTCATAAATGTAATCCCAAAGCTGCTTGCTGGTCATGCCCTCTTCCTCTTCCGCCACACCCGGCAACAATTGCAGAATCAACGGACGCTGCACCATGGTGTTGACGAATTCGTTGCGGGCGATATACAAGCGGTCGATCTCGCCGTTGGCAAAAGCCTTGACCATCACGGTCACCGGACCCCGCAGGACTTCTGGGTCGACCAGATCGCCAACCTGCGGCACAGCCGCCACGATATGGCCACCCACCCGCTTGAAGAAGCCTCCGGCTTTCTTACCGATGGTGCACACGTCGATGCCGATGTCTTGCTTGTGCCATTCGCGCATATGCGGGACCACGGCCCGGAACAGATTACTGTTCAACCCCCCACACAGCCCCCGATCCGTGGACACGATCAAATACCCCACCCGCTTGACCGGTCGATCCACCATGAAAGGATGGCGATACTCCGGGTGGGCATAGGACAGATGGGAAATGACCTTGCGTATCCGATCAGCGTAGGGACGAGCCGCCTGCATACGCTCCAGTGCCTTGCGCATTTTGCTGGCGGCGACCATCTCCATGGCGCGCGTGATCTTCTGGGTGTTCTGGATACTGCGTATCTTGGTGCGTATCTCTTTACCAGCAGCCATTGGCTTTACCCGCTTACCATGCGTAATTTGCCTTGAAATCCTCCACGGCCTTTTTGAAGGCCGCTTCGATTTCATCGTTGAAATCGCCGCTTTCGTTAACCTTGCTGAGTAAATCCGCCTGATTAGACTTCATATAAGCCAGCAAGGCCGCTTCAAAGTCGCCGATCTTATTCAGTGGCAGGTCGTCCAGATAGCCCCGATCGACCGCGAACAGAGAGATGCCCATCTCCGCTACGCTCAGCGGCGAATACTGCTTCTGCTTCATCAACTCCGTGACACGTTGTCCGCGATCCAACTGTTTGCGGGTCGCCTCGTCCAGATCCGAAGCGAATTGCGCGAAAGCCGCCAACTCACGGTATTGAGCCAACGCCAGGCGCACACCACCGCCAAGTTTCTTGACGATCTTGGTTTGAGCGGCACCACCGACACGCGATACCGAAAGACCCGCGTTGATGGCGGGACGGATATTGGCGTTAAACAGATCGGTCTCCAAAAAGATCTGACCGTCGGTGATAGAAATCACGTTAGTCGGAACGAAGGCCGAAACGTCGCCAGCCTGGGTTTCAATGATGGGCAGAGCCGTCAGCGATCCTGTTTTTCCCTTGACTTCACCATTGGTTAGCCGCTCCACTTCATCCGCATTGATGCGCGAAGCCCGTTCCAACAGGCGGGAGTGCAGATAGAATACGTCGCCGGGATAGGCTTCACGACCCGGCGGACGCCGCAACAACAACGATACCTGGCGATAGGCCCAAGCTTGCTTGGTCAGATCATCATAAACGATCAGCGCGTCCTCCCCCCGATCACGGAAGAATTCTCCCATGGCGCAACCGGAGTAGGGCGCGATGTATTGCATAGCGGCCGATTCGGAGGCGCCGGCAGCGACGACGATCGTATGGTCCATGGCGCCATGCTCTTCCAGCTTGCGCACCACATTGGCGATCGACGAGTTCTTCTGGCCCACGGCGACGTAGATACACTTAACGCCGGTGCCCTTCTGATTGATGATGGTATCGATGGCCAACGCCGTCTTGCCAGTCTGGCGGTCGCCGATGATCAACTCACGTTGTCCACGGCCGACGGGCACCATGGAATCGATGGCTTTGAGACCGGTCTGCAGCGGCTGGCTTACCGATTGGCGCTCGATGACGCCGGGCGCGATGACTTCCACCGGCGAACTGGCCTCGGTTTCAATCGGCCCCTTGCCGTCGATAGGATGACCCAGCGCGTTGACCACACGGCCCACCAGGTTGCGGCCCACGGGCACCTCAAGGATACGCCCGGTGCAACGCACCGTATCCCCTTCAGACAAGTGCTCGTAATCACCCAGGATCACCGCACCCACCGAGTCGCGTTCCAGGTTCAGCGCCAGCCCATAGGTATTGCCAGGAAATTCCAACATTTCGCCTTGCAGGGCGTTTTCCAGGCCGTGAATACGAGTGATACCATCAGTCAAACTGACGACCGTGCCTTCGGTGCGCGCTTCCGCGACAGTTTCGAACTTGGCGATACGGCTGCGAATCAGTTCACTGATTTCGGATGGATTCAATTGCATACATTTCCCCTTACTGATGCAGGGCGACGGCCAGTTTGTCCAAATAGCCGCGCGCTGAACCGTCAATAACCAGATCCCCAGCCCGGATAATCGCACCGCCGATCAGTGATTCATCCACAGCGCATTCCAGCACCACGTCACGTTGTAAATGCTGTTTCAAGGCTTCGGTAATCTTCTGCCGTTGTTCATCGCTGACAGCGAAGGCCGCGGTCATCAACGCATGGACACTTTTCTCCGCATCCGCACGCAAATTCTCGAAGATCTCCGTGATCGCAGCAATCGCGTCAAGGCGGTCATTCTCAGCCAGCAATGTTATGAAGTTACGCCCTGCATCCGGTAATACCTCGGTTTGAGCCGCCGCGCAGATATCCAAAAGCAGCCCGGCCTTATCCGGGGGAGTCAGTTTCGGGTGCGCCAGCAAGGCGTGCAGAGCAGGATCAGCGGCGGCCTGCGCCGCGGTCTGCAGCAAATCGGACCAAGACGCCAATTCCCCACTCGCCTGGGCCTGCTCAAAAGCAGCCCGGGCATAGGGACGGGCGACCGTTGTCATCTCAGCCATAAGGACGGTCCTGACATACTAGAGTTGGGCGATTAGGTCATCGAGCATGGCTGCGTGAGCCGTCTCGTCGATCTCACGCTTGAGTACGCGACCGGCACCGGCAACGGCGAGATCGATCACCTGGTTGCGCAGTTGTTCCCGGGCTCTGTTCATTTCCTGCTCGATTTCCGCTTGGGCAGCGACCAATTGGCGCTCCCCTTCAGCGCGGGCGTCGTTTTTGGATTGCTCGATGATCTCGTTGGCGCGTTTTTGCGCATGCGCGATGATTTCTGCGGCCTGGCGCTTGGCATCCTTGAGCGTTTCGCTGGCTTTGGAAGCCGCCAATTCCTGCTCACGGACACCGCGCTCCGCCGAGGCTAATCCCTCCGCAATGCGCTTCTGCCTATCTTGCATGGCCTGTATGATCGGAGGCCACACGTACTTCATTGTAAAGATCACCAGCAGGCCAAACGTGATCATCTGCCCGATCAGAGTGGCATTAAAATTCACGTTTTACCCCCTTGACTTGTGTTGGCAATAAGGACACTCACGATAGTGCGGAATCAACCGCCGCTTATCGCCGATAACACAGGACCCGTGAAGGGGTTGGCGAAAGTGAAGAACAATGCGAGACCGACACCAATCATGGTCACCGCGTCAAGCAGACCGGCCACGATAAACATTTTGACTTGTAAGGCCGGAATCATTTCTGGTTGACGTGCCGCTCCTTCCAAGAACCGACCGCCTAATAAACCGAAGCCGATGGCGGTGCCCAGAGCACCCATGCCGATCATAAGAGCCACGGCAATAGCCGTCATACCTTGCACATCGGCGATCAAAACTGCAGTTTCCATTATGCCTCCAAAAACACAGGTTAGGATTGGACAAAAGAAAAACGAGGACTTGCTTCAACAATTATTTTCAGCGAATAAATCCTTAATGATCTTCATGCGCCATGCTTAAATAAACAATGGTCAAGACCATAAAGATAAACGCTTGGAGAGTAATAATCAGCAAGTGAAAGACCGCCCACGGCCAACCCAGCGTAAACTGGAGCCACCAGGGCAACAAGGCAATGAGAATAAAAATCAATTCCCCGGCATAGAGGTTGCCGAATAAACGAAGTGCTAGCGAAATGGGTTTAGCTAAATCTTCGACGATTCTCAATAACAGATTAGCCGGCAAAAACCATTTACCAAAAGGATGAAACAGCACTTCTTTGGCAAACCCTTTCAGCCCTTTCACCTTAAGACTGTAAAAGTAAACCAAAAACATTACGCTTAGAGAAAGCGCAAAAGTGGCATTAACATCCGTAGACGGAACAACCTTGAAATGATGGACGCCAACCGCACCAGCGATTTGTGGAACCAAATCGACAGGCAACAGATCCATGAAATTCCAAAGAAAGACCCAAACAAAAATAGTCAAAGCCAGCGGCGCAATCACCGGATTGCGACCGTGAAACGTATCCTTGACCTGGGTATCGACAAATTCAACGATGATCTCCGCGAAATTTTGGAGGTTTCCCGGCACACCGCTGGTGGCGGACCGCGCCACTTTAATGAACAGCCACAGGAACAAGGCACCTAGAGCCGCGGAAACAATCAGCGTATCCAGATGAAAGGACCAAAACCCCTCGCCGACTTGCAGCGGCGTCAGGTGGTGAATGATATATTCAGTACCGCTAGGAGTGCCACTCTCGCTCATGATGTTTTAACCACCGTCTCCAGGGTAAAGGGCAAAACCAACCAATAGGCCATCAGCGTAGCAGCGTACGTCAAGAAGAGAGGTAGAAAAGAAACGTTCAACCATAAAATGGCAACACTGAACAAAATAATCGTCAAAACGATCTTGATTGCCTCGCCCAGATAAAATGATCGAGCGATTTTATTGGCTGAATAACCATTAGCTTTGGAAAAAACCTGGGCTGCGAAGTAAAGCGTGACGATTATACTTATTCCACCGCCGATAGCTGCGGAATAAGCGCCTTTGAGGCTGGGTAATAGCAGGCATACGCTCGTCGCCAAGCAAGTAATAACCAACTGAACCAGTAAAATCTTTGTCGTCGCTTTACGGGCGCTCGCATGTCCAAAGTTGGGTAAGAGCGCCGCGCCGGGTATCAAATCTTTTCTCCCCTATTCAACGTCGTCGGGGTTAACTGAGCGGGTCTATCGTTTTTCTGCTGTCAATCGCATCTAGCATTATAAAAATTCAGCCATCGCTGGTCAATCAATGGTTGTTTGCCTAACATGGCGCAGGATACCGTCCAGTTCGTCCAGTGAATTGTAATGGATCACCAGACGGCCCTTGCCCGAAGTTTGATGGTGCACCAACACCCGAGCTCCCAGCCGCTCCGACAAGTCTTCCTGAAGCAGACGAATATCCGGGTCCAGCATCGGTGGCGATGCATCGGGAGTGCTCTCCAACAAACGTCTGACTAAGGCTTCGGTTTCCCGGACCGACAGCCCACGCAACTGGATCTGTCGGGCGGCTTCCTGCTGCAAGGCGGGCGGCAAAGGCAGCAAGGCACGCGCGTGCCCCATTTCCAAACGGTATTCTCTCAGCAACTGGCGCACTTCCTCGCACAGTTCCAGCAGGCGCAAGGAATTGCTGACGGTGGCGCGGGACCGTCCAATCGCCTCGGCGGCTTCCTGGTGTGTGAGATTGAATTCATTGACCAACCGCTTGAGGGCCTCGGCTTCTTCCAGAGGATTCAAATCCTCGCGTTGGATGTTTTCAATCAAGGCGATAACCAGGGCGGCCTGATCAGGCAATTGGCGAACCAGTGCCGGCACCTTGCTCAATCCGGCCAGCTGCGCGGCCCGCCAGCGCCGCTCACCCGCAACGATTTCGTAACGCTCGGCGGCCAAGGGGCGCACTACCAAAGGCTGCACCACGCCCTGAGTGCGAATGGAATCGGCCAAAGCCTGCAAACTATCCTGGCGTATGCTCAGGCGCGGTTGATAGGGACTGCGCACCAGTTGATCGACAGCCAACAGGCACAGATTTCCTTCGACTTCGGAGTCATCATCCAGCGTATTCGCCATACCCAGCAAGACGTCCAACCCGCGTCCCAATCCCCGTCTTTTCACAGCCATAATTTACGATTCCGGTCACCACGAATCATGCGCCACTCCCACCCAAGACAACCCGTTATCCCACCACAGCGCGCGTACCCGTTTTCGGATGGGTGCGGCGCATCACTTCCTTAGCCAACGCCAGATAGCTTTCCGCCCCTCGCGAGGACTTGTCGTACACCGTTACGGGCAAACCGTGACTGGGTGCTTCTGCCAAACGCACGTTACGGGGTATCACTGTCTGGTAGACGGTATCGCCGAAATGCTGCATCAGTTGAGCGGATACCTCGTTGGCCAGACGATTGCGAGCGTCGAACATCGTCCGCAGCAAGCCTTCGATGCGCAACTCCGGATTGGTGCTGTGGCGCACCCGTTCTACTGTATCCAACAAGGCCGATAGACCTTCCAACGCGTAATACTCACACTGGATGGGGATAATCAGCCCATGAGCCGCTGTCAACGCGTTGACGGTTAGCATGCTCAACGACGGCGGGCAATCGATCAAAACATCGTCATAATCGGCTTGAATCGGCGCCAAGACCTCCTGTAAGCGGCGCTGCCCATTCTTGACGCTCAATAGCGCCACCTCCGCTCCCGTTAAATCGATATTAGCTGGAAGCACCTGAATCTGGGCGGACTCGGAAAATTGCAGGGCATCCCGGATGCCGGTTTCCTTCAGCAGGATCTCGTAGCTGGTTGCCTTGGCGGTATGTTTATCGATACCGCAGCCCATGGTCGCGTTACCTTGCGGATCGATATCGACCAGCAACACACGCCGCTTCACTTTGGCCGCAGCCAGGCAGGCGGCTAGATTCACCGCCGTCGTGGTCTTGCCAACACCGCCCTTCTGATTGGCTATCGCTATGATGTAAGCCATTAATTATCTCTTGGGGGAACGTTAGGAGCACAATGAATCAAATGCCGTTCGGCGTCCAGTCCCGGCATATGCAGCCGGTAAACGCCCTCGATCCGGTACTCGGAAGGCAGATCGGCCAATTCGGAAGCCGGATACATCCCTTTCATGGCCAATACACGCCCTCGGTCGTGGCACAAGCGGCCTGCTCCGCGCAATAACTCAGGCAGCGGTGCGAAAGCCCGTGCGACCACGCTATCGAATAATACTTCGGGTTGATAGTCTTCCACGCGACAACGCACCACGCTGATGTTAGCCAAACCCAATTCAAGGACCACTTGGCGCAGAAAGCGCACGCGTTTGATGTTGCTATCCAACAAGACCATCTGCACAGCCGGGCCGGCTATGGCTAGCGGAATTCCCGGCAATCCGGCACCGCTCCCGACATCCAACACTCGCGGACCCCGCACCCAAGGCAAGATGGTAAGGCTGTCAATCACATGGCGATCGATCATCTCTTCGCCATGACGCACCGCAGTAAGATTGTATGTCTGGTTCCAACGCTCAAGCAACCGCAGGTATTCCCCGAACAGGCGTATGCCGTCCTGCGGAACCTCAATACCCGTGCGACGTAAGGCGCGGGAAATGTGCGCATCCAGTGTCACCACCGTACCCCTTCATGCCCGGTGATGGCATAGCGCCGCCGGCCACGGGCAATCTCTTCGACACTCATAGGGCCACACTCGTCAACCATGCCCGACACGGGCATGGATCGGCACCTGTCTTCAATCATGGCTATCACCCTCATGGTGGCCGAAGAGCGAGCTTATGGACGCGCCACGAACTGCCGCAGCGAATCAAGTTAGGTCTATAATTGTTCGATATATTTCCCATAGAAATCAGGGTATGTAACCGGTGTCTGAAAACGAGCCCCTGGCAGGCGCTGCCGTGACCGAACAGACTGCTTGCGCACGTTGGTCCATGACGCTGGCCGCCCTCGAACACCTGGATCAGGGTTATTCGATATTCGACCAAGAGCTACGGCTTGTTGCCTGGAACAAACGTTTTCTGGAACTCTTGGATTTCCCCCTGGATCTGGCACAAGTGGGCACGCCATTTGCCGCATTCATCCGCTATAACGTAGACCGCGGTGAGTATGGCCCAGGCGATCAGCAAAGCCAATTCGAACAACGCATACAACAGGCCCGTGCCTTCCAGTCACACTGTTTTGAACGTGTCCGGCCGGATGGAACCGTGCTGGAGGTGCGCGGCAATCCGATTGCGGGCGGTGGCTTCATCACGATCTATACCGATATTACCGCACGCAAGTTGGCCGATCTGGAACTCCAACAAAGCCATACACAGTTGGAAACGCGGGTTGCCGAACGTACCGTCGAGCTGGAAGCACTGAACGCACAACTGGCGGCGGAAGTCGCCTCCCATAAACAAACGGCCATGGCCTTGCAGCGCAGCGAGAGTTGGATTCGCTCCATCGCGGACGCCGTACCCGCGCTGATTGCCTATGTGGACGCTCGCCAGTGCTATGGCTTCGCCAACCAAAAGCATAGGGAATGGTTCGGGTCGGCACCCTCGGCCATCGTGGGCCGACCCCTGCGTGAGGTGTTGGGAGAAGCCCTCTACCAACGCGTTCAAGGTGCCGTACAGGCCGCGCTGAGTGGCGTGGAGGGCAGCATCGAATATCAGGTCACCACGACAGCAGGCCGCACCCTGGACGTTTGCTCCTCTTTCATTCCTCATCATGGGGAAGGTGAGCGGGTGCTCGGTTTTTTCCTCCTGGGCCAGGACCTAACTCATTACAAGCAAGCGCAGCGTGCCTTGAATCGGGGTCAGCGCATGGAAGCCATTGGCCAGTTGACCGGCGGAATTGCTCATGATTTCAATAATCTGCTCACCCTGATCATGGGCAATCTGGCGTTCCTTAAAAAACATCTGGAACGCAATCGCGATACGGCGCCCGAGTGGCTTAAAGCCGTGCAAACCTCGATGAACGCCGCGCGTTGTGGCGCCGACCTGATCCGCCGTCTGTTGGCCTTTTCCCGTCAGCAAAGCCTCAAGCCCAAAGTGCTGTCGTTGGAGTGGCAAGCCACCGAACTGGACGACTTTCTACGCCGTACCCTGGGCGAGGCGATTACCCTGGACACCCGTGTCGATACCGGGGTGTGGAAAATTCTGGCCGATCCCAACCAACTGGTGAACGCTGTGTTGAATCTGGCCATCAACGCCCGTGACGCGATGCCGCGGGGCGGCACACTGACCATCAAAGCCAGCAACATCACGGTCGGTTCGATGCATGGCGATCCCGACGTGAAACCGGGAGATTATGTGCTGCTGTCGGTGAGCGACACGGGGAGCGGCATGCCCCCGGAAGTCGCGGAACGCGCCGTGGAACCATTTTTCAGCACCAAGGAGCCAGGATCGGGAACTGGGCTGGGTTTGAGCATGGTCTATGGCTTTGTTCGCCAGTCAGGCGGCCATCTGCGCATTCTTAGCGAACCCGGACAAGGTACCACGGTGCAAATGTATCTGCCCAAGGCGCCGACAGCGGTCAACGCTCCCGCCAACATCCCCGTCAATAACTGCGAGTATGGGCATGGGGAAACCATTCTGCTGGTTGAAGATGATCCCGACGTGCGCCATTTTATCAGTCATGTGCTTGATGAATTGGGCTACGCTGTACAGGAAGCCGAAGACGGTCCGACCGCCCTTTCCATCCTGAAACGCGATCCACGGATCGCCCTGCTGCTTTCGGATCTGGTCATACCCGGCGCGATCAATGGCCATGAACTGATTAACATCGTGCAGCGGCAATGCCCCACCGTCAAAGTGCTGTGCATGTCTGGCCATCCTGAAAAAACCGCCATGGAACGTGACCTACTGGGCTGCGTAACCCTGGATAAACCCTTTCAACAACAAGATCTCGCGCGAGCGGTGCGGGAAGTACTGGAACACGGATAGAGTTGCGAGGAGGGGCGCTATGCCGATGACAAGAATAATTTTAGCGGTCCTGGTGCTGAGCGTGCTATGGGGCCCAAGCGCATTGGCGGCCAACAGGCCGAATGCGAAGAAGGATGCGGTCGATCTGGTACACAAGGCCCTGACGCATATTGAGACAGTCGGGTTGAAACAAGCCCTAGCTGATTTCAAAAACTCGGATAATCCCTTTCACGGCGGGGCCCTCTATCTCTTCGTTTACGATTTCGATGGCAATAACCTAGCCAATTCTGTGCCCTTGAATCTACCCGGTGTCAACCTGAAGGATCTACGCAGTCCAGACGGCAAGTTAGTGATTCAGCAAATGATCGAAATGAGCAAAACCGGGGGCGGGGGCGCTTTCGAATATGACTGGATCAATCCCCAGTCCGGGCAAGTCGAATCCAAGATCTCCTATTTCAAGAAGATCCCGAATTTTAATGGATTCCTGGGCGCGGGATTTTATCAGGCTAAACAAACCGCAGCCAAAAAGGAAGCTATCGCGCTGGTGAACAAGGCGCTGGCGCATATTGAAACGAGCGGCCTGGAGCAGTCCTTGGAAGATTTCAAAAAACCTGACAATCCTTTTCAGGATGGGGAATTATACGTTTTCGTCTACGATTTCGGCGGCGAGAACCTGGCCAATTCCGTAAAATTGGATACGCCCAGCACTAATATGGCGGATTATCGGAGTCCGGACGGTAAATTGGTCATACAACAAATGATCGAAATGACTAAGGCCCATGGCGGGGGCGCTTTCGAATATCAAATGCTCAATCCAACCACGCATCAATTTCAGCCCAAGATCTCTTATTTCAAGAAAATCCCCGGCTTCGACGGTTTTATCGGCTCGGGGTATTACATTCCCCAGACTACCCGGCAATAAAAAACCCCGCCAGAACGGCAGGGCTTCCACAGGTGCTGGGCGTGAAATCCACGCCCAGTTTTCCTGCTATCGCTTAAAACTGCTCTTCGGTCAGCGCCAGAGTCGATTCGCCACCGGCTTTGACTGTTTGCGCCAGGGCCGTCGCCTTGGGCAGAATCTGGTCAGCATAGAAACGGGCGGTGATCAGCTTAGTCTGATAGAAATCCGTGTCTTCTCCGGCTGCCAGCTTCTGATTGGCCACCAACGCGGCACGCGCCATCTGCCAACCGCCGCAGACATAACCCACCAACATCAGATAATTCACTGAATTGGCGATGGCCGCGCTGGGATTCTGCGCCATGGCGGCCAGCATCGCCTCCGTCCCAATGGACAGCGCCTTGATCCCTTCGCCCAGGGAAGAACGAATCGCCGCCAAATCATCGCTACTGGCCCCGGCAAGCTGCTCTTCCACGGCACGCATATCGGCAATCACGCTTGCCATGGCCGCGCCTTTGTCCATCACCAGTTTGCGGCCGGCCAGATCGGCCGCTTGGATTCCGGTCGTTCCTTCGTAGATGGTTGCGATGCGCGCATCGCGCAGATGCTGGGCGGCGCCCGTCTCTTCCACGAAGCCCATGCCACCGAATACCTGGACCCCGATAGAGGCGATTTCAATCCCCAGCTCACTGCACCAGGCCTTGGTCACGGGAATCAAAAGCTCCAAACGGGTCTTATAGGCTTTACGCGCCTCCGGATCGGGATGATGCGCCGACATGTCCATGTGCATGGCAATCAAATAGTTGAACGCCCGCATGGCCTCGATTTGCGACTTCATGGTCATCAGCATGCGGCGCACATCGGGATGGTTGATGATGGTCACACGCGATCCGCCACGAGTGCCTTTCATCGCAAAACCCTGGACCCGCTCCTTGGCATAGGCAACCGCGGCTTGATAAGCGCGCTCGGAGATTGCCAGACCCTGTATACCGACTTTCAAGCGGGCTTCGTTCATCATGGTGAACATGTGCATCAATCCCTGATTGAGGTTACCCACCAAATAACCCACGGCATCCTCGTAGGCCAGCGTGCAGGTGGCGCTGCCATGGATACCCAGCTTGTGCTCCAAGCCGACGCAATCCACCTTATTGCGCGCTCCCAGACTACCGTCGGGATTGACCAGGAATTTGGGCATCAGGAACAGGGAAATACCCTTCACACCCTCCGGCGCGTCCGGGAGGCGAGCCAACACCAGATGAATGATGTTGTCCGTCATGTCGTGATCGCCCCAGGTAATGAAGATCTTCTGGCCGTTGATCAGATAATGGTCGCCCTCGGGGACCGCGCGGCATTTGACATTGCTGAGGTCGGAACCCGCTGCAGGTTCGGTCAGGTCCATGGTGCCCGCCCATTCACCGGAAATCATCTTGGGCAGATAGGTCGCTTTCAGCTCGTCCGAACCATGGTGCTTAATGCATTCGGTAGCGCCCGCCCCCAGCAAAGGCGCCAGAGCGAACGACATATTGGCGGCATTCCACATTTCGTAAGTCGGCGTGTTGAGCAATTCCGGCAAACCTTGCCCGTCATATTCAATCGGCGCGCTCAGACCATTCCAGCCACCCTCCGCGAAATTCTTGTAGGCATCCACAAATCCGGGAGAGGAGATCACCTGACCATTCTCCATACGCGCTCCTTGTTGGTCGCCTCCCCAGTTGAGTGGCGCCAACACTTCGCTAGCGAATTTATTGGCTTCCTCCAAAATGGCTTCCGCCACATCGGTCACACCCAACTCTTGGTAATCGGGCAACGCGGCGACTTCATCCAAGCCAGCCAATTCGGTCATAACAAATAACATGTCGCGTGTCGGAGCGGCATACACGGTCATAGGATGTCTCCTTCAAGGGGAAATTTATGAGGACCCTAGGCAGAGCGCCGCCCTGAAGGCGGCGCCCGTGCTCGACGTCAGCGGCGTTACAACGCCTTGGTCAGTTCGGGCACGACGGTGAACAAATCGCCTACCAGCCCGTAGTCCGAGACCTGGAAAATCGGCGCTTCCTCATCCTTATTGATACACACGATCACCTTACTGTCTTTCATACCCGCCAGATGTTGGATCGCGCCGGACAATCCGATGCCGACATAGAGTTCGGGTGCAATCACTTTGCCGGTCTGACCGATTTGATAATCGTTCGGCACATAACCCGCATCGACGGCGGCGCGCGTAGCACCGACAGCCGCCCCCAGTTTGTCAGCCAGATCATCGAGAAGCTTGAAGTTCTCGCTGCTGCCTAAGGCGCGGCCGCCCGCGATCACAACCCGTGCTGAGGTCAGTTCGGGACGATCGGACTTGGTCAGTTCCTGGCTGAGATATTCGGACAATCCCGCCGCCGGCGTAATTTCCACCGACTCCACGGCAGCCGAACCACCTTCCGCCGCCGCCGCGTCGAACGAGGTGGCGCGCACGGTAATGACCTTGATGGCGTCCTTGGATTGCACGTTGACGAAGACGTTACCCGCGTAAATCGGCCGCACGAAGGTATCGGCGGATTCCACGGCGATGATCTCGGAAATCTGCGCGACATCCAACAGCGCCGCCACACGGGGCATAAAATTCTTGCCCATGGTGGTGGCCGGAGTCAGGACATGACCGTATCCCGAGGCGAGCTTGACGACCAGTGGCGCGATATTTTCGGCCAGTTCGTGATTGTAATGGGGGGCATCGGCCATCAACACCTTGCTGACACCGGCGATTTTGGCAGCTGCATCAGCGGCCGATTGGCACCCCTTACCGGCTACCAGCACATGAACATCGCCGCCGATCTTACTGGCCGCGGTCACGGTGCTCAGGGTAGCCTTCTTAATGGTGGCATTATCGTGTTCGGCAATAACCAGCACGCTCATAATCAGATCACCTTCGCTTCGTTTTTGAGTTTATCGACCAAGGTAGCCACGTCGGGCACTTTGATGCCCGCTTTCCGCGCAGGCGGCTCCCGGTAGTTCGAGTAAACGAGACGCGGCGAGGTGTCCACTCCCAGAGCGTCGGGCTTGATGACCTCCAGAGGCTTCTTCTTGGCCTTCATGATATTGGGCAACTTGACGAAGCGCGGTTCGTTGAGGCGCAGATCCACGGAAATGACGGTAGGCATGGTCAGAGAATCGGTTTCCAGACCACCGTCGACTTCCCGAATCACGGTCGCCTTGCCATCGCCCAGTTCCAGCTTGGAAATGAAAGTGCCTTGAGCCCAACCTAAGAGCGCCGCCAACATTTGGGCAGTCTGATTGGAATCATCGTCGATGGCTTGTTTGCCAAGAAGCACCAGTCCTGGAGCTTCCTTGTCGACCAACGCTTTGAGCAACTTGGCTACCGCCAAAGACTGCAACTCGGTATCGCTCTCGACCAGAATCCCCCGGTCGGCGCCCATCGCGAGTGCCGTCCGAATCGTGTCCTGACAAGCACTGACACCCATGGAAACAGCCACAATCTCGCTGACCTTGCCGGCCTCTTTCAAACGGACAGCTTCTTCCACAGCCACCTCGTCAAAAGGATTCATGGACATCTTGACATTGGCGATATCCGCGCCCGTTCCATCCGTCTTGGCGCGGACATTGACGTTATAGTCAACGACTCGCTTAACGGCGACTAGTACTTTCATTCTTCACCCTTTCATCTCTGAAGATTTGCAAACTGCCCACTATCGCAGGCGATTATTACTGTCCACCTTGACTAAGGCTCTCCCTGTAGAAAAGATTTTTCAATTATATGGCAATCCAGGCAGGTTGCCATCGCAAACTCGATCACTTTGATGTCTCCGTCACGCCTCATCGGGCCGGTTACCCGTCAACCGCCTCATCGTCGGCTTCGTGTACGCCGTCGCGTCCACCTTCCCCACCTGGCAAGGCTTCGGCGCGCGCGGCATAGACCTTTGCTTTATCCGCTACCGACAGGGGACTGAACCTTGGAGCGGCGCCAATGCAACCACTCGGGCAAAATCGAACCGGTATGGCGAACCAGCACCAAAGTGGCATTGTCCGCTCGAGCTCCACCGCGCTGCACAGCACGCTTCACCAAGCTTTCCGCAACCCTGCTCAGGTCATTGGAGGACGCCGCGGATAGCCAGAATTCGGAGTCATTGATATAGTTCCATACGCCATCACTACAAAGCACGAACAAGTCCCCTGGGAGGGAATCCGTTTCGCCGATGTCCGATTTGGGAGCCTCGTTATTACCGAGGCTGCGGTAGAGCCGGTTTTGATCTGGATGTCCGGCCATTTCCGCCTCACTGATTTCGCCCAATTCGACCAGCATTTGGGTGCTGGAATGATCCCGGGTGCGCAATACGCGTCGTCCGCCTCGAAACAGGTAGAGTCGGCTGTCTCCGACATGCACCCAACAGGCTCGTTTTTCATCCAGCCACAACGCCACCAATGTTGTGTGCGCCGAGCGGGACAAAGCCGCTATTGCCGCTTGCGCCTGCTGACACAAGAGCTTCAACGCCGCTTGCGGTTCTTCGCTGAACAAGCCGATTTGCTCGCGCACGATGTTCGCCGCTGTATCCACTACGGTCTGAGCAGCCAGCGCCCCACCGCGATGCCCGCCCATGCCATCGGCGACCACGATCAATATGCCCGGATAGCCAGGCGTGTTCCATATACCCCAGCGATCCTGTTGTTCATCACGCGCACCTCGGACACTGGCCCCTCCCCAGCGCCATCGGCGAGATCGCCAAGCTAACAAGCTGTGCGCTCCAAGACGACATTTCCAACGCCAGACGCTTGTTCCAGAGCTGGCTTCAACGACCACGGGCACAGCACTAGGGCTCTCTCACCAGGCGGAATCCCAATCCATAGTCACGGCTGTCGGGGCTACGCCCATTGCGGTCGGCAGAACGCACCAAGCGCGGCTCATCGTCCCAGGACCCGCCTCGCACGACACGGCTGCCCTCATTGGGCGCCCGTGTGGAACAACGTTTTTCACTACCACCGTACTCACTGTTGTATTCGGAACAGGTCCACTCGCTAACATTACCCAACATATCCTGAAGCCTAAAGGGATTGGGACGATATGTCGCTACGGGAGCCGCCACCGCTTGGCCATCATCGCAGTCGTGAATGGCGGTCGCACCCCAAGCGCGCTGGGCGGCTCGGTCGGCGACATTAGCATAACTGCAAGCCTGGTTTGGATCATCACCCCAAAAGCGCGTGGTCCCCGTTCCCGCCCGCTCGGCGAACTCCCATTCCGCCTCGGTCGGCAAGCGATAACGCCGCCCCGTCTGGCGCGACAGCCATTCGGCATAGGCCATCGCATCCTGCCAGCTGACATCGACCACCGGCTGCCGATCCTCGTTCAGACTGACTCCTTTATAGGCTCCACTGCCATGATCGGGCTGAAATAGCCGATATTGTTGGTTGGTGACCTCGTGCTGACTCAACCAGAAATTCTGCAGACAGACTTGATGCTGCGACTCATTGATATAGCTCTCCGCAGCGCCTGGAGGAGAACCCATCTGGAAACAGGTGCCCTCCAACAATACCATCGGCATATCGATACGAGGCTCCACTTCGATAGTGACTTTAACGATCTTGCTTTCGGCCTCAATCAGTTCCGAACGCGCTGTCGTCAGTCCGGGGCTATCCGGCGCGATGGCCTCGGCTTGATTCAATAGCTTGTGAGCCGCCGCCAGATCTCCCCGATCCATGGCGACGCGCGCCTGCTCAATCTGCTCTCGCGCCTGCGCACGCAACGCCTCCTTTTTCTCGCTCTCGGCCCGCTGAGCGGCGAGACGACGCGCATTGTCCTGTTCCGCCCGCAAACGCTGCTGTTCGGCAGCCAGTTGCTTCTCCTGGTAGTCCAAGTAAACGGAGTAGCCCGCCCAGGCCAATGCGGCCATCAACACGGTAAACAACGCCCATAGACGCATGCCCTGTTTACGCCGGATTTTACGTACCGGCTGAACGTCCTCCTCGATGTCCTCCGGTTGGGCATCCGCAGGAAATTCAGCATCCGCTTCTCCTGGGACAACCGCGCTACCGGGGCTCACTAGAGCCGGCTCCTGAACCGACGTAAGGGTGCGGCTCGCTGGAGCCTCGGCCTCGACATGAGGCAACCGCGACATCGGTTCAAGCTCGCCCCAGCGTCCCGGTTTGGCCTGACTGGGCGAAGCCGCGACGGACGACCCCATTCCGCCTTCGGAAGGAGTGAGCAAGTGGGTTGGAATCAAGGACTCGGCCGGTGCTTTCTGAAGCGGTATCGGCGTCGACGAAAGATCCAGCAGGCGCGATGGAGAATCGCTATCGGGCAGAGCGGCTCCCACCTGGCCGACGTGGGTTTCCGTGGCGGGGTCAATAGGGACCAACCCTGGCTGTCCGGCACTACCCGCTCCAGGCAAGCGGGCCTTACCCGCGACGGGCAATAACGAATCCGATAACGGCTCGACATCGGTACTCCCTTTCCCTGGCAAGCGGGAACGGGGATGCAGCGAGGATAACAACGATTCCAAATCGGACTCGGTAAACAGATCGTCCCGCGACTCCGGCAAAGCATCCGGCTTGAGTTGCACATCGGGCGGTGCCGGTGGTTTCGATTTGGGTTCACGCGCTGGCTTGGCGAATGCGCCGCTACGCCCGGCGTTGGGCGCAAAACGACTGCGCCGTCCTCCACCCAACGCTTCTCGGGCGCTAGCCTTCAATGCCGCCTGCATGTCTGCCACGCTGGGAAAGCGATCTTCCGGGCGCATGGCCAACGCCTTGTCGACAATCGCCAAGAAGCTCCGGCTATAGCGCCCCATCCCGGCTTCAGCCGCCGGCGGCATGGAGTCCCACATCTGCCGGTCGGGCGCTTCGGTCGGAGCACGTGACGTCACGCAACGATATAGCACGGCCCCCAACGCATACAGGTCGGTCCAAGGTCCATAGCGGTCATTGCGGGTAATGTATTGTTCGGGAGGAGAATAGCCCGGCGTCACCAAACCGGTCACGCTCTTGCTGGTCTGCAGCAATGACTGGCGAGCGGCGCCGAAGTCAATCAGCATGACGCAGCCATCACGGGCGCGCACGTAGAGATTGCTGGGCTTTATGTCCCTATGGAGATAGCCCTCGCGATGCACGGCCTCCAAGGCCGGAAGGACTTCGTCCAGCATGCCGCGCAGATCGTTCTCGGACAGGGTCTCCTCACGCCGCAACAGGGCGCTCAGGGGCTCCCCCTCCTCGAAATCCATGACGATGTAGGCGGTGCCATTGGAGCGGAAATAACGCCGCACCCGAACCACATAGGGATGCTGCACGCGGGCCAGCACGCGTGCTTCCTCCAAAAAGCGGTCCAAGCCCCATTCGTAACCCGAGGTTTTCACTTCGGCAATGGGGGCATTGCCTTGGGCGTTGGAATGGACACCGACACCATCGTTACCGCGGTAGGCCCATTCGACCGGGAAATATTCCTTTATCGCCACCCAGGTTTCCAGCAAGGTGTCCTGCGCCTTGTATGTGATACCGAATCCGCCCGTACCCAGCACACTCTCGACGCGATATTCTTCGAGTTCGTAGCTTTTAGGCAGGGTATTGGTTTCTTTAGTCATAATCGGTAATCATTCGAACGGCCTGGTCACGGTTGCCAGACTGAGTCACCCGCGTCACCCGCAGATTCGTGAAGACGACAACGCGGACCATTCAGCGATCACACAAGTACCTATTCCACGGCGTAGGAGCAGGTCAACGTATTACCTCATGCTCCATCACTGCCCTTGCCAACGGGGCTGACGCTTGGCGAAGAAGGCATCGATCCCTTCCCGGGCGTCCTCACTGTCCATGTTGCAAGCCATGACCCCACTGGCATAGCGATAGGCGGCTTCCAAGTCCATTTCCAACTGCTTATAAAACATTTCCTTCCCCAGCTTCACCGCCAGCGGCGATTTTTTGCCGATGGTCTCGGCCAACCGACGCACCATGAGCGGCAGATCGCCGATATCGGTCACCTGGTTGATCAAGCCTTGGGCGAGTGCCGTGCGGGCATCGATGAAATCGCCCGTGAGCAACAAATGCATGGCTTGTTTTCGGTTCAGATTACGGCTCAGCGGAACGGCCGGCGTGGCGCAAAACAGCCCGACGTTGATGCCCGAGGTCGCGAAACGGGCATTGTCAGCGGCCACGGCCAGATCACAGGCGGCCACCAACTGACAGCCGGCGGCTGTGGCAATTCCGTTGACCTGGGCAATAACCGGCTTGGGCAGTCGGTTGATGGTCAGCATCATCCGGCTACATTGTTCGAACAACGCTTGATGATAGGCGGGATCGACGTGCGAGCGCATTTCCTTGAGATCGTGACCGGCGCAGAACGCATGCTGGCCACTGCCCGTAATGATGACGACCCGCACCGAGTCATCTTCGGCTAAGGCATCAAGCGTGTTTTGCAGATCCGCCAACAAGGCTTGCGACAAGGCGTTATATTGACGGGGACGATTCAAGGTCAGGGTGGTAATGCCAGCTTCGTCATGACGTAACAATACCTCTTCACTGACGGCACTGGCGGTGGTAGTCGTAGTCATGGCTATGCTCCTCGCCACTGTAGTTATTTTCAGCCAATCGATGATTATGTTAACTATTTAATGTTATTTCGACTGCGTATGTAAACCTAGAACACGCTGGAGGTGAAGCGCGCCGAGCCACATTCACCAAGGATATTCCCGTACCCGCCAAGCACGGCATCAAGACTGGGTTTTGCATGGTATGCGAGGACATTGAGAATCGGATAAACCCTCCCTGGACTAGTCGACGGACTAATCGACGTTTACGGAAATCCCGAACGCCCCCTCGACCAGCTTGATCCAGCACATAACAGCCCGGCGAACTGGAAGCGATCTTACATTGATTTATGGGTATCGGAGACGCGCGCAATACGGGCTGGATATCCTTCGAGCCAACCAAACTTATAGGACAGTTTAGTTGGCTGTTGTTCTCTGCAACAGACCGTCCAACCCATTCGGGGAAAATTGTATACAACACAAAAACGTCAGTCTGCGTAGGGCGAGAACCCTAAGCAAGAGTGATTGATGACCCACCGGAAATATTTATCGGGGACCGGCAGCGTTCTCGAATCCAGCGCGGCCATCGCCACGTATGCTATCAACGACGATGCCGGGCCTCATGTCAGTACCGCTAGGAAATACCCTGATGAAGTTGAGCAAACTCCTAATCCTGGCCGCTATCGCCAGTTTGCTGTATGGATTCGTTGCCTTCGATTTGGAGCAATATCTCAGCCTGGACTTCTTCAAATCCCAACAGGCCGAGATCAATGCCTATTTCCACGGGCATCCCGGCCAAACCCGGCTGATCTTTTTTGCGATTTACGTGGCGATCACCGGTTTGTCACTACCCGGCGCGGCGGTTCTGACGTTGGTAGCCGGAGCTATCTTCGGTTTGCTGTGGGGAACACTCGTGGTTTCGTTCGCCTCGACTTTGGGTGCAACGGTCGCCTTTCTGGCATCCCGCTTTCTTTTGAAAGATTGGGTGCAAAGCCAATTCGGCGACAAACTCAAAACCATCAACCAAGGGGTCGAACGCGATGGCGCCTTTTACCTGTTCACGCTGCGCCTGGTACCGCTATTCCCTTTTTTCGTGATCAATCTGGTGATGGCGTTGACGCCCATCCGCACCTGGACCTTTGCCTGGGTGAGTCAGATTGGCATGTTGGCAGGCACATTAGTGTATGTGAACGCCGGGACACAACTCGCCACGATCGAGTCCCTGCACGGCATTCTGTCGCCGGGGCTGCTGATTTCCTTCGCATCGTTGGGTATTTTTCCCCTACTGGCGAAAAAACTGGTCGCCCTCTTCAAGGCCCGGCAGGTGTATCGGAATTATCCCCGACCCCAACGTTTCGATCGTAATCTCATCGTGATCGGCGCGGGTTCCGCCGGCTTGGTGACAGCCTATATCGGCGCCGCCGTCAAAGCCAAGGTGACCTTGATCGAAAAGCACAAAATGGGTGGCGATTGCCTGAACACGGGTTGCGTTCCATCCAAGGCACTGCTGCGTACCGCCAAGTTTTTGTCGCATGTTCGGCGCGCCCAGGAATTTGGCTGCGATTCCGCGCACGCCGAGTTCGATTTCGCTACGGTGATGGACCGGGTGCAAGGCGTGATTCAAGCCATCGAGCCGCACGATTCCGTGGAACGCTACACCCAACTTGGCGTCGAGTGCTTACAGGGCGAGGCCCGCATCACTTCACCGTATACGGTGGAAATCAATGGCCGTGAACTGAGCACTCGCAACATCGTCATCGCGGCCGGCGCCCGACCGTTCGTTCCGCCAATTCCAGGGCTAGCCGAAGCCGGCTATCTCACGTCGGACAACGTCTGGGATTTACGCGAATTGCCCGCGCGGCTGACCGTGTTGGGCGGCGGTCCCATCGGTTGTGAATTGGCCCAAGCGTTCGCTCGCTTCGGTAGCCAAGTATTCCAGGTAGAGATGTTGCCACGCCTCATGATCCGCGAAGACCCGGAAATCTCGGCCAGGGTGGCCGCACGCTTCGAAACCGAGGGTATTCGCGTGCTGACCCGTCACACGGCCAAGGAAGTCCGCCAGGAAAACGGCGAAAAGATCCTGGTTTGTGATCATCAGGGCCAAGAAGTATCCATCGCCTTCGACCAGATCCTGGTGGCCGTGGGCCGGGTCGCCAACACCGCCGGTTACGGCTTGGAGGAACTGGGTATATCGCTAACCCAAGGGCGCGTCATCGAGGTCAACGACTACCTGCAAACCCGCTATCCCAATATCTATGCCGTGGGCGACGTCGCGGGACCGTTTCAATTCACCCACACGGCGGCGCATCAAGCCTGGTTTGCCGCCGTCAACGCCCTGTTCGGTGGATTCAGGCGATTTGCGGCGGATTATTCCGTGATTCCCTGGGCCACCTTCACCGATCCGGAAGTCGCACGGGTCGGCTTGAACGAGCAGGATGCGCAGAGCCGGAATATCGCTTACGAAGTCACGCGCTACCCCATCGACGATCTGGACCGGGCCATCGCCGATAGTGAGGCCCACGGCCTGGTGAAAGTGCTAACCGTACCGGGCAAGGACAAGATACTGGGCGTTACCATCGTCGGCGACCATGCCGGCGATCTCATCGCCGAATATGTGGCGGCGATGCGGCACGGCTTGGGGATGAACAAGATACTCGGCACGATCCACATCTACCCGACCCTGGCGGAAGCCAACAAATACGCCGCCGGCGAATGGAAACGCGCTCATGCCCCGCAAGGTCTGTTGCGTTGGATAGAACGCTATCACGGCTGGATGCGACGAGAAGCGGCGGCCACGGTTTCACGTTCCGCAAGAACGCCTTGAAAGCCAGCCAACCCAAATAATCAAAGTCTACCGGACGTGGGATTACGCCAGTGGCTAGGCCCGAAAAATCAATTGGCTGCATTCCAGTTCATTGAGTAGCGTGAGGACATCCTTCTCCAGTTCCTCGCGCGACACGTCGAATTCTTCCATCATGGAATCGCAGACCTCCATTGGCGTCTTGCCCTCGATGAGCAACTGCCAAACGCGAGTTCCGATGTCATTGAGACCGTAATAAGCGCCGCCCCGCAGGTCAAGAATCACTGTCTCCTCATCGACCTGTCGCGCCATCACGTTGGCCGGTATCGTGACCTTATCAGCCAGTTTCATGGCTCAAGCCCCCCTTATCATCTTTGTATATGTTTTAAAATCGCCGCCCGTACCGGCGCCAGCCTTTCGAAGCGCCGAGGATAATCCAGACGGAAAAAAAAGGGCTGATTCGCCAGCGCAGTCAACCGCTCGAAATGGAAGGCCAACATCTCCGGCGCTTCCACTTCCAACATGAAGGAGTGTTTGACCAGTTCGATCAACGCATCGCGCGCGGTCACCGGCCAGAACACAGGCGACTTCGCGGTACCGTCCCCCAGCAGATAGATTCGTTGCAACGAACGGGCCTGGGGGCAAAATACGGCCCGCTCGTCAGCGAGAATTCTAGCTTTATCGGTATATTGCACGGGCGGCGCCAAGCGGGCGTGGCGTCCGAAAAGCGCCGCCTGGCTATCCGCCCAAAGCCGAATCGAGGGATGGCTCGGCCGAACTTGATAAGCGTCCTGACAATATTCAAGCAACACCCCATCATCGCTCAGCATGCGATAACCATTCGTGGCGAAACTCGCCGCCAGGGTCGATTTGCCGGCTCCCGACTGCCCCAGGAAAACGACCGCCGCGTCGGCGATCTCTACGGCGCTACCATGCAGAACAAGACGATGCTGTCGACTCAGAGCCAGCGGGACGACTTGATTGAGGTACAAATGCTGAACGGTATCATCGGATACGTCCGGTACGGACCAACAACGCACCCAGCAGCCATTCGAGCCGATCTGGAAATCCGCCAAGCCCGGAAAACGCAACAGATAATCCGCACCGCTTCTATAAAAAATCGCCCAAGCCGTCCCCGCCGCCGTCGTCCAGGTATGGAACGGCGAATCCTCGACAGGTGCTTGGAATCGTGCATCAACCCATGTAAAAGCGACCATCGCTTCACCCATGGGATTTCGCGATCTCCCCAACATAGTCCAATGCGGCGTCCACGCTTTTGAAGCGTTTCGGGAATCGATCCATCAATACCGTGGCGATCTCAGCCAGCGGCGTCTGCCCATCGAACCGGTCCAACACCACCTGCATCGCCAATCCATCCGGATTTAACGTGGGTCGATACTGAGCGTGCCGCTTGTGTAAATCCTGCACGGATAACAAGGCGCCCAGAAAGGTCGATTGCCTGAAAACGGCTTTGGGGTGATCGTCATCGTGACACCCCACGACCGTCGAAGTCCACGACCACGTGTATCCGTCACCGACCAGACTCGCGTCGATCGTGACGTTCACTCGATCGCCCGCCTCCAAAGCGACCGGCTCCGGCCAGGGGAAGAAACTGCGGCCATAGACGGTTTCCTTTTGACCGGGAGCGTTGGAAAACCCGATACCTTCGAGCAACTCGGCATCGAACCACACAGCCAGGCCATGAGCCACGCCCGATCGCGTCGCCGTGCTCGTGACCGAGCCTGCGACATGCGGGTCCGTTATCGTCCGGTAATCCAACGTCGCCCAAATTTGGGGCGGCGCCAACAACTGCTCTGGCTTGGGTTGGAAAATCACCAGCCGATTAGCGATATATTGGCTACCCGCCCGCAGGTCGATATCGGCCAAGCCCTCCCGCCAAATCGCCAGATCACGCTCGTAACACGGCCGATTCTCAACCGGCGCGACCCAAAGTACATCCTGGCGCGGAATCAAGATACCGCCATCCTTGAGAAAACGCTCGCGTGCATCGACGATCGAAGGAATATGGGCACCGTACAGCGGTAAGGCGCTTCGCAAATCCGAGACGATAACATCGACGGGTTCAGGCAGATCGACCGCTGTCGATAGGGCCCGAATGAATTGGATACGTCGGGAAAAGGCATTGTCCTTGGCAATCTGCTCGGCTAGCCCGATCACCGCGTCCTGTTCGATGGCATAAACGCGACGGGCTCCCCATTTGGCAGCCAGCAATGCCATGAATCCCGGACCGGTACCGATTTCGAGCACCACGGATTCAGGAAGGATCGATTGACGCAAGGCCTCAGCATACGCATCCATACGCACACTGTCCTTAATCATAGATCCATATTGATGGACCGAATACATGGGGGGGCTCCACTCAAATCGATTGCCAAGCAATCCGGGCGGCCTACCTTCGACCGAAGCTTGAGGTCAGAGACGACGGTTGGGTTGTCCCTGACCTTGGTTATTCTCTTGCTTACCACCGGTACCCGTTTGAGTCAACTCAATCAATCGACCGTATTTCAATAACACCGGAGCATGATAAGGTTTCCGTTTCATCGCGCTGTCCTCCTTAACATTGCTGTTTAACGCTAATTCGCTCATGGCCGTGCTTTAATCAAAAGTTTGATTATTTAACCACTGCCCCAGCGAGAAAATATGCCAGGCTCGATCACGTTTATCGGACCGATGACGGTCCTCTGCGTGAACATTTCGTAATACACCCCTATCCATATATCGGGCTAAACCGGGCGTTTGCTGCGTTAGAAATTCGCTTATTTGCGAATAGCGCGATGCTATCAGGGCTGCACTGAACAACCAAGCCAAATTGGTTCCAGGGGTACGCCACCGGATGCCCTGCGGCACAAAAGCCTCGCTGGCACGCCGAAGAATAGACTTCGGCCAGCCGCATCGGATTTTCTGTGACCACGGCAACGACAGAGAAAACTCCACGAACCGTTTGTCCAGCAACGGATGTCTGGGCTCCACGCCAAAGGTACTGGCCACCCGATCGTAACGCTCAATCCCGACAGTAAGGTAGGCGCTTCTCAAGGCATACGCATGCAAGCCTTGCAAGTCGGCACTGATCGGCGTTCGCGTGGAGACAGACAGCCTTTCGAGTCGCGCCGGCAAATCGATTCGCTTCGCCCATTCCGGATTTATCATCGCCTCTTTCGCGACCTGTAGAGCTATCCGCGGCCCACGTCGCCGCCGTCGCAAACGCCGGGCCCAGTCGGGTATCAGCGCGGATCGCAGATAACCCCCCAATAACCGTTCGGCCGAATATCCGTAATCCGCATAGACCTTGGCCATTCCCGCCGCCTCGGAGCAAGCCCGAAATATTCGCCCCCGACGCAAAAGACCGGCGATGTATTGCCCAGGCAGGGACATCACCTCGTCACCGGGGACGCCGTCCAGCAGCGTCTTGCAACCCTGCCGCCGACAGGCCGCGTACATCAGCAACGGAATCACCATCCAGCTATCGAAGGGCTCATCCTGCCGCTTCTCAAAGACGTCGAATGCCTCATGAAACGATTCGATTTCATCGGGATAAACCCGCGTGGGCATCACGCCTCCCAACGCCAGCACCGCTTCAATGGATTGGGACTCCACGCAATCGATGGTGTTTTTCGCCACCGCCGAAAAAGTCAACAAGGGACTTTCCTTAGGCAACCGTTGCCTGGCAAGGCCGACGACCGAAGACGAATCCAAACCGCCACTCAGCATGGCGGCGGGCGGCGTCGCGGAACGCAAGCGGCAGGCTACCGCGGATCGGAAAACCTCAAGGAAAGCCGCTTCATATTCGGCATCCGACCCCAGCCGCAATTCCGGCTGGGGCTGCGGCTCCCAATAGCCCTGCAACCGAATTTTCCCCGCCGCGACCGTCAGGGTATGCGCTGGCGGCATCCGCGAAATATCTTCGTAAAACGTGCAGACCTTATCCACGCCTTCCAGGGAGTTGACCAGATAATCCGCGATACGCGCCTCGTTCAGTCGCCGCGGTATTTCCGGGCAAGCGAGCAAGCCTTTGGTTTCGCTGGCGAAAGCGAAAAGTCCATTGGAATAATGATAATAAAACGGCTTGACGCCGAAATGATCTCGGGCACAAAACAGTGTTTGGTTACGGTTGTCCCAAATAGCCAGTGAAAAATCGCCAAGCAGATATCCAGGGCAAGAGTCTCCCCAAGCTTCATAGGCGCGCAGCACCCGTTCCGCATCCGAATCGTCCCGCAGCGGCAAACCTTTTCCGGCCAACCGATCGGCCAGTTCCTCCCGGTTATCCACCCGCCCATCCATGACCAGAACCAATGAGCCATCGTCATTCGTCAGAGGTTGCTTTTCTCTCCGGGATTCCGGAGTAGCGTGCAACAGGCATTGGCCGAGCGCCACCGGACCGTCGACCCAACAATCGCTGCCATCGGGGCCACGATGCGCCATGACGGCGATCATCTTCCGCATCAGGTCCGGCTCGACAGGTTTTCCGTCAAAATGCACAATCCCCGCGATACCACTCATAACGTTTTCAAGCTTTTCAAAGATCGCTGGGCGGGCAGAGTCCGTACGGACGCCGGGACGGGCCCATCGTCACCCACGCATCCAAGCGGACGCTTGCCCCGTATGTTTCGCAAACGCCCCTCATTCTGGTTGGCCATCATGAAAAAATCGTTACTGGCTTTACTCTTTCTCGTCACCGGCCTTGCCAACCATTCCGTACTGGCCTTCGACCAGCAGCACCTGCGATGGGATGCCTTGTTGAAAAAACATGTCGTCTGGATCGCCCAGGGCACGGCGTCACGCGTGGATTATGCCGGCTTCCAACAAGATGAAAACACGCTGCGAAACTATCTGCAAACGCTGTCCGCCGTCTCCCGGCAGGAATTCTCCGCCTGGAGCAAACCCCAGCAATTAGCCTTTCTGATCAATGCCTACAACGCCTTTACCATCGAACTGATCCTGACACGCTACCCGAATCTCGAATCGATCAAGGATTTGGGTTCGTTGCTGCGCAGCCCGTGGAAGCAGCGTTTCTTCACTCTACTCGGCGAGCATCGGAACCTCGATGAAATTGAACATGGCATGATCCGCGCCAAGGGCGTTTACGATGAGCCGCGCATCCATGTGGCCGTGGTCTGCGCCTCCATAGGCTGTCCCGCCTTGCGTGACGAAGCCTATGTCGCACAACGGCTGGACGCGCAGTTGGAAGATAGCTTCAAGCGTTTCCTGGCGGATCGTTCCCGTAACCGTTACAACGCCACTTCCGGCCAGTTGGAGGTTTCCAAGATTTTCGATTGGTATCGGGAGGATTTCTCCAGCGGTTACCGAGAGTTTACTTCATTGCCCCAGGTTTTCGCCCGTTATGCCGATACACTGGCTGACGAGGACGGCATCCGCCAGCGTATCCGCGCGGAACAAGCCGACATCGTATTCCTGAAATACGACTGGAAGTTGAACGATATTCCGCGTTAAGTGACGGACAGCGGCCAGGTTTCGAACAGACCTACAGATCCGGCTCGAATTCCACGACGTAAGCCCAGCCCAGGGTTTCCAGATCATCATAGACGATCCACAAGGTGCGCCCGTCCCGCTCCACCTCGCGGTAGCCGAAATGGCCGGCCTGGAGATCGGCGACGATATCTGGATAGGGATATAACGGTCGATGCTGGCCATCCGGCGCCTCGACCGCGGCGGGGTCACGATTCCGATCGCTGGAGCGGATCACGATATGCCCCTCAGCGTCGAGCAGAAAGCTTTCCAACGCCCGTTTCTCGTCGATGTTCATCAATCGTTCGATGACATAGTTCAAATCGACATCGACCGCGGCCACGCCCAGCAACTGGCCGGAATCGCCGAACAAGGACATGCTGCAAGTCAGCAGCAGGCCCTGTCCCAGTTGATCGCGATAAAGATGGCCCCAGAATTTGCCGTTTTTCCCGGCGGCCTGCTGATACCAGGGCCGCTGTCGGGGATCGTAGTCAGCCGGTAAGTCACTCATATCGTGGCCGGGATAGACCACCAGCAAGCCCTCGCGCAAAGCATAATAGGCCCATACCAGCGGTACGCCCTCCTCACCGATGATATGCCACGCATCGGATAAAGGCAGTTGCTGAATACGCTCGTCGCGACTGAGCAGGAACAGGCGTCGAAATTGATAGCGTAGCGGCGCGACGCGGCTCAATGTCGCCTGCAACACGGGACCCGGCGGCGCTTCGCTCCAGAGAAAGTGTACGGGAAAATCGGTACTGATCATTTTCCCTCCGTAACGGGTGGCGGCCGCCAGATCCGGTGGAGCCCGTCCCGGCAAGAGGAAATCCTGGGCCAGATACAACGATTCGGCCGAAGGCGCGCCATGTAGCCGGGCCTGTACCACCGCGCTGGCTAGACCTTCCAGCAATTCCTCGAAAATCAAAAAGCGCCTTTCGATGAGATGGTTCTGCTCCGCCACGCTGGTCAAATAATGGCTGAGCCGTTCCTTATGAGCCTGAGTTTCGGCGAGCGTCAGGGTCCGCTGATAAAAAATCCAACTGATGGCGCTCAAAGCCACCAGCAACACCCCCATCAGCAGCAGCAAGGTCGCCTGGCGGTGTCGGCCGATCCAGCGTAACAATCGACGCCATCCGGTATCCGGTAGGGCGGTGATCGGATCGCTCTGAAGAAAATGGCGCAGATCATCGGCCAGTTCACCGACGCTCGGATAACGCTCCGAGCGCGACGGCGCCGTGGCCTTGGCGACGATCGCGCGCAACTCACGCGGTATTTTCAAAGCGGCCGAAGGCGCTTGCAGCGACCGGATCGCGCCGCGTCGGGCGTCTTCCAGCAATGCCTCCAATGACGGCGCGTGCAGAGCCCGCCGTAAGCTAACCAATTCGAAAAGAATCAGGCCCAGTGCATAGAGATCGCTGCGGGCGTCGAGATGGGCGTTGTCGCCATGGGCCTGTTCCGGGGACATATAACTGGGTGTGCCCATAATGTCCCCGATGCGGGTGCGGGCGTCGCCGGAATCGGCGTCGACCGGAGACAGCGATTCCACCGGATCGGTATCGTGAGCGATGTCCGGCACGTCAGTGACTCGCGCCAAGCCCCAATCCATCACATAGACTTCGCGAAATTGCCCGACCATGATGTTGGCGGGTTTAAGATCGCGATGCAGTACGCCCTTGGCGTGGGCATAGGCCATGGCGTCGCACACTTTGAGAAAATGATCGAGCAGCGTTTCCCGGCTCAGTTCGGCGGGCAACGCGCGTTGTTCATCGACACAACGGCGCGCGTTCTCGATCAGTTCCGCCAGGGTATGGCCGCGCACCAGCTTCATGGCATAGGCGAAGCGGCCACTCGCCACCTGTTCCAGCGTGTAAACCGGCACCACATTGGGATGATCCAACTGCGCCATGACCTGAGCCTCCAGCAAAAACCGCTGGATCAGGCCGGGGACGGCCTCGATGCCGTCCAGCAATTGTTTATAGGCTACTTTGCGCCGCAGGTCGCGATCCTTGGCCAGTTGGATTTCGCCCATGGCTCCGGCGCTCAACCGACCCAGCAGATTGTAACGAGACGTTTCGGCCTGTTCCGACGGCGTTGCGACGAGGCCGCTACCCGCCGCTGTCCTAAAGCCCCCAGGATAAGGCTGGGTATCCGTCGCGTCGGTTCGCGTCAGTCGCACGGTGGACTCCACCGCAGGAGATGGCCAGCCGAGAACCCGCGTCAGTTCGATGGTGTCGTCCAAGAGTTGATAGCGGCGCACCGTGGCCTCATCCAAGCGACCCCGGTCGCGTAGACGGGCCAGGAACAGATCGCTGTCGACATCCCCCTCGGCCGCCGTCATCTCGTCATAGAGACGGCGCGCATAATCACGCTGCTCGGGAGCGATCAGGCTGGCTAGGCGTTCGAAACTCAACGGCTACGCTCCTGAACGGGACGCTCAGACTGTCCCCAGACGCCGCAGCGATACCAGCGTTTCCACATGCCGGGTGCCGGGAAAGAAGTCATAGGGAGTGATACGCTCGACACCATAGCCAGACTCCGTCAGGACCGCCAGATTGCGGCTCAGCGTGCCGGCGCTGCAGGACAAATACGCGATGCGCTCCGGGCGGGCCACGTCCGTCGTCCACGCAAGAATTTCCGGTTCCAGTCCCGTTCGCGGTGGATTGACATACAACAGGCGGCGTCCCGCCCAATCCCCGCCCTCGTTCAGCCAGGCCGTCAACTGAGGGATGCGTTCCACGCATTTGCCACGGAGCAGCACGGCCTCGGAGGCGTTGAGGCGGGCGCATTCGACGGCTTCCCCCGCCAATTCCACGCCCATGACACGAGCGCCGCTATCCAGCCAACGGCGCAGCGTGGTGCCGGTACCGCAATACAGATCGACCAAACGATCCTGGGGGCCGGGCTTCAGGAAGGTCTCGGCTTCTTCCAGGGCACGTTCATAGAGTGTCGGCAGCAGTTGCTGAAAAGCCGCAGGGCCGTGCCACAGTCCGTGGCTATCGCGGGAACGGGTGACGCCCCACAATAAATGCCAGCCGTTCTTGGCGAATAAACGCCGCCCCGCCGCCGGATGCAAATGCAACCACAGTCCGTCCAGGCCAATATCCGCTAGAGTCTGGCGCAATCCGCCATCCAGCCAAGCGAGGGACGGCTGTTCTCGGGTCTTGAGCACGAGGGTAACCTGCGCGCCGGCCTGAACGAAAAAGGCCAATGGAAACTCCGGCGCCGGCGGCAAGATCGCGGCCAGAACCCGCAATGTTTCCCGCACGCGCTCGGAATGCACCGGACACCGGGGAATGGCGATCAACTCATCGCGCGCCCACAGGCCAAACCGCCAATGTTCGTCCTGCCAGGCGGCGGATAAACGCACTCTGTCCCGATACCGCCCGCGCGTCGGACCCTCCAACGCCTGCAGGGAAGCCAACACATCCCGCCAAGGGTGCAGGGCCTGTCGCAGCCAGCGTTCTTTTTGGGCTTCGCTCTGTGCGCGAGGCAATAAGCGGTGGGCGCAACCGCGACAACGGGGTTCGCAACCCGCTTCCAACGGGAGCGAGGTGGGCTGCCGGTCAAGCCCGGTCATCGCGCCGGCCCGGAATCATTCCCCTTGCGTCCGCTGTTGGGGATCGCAACGAGAGGCCCATTGGTCCTGGGCCTGTTTCAAGGCTTCCTCACGTTCTTCCGCATTCAGCAATTTTCTTTCGCCGGTCGCCGCGTCGCTTTGAATGACCGGTTGCCCGGTGACCAGCCGATTGATTTCCCGTCGGATTTTCTTACAGGACGGCGGCGGCAGGTATACGGTTGACTGCGTGCTAGTCGTCGAATCCGTCGAATCCTGCGCAAACGCCTTTCCACTACAGCTCATGGCCATCACGCATATCGTCGCCCCCAACAAGCCGACTCGCCCGATCATGATCCTCATCCGCATTTCCCCCTTCACGCGTTGCTAAACGCATTGACCAATCGCAATCCGAATGACTTTTACAACCCGGTTACACGCTGTTACAAAACGTTTCCCCCGCGACATCATGGCCTTACAAACAGCGCCTAGAGTAGCTTCCGCAATGTACGAATTCACTTCTAACAAAAATATTAACCATGATAGCGGGAGCTTCGTTATGGACCATAAATTGTTGATGAGTGCCGTTGTGGCAACGATGGTAATGTCTACTCCGACTCTTGCCCAAGACGGACGCGATCATTTCAAAATTGTCGGTTCTCCCATAGTTTATCCATATACCGTAGCGGTGGCTGAACATCTCGGCAGCAAGACCCCCATCAAAAGCCCCCTGATCGAAGCCACCGAAAACGGCAAGGGTATCAGTTTGTTCTGTTCCGGCATCGGGCCCCAGTTTCCCGACATCGTGAGCACCACACGCCCCGTCAGCCAAGAGGAAATGGCGACCTGCAAGCGCAACGAAGTCAAGGATCTTATCGAGGTGCAAATCGGCTATGACGGCATGGTGGTAGCGGGCAATCGACAGATGGAAACCTTGCAGCTGTCCCGCGAGGATCTTTACAAAGCCATCTCCAAGCGGGTACCCGATCCCAGCGGCCAAGACAAGCTGGTGGAAAATCCCTATAAAAGCTGGCACGAAATCAATCCGGCCTTACCCGATTTGCCGATCGTGGTCATCGGTCCACCCAAGCATTCCCCCGAACTGGAAAGCGTCCGGAGTTTGCTGGTAGAGCCCGTATGCGAGCAATACGAATTAGTCAAGGCGCTCAAGGGCTCCTCCCTGGCGGGCTATATGGCGGCCTGTGGCAGTCTTCGCCGAGACAGCGGACTCGTCGAGGGTGGAGCCAGCGGCCCCGAGCGTTTGGAGGCCTTGCAAAAGCACCCCAACGCCGTCGCCATTTTGAAATACGGTGATTGGCAAGCCCTCAACGACCAATTGCAGGCCATGCCAGTCGACGGCGTAACGCCCAGCATCGAGAAAATCGCAGTGGATGAATACCCTCTGTCGCAACCGCTGTACCTCTACGTAAAGAAAGCGCATTGGAATACGGTTTCCGGTCTCAAGGATTTCATGAACGAATTCACTCTGGAGCAGACCTGGGGACCTGAAGGCTATCTCGCCGCCGATGGACTGATTCCCCTGGAGACGGCCGAACGCAATGTGAATAAGGCGAAACTCGGCTGGAACGGACATCTGGCCTCCAACAACTAACCTGGCAACGGCAGCGAACCTCACCAATCAGCCGCATGGGGCGAGTTCGATTCATCCGACTCGCCCTATTCAGCACGCCGAATAATCTCTACAATCCGCAGCTCAGGCAGTTCCTCATCGATTGGATCATGCTCCGGTCGCCCTAACCCCGCGGGACCGCGGGCCGGGTAAACCGAAACCTGTGCACATCATTTTCCTCAATCGCTTTTTTCACCCCGATCTCTCCGCCACCAGTCAGATGCTCAGTGACTTGGCGTTTTCTCTAGCCAAGGCCGGGAAGCGCGTCGACGTCATCGCCAGCCGGCAACGCTATGACGTTCCCAACGCCCTGTTACCGCGCCAGGAAACGCTGCGGGGCGTGCGAATCCACCGTATCTGGACATCCCGTTTCGGACGCGCCTGGCTGCCGGGCAGAATGTTCGATTATCTGACCTTTTACACCAGCGCCGCGTGGTGTCTATGGCGTCTGGCCAACGCCGACAGCGTCATCGTCGCCAAGACCGATCCTCCGCTGATCTCCGTGATGGCGGCTGGAATCGCCCGACTGCGACGCGCTCCCCTGGTCAACTGGCTGCAGGATCTGTTTCCGGAAATCGCCTCGGCCTTGCGGGTTCGCTCCATGAACGGCATTTTGGCCCGCTGCCTACGCGGGCTACGCAATGCCTCGCTGCGCCAAGCGGCGATGAATGTCGCGGTAGGGGAACGCATGGCGACTTATCTGACCGGACAACGCATTCCAGCGGCGCGCATCGCCGTGATACACAACTGGGCCGACGCCGACGCCGTGCAACCCCTCCCCGCGGCCGCCAATCCACTGCGCGCCACTTGGGGACTGAGTGATCGATTCGTCGTGGGCTATTCCGGCAATCTGGGTCGGGCCCATGATTTCGGCGCCGTGCTGCAGGCCGCCGAATTGTTGCGAGAACAGACCCGTATCGTCTTCTTGATCATCGGCGATGGCTATTACAAAACCTGGTTGGAACGGGAAGCCGTCCGCCGACGGCTGGAGAACCTCGCTTTCAAACCCTATCAACCCCGCGAACGGCTGGCGCAAAGCCTCGGCGCGGCCGACGTGCATCTGATTTCCCTAAGACCCGAATTGGAAGGTTTTATCGTGCCCAGCAAATTCTATGGCATTGCCGCCGCGGGGCGGCCCATGGTGTTCATGGGTGACGCCGAGGGTGAAATCGCTCGCTTGCTGGCCCAGGAACACGGCGGCTCGACGGTGGCGCCGGATAATGGCCGGCAATTGGCCAAGATCATTGGCGAGCTGGCCAACAATCCCGATCTGGGCCGACAATGGGGCGCAAACGCCCGCCAAGCACTGGAAAGACATTTCAGCGGACAACAGGCGCTCGCGGCTTGGCGGGCCTTGCTCGAAGGCGTTGCCTCGCATTGACTGCCTTCGAGCAGTCCCTGGGCGCAGGCGGGATGAAGCGGCGGGCCGAACCCATCATAATGGACGCCCATCGAACAGTCGGTAATTCCACGCCACATCGGGATTGCCCCCAACCCCTGGAACCTCAACAATGCTAAAAACGGATTCCATTTTTGTGGCGGGTCACCGGGGTCTGGCCGGTTCCGCCATCCTGCGCCGCTTGCGTCAGGAAGGATTTGCCCATCTCCTGCTACGCACCCACGCCGAATTGGACCTAACGGAGCAAGCCGCGGTTGACGCGTTCTTCGCCGAATACCGCCCGGCTTACGTCTTTCTGGCGGCCGCCAAAGTCGGCGGAATACACGCCAATGACACCTATCCGGCCGATTTCATTCGCGATAATCTGCAGATACAGACCCACGTTATCGACGCCGCCTACCGCTACGGGACCCGAAAGTTGTTGTTCCTGGGTTCCTCCTGCATCTACCCCAAGTTCGCCCCGCAACCCCTGGTGGAGGACGCGCTGCTGACCGGCCCGCTGGAATCCACCAACGAGTGGTACGCCGTCGCCAAAATCGCCGGAATCAAACTCTGCCAAGCCTATCGCCGGCAATACGGTTTCAATGCGATCAGCCTGATGCCCACCAATTTGTATGGGCCGGGCGACAATTTCAACCTGGAAACTTCCCACGTCCTGCCCGCGCTATTGCACAAATTTCATTTGGCCAAGGAGCAGGACCGGGAGGAAGTGGTGGTCTGGGGCACGGGCAGTCCGCGCCGGGAGTTTCTGCACGTGGACGATCTGGCGGACGCCGCCGTGTTTCTCATGCGACACTATGATCGCGAAGACATCGTCAACGTGGGCGTTGGGGACGACGTGACCATCGCGGAACTAGCGGAACTGATCAAGAATATCGTCGGCTATCGCGGGCGTCTGGTTTTCGACGCCACGAAGCCCGATGGCACGCCGCGCAAACTGCTGGACGTAACACGCTTGCACGCGCTGGGCTGGCAGGCGGGGATTCCGCTGGCGGAAGGCATCCGCGCGACCTACGCCTGGTTTCTGAGTCAACGGGCGGAACTGCGAAGCTGAAAGGGCTAATGCCGTTGGTCCGGCGGGATGAAAGGCACATCCCGATAGCTGGGCCGGCGGTCGTCTTTCTCGGGTTTGGGCTTGTTGCCCATGACGTCTTCGGCCAAGCTGGCGAACTCATCCGGCGCTATGTCGAGCACGCTGTCATACAACTCGGCATCCCAGCATTCGATACGATTGGAGTAGGCCAGCAGGATGACTTCCTCGGAGATGCCGGCGTAATCCAGCAGACGCTTCGGCAGCAACAGGCGGCCGGCGTTGTCCAAGCTTAACTCGCTGGCCCCCCGGCGGAAGTTGCGCATGAATGCGCGATCCTTGGGTTGAAATAGATTCAAACGGCTTTCGACCTGCCCACACAGGATCTGCCATTCATTGAAGGGAAACAGATTGAGATGCTTCTCGAAACCCCGGTTTACGACAAAACGGCCCTGCGCCTCGGGCGGCACCTGTTTCTTCAGTCCGGCCGGCAAAGCCAGCCTGAACTTGGAATCCAGTTTACATTCGAATTCGCCGAGCAGGTCGGTCATGGTTCGAGCTTTACGGAAGCCATGCGAATCATCGGGCTCGGAAAACGCTGGCCAAGCGGCTTGGGCTGCCGAGCGGCATATGGCAAAGGTCCTTGATCCATCGTCACGCGTTCATCCCATCCGGCGCCGCTATACGCCCCGGTTTTCTACGGAGACCGGGTTTAGTCGTTGTTTTAATTGCTGTAAGCCTAAACCTTTTTGCCGGAATTTGCATCTTGGGTCCGCCTCGCGCCGATGAAATCCGGAGCCCGTTTTTCCAGGAACGCGGCGATGCCCTCGGCGCATTCGGGTTGGTACAGGCCATCCAGAAACGCTTCGCTTTCGCGCGCCAAGTGGTCGGCCAATGAGCCGTCGCGAGCCGCGCCGATCAAGCGTTTGATTCGCTTCATGGCATGCACGGGACCTGCCGCCAATTGCTCCGCCCAAACCAAAGCCTCCTGAACGGCTCGGCCCGGTTCGCACAGCCGGTTGATCAATCCCCAATCCCGCAAGCGAGTGGCTTCCACGGGTTGACCGCCGAGCAGAATCTCCGTCGCCAATTGCAGCGTGAGGCCACGGCTCAGCCAATAGGAACCGCCCCCGTCGGGACTGAGGCCGACCTTGACGTAGGCCATCATATAGCGTGCGTCCCGCGCGGCAACGTGCAGATCGCAGGCCAGCGCCAGGGCAAATCCCGCGCCGGCGGCATAGCCTTCCACGGCGGCGATAATCGGTTTCGGGCATGTTTGGAAAGCCTGTATCCAAGCATGAAACAGCGCGATGCTCTCCTGCTGCACGGTGCGCGGTTGCGTGCGATTACGATGCAGACGCCGCAGATTGCCGCCGCTGCAAAAAGTGCCCCCCGCTCCCGTCAACACGATCGCTCCAACACTGGGATCTTCCCCCGCTTGCCGCACGGTCTCGATGCCCGCCCGATAGAGAACGGGACTCAAGGCGTTGCGGTTGGCGGGATCGCTCAGCGTCAACAACAGCACGCGCCCGCGGCGGTCCACCTGTAAATTGTTTCCTGTATCCATCACGCGGGTTCTGACTCACTGAGCTAAACTGAACGGGCCTGTCTAATGTAGGCCATGCGATTAGTGTTAGTTTAGGTAAGGCGCGGCCATGATCAAAGATCCCCAAACATTCGGTCTGCTGGTGGACAACGTCTCGCGCTTCGTGCGCGAACGCCTCATCCCCCATGAACAAACCGTCGCCGAGACCGACGAGATACCCGAAACCGTGCGCCGGGAGATGCGTGAACTTGGCCTGTTCGGTCTGACCATTCCCGAGGAATATGGCGGACTGGGCTTGAGCATGGAAGAGGAAGTGCGGGTGCTGTTCGAACTGTGTCAAGCCTCTCCCGCTTTTCGCTCATTGATCGGCACCAATAACGGCATCGGTTCCCAAGCATTGATCATCGCGGGCAGCGAAGAGCAGAAGCAACGTTATCTGCCGCGCCTCGCCAGCGGCGAACTGCTGGCTTCTTTCGCGCTGACCGAGCCGGAAGCGGGATCGGACGCCGCCTCTTTACGCACGAGCGCCACCCGCGAGGGGAATTTTTATGTCCTAAACGGGACCAAAAGATTTATCACCAACGCACCCGAAGCGGGAATTTTCACCGTGCTGGCCCGTACCGACCCCGAAGCCAAGCGGGCGGCCGGTATTTCCGCCTTCATCGTAGAAGCGGGCACACCAGGTTTATCGCTCGGACGGAACGACAAAAAAATGGGTCAACACGGTGCGCACACCTGCGATGTGATATTCGACGCCTGCCGGATACCGGCCGCCAATCTGATCGGCGGTCAGGAAGGGACTGGCTTCAAAACGGCCATGCGGGTCCTGGACAAGGGCCGCTTACACATCGCCGCGGTCTGCGTGGGCGCGGCCCAACGCATGTTGCAGGATGCCTTGCGTTATGCGCTGGAGCGTCGGCAATTCGATCAACCGATCGCGGAGTTTCAGTTGATCCAAGCCCTGTTGGCGGATAGCAAGACCGAATTGTACGCGGCCCGCTGCATGGTGCAGGACGCCGCCCAACGGCGTGACCGGGGGGAGGATATCAGCCTGGAAGCGTCTTGTTGCAAGCTGTTCGCTTCGGAAATGTGCGGACGAGTAGCGGACCGAGCCGTACAAATCCATGGCGGCGCCGGGTATATCGCCGCCTATGCCATCGAGCGTTTTTATCGGGACGTGCGGTTATTCCGAATTTACGAAGGCACGAGTCAGATTCAACAATTGCTCATCGCCCGTCACCTAATTCGTCGTCAGACCGCTTGAAGCGGCGCACGGTACAATGGTTTAGAGCCGTATGATACGGTCAACAGGAATAGGTAGCCCAATCAGGGATAAAAAATGATGTCATATGACGACAACCAAATCTCCGAGCCGCTGCGCGAACCCGCTCCGGTCTATTGCCTCAAGGGATTGTCGGGAGTTACGACCGGCAAGTGCTTCTCCTTGACCGGCGAAACCTACATCGGCCGTCGCCAGGATTGTCAAATCGTGCTCAGCGCGCCGGGCATTTCACGCCAACACGCCCGCATCGGCCTCAATAACGAACGGTATTTCCTGCAGGACATGGAATCCGCCAACGGCACATTCGTCAACGGCATTCGCATCGATACCATATTGCTCAGTCCTGGTGACGAAATCAGCTTCGACAACATCCGCTTCGTTTTCAAGGAAAGCGCCACCGGCAACCCGGCCGACGATGAATCCATCAGCCTGCAAGCCACTCTACGCCGCGACATGCAGGCTCGCTTGCGGAGAACGCCGCCCCCCGAGCCGAATACCGAGCCGGTGACCCGGATCATGGCCAGTAAACCCAAAACATCACACGGCAAGGGTTGGGTGATTGGCATGACGGCTTTGAGCGTGGCGCTGTTGGCCGTGCTGATACTCGGGGTGGGCTGGCTGGTCCTGCGCCATTGAGCGTCGGTCTGGATGTTTCAAGCGGCGCCGTGCAACGCACCATGCGCCAGCATGAACACCGCCACGCTCACCATCATCACGGCGAATAGGCGCTGCAACAGCGGACCCGCCAAACGCCGTCCCAACGCCATCCCCAGCGCCATCCCCAGAAGACCCCCGCCGAGAAATCCGATCACCATCGACCCGTTCAGGGACTGGCCTGCCAGCAGGTGCGAAAGCACGCCGCCCACGCTGATAATCGCGATGATCAGCAAGGATGTCGCTACCGCCCGCTGCATGGGCAAAGCCACGATCAACACCAACGCCGGGACGATGAGAAATCCTCCGCCGACGCCGAACAGGCCCGCCAACACCCCGGTTACGACGCCACTCAGTATCAGCACCATCAAACAACGGGAAGACAAGCGCAGATGACCCGTCGGATCGACGCGGCAATGTGGCCCCGTCCCCGCTACGTCGGCCGGCGTGGCGCGCACCACCTGCGTCTGCTCCGGGTGTCGGCTGGCCTGCAACCACAAACGCGTGGCAACCCCTAGCATCAACAACGCAAAACCGGTCAACAGCCAGGCGCCGGACAGTTTGGCGCCCAGCCAAGTACCCAGCGGCGCACCGACGATGCCCGCCACGCCGAAGATAAAGCCGGTTTTCCAATCCGCGGCGCCGCGCCGCAGATGGCTGATCGCCCCAACCAGAGACATGGAGCCCACCGTCGCCAGGGACAGCATCACGGCTTGATGCACCGGCACGGCCAGTCCGTAGACCAGCAACGGCACGGCGAATATGGAACCGCCACCCCCGGTCAAGCCCAGGGAAAACCCGACGATGAGGCCGAATAAGCCGCTCATTCGGGACGCTGCGCCGGTGGCCGCTCGGCCATTGAAACGCTGAACGACGGCATCTAATCGTCGGACGCTCTGTCAGGACGCTGGCCCGCCTGAAACAGTGGCTTGAGCAAATCCAACGGGATCGGAAACACCACGGTGGAATTGTTGACGCCGGCTATGTCGTTCAAGGTCTGCAGATAGCGTAGTTGCAGGGCCTGCGGCTGACGGGCGATGATATCGGCAGCCTGCAACAAACGCTCGGCGGCCTGGTATTCGCCTTCGGCGTTGATCACCTTGGCGCGGCGTTCGCGCTCGGCCTCGGCCTGGCGGGCGATGGCCCGCACCATGCTGGCGTCCAGATCGACGTGCTTGATTTCCACATTGGACACCTTGATGCCCCAGGTATCGGTTTGGTCATCAAGGATGGCCTGAATGTCCTTGTTGAGCTTTTCCCGCTCGGCCAGCATTTCGTCCAGTTCGTGTTGACCCAGAACCGAACGCAGGGTCGTCTGCGCCAACTGGCTGGTCGCGGCGTAGTAGTCCTCCACTTGAATGATGGCGCGTTGCGGGTCCATGACCCGGAAATACACCACCGCGTTCACCTTGACCGACACATTGTCGCGGGAAATCACGTCCTGACTGGGCACATCCATGACCACGGTGCGTAAATCCACCCGCACCATTTGTTGAATAACGGGAACGATGACGATCAGCCCCGGCCCCTTGACGGCCTGAAAGCGTCCCAGAAAAAACACGACGCCACGATCGTACTCACGCAGGATCTTGATGGAGGCGAAAAACAAAACCACGATGAAGATCAGCGCCACGGTAAATATATTAAGCATGGGTCATCCCCTTGTTCGTTTGCACGAAAAGCACTAAACCGTCGCGCCCGGCCACGCGTACCGAATCGCCCGGTCGCAACGGTTCGGTGCTGTGGGCGCGCCAGGTCTCGCCCTGGACCCGCACCCAGCCCTGACCATTCTCGAAGGCTTCCAGCACCACGCCCGGAGCATCGGCCAGGATGGCGTCGCCGCTCACCAGCGGACGCCGCCGCTGTCGAACCAGCATCGTCCCCAATCCCACCAGCAGCACGGCGCTGGCCAGCGCGAATCCGAAAATCAGCCCGATGGGAATGTCATAGCCCGGCCCTGTTTCATCCCACAGCATCAGCGATCCCACGACGAAAGCGACTACCCCGCCCAAGCCCAACGCCCCAAAACTGGGCACGAACGCTTCGCCGATCATGAACAGCAAGCCGAGGATCAGCAGGGCCAGACCGGCATAATTGATCGGCAACACCTGAAAGGCGAACAGCGCCAACAGCAGGGAAATTCCACCCAGAACCCCCGGCGCCAGGGAACCGGGGTTGGAGAGTTCGAAAAACAGGCCGTACACCCCCAGCAGCAACAGAATATACGCGACCTGGGGGTGAGTGATGACGGCCAGCAACCGGCTGCGCCAGTCCGGTGTTACCGTTTGCACGCGGGCGTTGGCGGTTTCCAAAGTGTAGCCGCGCTGAGCGATGCGCACGACCCGACCGTTCGCTTGCGCAAGCAGATCGCCCAGGTCGCTGGCGATGAAATCGATGACGCCGCGCCGCAATGCCTCTTCGGCGCTGAGACTCGCGCCTTGCGTCACCGCCTCGTCGGCCCACTCGACGTTACGCTGGCGTAATTGCGCGAGTGATCGCAGATAGGCCCGTGCATCGTTGACCAGCTTGCGCTCCATCGCCGATTCAGGAGCGGCGGCCGGTTGTTCCGGCGCGGGCTCGGCCGGCTTGTCCTGGGTCGGTTCCGGCGCCGAGGCAGCAGGGGGCTGTTGCTCCGGCTTCTCGGGCGGGTTGTCGCCACCGCCGGGTATGGGCAAACCACCGATCTGCACCGGTGTCGCGGCGCCCAAATTAGTCGCCGGCGCCATGACGGCCAGGTGGCTGGCGTACAGGATGTAAGTACCGGCGCTGGCGGCGCGCGCGCCACTGGGCGCCACATAGGTCGCTACCGGCACGGTGGAGCCGAGGATGGCGCGGATGATGTCCCGCATGGAAGTATCCAGCCCACCGGGGGTATCCAGGCGCAAAACCACCAGCTTGGAGCCTGCCGCTTGGGCGTCCTGCAGGCCGCGCAGTACGAAATCGCTGGTGGCTGGACCGATAGCGCCATCCAACTCCAGCACCACCACCGTACCTTTCACCATGTCGCCCTGGACAGACAGGGCAAAACAGCCCAGTAACAATACCGACCCTAAAACGCGGAGTATGACCATGTGCACCGCTCCATCGCTTCGATTGTTTCGACTATTCGGTCTCAAGATCAGTTTACGCGCCAGGAGGCGGGTTGGAACAACCGGTTGAAACCGGACGCTCAACCGACCGGTGGCATCAGTCCTTTGGACCGCAAATATTCGCGCACGGACAAGACCTGGCCCGTGTATTGCCAAGGGTCGTCGTCCAGCAACGCACTCAAAGCCTGAGCCGTCAGTTCAGGAGGCTGCGCCCAGGCGTCCACATCCCGGCCGGCATACATTCGGCGCACCGAGTCGGTGGCGCTGACCGGCGGCGACAGCGAAATACAAGCGATGCCGGCATCCCGCAACTCGTCGGCCAAACCGAATGTGAGACGATCCAGCCCCGCCTTGGATACCCCATAGGCGATATTGAGAAACCCCGTGCGCACCGCGGCTCCGGACGTGATATTGACGATGACGCCATGCCCCTGTTGGCGCATCGCCGGTAATACCGCGCGACAACAAAGATAAGCCCCGCGCAGATTGGTATCCAGCACGCGACTCCAAAGCGCGGGCGAAATATCCGCGAACGCCTTGTCCCCGATCATCAGACCGGCGTTGTTCACCAGCACGTCGACGCACCCGTATTGTTTGACAACTTGTTCAGCCATGGCCTGGACTTGGGCCTCGTCGCGCACGTCCGCGGCAATGGCCAACGCCCGGCCGCCCGCCGCCTGGATCTGCCGCACCGTAGCCGCGAGGTCGTTCTCGTCGGCCTCGACCGATACGGCGCGCGCCACAGCCGCGACGACGGCGCCTTGCCGAGCCAGATTCAGGGCCATGACTCGCCCCAGACCTCGACTGGCGCCAGTCATGATGATGATTCGTTCACGGCTGGATGGGTATGTCACAACGTTCCCCGAATGCGTATCGTATGACTCATGCAGGACTCCGAGACAGGCCAGCGGCTGCTTCTCCCTGGCCCAGGGTACGACGGAAAACGACGGCGTGACCGCCTGGGGTCGCTCGCTCGTCCCGGTGGCGCCCGATCCGATGTTCCGCTGGCAACCGGGATGATCGCGTTTATGATAACAAGTTCAGGGGTATCCCAAACCGATGACGGATCGAACGAATACTCAAGCGACAGGCTAGCGATGCCCGTGACCGGTTGCTTGAACCCCGAAACGGAAGGCGACGCCTATTCATGAAATCCGGGTTTGCATGACAATGAATGCATACAACCCGCCGACAGGCTGTCATAACCATTGTGAACCCACCTAAATCCCGATAAAAAGTGTTCAATGAACGAGACTGCCGAGTCCGTAGTGAAAAAGGCCGCGCGCATTCGCCTGCTGATACTGGATGTCGATGGCGTATTGACCGATGGCCGCCTTTTTTTCGGCGACGACGGACGTGAATTCAAGGCCTTCCACAGCCGCGACGGTCACGGTCTGAAAATGCTGCAGGCTCATGGCGTGGACATCGCCATCATTTCCGGTCGTACGTCCGCCGCCGTAACCCGGCGTATGGCCGAACTGAGCGTGCGTCACGTGTACCAGGGCATCGCCGACAAAATCATCGCCTACACGAAACTGCTTGAGGAGCTCGCCCTGCGGCCCGAACAAACCGCCTACGTAGGAGACGACATCGTCGATCTGCCCGTGATGGCGCGGGTTGGGCTGGCGGTCGCGGTCGCGGACGCGGACGCTTTCGTACTACGCCACGCCCACTGGCGAACGCCCCATCGCGGTGGATTGGGAGCGGTACGCGATGTGTGCGAACTGATTCTTTTAGCGCAGAACCACTTGGCAAGCGAACAGGCCGCCTGTTGGCCCGTCTCGGCCTCGGACACTCCTTCGGATACCCAACTTCGATGATAGTAGCGCATCACTCTGCGGCGACCCTTCTTTCGTTGCATATCGGCTTATGAACAGTGTCGGCTATGTTCTTGCCCTTCTGCTGCTAGCCTTTATGAGCGGTTGGCTGTTCTTCACGGTGGAATCCACGTTGCACGGCACCGGGCCACAGGGTAACCAAGCCCCGACCCTGTATGTGGATAACTTTCAGGCCGTCAGCACCGACGATCAAGGGCTGCGCCAATACACCCTGGCGGCCCCGCATCTGATCCAATTGCCGGGACAGCAGGGCACCCGGATCGCGCAGCCCCGCTTCGAGGCGTTGCGCGATGGCCAAATCCGGGAATGGCTGGTGCAGGCGCAGAAGGGGTGGCTGGCGGCGGACAAAGAGACCTTACGGCTGGACGAGGGCGTTACCCTCACCCGCCCCGCCGAGAGCGGCGAACAACCCGTTACCATTACCACCGAGCATGTACTGGTCTATCCCAAGCAGGGGTTGGCGGAAACCGACGCGGCCGTACATGCTCAAACCCCCGGCGGCGTGCTCGACGCCACCGGCCTGAGAGCTTATTGGAATGAAGAACGTGTGGAATTACTCTCCGCTGTACGCAGTGTCTATGCACCGCCTCGCCCTTGAAGGCAGCTTGCTGTGTTGGCTGTTGCTCCTATCGATCGACGTCTGGGCGCTGCCGGACGATCGCCAGCAACCCATCCGTCTGGAAGCGGACAGTGGTGAGTTGGATCAGAAAACCGGCATCAGCGTCTATCGCGGCAACGTCGTCATCTCGCAGGGTTCCATGCGCATGGAGGCCGCCACCGCAACCATCTACTTCAAGGATGGCCGCTTTGAACGCATGGAGGCCGTGGGCAAACCCGTGCAACTGCGTTACAAACCCAGTGTCGATAAACCCGAGATTCAGGGCTACGGCCAGCGCGTCGAATACAATGCCAGCACCGCGAGGGTCGTGATGACGATCAACGCCAAGGTCATCCAGGGCAAGGACAGCTTTACCGGAGATCGCATCGAATACGACCTCACCAAAGACCAGGTCAAGGCCAACAGCGACAAGGGCAAGCGCATCGAGTTCATCATTCAACCGGAAACCGCAAAGGTCGGTGGACCCTGATGCCCGAACTGGTCGTCAAGGAAATCGTCAAGCGATATAAGAAACGTTGCGTGGTCGATGCCGCCTCACTCTGGGTGGACAGCGGAGAAGCGGTCGGTCTGCTCGGACCCAATGGCGCGGGAAAAACCACCTGTTTCTACATGATCGTCGGCCTGACGCCCTGCGATGAAGGGCGAGTTCTGCTCAATGGCAGGGACATCACCCGGATGCCGGTACACAAGCGTGCGCAATTGGGGCTCAGCTACCTGCCCCAGGAGCCCTCCGTATTCCGCAAGCTCACCGTGTTCGACAACGTGCTGGCGATTCTGGAAACCCGCCGGGACCTGAGTCGCAGCGCCCGTATCGGCCGAGCCGAGGATCTCTTGCACGAACTGCACGTCAATCACTTGCGCGATCAACTCGGACTCAGCCTGTCCGGAGGCGAACGTCGGCGCGTGGAAATCGCCCGGGCGCTGGCGGCCGATCCGCATTTCGTGCTTCTCGACGAGCCCTTCGCGGGCGTGGACCCGATCTCGGTGCTGGATATTCAACGCATCATCCAACACCTCTGCGAACGGCAAATCGGTGTGCTGATCACCGACCACAATGTGCGGGAAACCCTTGGCATCTGCGATCGGGCCTATATTCTGAATGACGGACATGTGATCTCCGAAGGCACTCCAAAGGAGATCCTAGCCGATCGACAAGTCCGCGAGGTGTATTTGGGTGAATCTTTCCGACTGTAGCACGGGTACTTTTGGTCAATTTATCAGACCAGGCCAGTTTATGATTCTTCCCACTGGCACGATACCTGCTATATTGTAGGAACGACAGCGCAATTCTCCAGAACGGGCGGGATCATGCAAGTTCATAAAATTTCTAGGCTTTCTGGGCCATGAGGCAGTCCTTACAATTACGGATCGGTCATCAACTGACCATGACCCCTCAGTTGCAGCAGGCCATCCGCTTGTTGCAACTTTCCAGTCTGGATTTGCAAACGGAGATCCAGCAAGTTTTGGAATCCAACTTGATGCTGGAAAGAACCGACGAACAGCATCTTGAGGCTCCTTCAGTCGGCGATTCCTTCGATGGAAGCGATACCCGAGAGACGCAGACCGAAACCCCGGCGGAATCCAGTAGCGAGGGAGAAGCCGGCGAATTGCCATCGGTGGAAAGCGGGTGGGAGGATGTCGATGATTTCTACGACGGTTCGACGGCTTTCTCACGCGACGACGATGAGCAGCGCGACTCCTTCGAACAGCGTACCGCCGAGGGTGAATCCCTGCACGATTACCTGCTCTGGCAGATGCGCCTGACGCCGTTCAGCGAAACCGATATAAGCATCGCCATGGCCCTCATCGATGCCGTGGACGATTCAGGGTATTTGTCGCTGTCGCTGGAAGATATCCACCAGGGGTTGAGCCAGGAGCACGAACTGGAACTGAGCGAAGTGGAAGCGGTATTGCACCGCATTCAGCGTTTCGATCCCCCCGGCATCGCGGCGCGTACCCCAGCTGAGTGTTTACTGTTGCAAATGGAACTATTGCCGGCCGATACCCCTTGTCTTGGCAAAGCCAAGGAATTGGTCGCCTATCACTTGGAATTGCTGGCGGGTCGCGATTTCAACACCCTGATGCGCCGCCTCAAGGTATCACGTGAGGAACTTCAGGGCGTCATCAACCTGATCCAATCGCTCAATCCCCGGCCAGGCACGCAAATCGCCTCCGGCGAAGCGCAATACGTCGTTCCCGATGTCTTCGTTTACCGTTACAAGAATACTTGGCGCGTCGATCTGAACCCGGACAGCACGCCCAAGCTACGCATCAACAGCCAGTATGCTCGACTGGTGCGGCGGGCCGACAACAGCGCCGATAACATGTACCTGAAAAATCATTTACAGGAAGCTCGGTGGTTTTTGAAAAGCCTGAAAAACCGCAATGAGACCCTGCTCAAGGTCGCCACCAGCATCATCGAGCGGCAGCGGGATTTTTTCGAGCACGGCGAAGAATACATGCGTCCCCTGGTGCTGAGGGACATCGCCGAGTCGATGGGCATGCACGAATCGACCATTTCCCGGGTCACCACCCAGAAATACATGCATACGCCGCGTGGCATCTATGAGTTCAAATACTTCTTCTCCAGCCACGTGGGCACCAACGATGGCGGCGAATGTTCATCGGTCGCCATCCGCGCCATGATCAAGAAACTGATCGATCAAGAAAATCCGAGCAAACCCCTGAGTGACCACAAAATCGCTGAATGTCTCAGCGCCGAGGGGGGCATCAAAGTCGCGCGCCGTACCGTAGCTAAATATCGGGAGGTGATGTCCATCCCATCCTCCACCGACCGCAAGCGCCTTGCCTAATGGGCGGGGCGCCGTGGGCGCCTTCGGGCGAATCGAAGCTAGACCTGCCAGTTGAGGAGTTAATAATGCATATCAATATGACTGGGCACCACATCGAAATCACAGAGGCTTTGCGGAGCTATGTACATGAAAAATTGGACCGCATTGAGCGGCATTTCGACCATGTGACCCAGGTGCATGTCGTTCTCAGCGTCGAGAAACTGCGCCAGAAGGCCGAAGCACGCATCCATTTAGCCGGCAACGATATCTATGCCGATGCCGTAGACGAAGACATGTATGCGTCCATCGACGCGCTCATCGATAAACTCGATAGGCAAATTAAGAAATACAAGGAGAAACAAAGCGACAAACACCGCAGCGACAAGGCGCGCGTCTATCCCTAGCCACCATTGGCATTCAACGGTATGAAAATAACAGACTTGCTCACTGTCGGGCGCATCGTATGCGCTGGTGAGACAGCCAGCAAAAAAAGATGTCTCGAATGGCTGGGCGAACTGATCGCCCAGGATCAACCCGATCTTACAGCCAGGGAAGTCTTCGACACCTTGGTGGGTCGGGAGCGTCTGGGCAGTACGGGTCTGGGCCATGGGGTCGCTCTACCCCATGGCCGCCTAGGCCGCCTTGAGGGAGCCATCGGGGCATTTGTCACCCTGCGCGAAGGGATTGATTTCGATGCGATCGATCATCAGCCCGTCGATTTGATCTTCGCCCTGCTGGTTCCCGACCACTTTACCGATGAACATCTGAAAATCCTGGCTTATCTGGCCGAGATGTTCAGCGACGAAGCCTTTTGCGATCAAATGCGCAGCGCCGAATCAAAAGAGGGCCTGTTCGATCGCCTCAGCCGCTGGAAACCCTCCACTGCATCCTAGCCCCTATCATGAGCGAGCCGATTCGTGCCCAGACCCTTTTTCAAGCTTTGCAGGCCATCCTTCAGCTTTGCTGGATAGGGGGTCTGGCAGGGGCCGAACGGGTTTTACAAGCAACGGATGACACAACGCCAATCCGGCTAGGGCGGCCGGATTGGCTGCAACCTCCCCCGTTACAAATCCTTGGCATCGAAGAATGGCATTTCCTGCAAACCCTGGAGCCGTCCGCGCGCAATGCCTTGATTCATCGCCTACTCAGCCCGCCCGTGGTGGCGGTGCTGGTCTGTGGCTCCATGACACCGGCCGAAGCCCTGAAGGAATCCGCTGATGCGGCGGAAACGGCACTCTGGTACACGCCGGCATTGCCCGGCGCCGCCCTGGAACAACTGCATGAGTATCAACGCCGCTGCGGCCCGGCGTTGGTCATCCACGGCGAACTGTTGGAAGTGTTCGGCCTGGGCGTGCTCATCACCGGAGCCAGTGGAACGGGCAAGAGCGAACTGGCCCTGGAACTGGTCAGTCGCGGCCATCGCCTGATCGCCGACGACACCCCGCAGTTGCAACGGGTCGCTCCCAATGTGTTGGAAGGGACTTGTCCCGCAGCCCTCCGGGATTTTCTGGAAGTACGCGGACTGGGCATTTTGAATATTCGCCGCATGTTCGGCGACAGCGCCATCAAACGCAACAAACGTATCCGCCTGATCATCCACCTGGAGCGCGCCGAAGACATGTATTTGCCTGCCGAACAACGTCTGCACGGCGCACGCGCCAGCCGTACCCTGCTGGATGTCGCCATACCTCAACTCAGCCTGCCTATCGCACCGGGACGTAACCTCGCTGTCCTGGTGGAATGCGCCGTGCGTGATCATATCCAGCGCCTGGGCGGCTATCACGCCGACTTTGAGTTGAACGATCGCCTGCAACAGGAGATGAACGGATCATGCGCCTAATCGTCGTCAGCGGATTGTCTGGGGCCGGCAAAACCATCGCCTTGCAGACCTTGGAGGATCTGGATTACTACTGCATCGACAATCTTCCGGTCAAGCTCTTGCAACCCCTGGTCCAGGAGATTCTGTCGCGTGAGGATGGGCTGTTCCGTAACACCGTGGTGGGCATCGACGTGCGGAATTTCATGGATGAACTGGAAAACTTTCCCAGCGTACTGGCTGACCTGCAGGACAGTGGTCTCGCGGTCGAGATCCTGTTTCTGCAAGCCTCCGACAATACACTGCTGAAGCGTTACAGCGATACCCGGCGCAAGCATCCCCTGAGCGAAGATGGCGTGTCGCTGCTGGAGGCGATTCAGGAAGAACGGCGGCTGTTGGGCGCCATCGCCGCTCATGCCGATCTGCTCATCGATACCAGCCACACCAACGTGCATCAACTGCGGGAACTGGTCCGCAACCGCTTACACGACACCCCGCTCGGCGCGCTGTCCATCCTTTTCGAATCCTTCGGTTTCAAGCACGGCATCCCGGCCCACGGGGATTTTGTGTTCGATGTGCGTTGTCTGCCCAATCCCCACTGGCAACCCCATCTCCGCGCCTTGACGGGACGTGACGAAGCCGTCGTCGCTTTTCTCGAACAACAACCTGAAGTCAAGCACATGCTCGCCGACCTCCAGGGCTTTCTGGAAACCTGGATTCCCTGTTTCGACAAGGGTAACCGTAGTTATCTGACCATCGCCATCGGCTGTACCGGCGGCCAACACCGTTCGGTCTACATGGCCGAGGCGCTGGCCAATCATTTTCGCAAGGCGCGGCCACATGTCATGACGCGTCATCGGGAGCTAGGATGAGCAAGAGCCTGCCACCATGCTGATCCGGCAAGTCACAGTCACCAATCGGCTGGGATTGCATGCTCGCGCGGCGGCCAAGTTCGTCACCGTGGCGGCGCGTTTCGGGGCTGATATTCGGGTCCGGCGGGAAGGCCGGGAAGTCAATGGCAAAAGTATCATGGGCGTCATGATGCTAGCGGCCGCCCGAGGCGCCTGCCTGGAACTGCAGGCGGCCGGCGAGGACGCCGAGCAGGCTCTGGACTGCCTGGAGGATTTGGTGCTGCGGCGTTTCGGCGAAGACGAGTGAGCCAGTCATGCCCGTTACCCTGCACGGAGTCGGTATTTCACGAGGCTATGCCATCGGTAAAACCATTCTGTTGCAGCGCGATCAACTGGAAATTCCCGAATACACGATTTCCAGCGTCCTGATTGAAGAAGAGGTCCAACGCTTCCTGCATGGCGTGGCGATAGCCAAACAGCAATTGCGGGAAATCCGTTCCCGCATCCCACTGTCCGTACCGGCCGACGTCGCCGCCTTCATCGACACCCATTTGTTGATGCTGGAAGACTCCACCTTGGCCAGCGCGCCCATCAAACTGATACGCACGCGCAGCTGCAACGCGGAATGGGCATTGAAACTCCAACGCGATTGGGTCGTGCAAGTCTTCAATGAGATGGAAGACCCCTATTTACGCACCCGCCGCGACGATGTGGACCATGTGGTCCAACGCATTCAACGCATTCTGCTGGCCAACGAGGGAGGCACCGCCGACGCCATTTCCAGCCGCCTGGAAGGACGTATTCTCGTCGCCGAGGAACTCACCCCCGCCGACACCGTGCTCATGCAACATCAAGGCGTGCTGGCCTTTGTCACCGAGCACGGCGGGCCGCTCTCGCACACCGCCATTCTGGCCCGCAGCCTGGGTATACCCGCCGTGATGGGCGTGCATTGCGCGCGCCGTTATCTCGACGAGGACGAACTGGCCATCGTCGATGGCCAACTGGGCGTGCTGATGGTGGGTTTGGACGAGCAGGCGATCAAGTATTACCGCTGGAAGCAGCAGGAAGATCAGCACCAGCAACTGGAACTCGTCAAACTCAAGGAACAACCGACGGTGACCCGCGACGCCGTGCGGATCACCCTGCACGCCAATATCGAGTTGCCGGAAGACGCCGCAGCGGTGTGTCAAGTCGGGGCGGCCGGAGTCGGACTGTACCGTACCGAATTTCTGTTCATGAATCGCAAGGACATTCCGGACGAGGAAGAACACCTCACCTCATATCTGCATGTCCTCAAAATGCTGGACGGCAAGCCCATCACCATCCGCACGGTCGATCTGGGCGCGGACAAGGGACTGGGCGAAAACCGCGTCGGCAGCTCGAATCCGGCGCTTGGACTACGGGCCATCCGCCTGTGCCTAAAGAACCTGGCGCTGTTTCGCCCGCAACTGCGAGCCATACTCCGCGCTTCGGCGTTCGGGCCCGTACGCATGATGATTCCCATGCTGTCCAACATCCAGGAACTGCTGCAAGTCCTGCGCTTGACCCAGGAAACCAAGCAGGAATTGCGCTTGCGTGGCCAGCGTTTCGACGAGCGCATGCCCATAGGAGCCATGATCGAGGTACCCGCGGCGGCTATCTGCGCCCCGTTTTTCGCCCGCCATCTGGATTTTCTTTCCATCGGCACCAACGATTTGATTCAGTACACTCTGGCCATCGACCGCACCGACGACGAAGTCAATTATCTCTACGATCCCCTTCATCCGGCCGTGTTGCAACTGATCGCCATGACCATCCAGGCTGGGCAGAAGGCGAACATTCCCGTTAGCATGTGTGGAGAGATGGCGGGCGACCCACGCTACGTTCGCCTGTTGCTAGGTCTCGGCTTGACGCATTTCAGCATGCATCCCAACAGCCTTCTGGAAGTCAAACGGGTGATCCGGGAAAGCCATCTGCTGGAACTCATGACACTCGTCAAGCGTATTTTGCATACCGAAGATCCCAAGAAATTCAACCAGCAGGTACAGAACCTTACCCGCCTTTGACGGCCGCCCCCGTGGACCTGACCGGCGTTCCCCGTTACACTGCCGCGCGTTCCTGATTCCCGCGATCACCATCGAGCACCACCCGGCCTCCTTGCATCCAGGCCGGATCGGGGCGCCACGCCCTCACCCCCGCAGTGCCATCTACGGAGGCTTTTATGGCTGAGAACGACCAGAGACCCACTTATCTGCGGCGCCTGAGGCGGGCCCTGGAACGTGGCACTTTCCAGAATGTGCGGCGCATGCTGGGCGCCTTGCATCCGGCCGAAATCGCCGATCTGTTGCAGTCGCTGCCACCGGCGGAACGTAAGGTCGTCTGGGAACTGGTCGAGCCGGAGAGCAGTGGCGAAGTCCTGTTGCATGTCAACGACGAAGCCCGCTCGGGTCTTATTCAGGAAATGGAACCCGAGGATCTGCTGGCCGCCACCGAAGGGCTGGATCTGGACGATCTGGCGGATTTGCTGCAGGACCTTCCGGAAGCCGTCAGCGCCGAGTTGCTGCATTCCATGGATCTGCAAAACCGCCAACGCCTGGAAGCCGTGCTCTCCTATCCCGAGGACAGCGCCGGCGGTTTGATGAACACCGACATGATCACGGTGCGCGCCGACGTCAGCCTGGATGTGGTATTGCGCTATTTACGCTTGCGCGGCTCCCTCCCCGAGCAAACCGACAGTCTGATGGTGGTCGATCGTGGCGACCGTTATCTGGGCATCCTGCCCATCCATCATTTGCTCATCGGCCAACCCGATGCCACCGTTGACGAGGTGATGGTCAAGGATTTCGAACCCATACCCGCCATCTCGTCCGCGGAAGACGTGGCCCGACGCTTCGAACAGTACGATCTCGTTTCGGCGCCCGTGATCGGGCCGGACGGGCGCCTGCTGGGACGCATCACCATCGACGACGTGGTGGACGTCATTCGCACCGAGGCGGAGCACTCCATCATGAGCATGGCGGGTCTGGACGAGGACGAAGACATCTTCGCGCCGGTGGTTCCAAGCTCCCGGCGGCGTGCGGTATGGCTGGGCATCAATTTGATTACGGCGTTCATGGCGGCGTGGGTCATCGGCCTGTTCGAAGGCGTGCTAGCCAAGGTGGTAGCCCTGGCGGTGCTCATGCCCATCGTCGCCAGTATGGGCGGTATCGCCGGCAGTCAGACGCTGACTCTGGTGATCCGGGGGCTGGCGCTAGGCCATGTGGAAAACAGCAATGCCCGGCTACTCATGTTCAAGGAATTGGCGGTCGGCTTGCTCAATGGCCTGATGTGGGCGGTGGTTGTCGCCGGTCTCGCCGTGATCTGGTTCGGCAATTTCACGATCGGCGGCATCATCGGCGCGGCGATTCTGATCAACCTGCTCTGTGCGGCTTTGGCCGGCGTGACCATCCCTTTGCTTCTACGCCGCTTCGGCATCGATCCCGCGCTGGCGGGCAGCGTGGTTTTGACCACGGTGACCGACATCGTAGGCTTTTTCGCTTTTCTGGGCTTGGCGACCCTGTTCTTGAAATGAGTCGCCACGGCCGGCACACTGAACACCGGCTCCGATGGCGGCGGCGGCGTGACTCACTTACACTGTCGAGAATCGCAGCCGACCTATCGGCAAGGGCAGTGCAACGCCCAACACGGTGATTCGGCCTCGTTTCGCCGGCGGGAAAGGGGATACCCGTTAGCCCGGCAGGCCCAACCCGGCTGCATCTCAACTCTGTGAATCCGGTGGAAGATCATGGCCATTCGAGTGAAATATTTCGCCAGCCTGCGCGATCAGGTCGGACGCGCCGAAGACCGGCTAGCGGACAACGGGCCGCTGACCGTCGCCGAAGTCTGGTCCCGTCTGTGGCCGGAAACACCGTTGCCGCCCCATATCCTGACGGCGGTCAACCAAGAATACGCCCCCTTGACTCAACTGGTGGCGGACGGCGACGAAGTCGCTTTTTTTCCGCCGGTCACCGGAGGTTAGGCGATGAAAATCGAGATACGCGACACCCCGTTCGATCCGCTGCAGGAACTCGCGCATTACCAGGAAAGTCTGATTGCATTGCGGGGCCATTATGGCGCCGCCGCCCACTTCATCGGCGCCATGCGAGATCATAACGAGGGCAGCGCGGTGACCGGTATGACGCTGGAACACTATCCCGGCATGACCGAGCGCCACTTGGAAAGCATCGTGCAACAGGCTCGGCAACGCTGGGAGATACTGGAAGCGTTGCTTATTCATCGGATCGGCGCACTCAAGCCCAATGATCCGATCGTGCTGGTCGCGGTGTGGGCGGCTCATCGCGCCGCCGCATTCGACGCTTGCCGTTTCGTCATGGAGGAATTGAAATCGCGCGCACCGCTTTGGAAAAAAGAGCAGCTAGCCCACGGTGAACGCTGGGTCGAACACAATACGCCCGGTTGACCGAGTACCCATCATGCCCGATTTCCAGCCTACCAACCCGGATTATGCCCAAGCCGTCCGCGGCAGCTTCGCCAAGCAGGGCATCATGCGGCACATTGGAGCGACCTTGGTCGACATCCAACCCGGTTACGCGGTCATCCAACTGCCCTACGGCGACGATGTTTCCCAACAGCACGGTTTCTTCCATGGCGGCGTCGTGGGCACGATCGCCGATTCGGCGGGCGGTTACGCGGGTTTCAGCTTGATGGCCGCGGGCGACGGCGTGTTGACCGTGGAATACAAGATCAACCTGGTGGCGCCCGCGGACGGCGAGTTACTGATCGCGCGCGGTCAGGTCATCCGGCCTGGTCGCACGTTGACCGCCACCCGCGCCGACGTCCTGGTCGTGAAGAATGGCCGCGAAACATTGTGCGGCATGATGCAACAAACGCTGATGCGCATCGTGGGTCGCGCGGAAGTGACCGGTTAATCCGTGAGCCCACTGGCTCGGCGGCAATCAATGGCCTTTGAACTGATCCATGGATTTGTAAACGCCCATGAGTTTACCCGCGACAAAATCGAACACGCGAACGGGCATCAAGCCCTTCATCATGGGTATCAAATAAACCGTCAGCGGCGCGCGCACGAACGCCCGGTTTTTCTTAACTCCTTCCCAAACCGCTTCCACCAGCGCCGCCGGTTCGAGAATAGGCGTCAACAAAGGCGCTTTGGCGCCGTCGAACATGCCCGTATTGATATAACTGGGGGTCACGGTCGTGACATGCACGTTTTTATGGCCCATTTGCTCCATTTCCAAACGCACGGAATCGGACCAACCAATGACGGCCCATTTGCTGCCGGCATAAACAGACATTTTCGGGTTGGCAATCATACCGGCCGCGGAAGCGATATTAATTAAATGGCCTGCCCCCTTTTTCATCATTGCCGGTAGAAAAGCGCGAGCTACATGCATGACACCCAGGGTATTAATTTTAACCGTTCTCTCGATTTGCTGAACGGTATGATCGACGAAATAGGACCCTACGACAACTCCAGCATTATTAAACACAATATCCACTGTCCCGACCGCATCAAGGACTTGTTTTGCGTTCTGTTCGATCGATTCTGGACTCGACACATCGACGACATACGAAGAAATATCTCCCCCTTTCGCTTTTAACTCATTAACGGTGTTTTGTAATGCACTTTCGTTAATATCCCAGATAACTATTTTGGCTCCATCCTGAATACCTTTCTCGGCAAATAATTTGCCGATACCCATTGCACCACCGGTAATTAGAATCGTTTTATTGGCAAACGTCGTCATTTTCTCACCCTTTCAATTGGACATTCATTACAAAGCGGCTTATAGCCGCTCAGCTTGGCAAGTCGAAATCACGGAGTATTATATTACATATTGTCCCTATAATGGCATCATTGTCGTGGAGTGAATTATGAGTGAAAAAGTCGCTTTTATCGGACTCGGGGTGATGGGTTATCACATGGCCGGTCATTTGGCCAAGGCCGGCCACCAGGTTACGGTATTCAATCGCACCCTGGCCAAGGCCGAGCGGTGGACGACCGAATTCGGCGGAAGCCGGGCCGCGACACCGGCCACCGCAGCCCAGGATGCCCGCTTCGTGTTTACCTGTGTGGGCAATGACGACGATTTACGCCAAGTCACGCTGGCGGAGGATGGCGCACTGCAGAGCATGAAGCCCGGCGCCATCCTCGTCGACAATACCACCACGTCCGCCGAGGTCGCGCGGGAACTGGACCGCGTCGCCGGGCAACGAGGCATCGCCTTCCTGGACGCTCCGGTTTCCGGAGGGCAGGCCGGCGCCGAGCAAGGTAAGCTGACCGTGATGGTGGGCGCCGAACCGCAAGCCTTCGCGAAAGCCAGCCCCTTGATCGAAGCGTATGCGCGTGCAGTACGGCTCATGGGACCGGTTGGCAGCGGGCAATTGACCAAGATGGTCAACCAAATTTGTATCGCGGGTCTGGTGGAAGCTTTGGCGGAAGGGTTGCATTTCGCCAAAGCCGCTGGGCTGGATGGTCAGGCGGTACTGGAAGTGATCGGTAAGGGAGCGGCTCAGTCCTGGCAGATGGACAACCGAGGTTCGACCATGCTTGAAGGGCGCTTCGATTTCGGTTTCGCCGTCAATTGGATGCGCAAAGACCTTGCCATTGCGTTGGCCGAATCCCGACGCAACGGCGCGCATCTGCCGGTGACGGCCTTGGTCGATCAACTCTATGCCGAAGTGCAATCCTTGGGGGGTGGGCGCTGGGATACTTCCAGCCTCATCGCCCGCCTGGAAGGGGAGTGATCCTAACTGGGGCTCTGCTGCTGGCGTACGGGAGAAACGGCTCAGCCCAGCCAGATCGGCAAAATAAAACCCGCTGACAAGGGGGGGATCAGCGGGTGGTTAATCATATGATAAGTCATTGGAGGTTATTATAAAACCAGCACCTTCCCCGAAGCATGTCGCGTGGGCCGAAAGGACCTCTTCCTTATCCGCAAAATCGAAATCCCTGGTAACTATATGGGACACGCAACACCTTCATCTGGTAAGCGACACCTATCAGACTTTCCCAGTGATAAGGCGCCATCCTCTAGTCAACTTATTCCCTCAACGCGTTAGCCACGGAGGATGACTCTCTATCACGGTACCCCTTTCCCAGGGGCGGCGAAGATGCTGATTGAGCTTATGCAGGCAGCGTGCCACTATCGAAACTCGCTCGTGAATGTTTCGCCATCCCCAACGGAACAAAGGCCCCTACATCCAAATTAATCAAAATAAGATCATATTGTTATGGACATCGCTCTCATCCATTCGAAATCCCGAGCTTTTCTTTTTCGCTCCTCCGGCACAGCGATGGGCGACGCGAATTTTGGGAACGATATGCTCCTGGCCGTTACAAACTGCCATTCTTCATCAATCGAACATTTCTGGATTTCTCAAGGCATCCCACCAAATCCGTCACGTCGGGATCGTGGCTGCACTGCATCGGCAGCGTAGGGCCTGACTCCGATGGTGGGTTCGATGATGGAAGAAGTGCACGGCGAAACCGCTGTACCGTCCTTGATCCAACGGCCGGACGGCACGGTTTTGTTCCTTCCTTGCAACGGGCCAATTAGCCCCTGGCGGAGGCCATCACTCGAACATTCCCGCACCATTGTTCGAACAAGACATCGGCGGGAACTGGCCTTCCGAATAAATAGCCCTGCCCTTCATCACAACCCTGCGTTCGCAGGAAATGCGCTTGTTCTTGTGTTTCCACTCCCTCGGCGATAACGGTCAACCCCAAACTCTTGGCTAAGGCGATCACCGCTCGTACGATGGCTTCGTCATTAGGATCGCGGGCTATATCGCGCACGAAGGAACGGTCGATCTTAAGCTTGTGCAAGGGCAGACTTTTCAGATACCCCAACGATGAATAGCCCGTGCCGAAATCGTCCACGGCCAGAAAAACCCCCAAAGACCGCAGGCCATCCATGACCGCAATCGACTGATCGGTCCGTCGCATGATGCCGGATTCGGTTAGCTCCAATTCCAAACTATTCGGCTGTAATCCGCTTTCGACCAAAATGCCATGAATTCTGCCGACCAGGTCACCTCGTTCGATCTGCCTGACCGACAGGTTGACGGCGACATGGGGCACGCAGAACCCCTGCTCCTTCCACAGTCTCATCTGGCGGCACGCGGCGCGTAACACCCATTCCCCCAAGGTGATGATCAAACCGCTTTCCTCGGCCAACGGGATGAAACGCGTGGGAGAAACGTCACCCAATTCCGGGTGCCGCCAGCGGATCAGCGCCTCCACGCCGATCAGACGATTGCTGACCAGATCCACCTGCGGCTGGTAATGCACGGACAACTCGTCGGTTTCCAAGGCCCGTCTCAGATAAACGCTCAGTTTCAAACGTTCCAATACATCGGCCGTCAATTCAGCCCGATAAAACTGATAGTTGTTGCGCCCCAGCAGCTTGGCCTGATACATGGCGGCGTCGGCATTCCGCACCAAGGTATCCACGTCCCTTCCATCGAGGGGATAAAGACCAATGCCGATGCTGACCGAAAGGAAGAATTCATGCTCGCCCACCTTGATCGGCTGGGAAAATATGTCCAGCAATTTCTGCGCAACGTTCATGGCCGCGCTGGGCGACTCCACGTCTTCCAGAAACAAGGCGAACTCGTCCCCGCCCAAACGCGCCAGGGTATCCTGCTGACGCACTTGAGCCGCCATCATCTGTGCCAGATTTTGCAACAAACGATCCCCTATCGGGTGCCCCAGCGAGTCGTTGACGTTCTTGAAATGATCCAGGTCCAGGAACAGCAAGGCCAGCGTCGCGTCATTGCGGCTGGCCCTTTGAATGCCATGTTGCAGTTTGGCATTGAATAACAAACGATTGGGCAAACCCGTCAGAGGGTCATGATGCGCCAGATGATTCAGTTGTTCCTGCGAGTGCTTGATGGAAGAAATATCACTGAACACGGCCACATAATCGCTGACGCTTCCCTGCGCATCCTCCAACACGCTGATGGTCAGCCATTCCGGAAATATTTCTCCATTTTTGCGGCGATTCCAGATTTCGCCCTGCCATTTCCCGGAAGTCTGCAGAGAGTCCCATACGTGCGCGTAGAATGCGCGATCATGACGGCCGGAATGGAGCAGCGCGGGGGTTTTCCCCACGGCTTCCTCCTCTTCATAGCCGGTGATATGGGTAAACGCCCTGTTGACCGCCACGATGCGCCTGTTGGCATCGGTAATCATGACTCCCTCGGCCGTGCTCTCGAACACCCGTTCCCAACGTCGCAGCGTGTCCTCCATCTGCTTACGCTCGGTCAAATCGATATCCAGTCGATACAACTCCGGTTCACCGTGGATATTGCTGACCACCGTATAACTGGAATACACCGCGACCGCCGTACCGTCCTTACGCCGCACCGTGTATTCGCCCGCTGGCAAGGTCGTTCCCCCCCACAGCGATTCGTCCACGGCCTGAAGCAGGCCCGGATTGTCTTCGGCCAACAGTGATTCCAGAAATAGCCCCATAGCGTCCTCGCGGCTATAGCCATAGAGTTGCTCGCTAGCCGTGTTCCAAAAAATCACGCGCCGATCACTATCGTAGCCCTGGGCCGCAATACTGGGGACTTCCTCCACCAAGGAGCGGAACCGCTGCTCGCTTTCACGCAACGCCTGTTCCGCGTAGATACGCCGGGTAATGTTACGTACGGCGGTAATCTGCTGTGAGCGGCCCTGCCAGACGAAATCGCTGGCGGTAATTTCGACCGGAAACACGGAACCATTTTTTCTGCGATGGAAGCAACGATGCAGCAACGCCCACTTGTCGCGAACCGCCAAACGCGTCTGTTCGGGATTGGCCGACAGATCGGCACTTGACCGCTCCAGCAATTCCTGACGGCTATAACCGTAGAGTCTGGAAGCCGCGCTGTTGGCTTCGAGGATTTGGCCAGTGAGGTTATCGATGAGAAAAATCGCATCCGATTCCGATTCGAATAAATGGCGATATTTCTCCTCGCTTTGGCGTACCGATTCCTCGGCCAACTTACGTTCGGTGATATCGTGAATAAGACCATCATAAGCTGCCAAGGCGCCCTGCCGGTCGAAATGCAGTACGGGTGTGTTGCTGACCCAGCGGACGGTTCCGTCCTTGCGTACGATGCAATGTTCGATGGCGCCGGGATTCTCTCCCGCCATGACGCGCTGCGCGTGGTGGCGAACCCAATCCCGGTGTTCTTCCTTCACCATCTTGATCCACAGATACGGGTCGTCGGCGAATTCTTCCACCGTGTAGCCGGTTACCGCAACGCAGGTCGGGCTGTGCGTGGTTTGCAGGTAATGGCCATTTTCCAAGCGTACGGTGAAAATGTAGTCGGTGACCACCGCCGTAATTCGCCGATAACGCTCCTCGCTATGCCGCAATGCCTTTTCCGATCGCTGCCGGGCGATAGCCGCCTCGATACTGGTGGCGATGTTGCGTAGAACGCTCTGTTCCGCCGCTGACCAAACCCGTTCGTCGCGGCATTCGTCGAAACCGATGAACCCCCACAGCCGTTGTCCCGAAAATATCGGGATAACTAGAATGGAAACGATATCTTGCGCTTTGAGAATCGTTTGTTCGGGTTCGGGAAAATCTCTGATCAACCCCAGTACCGGCTGGTTGACCTCGAACTTCTCCATGCAATGCGGCAAATGCTCGTAAAAGGGCACGTTCTGCAACGCCATGTTGAATTTTTGGGGCGCCGCATGCGACGAACACCATTCGTAACGTTGGCTTGTAAGTAAATTGCCGGTTTGGGAACAAACATGATTTTCGAACAGATACACGCGGTCGATGTCCATGATGCGCCCGATCTGCTCAAAGCATGCCTTGATGGCCACGGCGGGGTCCGCTTCGCGCAACAGCGCGATGGCTGTCCTTGTAGCCAGTTCCAGTAGGGCGTCGCGCTTGGCAAGGGCTTGTTCGGCCCGCTCCCAAGCTTTTCTGGCGCGGCGCTCAGCGGTGACATCGCGAACGAGGACGAGGTCGGCGCGGCGGCCCTCGAAATGGGTGGTGTGGGCGGTAATATCGGCATAGATCAAGGCCCCCGATTTCTTACGATGGCGCCAGATTCCGGATTGGCCTATGTTTTTCCGGCCATTTTCGCTATTTTTGAGCAAGACCGACGCCTCCTCGGGCGGACACAGGTCGTTGATCGTCATAGCCAGAAAATCTTGCCTGGAATAGCCGTAATGCCGGATAGCCGCCTTGTTGACGGCGAGGAACGCCAAGGTTTCCAGATCGTACACCCACATCGGCTGTGGGTTGATGTCAAACAACCGCCGGTAACGTTCCTCGGAAGCGCGCACGGCTTCCATGGCGCGCTGCGTATCGCTCACATCCCGTCCAAGCAGGAAAAAACCTGTCAACTGCCGGGCTTCATCGTGAATGCCGTATAAACGGATATTGATCCACCGCCCGCCGTGGCGGATGTTGACCACCGCCGTTTGCACCGTCTGCGATTGGATGGCGGCAAACACGTTGACCAGAGTTCCCTGAGGCAACGGGCCCATATCTTCCAACTCACCCGCCAGCTTGCCCAGGACCTCCGTTGGCGGCCAACTCAGCAATGTTTGGGTCAGGGGGTTGACAAAGATCACCCGTTGCCCGCGATCGAAAGCAACCGCAGCAAATTCCGTGGAGTAGGAAAAAATATGGTTAAGGATGGCGGCTAGTCCATCAAACCGGTGTCACCGTCCCGCAGCACCGGCCGATTCATAAATCACCTGGTTATCCTGCTGCTTCTTGGACCCCGCTAAAGTTCATTGCGGGGCCGTAGATCCAACCTGAATCCTGATCAATGCTTGAATTTATATTTTAGCTAATTTATTCAATTGTTGACAGAAACTATCAGAAATTAACACGATGCCGTGTTATACCGATCAAGCTTAAACGCGCGCCCACAAAAGCAAGCCCGGCCACAGATGGACTCGCGCCGACGAGCCTTCCGGATTGTAATTGAGACGAACTGGAGAGAGGAAGGAAGGGAGAACGGCATTAATCGATACCCCGGACTTCCGCGACAATTAGCACGCAGCGGAAGTCCTGTCGGGCTCTATCGCCCCCCCGGCCAGGCATGGATCGTCAGATAACCTCGCCTAGGCGGCTGATTAGGAGAAGTTCAGGATTTAGGATTTCTTGGCTTCCGACTGAGGCATCAAACCCTTCAATTCTTCGATATTTTCAGCGACGCGTTGGTTGAGAATCGAGAAGGTCGCCGTATTGGCCTGACTGATCATTTCCGCGAGTTCGCGCATATTGGCCAGCGCCTTTTCAAAAGCTTGTTTCACGGCCTCGGCCTGTTTGGCCGTCATTTCCTGAGGGGTGGCGACATTGGCGAGTTGTTGCGCGGAAGTGGATACCTCGGCCATGGTCTGCGCCATGATTTCCGCCTGCCGCTTGGCAATGGCCTGTATACTTTCCACAGCCTTCTTGTTGGCGGCGTTCAGCGCATCGATATTTTTTTTCTGCGTGGACATCAAAGCATTGATGTCGAAACCCGGCATCCGCATATCGGCGAACATTTTATTGACGTCCAGCAACTTGTTGACATCCAGCAACTTGTTGACGTCGAAGCTGCTGAAATCGAAATTGGCAAACGGATTGAAGGGATTGGTTTTATCGTTCATCTATATGATCTCCAAACAAGGTACGATCTTATGAATAACATTTTTTGTGCAGTGCACCATAAACAACATTGTGACGCGGCCCAAACTCCTTGTCAATAATTCTTTTGCACTGCAGCAAAATGGTTACATGGGTTTGGCCGGGAGAATATTAACGTGGCTTCACTGATCCGAAACGGTCTCCAGGGTGCTTGGCGCATCGCGCAGACGGCCAAGATCCTGGGCGGAACCGGTTTGAACTGGTTGCTAGGCGATCGCCCGCCCGCGCCGCGCCTGCTGCGGCGCACGTTCGAGAGACTGGGCGCGACCTACATCAAACTGGGTCAATTCGTGGCCAGCTCGCCTTCCTTCTTTCCCGCGGACTATGTGCAGGAGCTTCAGTATTGCCTGGATCAGACCGACCCGCTGCCCTTCAAAACCATGCAAAAGGTATTACGCGAGGAATTGGGTCGTTCCCTGCCTAAGCTGTTCGCCGAGATCGATCCGGAGCCCCTGGCCTCGGCGTCGATCGCCCAGGTACACGCGGCCCGCTTGCGCAGCGGGGAAGATGTGGTGATCAAGATTCAAAAACCCGGTGTGCAAAACGTTCTCCTGACCGACCTGAATTTCCTCTACGCGAGCGCCCGGATTCTGGAATTTCTCAAACCCAACCTGTCCTGGGCGTCGCTCTCGGCCATCGTCGAGGAAATACAAAAGACCATGATGGAAGAATGTGATTTTCTCAAGGAAGCCGATAATTTGAGGACCTTCGGACGGTTTCTCGCGAACTCCGGTAATGATCAAGTTGTCGTGCCTCAGGTTTACGAGCAAGCGACGACGTTGCGGGTATTGACCATGGAGCGCCTGTACGGGGCGCCTTTCACCGATCTGGAAACGATCCGCCGCCTGACCCGGAATACGGATGGCGCGCTGATCGCGGCGATGAACACCTGGTTCGCCAGCCTGCTGTACTGCGAGTTCTTCCATGCCGATGTGCACGCCGGCAATCTCATGGTTTTGGATGACGGACGCATCGGTTTTATCGATTTCGGCATCGTCGGACGCATTTCCCCGGATACTTGGGCTGCCATGGCGTCTCTAATGGAGGCCATTCCCGCCGCCGATTACCAGCGCATCGCCGAAGCCATGATGCGCATCGGCATCACCAAGGAAACGGTGGACGTGGGGGCCTTGTCGCGTGACCTGGAAGCCTTGATCGACAGCCTGGACGACTTTGCCAGCGAAGACGATCTGAACAGTTTGGGTAAAAACAATCCAATCAATCGTTTTTTGCTCGACATGGTCGCCGTGGGCGAACGCCACGGCTTGCATTTTCCACGCGAATTCGCCCTGTTGCTCAAGCAGTTCCTGTATTTCGATCGGTACGTACAGATACTGGCCCCGGATCTGGATATCTACGGTGACGATCGCTTGCACATCCTGCCCGAGGATGCCTAAGGGCCGCATGATCGATCACCGTTTGGTTGAGCAAACACCGATTTTATGGTTATTTAAACGAATTCCCTCCAGCGACTGCTATTTCAACGAGACCAGGATCTATGGCAAAAAGAACCCCTTTGTTCGATCTCCATATCTCCGGCGAAGCAAAAATGCTGGATTTCTGCGGCTGGGAGATGCCGTTGCACTACGGTTCGCAGTTACATGAACACGCTCAGGTCCGTCAAGGCGCGGGCGTCTTCGATGTATCGCACATGACCCTTTTGGAAGTGAAAGGTCTGGAAGCGCGGGCTTTTCTGCGTTATGTACTGGCGAATGACGTCGCCCGGTTGCAGCCGGGCCAGTCCTTGTACAGCTGCATACTCAGCAAGACCGGCGGCATACTCGATGGCGTGGTGGTGTATGACCGGGGCGAGGCCGGCTACATCGTGGTGGCCAACGCAGGGACCCACGACAAGACGATAGCCTGGCTGAATCAGCAGATCCGTGGTTTCGAGGCTGACCTGCGAGAACGCCTGGACGTGGCCATATTAGCGGTGCAGGGACCGCAAGCCGTGGCCCTGCTCGGTGAAGCGTTGGGGTCCGATACGGGACAGCAGGTACAGGCTTTGCGCCCCTTTCAGTTTTTGGATGAACAGGACCGTATTATTTCCCGTACCGGCTACACGGGCGAAGATGGGATAGAAATCATATTACCCGCGACGGCCGTCACCGCATCGTGGGAACGACTCCTGAACGCCGGTATCCAACCCTGTGGCCTGGGCGCCCGGGATTCCCTGCGTCTGGAAGCCGGGTTGAATCTGTATGGCAACGAGATGGATGAAAGTACCTCACCGCTGGTCTGCGGTCTGGGCTGGAGCGTCGCCTGGGAGCCGACGGACCGTAAATTCATCGGGCGCTCGGCGCTGGAAAAGCAACGCCAAGACAAAGTCAAAACCGTCCAGATCGGCTTGGTGCTGGAAGAACGCGGCATGCTTCGCGCCCGACAGCGGGTGGTCGCACCCAGTGGCGCTACCGGTATCGTCACCAGCGGCACCTTCTCGCCGACGCTGGGACGCGCCATCGGTTTGGCTCGCGTACCCGCCGATATTGGCGCATATTGCCAAGTGGACGTACGCAGCCGATATTGCCCGGCCCTGGTCGTGAAACCGCCCTTCGTGCGCCACGGCCATTGCTTGATTGGACTGCCTTCCGCTCCACCTGTATAGGGAGTCACCCATGAGTCACATTCCCTCCAATCTGAAATATACCACCACGCATGAGTGGGTCCGCCAAGAGAGTGACGGTACGGTCACCGTGGGTATAACCGACCACGCCCAGGCGCAACTAGGGGACATGGTTTTCGTCGAGCTACCCGAAGTGGGACGGAAATTGAAAGCCGGCGAGGAATGCGCCGTGGTGGAATCGGTCAAAGCGGCATCCGATATTTATTGCCCACTGGACGGCACTGTGGCGGAGGCCAACGCGACCTTGGTCGATACCCCGGAAACCATCAACCAGGACCCCTATGGCGAAGGCTGGCTGTTCCGTCTGACGCCCAGCGACAACCTGGACCAGTTGATGGACGCGGTGGCCTATGCCGAACTCGAAGCCGCCGTCGAATAGTTGACGATTCCACCCACACGCGGAGGTTACCCCAACATGGCAAGCATCACATTCAAAGGCACGGAGATTCACACCAACGGCGACCTACCGGCCGTAGGCGCCCAGGCCCCCGATTTGCATCTGGTGAATGGCGCGCTGACGGACGTCAACCTGGCCAGTTACGCGGACAAGAAAAAACTGTTGAACATCGTGCCCAGTCTGGACACACCGGTCTGCGCCATTTCCACCCGGAAATTCAACGAACACGCCAAGGCCCATCCCGATACGGTAGTGTTGATCATTTCCTCCGATCTGCCTTTCGCCCAGGGACGTTTCTGCACCGGCGAGAAACTGGAAAACGTCGTCCCGCTGTCCATGATGCGTTCGCGCAACTTCGCCAAGGATTACGGCGTACTGCTGACCGACGGCCCGCTAGCCGGCATCACCGCCCGCGCCGTGGTCGTCCTGGATGCCGACAATAAAGTATTGCATGCCGAATTGGTCCCCGAAATCTCCAGCGAACCCGATTACGATGCCGCTCTGAAAGCGCTGGCTTGAACGCTGCACGGCACTCATCGCACCGCGTCGCCACCATGCCCGCGCTCCATCGCGTCGCCACCCATCCCGTGCGGATACATCGCCGCGCGGGACCCATTGCCGGGCCGGATGATGGCCAATCAACCGCATCGCGGCCTGCGCCGTCTGCTTAACGCCACCGGTTATTCCTGGGCTGGACTCAAGGCCGTCTGGCGTAACGAAGAAGCGTTTCGCCAGGAGGCGCTGTTGTGCCTGATTCTTACGCCCCTCGCCCTGTGGCTGGGCAACGACGGCGTGGAACGGGTGTTATTGATCGGCAGCCTGCTGTTGATCATCTTCGCGGAACTGGTCAACTCCGGCATCGAAGCCGTGGTGGACCGCATCGGTCCGGAACGTCACGAGTTGTCTGGACGGGCCAAGGATATCGGTTCGGCGGCGGTATTCGTATCGCTGGTCAATGCCAGCGTGGTCTGGATTCTCCTGTTATGGGATTGAGGATATACGCTCTATGGCTGCTTTAATCTGCGGTTCCCTGGCTTTTGACGTGATCATGGTGTTTCAGGATCACTTCAAGAATCACATCCTGCCCGACAAGGTACACATGCTGAACGTGTCGTTTCTGGTGCCGACGCTCCGCAGGGAGTTCGGCGGCTGCGCCGGCAATGTCGCCTACACGCTCAAGTTGTTGGGTGGCTCGGGCTATCCCTTGGGCACGGTAGGGGAGGATTTCGCCCCTTACGCGCAATGGTTGGACAGTCAGTGCATAGACCGACGATATATCGAGACGGTGCCGGGCAGTTACACCGCGCAGGCGTACATCACGTCCGACCTGGACGACAACCAGATCACGGCCTTTCATCCCGGCGCCATGGCCTTTTCCGCGCAAGTGGCCGTGCCGGATAGCGCCGGCATCACCCTGGGCATGGTGTCGCCGGACAGCCGCGAGGGCATGCTGGCTCATGCCCGGCAGTTCCAGGCCGCGGGCATTCCCTTCATTTTCGACCCCGGTCAGGCCATGCCGCTGTTCAACGGCGACGATCTGATCGCCATGATCGAACAAGCCGACTGGGTCACGGTGAACGATTACGAATTCGCCTTGATTCAGGAACGAACGGGGCTGTCGGCGGCTGAAATCGCGCCGCGCGTGCGGGCCTTGATTGTGACCTGTGGCGTCAATGGCTCGTATATCCAAACAGCGGACGCGCGCATCGACATTCCAGCGGCGCTAGCCAAGGAAGTCGTCGATCCCACCGGCTGCGGGGATGCCTACCGGGCGGGACTGCTATACGGCATGATGCGTGGCCTGGACTGGGAAACCACGGGACGCATCGCCGCTCTGGCGGGCGCTTATAAAATCGAGAAACCCGGCACGCAGAACCATCGCTTCGATTGGGATGAATTTCGCGAGCGATTCTCAGAGAATTTCGGTTATCGGCTTTAAACAGTCAGACCACCGTTTCCTCATCGGAACCATCGAAAGCATAAGCGTCCATCGCCAACACGCCATAGGTATAACTGGCGTGCAAACGCCTCGCGATCGCGTCTTCACCGGCGGCGCCCAAGGCCACGAACAAGGGCAGCAGGTGTTCTTCCGTCGGGTGATTGTCAGCGGCATGCGGTGCTTGCCGCCGGTAATCGAGCAACGCCTCGATATCTCCCGTGCGCAGCCTGGCCGCGATCCATTCGGCGAACTCGCTCACCCAACGGGGCGCTGATTCAGCCCCGTCATTTCCCATTAGCCGATAGAGGTTGTGGGTCATGGAACCCGATCCGACGATCAGCACGCCCTGCGCGTGCAACGGCCGCAATGCCGCCCCCAACTCATAGTGTTCGCGTGGTCCGGCGCCGTGGAGCAGCGCCAGTTGGGTCACGGGTATCTCCCCGGCCGGATACATCAAACGAAGCGGCGCCCAGGCCCCGTGATCGAGTCCCCGCGAGAGGTTGTGGCCCACCTCGAAGCCGGCTTTTTCCAGCAGATTCGCCGTTTCCTCCGCCAGGGCGGGAGCGCCCGGCACGGGATAGTGCAGTTGATACAGCGCATCCGGAAAACCACCGAAGTCATGAATCGTTTCCGGTTGATCGGCAAAGCTCACGGTGGGCCGGCGATCCTGCCAATGTGCGGAGACGGCCAGAATCGCTGACGGCCTGGGCAGTTGTTTGCCGAGTTCGCCGAGAAACCGCCGCGCCGGCCCGTCCTCCAAGGCCAGCAACGGCGAACCGTGGGAGACAAACAGGGTTGGTATTGCATTCATTGACGAAGACTCCCAACGACCAGAATCAACAGATGGATCGAGCCCAAACGCGGGGGTTCAGGATCGCTCAGCTGCGGACGGTTTGAGCGCCAACGCGCCATCGCCGAGCAGAAACTGCACGAACAGGGTCACCGTCCAGTAAACCGGAAATTCCCAGCCTCCTCCGGCACTGGAAAACACCCAGCCGTTGCCGATATGGACCGATGTGGCTCCCACCATGATCGGCACCAAAGCCAATGCCACCCAACGGGTATAGACACCGAGCACCAGCAGCACGCCGCCACTGAGTTCGGCGGCGAACACCAGATAGGCCAATGGCCCAGGCAAGCCCAGGGAAGCGAAATACTGGACGGTGCCCGGCAAAGTGAAGACCAGGAGTTTGAGCAAGGCATGCGCAATGAACAGGACGCCCAAGCTGACCCGCAGCAAAAGGGCGGCATAAGGCGTCGTGGCGGTTGTAGTCATGGAAATTCTCCTTGTTCGAGCCGTGCGAAGTGTAGGGGGATGAGCGACTATGAAGTCGATGGGAGCATCTTGCCAATTGACAATTAATTAATAAACTGCCTGTTATGCAATAAACAATTTCATTCTGGTAAATAATAGAGATAGCATGGATACGCTGTTGAGCATGAAGGTCTTCCGGCAAGTGGTGGAATCGAACAGTTTCGCCGCAGCCGCCGAACGGCTGGAACTTTCCCCGGCCATGGTGAGCAAGCATGTCATGGCGCTGGAGGATCGTTTGGGAAGTCGGCTACTCAACCGAACGACCCGCCGCTTGAGTCTGACCGAAAGCGGTAGGGCCTATTACGAACGCTGCGCGCAGATCTTGAGCGACCTGGAGGAAGCCGAACGGGCCGTTAGCGCCGCCAGCGTCACTCCGCGGGGGAAACTGCGCGTCAATGCGGTGGTCGCTTTCGGCGCCAAACATATTGCGCCCGCCATTTGCGGCTACTCGGACCGGTATCCCCAAGTCAATGTGGAATTGATTCTGCGGGATCGCATCATCGATCCGATCGAGGAAGGCTACGATCTGTCCATACGCGCGGCCAGTACGGAATTGCCGCCCTCGACACTGATCGCCCGCCCGATCACCCGCCTACATTTCGTTGCCTGCGCCGCCCCGGAATACCTGAAAAAGTGGGGGTCACCCCGCCATTTCAGCGAGTTTGCACAACACAATTGTTTAGTGGCCGCCGAATCCCCGATGGCCGGCGATTGGCTCTTGGATACCGGCCATGATCGGCAACGGGTCCGCGTATCCGGGAGCTTCAGTTCCAATAGCGGGGAAGCGTTGCGGGTAGCCGCTTTAGCCGGCAATGGCATCGTGAATCTGCCCACCGATCTGATCGGCGAGGATCTGGCCGCGGGCCGGCTGATACCTTTGCCGGCGTTCAAACCGCTGGAGCGGAAAATCTTTGCGGTGTATCCGGCACGTCGACATCTCTCGGCCAAGGTCCGCACTTTCGTGGATTTCCTGATCGAACGGTTCGGCTCCGATCCGTACTGGGATCGGTGGATGGCCGAGATGCCCAACCCGGAATAAACACGCCCGAGGACGGCGACGCACATCAATCCGAGTGCATCAGGCGGATCGAAGAATGTCCGGCATCCCGCCAGCCGCATCATGGATACTCCGCTTTAGCGCAGCTTGATCAGTTCCTTCAGCAACCCGTCCAAACCGCCATAGACCGAAAGATTTCCCACTTTCTCGACCACTTTCTCCAGGGTTTCCAGTTCCTTCAAACGCAAGGCCGTGGGGTTTTCCTCCATCACTTTCGCGGTATTGAGCAGAGAGCGCGTCGCGGCGGTCTCCTCGCGGCGACGAATGATATTGGCTTGGGCGGCTTTCTCCGCCTCGACCACCTTGCCGAGCAAGGTTTTCATATCGCCGGGCAGAATGATGTCCTTGACGCCGACGCTGGCGATTTCGATACCCAGCTCGGCGGTTTTGGTTTGAATATGGGCAAGTACGCCTTCGTCGATGAGGTTCTTGTTCTCCAGCAACTCGTCGAGCGTGCGCGTGCCGACCACCGCCCGCAATCCGAACTGCAATTCCCGATACAGGAACTCCGCCGGTTTCGGTAACACGCTCAAGGTGCGCAAAACGTCCATCAGACGGTAACTGGCGGCAAGATTGATGCGCAGGTTCACCTTGTCCTTGGTCAGAATTTCCTGGCCGGACACCTCCAGGTCCTGCAGGCGGGTATCCACGAGATCGATGGCGATGGATCGGTTGTGCCGCCAATAGGCGTGCAGTCCCGGTTCCAGCGTCTTCTGGCATCGGCCATCGACATAAAGCAACCCCAGATGATGTTCGGGCACTTCACGACTATAGACGGATCGTTCCACGGCCGCGCGCAGCGTAGGCTCAGTCGCGTGCACCAGCCACGCCGCCTGCTCGGGCGCGATGACCGGATTCTCGGCCATATCGATGCAATCGGTGCGCACCTCCACCACGCCACGCCAAAACAGGGTACGGCTGGAAGGCGGCAGAATATCGGCCAAACGGCCGTTCTTGTAGACCAGCGCGACCTGCTGGACAGCCAACTCGACCGTGTCGAAATAGCGCGCCATTGTCTCGGCATGGTGCTTGAGCAGGAAATCCGTCAGAGGATGCTCGAATTCCGGCACGGAGAGATCGAACAACTGGAGGCTCACTTTGCGCAAGGGATCGAGAAAACGGTATTTCCCCGGCTCCAGGAAGGCGCTGAAATCGCCGTTCTCGAACAACAGGCCCCGTTCGTTTTTGCGCACGATGAAGACGCGAAACAGCACGGTTTTCTGACTGGCCGCCGCTTGGCGACCGCTTGAACCGGTCGTGAACACCGTGATTGGAGTCCCCGACCCCGCTCGGCGTTGGGCGATGGCGGCTTCCACTTCGGCAAGCCGCTTGAGTCCCATGCTGCTCATACTTCCCTTGATCTCCGTTGCTCTTGCAGATTAGTGTGGCCGCCCCCACAGCACGGCGGCGGGCGACAGTTTGCGCTGTACCGGATTCCACCCGGCCCGCGTACCGCCCCCGAACCGCCGACCCTGGGCCGGTGATGTCGGGTTTGAATCCGCCGGTGGGATGCAACCGGGTATAACGTACCCACTGCCACGCGGGGCCTTGGCGCTGCCGTAACGGCCATCGAACCGCCAGGCGGCCCGACGATCGTTCTGGAGACGGCCACGGGTTGGAACGTTGATTTAACGCCCTAAGTGTGGAGTCGAACCACGCCCGAAGGCTCCCAGTTTGTCGTTTGTTTGAGAAACGATCGCGGATAAGGATCTCGCGCCGATGGGTACACGCCAGCCAACTAGGGCCTAGCGCGCCGGACGGGCATACCGAGCCCGAACCGCTGACCGGCGTTTGATCGCTACCCGGAACATAGCCTAGCCGAGAGATTTCCAAAGGGTCAAACGTCGGCCAATGGGAGATCGCTTCAGCATGGAACTGGCGGTCCATGCTTGTTTCGGCAACCCAGGCCAAACCGCCAATCCCTCCTTATTGCGCGAGGCTCCGCAACCACTCATCCATCAAACGGACGCCTTGAACTTCCAAGGTCTTGCCGTAACAGGCCGTATCCGCGCGCAAGGTCGAGACCGAAACGCCCGGCGTGGTGTGAATTTCCAACGTATGGCCGATAAACCAGCGTTCCAATCCCAAGCGTGTCGCCTCGGGATGAAACTGCAAGGCCAAAGCCGCCGCACCCCAGGAAAATGCCTGATTGGGGCAGATCGCCGTGGACGCCAGGCGTTGCGCGCCGTCCGGAAGATCGAAAGTATCGCCATGCCAGTGCAACACCGGTGTCAGACTAGAGTCGAGATGGCGCAAAGCGGAGCCACGCCCAGCTTCGCTCAATTGAATAGGTTCCCAGCCCAATTCCTTTTGGGAGGCTGGATAAACCGCCGCCCCCAAGGCATGGGCCATCAATTGGCTGCCCAGACAAATTCCCAGCGTGGGCCGATGGGCGTCCAGCCGTTGTTCCAACAAATGCAGTTCATCCCGCAGAAACGGATATTCGGCCTGATCGTTGACGCCTATGGGCCCACCCAGCACGATCAGCACATCGGTTCGCAAGGGATCGATAGCGCCGAAATCGGTCAAACCCGCTTCCAGATAATCCACCCGATAGCCGAGATTCTGCAACGGCCCGGCAAACGATCCCAGATCTTCGAAAGGGACATGACGGATGGCTAAGGCGGTTTTCATAAGAGTTTCTCCGAGATTTGGCTTGTCAGGTCGCAACCCCTGTCGTTAGCACTTCGAGATCAAACCGTTGATTTTCTTTCGAGCGCAGAGCGTAGCGCCCGGTATCGGCGGACAATTCACGGGCCTACTGTCGGCCGGGCCACGTATTAATAGCGGCAGACTGGACAGTGACTTGAGATAGCGTGCATACCCGCTTGGCCACACCGTACTATTGTCCACCACCGCAAATCCACCGACACCTCCTCCGATCTCTTCAACACCCCCGTCAATTTTCTGCTATCGTCCAAATATCAGCGGCGAAACGGACAAATGCGGTGAAGTTTTGCAGTCAATGCGGTGCGCCCGTCACCTTGCGCATTCCTCCTGGGGACAACCTGCCTCGACATGTCTGCGCTACCTGCGGCAGCGTACATTACCAAAATCCCAAGGTCGTCGCGGGATGCATTCCCGAGTGGCGGGGTCAGATCCTGCTTTGCCGCCGTTCCATCGAACCACGCTACGGCTTGTGGACCCTGCCGGCCGGTTTCATGGAAAACAACGAATCCACCGTCCAGGCCGCCGCGCGCGAAGCCTTGGAGGAAGCCAACGCCGTAGTGGAGAACCTGAGTCTATACGCGGTCTACAGCCTGACGCACATCAGCCAGGTGTATATGATGTTTCGTGGGGATTTACAGGAAGGACAGGCCAGCGCCGGCCATGAAAGTCTGGAAGTGCGTCTTTTCGCCGAACAGGACATCCCCTGGCAGGACATGGCCTTCCCCGTGATAGGCGAAACCTTGCGCCGCTACTACGAGGAACGCCGCAACGGACGCTACACCCTGCAAATGGGCGACATAACGCGGGATGCTAGCGGTCAGGTTTTTATCCATCGCTATTGATCATTTTCCTTTCTCACTCGCGCCAATGATCCCACCCGCTTGACCCATAAGCCGAGTTCGGCAACCACCACCCCAGCTTGTGGTCTCAGAAAGCTGAACAGCGCAGAATACGCCTGCGTCGATTCACCCTCATAACAAACCATCGTACACATTCCCATCATGTTCTCAGCAAAAACCGCCTGGTTGCTGGCGATTCTAGCTGGCCTGTGGCCTGTTCTGGCTGCCGCCCAGACACCCGCATCCGTGCGAGTGACGCCATTGCGCGAAGTGCTCGTCGAGCCGGAAATCTCCGCGCCGGCCACGGTAGTCAGCCTGGGCGACAGCCGCATCGGCGCCGAACTCAACGCCCGTATCCGGGAGATTCCCGTACGAGTGGGCGATATCGTCCAGCCAGGCCACATACTGGCCCGCCTGGACTGCACGGATTACGAACTGGCTACAGCGGAACTCCAAGCGCGGGTGGATGGCGTCGAAGCCCAGATCGAGTTCGCCGGACAGCAATTGCGGCGGGCCGAAACGCTGAAAAAGCAAAGCACCGTCTCTCAGGAACTGCTCGACGAACGGCAATCCAATATGGCCATGCTCAAGGCCGAACGCGATGCCAACCGCGCCACCCTGGCCAAAGCCCGCCATGATCTCGGCAAATGCATCGTGCGCTCGCCTTTCCAGGCCGTCGTCATGGAACGGCTGGCCAGCGTCGGGGAGTACGCCATGCCGGGCACGGCTCTGCTGCGTGTACTGGACATCGGCCATCTGGAGATCTCGGCGGCGATCGGCCTCGACGATGCGCCGCAATTGCAGATCGCCGACGCGCCGGCGTTCCGCCAGAATGGCAAGGATTATCCCGTGCAACTGCGGGTGCTGACGCCCGCCATCGACACGCTAGGCCGTACCCGCGAGGCACGCTTGCTATTCACCGGGGAATCGGCTTTGCCGGGCGCCAGCGGCCGGCTGATCTGGCGCATGCCGCAGGCCGTGCCGGCCGATTTACTGGTGCGGCGCGCGGGAGTATTGGGCTTGCTGCTGGCGCAAGACCAGCAGGCGCGCTTCCATCCCCTGCCGCTGGCTCAGGAAGGCCGGCCAGCCGTCGTCGATCTATCGCCGGACGTACTGGTCATCACCGACGGCCGCTTCGCGCTCAACGACGGCGACGCCATCGTGATCACCGAGTAATTCGCATGCTGTCGCGCTTCCTCAACAACCATGTGCTGGCCAACCTGAGCTTTGCCGTGGTGCTGGTGGTGGGCACGCTGTCCTATCTCAATCTGCCGCGTGAACAGGACCCCACCATCAACTTCAACTGGTTAGACATCACCACCGTGCTGTCCGGAGCTTCCGCCGAGGATGTGGAAAAGCAAGTCACCGACATCCTGGAAGACGCCGTGCGCAAGGTGTCCGACGTGCGCTTCGTCTCCAGCAACAGCCGCGAGGGCATTTCCAGCGTATTGGTCCGCTTCGAGGATATCGAACCCGCGGTTTTCGATAAACGGGTCAACGACCTACGGCGGGAAATCCAGAACAAGGAACGGGAACTTCCGGAAGCGGCGGAAACGCCACGGATTCTGGAGATCACTTCGTCCAACGCGTTTCCCAGCGCCTCGTTGGTGGTCTCGGGGCCGGCCGACGATGAAAACCTGCGTTGGCAAGCCGAAGCCGTCAAGGAGGATCTGGAGCGCCTCAAAGGCGTGGATCAGGTCATGGAGGTCGCGCTGCACGAGCCGGAGCTACAAGTCAAATTCTTTCCGGATCGCCTGGAGGGATTGGGCCTGACGCCACCGGATCTGGCCGACACCGTGACCCGCTATTATCGCGACGTGGCGGCCGGCACCGTCCAGGTCAATCAGCGCGATTGGCTGATACGGCTGGCCGGGGCCGAGAGCGATCCGCAGTATCTTGCGCATTTGCCGGTGGTCACCGCCCAGGGTGAAGTACCGTTAAGCACCCTGGCCGTGGTGGAACGCGGCCGACGCAAAGCCGAACAATTGGTGCGCTTCGACGGTCAACCCGCCGTCATGCTGGGGATCACCAAGAAAGCGGAAGCCAATATGCTGGAATTGGTGGAGCGCATCAAAGCCTATTTGGAAACGCGCAACAGCCTCAGCGACCGTACCGGCGTGCGACTGGTCCTGGTGGACGATCAAACCACCATCACCCGCAACGCCCTGCGCTTGATGCAGAACAACGCCATCGTCGGCCTGTTGCTGGTCTTGCTGGTCACTTGGCTGTTTCTCGGCAGCCGCATCGCTCTGCTGACCTGTATCGGCATTCCCTTCATCCTGGCCGGCACCTTCTGGATGTTGAGCATCCTGGGGCAGACGCTCAACGTGACGGTCCTGCTCGGCGTCGTCATCAGTCTGGGCATGCTGGTGGACGACGCCGTGGTCGTGGTGGAGGCGGTTTTTTATCGGGTACAACGTGGCCTGGACGCGCTGACGGCGACGCTGGAATCGCTCAAGGAAGTCTTCGCCCCCGTCACCACGGCGGTACTGACCACCATCGCGGCTTTTCTGCCCTTGATGCTGCTGCCCGGCATTCTCGGCCAATTCATGCTGGTCATTCCGCTGGTGGTGACCACGGCCTTGACCATCAGCCTGATGGAAGCCTTCTGGATGCTGCCGGCGCACGTCATGAGCGCGAACATCAACTTTCAGCGCCCATCGCGCATCCATCGCTACCGCGTGCGTTTTTTGCACTGGTTGCGGCTGAACTATACCCGGCTGCTGATCCGCGTCCTGCGCTATCCCAAGAGCATGCTGCTGGCCACCCTGATCATGTTTTCCGGGGCTATCGCCGCCGTGGCCACGGGCCAGATCAAGGTCGATTTCTTCGCGGCCGACACGCTGCGCTTGTTCTACGTCAACGTGGCGATGCCGACCGGCGCGCCGCTGGAACTGACGCTGGCCAAAACCCAGGAAATCGAAGCCAAGGTCCGCCGCCACATCAAGGACGGCGAGGCGCGCGCCATCGTCAGCTATGCCGGTCAGGCGTTCACCGAAATCGCCCCCTTGTTCGGCGATCAATACGGTCAGATTCAGGTTGGCCTGAACCCCAAAACGCCGGCATTGCGCGACGTGGAAGAGATGATCGAATCCATGCGCGCGGACGTGGAAAGTACGCTGGGACCGGTCAAGGTGTCGTTTTTGCGGTTGACCGGCGGCCCGCCCACCTCCAAACCCATCAGCGTCAAAGTACGCGGTGACGATCTCGGTGAATTGCGGGCGGCCGTACAAGCCCTGCAAACGGCCCTGGCCGCCAATTCGACGATCCACGACATCACCAACGACGACAGCCCCGGTTTGCAGGAACTGGAATTGCGCGTCAATCAGGACGCCGCGCAACGGAGCGGCCTCGATCCGGCCGTGATCGCCCGCACCGTCGGCTTGCTGGTCGACGGCGAAATCGTCGCCAGCCTGCAGGATCGCGGGGAAACCCTGGACGTGCGGGTGCGCGCCATGCCGACTATCTTGAACGCCGTCGACGACCTCCTGCGCTACACGCTGCCTACGCCGAACGGCGGCCGTATCCCGCTCGCCGAACTGGTGCACCGACAAACCCGCCAGAGCCAGGGGAACATCCGTCATTACGGTTTCCGCCGAGCAATCACCGTGGAGGCCGACATCGACAAGGAACAGACGGACACCGTCAAAGCCAATCAGGACGTACGCACGGCCTGGGAGACGCTGCGCCGCGATTATCCGGGCGTGGATCTGGATTTCTCGGGCGAGTTGGACGACATACAGGAAAGCCTGGACTCCATCGTCGTGTTGTTTCTGCTCGGCGTGGGTCTGATCTATCTGATTCTGGGAACCCAGTTCAAAAGCTATTTCCAGCCTATCCTGATACTGTCCACGGTGCCTCTGGCTTTCACCGGCGTAGTGCTGGGTCTGCTGATCACCGGCAATCCACTCAGCCTGTATACGATGTACGGCGTGGTGGCGTTGGCCGGCATCGCCGTCAATGCCGCGATCGTGCTCATCTCGGCGGCCAACGATCGTCTGGCGGCGGGCATGTCCGTTATGCACGCCACGCTGTATGCCGCTCGGCGCCGGGTCATTCCGATTCTGATCACCTCCCTGACCACCATTGCCGGATTATTTTCCCTGGCGGCGGGACTGGCTGGCAAATCGTTGATTTGGGGGCCTGTCGCGACAGCCATCGTTTGGGGGCTGGGTTTCTCCACAATCTTGACTATGCTGGTAATACCACTCCTGTATCGCATGTTCATGGTAGGCCAATGGCGCAAACGGCGATCCCGGCCTGCTTGAAAAACAGGCCGGCTGGTTTCGGACTTTGGCAATCTCCCGGCGATTCCAAAGTCAAAAAAAATCCAGTGGGGGTGTCAACTTTCTGTAACTTTCATTCTCTAATTTGCCGACTTTCGTGCAGCGAATCAGGACAGGCTGCGCAAAATTTGCGACACTTCACCGTTCTACAGATTGGAGAAACACCAGCATGACGGTTACCTTGCACAATCAGCATCCTGATTCGCTGAGCATCGAGTTCTGGCAGGTGGCCTATCTCGCGCTTGAGCATTACCTGAACGGGCCATTGGAACCGGATGGTCCACAATTTGGCGTCGAATTCGAGCTGGAAGCCAGCAGTGGCGAGGAAGTCTGTTTGAGAATCTGGCGCTCCGAATCCGGCCAGGTGCACATTGAGCGCCTACCGAGCCTGGGAAGCGGAAAAAGCCGTGAAAACACCTTCGACTGGGGTATGAGCTTAGCGACCACCGCTTGATCACAGACCGCGATTTAGGACCGGACGGGCGTTCGCGGACGCCCGTTTTTGGTTTGTTTTCAGCGAGCTTCGTATAGATTTCTCAGGTTTTTGATGCGCGTCAGCGCAACACCTTCGCTTGCTTTCGAGTTTTTCAAAGCTCATTCCTTCTCTATCCGCTGCGGTGGTCCGTAGGTATTCCGCCAGCCGTTGTCAGGCAATGACTCAAGCCAATCGCAAGTACGACGAGTCGACACGCTCACAAAGCGAACCTGCGTACCCTCAAACTGCGCGGCGGTCAACGTGTCCGTATAAAAAGCACCGGTATCCACCCCAATTCGATGGGCGCGTACCGTTGGCCGGGCAGGTGTATGGCCATGCACCACGCAGAATGGAAACGGCCAGGGACTGGGCCATGACAAGAACGGTTCCCGCATCAACAGCAAATCGGCAAAATCCTGTTGGTCGATTGACCCACCGCGGTTGGGGTCGATACCCGCGTGCACGAATAAATAGTCACCGTTTTGGTGAAAAGCCGGGAGGCATTCCAGGAATCGGACAACTTCGGCGCCCAATACCGCCCGGACCTTCTGTTGATATTCACCAAACATATCCTTGGAAGCAAAGTATCCTGGCCACGGTACGCCCATACGCTCCAAAGTATTCTTGCCGCCGTATTCGAACCAAATCAGCAATAACTCGTTGTCCCCAAATTCCATTTCCAGCAGATGTTGCAGGCCGAGATCATGATTGCCCAGCAGATAATGCTCGTTGACCCCGGTATCGCCCATGCCTTTAGCTAATGTCCGCAACACCTCCAGACTGTTCCGGCCACGATCGATGTAGTCACCCAGATAAATGACCGATCTGGTAGCGGCAACGGACAACGCCATCTGCTGTCGGATGGTTCGTTGCATAGCGGTGAGCAGGTCAAGCCGCCCATGAATATCGCCGACGGCGAATAAAATACCGTCAGGCGGCGTGCGGCCCGAACTGCTTTGCCATTCTGATATATACGTCCAGTACTGGGACATCGTGGCTTTCCTCAATCGCAACTGGATTGCGCCATTAACACCTCCACCAACGCCGGCAACTGCCCCGCTCGCAGAAAAGTCGATTCCTCGAATACCAAGGCTTTTGAAAACCGCAGACCTTCAGTTTCGTCAACATACGCGGATTTCTTCAACCCGTTCTCGCAGTTTGGAAGCTGCGCCGGTTTTAGGATGGGTTTCCAGCTTGCGTTTTTCCGCCCAGTGAGGCGTAGCCGTGATGGTCAACGTGGCAAATTAGCAGACTAGAGGCGGGGCGATGAACACTAAGGCGAATATCCTAGCTCACACGCACGGACCAGAAAATCTTATCCTTCGCGCGCTCCAGGTTATGAAAACCGTGCTCAAGATTTTTGGGGTTAGTCTGCAAATCGAAAGCGGCCGTCTCGACAGCTTTCTGCCCTTCGCCGGTCAGTTTGGCTGATTCTTTTTGTGAATTTGGCAAAGCTTTGCAACCGCCTCAGACTTGAACAGCGACCGTTGCAGCAATTTGATTTGCCACAGCAGTATAGAGTTCTACGTCGACCTTCGGGGCGTGAATAGACACCACAAGCGCGTACCGAGCAATGCTGTCGACACGCTCCAACTGTGGCCGCGTTTTCCACCAACCCGAAACAGGATAGACTCCGATTAAACCTCTACTTGCGAGGTCTGCGGCACTGCCTCGCCAGATGTCTGAATGAAGAGACCCCTTGTGCCGGTTCTGAATTCCGACGATCCAGCCTTGATCGCCGCCTTCGGCTCGTGTCCGCTCCTCCTCGTCGCGCGCTGCGGCATTGATTCGTGCACTGAAGTCGGCCATTGATTCAAGTGGACGTTTCACGTCATATCTCAAACCATGTGACTGGTACCGATAGCGCGCCGAAAATCCGCGTGCGGATGGGTTAGGCTCGATGAAATACGAGAGAGTCACCCGCATCTCCACTTGCGTTTCGCCCAGTGCCTCAAGCTCCTGTAATGGCCAGGGTAAACGGTGAAAATTCATGTCCCGCAAAGTCGGATCTTTTGGACCTTCGCGTTTGAAAGGATGTAGTTGTTCCTCGCATATCATGGTGAGGGAGTTCTCGACACTCCACATTGCCCGCTCCAAATCAGGCATTCCGAAGCCGCAACGACGAATAAGGCTAGCGACGTCCTTCTTACTCGATAGGCCGTTGACCGGAAGGAACGCCTGACGCATCGCATCGGTCCATTCCGCCGAATGCGCGATGAGTGCCCGAATAGTCTCAGGCCATAGTTCCGGATATTCCACCATCAACTGTGCTGCCATACGCCCTGCTAACGCCGATGCCGCACTGGTTGCATTTGCCGTGGTAAACAGGCGCTCATGGGGTCTCGAATTTGCCGTGAGAAGACTTAGACTCGGCATCCACACCGCCCCTAATGCATTTTTCGCTGCATTGCCACCTTCGAAGACGATGTCGGGTTTGAAGGGCCACTGACGCGCCCAAGTCAACGTTGTCGTGCTGAATGGACTCAGACCACCTGCGGGCGCGATTGGTTGATAATCGTCGGCGTCCGGCTCCGTGATTTGCACGAGATTGGTCGCCGCCCCAACAGTCAGTGCATTCCAGCTTTGCCCCGGATCGTGGATTCCATCCGTTTCGTTGCTCGTGGGGTACTCAACCCACGCATTCGGATCGCTGACGTTTCCCGCGGAGACTACGAACAGCCGTTGCGTTTCCCCATACCCGTCTGAATCCGCAGCCAGCCGATCAATTGTGGCTGATCACGCCGACGGTCGGCCGCGATCACGGTTGTCACGGGCAGTTACGGCCATACTGAACAGTCGACGACGCAGCGGCGCCGAGATTTCCGGTCGCGCAACCGCTTCAGCGGTTAGGTAGCCATGGTGTATCGCGTCACTTCCATTGGCGCCATCTTCGGGCAGCAGTTTTACGGATTCGAGGCGATGCCCAACCTGGATTGGGTCATTGGAAGCCAGCGATTCAGTCAGATTTCCCGCCAAGGCCAAACCCGCCATGGCGGTTCCATGACCATCCTCATCGTCAGTGCCCCAGCCCGGTTCGACCGTATGCGAATCCGCAGCCGTCAGCGCGGTGGCAATTAGCGGGTGGCCATAGTTCACACCGGTATCGAGCACGCAAACGTGCGGTACATTTGCATCTTCTACCGGCACGGTCATCCGCTGGCGCAAATCGTCAAGCCAAGCCGGCTGTTCGCCCGGCGGCAATGCGTCGAAAAACTCTGCTGTCTCTTTCGCTCGCCTCAGTTCCGCAATGCTGTTCAACGTCAGCATTGAGCGTTTCATCTTGCCTGCCGATCCGTAAGCAAGCAGTACAGTACGCTCTGGAAACAGGAGTTCGCCGGGGAAAACCTGAAATTCAAGTCCTTGTGCAAGTTGCTTGAATCGCGCCGTGGTAGCCTCCCGGTCGCCTCTTACGGGAAGCCATATCTCCCACCAGAACGCCTCATCATCTGAAGTGGGAAACATCGCAGCATCATCGGTCCAAAGTGCATTGAGCGTTGCGGCGCGAATTTCCGAGATTGTGTCGAGCAGTTTCCGATTCCGTGGGCCTTTCCTAGTGTCCTTTGATTCATCCAGGTATGCCAGGATAAGTTTCTCGAAAATTTGTAACTTGCCATCCGGGATAAACACAGTTGCAAACGTGCGTTTCTCATCACGCCGAACGTTCAATAGCTCAATGCCAGAGCGTTCGCGTGCTAGCGACTCAAAGGCCAGCTCGATGTCCGGGAAGCTCTCAAACTCCACCTGGAGGCCAAATCCCTCTTCGAGCCCAGCCGCTTCCTGCACATCGCGAGCTACGCTCACTTGTGGGTGCAACACCTCGATTTGCCGCAACAATGCACGACCATGCTGATTTCGATTTCGGTTCGGTACGACTGTCTTGCCAACAACCCTGTGTGGGGAACGAAATCTCTTCGCCTCAGCCGTACCCTCCAGGATGAAGTGCCGTTTGCGTTGATGTTCCTGTTCAGCCATTCGACGTCCCAATTCCCAGAATCTTTCGTTATCACGACTTGAGTCGCTCTATGATCCGCAGCCTTTCCTGCAACGCCTGCAGAATGTCCTCTTCTGTAATTTCCTTGCGATCCTCAATCAATGCCTCCTTCAGCACGTCGTCCGACGCGCGCGCCACTTCAGCGTAGCTCAGACCGACAGCCCCACTAGCAAGCCGCGTCCATGAAACGCCTTTGGCCGCCATCCGCCCAAGGCGGGACTTGAGCATCGCGGCTATATGGCGCTCATCCGGCAACCCGTAGTGCAACACGTCGTCGAAGCGGCGAAACAATGCGTGATCCAAAATCTCGGGATGATTGGTCGCCGCTACGATCAGGCTGTGGGACTCATCCTGCTCGATCATCTGCAGGAAGCTATTCAAGACCCGTCGAACCTCACCGACATCATTCACCAGACCACGCTGTGATCCAATGGCATCAAATTCATCAAAGAAATACACGCCCCGCGTGCGGTCTGTTGCCTCAAATACCTGCCGCAATTTGGCGGCAGTCTCACCCATATACTTGGTGATCAACCCGTCAAGACGCACTTGGAACAACGGCAAACCTAATTCGCCCGCAAGTACCGATGCGGTCATCGTCTTTCCGGTACCCGGTGGCCCCATCAGCAACAATTTTCTTCTCGGATTCAAACCGTGAGCGAGAATTTGCGATGCCTGACGCTGTTCCTTGATGATTCGATTGAGCTGACTCGACAGGATGTCATCCAACACCATTTCCCCGAGGCGCGCCTTCGGATAGCTTACTGAGAGTAATCCCACCAGTTCGCCGCGAGGGCGGCTGATAGGAATCGCCCTGTCGCTAACTTGCGGCGGCATCCCCCGACGCGCCTTAGCTTGGTCAATCAAGGCCCGCAACTCTACCGCTAGCCGGCCATGGCCTAGCTTTGCTTCGTGCGCCGCTACCTGCATCGCCACGGAAAAAAATCGCTCGTTATCGCCCTCAAGATGCGACTTTAGAAGCGCCTTTAATTGATCTGCACTAGCCATTTTTCTATCCCCAACTCATACCGCCCCTCATCCCGCGCGTTATCAATCGCATTAACATCTTGGGATAAATCACGTTTTCGCTTTGCGCCCCCGCGTTGGCTTCTCGAATAAAGAGTGTCACCCCTTTATCTAGTCCACGCATGAATCTGAAACAATCATTTCTGCAAGATTTTGCCGGCCGAAAGAAATTGACAGCGGAACGCACAACCCACTTCACGTCGCACCAACAGGAATGACCACCTTGGAAACAACAAGGCCATCCAGAAAAACCCAAGACGCCATTCGAGCCAACCCACATCGACGACGTAGCCGGTTGCCTGCAATACGACGGCCCGCAAAAAACCGACGACGAAATCCAGGCAGCGTTAAAGCATGCAGCGAGAACGGCTCGGCGCGATAGCCGTTGATGCCCATTTCGAAACGCAAGGTTCCAAAGCCCTGAAACAGTACCGGCTCATTCGGCCCCAGATTGAACAAGCAACGCCTCCACCAACGCCGGCAACTGCCCCGCGCTCAGAAAATCCGGCCGCTCATACGCACCTTGCCGGGTATCGCAACTCAACACCGGCTGCAACATCTCGTCGGGTATTTGACTGACCCCGCAGGCCGCGCCGATCAATCCACCGACGATACAGGCATTGGTGTCGGTATCGCCCCCACCGGCCAAGGTTTCTTTTAATGCGGAGACGTAATCACTGCCCAGCAGTAGATGCCGGAAAGCGTGCGCAAAGGCGATCCGCACGAAGCCGATCTGCGGCACATAGGGCGCCTCGACCTGTTGCCGCGCATTGTTTAGCCAGCCACGGACTTCCGTGTTGGCCTGCCTTTCCGCCCACTGTTCAGCCCTCTCGAACGCGCGGCTTCGGTCGCCCGGCCGGTCGATCAGACTAGCGATGGCGATCACGTAACAGGCCGAGGCTTGCCAGCAGCTTTCCTCGGGATGGGAAAGGCTGGAATCCTGTCGCGCGTAATCCGCCAGTTCGTCGATGTCCCGACGATAACCCCACACCCCCAGCGGCGCGATGCGCATGAGTGCGCCGTTGGCTTTGGAGCCCATGCAGTATTTCGCCGCCGATTCGCGCATCGCCGCGGCGTAGCCTTGCTGCTCGCAGACCGAACGGAAATAGCCGTCTTCCTGAAAACTGCCGTAGTCTTCGTGAAAACATCCCAACGAACGGCGGGTGGTGAACCCGATGTCAAAGGGTTTGCTACGCACCCATTCGGCGTATTGCCGGGCGATCGCTTCGCTATCGAATTGTCGCGAGGCGCTCAATGCGCGCGCCAGACATAGCGTCAGTTCGCCGTCGTCGGTAATCTGTCCGGGCGCAACCCGCAGCACGCCGCCGCCCGGCATCCTGACGGCTTTATCGACTTCGTCAGGCGTCGGCTGATGGCCCAGAAATTCCAGGGTGGCCCCCGCCGCGTCGCCCACGCAAGCACCGAGCAGGCAACCCAAAGCCGCTTCCTGTTTGCTCGGCGTCGGGCGACGGGTGCTGCGCCAAAACTTCTTGAACAAGCTCATGGCATCCACCTCACACGAAAACAATTGAGTCTTGGGACCCGTACCACGCAGCCTAACCGCATGGGTCGCCTGAATTTCCAAATCAACGGTCAATAAAAATCCGGAAAATATTGATGGAGCCCGTCACGATTTACTACCTGGAGATGCGCGATCCCGGCCATCTCGAACCCAGCCCGCCGGCACCGGGCACTCCGACGGTCGCTGAATGCCTCGTCAAGCAACATCGCTTGAACCGCTTTCTGTATCGCTGGGTGGGCGAACAATGGCAATGGACCGACAAACTCGGCTGGTCCGATGACGCCTGGCAAACCTACGTTTACGCTCCGAACCTGAAAACATATATCGCTTATGAGCACGGGGCCATCGTCGGTTATTACGAATTGCAACGGCAAAAGCGCCCGGACGGTTTCGATGTGGAAATCATCTATTTCGGTCTGACCGAATCCTTCATCGGCCACGGCTATGGCGGCTGGCTGTTGACCTCGGCCGTGCAACACGCCTGGGCGTGGGACGCCACCCGCGTATGGGTCCATACCTGCTCATTGGACCATCCCGCCGCATTGGCCAATTATCAGGCGCGCGGTTTTCGTCTGTATCGCGTGGCTCAGCCCACGGCTGATTGATGGAGTCTCCGTGTTCGCCCGCTGCCCACCTATCCGCCTGCTTTGTTTGATCCTGGGATTGTTAGCGATTGCTGCGTCAAGCGTCGCGGAAACCGTGTACACGGGCCGCGTCATGGCCGTGCACGACGGCGATACGCTTGCCTTGCGGACACCCGACGGCGACGTTTTGCGCATTCGCCTGGCGGAAATCGACGCCCCGGAATTAGCGCAGCATTACGGGCCACAGGCGCGGCGGAGCTTGGCGCATCTGACACTGCATAAGACGGCGCGCGTCGTGGAAAAAACCCGCGATCATTACGGCCGGATCGTCGGCCGGGTTTACGTGAGCAATCTGGACATCAGCGCGGAAATGCTGCGTTTGGGATTGGCCTGGTCCTATCGGCAATACGCCAAGGACCGGTCCCTGTTCCCCATCGAACAGCAGGCGCGTCAAGCCCGCCGGGGTTTATGGGCCGATACCGAGCCGCTGCCGCCCTGGATATTCCGCCACAGTCAGACGCCAACGCCGGAATGGCGGACCACAGTCGTCCATCGCTGCCGGCGTCCCGACGGCTCGGTGTCGTACAGCGAGAAAGCTTGCGCGGGTGAAGACGAGATTCAGCGCATCGAACTCACGCCACGGCCACAGCAAGGCGCGTCAACCGGGGCGGCCAACCCCTCTAGCCCATACCCGCGTTTGTGCCGCCGTCGCCCCCGCTGCGAGGAATTACGCGATTGCGACGAGGCGCGTTTTTACTTCGTGGTCTGTGGTCTGGATTATCTGGATCACAATGGCGACGGTACGCCGTGCGAGAATCTGTGCCGTTAAGGTTGGCGTAACTCGTCGGCTTTACAGGAAAACCAGCGAATTACGCAGCGCGGCGGGGATTTGAAAATACTGGCGGTCGATGGTCGCTTCGGCATCCAGCCAGTCCTGAACCGGGGAGCCGCCCTGAAACCCGCGCGCCTCGGCCAGATAATAAGCGGCTTCGGCAATCATCCGTTCACGCTGTTCCAGACTGGCCCGCATCGAGCGGCGTTGTCCGAGAGTCCTAACGACCCTGTTAGAGACTATGATTTCCGTTGCTTTGGGTGCCATGGGCGGGGGCTCGCAATGAGAGTGGAGCCCCATTATAGCCAGCGGCCGACAGGCGTGAAAGCGGCTTAGCAAGCCGCTCTAGGCGCACTTCGTCGGCCCCGCTCACATCGTCGTCACCCATCCTCCCGCCAAGGGAATCACTTGACCGCTGATGAAGTCGCTGCTTTCCGACGCGAGAAACAAAGCCAGTTCCGCCGTTTCCACGCCCTTGGCGAAACGTCGCGCGGGAATCATCTTTTTCATCCGTTCGACTTGGGCGGTATCGGCCAACATCTCCGGCGGATAATACGTTGGATTCTCCACGAAATTCTGGGCGATGGCGTTGACCTGGACGTTGTGCCGGGCGACTTCCAATCCGACGGCCCGGACCAGCGACAATTGCGCGCCCCGCGCGGTGCAGTAGGCTCCGTAACCGGGCGCCCCACGTAACGGCGCGGCGCTACCCAATACCACGACCTTACCCCGTCCACGCTCGATCATACCCGGCAGCACGGCCCGCATCACCCGCATCAAGGGATGCACCAGCGCATCGAACAAGCTAAACCAGTCCTCGTCGCTTATCTCGCCAATGGGACTGGGCCGGTTGCTTTCCGCCAGATTGGCGATCAGCACATCGACCGGTCCGGTCGCTTCCGCCAGGCGATTCGCTTCCTCGGTGCTCGCCAAGGCCCCGGAATCGCCGATGATCGTTGCTCCTTCGGCCGCGAACAGTTCATTGACGTCCGGCCCCATGAAGCGGTCGACCTGAGTCAGCAACACGCGTTTTCCTGCCAGTCTTTGAGTCATGTCACGCCTCTCTCGGATACGGGTTATTGGCTGTCAATCCTCGGGTTCGTAATTCAGGTTGGGGGCCAGCCAACGCTCGGCCTCGGCCAGACTCATGCCCTTGCGCCTGGCATAATCCTCCACCTGATCGCGTTCGATTTTGCCCAAACCGAAATAACGGGCTTTCGGGTGCGCGAAATACCAGCCCGACACCGCCGCCGCCGGCAACATGGCGTAGCTCTCGGTGAGATGGATGGCCGCCTTGCGCTCCACTTCCAGCAAATCCCAGAGCAACCCTTTCTCGGTATGATCCGGGCAAGCCGGATAGCCGGGAGCGGGGCGAATGCCCTGATAGGCTTCGTCGATCAGGGCTTCGTTGTTAAGCCGTTCGTCGGCCGCGTATCCCCAGAATTCCTTGCGCACCCGTTCGTGCAGACGCTCGGCGAAGGCTTCGGCCAGACGATCCGCCAGAGCCTTCAACAGGATGCTGCTGTAGTCGTCATGGTCGCGCGCGAAATGGGCCAGACGATCCTCGATGCCCAACCCGGCTGTCACGGCAAACGCGCCGAGATAATCCGCCACGCCACTGTCCTTGGGCGCCAGCCAATCGGCCAGGCTTTGATTCGGTTTGCCCGCCGGACGGCGGTTTTGCTGCCGCAAATGATGCACGGTCATCAAGACCCGATCACGCGCCTCGTCAGCGTAGATTTCGATATCGTCATCGCCCACGGTATTGGCCGGGAAAAAGCCGATCACGCCGTGCGCGATCAGCCATTTTTCCTCGATCACCCGTTCCAGCATGGCTTGCGCATCCCGGTATAGCTGGCGGGCGTGCTCGCCGACGGTCTCGTCGTCGAGAATCTTGGGGAAACGCCCGCGCAATTCCCAGGTCTGGAAAAACGGCGTCCAGTCGATGCGTTCGACCAGTTCCTCCAATGGATAGTCGGCCAGGGTCAGCCCCCCCAGAAACCGGGGCCGAGTCGGCGCGTAGGCCGGCCAGTCGATAGCCGGTTTGTTGGCGCGCGCCTCGTCCAGCGTCAATGAGGCTTCCCGGCTGCGGCGATTCTTGTGCTGTTCGCGCTTGGCTACGTAATCGGCCTTGATGCGGGCCGTGTAGTCCGCCCGCGACGTCTCGCTGATCAGATTTTGCGCCACCCCGACGGCGCGCGAGGCATCCTTGACGTAGACCACGGCCTGTTCGTATTGCGGATCGATTTTCACCGCCGTGTGGATCTGCGAAGTCGTCGCCCCGCCGATCAGCAAAGGCAGGGAAAACGCCTGCCTGTCCATCTCCTTGGCCACGTGCACCATCTCGTCCAAGGACGGGGTGATGAGACCGGACAGGCCGATCATGTCGGCTCCGACCTCCCGCGCGGTATCGAGAATCTTTTGCGCCGGCACCATCACCCCGAGATCGAATACCTCGAAGTTGTTGCACTGAAGCACCACACCGACGATGTTCTTGCCGATGTCGTGCACATCGCCTTTCACCGTGGCCAGGACGATTTTGCCGTTGGAGCGGGATTTCTCGCCTTCGGCTTTTTCCGCCTCGATAAAAGGGATCAGATGCGCCACGGCTTTTTTCATGACCCGCGCCGATTTCACGACCTGCGGCAAGAACATCTTGCCGGCTCCGAACAGATCGCCGACTACGTTCATCCCGTCCATCAACGGCCCTTCGATCACGTGCAGCGGCCGTTCCGCCCGCTGGCGGGCTTCCTCGGCGTCGCTCTCGATATATTCGTCGATTCCCTTGACCAGGGCATGTGCCAGGCGTTTGGCCACCGGCCATTCTCGCCAGGCCAGATCCTCCTTCTTGGTTTGGGTACCGCCGCCTTTATAGGACTCGGCGATCTCCAGCAACCGCTCGGTAGCATCCAGACGGCGATTGAGGATGACGTCCTCGACCCGTTCCCGCAGTTCCAGGGGGATTTCCTCGTAAATGGCCAACTGCCCGGCATTGACGATGCCCATGTCCATGCCCGCCTGAATGGCGTGATAGAGAAACACCGAATGCATGGCTTCGCGCACGGCGTCGTTGCCACGGAACGAGAAGGACACATTGGACACGCCACCGGAAATCAGTGCGTGCGGCAGGGTGCGCTTGATTTCTCTCGTCGCCTCGATGAAATCCACCGAATAGTTGTTGTGTTCCTCGATGCCGGTGGCGACCGCGAAGATATTGGGATCGAAAATGATGTCCTCGGCGGGAAAACCGACCTGCTCGGTGAGTATTCGATAGGAGCGTTGGCAAATCTCGATCTTGCGCTGGCGGGTATCGGCCTGACCGCTTTCGTCGAAGGCCATGACGATGACGGCCGCGCCGTAGCGACGCACCAGCTTGGCATGATGGATGAAAGCTTCCTCGCCTTCCTTGAGGCTGATGGAATTGACCACCGATTTGCCCTGCACGCATTGCAGCGCCGCCTCGATCACCGACCATTTGGAGGAATCGATCATCACCGGCACCCGCGCAATGTCCGGTTCGGCGGCCACGAGATAGAGAAAACGGGTCATGGCCTGCTCGGAATCCAGCATGCCTTCGTCCATGTTGACGTCGATGACCTGCGCGCCGTTTTCCACCTGCTGGCGGGCGATATCCAGGGCCGCGCTGTAATCGTCGGCCTTGATCAAGCGCCGGAACTTAGCCGAACCGGTGATATTGGTGCGTTCGCCGACATTCACGAACAGCGAATCGAGACCGATGTTGCAGGGCTCCAGACCCGACAAACGGCACTGTCGGGGAATCTCGGGAATATCGCGGCGCGGGAGGCGGCGCACCGCCTCGGCGATCGCGCGGATATGCGCCGGCGTGGTGCCGCAGCAACCTCCGATGATGTTAACGAAACCCGACTCGGCGAACTCACGGATAATCAGGGCCATTTCCTCGGGGCCCTGGTCGTATTCCCCGAATTCGTTAGGCAGGCCGGCATTGGGATGGGCCGAGACAAGAGTATCCGCGATGCGCGACAATTCCTCGACATACGGGCGCAGTTGCGCCGCGCCGAGCGCGCAATTCAAACCGATGCTCAGCGGCTCGGCATGGCGGACCGAGTTCCAGAAGGCTTCGGTCACTTGGCCGGACAGGGTACGGCCCGAAGCATCGGTGATGGTCCCCGAAATCATGATGGGGATGTCCACGCCATTTTGTTCGCGATATTGCATGATGGCGAACAGGGCCGCCTTGGCGTTCAGCGTATCGAAAATGGTTTCCACCAGCAGCACATCGGCGCCGCCTTCCACCAACGCACGGGTCGCCTCGCTGTAAGTGGCGACCAGTTCGGCGAAGCTGACGTTGCGAAATCCCGGATTGTTCACATCCGGCGACAGCGAACAGGTCCGATTGGTCGGCCCCAACACCCCGGCCACGAAACGCGGCTGGCCGGTCGCCTGGGCCACGGCGTCGGCCGCCTCCCGAGCCAGTCGCGCGGCGCTTAGATTCAACTCGTAAACCAGTTCCTCCATGCGGTAATCCGCCATCGAAATGGCGGTGGAATTGAAGGTGTTGGTCTCGATGATGTCCGCGCCGGCCTTCAGATAGGCGGTGTGAATCTCGCGGATCACGTCGGGTTGGGTGAGCACCAGCAAATCGTTGTTGCCCTTGAGATCGCTGGGCCAGTTGCGGAAACGCTCGCCCCGGTAATCGCCTTCGGTCAGCTTGTAACCCTGGATCATGGTGCCCATGGCGCCATCCAGAATCACAATGCGTTCTTCCAGGATTCTCTTGAGTTGGGCGATGCGTTCATTGTTCATGGATCAAACTCGCTCGGTTTGCTGGAATTTTGAATGATCGGGGTTCGGAACAGGATTCTGTACGGATTGACCCATCGGCGCAATCCTGAGCCGCCAATGGGTCGGGGGGGAATGGCATCCTCGAAAACAACAACAGCCCTTGCGGGCTGTTGTTGGCTACGACTAGGGGCAGGTAGCCCCCTAGCGACAAGCGGGCAATCGGCTATATGGCCTGGGAGTTATCGTTTTACTAGTGATTCGTTACCCGCGACAGGCCATCAAGAATGGTGAGAGCGCAGCTCATCACGCAATTGACGACTCAATTGCTGAAGTACAGACAGACTGTAGCGCGCATCTGCAGCGTGTTCGTAAGGTCCAAAGCACTCATCGTAGGCCTTGAACCACCAGCCTCCCCGATCAAACCAAATGAAGGGGTAATAACTGTTTTGGCTCCTGTTCATGGCGAATCCCCCTGGGCGATCCCTGATCGTTTGATATGCATCAAAGCTTGCTGTGCGAAATTTTATTGGCACGTATCCTATTCACTAAAATTAGAACATACACACTAATCTTGCGAATTGGTAAGACCCATTATTTTCATGGTTGTACTCTGGTCCGGCCGGCACGCCGCCATGCTGTGATATGAGCAAGCTTTGACAGCAGAAATTTCCATTTTGCAGAACCAGTTGGAGCAGGTCGGCTATATCGCCGACCGTTCTCTCGCGACGGCGCTGATGTTGCTGGTCCGGCTCGGTCGGCCGTTGCTGCTGGAAGGCGATGCCGGCGTCGGTAAAACGGCGGTGGCCCAGGCTTTGTCGGAAGCTTTCACCTGCTCGCTGATCCGCCTGCAATGCTATGAAGGGCTGGATGCCAATGCCGCCGTCTACGAATGGAATTACCCCCATCAACTGCTGGCCTTGAAGCTTCATGAGCAGGCAGGGTACGAGCCCGCACGCAAAGAGGCGGAGATTTTCAGCGAGCGTTTCCTACTGCCGCGCCCCTTGCTCAAAGCCATTACCCAGGAACAGTCGCCGGTGCTGCTGATCGATGAAGTCGATCGCGCCGACGAAGCCTTCGAAGCGTATCTGCTGGAAGTGTTATCGGATTTTCAGATCAGCATCCCGGAATTGGGCACCATCAAGGCGCGCAGCATCCCTTACGTCGTACTCACGTCCAACGGCGCCCGCGAACTGAGCGATGCGCTGCGCCGCCGTTGCCTGTTTCACTATCTCGATTACCCGGACATTGGCAAGGAACTGGCCATCGTCAACCGGCGCTTACCGCATATCGACGAGCATTTGGCGGCACAAATCGTTCAGTTCGTCCACCGGCTCAGGGCCACGGATTTGCGTAAGAAACCGGGCATCGCGGAAACCCTGGATTGGGCCGTGGCTTTGTTGAGTCTCGATATTCGAAAACTCGATGACGATCCTCAGATCCTCCGGGATACCCTGGGGTCCTTGCTGAAAACTCAGGAAGATCTAGGTCGGGTCGATGGCCCCTTCCTGGCCACGCTGATGGCCCCGCTGACTTGATGGACCAGGGTGCTTCGCAATCCGGCCAGCCGAGCAGCCTACGGAACGATCAGTCACCGGCGAACCGCATACAGGATTTCGTGAGTTTCCTGCGCGGGCACGGATACGGCGTGGGCATCCAGGAAACGCTGGATAGTTTACGACTCGCCACACTGGGCAATCTGCTGGACGAATCCTACCTACGTGATGGGCTCCGCCATCTGCTTTGTCGATCGCTCGATGAATGGCGGCGTTTCGACCTCCTGTTCGAGCAATTCTGGCATCCGCAGCGGGTCATCCAAGCCGAGCAACAGCGCCGCCGCCGTGACCCGCGAATCCCACGCGGCAATCGCAATCAGGGGGTCACCGGTTTAAGCCACGCCGAAGCCGAGCTTCCCCAAGGCGAGGCTGACGACGAACCCAAGGGAGGTGGCGCGGGCCGGCAAAAAGCCCTGACGCGGATCGATTTCCGCTTTCTGACCGAACGCGGTGAAATGCAGGCTATGGCGCAATTAGCCGAGCGTCTGGCCAGGCTCATGCGGCAACGGCTAATGCGCCGGGAACGTTGTCTCAATCGTGGCCGGAAAATTCACTTGCGGCGCACCCTGCGCAAGAGTCTGGCCTATGGCGGCCTGCCGCTAAAGCCCGCATATCGCGAGCGCAAGCGACAATTGCCGCGTCTGGTGCTGATATTGGATATCTCCCATTCGATGGCCCGCTACAGCGAGTTGCTGGCGCGCTTTACGCGCGGCCTAGTGCTGACGCTGCCGGAAGCGGAAGCCTTTTTGTTCCACACCCAACTGCACCGCGTCACCGATCTGTTCCGGCAAACCGACAGCGACACCTTGCGCAAACGGCTGGAACGTTTGGCGCCCTTGTGGATGGGCGGCACACGGATCGCCGATTCGCTGTATCAGTTCAATCGGCAGTTCGGCCGGCGTTTGATCGATTCCCGTTCCATCGTGATCATCATGAGCGATGGTTTCGACTCCGATCACCCCGAAGCCCTGGTCGCCGCATTGAGCGTACTCCGCCAACGGGCCAAACGCCTGCTGTGGCTCAACCCGATGCTGGGCAGGGATGACCACGATCCCGACGAAGACGTCCTGCGAGACGTTCTACCGCTACTCGACCTGCTGGCTCCCGCCCATAACGTGGCCAGCCTGGAATCCGTGGTGAATTATCTAGCGACGCTGTGATTTACGAGCTATCGCCGCCCGCCCGATGGGATACCTCGCCGATCGTTGTACAATCGCCCTCTTCAACCTGACAGCCCCCAGCGGAGCAGAGGATCGTCCCGTGGCGAGAAACACCGCCTTACCTCCCTTGAGCGAAGCGGCCCGCACCTTGGTCGCGACACAGGCTCACGGCGTATTGAGCACGCTGCGCAGCGACGACGGTTACCCTTATGGCTCGGTGGTGGACTATCTGCCTTTGATCAACGGAAACATCGTGCTGCTGTTAAGCGATCTGGCCGAACATCGGAAGTATCTGAGCCGTGATCCGCGTGCCTCGTTGTTGATAGCGCCCGGAATGGACGGTGTGGATCAGTTAGCCGAGAACCGTCTGACACTGCTAGGCCAGGCAACCCCAGTCGATGACCGCCTACGTTATCGCGCGGATTATCTCGTCAAGCACCCCCAGGCCAGCCAGTACATCGATTTCTCCGATTTCAATTTCTTTTGCCTGCAAGTCGAGCGGGTGCGATTCATCGCGGGTTTCGGTCGTATGGGCTGGCTGGAAGCCACGGACTATGCCCAAGCCGCGCCCGATCCGCTCAGCGCCATCGCCGCCAGCGCACTGGCCCACATGAATGCGGACCACGGGCAAAATCTGTGCGACTACGCCCGCGCATTCGCCGACCGGGACTGGGCAAGCGAATGCCGCATGACCAGCGTGGACCGCTTCGGCTTCAACATGCTGTGCGCCGGCGATGGGCGTCGCGAACGGATACGGATCGGCTTCGCGTCCGCTTTGACCGACGCCAGCCAGTTACGTCCGACACTCGTCGCCATGGCGCAACAAGCGCGGGAGATACTGGCCGACCGGGACGGTAAAAAGTCCTCCTGAGCGCCACCCATCGGCCTTACCGGCCGCCCAGGGCGGAACACGCCGTTCTGTCAAAAAACGGTCATCTCCCTGTGCTAGTTATAGACCTTTCCCAGCGGACCACTCTCTCATGACACTGCACGCCACTCATCGCATGTTGGAACGTCTGATCCCGCCGTTGCTCTCCTTGCGGGAAGGTGCGCTCCAGTTGGAAAACTCTCTCGCCGCCGAATTGGATGAGGTGGAACCCGCGTACCGCAACAGCGCCCGCAACCTGTTGCACTATCTCAGCGTGCGCCAGCACGACGTGCGCAATCTGCAGCGGGATCTGGCATCGCTGGGCCTCTCTTCGTTGGGCGTGCTGGAGGCCCATACGCTGTACACCCTGAACGCGGTGCTGAGCCTGCTGGAACAATTGACCGGCAAGCCCGGCAACCCGATTCCGGAGCCGCCTGTCGATTTTCGCACCGGCCCGCTGTTGCTGCGCGACCATACCCGTGCGTTGCTAGGGCCGGACCCGGTCAATCGCTCGGTGCGCATCATGGTGACCATGCCCAGCGAAGCCGCCCGCGATCCGCAACTGATTCAAAACCTGCTGACGGCGGGCATGGACGTGATGCGCATCAACTGCGCCCATGACAGTCCGGACGACTGGAAAGCGATGGTGGACAACCTGCGCCGGGCGGAGCGGGTAGTCGGCCGCACCTGTAAAGTACAAGCCGACTTAGGCGGCCCCAAGCTGCGCACAGGTCCGATCATGGCGTTAGGGCAAATGCGCCGCACCCGTCCGCAACGCGACGCCTTGGGGCGCACCGTGACACCCGGCCAACTCTGGCTGACGCCGACCGAAAATCCGCAACCGGCGCCGGACGAGGTCGAAAGCGTGCTGCCGATCAGTCAGGAATTGCTGGCGCTCAGCCGGGTTGGCGACGAACTGCGCATGCAGGATTCCCGCGATCGGCATCGCCGTTTGTCCATCATTCTGGCCATTGGCGATTCCCGTGTGGCGCAAATCGACCGCACGGTATACGCGCCGGGCGGCGGACTGGTTCAACTGTACCGGGATGAGGAATTCATCGGCGAGGGAACGATCGGCCCGCTGCCGGAGGTATCCGCGCCGCTGAATCTGTTTCCCGGCGAAACCCTGATTCTGACCCGCGCCGACGAGCCGGGCCACGATGCCGAACGCGACGATGCCGGGCAGGTCATCACGCCGGCGCAAATTCATTGCACCCTGGAAACCGCCTTCGATCACGCCAAGGCCGGTGAAAGCGTATGGTTCGACGATGGCAAGATCGGGGGCATCGTCAAAGCCAACGACGGTGAGCGAATCACCGTGCAGATCACCCACACCGGTCCCAGCGGAGCCAAGCTGCGGGCGGAGAAAGGCATCAATTTCCCCGATACCGAGTTGCGCATGTCCGCGCTGACCGACAAGGACATCGCCGATCTGGCCCATGTCGTGAAGTATGTGGACATGGTGGCCTTGTCCTTTCTACGCAACGCCGAGGACGTATTGATCCTGGAGGATCATCTGCATCGCCTGGGTGGCGGTCATCTGGGCATCGTGCTCAAGATCGAAAACCGTCAAGCTTTCGAGAATCTGCCGCGCATTCTCCTGGCCAGTCTGCGTTCCCCGCCGGTCGGCGTCATGGTGGCGCGTGGCGATCTTGCGGTGGAAATGGGTTTCGACCGTCTTTCCGAAGTGCAGGAAGAAATCCTGTGGCTGTGTGAAGCGGCCCATGTGCCGGTAATCTGGGCCACGCAAATGTTGGAAGGGCTGGTCAAGCGCGGTTCGCCTTCACGCGCTGAAATCACCGATGCGGCCATGAGCAGCCGCGCCGAATGCGCCATGCTCAACAAAGGACCGTACATCGTCGAAACGGTGAATTTCCTGAGTGGGATTCTGGCGCGCATGGACACTCACCAATACAAGCGCAAGGTCATGTTGCGCAAACTGCACGTATCGGAGCTTTAGGACGGTTTCGCTCGATACGCTCACCTGACTTGAGCCACCTGGCCGAAAAGGCAACAAGCAAAGCCTGGTCGGCCAGGAACCGCGTCGGACATCGTATTCCATCCCCGAACCGGGCGTTTTTCGCAAGTTCAATTGCACGGGTAACTCGGCTATTCTGGGACCTTAGTGTCATCCCGAACGTTGCAGATCGCCATGAATGCCCAGCAAAAACACATCCAGGTTGAAATTTCGCGGTCGGCGTTTGCCGACAATATCCACTTTCTTCGTCAAAGCCTCGCGCCAGCGAAAATTTGCGTGGTGATGAAAGCCAACGCTTATGGTCACGGCCTGGAACATCTGCTTGATTCCGCCATCGGGGCCGGCGCCGATTACCTGGGCATTTGCACCAACGACGAAGCGGCGACGATCAGGCGGCGTCATCCCTCTCATCCCATATTACGTCTGCGCACCGCGCTCCCTGACGAATTGGAAGAGTCGGTAACGCAACTCCATGTGGAAGAAATGGTGGGTTCCGTCGCGGTGGCGGAGTTCCTCGCGGGCCATGGGCGACGCCGTAGCAGCCCGGTACCCGTGCATATCAAAATCGATACCGGGATGGGCCGCACCGGATTTCTCGCCGACGATCAAGCCGGAATGACCGCCGTTTGCGGCATGGACGGGCTGCGGGTGCGGGGCGTCATGACGCACTTACCGTCGGCCGACGGCACGGACCTCGGCTCGACACGGGACCAACTCGAACAGTTCCGCGAAACGATGTCGTCGCTTGAATCCGTGTTGCCAAAGGATGTCCTCGTACACAGCCACAACAGCGCCGCGAGCATGCGCCTGCCGGAGCTTCGTGGCGGAATGGTGCGGGTCGGAGCCGCTTGTTACGGGGTGAGGACATCCAGCCATTTTTCCAATCCACCCGAGCTGCGGCCGGTCATGAGCATTAAGACGCGGATCATGGAAATCCGCGACGTGCCCGAAGGCCGGACCATCGGCTATGGCAGCCTCTACAAGACGACCCGCCCCAGCCGTATCGCCACCGTACCCGTCGGTTTTGGAGAAGGTTATCCGCGCGGGCTGTTCAACAAGGGAATCGTGCTGATCAACGGCCAACGCTGCCCTGTCGTTGGCCGCGTATCACTCAACGTAACGACCATTGACATCACCGACCTATCCGGAGATGTTCGATGGGGAGACGAGGTGGTCTTGGTAGGTCGTCAAGAAAGCGGGGAAATGACTTTCGAGGAGCTGGCCGATCTGTTTGGCGGCGTTCACACTGAAATCAATCTGATGGCCGGTTTCTACAATAAACCCCGTTATATCGATTGAGGAACCGAGCGGTTCCTCGCTCGTATCGCTCAAGCAGCCACGCCCGTTGCGTTAGGGCATAAACAAAACGGTCGGCTGCGATCCATGGTCAAGTTGGGTCGCGCCTTGAGGGCAACTTCCGCATCGCCTCTTTCCAAGGTGGCGCCTTCCATTCGGGATGCGTTCGCCAAACGGCTTTCAGTGCCCGAATCCATGCAAAATAGCTTGAAAGCGAAGGCCATAACGGCGTATGGCTCAACTCGAAATGAATCCCCGTGATGGGGTCATCAAAAAACACCGCATAGTAACCCGGCGTATAGACCGGATACTCGGCGGGCGGGTCCGTCACGTTGACATTGTTCTTTAGCAAAAAACTCGCGTGGAAATCGTCAATTTCCCGTCTGTTTTTCGCCCACAAGGCGACGTGATGTATCCCGGCGGCATGATCAGCCGGTATCAATTTGCTTCCCGTCTCGGCAGGCTGAATTCCGATATAGCTGTGGAAAAAGGGGAAGCGAGCCATGTAATAAGTCGACCGATATCCAATATCCAGCGTCCAGAAACTCTTGTATCCAAGCCAGCCAAACATCTTGTCGAAAAACCTAATGGATTCCTCGTAGTTCAGTACCGAAAGTTCAATATGGTGAATGCCCTTGAATCTCATTTACCCAGATGAGCCTGACCCAACGGAACGGTGGATAACTGGAAAATATATTCAGGATATACTGACATGAGGAAGTACATCATTCCAGTCATTTTCTCCGAGAAACTATTTTCCGTGAAGCTTTAGCAATAACCTGAGAATAAGGCCAAAGGCATCGATAGCATGAGCTAAATTTTTAGTGACAAATAAGGCAAAGCCATCCCAAAATCGTCCCTGCTCATTTAGCTTATTTGCCCTGACTCATTCGGCCTTTTTTGGATAGGTTTGGGGAATTTCGACAGTGGGAGCCTCCGAAACCTTGTGCAAACGATTGACGAAGGCGCTAGCCGAACCGTCAAGCAAGCGGCCAAGTTGTGAAAATTGGGCCGTCGATGCATCCAGCAGTTCAAAGGTGCCGGTGCCGGCAATACCGGGAAATCCGCTATCATCCGGATGATCCGCCTCGATATAGGTGTAGGAGTTCTCTGCGCTTTTAACAAGCACACCGTATTCCATAACGTTTATCTTGGCCGACTCATTCCACCAGTGTATTGCTATGGAATAAACGCCATCCTTCAGCGCCAGAAACTTAACGTAGATATCCTTTCCTTCTTTATGTTCGATGTTCCCCTTAGTATCGACTGCTGTCCGGGTATGCGGCTGTTGTGACAACCAGATCGTTCCTGCAAGTTCTGGATAAGGGATAAAGTCCAAACCCATAGCAGTGCCCGTCGCTGACATCAGCACACAAAAGGAAATTGCCGTAATGTTTCTAAAGCAGCCTATCATTTTAGTGTGTCCTCCACGAGATCAATTTGAGTGGATCGTAGGGTACAATACCCTACCACTATTATAACTTAATAGGTTAAGCAACTTCTTGAAACAGTCAACCCCGTGGGCAACAAGTTGCCTGCCCTATTGGGCTCGAAATGCGGAAAAGTTGCAGAGAACAAGGCTAGTGGGCCAGATGAAACAAAACTTAGACACCCAATGGGTTTCAACCTTATCGGATTTCGCAAAGAAGGGGCCATTCCCTGATATTAACCGGCAATAATGCCCGATCTCGCTTGGAGGCTGGATCAAGACTTTGCGGAGCCGTTCGGGCGGCCGGCGCTTCGTCCGCCCGTCAGGCTATGTCCGTAGCGCGAATCGTTTTGTCAGTTAGAAATCACGGTGTTTCGACACAGCGTTTCCACTTCGCGCAAGGGAACCCGAAAATTTTACCAATTCAAAACGTACTCTTGAGCGGGAGAAGCGATTTCTCCGGTCCAAACGCCGGCTTTCTTGGATTCATCAGATGCTTCGACTCGATAAATAGCACGCATGACTACTTTTTTCGATCCAGAAGCGCCACTAATCGGCGAGTCCTTCCAAATCTTCGGATTGAAATTGACATCAAACACCAGGCTTTCCGCAGGAGACAATTCAAGGAAGTCAGGAAAATTCTTCGTCCAATTCTTGTCTTGCTTGCTCACGATCCAGGTCTTCCCCTGTTCGTCGGTTATCTCGAAACTGAGATTGTAATGCCCCCACGAACACCACTCTCGCCAAAGATGCAGCACTGTATCGGAGTGGTTTGATAGGATGACATGAAAATGGTTATCAGGAGAATAAAGATCAATCATCCGACTCCCATCGTGTAGCGGAACGGCAATCGTCGCCGATAAATCAGAGTGGTTAACCTCTTGAGCTGAGGCTGTGCTATTCATGACTGCTGTGACTCCCAATGCTAAAACAATTAGTAATATTGACAACCCTTTCAGCAATGTCCTGACTCGATTAGCACTTGTCACTCGTAGGAACATAATCCTCCTATTGCTTTGCTGCGATAAGCTCATTGTTCTTTCCAAAGGCTTAGGCCAGACATGAGCGGCAAAGCTCCGATTACCGGCCATATTATGATTTCCACGGGTCATGCTTTCCGAGCCTCAATTACACTCGCTCAATTTTGGATAGACCATTAATTAAATGATTCAAGGCGCTATTAGGTGAATTTGTATGTACTGTAATACTTTTTCAATGTGGCGCCGTGGCTTTTCATTTGCACCGAGTTAGCTCTGAGAATGGCTGCGACTCTGACGCTCCCATCCGCCATTCGATCATATCCCCAACTAATTGCTACCAGATGATGCACATCCTTTCCCGTGACTTCAGTGAGACCGAGGATAAACTGAAACCAGTAACGCCCTGTGGCAGGCGTTGTCCAGCGTGCGGTATCGCTAAAACCCGGCCCGTTAGTCGCAAACTCCGAATCGGTCCAATAGAATGGCTTTGTGTCATCGGCCTTACACACGCTGGTGACGCCGGGTAATGATACTTTATGTATCTTGGGGTCCCAGGAACCAAATGGATCGACAACGGAAGACGATTTGCACTTGAGAATCTCGGGAGCATTAGTCGTTAAAGTCTGAACCCACCTTAATGATTTTCCTGACGGTATCGTCGTGATATCGTGGCGAACCTCGATGTTTACGCCCGCCACACTGCCATCTTTGGATACAACGTACTTGGTTATCGAAAGTTTATTACCCTTAAACGGGCTCTCAAGTATTTCATAAGATCTCATACACATTACCCCCTTTTGGAAGCCGGTCGATCACCGTATATGTGCTCAATCATAGACTATGCCAAGCGGTCAGCACGTGTCGGAAAACCTTAAAGTCATTTTTTCTGGTATGCACGAACCTAGTCGATCCAAGCGTTTCGCAAAAGGTTTGAAAAGATGACGCTAAGCAGCCAACGTGGCGGCCTGCATTTTGGCGGCTAACCGGCATACGGGATGCGAACCATCGACTTTTATTTCCTTTTTCCCTGCCCGACACCGCCAATAGTCCCAGCGGTTCATTTCGAATCATTGCCGGTTCATCTTGAACCAGCCAATTTGGTCTGCTACGTTCCGTCTTTTAAACTTGTTGGGAATAAAGCACGTGGCACGTAGGATATGCTGACGAAAGGAAGCGCATCATTCACGTTATTCACACACCAATATATTTCGTTCATTACACCGACGACAGTTTTGTAGGATGAGTAACTTATTACTCACGCAGAGAACGTTGAAGTACGCATTACAAATCAAATTAGAACTAACGCCGAATGGTATGTGGTGCTTTTTATTCCGTGTAGGCAACAAATTGCCCACCTTACTGGGCTTATGAGGTTAAGCGCCTTCTGGAAACAGTCAACCCCATGAGCAACAAGTTGCCCACCCTATTGGGCTGCATTTAGACGCGCTAGGAAACAGCATTCCAAACATCACCTGTAACGCATTTTTGAGCTGCAAATACACCGGGCTTTTGAAGCAGCCAAATGTATCCAGGCGTCGCCCAGTAAACCCACTCAGTGATCAATCGGGCTAACCATGCCTTAATGGTGCCTGGCGAGACCATGTAGGCCGTGCCAAATCGATCCGGTTGTTCGACTACCTTGCGCGTATAGTCAATTGTCTTGAAAGCCTTTACCAGGTTCTTTAAGCCCCAATAAGAAAAATGAAGTTCATGATAGAAGTCAGCTTTTCCAGCCAACCGAATATACCAATGAGCAATGGGCCGCGGAACTACCGACAATAGAGGTAGGTTGTAATGCGGCTCATTCCACATAAGGCGATTCGATGCTGCAAAATAACATATACCGCCCGGTCTAAGAACTCGATAAATCTCATCAATCATTTTCTTGGCATCGGGGACATGCTCGTAAATTTGCGAGCAAATCACCACATCAATCATTTCGTTGGAAACTGCCAAGTTCATTGCATCACCAAGATGAAAATAGAGATTTTCTCTATTCAGTGTTCTGGATGCGAAGTTAACAGCTTTTTCATCAATATCTATTCCCGTAACTGAACCAAAGTAGTTAGACAGATACTCATCTATTATTCCTGTGGATCCTCCTACATCGAGCACACGCAAGTCGTGTAAAGAAATATCAAAGTAATCGTTCAGCACGGCAACCATTGTTGCCGCCTTTCTTTTTCTACCGTCGACATCATGCATCGCAGGACTCGACTCAGAAAAGTCATGTTGATAGGTACGTTCTGGTTTCATAAAAAATCTCTAATTGTCCAAAGCCGAATGAGCAGCGACCTCCTCTAAGCATGTCCATTCGATTCGGATTGTTGCACCGTGTTTCGAACACTCATCGATACCCGCTCATTCGGGCCGCTCGTCGCATGCGATTGTTATTCGCGATTTTCGTTGGTGCTAATGAGTGACAAGGTTCTCAAGCAACACATGATCGTTCTGTGGAACTATCCATGAGTGGATCGCAATACCAATTACGAATAGCAGAAAACTAATGCCAAACGCCAAGAACAACCATTTTGGACGGTGAACAAAAAATATGGCCCACCAAATGATTGTGAAACCAGACACCAATAACAGCCAAAGAATAGCAAACGCCAAGGACAACCATATTGAACGGTGAACGCCAAATGAAAGTACGGATGTCTGAGGATCGCTTGGATCATAACGCACTTGTACGGTGTGAGCTGCTGCGAGTTTATCGAATATCTCCTGGTGAACCTTTTGGCTATTGGTAGCGCAGTACCCAAACACAAGGACATCGTTCATCAGCTCACGGCCGCCAACTGTGTAGCTGTAATTCACTTTGACTTGATAAAAAGTTACTTCACCATCATCGTCATAGTCGATGTGCGAATCCAAATCGCACGATTCTATCGTGCCGACAGCCAATGGCCATCCGGCCGGTTGCTGCGAGCGTTTTATCAAGTGCAATGAGTACCAGAGCCCACCGATGCCGATAGCATAAAAAATTCCGATAAGTACTAAGAAATACCACATTCCTTCATGCACCACGCCCTGAAGCAAATAATCACGGAGCTAAGCCGCGAGGATGTTGGAGAGGAGCCAATTTTGTAAAGTGGGCAACTGCTTGCCGGTCTCACTAGGCTCCCTTCATGCATTCCAATCCGGCCAATGGGGTCAAACTCGATTGACTGTTCTATACAACCGTGCTCTGTCCCACTTCAGCACGCAGGATGTGCTGACGAAAGGAAGCGCATCATTCGCATTATTCCTACACCAATATATTTCGTTCATTACACCGAAAGATTCCGCGTGGGCAACAAGTTGCCCACCCTACCGGGCTGGCCCAACACTAGCGTCGATCCACATGGCGCCCCACACATGTCCGTCCGGGTCACAAAAGTCCCGGCCGTACATAGAATCGTGCTCTTCAACCGGGTTGATATCAGTCGTCCCGCCATTTCGGCCCGCAGATTCTGCCATTGCATCTACATCCTCGCGTGATTCGCACGAGATATTCAATGCAACCTCGCTTGAGGTATTTGGAGGGATTGGGCGAGTGGTAAACGTGCGCCACCTATCGTGCGTTAACAGCATAACGCTAATGTTTTCGCTCCAAACCATCATTGCCGCTGTAGGGTCTGAAAAATTTTGGTTGGCCTCAAAGCCGATGGCCGAATAGAACGCTTTGGATTTATCAAGGTTCGTCACCGGCAAGCTAATGGTGATTGTTTTTGACATACGGATATTCCTATTGATTGAGCAGGCACCTAACGCCTATATAACCGACCTAGTTTTGATCCGGTCGGGCTGGGCTTCCTTCATATATTCCAATTTTATCAAGGGGGTTAAACTCGTTTGAATTTCCTACAACACTGTGGTCCATGTTCCCTATCATTTCCATTATTTAGGAACTGTGTTTCAGCAGGCTTTCCGCTGGAATTGAAAATCTCTCGTGCAGCCCCTCAATCATGCGGAGCGTCAGAGGTCGTTTCCGAGCCAAAATTTCATAGACTCGATTTTTGCGCCCAATGATCGGAATAAGGTCTTCGACAGCAAGACCCTGCTGCTCCATTCTAAACTTGATGGCTTCAATCGGATCAGGGAAATCCACTGGATAGTGAACCCGTTCGTAAGCTTCAACGAGCGTTACCAGCACATCCAGCCGATCCCCTTCAGGCGAGCCGGCCTCAGCGGACATTAGGCTTTCAATTTCCTTCAGGGTTGCCTCGTAATCAGCTTCTGTCTTGATGGGACGAATTTCCATAGGACACCTCAAATTGTTTGTGCATCAATTTCATTATACTGTTTGTGGGTTCCGATGAAGCGGATATAAACGACGCGGTAAGCGTAATTTATCCAAACTACCACCCGATACTTGTTCCCGGCGATGTTAAAAACGACACGACCATCTCGCAGAATACTCGTGTTTGAGAATTGTGCCTTTACTTCGTTGGGAGAGGACCAATCAGCCTTTAGGTTTTCTCGATACCAGGCCATTCCTGGCTGGATGGAATCCGCAAAAGAAGGCGAGCTTTGCCAGAATTTTCTCAACGTCGATAGAGCGATAATGCGCATGACCGCATCATAGTCCCGTATTGGGACTTCCGCAACGCCAACGATGCGAAAGTGCTTCTCTTTTGATAGCTAACGGGGCAGCGGATAACCAGTATGTCCGAACAAAAAGTATTTTGGACTGGGCATCCGTTTTATTCGCTCCTTGTTACGGACACAACGCCTCCGCCATGTATTCCAATTTCACCAATGGGATCAAATTCGATTAAGCTTTGTAGGGTGGGCAACTGCCGTTGCCCACCCTACCGGACTCAGTTGTCTGGTCGAGACCATCACGGACGTCGATCAATGGGTCGCACGAGATCATGACGCGCTGTTCCTTGGAGGATCGGCGCGTGGCTAAATTTGAGGGGATACCTCAGGGCCTGGCCCCTATTATTTTGGCCCTATTATTTTTTATTACCGGCTTGAGCGCCATGTTATGCCGCTCCATATTTAGTCGATTTCTCAAAAATGGCGTATTGAATTGGACACTCATTTTTTTTCTCAACAGACGCGGCAATATAATTTGTAACCAGTGCCTCAATAACCGGATTTCTATTCTCTTCTTTTCCGCCAATATGATAGAAATGTTCACGGGTAATAACGCTATGTTTTGACCATAACGACTTGATATATTCATTTTCTCGGTAATCATTATGATGCCACGTCGATAAAATAAATTTCCCTTCAAACTCCGAAAGCTTATTAAACAGCTCGCGTTCGTGGCTTTCATCCCAGCCATTATAGTAATCAACATGCCTATCGATATAAGGCGGATCGCAATAAATAATATCTTGGATAGAAGCTTCGGCAATGGTTTTACTGAAAGCTTGACATTTAAACGTGAAGTGTTTTGATTTAATGATTTTGCTTACCCAATCCACTTGATTGGCAATTTTTGTTACATAGGCTTGGGCAAATCGCTGGGGTTTACGGCAAAAGGGAATGTTGAAACCACCTTTTCTATTGAAGCGGATCATTCCGTTAAATCCTGCCCGATTGACAAACAAGAAATCAAGCGGTGAATGTCCAGAGTTAAATCTGTCTCTTATGAAATAGTAGTGGTCTTCGCCTTTTTCTAGCAGCAATGCGCCTTCGCGGGTTAAATAAGCTTTAACCACATCGGCGGTTATTTCCCCAGAAGCAATGCTTGAGTAAAAGTTGATCAGGTGTGGATTCGTGTCGCTTAATAGGGCGTATCGCGGAGCGATATTAAAAGCGACCGCGCCCGTTCCCATAAAAGGTTCAATCCACATACCATCAAAATCGCTAGGTACAATGCTTTTTATCCAAGGCACGAGTTTGGTTTTAATGCCTTGTGATTTAATCGGAGGAACGCATACTTTAGCACTCATTCTTCACCGTTCCTTTTATCGACCACCAACGAAATATCACCGTTCTTGTATGCGACAAACTCACGCAAGGTGGCAATCTTTTTCGTTCCGCCTCTCCCGTCTTGGATGGTGATTTTTCGGTAATTCATCCAATATTCATCGAACCAGTTTTCGCCCAGTTTTGAAAACATACCTCGACCGGCGATGATGTCGGCAATATTATTGATGCTTCCGATATTCGCCGTATTACCGCTGCCGCCTTTATCACTGGCGATTTTCCATTTTTCGGTAACGAAGAACTGGAAATTTTTTACTACAGAGGCAATGGATTGAAGTTCGTCTATACGGTGGACTTTAGTTTCATCAATCGTTGCGCCGTCGGTTCTATCGTAGATAATGCCTAAGCAAAAATGGCCTGAATAAGAACCGTAAGGGAACTGGATATTTTTGGTGCTGGTCCGATTTTCGAAATATGCACCGTGTGAACCGAGTGTAAACCCGTTGCATAAATGCGGTTTCTTGGAATTTCTGTAGGTTGTTTTGAAATCAACCGCAAATTTGATGGCTTCGTTATCGGCTTTTACGAATGAGATATCCGGGTAATAGTTTTGGTATTCAGCAAGCACGACTTTGTACCCGATGGACTGGGCAAAGTGCAAAATCTTCGGGAACAAATGAATTTCAAGAATTTTTGAAACAATCTTGGTGTCGGCTGAAATGGTGTAGACGTTTTTAAAAATATCAACGAAACCTTTTACAGTCCATTATCCATCATCTGTGCTGACATAATTTCTAAGCCCAGCAACAAACTCTTCAAGATTCCCTGCAAAATTCTCTTTTTCTGTCATTCGATTTCAGCGTTGGATTTTTGATTGGTGACCAAATTATACAGGCTATGCAATTCGGTAGGAATTAGAGAGTGCTATCAGGCATAACGCCCAGCTCAGCGGGCAATTGGAGCGCAGCGTAAATTGATCCGCTGCAGCTGCTTGTTATAAGTAATTTATTCCGTACTTAATTTGGACGAAATCATTGGCAAAAGCGGTTGCCTTAGAGTTGACCAGTTTTATCGGGTTGTCTAAGTTACCGAAAAGCAGAATACCACCGCCCAACAATACAGGTGCTCTAGTTATTGTCATTTCATCTATGAGCTTAAGATTAAGAAATGAGGTGATTGTAGAACCGCCATCAATATAAGCGTGTTTTAACCCTTTGCTTTCTAGCTCAGCTATTAAGTCAATAATTTCACCAGAGTACATTTCCACCTTGCCCTGTAAGTTTTCGGGTGGTGTTTTTAAGGTATTGCTCAAAACAACGATATGTATGTCACCGTAAGGCCATTGTTCAGGAGGTAAATTCATACTGGAAATCATTTCCATGCACTTACGCCCCATGATCATGCAATCAACAGTAGCCATAAAAGCTCCAAAACCCATATCTGGGCTATCACCCATGTCAGCATCTGGGTTGCCAGCACTATGGAGCCAGTCGACTGCTCCTTCAGTAGTTGCGATGTAACCATCTGTGCTTGTTGCTATATATACAGAGCATTTCATTTTCTATTACTACCACTGATGCTGGGTTTACTTATAACGGCCCGAATGAGCGGCACCTTGGTGTCCGTTCGATTCGGATTGATAGGCCGCGCTTCGCGCTTTCATCGATTGTCGCTCATTCGGGCCGATACGCCGGCGCGAAGTGCCGGCGTATCAAGTGATTATACAGTTTCTGCATATCTTCCAATATCTTAGCCAACAAACCCATAACATACTAATTCTACGAAAAATATCAAGCCATCAATCTCCCATCAAAAACAAAAACCCCCGCAAAGCGGGGGTCACAAAAAGCCTTTCCTAAGAAAGCGCGGTAATAACAGTTACCGCCTAAAGCAACAACCGCCGAACATCCGCCATTACCCGGCAAAGATAAACCACAAACCGAGCCGCCTGCGCGCCATCGATAACCCGATGGTCATAAGAAAGCGATAACGGCAACATCAATCGCGGCGTGAATTCCTTGCCATTCCAAACCGGCTTCATGGACGAACGGGTGACGCCGAGAATCGACACTTCCGGTGCATTCACTATCGGCGTGAATGCCGTGCCGCCAATACCGCCCAAACTGGAAATTGTAAAACACGCGCCCTGCATCTCGCCCGGCTTGAGCTTGCGCTCGCGGGCCTTGGCGCTCATCTCCCCGATCTCCGCCGACAGCGCATACACACTCTTCTTATCCACATCGCGCAGCACCGGCACCACCAGCCCATCCGGCGTGTCCACCGCTATTCCGATATGCACGTACTTCTTGAGAATCAGGCTCTCGCCACTCGGGTCCAATGAGGCATTGAAAGTCGGAAATTCCCGCAAGGCGGAAGCACTGGCTTTCAGCAAAAAACTCAGCATCGTCACGCGGAAGCCTTTCTGCTTGGTTTCGTCGCCGAGGGATTTGCGGAATGCCTCCGTGTCGGTGATATCCGCTTCGTCGTGATGCGTGACATGCGGCACATTCAACCAACTCCGGCTGAGATTCGTGCCGGTTAGCCGTTTGATCTTGTTCAGCGGCAGATTCTCGATTTCCCCGAATTTCGAGAAATCGACCGCTGGAATCGGCGGAATGCCGCTTCCCGCCGCCGGTGCGCTCGCCGCCGGGGCTGCGCCGCCGGCCATCACCTGCTTGACGAAGTTGCGCACGTCGTCCTGTGTGATACGCCCCTTGCGTCCGCTACCGTCGCCGATACGGCCCAGATCCACGCCCAGCTCGCGGGCGAACCGCCGTACCGAGGGACTGGCGTGCACCTTGGCGAACGTGACTTCGTCCACGACCGGCGCTGGCGCTACCGGTATTTTCCGTTCTTCGTAACTAGCCGGCTTCTGCACGGTCGGCCCTAGAGTCACGGCGGCCGGCGGCCGGCGCGGCTCTTCGGCATGATGATCTTCCGCCCCGCCTTCGACTGTCAGCAACAGGATCAAATCGCCTTCCGATACCTTGTCGCCGGTCTTGACCTTGATTTCCTTGACCACGCCTTCCGCCGGCGACGGCACTTCCATCGACGCCTTATCACTTTCCAAGATGATGAGCGGAGCCTCGACGGAAATAGCGTCGCCAGGCGCTACCAACACGTCGATGATTTCCACGCCTTTGAAATCGCCGATGTCCGGCACGCGCACTTCCTTGACCCCACTCCCGCCGGCCGGCTTGGCGCTCGGCGCTTCGGCCGGCGCAGGCGCGGATTCCGGCTTGGCGGTCGGCGCCGCGCCGGAACCCTCGCCAACATCCAGTAAAAGAATCAGATCCCCTTCGGAAACCTTGTCGCCCACTTTGATCTTGACTTCCTTGACCACGCCTTCTGTCGGCGAAGGCACCTCCATACTCGCTTTGTCGCTCTCCAGCGTGATCAACGGCGTCTCGGCGCTGATCCGGTCACCGGGCGACACCAACACCTCGATGACATCCACGCCCTTGAAATCGCCGATGTCCGGCACGTGTATTTCTTGAATCGCACCCATTGGGAATGCCTCCAACGTCGGAAAAAATCGGTTCTGGTGCTTGCTTACACGGTAACCGGATTGGGTTTCTCGGGATCGATGCCGTACTGTTTGATAGCCTTGGCTACCTTGGTAGCCGGAATCACCCCCTCATCGGCCAGGGCCTTCAAGGCCGCCACCGCCACATAGTAACGATTCACTTCGAAATGACGGCGTAGATTGACCCGCGTATCGCTACGACCGAAACCATCCGTACCCAGCACTACATAGCGCCGGGATATGAACGGCCGCAACTGATCGGCGTACAGCTTCATGTAGTCGGTCGCGGCAATCACCGGTCCCGGATGATCCTTCAGGCAACTTTCCAAATAGCTCGGGCGCGGCTCCTGATCGGGATGCAACAGGTTCCAACGTTGTGCGTCCAAGCCATCCCGACGCAGGGGATTGATACCGGGCACCGCCCAGACATTGGCGGAGACGTCGAAATCTTCGGCCAGCAGATCGGCGGCGGCGATCACTTCGCGCAGAATGCTGCCGCAACCCATGAGTTGTACCTGGGTCGGCGCTTCGGCACCGGCGCGGAACAGATACATGCCCTTGAGAATGCCTTCGCGGGCGCCTTCGGGCATACCGGGCTGCGGGTAGTTTTCGTTCAAGGTGGTCACGTAATAGAACACGTTCTCCTGTTCCTGGAACATGCGCCGCAACCCGTCCTGGATGATCACCACCAGTTCGTAGGCGAAGGTCGGATCGTAGGACACGCAGTTGGGAATGAAGCTGGAGAAGATCTGGCTGTGTCCGTCCTGATGCTGCAATCCTTCGCCCGCCAGCGTGGTGCGTCCGGACGTTCCGCCCACCAGGAACCCACGCGCCTGCATGTCGCCCGCCGCCCAGGCCAGATCGCCGATGCGCTGGAAACCGAACATGGAATAGAAGATGTAGAACGGCACCATGTTCACGCCGTGGTTGCTGTACGCCGTACCGGCCGCGATCCAGGAAGCGACGGAACCGGCCTCGTTGATGCCCTCCTGCAAGATCTGACCCTGTTTATCTTCCTTGTAATACATGAGCTGATCGGCGTCCTGCGGCTGATACAACTGGCCGGTCGGGGCGTAAATGCCAACCTGCCGGAACATGCCTTCCATGCCGAACGTGCGGGCCTCGTCAGCGACGATCGGAACCACGTGCTTGCCCATGTTCTTGTCCCGGCAAAGCGCCGTGATGACCCGCACGAAGGCCATGGTGGTGGACAACTCCCGGTCGCCCGAATCCACCATCAAGGACTCGAAGGCCGACAAGTCGGGCGCTTGCAGCGGTTCCGCCGCGCAGCGGCGCTGCGGCAGATAACCGCCCAACGCCGCGCGACGTTCCTGCAGATACTTCATCTCCGGGCTGTCTGCGGCCGGCTTATAGAACGGCGCCTTGTCCAGATCCTCTTCGGCGATCGGAATCTGGAAACGCTCGCGGAAATCCTTGAGCGCCCCGTGCCCCATCTTCTTCTGCGAATGAGTGATGTTCATGCCTTCGCCGGACACCCCCATGCCGTAACCCTTGACGGTCTTGGCCAGAATCAGCGTGGGCTGACCGGTGTGCTTCATGGCCGCCGCATAGGCCGCGTAGACCTTGTGCGGATCGTGTCCGCCGCGGTTCAGACGCCAAATGTCATCGTCGGAAAGATGGCTGACCATCTCCCGCAGTTCCGGGTATTTGCCGAAGAAATGCTCGCGCGTGTAAGCCCCGCCCCGCGCCTTGAAGGTCTGGTATTCGCCATCCAGGCACTCTTCCATGCGCTTGCGCAGGATGCCGGTCTTGTCTTGGGCCAGCAGCGGGTCCCAATAAGAGCCCCAAATGACTTTGATGACGTTCCAACCCGCGCCCCGGAAATTACCTTCCAGCTCCTGAATAATTTTGCCGTTGCCGCGCACCGGCCCGTCCAACCGTTGCAAATTGCAATTGATGACGAAAATCAGGTTGTCCAATTTTTCCCGCGACGCCAACGCGATAGCGCCTTGCGCTTCCGGCTCGTCCATTTCTCCGTCGCCCATGAAAGCCCAGACTTTCCGGCCCGCGGCATCGATCAAACCGCGATTGTGCAGGTACTTCATGAAGCGGGCCTGATAAATCGCCATGATCGGTCCCAACCCCATGGAAACCGTGGGGAACTGCCAGAAATCCGGCATCAACCAGGGATGCGGGTAGGAAGACAACCCATTGCCGCTGACTTCCTGGCGGAAATTGTTGAGCTGTTCCTCGCTGATCCGCCCTTCGAGAAAGGCCCGCGCGTAGATGCCCGGAGCCGAGTGGCCCTGGATAAACACCAAATCGCCGCCGTGCTGCCCCGTCGGCGCATGCCAAAAGTGATTGAAGCCCACATCGTATAACGTGGCGCTGGAGGCAAAGCTCGCGATATGACCGCCCAGCTCCGAGGTAATCTTGTTGGCGCGCACCACCATGGCCAGCGCATTCCAGCGGATCAGGGAGCGGATGCGCCACTCCACGGCGGGATCGCCGGGGGTATATTCCTCGCGCTCGGGCGGAATGGTGTTGAGATAAGGCGTGTTGGCGCTGTACGGCATATCCGTACCGCTGGTATAGGCTTTATTCAGCAACTGCTCCAGCAGGAAATGCGCGCGCTCTGGTCCATCACGCTCAAGTACCGCGTCCAGCGCCTCCATCCATTCCCGGGTTTCCAGGGGGTCCACATCGTTGAAAATGTCATTCATCGGGAACAAACCTCTTTGGTGAAAATGCATCCTGAGACCGCCCGATACGGGGTGGAAACAGGGAGCGATGGGCGTCGCGTTGTCGCGGCTTGATGTCAATCAACCAGAGTTAAAACTATAGACTCAAAAATCCCATTTAATTCGGCCAGGCGTTTGTATCCGCCCATTCCAACGTCTATCCTTTTGATAGTTCTCCAGGTTGTCATGTTTCTGAAACGTGATCATTTAAATATATAACCATTCGCTTGGAGGATTACACATTGTCCGTCCTAATCGTTTTGCTGGATTTTGGCCCGAACGCCGCCAGCGCATTCGGTCTTACCCGCATTCCAGCAATCCAGATCGACTCTGTGGCAAGTTCGCTCGTCACTCATGGAGGCGCGCGCGGGCACTTTACCCGCAGACCTATCCCAACACAAATTGGGGATGTTCGTTCAGAACCCCATGCCTGCGGGATTTAGGTCATATTCACTCGGTATTCGCTATTGACACGCTTATCGTCGGATAGACGATATATCATGGAGATTGGTCTGACCCAGGAGTACTGGCTTTAAGAGGGCCAGTCATTATTCATCATCGTCGTTATGGAGATACGGATCGCATACACACAACACGAGGCACCTAACAATGAAACCTTTCATCGAATGGTCGGATTCACTGAGCGTCGGAGTACAGCAAATTGATGAGCAGCATAAGGAACTGGTGTCCATGGTCAATAAAGTCAATGAGGGCATCAGCGGAGGCTGGGGAAAGGAGGCCAGGGACGAGATTCTTACCAGGTTAGTTGAATATACTCGGATCCACTTCGCAACCGAAGAAAGCTTGATGGATATTTCCAAATATCCGGAACAAAAATCACATAAACACCGCCATGACGATTTAATCAACATGGTGGGACAACATCTGAAAAAATACGAAGAAGATCCTAATGCATCCAATTACGATTTACTTTTCTTTCTAAAGAAATGGCTGGTTGACCATATCATGAAAGACGACAAGAAACTGGGAGCCTATCTGGTCAAAAAAGGACTTTCCACAGGCACGGAACATATGTCGTTTTTCACGAAGATTAAAAAAATGTTCGGTATGGCGGCTTGAATTGATCCAACAGCGAAGTAAGCCTTCCTATAGGGAGATAAGGGGACTCGCCTTCAACCATCACCACCGCTTTGCATGGCGGTATTCTTGCAAAATAGAAACCTCTCGACCGTTAGGGGCATGGACCTTCCGATAGCGGTTGAGAGGCGGTTGTCGCACTCACTCACGGCCAACATCGACTTCTGAATCTTCCAGGTAGCCATTTCTCCCCGATTGTAATACCTTGCTGTCGTCGGCGCGGGAAACCGTGCCTTCGGCCACGGTAATACCCATTGCGTCACGTACACCCACCGTTTCATACGGCCCGTTTTTCCCCAATGGGCTGCGACCACTCTTTTTTCGCAATATGCTCGCCAATACACCCCTATTCGCCATTTACGGAGCACTCGGCCCGATCTTTTGCATCATCGTCCTCGGCCACCTGCTCAAGCGTTACGGCTTTCCGGACGCCGCCTTCTGGCCCGCCGCCGAACAACTGACTTATTTCCTGCTCTTCCCCGCCCTGCTGGTGCATCGTCTGGCGCTAGCCGATCTGGGCGATTACGCGATCGCCCCCTTCGCGGGAGTGATCGTCGCCACGCTGGGGCTTATCACGATCTTGCTGTTCCTGATCAAACCCCGAATGGGCGTGGACGGTCCGGCTTTCAGTTCCATCTATCAGGGCAGCATACGTTTCAACACCTACGTGGGACTGGCGGCCGCCAGCGCCCTGCTGCACGCGCCGGGAGCCACGCTGGCCGCGCTGGCCATCGCCCTGTTAATTCCCTTGATCAACGTGCTGTGCGTCGCGGTGTTGAGTCATTCGAACGGCTCGCTGGGCATCACGCAACTGTTCGCCGCGCTGCTGCGTAACCCGTTGATCGTCGCCTGTCTGGCGGGGATCGCTCTGAACATCAGTGGCCTGGGGCTGCCATTGGGAACGGCCGCCGTGCTGGATCTCCTGGCGCGCGCAGCCTTGCCGTTGGGGCTGTTGACGGTGGGAGCGGGCCTTTATTTGCAGGCCACCTGGTCGCGCCGCCGGGAATTATTTCTGACGACGGCGCTCAAATTGCTGGCGTTACCCGCGTTGACGTTCTTGCTATGCAGGCTGGTCGGGTTAAATGATTTGGAAACATCGGTGCTGGTATTATTCACCGCGCTTCCGGGAGCGCCTTCGGCCTACATCCTGGCCCGTCAGCTCGGTGGCGACGCCCAGTTGATGGCGGCTATCGTCACGGTGGAAACGGCCGCCTCATTGGCGACTCTGCCCTTGATCATGGCGTTACTGCTCTGATTCGCCCGGTACCGGGCGAAAACGCGGTGGAACTTGAAATCACCCGCCGCAACCTCCACATCCCCTGTATAAACAGCCACAATAAAATCTGGACACTCACCCGATCATTGATTCACTAGATAATTGGCACTCGCAGCGGAGGAACACCAGCATGTCTATCAATCTGCAAAAAGGACAACGTATCAGCCTTGCCAAAGAGGCCGGCGCCCGCCTGTCACGTATCTATATGGGGCTGGGCTGGGGGATGAAGTCGGTGGTCAGCAAGGGTTTCCTGGGTTTTGGCGGCGGCGCCAAGGCCGTCGCGGTGGACTTGGATGCCTCTTGCCTGATGTTCGATGGCGCCGGCAATCTGGTCGATCAGGTCTGGTTCCGGCAATTGCAGAGTCGCTGCGGCTCGGTCCAGCACAGCGGCGACGATCGTTCCGGCGGCGGCAACGCCGACGTGGAGAACGAGCGCATCACGATTGACTTGAACCAGGCGCCGACCACCGTGCAAAGCTTGATCTTCACGGTCAACAGTTTCAGCGGCGAGTCCTTCGAAGGCATACCCAACGCGTTTTGTGTCGTGGTGGACGCCGACGCCGGCAAAGAAATCGCACGCTTCAATCTATCCCTGGAAGGCGGGCATTTCACCGGACTGATCATGACCAAGCTCTACCGCCACGATGGCGACTGGAAGGTACAGGCGATCGGCGACCACGGCGAGGGCCGTACTTTTATGGATTTGCTTCCAGTCATTCGGCCCCACCTCTAACAACCAGGAGGCTCGACAATGGATCTGCAGCCCGGTCAAAACATCTCCATCAACAAACTCAGCCCCAGCTCGCATTCCATCGAATTGGCCATCGCTTGGGAACCGTCCAACTCGCCCCTGGAGATCGATACCAGCGTCTTTGCCTTAACCGCGCAGGGTAAAGTGCGCGGGGACGAAGATTTCGTGTTCTATAACCAGCCCACCCTGAGCGGGGGCGGCATCCAACGCGGCGCGGACGGCAAGGTATTCACCCTTCATTTGCAGCAACTTCCCCAAGCCATCGAGAAGATCGCGCTGACCCTGACTATCCACGAAGGGCGAAATCGCGGGCAGTCATTTTCTCAATTGCAGCGGGTTCAAATCGATTTGCGCGATGCCCAGAGCAAGGCCGTCATCGCCACTTTTCCCTTGACCACCGGGGGCATGGCGGAAACCGCCGTCATCGCCGCCGAAGTGTATCACCGCAACAATGAATGGAAATTCCGCGCGGTCGGTCAGGGCTTCGTCGGCGGACTCGGACCACTGGCCCGCAACTACGGTGTCGACGTCGGAGAAGACCCGGATGCCGGCGCTCCCCCACCTCCCACCGCGCCCAGTCCGGCGCCCGCGCCGCGCGTGGAACAAGCGCCCAGGCCCGCCCCGCCACCGCCCGCGCCGTCCGGTCCCGTGCGCCTTGAGAAAATCACTCTGGAGAAAAAAGGCCAGAAGGTTTCCCTGGAAAAACGCGGGCAAGGCTTCGAGCGCATCGTGGTGAATCTGAATTGGAACCGCCAATCGAAATCGGGCGGTGGCGGCTTCCTCGGCCGCATGATGGGCGGCAATAAAGGCATCGACCTGGATTTGGGCTGTCTGTTTCAGTTGAACATGCAGGTCGAAGGACGTTGGCTCGCCGGCGCCGTGCAGGCGCTGGGCAATTCCTTCGGCAGTTTTCAGCAGCCTCCGTTCATCCAATTGCTGGGCGACGACCGCACCGGGGACTCCGCCGCCGGCGAATTTCTGCATATCAACGGGGCGCAGTGGGAGCATATCCGGCGCGTTTTGATTTTCGCTTTCATCTACGAAGGCGTGCCGAACTGGGCGGCGGCCGACGCTGTGGTCACCATCGCCACGCCCAATCAACCCACGTTGGAAGTCCGTCTGGACAGCCATCGCAACGATCAGGGGATGTGCGCCGTCGCCCTGCTGGAAAACCGTGGCGGCAATATCGAGGTCAGCAAGCTGATCGAGTATTTCCCCAATCACCCGACGATGGATCAGGCGTACCACTTCGGACTGCGCTGGCAGGCCGGCACCAAGAACTGACTTTTATTTCCCTCGCGAGGAGGATATTCCCATGTCCTTAGATTGGTTGAAGAATCGCTTCCAAGAAGTTACGACGAACCTGAAGAACGAAGTCACCAAGGTCCGAAACAAGACCTTCATGGAAGGCGTGGTCGCCGGTTGCGCGCTGGTGGCCTATGCCGACGGCGTGGTCAAGCCGGAAGAAAAGCAGAAGATGATGGGGTTCCTGCGAACCTCGGACGTCTTGTCCGTTTTCAGCGTCGATGAAGTCATCAGCGCCTTCGAAAAGTTTTCCAAGAATTTCGATTTCGATCTGGCCGTGGGGGAAGCTAACGCCCTGCAGGCGGTCGGCAAGCTGAAATCCAAGGAAAACGAAGCCCGCCTGATGGTGAGGGTGTGCTGCGCAATCGGTGCGGCCGATGGCAACTTCGACGAAACGGAGAAACAGGCCGTACGCAAGGTCTGCCAGGAACTTGGCCTGAACTCCAAGGATTTCGACCTATAGGGCCGCTCAGGCTAAACGCCCTCTCCCGCCCGGAGAGGGCGAACACGCCGACCAGCCTATTTTCCATTCCAATCCATCTCCCCGGTTTTCTATCCACATCGACGGTCATGCCTGACGCACGGAACGACCCGTGGGCCGAGTCGACTCGACCCAACCGATTCCTCACGGCGGCGAATGTCGGTCAAGACTAGTCCGCCGGCAGCAAGCGACATCGGCTAACCACCGACCCCTCAGAGGTTACTCATGAAATTTTCCTTCCCCGGTCTAACCGCGCAGGAAGTCCTAACCGCCCGTGAGCAATACGGCTCCAACGCCGTTACCTCCCAGGAAACGGAAACCTTCCTGGACAAGCTGATCGATAATCTCAAGGACCCGATCATCATCATCCTGATCGTGGCGCTGGTCGTCACCGTCTGTCTGGCGATTTTGGGCTACACCCATTGGTACGAAGGGGTCGGCATCGCCATCGCCGTGGTGCTGGCGACCCTGGTGGCCACCTGGTCCGAATACAGCAACGAGACCGCCTTCCAGAAATTGCTGGAGGAAGCCTCGATGATTCTGGTCAAAGTGTTTCGCGACGGGCGCCTAGTCGAAATCTCCATCAACGATCTGGTGGTCGGCGACCATATCCTCGTGCAACCCGGCGATACCGTGCCGACCGACGGGGTTTTGCTGGCCGGGCATCTGGAAGTCAGTCAGGCGGCCTTGACCGGCGAATCCGAGCCGCTTCGCAAGCAGGCGCTGCCTTCTCCCGATGCGCCCGTCAACGACGAAATCCATGTCCTGCTACGCGCTTCCCTGATCGAGGACGGCGAAGCCGTGATGCGCGCCACCGCCGTGGGCGACCAGACGAAATACGGCGCGACGCTCAAGGAAATCACCAGCGCCGAGGACCGGCTTTCGCCGTTGCAGGAAAAGCTCACGGTGCTCGGCAAACAGATCAGCGCCTTCGGCTATATCGGCGCCACGTTGATCGCCGTGGCCTTCATGCTCAACAAGATCTATTTCGCGCCCGACGCGCCCGGCGACATCGCGCTGTACTGGGCGAACAACCCCATCGGCCAAATCGTTTCCGATGGCGTCACGGCGCTCATTCTGTCCATCGTCATCATCGTGGTGGCCGTGCCGGAAGGTCTGCCCATGATGATCGCCATCGTGCTCTCCTTGAATATGCGCAAGCTGCTGAACGCCAAGGTCTTGGTGCGTAAACTGTTGGGCATAGAAACGGCGGGCAGCCTGACGGTGCTGTTCACCGACAAGACCGGCACGCTGACTCAGGGACAATTAGTGGTGGCGGACTTCCTAGCCGGCGACCGGCAACATTACGCGAAGTTGGACGACATACCGGAAACACTGCGCGATCTGGCTGCTTTCGCGCTGCGCAACAACACCAGCGCGGTGATCGACGCCAGCAACCCCGACGCGCCCGGCATCGTCGGCGCCGACCGCACGGAGCAAGCGTTGCTGCGCTTTTTGGGACGGCGCTTGGCGGATAAGGACGCGATCGACATCGTGGACCTCATCCCCTTCAACAGCACCCGCAAATTCTCCGGCACGCAGGTCAGCGGGGCGCGCAACCTCACCCTGATCAAAGGGGCGCCGGAGATCGTCCTGCAGAACTGCACGCATTATCTGAATGGCCAGGGCGAACGGGTCGAACTGAACGACAAGGACGCCTTCAACAGCGAAATGCATACGTTGTCCGAGCGCGCCATGCGCCTGCTCGCGGTCGCGGTGTCCGATACGCCCATTAACGCCGATCAGTCACTGCCCGAGCCCTTGACCCTGGTCGGCATCTTCGGCTTGCGGGACGATCTGCGCGCGGAATCCTACGGGGCGGTCAAACGCGCCCGGACCGCCGGCATCCACGTGGTCATGATCACCGGCGACGCCAAGGAAACCGCCCAGGCCATCGCCAAGGACGTGGGTCTGCTGGAGGGTGACGCACAGGCTAAAATCATTACCTCGAAAGAACTGGGCCAGTTGTCGGACGCCGAGGTTAAAGACCTGCTACCGCATCTTTACGTGGTGGCGCGCGCCTTTCCCACGGACAAGAGCCGGCTGGTGAAACTCGCCAAGGAAATGGGTTGGGTCGTGGGCATGACCGGCGACGGCGTGAACGACGCCCCGGCCGTGAAAAACGCCGACGTCGGCTTCGCCATGGGCAGCGGCACGGAAATGACCAAGGAATCCAGCGACATCGTGATTTTGGACGACAATTTCCAATCGCTGACCCAATCCGTGCTGTACGGCCGCACCTTATTCAAGTCCATCCGCAAATTCCTGGTATTCCAGCTCACCGTCAACGTTTCGGCGATTCTCCTGGCGTTCCTGGGACCGTTCATGGGCTTCGATCTGCCGCTGACCATGGTCCAGTTGTTGTGGATCAACATGATCATGGACACTCTGGCGGCGCTGGCCTTCTCCGGCGAAGCGGCGCTGAACCGGTACATGCTGGAAAAGCCCATTCCCAAGGATGCGCATTTGATCACGGGCGAAATGTGGTCCTCGATACTCACCAATGGCATTTGCGCGACCATTTTGAGCTTGATTTTCCTGACCTACGCCCCCATCAAGGAATTGTTCACGCGGCCCGGCCTGACGCCGGAAGCCAATGAACTGGTGTTTCTGACCGCGTTTTTCGGATTTTTCGTGTTCATGCACAACTTCAATAAATTCAACGCCCGCACCGAGAGCCTGAATCTGTTCGATCATCTGCTCGACAATAAGAACTTCCTGGGCGTGGTTTCATTGATCTTCGGCCTGCAGATTGTCTTTACTTATCTAGGGGGCGAGGTCTTGCGCACCGTGGGCCTGACCTTGCCGGAGTGGCTCTATGTGCTGTTGCTTTCGCTGATCATCATTCCCGTCGATCTGATCCGCAAAGCAATACGCAATAAATTTTTCGGTAATCCCGTTCTAACGACGGCGCAAAGCTGAGCACGGCGCCGGATGGCAATCAAGCCTGGGTAACGAGTGAGAGGAGGATTGAAGCAATGGCAATTTCTTTGAACAAAGGCGGCCGTATCTCCCTGAGCAAGGAAGCGCCGGATCTGAAAAAAGTCCATGTCGGACTGGGCTGGGACGAGCGATCCACGGACGGTTCGGAATTCGACCTGGATGCCTCGGCGTTCCTGTTGAATGCCGGCGGCAAGGTCCGCTCGGATGCTGATTTCATTTTTTACAATCAGCTTAAATCGCCGGACGGTTCCGTGGAGCACACCGGTGACAACCGCAGCGGCGCGGGCGAAGGCGACGACGAGGTACTCCTGGTGGATCTCGCCAAAGTCCCCGCCGAGATACAGAAAATCGCGTTTACCGTCACGATTCACGAGGCTGAACAGCGGCGGCAGAATTTCGGTCAGGTTCAGAATGCCTACATTCGTCTGGTCAATGCCGACACCAACCAGGAGGTGGCCCGCTACGACCTCAGTGAGGACGCCTCCACCGAGACTGCCATGATCTTCGGCGAGATCTATCGCCACAACAACGAATGGCGGTTCAGCGCCGTGGGACAGGGCTACAACGGCGGTTTGGCCGCCATGTGCCGGCAATACGGCGTGAACATCTGAACCACCCGTTCATCCGTTCCAACAGAGCCTTGCCTGGTCCACGGGCGGGGCGGAAAAACGATTGTTTATCCCTAGCGAGGAGTACTGTGTTATGGCTGTTTCCCTGAGTAAAGGTCAGAATGTTTCCCTCACCAAGGAAGCTCCCGGTCTGAAGACGGTCGTTTTCGGGCTGGGCTGGGATGTCCGCAAAACCGACGGCGCGGCGTTCGACCTTGACGCCTCGGCATTCGTTCTGGACGAGAGCGGCAAGGTGCTGAGCGATCAGCATTTCGTGTTTTACAACAATCTGAAAGACCCCTCCGGCGCGGTCACCCATATGGGCGATAATCTGACCGGCGAGGGCGAAGGGGATGACGAACAGATCGCCATCTCCCTGGGCGCCATGACGCCGAACGCCGCCAAGGTCGCCTTCGTGGTCACCATCCACGACGCCGAGGCCCGCAAGCAAAACTTCGGGCAGGTCAGCAATGCCTTTATTCGCGCGGTCAACGAAGACGGCAACGCGGAAATCGCCCGCTACGATCTCTCCGAGGACGCCTCCATCGAGACCGCCATGATCTTCGGCGAACTCTATCGGCATGGCAGCGAATGGAAGTTCAAGGCCATCGGCCAAGGCTACGCGGGCGGCTTGGCCGCCGTCGCCAGAGACTACGGCGTCAATTTGGGTTGAGCCTATCCAGCGGGCCGGGCGTTACGCCTGGCCCATCGGTTTTTTAACCCCTTCGCCCGATGGGCAAAAAAGGCTTTACGAGGTTCTACCCCTTCTTGATCGGGTTCGCGGTGGACGGTGGAATCTTCGCAAGGCCGACGCCGATTGGATCGGAAATCGCTTTTCTTCCTCGCGATGCCGACCCTTGAAGCCTATACCCTGACCAGCGCCCTGGGCCGGGGATTGCGCGCCACGTTGAGCGCATTGCAGGAACGACGCAGCGGATTGCGTCCCTGCGATTTCGAGGACGCCGACCTGCCCACCTGGATCGGACGCGTGGAGGGAGTCGAGGATGTCAGGCTGCCCGATGCGCTACAAGCCTATGCCTGCCGGAACAACCAACTGGCTTGGCTGGGATTGCAACAAGATGATTTCATCGAAGCCGTGCAGGCCGCCCGCCGTCGCTTCGGCGCTCGCCGCATCGGCGTGTTCATCGGCACGACGACTTCCGGCATCCGCGAGGCGGAGACCGCCTACCGCCACCGTGATCCGCACAGTGGCGTGCTTCCCGATACCTTCCGCTACCGCACCACGCACAATGGTTTTTCCTGCACGGATTTCGTGCGCCAGACTTTGGGCCTGCGGGGCCCCGCGCAAGCCGTGCTCACCGCCTGCTCGTCCAGCGCCAAAGCCTTTGCCGTCGCCCAACGCTTCATGCAGATGAATCTATGCGACGCCGCCGTCGTGGGAGGGGTCGACAGCCTGTGCCTGACCACCCTGTACGGTTTTCACGCCCTGCAACTACTTTCCAGCCAGCCGTGCCGGCCTTGGGACGCCTGGCGGGACGGCCTTTCCATCGGCGAAGCGGCGGGCTTCGCGTTGCTCTACCGCAATCCCTCTCAACACACGGCCATTCGTCTGTTGGGCTATGGAGAAAGTTTGGACGCGCACCACATCACCTCGCCGCATCCCCAAGGCGCGGGGGCCGTACTGGCCATGCAACGCGCCTTGCAAAGCGCCGGACTGACCCCGCAAGACATCGATTTCATCAGTTTGCATGGCACCGCGACGCCGGCCAACGACGCCATTGAAGATCAAGCCGTGCACCGGCTGTTCGGCGATCGGCCGCCATGCGCTTCCACCAAGGGCTGGACCGGGCACACCCTGGGCGCGGCCGGTATCGCCGCCGTGGTGTTGGCCTGCCTCGGTTTAGAACAGGGTCTGTTGCCCGGCACGCTCAATACCCGCGAAGTCGATCCCGCCTTGCGAGTCGCCCTGCAGTTGGAAAACCGCCCAGACACGCCCCGGCGGGTACTGGTCAACGCCTTCGGGTTCGGTGGCAACAATTGCAGCCTGTTACTGGGAAAGCCAGCTTGCTGAGTTGCCATCTCGCCGGCATCGGGCTGCGTGCGCCGGGCCTGTCCGGGTGGGCCGAAAGCCGCGCTGTACTCGTCGGGCACGAGACTTATCGGGAAACGGCCATGCCGGCCGTACCCGAACAAAGCCTGCTGGCGCGCAACACCGTACGACGCACGACCTATACCATCCGTTTGACGCTGCAAGTGGCCGAGGAAGCCATGAACGCGGCCGCCATGCCAAACGCCGAATTAGCTTCGGTATTCGCCTGTTCCGGCGGCGACGCCTCGGCGCTGGATCAGATTTTCAATGCCCTGACCTTGCCGGATCGCCCGGTTTCCCCCAACCAGTTCAATAATTCCGTGCACAATGCCCCGGCCGGTTACTGGTCCATCGCCACGCAATCGCATCATCCGTCCACCAGCCTGTCGGCTTACGACGGTTCTTTTTCGGCGGGATTGCTGGAGGCGCTCGGCCTGCTGACGACCTTGCGCCAAGCCGTGCTGTTGATCGCCTACGACGTACCGCCTCCTCCGCCGCTGTGGGTGCATCGCCCCATCGCCGCTCCCTACGCCGTCGCCTTACTGCTCACCCCGAAACCGGCGGCGACCCACCTGGGCCGCTTACACTTGGCCTTGGCGCACGGACAAGCGGAAAGCCGCCTTGAGGAGGTCGGTCTGGAACGACTGCGTGGCGGCAATCCCGCCGCACGCAGCCTTCCTTTGCTGCAGATCATTGCGCGGGGCCGTGAAAATCGGGTAGTGCTACCCTATTTGACGGATACCCTACTGAGCGTACGGCATCAACCATGCTGATCGACAAAAGCGAGATTCTGAGCCTGATCCCTCACAGCGGTTCGATGTGTCTGCTGGACAGCGTGTTGGCCTGGGATGACGCGTCCATACAGTGCTTGAGCGACAGTCATCGCGACGCGCGCAATCCACTGCGACGCAACGGCTGCCTGGCCGCCTTGCACGCGGTGGAATACGGCGCTCAGGCTAGCGCCATTCATGGCGGACTGCGGGCTCGCCACGCCGGCCGAACCGTTCGGCCTGGCTATTTGGCCGCGCTACGGGATATTCGTCTGTTTGTGGATTTTCTTCACGACATCGCCGTTCCACTGCGGATCGACGCCCGCTGTCTGGGCGGCGAACAGGGACATTTCATCTACGCTTTCGAAGTCGGGGCCAATGGCGAGAAGCTGGCGCAGGGCCGGCTTACCGTCATGGCCCGTCCCGGCGTCAACCCATGACCCGGCTTCTGGCAATGCTCCTGGTCGTGCTTTGCCCTGTCGCCACGGCGGCGGATTGGGACCTGCAACAATTGATGGCATCCCTGGCCAAGGTCCCGTCGGTCGAAGCCCGCTTCGAGGAACGCAAGGAACTCGCCGTACTGGCCGAACCGCTGCTCTTGCACGGGACCCTGACTTATCGCGCGCCGCATTACCTGAAGAAACAAACCCTGCAACCCTATCCCGAAACCTATGAAGTCGATGGCGATTGGCTGACGATCGTGACGCCGGAACAACGACGCAATCTCTACCTGCCGGGCCATTTCGAGGTCGGTGCATTGGTGGAGTCCATACGCGCTACGCTGGCGGGCGATCTCGCTACCCTGAAACGCTATTATCAGGTGCGGTTGCAAGGTTCTCCGAGCGCCTGGACGCTGCGCCTGGAACCCAAGGAATCGGCTCTGCGCGATTACGTCTCGGCCATCGAAATGAGCGGCCAACAAGACCGCGTGTTGCGTATGGAGACGCTGGAAGCCAGTGGGGATCGCAGCGTGGTGACCATCACACCGCTCGATGAGTAAATCACGGGCAGTCGTTCTGACCTGGCTGGCGCTGCTGGCGCTCGCCAGTGGGCTGGCGCTGACGACTCCCGTCAGCACCGATTTGACCCTGTTCATACCCGCCCATGACGCCCGCTCCGCACTACTCCTGGAGCAACTGCGTTCGGGCCCGGCCACGCGCCTCATTCTGATCGGACTGGAAGGGGGTACGGAACGGCAGCGGGCGGCCAGCAGCCAAATCCTGGCCGAACGTCTTCGCGCCAACGGGCACTTCCTGCAAATCGCCAACGGTTCGGAAATCCTGGACGCCGCTGCGCAGCGACGCTTGGATGATTATCGCTATCTGTTGAGTCCGGACATCACCCCGGAACGCTTCACGGCCTCGGGATTGAGGAGCGCCCTGCAACAACGCCTACGGGAATTGGCTTCACCGCTGTCACCGCTCGTCAAGCGCCTGTTGCCAGCCGATCCCACCGGCGAATTCCTGGCCATGCTGCAGCTCTGGCAATCCGATCGTCAGCCCGCCAAACGGCAGGGGGTCTGGTTTTCACCCGATGGCCAGCGGGCCTTGTTGCTGGTGGAAACCCGTGCCTCCGGTTTCGATCTGGCCGCGCAATCGCAGGCACTGGCGGTTATCCGTCAGCACTTTGCCGATGCCCGCCAGGGACTGGTCACCCTGCGGCTGAGCGGCGCGGGGGTGCTGGGTACGCTGTCGCAATCCGTCATTCGCTCGGAAACCCAGTGGTTGAGCGCCTTGGCCAGCTTTTTGGTGATGGCCCTGTTGTGGCTGGTCTATCGCTCGCCGCGTATCGTGCTGCTCAGCGCCCTGCCCCTGTTATCGGCCATTGCCGCCGGGGTCGCCTCGGTTGGCCTCCTATTCGGTAGCCTCTACGGAATCACCCTGGCTTTCGGCGTCACGCTGTTGGGCGTCGCGGTGGATTACCCGATTCACTGTTTCAGTCATTGGCGACCCCCGCAGGCCCTGGAACAGACTCTGCAAGACATCTGGCCGACACTGCGCATGGGCGTGCTCACCACGGCGCTCGGCTATCTGGCCATGATCACGACGGATTTTCCTGGACTGGCCCAACTCGGGGTGTTCGCGATCAGTGGGCTGCTGGCGGCGGCAGCGGTGACGCGCTGGGTATTGCCGGTACTGGTCCCGCCTTCGGTAGCGCCCCCGCATTGGGCCGTGATCCAGGCCGATTCTCCGTGGCTACCGTTGTTGCACCCGCCCCGCTTCGTGGCCCTGACGCTGGGCATGACGGGCCTGACACTGGCCGTCATGCTGTTGCTCAGTGCGCCACCCCTGTGGGAGGACGATCTGGCCGCCCTGAGTCCGATACCCTCCCCACTCGTGAAGCTCGACCGCGACTTGCGTACCGAATTGGGCGCGCCGGAAGCCGGTCACGTCATCGTGATCACCGCCGTGAACGCGGAGACCGCTTTGCAGATCAGTGAATCCCTGGCCGGTCGGTTAGCCGAGCCAGTGGCCCATGGGATACTGCAAGGTTTCGACATGGCCGCGCGCTATCTGCCCAGCCAACGAACCCAGCGCGAACGCCAAATGGCTTTGCCGGCGCGGGCTCAACTTGCCGCCCAGTTGCAAGAGGCGCTGCAAGGCTTACCCTTCAAGCCCGGCCTTTTCGAACCCTTTCTGGATGCGGTGACGCAAGCCCGCACGGCGTCGTTGGTACGACCCGAAGATTTGACCGGAACCCCATTGGCTTTGCGGGTCTCGTCGCTGTTGTTCGCACAGGCGGGGGAGTGGCGGGCGTTGATTCCGCTTTCCGGCGTCCAGGACAGCGTGGCCTTGGCGCGGACATTCGACGGCTTGGCAGGCGTGCATTACTTCGATCTGAAAGCCGAAACCAATCGCCTGATCGGCGCTTTCCGTGACGAGGCTTTGCTGCGCATGGCCTGGGGCGGGGCGCTGCTCAGCCTTGTGCTGGGCTTGAGCCTGCGTTCGCCACGCCGTTTGCTGCTGGTGTTATTGCCCGTGGCGCTGGCTATCATTAGCGATGTCGCCGTGCTGTGGTTGTTGGGCAAACGCCTGTCCCTGTTTCATCTAGTCTCTCTGCTGCTGGTAATCGGGTTGAGCATTGACTACAGCCTGTTTTTCAGCCGCCCCGAACAGGACTTGCAGCGACGGGCCCAGACACTCTTTGCCTTGCTGGTGTGCAGTGGTTCGACCCTGGTGGTATTTGGTATGCTTGCTTTTTCCACGTTACCGGTGTTGCAGGCTATCGGCCAGACAGTGGCCATTGGAATTTTGCTCGGTTTCCTGATGGCTTGGGCGCTGGCCCAGCAGATGGCGACACCCCCTGATCCGGCGTCTGAACGACACTGACCTATTCATGCCCATGCACCCCTTGCGGCTTTCCGCCTATACGACACTCAGCGCGCTGGGCCGCGGCAAGCAGGCGACGCTAGGAGCCTTGCATCGGGAACGTGGGGGGCTACGTCCCTGCGATTTCGAGGATGCGGAGCTGGACACCTGGATCGGGCGCGTCGAGGGGGTGGAAGAGGAGCCCATACGGGGAGAACTGGCGCCCTTCGACTGCCGCAACAATCGGTTGGCCAATCTGGCCTTGCATCAGGATGGTTTCGCGGAACGGGTCGCCACCGCGGTCCAACGCTACGGCGCCCAACGCATCGGAGTCTTCGTCGGCACCAGCACCTCCGGCATACTGGCCACCGAACAGGCGTACCGTACACGCGATGCGCGGACCGGCAGGCTGCCAGACAGCTTCGTTTATCAGCACACGCACAACGTCTTTTCCGCCGCCGATTTCGCTCGCCGCCGTCTCCACCTGGCCGGCCCGACCCTGGCCGTTTCCACGGCCTGTTCCTCCAGCGCCAAAGTGTTCGCCACCGCCTATCGGCACATGCAGGCCGGACTTTGCGATGCCGCCGTGGTGGGTGGCGTGGACAGCCTGTGTTTGACTACTTTGTACGGTTTCAAAGCCTTGGGTCTGCTCTCGCACCGTTTATGCCAACCCTGGGATGGGACGCGCGACGGCCTCAATATCGGCGAGGCGGCCGGTTTCGCCCTGCTGGAGTGGGCTAAGCCGGATGATCGGGGAGTCGCTCTATTGGGCTATGGAGAAAGTAGCGACGCCCATCACATGTCGGCCGTACACCCCGAGGGAGCGGGCGCGCAGCTCGCCATGCAGCGCGCGTTGGACAAGGCGGGACTCCGGGCGGAACAGGTGGACTACATCAATCTCCACGGTACGGCCACGCCGGCCAACGACGTCGCCGAGGATCGGGCCGTAGTCCGGCAATTCGGCACCCGCCCTCCCTGCAGCTCCACCAAGGGCTGGACGGGCCATACGCTGGGCGCGGCGGGGATTACCGAAGCGATCATTTCCTGCATGAGCATCGAACAGGGCTTGTTGCCCGCCACCCTCAACACCCGGACCATCGATCCCCGGTTGTCGGCCAATCTCCTGTTGGAAAATCGGGCGTCACCGGTCGCTGTGGTACTGAGCAATTCCTTCGGCTTCGGCGGTAACAACTGCAGCCTGATATTCGGAAATCTGCGGCGGTGACGACGATCTATGTGCGCAGCGTAGGAATGGCCGCGCCCGGCTTGCTGGGCTGGCAGGCCCATCTCGCCGTGCTGCGCGGCGCACAGGCTTATCGGCCTCAACCCCTACCCAGCTTCCATCCGGCCCTGCTACCCGCCAATGAACGACGGCGCCTTTCCGGCACCACTAAACTGGCGTTGCAAGCGGCCCAGGAAGCCATGGATGAGGTCGACGTCAATGCCACCCAGATCTGTTCGGTATTCGCTTCATCCGGTGGTGATTACGATATCATCGATAAATTGTGCAATGCCCTGCTGTTGCCGGAGCGACCCGTCTCCCCGACGCATTTCCACAATTCCGTGCACAACGCCGCCGCCGGTTACTGGACCATCGGCAGTGCCTGCCGGCAAGCCTCCACCAGTCTGTCGGCCTATGATTGGAGTTTCAGCGCGGGCCTGTTGGAAGCCGCGACCATTGCCCAAAGCGAACAGGCTCCGGTATTGCTGGTCGCCTACGATCAGCCGGCGCCCTTTCCCTTGTCCGCCGCACGCCCCTTGTACGCGCCCTTCGCGACGGCCCTGTTGCTGGGGCCGAAATCCTGGCCGATCAGCCTGGCTAAGCTGCAGATGAGCTTGACGTCGCAGAGTTCCGAGGATTGCCTCGACGACCCGGAGCTGGAGCGTCTGCGTCAGGGTAATCCGGCGGCCCGCAGCCTGCCTTTGTTGCAGGCCATGGCGGCCGGTCGCGCACGGCAGATCAGTCTGCCCTATGTGAGCGATCAACAACTGCTCATCCAGTACGCGCCGTGTCTCTAACGACGACGCTCTCCGGGAAACGCGCCTTGGTCACGGGCGGCAGCGGCGACATCGGCGCGGCTATTTGCAGGCGATTGGCGCAAGCGGGACTGCATGTCATCGTACATGCTCATCGTCATCCGCAACGCGCCCAGGAGGTGGCCGCCACGATCCAGGACAGGGGGGGTTCGGCGGAGGCGGTGGTTTTCGACGTCACCGATGCCCAGGAAACCCAACAATCCCTGGACACGTTGCTGCGTGACGGCCCACTGCAAGTACTGGTCAGCAATGCCGGTATCTATGCCGACGCCCCGATGGCCGGCATGAAGGCCGAGCAATGGCAGCGTGTCCTGGACGTTTCCCTGAACGGATTTTTCAATGTCACCCAGCCCTTGTTGTTGCCCATGATCCGCACCCGCTGGGGGCGGATCATCGTGATCTCCTCGGTAGCGGGCGTACTCGGCAACCGTGGCCAGGTCAATTATGCCGCCGCCAAGGCGGGTTTGCATGGCGCGGCCAAATCGCTGGCCCTGGAACTGGCTTCACGTGGGATTACGGTCAATGTCGTCGCACCGGGCGTCATCGCCGGCCGAATCAGCCAAGCCGAGTTCGACGAAACGAGCATCAAACGCCTGGTGCCTATGCGACGGGCCGGCACGCCCGATGAAGTCGCCGCGCTGGTGGGCTTTCTCGCTTCGCCGGAAGCGGCCTACATCTCAGCGCAGGTGATCGGCATCAACGGCGCCATGATCTGAAAAACGGTCGACGCAGGATCAGTCGCGCAGCAACTTGAGCAGACAAGTCCCGGCTTCTTCCAAGGGACCGTCGTTGTCGAGGATGATCAAATCGGGGACCTCCCGCAGTGATTCGCCGAACGCCCCGGCGCGCCGCATACGTTCGGCGATTTCGTCGGCGGACTCACGACCACGCCGGCGCAACCGTTCTCCCAGGCGCTCGGGAGACACCTTGACCAGTACCGCTCGCAGATCAGGATAGCGCTGCCTGGCCTGCGGCAAATGTCCACGCGAGCCGCTGACCAGGACCGTCAGGCCCAAGTCCAGCCAGCAATCGATCTCGATCCCGATGCCATAACGGTAGCCGTGGCTGTCCCAGTGCATGGCGAAGCAACCGACCCGCCAGCGTTGTTCGAATTCAGCCGGACTCAGATAGATGTGGTTTTCACCTTCCGCGCTGGGTGGGCGGGTGATGTAACGATGGGCGAACACGGTGGAGGACAGGCCGTCCAACCGCTGACGAGCGTAGGCGATCAAGCTGTCCTTGCCCGCCCCCGATGCGCCCATCAGATAAAACAAGGGGCGTTTTGTATGGTTCATGCCGTCATGCCGGAAGAGGGACGATCGCTGCGACAGTGTCCGCGATAAGCCGCCGTTTCAATAACCCTGCCCACTGATCTGGGCCAATCGACGCTGAATATTGGCTCGCGCCGCCGCTTCGTAACGAGCACGGAAGAATTCCGTGAAAAAAACCGTCGGTCGCGCCAGCAGCGTCTCAAGAATCCGGCGATGGGCTAGATAAAAGATCGCGTCCGGCACATGCGCGTACTCGGCGCGCACATCGCGACCATTGCGATCGAACCCGTCGGGTGACAATCCAAAGGACGACAAATCGACATCGACCACGAATTTCTCCGCCAAGCTGCGGGGATATACCCGGTGAGTCGTCACCATGATCGCGTCGTGCACCGATCGGCTGAAATCCGCATCGGCATGACGTCCGATGCGCCGCCAGAACAACTCCGCACTTTGCCTTTCGTTATCCGTGGCGCGCGGATCGTAAATCACATCGTGAAACCACAACGCCATTTCCACGATAGTGGGTTCGACCACCCGCGTGCCGGCCAGATCCAACTGTTCCAGGCAATGGTCGATATGGGCGCAGTTGTGGTAATGCCTGTGGGGTTCACTGTAGCGAGTGACCAGTTCCGCATGGACGGCTTCGGGCTCGGGAGCCGTATCGGCAATAGGAGACTGTCGCCATAAACGCAGGAAGCGGCTCGGCTGCCGGCAACCCGTTACATCGGTTGCATCGCGCATATTGGATTATTGGGATCGGTCGATAGGGCCGCGAGGACAGCCATCAAAACCCTGGCGTCCGACTTTCGCCGAACAAGCGATTCGGTAGTTCGGTAGGCTACTGGCAACGGGAGAAAAAAGCTTCCCCAAGCAGATAGGAACCTGGGGAAGCGGAGGGAAGCTTGAAAAACTTTATTGACTGGCCAACAAAGCCCGCGTATCGGGGCCGATAGGCAGGCTGTAGTCATAACCGGAAAGAACCAGGCTGTCCGCCGCGCGAATCAGGCGGGCGCTGACGTAAACCGAGCGCCGTCCGACGGCGTACGTTCCAGCCAACACCGCGGAAGCATTATGGGTCTGGCTGAGTTCCCGGACATCGCGCGAAAGGACGAACTCACCGCCATTCTGCCGAATGAAGATGTTGTTGCGCAGTTTCATTTCGATGACCGAGAAGCCTTGCTGCGCGAAGCGGGACGATACCTGTTCCGCAACGATTCGGCCCAGCGCCGAGGAATTTTCCAAAGCGTTGACATCCACGAAGGTCGCGACCAGCAGAGGTCCCCGATCCTCCTTCAGCCAAGGCACCTGGCTCATCAGGAAGTCGGCGGCCTGATAGCTTTCCACCACCAGGTCGTTATCCTGTTTGGTCGTAACGACTTCATCCGAGGTGCTGCAGCCTACGATCCCAAACGCCGCCGTGAGCAAGGACGCACACAATACAACGGGTATTCTCATTGTCCTACGACCTCCATCAAACGCGTGGGAGGAGCCGCTTTGGCGATATACTGATCGCGGTTGTTGTCATTGACATAGTAAATATCGCTGATCCGCACCAGATAACGGTCGCCGCTCATAACGGAGGTGGTCACGATGATTTCATTATCAGGCACGCCCCCGGTGATATAACCGGTTCCTACATCCAGTCCAACCGCGGCCAATCCTACAGCCGCCGCCGGTCCAGGGCTCGCGCTCTTAGCCAAGTTACGCAATACCAGAACGCCGGCCGTCAAACCCGTGAACAGCCCAGGAGTCGGACGAATAAAACCGCGGTCCTTGTGGGTAACGACCTGAGTCTGATAGGTCACCGGTAAACCGACATTGGGGGAACTGCTTACGCCAAACCCCTTCTCTAACAGGCGGGTGACAAGGAACTCGTGGAAGGCATAGTTGAAAACGGTGCAGCATTTGGCGCCTTGGACGTTGAGAATCTGCTTACCGCCCGAAGGATCCTGGGTGGACAGCGCCTTGGACAGACGGTCCGCCACATCGGCGGCTAATACATCCCAATGGTGGGCCGCCTGCATTTTTTGCTGGTAGGTGATGGGATAGGTTGTAGCCAACGGGACTTGCGAGGCACAGGCCCCCAGCCCGAGGGACGCAATAAGTATGAGAGATGTATAAAAAGTTTTCATGGTTTCTCCCTCGGAAAATTGATAATCCGCTACCGTTTTTATCCTTTGTTTTCTGAATGCTAAGTGTAGTCGGTTATACCACTGGTGTCACCAGGTTACAACGCTAGTATTTATAAATTTACAACAGCCTCAATCGTGTCAGGACTCCCTAAATGAAAGCATTAAAAAAACGCTTTTTCAAGTCATTTTATCGGGCTGTCGAGTGCTTATAAAACACATTGTATTGTGCTTGACGCATAGACAAATCACATTCTATAGTGGTCCATACTAATCAATAAAACGGTTCGCCCAATACCTTGGAAGGAACCGGAAGCGCGTTATCCGCGCTTATTCACTACTCTTATTTTTCACTTTTGTTGCAAAAATGATAAGCGTTGGGGGGAGCCTGTTGCCATGAAAATCGCCCATTTGAAATCCGTTGATCGGGATATTAACACCGTAGAGGATATTTCTCTGCAGCCAGCGTCTTACGACATTTGGGACAAGAAATATCGCCTCAAGGCCAAGGATGGACGCGCCATAGACGACGGCGTCGACGGCACGCTACGGCGGGTCGCTCGGGCTTTGGCCGACGTGGAAGACTCCCCGGAATTACGCGAGCAATGGTATGACAAGTTTCTATGGGCCCTGCGGCATGGCGCCATCCCGGCTGGCCGGATCATTTCCAATGCCGGAGCGCAGATGCATAAACCCGCGACATCCACCATCAATTGCACGGTGTCGGGGACTATCCAAGATTCCATGGACGACATTCTGCAGAAAGTTCACGAAGGCGGTCTGACACTGAAAGCCGGCTGCGGCATCGGCTATTGCTTCTCCAATTTGCGCCCGCGCGGCGCCTACGTGTCCGGGGCCGGTGCGTTCACCTCGGGGCCGTTGTCCTTCATGGACATATACGACAAGATGTGTTTCACCATTTCTTCGGCGGGTGGGCGGCGCGGCGCTCAGATGGCGACTTTCGACGTAGGCCATCCAGACGTCGTCGAATTCGTCCGCGCCAAGCGTGAAAACGGCCGCCTGCGACAATTTAATCTGTCTCTGCTGGTTACACGGGATTTCATCGAAGCGGTCAAGAACGACACCGATTGGCCGCTGTGTTTTCCCTTGCGCGCCAAAGAAGCCGAGGAGGATGGGATCGACGTCGACGACGCTGGGCACATCGTCTGGCGTTCCTGGCCCACTCATGAAGGCTTGATCGTCAACGAAGCCGGCCTGGTAGCCTGTAGGATCTACAAGACGATCCGCGCCCGGCGGCTGTGGGATCTGATCATGGCCTCGACCTACGATTACGCCGAACCGGGGTTCATTCTCATCGACGAAGTCAACGAGATGAACAATAACTGGTGGTGCGAGAACATTCAGGCCAGCAATCCCTGCGGCGAACAAATGCTACCGCCCTATGGCTCCTGCCTCCTGGGCTCCGTCAATCTGACCTGCTTCGTCAACCACCCGTTTACCGAACAGGCATCTTTCGATTGGGAAACCTATCGACGCACGGTGGCCATCTTCACCCGGATGCTCGACAACGTCGTCGAAATCAACGGCCTGCCGCTGGAACGGCAACGTGAGGAAATTTTCGCCAAGCGCCGCCACGGCATGGGCTATCTGGGTTTGGGCTCCACCTTGACGATGCTGCGAATGCGCTATGGTTCGCCGGAATCTCTGGCCTTTACCGAGGCAGTGACCCGCGAGATGGCGTTGACCGGTTGGCGAGTCGCCTTGGATCTCGCGGCGGAGAAAGGCCCAGCGCCCATCATGGAGCAGGAATTTCCGGTCACCTCGGCCATGCTCAGCCAACGTCCGGAAATGGGTAGGGACGGGTATCAGGTCGGCGATACGATCAAAGGAAAGATCCTCCATGCCCGCTATAGCCGCTATATGCAACGCATCGCCGGAGAAGACCCGGAACTCGTCGAAAAGCTCAGCCAGCACGGCGCGCGTTTTACCCATCATAGTTCCATTGCTCCAACCGGCACGATTTCCCTCTCCCTGGCCAATAACGCCAGCAACGGTATCGAACCGAGTTTCGCCCATCACTATTACCGCAACGTGATCCGCGAAGGTCGCAAAACCAAAGAAAAAATGGATGTGTTTTCGTTCGAACTGCTGGCTTACCGGGCGCTAATCAATCATCAGGCCATGCCGAACTCCGAGGAACCCGAAGAAAAGCTGCCCAAATATTTCATCGCCGCCGACGATGTGACACCTAAACAGCATGTGGATATTCAGGCGGCGGCACAAAAATGGACGGATTCCAGCATCTCTAAAACCGCCAACGTGCCGACCGATTTCCCCTACGAGGATTTCAAGGATATTTATCTGTACGCCCACGACCAGGGGCTGAAGGGCTGCACGACCTTTCGCTTCAACCCGGAGGCGTTCCAGGGCGTACTGGTCAAGGAGCAGGATCTGGAGAACACGCTCTATCGTTTCACCTTGGCGGATGGCAGCGTCATGGAGGTCAAAGGCAACGAGGAAATCGAGTACGACGGAGAAATCCATACGGCAGCGAATCTATTCGATGCGCTGAAAGAAGGTTATTACGGAAAATTCTAGCCCAGCCGGAGCCTTGCCCATGGCCATCAAAATCGATCAGAAAATCGTCGGCTATCAGGTCGCCAAGGACGAGTTCGACGCCACGACGGCGGAAAACCCGATCAACCAGCCTGGCGTCGAACACATGCACGAGAAGGTGGGTCGGCCGGAAATCCTCCAGGGTTGCACTTACAAGGTCAAAACCCCGCTGTCCGATCATGCGCTGTACATCACCATCAACGATATCGTGCTCAACGCCGGCACCGAGCACGAGTTGCGGCGGCCTTTCGAGATCTTCATCAACTCCAAGGCCATGGATCATTTTCAATGGATCGTGGCGCTGACCCGTATTATCTCAGCGGTATTCCGCAAAGGCGGCGACTGCACCTTTCTGGTGGAAGAACTGCGCTCGGTGTTCGATCCCAAGGGGGGTTACTTCAAGAAGGGCGGTAAATTCATGCCCTCGTTGGTGGCCGAGATCGGCGACGTGATCGAATCCCATATGCGTCTGATCGGCCTGCTTAAGGACCAGGGACCGGATACCCATCAACGTCGCTTCATCGAGGAAAAACGTGCGCAATTCGAATCCAACGTGAAAGCGGCGGAGGACGCCGGTCTGAGCGTAAGCGCCTTCCCGGAAAGCGCATCGCTGTGTCCCAAATGCCAGACGAAGGCGATGATCATGATGGAAGGCTGCATGACCTGCCTGAACTGCGGCGAGTCGAAATGCTCCTGACGGCTAAACAGGGCTCCCGCCCACAGCGCGTCGAATTAGCTGAAGAAGAATTAGCGGGAGAATAGGACAGCGGGAGGAAAACTCATGGGCGATACCGATGACCGGACCCGCTTGATCCAGTTGCTGCAAGAAATCCGGGACAACCAGCAACTGCAATTGCAGCGTCAAGCGGAAGCCCTTGCCTTACAGCGAGAACAGTACGAGATCGTCAAAACTCAGTTCGATAAAACCCAGGCTCTACAGGACAGAGCCGCCGCTATTCAGGAGAAAAGCGCGCAACTGGTGGAAAAAGGCCGTAAAGCTTTCGCGATCATTCTACCCATTATCGCGATGCTGATCGGAATACTGGCGTTTATGATGTTCTGGTGAAGATGGGCAACAGCGGATAATCCAGCGTTCGGCTCAACCATTGCCGAGTTGAAACACGCTCAAGCGGCCGCCTTCCCCCAGCACGTACAAACGGCCGTTACGACTGATCGGGGCTTCCTTGAGACCGTCGCTATCGGCACGCACCCGCCCCACGATTCGACCGTTATCCTTGCGCAGCCAATGCAGATAGCCCTCGAAATCGCCTACCACGACATAGTCATCGCTGATTACGGGCGCCGACAGGCGTCTTCCCTTTAATTCCGGCTGCTGCCATAACGCATTGCCATTATGCAGATCAATCGCCCAGACGGAGTCATTCTCGTCAACGATATAGATACCGCTGGTATCGGCATCCAGGCCCGCATGACTGGAAAAATCCCGAGTCCACAACGTATTGCCGCTGCGTATATCGATCGCCGTGATATTGCCCTGATAGGCGGCCACGAACAACACACCGTTCACGACACGGGGCTCGGTATCGATATCCACCAAACGGTCCAATTCGGTACGGCCTTGTGGCGGCGCGATGGTCTTTTCCCAGACCAGCTTGCCATCCCGCAAGGACAGTACCAGCAATTTACCGGTGTCCAAACCGGCCACGGCGACGTTCTGGTCCAGCAAGGGCGCGGCGGCGCCGCGCAGCGTGAGCGCCGGCACGGTATGGCTGTAAACCCATAAACGCTCTCCGGAACGCGCATCCAAGCCAGTGAATTTTCCATCCCCTGTGCGCACCACGACCACGCCCGACGCACTGCGAGGCGTGGCCAGGATTTCACTGGACACCTGGGCGCGCCAGCGTTCCTCGCCATTGCTCTGCGCCAAGGCCAACACGACACCATCGCCGGTGCCGACCAGCACCAGACCATCACCGACACCGACGCCCGCCGTGATGTCCAGATCCGTATCCTTTTCCCACAGTTCCGCACCGCTGTCGGCATCCAGCGCGGACACGATGCCGTCGTAACTGGCGGCGAACACGGCCCCTTCAGCCACCACGGGTTTGAGCGAAATGAAATTGCCTTCCGTACCCGAACCGACACGCTTATTCCACAACTCCTGAATAGCGATCGGATCGTCTATAGGCACCAGATCAGCCGGCGGCAGGCTGTTGTCGGAACCCGCCAGATAGCGGTTGATTGCGCCGCAACCGGAAATCAGTAGCAGCGCCACGCACACGAAAGCGAGGCGGCGCATGTCATTTCTCCTGCTTAGGCGGCGCGAGATCGGCCAGCTTGAGTTGCAAGAAGTTATTGCCCCCCGCGCTCAACGCCGCCTGATAGGCGGTCCGTGCTTCCTCGGGCTGCTTACGCGCCAGATACAAATCGCCCCGCAGCTCCTCCAATTCGACATTGAAAGACTGGTCCTGCACGGAGGTCAACTGCTTGTCTGCCTCATCCAACCGTCCCTGATCCAATAACACCCGCGCCAGACGCAGATGGGCGATGTCCCGAATTTCGTCCATATCGGCATGATCCACTATCCATTCCAGTTGCGCGATGGCCTCCGGCATCTTCTTGTCGGCAACCGCCTGCTTGGCCAGTTGCAGCGCCGCCAAGTCCGCATAGGGAGACCCCGAATAATCGTCGAACAGTTCCTGTCCCTGCCGGAGGGCATCGGCCGCATTGTTCCGAGTCAGGGACTGCAGTAGGTTGTCGTAATGCAGGGAAGCGTCCTCGGCCTGCGCCAAGCGATGGGAAGTCCAGAACCGCCAGCCGAAAATGACCACCAAACCAATGGCGATACCGGCGATTATGGCGCTGCCATTGGCCTTCCACCATTGTTTAATGGTTTCGACGAGTTCCTCGTCAGTGTAATTTTCCATCGGCATCACCTTGACTCGAACATCCGATGCATCGCCCGCGCCCGTTCCGGGCGTTATCTGGAGACTGCCGACGTTTTGCCGACAAAAGGCGCAGGGTAAGCTGGTTTATTGGGTTGGTTGCGGCAAATGATCGCGCAGGAAATCATCCAACGCCGCCATGGGCAATGTGGTCTGTTCCTGGGCTTCGCGTAAGAATTTGATGGCAATCGTATCGCTGTCGATTTCTTCCTGGCCGAGAATCAAGGCCCATTGCGCGCGGCTGCGATCCGCCCGTTTGAGTTGAGTCTTGAAACTGCCGCCACTGCAATTGAATTGCAGGTGTAATGCCGGCCACGCATTGCGCAGAGTCTCCGCCAGGATCAATCCTCTACGCTCCGCCTGTTCCCCGACCATGACCAGATACGCCTGTGGCGACTGATCAAGGCCCGTATACCCATCGCTACCCAGCAGGGCAATCAAACGTTCCAGGCCGATGGCGAAGCCCACGGCCGGTATCTCCGCGCCGCCTAGCTGTTCCACCAAACCGTCATAACGACCACCGGCGCAAATCGTACCTTGAGCGCCCAAGCGGCCCGTCACCCATTCGAATACCGTTTTGCTGTAATAATCCAGCCCCCTGACCAGGCGAGTATTGAGCGTGTACGTGATACCCACGGCGGACAGGAATTCCTGCAGACGATCCAAATGTTGGCGGGATTCCAGATCCAGATGATCCAGCAACACCGGCGCTTCGGCAATGATGGCCTGCATAGCGGGATGTTTGGAATCAAGGACGCGCAAGGGATTGCTGTGCAAGCGGCGGCGACTGTCCTCATCCAGATCTTCCCGGCGGCTTTCCAAATACCCGACCAAGCGTTCGCGGTACGCCGCCCGTGCTTCACGGGTTCCCAGGGAATTAAGTTCCAGCGCCACATCCTGCACCCCGAGCCGTTGCCAGCAACGGGCTGTCATGCAGATCAACTCCGCGTCGATATCCGGTCCGGCCATGCCGAACGCTTCCACCCCGATTTGGTGAAATTGCCGATAGCGTCCCTGTTGAGGACGCTCATGCCGGAACATGGGGCCACCATACCAAAGGCGCTGCATGGGATTGCGCAGCAGACCTTGTTCTATGCAGGCCCGCACGCAACCCGCCGTACCCTCTGGACGCAACGCCAAACTATCGCCATTGCGATCGTTAAAGGTATACATTTCCTTTTCGACGATATCGGTCACGGTACCGATGGACCGCGCGAACAATTCCGTTTTTTCCACGAGCGGCAGGCGGATTTCCTGGTACCCATAAGAAACCAGAATGTCCCTCAAAGTGGCCTCGACACCGGCCCACAAAGGGGTATCGGCCGGCAAGGCATCGTTCATGCCGCGCACGGCCTGGAATAACTTTGCCATGTATGTTTAGCTGTTTAGAAGACGCCGTTCGCCAAATCTCATAGCGGGGACGGCGTTCCCAAGGTAAAACGGCTGACCGTACCGCGTCGCGGAATGTACACGCTTTGCTCAACGGGTTTACCGTTCAGTTTGATTTCACTGACGCCGACCGCGTTGCCCAAAGTGACCGAAAACGGCCCGGAACCGGAGACGGTGTTCACTGTGTTGGCTTTCATGATGCCATAAGCGACGCGCTGCCCATTGGCATCCTTGACTTCCACCCAACAATCCTGGGAGAAAGCGATTACCAACTGTGGGGTGTCCGATGGGGTCATCGTCGCAACCGGCTCGCTTGCAGGCGGGGCGGGTTGCTCAGCCACCACTTGGGTTTGAGGGGAAGAGATCGGGCTCGGTACCGGAGTCTCCGGAACAGCGGCCGGTTTGGGCATCGGCAAAGCGATCGTGGTTATGGATGTCGCTGCCGTCGTTTCCGGAGTTGGAACGGCAAGGGGAGCGGGTTTAGCCGGTGTTGCGCTGGGTGATTCCACCTGGGCCGTTGGCTTCGCAGTCTCAGCCGCCGGCTTGGCCAGAGGCTGAGTATCCGTCGAAGCAGTCGCTGGCGCGGCGGATTGCGGCGCGGAATTCTGGGCGGAATCAGGCGGTGTTTCGGGTTTCGGCAAGGCTAACCCGGCCCTGTCGTTACCGGTCAGGGCACGCAGTAACGGCGGCAAATCATCCGCGCTTTCCAAATGATCGGCGACCTGCTTGTAACCCTGCCATCCGACCCCGCCAATGATGGCGAACACCAGCAGGTAGGAAAACCAGCCCACCACGGTATCCTTCATCCTCGCTTGAGGCTTGATGGGACGAGCCACCCGCAGCGGAGGCAACTCGTTCATGCCCAAACGCTTATGCCGTTCCAGAATCTCCTGCTCGGACAGATCCAAGAATCGAGCGTAACGGGACAGATAACCGCGCACGTATACGGCGGCGCCTAAGGCGCCGAAAGCGCCTTCTTCCAGGTGGCGAATCAATACTGGGTTCAATCCCAGGCGTGTAGCCACCTCACGCTGCTCTAATCCGAGCCGGTTACGAGCCTCGGCCAAGGTCGCGCCCAAAGCTTCGGGTGAATCGTCAAATGTTTGTGGGGATTCCAATTTGTCGGGGGCAATGTCTTGTGCACTCATGATGATTTCAGCCGTCTGGCTTGCACAGAGTCAGGAAATAACGACAAAAGACGCCGGGTATATTCTTGCCGTAATCTTTCATCGCCGAGATTTTGTTCAATATTCACCCCCAACCATAAACTCTCTGGGCTGGGCTTGGTTTGTTCGTGAAATCTTTGTAAAAACGCGCGGGCTTGTAAATAATCGCCCTTCGAAAAAGATAACTCCGCCATACGATACAATGCCAATGCGCCATTTGGCTGCATCTCCAGGGCTTTGCGCAGATACCCTTCGGCCCGTTCGAAATCCGGCACGGCCATAGCGCATATCCCGGCGTTCACATAAGCCTCATAGGCTTCGTCCGAACCGGCTGGCTTATCGGCCACTATCCCTAAAAACAACGCTTCACCCTCGGCGAAATGCTGGTTCCGACACAAAAACTGGCCGTAATTCTTAACCGCAAGCAAGTAATTCGGGTCCAATTTGATGGCACGTTGAAAATGCTGCTCCGCCATCTCCGTATTGCCCCGCTCATCGTATAACACGGCTATTGCGTTTTGGGCTTCGGGATAATCTTCGCGAAACGAAAGCGATTTTTGTAATTTTTCCAAGGCTACATCGAAACGGCCTTGCTGCAAATAGGCCACCCCCAATTGCAGATTGAGTTCAGCTGGATCGCCGGAAGGCTTTTCCTCAGGCGTCGTGGTGCACGCTTGCAATGCCAATAATATAGCCAAGACCCCATATCGCGTGGCCTTAGCCATCCGCATCACCGAACCTGCTCCATGGATTGCACCGCGCGCGGCCCGCGTCGACGACGATTCTGTACCTGGCCAGCCAATTGCCCGCAGGCGGCATTGATGTCATCCCCTCTCGTCTTGCGCGTAATGGTCGTCATTCCCCCCGCTAGCAGAACGTTTCGGAAACGATCAATGGTAGCCGGGCTGGAACGGCGATAGGTCGCGTTGGGAAACGGGTTGAAGGGAATCAAGTTGACCTTGGAAGGAATTCCCTTCAACAGCTTGACCAAAGCCAGCGCATGGGCCACGGAATCGTTCACCCCGTCCAGCATGACGTATTCCCAGGTAATGCTACGCTGCAGTTTGCCGGCGATATAATGCCGACAGGCTTCCAACATCTGCGCGATGGGATATTTGCGGTTCAGCGGCACCAGTTCATTGCGCAATTCGTCGTTGGGCGCATGTAGCGATACAGCCAAGCTGACATCCGATACCTCCCGCAAGCGATACAAGGCGGGCACGACACCCGCCGTGCTCAAAGTCACTCTGCGCTTGGAAAGACCGAATGCCAAGTCATCCTGCATCAGGTTCGTCGCCCGGACGACATTGTTGAAGTTCAACAAGGGCTCACCCATGCCCATCAATACCACGTTGGTCAGCAAACGATCGCCATTGCGCCCACCGCCCAACAGCCAATGAGCCTGCCAGACCTGACCGATGATTTCGGCGACGTTCAGATTGCGATTGAAGCCTTGCTGGGCGGTAGCACAGAATGAGCAATCCAATGGACAGCCAATCTGCGAGGATACGCAGAGCGTTCCCCGCCCTTCATCCGGAATGAATACGGTTTCCACACAGTTGCCGTTATCAAGCCGAATCAACCACTTACGGGAACCATCCTGCGAACCTTGATCCAGCACCACGTCCGGTGGACGGATTTCAGCCATGGAACACAGTTGTTCGCGCAAGCTCTTACTGAGATTGGTCATGGCGTCGATATCCGTAACGCCTTCATGATAAATCCATTTCATAACCTGCTCGGCACGGAATCGCTTTTCGCCCAAACTGGCAAAAAAGGCTTCCAGCTCGTTGCGGTCCAAGCCCAGCAGATTGACCTTGTTCCCCGTCATGGGAACTAACCTATATCACACGTTAGCGTGTGCGTGGGCAGATATCGCCCGCGTTGCCGAAGAAAAAGGCGATTTCGACAGCCGCCGTTTCCGGCGCGTCTGAGCCGTGCACCGCATTTTCATCGACGGTCTCGGCGAAATCCGCACGGATGGTTCCCGGCTCCGCCTTCTTAGGGTCCGTTGCACCCATAATCTCACGATTCATGGCAATGGCGTTTTCACCTTCCAGCACTTGCACCATGACTGGACCGGAAATCATGAAGCCTACCAAATCATTATAGAATGGCCGCTCTCGGTGCACGGCATAAAATTCTTCCGCTTGTGCGCGGGACAGATGCAGCATTTTCGCGGCGACGATGCGCAAGCCTTTGTCCTCGAAGCGGCTGTATATTTTGCCGATGATATTCTTGGCGAGGGCGTCGGGCTTGATGATGGACAAGGTGCGTTCTACTGCCATGAGTGCTCCGCAGTTAGGATCATGTTATGTTTGGGATTGTTGCGAGGCGTGCCCCTAAGGGCCTTGCGAAAGGCCAAGTCTAACATATCCATACGAAGCGGCAACGGCATGTCAGGCAACCATCCCACGGCATGCCCCGTCGAGACATCATCGCAGCCCTGCTCAATGAAACCGGCGCCAAAGCACCGTGCGGCTTTGTTTGGGTTGCGGTAATCTGTAGTCCCTTACCCAGCCTCAGATCGTCCCATGCAGACACTGACTCAGCGTCGCATTCTGCTCGGTATTACCGGCGGCATCGCGGCTTACAAGAGCGCCGACCTCGTACGCCGCCTCAAGGAATGGGGAGCCGACGTGCAGGTAGTCATGACGCCGGCGGCTACGCAATTCGTCACTCCACTGACTTATCAGGCTTTATCCGGCCGCGTCGTGCGCCTGGACCTGCTGGACGCCAACGCCGAGGCCGGCATGGGCCATATCGAATTGGCGCGCTGGGCGGAATTGGTGCTGATTGCTCCCGCTAGCGCGAATTTCATTGCACGCCTGGCGCATGGCTTGGCCAACGATCTGTTGAGCGCCCTGTGCCTGGCCAGCGACCGCCCCCTGGCGATAGCCCCCGCCATGAACCAGCAAATGTGGCTCAATCCTGCAACCCAGGCCAATTGTCAAACGCTTAGGCAGCGCGGCGTATGGCAATGGGGGCCAGGCAGTGGCGAACAAGCGTGTGGGGAGGTGGGCGAGGGTCGCATGTTGGAGCCTCTGCAATTGCGGGAATTGATCGTGGACTTTTTTACCCAAGCCTGTCCCCTGGCCGGCCTGCGGGTATTGATCAGTGCGGGTCCGACCCGCGAAGCCATCGATCCTGTGCGCTTCATCAGCAATCGTAGCAGTGGTCAGATGGGCTTTGCCATCGCCACCGCCGCTGCGGCTGCCGGCGCGCAAGTTTGCATGGTCAGCGGGCCCGTTCCGCTGGCGACACCCGCCGGTGTGGAGCGCATCGACGTGGAAAGCGCATTGCAAATGTACGAGGCCGTGCTGCAACGCGCCGCGCATACCGATATTTTCATCGCCACCGCCGCCGTGGCGGATTATCGAGCGGCTACGGCGTCACCTCAGAAGATCAAGAAAACCCAGGAAACTTTCACCTTGGCCCTGGAGCGCAACCCGGATATTCTCGCCACCGTGGCGGCGTTGGAAAATCGGCCCTTTACCGTAGGTTTCGCCGCCGAGACCGAACGGGTGCTGGAATATGCCGATGACAAACGACGTCGTAAAAATCTGGATATGATCGCCGCTAATCAGGTCGGCGCACCGGACCGCGGCTTCGAAAGTTCCAACAATGCGCTGCATGTGCTTTGGGAAGGCGGCGAACAGGCCCTACCCCTGGCTGACAAGATCACTCTGGGGCGACAATTAGTGGCGTTGATTGCGCAACGTTATCGGGCACGACAATACTGATCCGACCCAAGATTCCGCCCCATCCCCGGAAAATTCAATTCGTACTTTTCCATTCGGCACATCGACATCCATGAATTCTGAAAACAATTCCTCCACATCCGCCCCAGAAATCGCTCGTGTTCTAATCGAATCGCTGCCCTATATCCGCCGCTTCTCCGGCAAAACCGTGGTCGTCAAATATGGCGGCAACGCGATGGAAAACGAAAACCTGAAAAATAGTTTCGCGCGCGATATCGTGCTGATGAAACTGGTCGGCATCAATCCGGTGATCGTGCATGGCGGAGGTCCCCAAATCGGCACACTGCTCAGGCGCCTCGGCAAGGAAAGCCGTTTCGTGAACGGCTTGCGTCATACCGATAAGGAAACCATGGATGTCGTGGAAATGGTATTGGGTGGGTTGGTCAATAAAGAAATCGTCAACAACATCAATCGTCATGGCGGCTGTGCGGTAGGGCTGACCGGCAAGGACGGCGATTTGATCCGTGCCCGCAAACTCAACATTGAGCGCAAGACCCAGGAACTTAGCGAACCTGAAATCATCGACATGGGCCATGTCGGTCAGGTTACCAGCATCGATACCGCAATCGTCCATAACCTGACACGCGACCACTTTATTCCGGTGATCGCACCCATCGGTGTCGGAGAAGACGGCTTCGCCTACAACATCAACGCCGATTCAGTCGCCGGCAAGATGGCCGAAATCATGCGTGCGGAAAAGCTCATCCTGCTGACCAACGTAACCGGTGTGCTCGACAAACAGGGAGGATTACTAACCGGCCTGAGTGCCTCCCAAGTACAGGATCTCATCGATGACGGTACGATTCAGGGCGGCATGCTGCCAAAGATTCAATGCGCGCTGGAAGCCGTGCGTGGCGGTGTCAAAGCCGCGCATATCATCGATGGCCGTATTGAACATGCCGTCCTGGTGGAACTATTCACTGATGAAGGTATCGGTACTTTGATCAAGGGTTGAGGTTACGCTACCGGACCGGCAAGATCGGACACCAGTGCGCCTTTGGCTAAGGAACGTCAATTGGCTTGCCTGCAGTAATTTCCTTAAAGCCACTGCCTTTTGTGCTAAGGTAACACGCTTTTCCACTATGGCAGAATCATAACGAGTCGCCTCTTTACACTTAAGTGCACGGAAGATTCTGTGCCTGTGCAAGCTTACTATTTCCTCCCCAGAGGGACGGCACAATCCACCGATACTTGCACACTAACCGCCTACTTGAGGCGCCTCAATGGTTTTCGCGGTAGGGGTTGCTTGTTCATCTTGCTAGGTGGGATTAGAATTTAGTGTTTAATTTAAGAACTTGGTGTCCACCACCAAAGCCAGTTGGAGTTGTCTGAATGTCACTCAGTACCGTACAAAAAGCGCAAATATTGCAGGATTTTCAACGCAGTCCGGGCGACACGGGTTCGCCTGAGGTGCAAATCGCCCTATTGACGAACCGCATCAACGATCTACAAGGCCATTTCTCGGCCCATATGAAGGATCACCATTCGCGGCGCGGGCTGCTGAGAATGGTCAATCAGCGCCGGAAGATGCTCAATTATCTCAAGCAGAAAGACCTGCAGCGCTATCAAGAATTGATCGGGCGCCTAGGGTTACGTCATTGATCGCCGTTCGCCCCCGGCCAGCTGCTTCGCCCTTCGGTTCTTTGATTGGATGTGCGCATTAGGACAGGCTCGTGATTCCCCTTAGAAAAACATTTCAATACGGTGACCATGCCGTAACCCTGGAAACCGGCCGAATTGCCCGTCAAGCCAGCGGCGCGGTGCTGGTCGATATGTCGGAAACCGTCGTGCTGGTAACAGTCGTCGGTGCCAAGGGAGCCTCAGATAAGGATTTCTTTCCATTAACAGTCAACTATCAGGAACGCAGTTACGCGGCAGGCCGTATTCCCGGCGGATTCTTTCGCCGTGAAGGACGCCCTTCGGAAACAGAAACGCTGATTTCGCGTCTGATCGACCGCCCGTTGCGCCCTTTGTTTCCCAAAGGATTCACGCAAGAAGTTCAAATCATCGCCACGGTGATGTCCTTGAACCAGCAGGTCAACCCCGATATTCCTGCGATGCTGGGAGCTTCCGCAGCCTTGATGCTGTCCGGCATACCCTTTAATGGCCCTATCGGCGCGGCGCGGGTGGGCTATCGGGATGGGCGTTATCTGCTCAATCCCACATTCAAGGACTTGGATAGCTCAGCGATGGATTTGGTGGTGGCGGGTACGCAAAACGCCGTGCTGATGGTTGAATCGGAGGCTAAGGAACTGTCGGAAGACACGATGCTCGGCGCGGTCACCTTCGGCCATGAGCAAATGCAGGTCGCCCTGCAGGCTATCCAAGAATTGGCGGCGATGGCCGAAGTGCAGCCTTGGGATTGGCAGGCGCCAGCTACCGACGAAGCATTGTATGCCGCCGTACGCGAAGCGGCTGAATCCAACCTAAGCACTGCCTATCAGATTCCTGAAAAAATGACCCGCCAGGAACGCCTGCGGGAAATCCGCGCCCAAGTAAGCGAACAGCTACAGGCGCGGGCAACTGAAACCTGGACCATCGACAAAATTGGCGCGGCCTTGTCGGATCTGGAGAAACGCGTGGTACGGATGCGCATCCTGGCAGGCGAAGCGCGCATCGATGGACGAGATCAGCGCACCGTACGCCCTATTACCACGGAAACCGGTCTATTGCCGCGCACTCACGGTTCCGCCCTGTTCACCCGTGGGGAAACTCAGGCCCTGGTAGTGACCACCTTGGGCACCACCAAGGATGCCCAGATCATTGACGCCATAGAAGGTGAATACCGCGAGCCCTTCCTGCTGCATTACAACTTCCCGCCTTATTCGGTGGGTGAAGTCGGCATGGTGGGTAGCCCCAAGCGGCGCGAGATCGGTCATGGACGCTTGGCCAAGCGTGCTGTCCAAGCCGTCATGCCGGACATGAATAGCTTTCCCTACGTAGTTCGGGTGGTCTCTGAAATAACCGAATCCAATGGCTCCAGCTCCATGGCATCCGTGTGTGGCGCTAGCCTGTCGTTGATGGATGCGGGCATTCCTATCAAGGCTCCGGTCGCCGGCATCGCCATGGGCTTGATTAAGGAAGGCGAACGCTTCGCCGTGTTGACCGACATTCTGGGCGACGAAGATCACCTGGGCGACATGGATTTCAAGGTGGCTGGCACCGAGCAGGGTGTCACTGCGCTGCAGATGGACATCAAGATCGATGGCATCACGCAGGAAATCATGCAGCAGGCTTTGCAGCAAGCCCGCGAGGGCCGCTTGCATATTCTTGGCGAGATGGGTACGTCCATCACACGCCCGCGCGAACAGATGTCCGAGTATGCGCCGCGCATCACCACCATTCGCATCAATCCGGATAAAATCCGCGACGTAATCGGCAAGGGCGGCGTAACCATCCGTGCCATCACCGAGGAAACCGGAGCGGTGATCGACATCAGCGATGACGGTACGATCAAGATTGCCGCCGTGGACCAGGCCGCCGCCGAAGAAGCCCGCCGACGCATCGAGGAAATTACCGCCGATATCGAGATCGGCCGCATCTACGAAGGCAAAGTGTCCCGCATCATGGATTTTGGCGCCTTCGTCACGATTTTGCCCGGCCGCGACGGTATGGTGCACATTTCCCAAATCTCCGAGGAGCGCGTACAAAATGTAAGCGACAAGTTGGCGGTGGGCGATGTTATCAAGGTCAAGGTCCTGGACATCGACAAACAAGGGCGAATTCGCCTCAGCATGAGGGCCGTGAACTGACAACGCGGTGCATTGCCACGGCTCGGCGCGTGAGTCCATGGGTGGATACCCGCGCATCATGTCATGGCATTGCATAGACGGGCAGCCTGCGATACAGTGGCCGACCTGTCTTAGACACACGAACAATCTGGAGAGGTGTCCGAGTGGCTTAAGGAGCACGCCTGGAAAGTGTGTATACGTTAATAGCGTATCGAGGGTTCGAATCCCTCCCTCTCCGCCATTTCTTGGGTCTTTCGAGTCAGTAGAACTCCAGACCCTTTAAGCGACGCAATCAAACGGGCGACCAAGTCCCAACGTAACCGCTCAATGGTGGTCCATATCGGTCCCCTCGCGACGACGAACTGTGAACCCCGTCAGGCCCGGAAGGGAGCAGCGGTAACAGCCACATCGGGCGCTGGGGTGCGGCTGGTATGGACCGCCACCCTTGCCCGATAGCCGATTCGCCTGTATCCACGACAATGAGCTATCAGGTTCTGGCGCGCAAGTGGCGTCCCCGCACCTTCCAGGAAGTCGTGGGACAAGACCACGTGGTGCGCACCCTCAGCAACGCGCTCAATGAGCAGCGATTGCATCATGCGTTTCTGTTCACCGGCACGCGCGGGGTGGGAAAAACCACCATCGCCCGTATTCTGGCCAAAGCTTTAAATTGTGAATCCGGTGTGACCGCAACACCTTGCGGGGTCTGCGCGGCGTGTAGGGAAATCGATGAAGGCCGCTTCGTCGACCTATTGGAAGTCGATGCTGCGTCCCGCACCGGCGTGGACGACACCCGTGAGCTACTGGAAAACGTACCCTACGCACCCGTGCGCGGACGCTATAAAGTGTACCTGATCGATGAGGTGCACATGTTCTCTCGTAGCAGTTTCAATGCGTTGCTGAAAACGCTGGAAGAGCCCCCACCCCACGTCAAATTTTTGTTGGCCACGACCGACCCGCAACGCCTGCCAGTAACCGTCCTGTCTCGTTGCCTGCAATTCAACCTCAAAAGCGTACCGACGGGACTGATCGCCAAGCATTTGGGCACTCTCCTTGAGCGGGAAGCCATTCCTCACGAGATCCCAGCGGTCAGATTGCTGGCCCGCGCCGGAATGGGCAGTGTGCGCGACGCACTCAGTTTGCTGGATCAAGCCATTGCTTTTGGCAATGGGCAGGTTAACCTGCAAGAAGTCAACGCCATGCTGGGCACTCTCGATCAGGGCCGGGTGCTGACTTTGTTGGAAGCATTGGCCGCCGGGGACGCCGGCGACCTAATCCATGCCGCCGCCGAGCTTGAACAAACCGCCCCGGATTATATGGCGGTGCTGGCCGAGCTGACGACGCTGCTGCAACACATGGCTTTGTTGCAGCTCGTTCCGGATCACACCGATGAGGAATGGGACGATCCCGAACGCATGCGGCGGTTAGCCGCCAAGATTTCCCCTGAAGACGTCCAGTTGTTTTATCAGATCGCCTTGCTGGGCCGCCGTGATTTGCCACTGGTCCCGGAACCGGGCAGCGGTTTCGAGATGATACTGCTGCGCATGCTGTGTTTCCGACCCGGAGAAATCGAACCGGTCAGCGTAGCTCCCAGCAGACCCCGCGCCGCGTCCCTGAACGAGGCCCAGGCCACGCCTAAACCCGACGTTCAGACACCGGCGCCAGCAACGATACGGTCGGCAGCCGCCCAGCCCAGACCCGCACCGCGTCAAACCGAGGACGACTCACCGGTCTTGATCCCTGCCTGGGATGTACTGGTTGATCAACTCCAATTGACCGGCATGGCTCAACAACTCGCGCTCAACTGCACTTTGCAGCGCCAGGAGGACCAGGCCCTGCATTTGCTCCTGGCGCCCGCCTACGCCCAGACCCGGACCCGTAATGCCGAGGAACGTCTTCGGACAGCGCTGCAGGATCACTTCGGTAAACCGTTACGCCTACATATCCGAATCGGCGAAGCCGCCGAGGCTACGCCAGCCGAACGCCTGGATCAGCAGCGTACGGAACGCCGTAATACCGCCTGGGAAGCGATCAACAATGATCCCAATGTGCAGGCCCTGCGTGATACTTTCGGAGCCCAGGTCAAACCTGATTCACTTTCGCTCGATGACGAATAGTACTCCCCGGCCCCAGGGCCGCCATGACCAGAGGACAGCACGATGAAGGGTAATATTGGCAATCTGATGAAGCAGGCGCAGAAAATTCAGGAAAACCTGCAAAAAGCCCAGGAAGAAATCGGCCTGATGGAAATTGCCGGTGAATCCGGCGGTGGCTTGGTCAAGGTCATCATGACCGGTCGCCACGAGATACGTCGAATCAGCATCGATGACAGCCTGCTGCAGGACGACAAGGATATGCTGGAAGATTTGGTGGCGGCCGCGGTTAACGACGCCGTCAACAAAGTGGAAAAGACCGTGCAGGAAAAAATGTCCGGTCTGGCCGGTAATATGGGACTACCCGGATTGCCGGGACTGGCGGGTAATTTCAAGATGCCTTTCTAGTACCGATCCCGCCATGCAGTCTCCTTTGCTGACCCGTTTGCAGGACGCGCTGCGCTGCTTGCCGGGAATCGGCCCCAAATCCGCGCAACGCATGGCGCTGCACCTGCTGCAGCGGGACCGTGGTGGCGCCGAACGCCTGGTAGAAACCCTGCGGGCGGCGCTGGCGGGTATTGGTCATTGTCGCCTGTGTCGCAATCTGAGCGAGACGGAAATTTGCTCGGTGTGCGGCAATCCTGCGCGCGACCGTACGCTGTTGTGCATCATCGAGACACCGGCGGATGCCTGGGCGGTGGAACAGGCTACTAGCTATCGGGGACTGTATTTCGTCCTTATGGGACATTTGTCGCCTTTGGATGGCATCGGTCCGGAGACGCTAGGCTTGGATCAATTGGAAGTGCGTCTAGGAGCGGGCGAGATCAGGGAAATCATACTCGCCACCAACCCCACCGTGGAAGGCGAAGCAACCGCGCACTACGTCGCCGATCTCGCCCGGGACCATGGAATCCGCGCCACCCGCATCGCACACGGTGTTCCGCTCGGTGGAGAGCTAGAATATATCGACGGCGGCACCCTGTCCCATGCTTTCAGCGGTCGCCGCGAATGGTGAGCATTCATCCGAAAGAGGTCCGACACTCATGGGCGAAACGGTTTTTTCCAAGATCATCGCGCGGGAAATTCCCGCTGACATTGTCTACGAAGATGAGCAGGTATTAGCGTTCCGCGACATCGACCCACAGGCGCCGGTGCATATCGTCATCATTCCTAAAAAGCCCATAGCCACACTGAACGATCTGACGCCCGCCGATGCCGAACTCGTTGGCCGCCTGTATCTCGCCGCCAAACAGATCGCCGGCGAACTGGGCGTCGCCGAGAGTGGTTATCGCACCCTGATCAATTGCAACCGCGATGGCGGCCAGGATGTCTTCCATCTGCACATGCATCTGCTCGCCGGGCGGATGATGGGCTGGCCACCCGGTTGACGGATGGACAACTAGCGCTGCTTTAACGGATAGGCGAACGCGGATCACTGCCGAGCCGTTGCGCCGCCAGCGCCAAACGCCGTCCCAACGTGCGGCATTGCTGTTTTTCCTCAGCGCTTGCTTGAGAACGCGCTTCCGCCCCCGACCAATGGCTGGGGCCGTACGGCGTACCGCCACTACGGGTCGCCATCAGCGCGGGGTCGCTGTACGGCACGCCCAGGATCAACATCCCATGGTGAAGCAGGGGCAACAACATGGACACCAACGTCGTCTCGTGACCGCCATGCAGGCTGGAAGCTGCGGTAAACACGCCCGCCGGCTTGCCGACCAGGGCGCCCGCCAGCCATAAATCGCCTGTCGAATCGAGAAAGTATTTGAGTGGGGCGGCCATGTTGCCAAAGCGGGTCGGGCTACCCATGGCCAATCCCGCGCATTCCAGGAGATCGTCCAAACGGACATAAGGAGGACCCTCCGCCGGGATGGCCTCGGCGGTCGCTTCGCAGACGGCGGAAACCGCCGGTACGGTACGCAGCCGCGCCTGCATACCCGCCACTTCCTCCACACCCCGAGCGACGAACCGTGCCAATTCAGCCGTGCCACCGTTGCGACTGTAATAAAGTACAAGGATTTCAGTCATGGACTCAGACAGGACTCATACACCGGAAAACATCGTCGAAAAACAGCCTATGAAAATCTGCATCCGTTGTTATGTTTCGGGCCGCGTTCAGGGCGTCTGGTATCGGGCCGCCACCCGTGAGCAGGCCAGGGCTCTCGGTGTAACCGGCTTTGCACGCAATCTTACCGATGGCCGTGTGGAAGTGTTGGCTTGTGGCGAAGAAAAGGCCGTCCTCGCCCTGCGCGAATGGCTTTGGCAAGGCCCTCCGCACGCCCAAGTCAGTGATGTCCGCTGGCAAGCCGCAACCGACGAGGCTCCCTCCCATTTCACGGTTGGCTAAAGGGCCAAAATCATCCTAGCGACTTGAGTTATGCACAGCCCTGTTACTCACTCCCGATGACGTAGCAAATCGTTCGGTTTACGTAAAGATTTTATTTTTATTTTTTCAACAGATTGATTAAAAAGCTATAAATTTCCACGAAAAAGTTTATTGCCCTGGCAATTGATCGGCACGCCCGCGCTCTAAGAAATTTCTGCAAGAAGTTATCCACAGACTTATCCACAGTTTTCGTAGATAAAGCGATCCATCAAAAATCAAGGAAATTTAGCGGTGGGAGCGCGCCGCCTGCCTCACGAATCGACCAGGCGTGCCCGCAGGAACGATAGCAATTGTCGCTTTTCCACGAGTGTCGAATCATTATCCCTGCGACCCCGGTATTCGACTTGATCCGCCTCCAGATTGCGTGGACTGAGCACCAGCCGATGCGGAATACCGATCAAATCCATATCGGCGAACATCACACCGGGTCGAATATCGCGATCGTCCCACAAGACCTCGATACCCTCTTCACGCAATTGCTGATAAAGCGCGCCAGCGGCCTGTTGTACGGCTTCCGAACGCGCCGCGTTGATCATCAGCAGAGCGACCTGAAACGGCGCCATGGCGGTGGGCCAGACGATACCGCGTTCGTCGTTATGCTGTTCGATGGCCGCCGCTACGACACGTGATACTCCAATGCCGTAACAACCCATCAGCATGGGATGTGTTTCACCGTTCTCGTCGAGGACCGTGGCATTCATCGCCTGGCTGTACTTGATGCCCAACTGGAAAATATGACCGACTTCGATGCCGCGCACGATGGACAAAGTGCCTTTTCCGTCGGGGCTGGGATCGCCTTCCATCACATTACGCAGATCGGCCACCTGCGGCTCGGGCAGATCGCGTCCCCAATTGACGCCACGCAGATGCTGATCATCGACATTGGCTCCGCACACGAAATCCGCCAGATGGGCGGCAGCACGGTCCACGATTACCGGCATGGCCAGTCCGACTGGCCCCAGCGAACCCGCGTTGCAGCCCGCGACCCGCACAATTTGCTCGGTGCTGGCGAAGGCGAATGGAACGGCAACGGCAGGCAACTGCTCGGCTTTTATCTTGTTCAGTTCATGATCGCCACGCAAACAGAGCGCCACGACTTCGTGCTCGGCACCCTGCACCAGCAGGGTTTTCAACGTTTGTGTCGGATCGATTTGCAAAAACTCACTGACAGCGGCAATGGTATGCTGTCCGGGAGTCGCGACCTTCTCCAGGGTCTGTGCCGGCGCGGGGCGCTCGCCGGCCGGAGTCAGCGCCTCGGCCAATTCGACATTGGCCGCATAGTCACTGGTCGAGGAAAAAGCGATGGCATCTTCACCGGATTCCGCCAGCACATGAAATTCCTGGGAACGGTTGCCGCCGATACTGCCACTATCGGCCATCACGGCGCGAAAGCGCAGGCCCAGTCGGGAAAAAATCCGGGTATAGGCTTCTCGCATCGCCTCGTAAGTCGCCCGCAAGGAATCCTCGTTCGTATGAAAGGAATAAGCATCCTTCATCAAGAACTCGCGTGATCGCATGACGCCGAAGCGAGGCCGAATCTCGTCACGAAACTTGGTTTGGATTTGGAAATAGCTAACGGGTAATTGCCGATAACTTTTGATTTCGCGGCGTAGCAAATCGGTAATGACTTCTTCGTGCGTGGGACCGAAACAGAATTGGCGCTGATGCCTATCCTGCAACCGCAACAATTCAGGACCATATTGCTCCCAGCGACCGGACTCCTGCCACAGTTCGGCCGGCTGCACGGCGGGCATCAACAACTCCAGAGCACCGATCCGTTCCATTTCTTCCCGCACGATAGCTTCCGCCTTGCGCAGCACGCGCAGTCCCAATGGCAACCAGCTATAGATGCCCGAAGCCACACGTCGGATCATTCCGGCGCGGAGCATGAGCTTGTGGCTGGCGACTTCGGCGTCGGCGGGAACTTCCTTCAGGGTGGCTAAGGGAAAGCAAGAGACTCGCATAATGTCCGCAATATTCAAACGACGGGTTTACCGCCGATCAGATACCGTATTCGTTGCATCTGGACCGGCGAAGCTTGGGATGGGTGGACTGGGTAGGGCGAAGCCTTACTCAAGGCTTACAATAATAATCCATATCCTTACGGGCCTGCTGGAGCGCCTTTTGTCGCTCCTCGCCGCTCAGCACGATGCGGTTGCCCTGGGCATCGGTACGTACCACCGGCTGATCGCTTTCCAGCGCCTTGACATTGCCCTTGGCCACATCACAGTTCTTGGCAATGAGCGCGGCGCGATCGTTGTTCTCGTTCTGCGCCTTTTCCTTTTCCTGCTCCTTCTTCTCGGTTTCTTCTCGGGCTTTCTCCGCTTCGTCCACCTGATTACGCAGTTTTTCCATAACCTTGTTGGGATCTTCGCTAGGTGCGAGCGGTTCGTTGAGGACTTCGAAATCCCCGGAAGGCGGGGGCACCTCGGTATATTGATACTTGCCGGTGGCATCCCGCCATTTGTAGATCGCCTCGGCCTGCACCTGCAGCGTCATACCCGCTAACAGCGTCAATAGCAATGGAATGAACTTCATTGTGCCTCCCCTATTCGGGCTAACCCGCCCCACTATCAAACCGAGCGTACATGATAAGACCACCATCCGACTCATGCCACGAATACGGCCATCGACACCCGACATCCAGAGAATATTCCGCATTACGCAAAGCTTAAAGATTGCGCCATAATTATTGTATACTGTTTAGCTTACGATAAATTTGAGTGCTTTACCGGCTGGAATGTTCTCAATATCGTATCCCTTTAATCCTAACCGCTGCATGAGGATTACATCGCGATGGAATTAACCGGTGCCGAGATCGTTGTCCGCTGCCTTAAGGAAGAGGGTGTCGATTATGTGTTTGGTTACCCTGGCGGAGCCATCTTGCATGTTTATGATGCCCTTTATAAACAGGATGCTGTCAAGCACATTCTAGTACGTCATGAACAAGGCGCTGCCCACGCCGCCGATGGTTACGCCCGCGCCACGGGCAGACCCGGCGTAGTACTGGTAACCTCCGGCCCCGGCTTGACGAATACGGTAACCGGCATCGCGACCGCCTACTTGGATTCCGTACCGATGGTGGTCATTTGCGGCCAAGTGCCTACCAAACTAATCGGCAACGATGCATTTCAGGAAGTCGATTCGGTAGGTATCACCCGGCCCTGCGTCAAGCACAATTTCCTGGTCAAGGACGTGACACAATTGGCCGAAACCATCAAAAAGGCGTTTTTCATCGCCACGACCGGCCGACCGGGACCCGTCGTGGTGGATCTTCCCAAGGATGTGACAGCAGCCAAGACCGAGTTCAATTATCCCAAGAAGATCAAAATGCGTTCCTACAGCCCGACGGTGAAAGGTCATACCGGCCAGATCCGCAAAGCGGTGGAACTGATGGTGGAAGCCAAGCGTCCGATGATTTACACGGGCGGTGGCGTGATCCTCAGTGACGGCTCCAAGGAGCTGATCGAGCTGACCCGGATGCTGAGCTTCCCGATCACCAATACCCTGATGGGTCTGGGCGCCTATCCGGGCACCGATCCGCAGTTCGTCGGTATGCTGGGCATGCATGGCACGTACGAAGCCAATCTGGCCATGCACCACTGCGATGTGTTAGTCGCCATCGGGGCCCGCTTCGACGACCGGGTCACCGGCGACATTGCGAAGTTCTGTCCCGAAGCGCGCATCATCCATGTCGATATCGATCCCTCGTCGATTTCCAAGAACGTCAAGGTCGATATTCCCATCGTCGGCTCGGTACCCAACGTGCTGCGGACCATGATCGAGGTGCTGAGGGAAAACAACCTCAAGCCCAATAGCGATGCCTTGGCTCAATGGTGGAAGCAGATTGACGAATGGCGTGCGGTCGATTCGCTGCGCTATCAACACAGCGATACGATCATCAAGCCCCAGTTCGTCCTGGAGAAACTCTACGAGGTCACCAATGGGCAAGCCATCATCACTTCCGATGTAGGTCAGCATCAGATGTGGGCGGCCCAGTATTATCACTTCGACCAGCCCCGGCAGTGGATCAATTCCGGTGGCCTCGGCACCATGGGATTTGGTCTGCCAGCGGCGATGGGCGCTAAACTGGCGTTTCCCGAACGCGATGTAGTGTGTGTCACCGGCGAGGGCAGCATTCAGATGATGCTGCAGGAACTCGCTACCATGTTGCAGTATCACACCCCGGTCAAAATCGTCAATTTAAACAATCGCTATCTTGGCATGGTGCGGCAATGGCAGGAATTCTTCTATGAGAAGCGTTATTCCATGTCTTACATGGAAGCGCTGCCGGATTTCGTCAAACTTGCCGAAGCCTACGGGCATGTGGGCATGCTTATCGAACGCCCGAGCGATGTGGAAAACGCCTTGCGCAAAGCTCTGGCTATCAAGGATCGCACGGTCTTTCTGGATTTCCTCACCGATCCGGAAGAAAACGTGTTTCCGATGATCCCAGCGGGCGGCGGGCAAAACGAACTCTTGCTGGCGGGCCGCGATAAAATGGTTTCCACCCACGAAGAAGGCATGGTGCTGGTCTAATGCGACATATCATCTCAATCCTGTTGGAAAACGAAGCAGGCGCTTTGTGCCGCGTGGCCAACTTGTTCTCGGCGCGTGGCTACAATATCGAAAGCCTGACGGTTGCGCCTACCGAAGATGCGAGCCTGTCACGCATGACTCTGGTGACCCGAGGTTCGGACGACATCATTGAGCAGATCGTCAAGCAACTCAACAAATTGATCGACGTGGTCAAGCTGAGCGATCTGACTGAGGGTGGCCACATCGAACGTGAACTGATGTTAATCAAGGTCAAGGCCCATGACGGGCAGCGTGCGGAAATGCACCGTTTGGCCGAGATTTTTCGGGGTCGTATCCTAGATGTGACAGACAACACCTTCACCATCGAGGTAACTGGTGCTAGTGACAAGCTGGACGGCTTTCTCAGCGCGGTGAATCACGACGATATTCTCGAAGTCGTACGTTCCGGCGTAACCGGCATCGCACGCGGTCAAAAGGCCCTGCATGCCTAGTCAGCCATCGGACCGGCTCCGCCCGGTCCCGCCTACAGCCTTTTCCAGGAGCCTCACATGAAGATCTATTACGATAAAGACGCCGACCTCTCCCTCATCCAGCGTAAAACGGTGACCGTCATCGGTTACGGTTCGCAGGGCCATGCCCACGCCAACAACCTCAAGGATTCCGGGGTTGACCAAGTGCTGGTCGGATTGCGTCCCGATTCGGCTTCCGTCGCCAAGGCGGAACGGGCCGGCCTCAATGTGCGTGCCGTAGAGGAAGCAGTCGCCGCTGCTGATCTCGTCATGATCCTTGCGCCCGACGAACATCAGGCCCGTATCTACCGCGAACAGATCGGACCCAATCTGAAGCCAGGCGCCGCCTTGGCCTTCGCGCACGGGTTCAACATTCATTTCGGTCAGATCGATCCCCGTCCCGATCTGGATGTGATCATGATCGCGCCCAAGGGCCCCGGTCATCTGGTGCGTTCTACTTACACCGAAGGGGGCGGCGTGCCGAGTCTCATCGCCATCCATCAGGACGCCAGCGGGCAGGCCAAGGAACTGGCTTTGTCCTATGCCGCCGCGATCGGTGCCGGTCGGGCCGGGATCATCGAAACCAATTTCCGGGAAGAAACCGAAACCGATCTATTCGGCGAGCAGGTGGTTTTGTGCGGTGGACTGACCTCCTTGGCCCAGGCCGGCTTCGAAACGTTGGTGGAAGCCGGCTACGCGCCGGAAATGGCTTATTTCGAATGCCTCCACGAACTTAAATTGATCGTCGATCTGATGTACGAGGGCGGCATCGCCAACATGCGTTATTCCATCTCCAATACCGCCGAGTATGGGGATTTGACCCGTGGCCCACGCATCATCACCGAGCAAACCCGTGAGGAAATGCGGCGTATTCTGGGCGAGATCCAACGCGGCCAGTTCGCCCGCGAATTCATCCAGGAAAATCAGGCCGGCGCTCCCACCCTCAAAGCCATGCGCCGGATCAGCCGTGCCCATCAGCTTGAACAAGTGGGCGCCAAGCTGCGCGACATGATGCCTTGGATCAAAGCCAAGCGTCTGGTCGACACCAGCAAGAACTGAACCCTTTCGGATTTTGAAGTGGCCGGCGCGTGACGGCGTCGGCGGCTCGACGAAGGACAGCGGTATGCAAACGCGGGGTTATGGCCGCTACTCCGGGAATAACCCGTGATCACTGAAACGGACGATCCCAAACGCCACCGCGGCATCTATTTGTTGCCGAACATCTTCACGGCAGCGGCTCTTTTCGCCGGTTTTTACGCTATCGTGGCATCCATGCACGGCCACTTTGAACCCGCCGCCATCGCCGTATTCGTCGCCATGGTGCTGGACGGCCTGGACGGCCGAGTCGCTCGCCTGACCCATACCGAAAGTGCCTTTGGCGCCGAGTTCGACAGCTTGGCTGACATGGTGTCATTTGGACTTGCGCCGGCCCTGGTGATGTATCAATGGTCCCTGGCCAGCATGGTGGACCTGGGACGCATTCCCGGCAAATTGGGCTGGCTGGCGGCATTCGCCTATGCCGCCTGCACGGCGTTGCGGCTGGCCCGTTTCAATACGCAGTTGGGCAGCGCCGACAAGCGGTATTTCATGGGGCTGCCCAGCCCCTCGGCGGCCGCCATCGTGGTGGGTCTCGTGTGGGTCGGCAACGACCTGAATCTGAGGGGCGAGGATCTCGTGATTCCGGCGATGATCATCACTGTCGGCGCCAGCCTTCTGATGGTCAGCCGAGTGCTCTACCACAGCTTCAAGCAGTGGGATCTCAAGGGGCGGGTTCCCTTCGAGACGATACTCATCGTTATTTTGGTGTTGGTCTTTATTGCCGTGGACACGCCGAAGACCCTATTCATCATATTTTTGGCCTACGGACTATCCGGGCCGGTGTTATGGCTGTGGCGAGCCCGGCAAAGAGCCCGCCGACGGGCTGCGGAAGCGCCGCGCACCCACAACGATTCGGGACCAAACCGGGAGTAGGCGGCGGTAGGGAATGGCTGATACGTTGCGTTAGCGTGTGGAGAACATCATGAACAAGCTGATTATATTCGATACCACTTTGCGGGATGGCGAGCAGAGTCCGGGCGCCTCCATGACGCGGGACGAAAAGGTCCGTATTGCCAAGATGTTGGAGCGGATGCGGGTGGATGTGATCGAGGCCGGTTTCCCGATCGCCAGCCCTGGCGATTTCGAGGCGGTGCAGGCCGTTGCCAACTCGGTTAAGGACAGCATCGTCTGCGGCTTGGCACGGGCGGGGCGGGCCGACATCGAGCGCGCCGGCGAAGCCCTACGGGGCGCAAATGCGCAGCGAATTCACACATTCATCGCCACTTCGCCGATCCACATGCAGATGAAACTGCGCATGAGCCCGGATCAAGTGCTGGAACAGGCCATCGAGTCGGTACGCCTGGCGCGACGCTGGACGGACGACGTGGAATTCTCCGCGGAGGATGCCGGCCGTTCCGAGATCGATTTTCTATGCCGGATCGTGGAAGCCGTCATCGACGCCGGCGCCACCACCATCAACATTCCCGATACCGTCGGCTATAGCGTACCCGAACACTTTTCCTCCATCATCCGCCAGTTGCTGGAGCGTGTGCCCAATGCCGACAAGGCGGTATTCTCGGTACACTGTCATAACGACCTGGGCTTGGCCGTGGCCAATTCACTGGCTGCCGTCCGGAGTGGCGCGCGTCAGGTGGAATGCACCATCAACGGATTAGGCGAGCGTGCCGGCAATGCGGCTTTGGAAGAAATCGTGATGGCGGTGCGCACTCGGCGTGACGTCTTCGATTGCGAAACCCAGATCGACACGACCCAGATCGTACCGGCTTCACGCCTGGTGGCCGGCATCATCGGATTTCCTGTACAGCCGAACAAGGCCATCGTAGGCGCCAACGCCTTCGCGCATGAATCGGGTATCCATCAGGACGGTGTGCTCAAGCACCGGGAAACCTACGAAATCATGCGCGCCGAGGATGTCGGTTGGAATGCCAACCGCATGGTGCTGGGCAAGCATTCTGGGCGTAATGCCTTCCGCCGGCGTCTGGAAGAGTTGAATATCGCCCTGGGTTCGGAAGAGGAAATCAATCAGGCTTTCGCCCGCTTCAAGGACCTGGCGGACAAAAAACACGAGATCTATGACGAAGATATCCAGGCGCTCATCACCGAGACCAATCTCTCGACGGTCAACGAGCGGGTACGTTTGGTCTTTCTGCGGGTCTGCTCGGAAACGGGCGAAACGCCCCATGCTCAGGTCACCTTGGCCATCGATGGAGAAGAGCGACAACTCGATGCCTACGGCAGCGGTCCGGTTGACGCAGCCTTCAAAGCGATCGAAAGCATACTCCAGACGGAATCGCAATTGCTGCTCTATTCGGTCAACAGCATCACCAGCGGTACCGACGCCCAGGGAGAAGTGACGGTGCGCGTGGAAAAAGAGGGACGCATCGTTAACGGCCAGGGCGCCGACACCGACATCGTGATCGCCTCGGCCAAAGCCTATATCAACGCATTAAACAAGATTCTGCAACCCATCCAGCGAGCGCATCCGCAACTCGGCCACGTATAAGTTCAACGGCACGCCGGTATGGATCGCGCGCGCGCGCGCCGTTATCTGACCGAACTGGGGATTCAGTGGTGGGAGCGGCGCACGCTCCCATCGTCATTGGTACCCGCGGCGGTTTCGTTCCCGGACATCCCGAACACCGCCCCATCCTCCGATTGTCCGCCAGTGCTCACGCCGGCTTCGACCACAACCATGCCCGATTCCACGAATGCGCCACCCGCCCCGCCGCCTCCCGAACCGCCGGAAGCGATAGCCGGCCCGACGACGGACACGGTCGGTGAACACGGGGGGGTGGATGAGCGTTCCACTACTCATATCGCCCGTCTGGACTGGGATGATTTACAGCGTGAAGTCAGCGGCTGCACACGCTGTGCGTTACACGCCAGCCGCACCCAAACGGTGTTCGGGGTAGGCCATCGGCGTGCGGATTGGCTGATCGTTGGCGAAGCCCCTGGAGCCGACGAAGATCGCCAGGGTGAACCCTTCGTCGGACGCGCGGGCAAACTGCTGGACGCCATGCTGTTTGCCTTGGATTTGAATCGCGAACGGGTCTTCATCGCCAACATCCTCAAATGCCGACCACCCAATAATCGCGATCCTTCCGGGGAGGAAATGCGTTGCTGCTGGCCGTTCCTGGATCGCCAGATCACCCTGCTGGCCCCTCGCATCATCCTGGCCATCGGGCGCATCGCCGCGCAAAGTCTGCTGCAAACCGAAGTGCCGGTCGGCAAATTGCGCGGCCGGATGCACCGCTATCAACCGGGCAATATTCCGCTCGTCGTCTCCTATCATCCGGCTTATCTGCTACGCTCACCTAGAGAGAAAAGGAAATCCTGGGACGATCTGCAATTGGCTAGGCGAACCTTGAGTGAAACAAGCGACGCCAATTGATAACCTCTTCGGCTACACCACGATGAGCATCGTGCTTCCAAAATCACACAGCCACCCCCGCGGCGATATTCCCAAGGAACCGCCGGCCCATTTCCGGGCCATGGCGAATTTCGATCTCAAACAAATCATGGAGATAGAAACCAGCGCCTATGTCTTCCCCTGGACCGAGGGCATCCTGCGGGATTGCATGCGGGTCGGTTATCGTTGCCGGGTGCTGGAAATCGAAGGGCAGGTCGAAGCCTACGGCATTCTGTCCATCACTTTGGACGAAGCTCATATTCTCAACCTGTGCGTGAAACCCGCCTCTCACGGCCAGGGCCTGGCGCACCGCATGCTGGACCACTTGCTGGATCTGGCGCGCATCAACGCCGTCAAAACGATATTCCTGGAAGTCCGCCCCTCCAACCCGCGTGCCATGCGGCTTTACCAACGCGCCGGATTCGCCGAAGTCGGTCTGAGGAAAGACTATTATCCCGCCAAGGTGGGTCGCGAAGACGCCTTGGTGATGGCCAAGGAATTATAGAGACTCATTCGAAAAGCTATCGCTATGACCATCGGCAATCTGGAAAACCTGACGCAAGACATTTGGACAGAGTTTCTACGCGAGATTTTTCATCTCCAGGCCGGCCTCACCGAACCTCTTAAGCTGGAACTGGTCGAGGTCAACGGATCGGGCACTCGGCGTGGAGAGCGCCGATCACCTTTTTCGCTGCTGTTCGCCGCCCCGCTGGAACCGCTACTGCCTCAAGGGATTTATACCCTGCATCATCCTCGGATGGGCGATTTGGCACTCTTTCTGGTGCCTCAGGCACCGGACGCCGAACGGCTTTATTACGAAGCGGTCTTCACCTGACGGAATACTCTCGATCTACCCGCCGTTCTGCGCGGGTGCTTGACGGCAGGCGTTCGAGGCTTGCTTGCGCACACCCAAAAGCCATCATCATCCCTGATGTTCCTGCTTCCTTGTGCGGATTGTACTGTGCGCCGTCAGCTTCTGCTGGGATAGAGCCCGTTCAGCGCGATGATGAAGTTCATCGCCAGAAAAGGTTGCATATTGTTGTGGGCTTGGCCGCCGCCAGTATTGGGTAGGGCTTGGCTCGCCATATCGACCAGATTGTCTGAAGGCATGTAAGCCAAACCTCCCGCAGCGCGCGCCAGGGAATTGTTAGTCGGATCACGGCTATTCGCGCTGGCCGTGTCGGCGCGCAAAGCGTGGCTGTGTTGGGTCATCTGAGCCTCGGTTAGCGTTACGCTTTCAACGCCCCCTCTCTCTCCGAGACGGCGGTCCGTGAGACCCGGACCGCGCCCCGGATGCATGGGAGTTCGCCCCTGCAGGTTAGGCAAAGCCGTTGTGGTACGGCCATCGCCCCCGTAAGTGGTGCCGATCAATGAGAACAATGCCGTATTCTGTGAAATAGGTAACAACTGCCCATTACAGAAAGCCCAGCCACGCGGCGCGAAATTCCCGGCGAAAATACGTATCTCGGCAATAAACGGTTCGGACATGGGGGCCTCCTAATGGCGTGACGGGTAGATGCCGACCAGAGCGATGATGAAGTTGACGCACAGGAAAGGCATCAGATTCGTATGAGAGCGGTTGCCGCCCACATCGGTAATGGCATCCCCCGACAGGTCGGCGTCCGGTGCGGTAACCCGATACAGATCGATGGAAGTGGGTTGAGCCAGCACGTTGTTGCCAGGCGAGGTCTGCACGGCGTTCTGCGTCGAAGCCTGCAACGGATGGGTGTGTGAGGGTAACTGATTGGTCGTCAACGTCACCTTTTCCTCCCCGCCTTTGGAGCCCAAACGGCGCTCCGACAATCCAGAACCATGCCCGGCGTGGATCGGGATGCGGCCTCGCAGATCCGGCAGACCGAAGGTGGTGCGGCCATCGCCGCCATAAATGGTCCCGAGCAGGCTGAACAGGGCGTCGTTCTGGGATACCGCCAACAGCTGGCCATCGCAAAAAGCCCAGCCGCGCGGCGCGAAATTTCCGGCGAACATGCGTATCTCGCCGACGAAGGGTTCGGACATAGCGCGCTCCTATAGACCTTAGTTGCGAGACGGAAACAGTCCTTGCAACGCGATACAGAAATTGACTGCAAGAAAAGGCTGCATGTTGTCGTGGGCTTGCCCACCCCCGACATTGGCCACAGTGCCGGATTGCAAAGCGACGAGATTCGAGGGATCGGCGTACAGTTCGTTGAGAGACGCCCCCAGCACATTGTTTGTGGGTACCGGGCTTGTCGGTTCGTTTTGCGACGCCTTCACGGTATGCGTATGTTGCGGCAGCTCGTAGACGCTCAAGGTATGCGTTTCTTCGCCACTCTTGAAGCCCAGATCATAGCCCAGGTTGCCACCGTCGCTACTACCGACATGAATCGGCGTGCGCCCGCGCAGATCGGGCAGGGCGAAGGTAGTGCGTCCGTCACCGCCGTAGGTGGTGCCGAGTAGTGAATACAGGGACTGATTTTGGTTGATCGGCAGAATTTGTCCGTCACAGAAGGCCCAACCACGCGGTGCGAAGCTGAAACCAACCATGCGAATTTCCGCCAGAAAGGGCTCAGACATTATCTCTCCTTCATCTTCACCGATTGTTGGATAGTGGCGGGCTTGCACCATACGCCCGCCGTGAATGCCCTAAAACAATTTCTCCCATTCATGGAGGGGTAGCGCAAGTCGCCGCCGTGTAGTTGACAATGAGGCCACCGAAAGCATCGACGCTCGGCGATCCGACGTTGGAGTTTGCAATGTAACTCTCCACCTGCGCTTGGGTCGCGCCAGAGGCTGGGCTCAAACCCTGAATCTGGAAGGTGTTGCCGGCGTACTGTTCAAGGAAATAGTCGTCGTCGCCGAAGCCTGTGGCAGTCGAGTTGCCGCTCATATTGACGCAGGTCCGGTTGCTTTCACTGGGGGAGCCATTGCCTGCGAACAGTTGAATGGCGTTGAAGGCGAAGTTGCCGCCGGTGCTGATGTTGTTGTCAGTGATCGTGATGTCGGCCGTACCGGTGTTCGCGTTGCGGGCGCCAGCGCGAATGCCTACCGCCATGCTGGTGATGATATTGTTGTCGATGGCCACCACCGCGGAACCCGTCTGATCGACCACCACGTCCACCCCAAAGCCATTGTTGTTGGCAAAATTACTGGTGATCACCGGATTGTTGGAAATGGTTCCGGTCATCCGCGCCGAACTATTGGCGGCTATGTTGATGCCACTGCCGCCTCGGCTGCTAATGCTAGGATTATTCGATACATTGAAGGTGGTGGTCGCGGTGCCGGAACCGGAAATATTGATGGCCAGATTGCCGTCCACGAAGCTGCTTCCGGTAATCGAAACGTCGGAATGACTGGTGTCTCCCGCATCGACTTGGATGCTATCACTCGTATCGCCGGGGGTGGCGTCGAAGGCACTGCCAGTCACCACGGTCTGGAAATTGGCCGTGTCACGGTTGGAAACGGTCACGTGGTCACCGGCTACGCTGGCGCCACTATCCAGGAACTGCATGTTGTTGAACACCAGGCGGTCCATGGCGCCCGGAGCGGCGTTGGTGGCGGCGTTGTTGCGCACGAAGACGTTGAATTGCCCCGTCGACCTGATGATGGAATTGGAAAATACGTTGTCGGTACCGGCCGCCTGGGTGCCGCGGAGCTGGAACAGGTAGATGCCTGACTCCCAAATTCCATTGCCGGTGTTCTGGATCGTGCTATTGGAAATATCCAGGTCGGTGACCATATGGCCATTGATACCGTGCTGAGCGGCGCCGTTGATATCGACATTGACCAGGTCGATGCCCGAAACGTTGTCGAGGTAGATGGCCCCATTCTCGTCGGTATTTTCATTACCGCCGCTGGTTCCGTCCGAAGCCGCGCCATCGCTCTGATTGGCATTGATCAGGGTCATGTTGCTGAGCGACACGTTGCTGGCATTGATCAACTCGATACCGCGTTGCGCGATGTTTTGAATCGTGCCGCCGGACCCGTCCGTCGTACTGGTACCGGTCACGGTGAAACTACCGGACGTGGTATTCAACATAAGACCCTTGCTTGCACCGTTGGCCGAAACCGAAGTCAGCGAGACGGTACCGCTCAAATTGCTCAGATTGACGGCGGCGGCGGTCGTGGAGGTGGCGCTGATTTGGCTCACGGTCACGCCACTGATCGCCGACGAGGCATCGTTGATACCCGTGCTGCTACCGGTCAAAAGGTTGAAACCCTGCGCACGCACGTTGTTACCGTTGAGCGTCAGCGTGCCCTGAATCGTCGGCCGAGCGCCGCCGATGCTGGGTCTGACACGCGTATCCGCTGGCGGGGAGATGCCCATCAACGTATCGAAGTCCGTCCCCGTGGCGCCCTGGCCGATCAGCCATTGGGCTGTGGCTTGCGCCGTATCGCCGCTCAGACTCACGCCGACACCCGAAGCGGTCATACCTGAGTAAACGAAAATTCGGTGATTCGTGCTGGCGCCTTTGGCGGTGTTGGCCGAGGCCAGGCTGTTGAACGGGCTAGCCAACGTACCGGTGCCGTTGCTTGCCGCCGTCGGATCGACGAACCAGATCACCGGTCCCACCACATTGAAACTGATCGTGGCGGGCGTGCTGGTGGCGGCGCCGGGACAACCGTCGTCGCTTACGGTGTAGGTAACGGTGGCGGCGCCTACAAAACCTGGGGACGGTTCGAAATTGAAAGTGCCAGCGGTCAGGTTGACGCTGGATACCGTACCGTTCGTTCCCGTATTGATACTGGCCACGCTAAACGTCGGCATACAACCGTTGATTCCGCTATCGGCATCGGTGACACCGGTCAGCAGGCTAGCATCAATGCCGATGCGCTGCATATTCGCCTGCACGTTGCCGCCGTTCTTGGCTAGTGCGACGGGCGGATCGTTGACCGCCGTCACATTGATCACAAAAGTCTGGGCCGCCGAGGTATTGACGCCGCCATTAGCGGTGCCGCCGTTGTCCGAAAGCGTCACCGTGATCGTCGCACTGCCGTTGGCATTGGCCGCCGGAGTATAGGTCAGCACGCCGGCGGAGGAAATCGCCGGTCCCGCCGCGAACAAGCCCGGATTGTTGTTATTGGTAATGTTGAACGTCGGTATTTGCCCCGCCTCGTCCGCTGGCCCGGTTGAAATACCCGTAGCCCACGGGTTCACGATCTGCGCACCGGCATCTTCCAAAACCGTCTGGTCGGGCCCCTTGGTGAAGCTGGGCGGGTCGTTGACCGCCGTGACATTGATGTCGAACGACTGTGGAGCGGAAGTGTCCGACCCGCCGTTGGCGGTGCCGCCATTGTCCATCAACTCCAAGGTAATGGTGGCGCTACCATTGGCATTGGCGCTCGGCGTGTACGTCAAGGTTCCGGTCGTTGCGTCAATCGCCGGTCCCGCCGCGAACAAGCCCGGATTGTTGTTATTGGTAATGTTGAAGGAAAGCGTTTGGGTGCCGCCGTCGCTATCGCTGATCGCCGTGGCCCAAGCATTCACAGCCTGCGCACCGGCATCCTCCAAAACCGTCTGATCCGGTCCCTTGGTGAAGCTGGGCGCGCTATTGAGCTGATTGACGGTGATACTCACCGTGGCGGCCGAAGAATCAACCGTGCCATCATTGACGACGAATGTGAAGCTATCCGAACCATTGAAATTGGCCGTCGGCGTATACGTCACCTGCGCGCTGGTATCGGTCAGTGGGGTAATCGCCCCCAAGGAACCGTTGGTAGGACCGGTGTCGATCGCAAAAGTCAGCGCATCGAGATCGACATCGCCGCCGGTCAGGGTGATGACGACGCTGTTGTCCTCGTCGGTCGTTACTGACTGACCATCGGCCATGGGATCGTCGTTGACCGCATCGATCGTGATATCCACGGTTGCTGTCGCCGTCCCGCCATTGCCGTCATCGACTTGGAAGGTGAAGCTGTCACTGCCGTTGAAGTCGGCATTCGGCATGTATTCCAGATCGGCGCTGGTGGATGAAACCGGCATCAGCGGCTGAGTGAAGGTACCGGAAGTCGGTGGCGTAATGATCGTAAAGGTCAGAGAATCCCCGTCGGGATCGCTGCCGGTTAGTACGATCATCAACGCGGTGTCTTCGTTCATGGTCAACATTTGCGCGTTGGCTACCGGATCGTCGGCCTGGGGATTGACCGTAATGTCTACCACGGCGGTCGTGGTGCCGCCATTGCCGTCATCGACCTGGAAGGTGAAGCTGTCGCTGCCGTTAAAGTTCAAGTCCGGCGTGTAGGCAATATCGGCGCTGGTGTCGTTGATCGGACTAATCCCGCTCAGCGTTCCGTTGGCTGGCGGCGTGATGATGGAGAATGTCAACGGATCGCCGTCCAGGTCGCTGCCGGTCAACACGATGGGCAGATCGACATCCTCGTTGGTATTTAGCGTCTGCCCATTGGCCACGGGATTGTCGTTGACCGAATCGATGGTTATTGTCACCGTTGCGGCAGCCGAATCGACCGTTCCATCATTGACCTTGAAGGTGAAACTGTCGCTGCCGTTGAAGTTCGGATTGGGGGTATAGATCACTTCGGCGGTCGTGTCCGTCAGCGGCGTGATGGCGCCGAGCGTTCCGTCGCTCGGTCCACTGTCCACCGCAAAACTAAGCGCATCGCCGTCCGGGTCGCTACCGCTCAGCGTCAGGGTAATCGGCGTGTCTTCCGGTGTGGTCTGCGCCAAGGGATTGGCCGTCGGTGGATCGTTCACTTCGCTCACGTCGATCGTCACCGTCGCGGCTGGAGAATCCACCGTGCCATCGTTGACCTGGAAGGTGAAACTGTCGCTGCCGTTGAAGTCGGCGTTCGGTGTGTAGATGACCTGGGCGGTCGTGTCCGTCAGCGGCGTAATGGCGCCAAGCGTTCCGTTGCTCGGTCCACTGTCCACGGCAAAACTGAGCGCATCGCCGTCCGGGTCGCTACCGCTCAGCGTCAGGGTAATCGGCGTGTCTTCCGGCGTGGTCTGCGTCGAGGGATTGGCCGTCGGTGGATCGTTCACTCCGCCCACGTCGATCGTCACCGTCGCGGCTGGAGAATCCACCGTGCCATCGTTGACCTGGAAGGTGAAACTGTCGTTGCCGTTGAAGTCGGCATTCGGTGTGTAGGCGACCTGGGCGCTAGTCGGCGTCAACTGACTGATTCCACCCAAAGTACCGTTGTTTGGCGCGCTGGCGAGGGCAAAGGCGAGACTGTCGCCATCGACATCACTGCCGACCAGGGTAATGACGATCGCCTGATCTTCATTCGTGCTGACATTTTGCGCGACGGCGACCGGTGGAGAATTGGCCGTCACGTCCACCGTGATAGTGAAGCTCTGTACGGCAATGCCACCCGCGCCGTCGGTGAGACGCAGTTCCACGCTATTGGCGCCGACGTCTGCCGCACCGGGAGCACCAGTCAGAAGGGCGTTGCCGCCGCCGTTATCGGTCAGCATCAACCAGGACGGTAGGGTGACCGCGCTGATGGCGAGGGTGTCGCCTACATCGGGATCGCTGCCGGTCACGTTGTAGGAGTAAGGGCCGCCCACTGTAGCGGTCGTTATCGGTGTACTGGTGAAGCTAGGCGGTGTGTTGCCACCGGCTTGTTGTTCGATATTGAGAATATCGAGCCGCAGGCCCAATACGCCCTCCATTTCGGCCGCGAAGGCGGCGACGATGTCCGTGTCGGCACGCGCACTGTCTCCGGTAGGATCGGTAGCGATAGGCGATATCCCGACCCATTCCTCAAGCCCACCGTCGGGAGTCGCGGCCAAAACCACACCGGTGATCGCCACTAACAACACGCTCAGCGAGCGGGGTACGCTACGACGGCGCAATTGCCATACCGCCACGCCCAGCATCGACAAAGCCAGCAAAAACAATCCACCACCGGTCAATGCCGGGATGGGTACGGGAGTGCTGCTGAGTGTCAGAAGAATCGGAGCGCCGGTGGCGCTGCCGTCGGTCGTGGCCAACAGGTCATCGCCACCGGCGGCTTGGGCTATGAAATAGAGACGTACGGTACCACCCGACGGGGCAACAGCCGAACTGGCCACGGCCAATTCGACCACATCGGCGCCGTTGATCCCCCCGTTGGAGATCACGGGATACGGGGTCCCGGACAAGGGGGTGGCGGCACCGAACGCGCCTCCACTACATTCGGCCAGGGTCAGCGCGGTAATAGTCAACGTGTCGGTATCGACGGTCGCGCTAAGGCGCTGTTCCACGCCGGACACGGTTGAACCGGTTACAGGCAGCACGACGGCGCAGCCGGTGCCACTATCCTGATCGGTGTCCAACAACACCGTGTAAATAACGTCCTGTGCCCACCCCAAGGCTGGAAACAACAACCAAAGGACCAAAAACAAACCCAATCGATGAACAGCATAGGTGGGCATATAAATATTCCTTATTAATCGACCACCGCGTAACAGGTGGCCTATTCCGACCGGCGATTACCCTGTGCTCCCCGCGGTAGGCCGCAGGCAGGGTGGTTGCTTTCCCAATATTTAAAGTAGATCACGCGATGACTCCAAGCAATCCGTCGATGACCGAAATAAATTGAGGAGGATTCGGGTGAGAAATAAGGCTCAAGAGTAATTAAGAATGTTCACTCCGGTTTCGGTCACTTAAAGCACGCCGACACCCTCTGCCTCCAACATATGGACCAAGCGGATCAATGGCAGTCCAATCAAGCTGTTGGGATCATTGCCTTGCATATTAGCAAACAAAGCGATTCCCAGTCCCTCGGATTTGAAGCTACCGGCACATTGATAAGGTTGTTCGCGGTGTAAATAACGCTCGATCTGCCGTGTGGACAAAGATCGGAATGTGACATGGAAAGGTATCGTGTCGACCTGCAGCCGACCGCTGTCGCTATCGAGCAGGCAGAGCCCTGTGAGAAACCGCACTGTCCGCCCGGATGCCCGCTGCAATTGCCTCTTGGCACGTTCGTGATCGCCAGGCTTGCCCAAGATGTCGCCATCCAACACGGCGACTTGATCGGAGCCGATGATCAAAGTGCCTGGCTCGTGTGGCGCTACGGCGCGTGCTTTTGCCTCCGCGAGCCGAGCCACCAATGCTTCCGCCGTCTCATGGGGCAGCGGCGTCTCATCGGCATCGGGCGCCCGCGTCGCAAACGGCAACCCCAAGCGTTCGAGTAATTCGCGACGAAACGGCGAAGTAGAGGCAAGAATCAAACGGCGCCCATCCGGCAGTATTGGAGTCATAAGTCACCGTAGCGCTGACGAATATATGACGTTAACGCGTCATTTTTGACAGAACCTTTTGACGAATATATCATTCGTCCTCTTATGCGGGCTTCCCTTCCAGACCATATCGACCCGTGGAAGTTGGCTGATGCGGGTATGCGCCTACAGGGTAAAATATCCCTGGCGGGAATGGCGCGTCTGGGCGCATCGCTCAGCAAGCAGAATGGCGTCGTCACGGTCGACCTGCAAGGCGGCGTCGATGAAGGAGGCGTCCGGCTCATCTCAGGCCAGTTATTAACGTGTGTTGAGATGATCTGTCAACGTTGCCTGGAACCCTTGCAGATATCATTGAGTGTGAAACTCAAGTTGGGATTGATACGCAGTGAATCGCAAGCAGCCCAGTTGCCGGATGAGTATGATCCCTTGCTGGCTGGCGAATCCGGTATTGCACTAGCCGCGCTAGTGGAGGACGAATTGATTCTGGCATTGCCTTTTGCGCCTATGCACGCCGGGGCTCAATCCTGTTGGCGCATGGAATCGAATTCCCCGGCCGAACAACCCGCTACAACACGAACCCACCCTTTCGCCGCGCTTGCCGCGCTGCGTGGGGGTAATAAATAAGCACAGTCAGTCAAACAGGAGCAAGTCCGCCATGGCCGTCCAACAAAACCGCAAAACCCGGTCCAAACGAGGTATGCGGCGCGCGCATGATGCGCTGCAAGCACCCACGCTGTCCATCGACCCCACATCGGGCGAAACGCATCGGCGTCATCATGTCACCCCGGATGGTTATTATCGCGGTCGGCGGGTTATCGTCACTCAGCAACCCGAGGACGAATGATCGCCATCGGACCCACGTCCAGCCATAATCCACAGAATCGCCCACTCCGTTTGATTGGCGCCCGCCCGAGCGCCCAGATAATTCGCTTCCCCATCCCGTAGATGCCCAGTCCAACACAGCGTCCTGTGACCATCGCGCTGGACGCGATGGGGGGGGATTTCGGTCCCGATGTTGTGATCCCCGCCGCGCTCGACATCCTCTCGGATACCGAGGTCAACCTGATTCTCGTTGGACAGGAGGATGTGTTGCGCGAACGATTGCAGGCACGCAACGCCGACCGGCATGAGCGCATCCGACTCCATCATGCCACCCAGACCGTGAACATGAACGAGTTGCCCTCGCAGGCCCTGCGTTTTAAGAAGGACTCCTCGATGCGGGTGGCCATCAACCTGGTCAAGACCGGGGAAGCCGATGCCTGTGTCAGCGCCGGGAACACCGGCGCGTTGATGGCCACCGCCCGCTTCGTGCTCAAAACTTTACCTGGTATCGACCGGCCGGCCATCTGTACCACCATTCCGGCGCGTCGTGGCCATACCCATGTCCTGGACCTTGGCGCCAATGTGGACAGTAAGGCCGAACATCTGTTGCAGTTCGCCGTCATGGGATCGGTGTTGGTCAATGCCGTGGACAATATCGAGGCCCCCCGGATCGCCTTGCTCAACATTGGCGAGGAAGAGATCAAAGGCAACGAACAGGTCAAACAAGCCGCCGCGCTACTCAACGCCAGCCCGATACATTATGTTGGATTCGTGGAAGGCGATGGCATTTTTATGGAAGACGTGGATGTGGTCGTGTGCGACGGCTTCGTGGGTAACGTCGCTCTGAAGACCAGTGAAGGGGTTGCGCAACTGATCCGTCATTTCATGGAGCAGGAATTCAAGCGCAATATCCTGACCCGATTGGCGGGCCTGGTAGCCTTGCCGGTACTGCGCGCATTCTCACGCAAAATCGACCCGCGCCTCTACAACGGCGCCAGCCTGTTAGGCTTACAGGGCACCGTCATAAAAAGCCATGGTGGCGCCGACGCTCTGGCTTTCGCCAACGCCATCAAGATCGCGATGTTGGAGGTGCAAAACGCCGTGCCTCAACGTATCGCCAAACACCTCGCCGCTCTGCAAGCACAAAGGCAAGCGTTGTGAACTATTCGCGTATCCAGGGCACCGGTGGCTTTCTGCCCGCACAGATCGTGACCAACGCCGATCTGGAGCGCCGTGTCGACACCACGGCTCAGTGGATTTTCGAACGCACGGGCATTGCCGAACGGCATGTCGCGGAACCGGGGGAAACCACTTGTGATCTAGCCGAACAGGCGGCTCGCCGGGCCATCGAAGCCGCAGGTCTGAGTCCTTCCACGATCGACCTGATCATCGTGGCCACCACCACGCCCGATCATATTTTCCCTAGCGTCGCCAGCCAACTTCAGGATCGGCTGGGTCATTACGGTTGCGCCGCTTTCGATATCCAGGCGGTATGTACCGGCTTTATCTACGCGTTGGGCATAGCCGACCAGTTCATTCACGCCGGCAACGCGCGTTGCGCTCTGGTGGTCGGCGCGGAAACCTTTACCCGGATCATCAATTGGGAAGATCGCAGCACCTGCGTGTTGTTCGGCGACGGCGCGGGGGCCATGATCGTGACGGCAGCCGATAAGCCGGGCATTCTGTCTTCGGATTTACGTGCCGATGGCCGCTACAAGGATTTGCTATGGGTGCCGGCCGGTGTTTCCCAAGGCTACGAACAGACGCGACGCAATGAAGCGTTCGTGGCAATGCGCGGCAACGAGGTGTTCAAGGTGGCCGTCAATACCCTGGGGCGCAGTGTGCTGCAGGCCCTGGAAAGCAACGGGCTCGATATAGCCGATATCGATTGGCTGGTGCCCCATCAGGCCAACGAACGCATCCTGGCCGCCACGGCCAAAAAGATCGGCTTCCCGGTGGAACGGGTGATCAGCACCGTGAAGACCCATGCCAACACTTCGGCGGCTTCAATACCCTTGGCTTTCGACGTGGCGGTACGAGACGGTCGTATTCAGCGCGGACAGCGGGTGTTGCTGGTTGGCTTCGGGGGTGGATTCACCTGGGGCACCGTGCTGCTCAGATATTGAGGTGCAACGATGAATCTAACAAACGATATCGCTCTGGTGACAGGCGCTACGCGAGGCATAGGCCAAGCCATCGCCCGCGAATTCGGACGCCGCGGCGCGTGCGTCATCGGTACGGCGACCAGCGAAGCCGGCGCCGCGGCCATTACCGAGGACTTGCGGCAAATGGATTGCCCGGGTCGCGGCGTGGTATTGGACGTCACCCGCCCCGAATCGGTGGATGCCGCGCTAGACGCCGTGACCGGCGAATTCGGCAGCCCCCTCATTCTGGTGAACAATGCCGGCATCACTCGCGACAATTTATTGTTGCGTATGAAGGAAGACGATTGGGAGCAAATTCTCAATACCAATCTCTCCTCGGTGTTTCGGCTCAGCAAAGCGGTGCTGCGGGGCATGATGAAAGCCCGCCATGGGCGCATCATCAATATCACCTCCGTCATCGGCGCCATTGGAAACAGTGGGCAAGCCAATTACGCCGCCGCTAAAGCAGGCATCATCGGTTTTACCAAATCGCTGGCGCGTGAGGTCGGCTCCCGAAATATCACGGTCAACGCCGTCGCTCCGGGATTCATCGATACCGACATGACCCGGGCCCTGCCGCAAGCCCAGCGCGATGCCCTGGCCCAGCAGATTCCGCTTAATCGTCTGGGCGAAGTCCAAGATATCGCCTACGCCGTCGCCTTTTTGGCATCCAGGGAAGCCGCCTACATCACGGGAGAAACCCTGCATGTCAACGGCGGGCTTTATATGAGCTGAGGCGCGCTCACGGAAGATGGACGTTTGTTTACACAGGCTTAAACAGATTCTATATCAAGCATTTATTGGGGACTTGCTGTTGATAATGAATGGTGCACTGGTTGAAATCCATCGTTTTTTCTTTCCCTAAATCCTACTGGCGGTTTGCGGTAGATTGCCTAAAGTGTTTTACATACAATAGCCCCGGCAACACGGTTGCCCGGATACACCAGCGAGGAATCGAAAAGTCATGAGCAATATTGTAGAACGCGTCAAAAAGATCATTATCGAGCAGTTGGGCGTCAAGCCGGAACAGGTCACCAATGACGCTTCCTTTGTCGAAGATCTCGGCGCGGACTCACTGGATACGGTCGAGTTGGTAATGGCCCTGGAAGAGGAATTCGAATGTGAGATCCCCGACGAAGATGCCGAGAAGATCACGACGGTTCAACAGGCTATCGACTACATCGTCAAACATTTGAGCGGCGGCGAGTAACGTTGCGCCCGCGTTAACCGTTCATCCGGGCTGCGACCCACCGGCCGGTCGCAGTCACTCTATTGTCAAATCTCGTCCAAGGGGGTTTGCGCTTGAGCAGAAAGCGTGTTGTCGTCACCGGCATGGGCATCATCTCGCCGGTGGGGAACGACGTAGAAACCGCCTGGACCAATATCCTGGCCGGACGGAGTGGAGTAGGGCCCATTACGGCTTTCGACGTCAGCCAGTTTCCCGTGCGATTCGCGGGCTCGGTTAAGGATTTCGGCGTGGAACGCTACATTACCCGCAAGGAAGCCAGGAAAATGGACGCTTTTATCCATTATGGAATTGCCGCCGGGGTACAGGCCATCGAAAGCGCTGGCTTGGAAATAACCGAAACCAATGCCGAACGCATCGGTTTGTTCATCGGCTCGGGCATCGGCGGGCTACCGGGTATCGAAGATGGCCACTCGGCCTATCTCAAAGGTGGCCCTCGCAAGATCACGCCCTTTTACGTTCCCCGCAGCATCATCAACATGATCTCCGGCAATCTGTCGATCATGTATGGTATCAAGGGGCCTAATCTGGCGGTGGTTACGGCCTGTACCACGGGCACTCACTCCATTGGCTTGGCAGCGCGCTTGATCAATTTCGGCGATGCCGACGTGATGATCGCAGGTGGCGCCGAGATGTCGATCACGCCGACCGGTATCGGCGGCTTTGCCGCGGCTCGGGCGCTTTCCACCCGCAACGACGATCCGCAGCGAGCCAGCCGGCCCTGGGACAGGGAACGGGATGGTTTCGTGCTGAGTGATGGGGCCGGCGTCGTGGTTCTGGAAGACTACGAACACGCTAAGCGGCGGGGCGCACCCATCCATGCCGAGATCATCGGCTTTGGCATGAGCGGCGATGCCTATCACATGACGCTGCCCAGCGAGGATGGCGACGGCGCACGCCGTTGCATGATCAACGCCTTGCGGGATGCGAGGATCAATCCCCAGGATGTGGATTATGTCAACGCCCACGGCACGTCCACGCTGGCCGGGGATCGTGCCGAGAGCGACGCGATCAAGGCCACGTTCGGAGAACACGCTTATCGGCTCGCCATGAGTTCCACCAAATCCATGACCGGTCATCTGCTGGGCGCGGCTGGAGGGGTGGAAGCGATATTTTCGATTCTAAGCCTGCGTGATCAGGTCGCCCCACCGACCATCAATCTGGACGAACCCGACCCCGAATGCGACCTGAATTACGTTCCCCACCAGGCGCAGGAAATGAAGATCACCACCGTATTAAGCAATTCTTTCGGTTTTGGCGGCACCAACGGTTCACTTATCATACGCCGGATCGATTGACGGATCAGGCCGGCGCCAAGCTAAACCGGCCCGTCCCCGATGAAATCGCCTACTCTACTAGCCATCGGCCTGGGACTGGTTCTAGCTGCGGCGTTGGTCGGTATTTACTTCTACCAGGATTATGGGAAGTTTCTCGATACGCCACTGACAGTGGCCGACGCGGGTTATTCATTCGAAATCGAACCAGGCGATTCCATCACAACCATTGGCCGACGCTTGGAACAGGCGGGAGTCGTGCGATCCGCCCTGTATCTGCAAATTTACGCCCGCCTGAATCAATTGGCACCGCGCATTAAAACAGGGGAATATGCCGTGCGTCCCGGCATGACCCCACGCGCTTTATTGGATCAGCTTGTCGCGGGCCGGGTCGTACAATATACCTTGACGGTGATCGAGGGCTGGACTTTCCAGCAGATGCGGAACGCCTTGGCCGCGCATCCGCAAATCAACCACACGCTGACGGGACTTAGCGATACCGAGATCATGACGCGGCTCGGCCATCCCGAGATACATCCCGAAGGGCGGTTTTTCCCCGATACCTATCATTTCCCCAAGGGCACCACCGACCTGGAATTTCTGCGTCGCGCCTACAACACCTTGGAGCAACGCCTGCAACAAGCCTGGGATCGGCGCAAGCCCGGTCTTCCGCTGCAGAATGCCGATGAGGCTTTGATTCTAGCCTCCATCATCGAGAAGGAAACCGCGCTGCCCAGCGAACGCCGCGAAGTCGCCGGGGTTTTCACCCGTCGGCTACAGAAAGGGATGTTGTTGCAAACCGACCCCACCGTCATCTACGGCTTGGGCAAAGATTTCGACGGTAATTTGCGCCGGACCGATCTGCGTCGCGATACGCCTTACAACACTTATACCCGTCAAGGCTTGCCACCCACGCCCATCGCCTTGCCCAGCGCCGACTCCATCGCCGCTGCGGTCGATCCCGCGCCGGGAGATACGTTGTATTTCGTGGCGAAGGGGGATGGCGGCCATGTTTTCTCCCGTAATCTGGAAGAACACAACCGCCAAGTCCGCCGCTATCAACTCAACCGGCCCTAATGGACGATAAAGCGGGCCGGGCGTACTCCCAGCCGGCTCAACGCCGCCTTGCCACGCACCGTCATATCACTGATAAACAGGAATTGGTCCCGGCTGTCGATGGGATAGGCTTTCAGCCGATAGCGGGTATATCCCGGCTGTTCGGCAACGATTACCGCTATGGGGTGGAAAATATGCACGTACGGGCTGGTCAGCGCGACGTCGTGCAATACTTGACGCACTTCCTTGGCATCGTGCTCGGGCTCCAGAAAGAATTCCGCGACACATTGGAGATACCGCTGGCCATCGGTATCGTTATATACGGCGGTATCCCAGATTTTCGAGTGGGGAATCGTGACCACCGTATCGTCCGGCGTGACAATCCGCAGCGCCCGCAGACTAACGGAACGCACTTCACCGTAGGCGTCATCGATTTTCACCCAGTCACCGGGCCGATAGGGGCGTTCGTATATGGACAACACCCCGGCAATGACGCTACTCACGTAATCCTTGAAAGCGAATCCGATCGCGACACCGATCACACCCAAAATGGCCACGAAATTTTGCAATGTGGGCTTGATCAACAGCGGCAGCAAAAAACCCGCCGCCAAAACCACCACCAGCAGGCGCAAAGCCGGCAAGGAGGGCATGAGATACAAGCGGGAACGTCCAGACAAGCGGTTCGACAACCAGGGGATGAGGCGATCGATGGCCATGATGCTCAGCCAAGCGAGAACGATCACCACCAGGATTTGCAATACCTGCAACTCACCCAGGTTCTGAAAAAGTCGACTGATACTACTCTCATCCATGGTTGTATCGTTCATGAGGCTTTACCCAGGCTCGCCCACCAGAAAGCCTTCATCGGCCAATGCCTCCCGCACCGTGTGATAGGCCAGCGGACTGACCCGCCATATATCGTCCTGGCTCACTTCCAGTACCCTTAGATTCGCCAGGGCACTCAGGGTGCGTCGTACCTCGAAAGCGGAGAGTGGCAGCAATAGACACAACAGAGAAGCGGCAAGGCCATCGTGCAGCAACAGCGTATGCAGCACGAAAAACTCGCTGTGACCCAGCGTATTGGGTAGGGTCGGCCAGTAAATCCGTCGCCAGGGTTTGACCCAAACCGTTTCCACCTCTCGCAAGGCATGTTTCTCCGTTTCCTCGGCGGATAACTGGCCAAGGCTGATACGCCAAATTGCCCAGGCCACACCGGGATTGCCTAGGCTGTGCGCCGCCAGTTCGGTCAAAAACGAAGATTGTTTCCAGTCACCCCAAAGCTCGTCGTCGGACGACGGTTCTTCTTCGTTTTCATCCTTCAACGCTGGAGGGGGAATCACGAAATGGCCACTGTCCGGCTCACGGAATACCAGCGGTTGCAGATCATGGCCGCTCGCCAACTGAGCGAACCAGATTTGCAAGCGTTCGGCATCCAAAGCTTCCAGGGTCCAGGCGGTCGTGAAGAACCTGTCGATGTGTAGCGCCGCACTGAGATAGGCCCAAGCCCAGCTCGAACAGCCCAGCAAACAACGACCCGGCCAATTCGCCAACCAATCCAGAAACTGGCGAAGAAACCGTAGACCGTCCGCATGGCGTAAATAACAACGCGCCAGGGACGGCATGACCAGCCGCGTCGCCGGATCTTGGGGAAGCGCGCTCAGCCAGTCTGAAGCACCGGCCAGTATTTGCTCGGGCGGCGGGGGATGCAGCAGCACCAAGTCGTGGGTGCCGGCCCACTGGCTCAATGCCTCATCCTGGCCGCTGCCCGGCATGGCAATCACTACAGGCAGTCGTTGCAAGGCCGACCCCGCCAACCAATCCCGAAAGGTTTCGTCCAATGCCCCCTGCAGGGTCGTCCAATCCGGAATCGGCGCAATCTGGTCGCGCAGCGAATCAGGCAAGGACTGTAATTCCTCCTTGATCAAAACGGCGCTTTCGGTGGCCTCCGTCGAACGACCCAGGCACCGCCGCAACCCAAGAAAACCCTTGCGCGCGGTTTCCCTGGCGGATGGCCGAGGCCGGGTGAATTGCTGGACGGGGATATAGCGCCAAAGAGGCTTTCGTTCGTCCGGCCGGGATTTCTGTACGCGCGTTTTTCGCGTGGTCGGCTGGCCCTCGCCCATGATCCGTTCTCAGCCGCAGAACTTTATTCGCCCGTGAAATGGCCGGTGCGTTTCTCCAGCAAAGCGGCTACGGCTTCCTGATGGTCCCGCGTATGATGGACCAGAGCCTGCATGGCCGCCGACATTTCCAACAGACTATCCAAGCGTAGGTGCTGACCTTCGCGGATCAATTTCTTGGTCATGCGCAGAGCCTGGGGCGGGTTGACCGCGATTCTCATCGCCATCTGTTTGGCGGCGTCCAGCAGTTGCTCCGCCGGCACCACCTGGGATACCAACCCCCATGATAGAGCGGTCTGGGCATCGATAGGCTCTCCGGTAAAAGCCATTTCGCAGGCGCGTGACAAACCCACAGCTCGCGGTAGAAACCAGGCCCCACCATCGCCAGGAATAATCCCGACCTTGACGAAACTTTCCGCGAACACGGCCTTTTCCGAAGCGATACGAATATCGCACATCATGGCCAGATCGCAGCCTGCGCCGATGGCTGGTCCATTGATAGCCGCAATGGCCGGCGTTTCGATGTGATAAAGCGCCAAGGGGATACGCTGGATACCCTGCCGGTAACCATCTCGCAGTTGAGCCGGGGTACCGCCGAACATGCCTTGCCGGTCGCGCATGTGCTTGACATTGCCACCCGAGGAAAATGCGCTTCCCGCCCCGGTCACGATGACCACGCGCACGCTGCTGTCACGATTAATGCGCACCACGGCGCTTTCCAAGGCATCGATCATGTCGTCCTCGGATATTGGATTACGCAGTTCGGGACGATTCAGGGTTAGGGTAACAATCGCATCCTGCTGTTCAATCAGTAGCGGTTCCGACATCTCGGCCTCCGGGCGGCGTTAGCGATACGCAATAATCTGAATGCTGCTGTTCCAACTACCGAACAAAGGTTCGCCATCCGATTGCACCCTCAACGTCCGGTCGGCGGGCATGGGTAGCCAGGCATTTTCCGAATTATAAGCCCAAGCCTGTTGCGCGAAGGCAACCGCGCGCAGATAAAATGCATCCTCCCGTTGATTCTTGGCGTTCACGAACAACTTGAAGTTATGCTCGCCGCCCTTCACATAATGCGTGGCCACATACACATAGATGAGAATTTCACGGGCGGTGTCGGGAATCGTGTCCGGAATGGTATAGGTCAAGTCTTCCGATTTCCCCACCGGCAAGGGTCCTAATTTGATATCGACCGGCTGATATTGCGCCGCCGCCGCCAATGCCATGCGCAAGTCCGTATCCCACTGCGCCTTGCTGACGTAGTTGGCGGGAAATTCATCGATCTGGCGCTGTAAATCGGCGAGTCGGGTAGATAGAGCCTGTTGTATTTCGCCGAATTTTAGGGCGTTCTGTTGTTGGATGATGCCCAGATCGGAAGTCTGCTGTTCTTGCTCGGCTTCAAGCCGATGCAGTTGTTCCTGCACTTGGCTGAGCTGGTTGCGCAGGGCGGCTTGAGACTTTTCCAAGTCGGCCTGCGAGGCCGTGACGCTTTCCTGAAAGGATTGAAAGGATGCACGGGCCTCCTGCAGATCGGTTCGCACAGCGTTCCAAGGGCGAGCCCAATCGTAAAGTTCCACGACCTTTTCCCATTCAAGACGATAGGGTCCCAGAAAATAGGCGATTGCGGCCGTTATCAGCGCAAGCAATAAAACAAGAGTGGTGTTTCTCATGGATTCACGAGAAAAAGGATGCTTTTCTCGGCCCCAGGAACCGCCTTCAAGGCACGGGCCGTTCCAGGGCGACAACGGCCCGGTCGATTGCCATTGAGCGCATCAAGACGGCAGGTAGGAAAGCCAATCACGGCTGGCGTCACCGAACACCAGGAACTGGGGATTGAGCAGGGATTCCTTGTTATACCGGAGCGGTTGGCCATCGATGGCGATTACCCGACCTCCGGCTTCCTCAACGATGCATTGCGCCGCCGCCGTATCCCATTCCCAAGTTGGCCCCAGGCGCGGATAGATATCCGCCCGGCCTTCAGCCACCAGGCAAAACTTCAGGGAACTGCCCACGGCGATGAATTGATGGGCTCCCAAGCGCTGCGCGAAAGCCGCCACTTTCTCGCCACCGTGGGAACGACTTCCGACGACACGCAGGACCGCCTCATCGGGTGAAGCTTGCGCGGCGATCCTGTGGTCCGCTGCTCCCCGTTCTTGACGGAAAGCCCCTAGCTCGCGCGCGGCATAATAGCAGACGCCGGTCGCGGGTATATGAACCACCCCCAGGATCGGTTTGCCCCGCTCGATCAAGGCAATGTTGACCGTGAATTCACCATTACGGTTGATGAATTCCTTGGTCCCATCCAGGGGGTCGACCAACCAGAAACGCGGCCAGTGAACGCGTTGCTCGAAGGGTACGCTGGCGGATTCCTCCGACAGGACCGGTATGTCCGGTGTCAGAGACTGCAGTCCCTGGCTGATCGTTTCGTGGGACGCGGTATCCGCTGCGGTCAAAGGGCTGGCGTCTGCCTTTTTGACAACCGAAAACCCCGTGGCGTAAATCGCCATGATACGCTCGCTGGCCTGGGCGGCCAGCCGGATGACGGGTTCCAGCAAGGCGCTGGTTTCAAATGGCATGGCGAGCACCGAAACGGATGCAACCGGTCAGTTACGCGTCAGCTTCTCCTTGATGCGTGCCGCCTTACCTTCCAGCCCACGCAGATAATACAACTTGGCGCGCCGGACATCACCGCGCCGCTTCACCGTGATCGAGGCGACTGTCGGGCTGTAGGATTGGAAGACCCGCTCCACGCCTTCGCCATGAGAAATCTTGCGCACAGTAAACGCGGAGTTCAAACCCCGGTTGCGTTTGGCGATAACGACACCCTCGAAGGCCTGCAAGCGTTCGCGATTGCCTTCAGTTACCTTAACCTGTACGACGACGGTGTCGCCAGGCGCGAAATCGGGGATCTCCCGATTCATTTGTTCTTGTTCCAGTTGATCGATAATCGTGCTCATCACGCTGTCCTCTAAATCGTCGACGGCAGTGCCGTGGACTGCCGAAAGCCATTTAACCCTGGTGATATTCTTCCTTGAATTCGTCCAGCAATGCCTGCTGCTCTTCGGTAAGCGCAAGCCGCTCCAGTAAATCAGGGCGCCGCAACCAGGTTCGCCCCAAAGATTCTCGCCGCCGCCAGCGGGCGATGGCGGCATGATCCCCACTCAACAAGACCGCTGGCACCGACCGGCCATCGATTTCCTCGGGCCGCGTGTAGTGCGGATAATCGAGCAAACCTTCCATGAAGGAATCCTGTTGCGCCGACAGACTATGTCCCAAGGCGCCCGGCAGAAGGCGGCTGATCGCGTCAATCAACACCATGGCCGCCAGTTCCCCACCACTCAAAACATAATCGCCGATCGACCATTCCTGATCGACTTCGGATTCGACCAGTCGCTCGTCTATTCCCTCATAACGTCCGGTCAACAGTACTATCCGCTCGTGCAGAGCCAGTTCCCGTACTCCGGCCTGATCCAGCAATCGGCCCTGTGGGCTGAGATACAAGGTCGGTCCCGACTTCGCATCAGCCTGCCGCGCACGCTGCAAGGCATCGCGCAAGGGCTGAACCTTCATCACCATCCCCGGCCCCCCTCCGTAGGGTCGATCGTCGACCGTGCGATGACGATCTTGGGCGGCGTCGCGCGGATTCCACGTGACTACCTGCAACAATCCACGCGCGCAAGCCCGGCCCACGATGCCGCCACTCAGCAGCGGCCCGAACATCTCCGGAAACAAGGTGATGACATCAATACGCATGGAACCAAGCCCCTAAAAGGCTGGGTCCCAGTCTACCTGGATTGTCCCTCGATCGAGGTCGATAGCCTTGATGACCTCGCTCTTCAGGAAAGGCAACAAACGTTCGCGCTCACCCTTGACGACCAACACATCGTTGGCGCCGGTAGCGAACAGATGATCAACCGAGCCCAGGGAAACGCCCTCTTGAGTGACAACCTGCAAGCCGATCAAATCGGTCCAGTAGTACTCCCCCGGTCCGGTTGGCGGCAATTGCTCACGGCGCACCGCCAGCGCGCGTCCCACCAGCTTCGCCGCCGCATCCCGATCCGTGCAGCCGGACAGCTTGGCAATCAGCCCCTTGCCATGAATCTGCGCTTCAACAATGGTCATCGGGAGCCATTCTTCGCCATCGGCAAGATACAGTGGATCGTATTCGAGGATACCGTTCCTCTCCTGAGTGTGGGAAAACACCCGAACCCAGCCCTGTATGCCGAAGACGCCTGTTATCTCTCCGAGCACGATCCAACGGGAATCGTTATTTGCCTCAGGCAGCAGCTTGTTGCGTCGCATTCCGACGCTGTTCCTTGATCAGGCTCTGCACCCGATCCGAGGTTTGCGCGCCCTGCTGCAACCAATACTCCAAGCGCGCCTCCTTAAACTGCAACCGGACTTCGCTCCCCTTGGCGATCGGGTTGAAATAACCGATTTGTTCAATGTACCGTCCATCCCGACGGCTGCGGCTGTCCGTAACCACCACATGATAAAATGGACGCCTCTTTGCGCCTCCGCGAGTCAAGCGTATGGTAACCATGCGCTGTTCTTTCCTCTCTACATTCTGTGCAGCGTTCTAAGACCGCTGGTTAACACGAATTCGACCGATTAGTTCATGAATTAACCGAAACGGTAAATTATAAGTGTAATCACGCTCGGATTGAAGCTACCCTTTCAATTTTCCTTATGAAATTTTCCTTATTAAGCAGTCGCAACAGACTGAATATTTATGTTATCTTTTTGATTTTATTACTATTATAGGATAAACATCATGAGCCAAACATTACCCAACAGAATGAAGGCTATAGAGATCGCCGCACCCGGCGGCCCTGAGGCTTTGACACCGACGCAAAGACCCTTGCCCAAGCCGGCGAACGACGAAGTATTGATTCAAGTGGCAGCCGCCGGTGTCAACCGTCCCGACTGTCTGCAACGCCAGGGAAGCTATCCACCTCCACCCGGCGCTTCGGATTTGCCCGGCTTGGAAGTGGCTGGCACGATCGCCAAAGTGGGATCGGGAGTGGACGGCTGGTCTGTCGGCGATCCGGTCTGCGCTTTGCTGACGGGGGGTGGTTACGCCCAATATTGTGTCGCCCCCGCCGCTCAGTGCCTGCCCATCCCCGCCGGCCTGGACTTTGTGCAGGCCGCCGCCATTCCCGAAACTTTCTTTACCGTTTGGAGCAATGTCTTCCAGCGGGCCCACTTGCAAGCCGGCGAGACGCTGCTGGTTCACGGTGGTACCAGTGGCATCGGGACGACGGCCATTCAGTTAGCTCGCGCCTTCGGCTCGCCGGTGTTTACCACCGTGGGTAACGCGGACAAGGTCGCGGCCTGCAAAGCCTTGGGAGCGGATCTGGTGGTCGATTATCGACACGCGGATTTCGTGGCCTTGGTGCGGGAACAAACTCAGGGCAAAGGCGTCGATGTGATCCTGGACATGGTGGGCGGCGACTACGTACAACGCAATCTCAGTGCACTGGCCGTGGAAGGCCGTTTGGTGCAGATTGCGTTCTTACGCGGCGCCAAGATGGAATTGAATCTCGCCCCCATCATGATGAAACGTTTGAGCTTCACGGGCTCCACACTGCGCGCCCGGCCGGTTGCCGACAAAGCGCCTATCGCCCAGGCTCTGCGGGAAAAGGTCTGGCCACTGCTGGAATCCGGCCAAGTCGCACCCCTCATCCATCAGGTGTTCCCTCTGGAGCAAGCGGCTGCAGCCCATGCTTTGATGGAATCCAATCAGCATATCGGCAAGTTGGTGTTGAACACCGAAATGTAGGTCACTCAAACTCAACGGGCATTTCGGCCCGCGGCCCTGCGGCCCACCCTTCAGGCTTCGGGGTGAGAATCGATCAGCGCGAGTATCTGTGCTCCAAAGCGGCTCACCAGCAACGGTCCGATACCCTTGATTTGCAACAGAGCTTCTTCGCTTTCCGGCTGGGCTGCCGCCACAGCCAGCAATACGCGGTCGCTGAGAATATGAAAAGCCGGAACCTTACGGCGACACGCCTCGCTCAGTCGCCATGCCTTGAGGGCTGTCACCAGTCCCTCGGGAGCGGCGCCGGCGGAGGCCGCCACAGGGTGTTTTTGCGGTGATGAAACGGCGACAGGGCGTGCTTTGCCCGGACTTTCGGGCAAGCGCACCTTGATGCTGATATCGGCCCCACTACGACGTCCAGCCACCGTTAAAAAAGCGCGCCAAAACTGAATCACCTGCCCCTGTTTCTCGAACGAATCCTCGCTCAAACTCAGCAGCCCCGCGTCGGCCATCCCATTGACAAGACGCTGAAACAGACTCCGCTCCACGGCATCTTCATGTTGTCGATACAGTTGTCCCAACGTCAGGCCATCGCGCTGGCGCAATGCCTCCAATACCTGCATCGCCAAACGCGTTTCGGCCGACGTCAAAGCCCGTAGCGGCAGCCCGATACGTTGTTGCGGCGCGCATACGTCACACAATCCACAACGGCGGCCATCATCTTCCTGATCACCGAAGTGACGCACCAGTTGCAGCATGCGACAGACGTGACTCTGCGCGAAACGGGTTATCTGCTCCAACTGGCCGAATTTATGCTCGCACTGGGTCAGATAGGTTTCCCGCCAAGCCTTGTTTCCTCGACTGACGTTCTCCTCCGGATCGATACGCGCGCCTCCGTGAACCCAAAGTTTCTGCAACGCATTCTCAAAAAGATCAGCGGGGATATCCAGCCAGTCGCGCAACACGTGTTTCGCTTGCCAGTCTTCATTGAGGGCTGCGAATACCCTTTCCAGCACATCAACGGCCGGATAATCACGCCGCTGGAAATATTCGTGGGTACGCCGATCACCATAGGAATACAGCAGGATCGCCCGCGCCGGTTGGCCGTCACGGCCAGCACGGCCGATTTCCTGGTAATATCCTTCCAGCGTGCTGGGTAGGGCGAAGTGGATCACGGTGCGGATGTCCGCCTTGTCCACGCCCATGCCGAACGCAATGGTCGCCACGATGACTTCCAGTTGTCCGGTGATAAAAGCCGCTTGCACGCGCTCCCGTTCCGGCGCCGTCATACCGGCATGATAGGCGGCGCAAGGGTATTCGGAGTTCAGCGCCGCACTCAAGGTATCGGCGTCCTTGCGGGTCGGCGCATAGACGATAGCTGGACGCGTGGCGGGTTCCGCCAGGACGCGCCGCACCGCCGCAAAACGCTCCGTGGGTTTCAGTTCAACGGCTTCCACGGCGATATTGGTGCGTCGAAACCCATGAATAAAGCGTTCCGCTTCCGTCATACCGAGTTGCGCGACGATGTCGTCCTGCACCAAGGGTGTGGCGGTGGCGGTCAAGGCGATGATCGGTGCCGGGCGCAAGGTGGGGAGGTGTTGCCGCAGCATTCGATAATCAGGGCGAAAATCATGGCCCCAATGGGATATGCAATGCGCCTCGTCCACCGCGATCAACACTGGCTTGCGCTTGGCCAGCAGCGCGGGAAAACCGGGCACGCTCAGGCGTTCCGGGGCGATGAACAAATAATCCAAACGATCGTTGAGGTAATCCACGCAGACCTGCCGGGAAGCCGCTCGATCCCGCCCCGAATGAATCCGTTCGGCGCGTAGGCCCACGGCCTGCAGTTTCGTGACCTGATCTTCCATCAAGGCGATCAGCGGTGAAATCACCAACGTGGTACCAGCCCGCGCGATCCCCGGCAGTTGGTAGCACAGGGATTTGCCGGCGCCGGTCGGCATCACCAACAATACGTCCCGGCCCCGGACAACCGCCTCGCAGACGGCTTCCTGATACGGACGAAAAGCCGTCAATCTGAACGGATTGAGCAGTAGATCACCGAGTCGCTCAATCGGCGTTGGCGACCGTACCGCCGCCGCTTCACTCATCACCGGTGTTGGCGTTCCAGTCTCCGGGCTCGCCGGGGTTGGCGATAGGGTTGCGACGCCATCAGGTATTACCGGCGAAAGCGGTTTGTTCAGCGTATTCATGACAGCATCCTTCACGAAGGTCCGGATACCCGCCATAAACCCGGCTAAATCCGCTTCGCCACGTTGTATGCGGCGTAATTGCGCCTCCCATTGGCCCGTCATGAGCGGACTTTTGATTTCGTGCTGGACATGCTCGATCAAGCCTATGCCCCGCTCCGTGGCCTGCAAGGTTCGTCCCTTGCGTTCCAGATACTGGCGTTTCAGCAAGGTCTCTATGGTTTCCGCCCGGGTCGCTGGCGTACCCAAACCGGTTTCTTTCATGGCGGCGGACAGTTCCTTGTCCTCCAAAGTCTTACCCGCCGTTTCCATGGCGGTCAACAGCGTCGCTTCGGTAAAACGAGGCGGGGGACGGGTCTTCTTGGCCAGCGCCTGAGCTTCGATAACGTGCAGTAACCGCCCTTCCTGCAAACCGGAAGGCAATGCCTGAGGTTCTTCAGCCGCGGTCGATTCGGCAGCCTGCCGGGATCGCCGTGCCGGCTGTTGGGCCGATCCACGGGTTTGCGCCGCACCGATGTCCAGCATCTTCCAACCCAACTGGTCGATTACCGTGCCGGTGCTGTGATAGGCGTCGACGAGCGGCTCCCCACCGGGTTGCGGATGGCTGATTACGACGCTGATCACCGTGGTTATGGACTCGATGTGGTCGGCATGCCAAGCACTCAGCAAGCGCCTACAGATCAGATCGTAGATTTTCTGCTCATCCATCCCAAGACCTTGGGCCGGCAGCGGGGTAGGAATGATGGCATGGTGATCGCTAACCTTGGCATCGTCCACAAAGCGCTTGCCCAACGCCTGTTGGCCCGTGCCGGGAGCCAGCTCAGCTTGATAGAGTCCCTGAATCACCGCAACGACCTGACTGAGCGTGCCCGCGACCGCTTCGGATAAATGACGGCTGTCGGTGCGTGGATAGCTGATTACCTTACGTTGTTCGTAGAGCTTTTGCGCCAATTTGAGGGTGGTGTCGGCACTGAATCCATAAAGCCGATTGGCGTGGCGTTGCAATTCGGTCAAATCGTAGAGCAGGGGGGGTGGAATGCGGCGCTGTTCGGCTCGGCGTGATCCGACACGAGCCTGCCCGCCCCAAGCGCGGGCGATGATTTGTTGCGCTTCCAGACCATCCGCTGGCAGCCGTTTGGCCTTGGCGTCGGGTTTATGTCCCCGGAACCAAGTCCCCTGATAGCGGCGATGGCTGGAAGATGCGTCGCCGCCGCTCTGATCAATCTCGAAGGTCGCGACGACTTCGCAATAATCCTCCGGCACGAACGCGCGTACCGCCAGCTCTCGCTCCACGACCATGGCCAACGTCGGCGTCTGCACCCGGCCTACCGACAGTGTGTCGCCGAGGTTATTGCCGATGCTCAGCGTGCAAGCCCGCGACAAATTCATACCCACCAGCCAATCAGCCTGGCTACGCCCCCTCGCAGCGTCCGCCAAGGAATCGAAATCGCTCCCATTGCGCAGATTCTGAAAACCTTGGCGGATGGCGTCCGGAGTCAGCGATGAAATCCACAACCGCTGGACCGGCTTGTGGCAACCGGCCGCTTCGTAGATATAACGAAAAATCAATTCTCCCTCGCGTCCGGCGTCCGTTGCGCAAACCACCCGTTCCACGGCATCGGCATTGATGATGTCGCGCACCACGGCAAATTGTCCTCGGGTCTTCTCGCTGACGACCAGCGTCCAGACCGTGGGCACCATGGGCAGTGCGTCACGGTTCCAACGCCGCCAATCCGGGTTGACTTGATGGGGCTCAGCCAGCGTGACCAGATGGCCGATCGCCCAGGTAATCACGTAAGCATCGTTACGCAGAAACCCATCGCCGCGCTGGCTTGCGCCCAGCACGCGGGCGATGTCCCTGGCAACAGCGGGTTTTTCGGCAACGATCGCGATGCTCATGACGCTGGTTCAGGCCATCTCACCAAATCGGGTCCAAAGTTAAATGATAAAAATATCGAAAAATAAATGACTTGGCACAGTACGGATGGCAACCGCTTGAGCTGAGAGAACGAGGAAATCGCCGCCACAAACCGACAGGAACAGACCAGGAATAGGGGTACACTGAGTTAATGACTCCGCTGTTATTTTGCAGGATAATGTCATTGATTTTGTCTTTTTAACGTGCCCAAGACTCCCATCCTCTTCACAGTCCAATCCTATGGAATCCTACAAAAATTTGTTGCACGCCAATAAAATTTGGGTCGATCGCCATATTAAAAACGATCCGTCTTTTTTTGAAAATCTGGCCAAAGACCACAAGCCAGAGTTTTTGTGGATAGGCTGTTCCGATAGTCGCGTTCCCGCGGAACGTATCACGGGAACCCAACCCGGCGAACTTTTTGTGCACCGCAACATCGCAAATATGGTGGTCAACACCGATGTGAACATGCTGAGCGTACTGCAGTTCGCCGTCGATTTTCTCAAGGTGAACCACATCATCGTGTGTGGCCATTACGGTTGCGGCGGCATCCAAGCCGCCATCTCCCACCGACGCTATGGCCTGCTCAACAAGTGGCTTCGCAATATCAAGGATGTCTACCGCTTGCATCAAGCCGAACTTGAAAATCTAAGCGAACACGAATTAACCAACCGCCTTGCGGAATTCAATGTCGTTGAACAGGTCTATAATTTAGCCAAAACGTCGATCATTCAGCGTGCTTGGCATTTTGAAAAGCGTCCGTTAATTCATGGTTGGGTTTACGGACTTGATACGGGTTTACTCAAGGATATCATTATGATTGGTCACGAAACCCAATTGGATCCTATCTACCAATTCGATTTTTCTGATTTAAAAACGGGTAACCCAGACTGATTCACTTCCCTCAGATGGTCGCTTTCCGGTGAACGAAGGGCCGTTTTTTTCGTTTGCCCAAGGAAAAAATATCGCCGCTATCATATACTTAATGTGAATAATCCATCAGCCGCCCAGATGCTGGGTAGAACCAGCTAGAACCACAAGCTTTGGTTCGAAAAGTTAAGACTTCCAACGCTATGCCTTACTTGGAAACGTCGTTGGCTTGCTACTTGAATTAGCCAATAGGGCTAACCGCTATCGTTTAATTTGTGTGGTTGGTTATCCGGTGGCGCTTTCACGATCAACCCGCGGAATGGAACAACGAAATGAATATCTATGTAGGTAATCTACCTTACAGCATCACCGAAGAGGAATTGCGGTCGTCCTTTTCAGAGTTCGGAGAAGTATCCAGCGTCAACCTGATCACGGACAAATTCACTGGACAATCCAAAGGGTTCGCCTTCGTGGAAATGCCGAACAACTCGGAGGCTGATCAAGCAATCAAAGCCTTGAACGAAAACACCCTGAAAGGGCGCAAGATCAAGGTCAATCAAGCCAAGCCCCGAAGCGAGCGTCCTCCTCGTCGACCACGGTACTAATCACATCCATCCCATCCCGCGACAATTGATCTCGGAGGCTGCTCACAAAGCCGCCGCGATGGTTGCTGTGTTTTTTGTCTAGGGCAGAGTGGGCTTGTTTTTTGTTCCTGGCATGGACAGGACCGTCACCCAAGTTTGTGAACCGCACAAGGTTAGGCGCTTGTCCATGCCATCTATGTTGACTGGTGTTGGCTGTTGCCCGTGGTAGCCATGTATCTTGGCGACACGGCATGGATTGCTTTTAGTCCCGCACCACCAGGACGGACTTATCCGAGTGACGGACTACGCGTGCGGCATTCGGCCCCAACAGGAAATCCCTAAGATCGGGGCGATGAGCGGCCATGATGATAAGATCGGCATCAATCTTTTTGGCTGTCTCGATGATCTCTTCGTAGACCACGCCTTCCGCGATAATATGTTGGCACGCGACCTCCTTGGAAACGTGCTCTCGCATCAAGGCGTGAAGTCGATCGTTGACTTCCGCTCGTACATTGGATGCGTAGTCGTCTGGAAAGAAACTGGCGACAATGGGCATGCCAAAAGACGGTACTACGGTCATGATGTGCAACTTGGCGCCGAACGCCTTGCAGTATTCCACGGCGACTGGCAGTGCCCGTATCCAGGAACTTTCCTGATTCAAATCGACCGTCAACAAAATATTGGTGTACATTAGCTTAGCCTCCTCGACGATCGTCACTGTAAGTAGTCATCCCGTTAACACGAGGGCGAGGCATCCCTTCCTCACTCCTGCGTCAAAGGCCATATCCAGCCTTTTCCCTTATAGTACTTTACCGCGCCATCATGCAGCGGTGCCGACAAGCCGGCTTTGATCATCCTGCTCGGTTCCAAATTCTCGGCGGCCATTAGGCCTTCCAGTGTCGCGCGCTGTCCGGAACCTGGATTGCCGACATTGACCCTTTGGCTTGGAGATCATCGAAGGTCTTGAGGCCGCTGTCAGTCCTGACCCCCCCCCGCAGCAAGGATTGCGTTCAACAGTTTCGTAGGATTATGTCTCCTCGGTATTAGCGTGCTTTGCCCGGTTTCCTGGTTTTTCCCACAAAGCCGACAGTTTTCTTCATCGATCCAAGGCTGTTCAATGCTGTTCCGAAAGACCTTTTGCCATTAACGGGGACATGGCTGGGATGGCGGGTATTGGGCTTGGAGGATTGTGTTTACTCCAGTATCGCTCTTTGCCAATCAAGCCCCTCTCCGAGGGAGAGGAAACGGCGTAGCGTTGAATAGCCCTGCCTCAATAGCTTCACCTACCGCAAGGGCTTAGGTAATCATGAGGGTATTCGGCGCATACGAACCACGCGCTTAAACACTCTCAACTGATGATAAATCACTTTGCACGAAATAACAGGTTGTGGTCAGATACGGGTCGTTGCATTTCCATAATCAACGATTTTTTTATAAATAGAAACAAATCGAAACAAATCACTAATGCTGCTTCTCAGGGAATATCCGACATGACTCGGCGCGTCCTTCCATTCACCCCTTATTCAGCAAGCTCGGGTTATTCTCAATGGTTATTTATGCATCTCGGAGTAAGGAAAATGAACCGCCCGGGTTTTACAATCCTCCTATCCATGCTCATGTTGCTTGTCCATCCATGCCTTGCCACAGAGGAAGCGCCTGCGGCGGAACCTTCGACCATCACCATTGGTACCGGGAGTGAAATAGGGGTTTATTATCCCCTGGGAAAGGCCATCTGCGGTCTGGTCAATCGTGAACGCGATCAAGTCGGCATTCGTTGCCTGGCCATAAACACCGAAGGCTCGGTATATAACCTTAACGCGCTACGCGCTGGCGAGCTGGATATGGCCCTGGTGCAGTCCGATTGGCAGTACCATGATTTCTATGGCACCAATCTGTTCAAGAATAAGGGTCCCGACAAACGATTACGCGCCGTTTTCGCCGCGCACAAAGAATCCTTCACCGTGGTGGTAGGCCACAACAGCGGCATCAAGAGCTTCGACGATCTCAAAGGCAAACGGGTCAATGTCGGCAATCCGGGTTCCGGACAGCGAGCCACGTTGGAAGTCGTCATGGAAGTCAAGGGCTGGACGATGAACGATTTTGCCGCAACGACCGAACTGCCGGCGGTGGAACAGGCTCAATCGCTGTGTGACGGCCAGGCCGACGCCATCATATTCATCGTGGGCCATCCCAACCAGTCGATCCTGGAAGCGACAGCCGCCTGCGATTCCGTGATCGTTCCCTTGGACAGCGCCACCATCGCCAAGCTGGTCGATACCCGTCCCTATTATTCCCATGCCGTTGTCAGAGGCGGGTTGTACCGGGGCAATCCAGAGGACGTGGAAACCTTCGGCGTGACGGCGACTCTAGTCACGACCGAGCGAACCCCGGAAGCGACGGTATACGAAGCCGTCAAAGCGGTATTCGAAAACTTCGAGGAATTTCGCACCCTCCATCCTTCCCTGGTCGGACTGGATAAAAAGGCTATGACCCAGGACGGACTCAGCGCCCCTCTGCATCCAGGAGCCATGCGCTATTACGAAGAAGCGGGCCTGCTCCAACCACCCAAACCAGCACAGTAGACATGAGCGCCCTCATTGACAATGCGGGTGCCGGCCCCGTCTACGGGCCGCCTCATAAACTTGCATAGCCTGACCCATGTAGTTCTGCAAGTTACTCACTCGCGTGCCATGGGATGGGTGAGTGGAAAGAAATTGTGGGGGTTGACTCCCTCCAGCCCGATCCATGTTCTGCCATAAAGCCAGACTTTGGCGGGGATCAAAACCCGCCCGCGCCATCAAATCCAGTCCAATAATGTCCGCCTCGCTTTCTTGAACCCGACTGAACGGCAAGAGAATGCCGACTTGTGCGCCTAAACCCAGCGCCTGCTGGGTTCCGGGGCCCATATTGGCTCCCGCCGTAGCGCCCAAAATACCCAGGCCACCCTGCACGGCGAACTCTTGGGAAACCCGCTCATTGGCATGATTGGCAACGACATGGCCTACTTCATGGCCGATCACTGCCGCCAACTGATGCTGGTTGACAGCGACTTTCAGTAAGCCGGTATACACCCCGATTTTCCCGCCTGGCAAGGCAAAAGCGCTGGCGGCACTATTGCGAAACACCACGACTTCCCAAGGACGACTACCACCCAGCTCGGCGGTAATGGCGTTGGCGACGCATTGCACGTAGCGATTGATGCTGGGATTGGTGTCCACCCGCTCCGTTTGTTTAAGCTCCTGAAAGGATTGCGCGCCCATGCTATCTAATTGTTGTTCCGACAATAGGGTGAATTGCTGACGTCCCATGGGTGATACGGCGCAAGCCGCCAATACGACGGCCAACACACCGGTTAACACAATTTTGTGCATCATTCACACACCGCTTGGCAAATAACCCCTAGACCGCTGGATTGCCCTCAAGTTGATCCCGAAGGCGCCATGGCAAAAAACGTTTCCAGACATCATCTCGACGGACCGTGATGGAGTATCCATAATCACGGACCACGACCGCGCCATTGACGACTCATTTGTTTTTTTTCGGATCAGCAGGGCGCCCACAGAACCATAATCAATTTCATTATCATAATGTTACATACGCTTAGCTGCGCTTGGACACCGCCCCTCGTTTGCCGGCCCGACCGGTGTTCATGAGCCCTTCCCGCCTACCCCCACCGGCATCGCGTTTAGCAATCGTCCTGCGGGTTTTTCTGCCTTTCGCCTGCGGCTATTTTCTATCTTATCTGTACCGCACCGTGAACGCGGTGATAGCGCCTGATTTAATCGCTTCCCTGTCGCTGAACGCCGCCGATCTGGGTTTGCTCACCAGCATGTATTTTCTGACCTTCGCATTCTTTCAACTGCCTCTTGGCATGTTGCTGGATCGTTACGGTCCGCGACGGGTGGAAGCGCTGCTTTTACTGTTTGCAGCAATCGGTGCGCTGATCTTTGCTCTCAGTAGCGGGCGCGTGGGTTTGATCTGTGGCCGGGCCTTGATCGGGCTGGGCGTTTCCGCCTGTCTGATGGCTGGATTCAAAGCCTTTGTCGTTTGGTTTCCCCCGGCCCGTTTGCCCGCCGTTAACGGTTGGATCATGGCCGCCGGAGGCTTGGGAGCCCTGTCCTCCACGACACCGGTGGAAATCGCTTTGCAAATAATCGATTGGCGTGGCCTATTCCTGGGGCTGAGCTTAACCACACTGATAATCTCAGCGATACTGTATCGGCTCGTCCCGGATCAGTCCGGGCAAACGCCCCGCGAGGCCTTGGGAAAGCAGTGGCGTGGTGTCCGTGATGTGTTTTCCAGTCGGCAATTCTGGCGGGTAGCCCCCCTGGCGACCTGCTCCCAAGCGACTTTCTTGTCCATCCAAGGTCTTTGGGTCGGACCTTGGCTACGCGACGTAGCTGGCTTGGAACGTCTTACCGCCGCTCACCATCTGCTCGCCACCGCCGTAGCCATGGTCGCCGGTTATCTATTCATGGGCAACCTTGCCTATCGGTTGACTCGCTTCGGCATTACTCCCCTGACAGTAGCCAGCGGTGGCATCCTCGTGTTTATGGTGACACAATTAGCCATCATCTTGGAATTCACCGACCACTTCTTCCCGTTATGGGTGCTTTTCGGTTTTTTTGGCACCTCGGGTATCGTCGTCTACGCCGCTCTATCCCAAAGTTTTCCCGCCCATTTGGCCGGGCGGGTGAATACCGGCCTCAACTGGCTGGTATTCATGGCGGCTTTTCTGAGTCAGTGGGGGATTGGCGCGATCATCGATGGCTGGCCCGAAATACGTGGCGAGAGTGCCATCAACGGTTATCAGGCTGCCTTCAGCCTGATGCTTCTCCTACAGACCGCTTCCTTCGCCTGGTTTCTATTCGGCCAGGGCAACCGCCGGAAACCCACGCAAAACCCTAAGAATTGACAGCCAAGTTGAACCCTAACTAGGCGCCAACTATGCTCACAGAGTTTCGCATGGCCATGTGCCTTGCACATTCGGTGTTTATTTAGGCGCCGCGCTCAGACTTTCCGACCTCGGCCCCGCATTCAACCGACTTCTTCCCAGCAGCACATTGGAGGTTTTTCGATGACGATGTATGTATTTGGCCATAAAAGCCCTGATTCCGATGCCGTATGCAGTGCCATCGCTCTTGCTAATCTGAAAAGTCGCACAGGTGTCGAGGCCGTTCCCGTAGCCCAGGGGAAACTGAACCCGGAAACGTCCTTCATTCTGAATCGTTATGGTTTCACCGCGCCTGACGTCATGAATTCATTCGCCGGCCAGCAAATCATGCTGGTGGATTTTTCCGATAAAGCCCAAGGGCCGGAAGATCTGGATAAAGCCGACATCGTCGGTATCGTCGATCATCATAAACTGGGCGACGTCACCACACCCAATCCGGTGGAATGTTGGATTTGGCCCGTGGGGTGTTCGTCGACCGTACTGAAATCCATGTACGACTTCTATGGGGTGGAAATCCCCAAGGATGTTGCTGGCATCATGCTGTGCTCCATCTTGAGCGACACGGTCATCTTCAAATCCGCCACCTGTACGGATCGGGACAAGGCGGCGGCAGAGGCCTTGGCCAAGATTGCGGGAGAAACCGACCTGCAATCCCTGGGCATGGAAATGTTCAAGGTCAAATCCGCGATAGCCGGCACCCCGGTTCGTGAATTGGTCATGCGTGATTACAAGGATTTCAAGATGGGCGGCAACACTATCGGTATCGGCCAACTGGAAGTCGTCGATCTTTCCTTGCTGGACGAAGTAAAAGCCGATCTGGCCAAGGATATCCAGGCGCTGAAAACCGAGGGTGGAAGACACAGCGTATTGTTGCTGCTGACCGACATCATCAAGGAAGGCTCGGAGATGCTGATCGCTTCCGACGACGCATCGATCGTAACCAAAGCCTTCGGGCAACAACCGGCGGATGGAAAAGTCTGGCTGAGCGGTGTGATGAGCCGCAAAAAACAAGTGGTTCCACCCTTGGAAAAGGTGTTTGCGGGCTGATTCAAAGATCGTTCTTACCGCCTTGCCGGCATCCCGTCCGGTAAGGCGATACCCTACCCGCTTCGCCGGGCCAGGTCGCTTATAGCAAGCCGCGCTCGGCGAAGGATACAGTCTCGCCATCGCCGACGATAAAATGATCCAGCAAGCGCACGTCGATCATGGACAATACCTCCTTGATTCGCAGCGTAATCTGTTCATCCGCACGGCTGGGTTCGGCGATACCCGAGGGATGATTGTGCGCCAGAATCAAGGCGGCGGCATTGTGATGCAGGGCGCGTTTCACAACCTGCCGAGGATGCACGGAAGCGCCATCGATGGTGCCATAAAACAGTTCCTCGAAGGCGATGACTCGATGACGGTTATCCAGAAACAGGCAGGCGAATACCTCATGTGCTTGATGTCGGAGTTTGGAACTCAGATAACGCCGCGTTTCCGCGACGCTTTGCAAAGCATCGCCGCGTTGCAACGTCGTTTCCAGAAACCGTCGGCCCAGTTCAAGCACCGCCTGCAACTGAACGTATTTGGCTGGTCCCAATCCCGGCGTCTGACAAAAGTCCGTTTGGTCGGTTTCCAGTAAACGCCTCAAACTGCCGTATTCGTTCAATAGATTCCGTGCCAGATCCACCGCGCTGAGGCCCGCCACCCCGGTACGCAAAAATATCGCTAACAATTCCGCGTCGGACAATGCGCCAGCGCCCCGTTTCAGCAGCTTTTCCCTGGGACGCTCGTCGTCGGGCCAATCGCGAATAGACATGGCGGCGCTGTCCTTTCATTATTTTTTGAACCGGGGTTGATTATAGGTCGTCCGATTAATGTTATCGTAGCGTCTATTGAGCAGGGCGTATTCAACCGCCTGGTTAATCACGGTATGCTACCTATTCCGATCAACGACTTCATATAGTTATTTCGTAAACACCGATGTCGGCACGCACAGCGATGGTTAGCCGCGAAACTCTGGAGACCCAAATCCAGGTTTCCCTTAATCTGGATGGCGGCGGCGCCGCCCGCCTACAAACGGGCATCCCCTTTCTCGAACATATGCTTGAGCAAATCGCCCGTCATGGTCTCTTGGATCTCGACATCCACGCTCAAGGCGATCTTCATATCGACGCGCATCACACGGTCGAAGATTTGGGCATTACGCTCGGTCAAGCCTGCCGGCAAGCTGTAGGTGACAAAAAGGGCATCCGCCGCTATGGGCATGCCTACGTGCCCCTGGACGAGGCCCTTTCGCGGGTTGTGATCGACTTTTCTGGTCGCCCAGGATTGGAATTTCACGTGGATTTTCCCCGCGCCCGCATTGCTGATTTCGATGTCGATCTGTTTCGGGAATTTTTCCAAGGCTTCGTCAACCATGCGCAAGTCACCCTGCACATCGATAATCTGCGTGGCCGCAATGCGCACCATATTGTCGAAACCGTGTTCAAGGCTTTCGGCCGGGCCCTGCGCATGGCCGTGGAGCCCGATCCACGCATGAGCGGTATCCCATCCACCAAGGGAAGTCTCTAAGCACACTGCTCAACGCTCAAGGTAATCCTCGATGACCAGCATCGCAGTCATTGATTACGGGATGGGTAATCTACGTTCCGTTTCCAAGGCCCTGGAGCATGTAGCGCCTCAGGCTCGTGTTCGAGTCACCCAGGACGCGACGGACATTTTGCATGCGGATCGGGTCGTGCTCCCTGGGCAAGGCGCGATACGGGACTGCATGCATGAGTTGGAACGCCTGAACCTGGTCGAAGTTGTCACGCAAGCCGCGGCCAGCAAACCGTTCCTGGGAATTTGCCTGGGACCGCAAGCCTTGCTGGAAACCAGCGAGGAAAATGGAGGAATCCGGTGTCTTGGCATTTTACCAGGACAGGTGAAATGGTTCGGCGACCAGCTGCGCGATCCCGTTAGCGGCGTGCGCATCAAGATTCCCCATATGGGATGGAATCAGGTGCAACAAACCATCGACCATCCTCTATGGCGAGGTATCCCGCAAAACAGCCGGTTTTACTTCGTACACAGCTATTATCTGCAGCCGGCAAGGGAAAACCTGATCGCCGGGCAAGCTGATTATGCTTTCCGATTCACGGCGGCGATCGCTGATCACAATATTTTCGCCGTGCAGTTTCATCCTGAAAAAAGTGCTCGTGAAGGACTTCGCTTGCTGACCAATTTCGTCAGCTGGACCCCCTGAGTGCAACGCCAATATTCATTGAAGTAACCACCTAATCCCATGTTATTGATACCTGCTATTGATCTGAAGGACGGCAAATGTGTGCGCCTGCGACAAGGGCGCATGGACGACGTGACTGTCTTTTCCGACGACCCGGTGGCCATGGCTGGGCGATGGCAAGAGGCTGGGGCGCGTCGCTTGCATCTCGTCGATCTCAACGGTGCGTTTGCCGGGCGGCCGGTCAATGCGCCAGTCATTCAGCGAATCGCTGACGCCTATCCCGACTTGTCCATTCAAGTGGGCGGAGGCATTCGAGACGAGGAAACCGTGGAAGCCTATTTGGATGCTGGGGTACAGTTCGTCATCATCGGCACGCAGGCCGTAAAGGAATCCCATTTTGTTCAAGATCTCTGCCTGGAATATCCCGGTCATATCATCGTCGGGTTGGATGCTCGGGACGGGAAGGTAGCGGTGAACGGCTGGTCCAAGCTGTCCAAGCATCATGTCATCGATCTCGCCAAGACATTCGAACGCAACGGCGCGGAAGCGATCATTTATACCGACATCGGACGCGATGGTATGATGCAGGGTGTGAACATTGACGCCACGGTGGAACTGGCGCGTTCCATTTCCATTCCGGTGATCGCCTCTGGCGGTATCAGCAGCATGGACGACCTCCATGCCCTGTGCGCCGTGGAGGGAGAAGGCATCATGGGAGCGATCATCGGTCGCGCGTTGTATGAAGGTACGATCGATTTGGCGACCGCGTTGCAATCGATCGGCGCCCAGAACTGATTGTTATGGCAATCGACTTCCCCACGACCATCTGAGGAGATACCACAGCCATGGGTCTGGCGAAGCGCATCATTCCCTGCCTGGATGTAGACCAGGGCCGCGTGGTCAAGGGCATCAATTTCGTGTCCTTCCGCGATGCCGGTGATCCGGTTGAAGCCGCTCGACGTTACGATGAGCAAGGCGCCGACGAATTGACTTTTCTCGACATCACGGCCAGTTCCGATGACAGGGACACCATGGTCCATGTAGTCGAGCAGGTGGCCAGTCAAGTATTCATTCCCCTGACCGTGGGCGGCGGCATTCGCACGGAGGCGGACATCCGCCGCATGCTCAATGCCGGGGCCGACAAGGTTTCCATCAATACGGCGGCGATCGCCCGGCCTGAATTCGTGCGCGAAGCCACGGCGCGTTTCGGCAACCAGTGTATCGTCGTGGCCATCGATGCCAAATCCGTCCAGCAACCGGGAGAAGCGGCGCGTTGGGAAATATTCACGCATGGCGGGCGCCGATCCACCGGTATCGATGCCATAGCTTGGGCGCAGTGCATGGTGGAATACGGGGCAGGAGAAATCTTGTTGACCAGCATGGACCGGGACGGAACGAAACTAGGATTCGACTTGGAATTGACTCGCGCCATCAGTGAAGCGGTGAGCGTGCCGGTCATCGCTTCGGGTGGCGTTGGCAACCTGGAACACCTGGTTGCGGGCATTTTGCAGGGCAATGCCGATGCCGTGCTGGCGGCGAGCATTTTCCACTTTGGGGAATTCACGATTGAACAGGCTAAGCGTTTCATGCAATCCCACGGCATAGAAATGCGCCTTTAGGGAAAGCGATGAACGACACGATTCTGGAACAACTGGCGGCCGTCTTGGAATCCCGTAAGCGGGCTTCGCCTGACAGTTCCTACGTGGCAAAGCTGTATGCCAAGGGACTGGACGCCATACTGCAAAAGGTGGGAGAAGAAGCGGTGGAAACCGTGCTTGCCGCCAAAAACGGCGATACCCAGCAATTGATTCGGGAAACCGCCGACTTGTGGTTTCACACGCTGGTCATGCTGGCCGATCAAGGCCTTGGTCCAGCGGATGTACTTGCAGAACTCCAACGCCGTTTCGGTCTATCCGGCCTGGTAGAAAAAGCCTCCCGCTCACTGAACGCCTGAAGCAACGGCGTGTCGATTAAAGACGGCAACGTCTTCCACGTTTTCAAGAGGTCAAAGCAATGGGTGTAGGTGGTATTAGTATTTGGCAACTGCTGATTATTCTAGCGATCGTATTGATTTTGTTTGGAGGTAAGCGGTTACGTACGTTGGGCTCCGATCTGGGTACGACCATCCGTGGCTTCCGTGAAGCCATGAAGGATGGGAGTAAAGCCGAAGAAGAGGACAAAACCGACAAGATCGATAGACCCCTGTCCGGCCAATTACTGGATGCCGAGGCGAAACGGGATGCTTTTGTCCGGCAGGAATCGACGAACTCTCAGGAAAAGAACCGGGCTTAAGTTCTCCGTGTTCAAGGAGAAGAACTCCATCTGCGCGCGCAACCTGCTAAACCAAACGGGCTGTAACCATGTTCGACATTGGCTTCTGGGAAGTCTTTCTTTTATTCATCGTGGGTTTGGTGGTGGTTGGCCCCGAACGCCTGCCAACGCTGGCGCGCACCGCTGCCCTTTGGATCAGCAAGGCTCGACGCCTGGTGAATGAAGTCAGGGATGAAGTCGAAAGGGAGTTGCAGGTTGAGGACATTAAACGATCCATCAGCCAGCAAGCCCCCTTGGATGAGATAAAGCAACTAGCCAATCGCGTCAACGCCATCAATTCTGATCTCAAGGCCGAAGCAAGGAACATCACGCAGGATTTGGCCAGTGGTTCCACCCCATCCTCCTCCCTGCCGACGAATGGCGCCCCATCCCTCTCCAAGCCGGCCTCCAATGCCGAGATGAAGTGACGCTCCCGTGGCAGAAATCGATCCGGAACAACCATTCGTCAGCCATCTTATCGAATTACGTACCCGGCTGTTGCGCATGCTCTATGGCATCGGGGTAGTCTTTGCGGTCCTGGTACCCTTTTCCAACAAAATCTATACTCTGCTGGCGGGTCCGCTATTGGCTCATCTGCCTGCAAACAGCAGCATGATCGCGATTCAGGTCATTTCACCGCTGCTCACACCGCTCAAACTTTGTCTGGTCCTTTCTATATTCATCGCCATGCCTTGGGTGCTCTACCAGTTGTGGGCTTTTGTCGCACCGGGTTTGTATCAGAGCGAAAAGCAACTGGCTCTGCCCATCCTGACCTCCAGCACGGTCTTGTTTTATTGCGGTATGGCATTCGCTTATTTTGGCGTCATGCCTCTGATCTTCGCATTCATCACCGCGACCGCCCCAGAGGGCGTGTCGGTGATGACCGACATCAACGAATATCTGGATTTCGTACTGACACTCTTCTTTGCTTTCGGTATCGCATTCGAAGTGCCGGTCGCTACTGTCATACTGGTGCTGATGAATATCACCACGCCGGACGCCTTAGCCGCCAAACGGCCGTATATCGTACTGGCCTCATTCGTGGTGGGTATGCTGCTGACGCCGCCAGATGTCATATCGCAGACACTGTTGGCGGTTCCCATGTGGGGATTGTTCGAGATCGGTGTATTCTTCTCACGCATTCTGTTACGCCGGCGAATGGCCGCCAGTGGCGAATCGCAAGCCACCGGCGTCGATCATCTGCATCACCGCTGAAACTGTACGATCACCCCACGTACGGCCCACTTCGCCTACCGCAAATTTATTTTCCCTTCGACGACGTGCGTTACACCGACGGCTTTGATGGTCAGCGTCATGCTCACCATCAAAGGTCGATCGGTGCCGAGTTCACCTTTTTCCAAAGCGTCCTGCACAGCAGTCTCGATTTGCTGTTGGGACGTGACACCGACTTTCTTCAAAAACTTCCGCACATCCGTGTTAAACACATCGGGATTCATGACGATACCTCGCTCTCGATCAGTTAACGGGCAATCGACCCCTAATGTTTCACGTGAAACATTAGGGGTCACGGTTTGACCCACCATCGCCGCTGTCTTTGTAATTGCCAAGGAAAGATCAGCCTAGCAGAGAAAATTCCGGTTAATCCAGTGTTCTCAAGCCGGTATACTTCCCCTCGTGTTGCAACCCTCACAGCCATCGAATCCTGACCAGGAGACTTTTGTGCGCGATGTATCGACATTCCAGGGCTTGATCCTGGCTCTGCAAAAATATTGGGCCCAGCAAGGCTGCGTGCTGCTTCAGCCCTATGATATGGAAGTGGGAGCGGGCACTTTCCACCCCGCGACTTTCCTTCGCTCGATCGGCCCCGAACCCTGGAGCGCCGCCTACGTACAACCCTCACGTCGCCCAACCGATGGCCGTTACGGGAATAACCCGAACCGCCTGCAACACTATTATCAATTCCAAGTCGTCATAAAACCTTCGCCATTGAACTTGCAGAACCTCTATCTGGGTTCCCTGCAACATCTGGGTCTCGATCCCCTGGTCCATGACATTCGCTTCGTGGAAGACAATTGGGAGTCCCCCACCCTGGGCGCCTGGGGGCTGGGTTGGGAAATCTGGCTCAATGGAATGGAAATTTCCCAGTTCACCTATTTCCAGCAGGTCGGTGGTTTGGACTGCCGGCCGGTTACCGGCGAACTCACCTACGGTCTGGAACGCATCGCCATGTACTTACAGTCTGTGGAAAGTGTTTATAACCTCGTCTGGACCGATGGTCCTTTTGGCAAGGTGACCTACGGTGATGTGTTCCACCAAAACGAAGTGGAAATGTCCACCTACAACTTTGAACAGGCCGATACCGTGTCTTTGTTCAAATGGTTCGATACCTGCGAATCGGAAAGTCAGCGATTGATCGAACTGGGATTGCCACTGCCCGCCTATGAAATGACCTTGAAAGCCTCACACACGTTTAATCTCTTGGATGCCCGTAAAGCCATCTCGGTAACGGAACGCCAACGCTACATTTTGCGTGTGCGTGGCTTGGCCCGTGCTGTGGCGAAAGCCTATTTCGACGCCCGTCAGGCATTGGATTTTCCGCTCTGCAAGCAGGTCAGGGAGGTGGCTCATGGCTGACACCCGTACCTGGTTAGTCGAGATAGGCACCGAAGAAATGCCGCCCAAGGCACTAGCTGGATTGGCTGCTGCCTTTGAACAAGGCATCAAGGATGGATTGGATAAAGCCGAATTGACCTACGGCGAATGCCAATGCTTCGCCACCCCGCGACGTCTCGCGCTACGGGTTCACGATCTGCCAATGCGACAAGCCGATCGCCGTAAGGAACGTCGGGGTCCGGCACTGGGTGCTGCCTTTGACGCTAACGGGCAACCCACCCAAGCCGCACTGGGATTCGCCCGCTCTTGCGGAGTTTCGATCGAAACATTGGGTCGTCTGGAAACCGATAAAGGCGCTTGGCTGATTCATGTAGGTATAGAACCCGGTAACGCGACCGCCGAATTGCTTCCCGGCATCGCGCAAAATGCATTGAACGCTCTTCCCATTCCGAAGCGCATGCATTGGGCTGATCGGGACGACGAGTTCGTTCGCCCCGTGCAATGGGTCGTTTTGCTGTGGGGCGATGAAGTCCTCCCGGCAAGCCTGCTAGGTGTGCCGGCCGGCCGGGAAACCCGTGGTCACCGCTTTCATCACCCCGATCCCATCCCGATTGCCGATCCTCAGGATTACGCACAATTACTGCGATCCCCAGGACGGGTCATCGCCGATTTTAACGAGCGCAAGCAGATTATCAAACAGCAGGCTGTTGCCGCCGCCACATCCGTGAATGGCTGCGCCATTATCGAACCCGAGTTGTTGGATGAAGTCACTGCCCTGGTTGAATGGCCTGTCGCCATTCTTGGTAATTTCGAGCGACGTTTTCTCGATGTACCGCCCGAAGTGCTGATCACCACCATGCAGGACAATCAACGTTATTTTCCCGTTAAAGACGCTGGTGGACAGCTCATGCCCCACTTCATCACCATCGCCAACCTGGAAAGTAAGGATGTAGCCCAGGTTCGTGAAGGCAATGAGCGGGTCATCCGTCCACGCTTCAGTGACGCGGAATTTTTCTGGCTGCAAGATTGCAAACAAACGTTGGGCAGTCATTACGAGTTGCTCAAATCCGTCATATTCCAGCATCGGCTTGGCAGCCTCTATGACAAGTCGGAACGCCTGGCTGTACTGGCTCGTCATATTGCCGAACACAGTGGGGGTAATCCGGACTGGGCGGAACACGCCGCGCGGCTCGCCAAATGTGATCTGTTGTCGCAAATGGTCCAGGAATTTCCAGAACTTCAAGGCATCATGGGTCGATACTACGCCCAGCACGATGGAGAGGCGCCAGAAGTCGCCCAGGCCATACGAGAACAATATCTCCCTCGTTATGCGGGCGATGAGCTTCCCACCACAGCCACCGGTCGGGCGATCGCGTTGGCCGACCGACTCGATACCTTGATGGGCATATTCGCTATTGGGCAAATTCCCTCTGGGGCCAGCGATCCTTTCGCATTGCGCCGCGCCGCGTTGGGCGTATTGCGTATTCTCATCGAGGGTGAATTGGCTTTGGATCTTCGGAAGTTACTGACCCACGCCGCTCGGCATTTCGATCCCACTTTGCAGGCCGATACAGTGGTGGAACCCGTATTCGATTACATTCTGGAACGCTTGCGCGGCTATTATCTCGAAAAGAATTTCAGCGCAGACAGTTTAGAAGCCGTTCTGGCTTGTCAGCCAGCCTGCCCGCTGGATTTCGATCGGCGTCTGCGAGCCGTCGCTCAGTTTCGACAATTGCCGGAGGCAGCCAGCTTGGCGGCGGCCAACAAGCGTATCCGCAATATCCTCAAGTCGGTGGATGACACTGTGTCGATGCAAATCCGACCCGACTTATTATCGGAGGCGGCGGAACAAACATTGGCTGGCCGGCTGGCCGAATTGTCGGCGGAGGTCATACCCATGATGGAAGCCGGCTCCTATTCCGACGCGCTCACACGATTGGCCGCACTCCGCGAATCCGTGGACGGGTTTTTCGACCAAGTGTTGGTCATGGTCGACGATCCTACCTTAAGGGAGAATCGACTCGCCCTGCTCAACGAACTGGGCGGCTTATTTCTGCGTGTAGCCGATTTTTCGCGACTGCAAAATTAGTCTATATGTTTCACGTGAAACATCCGCGCAAACAGATCATGTTTCACGTGAAACACTTTCCCAAGTTGCACGCTTCGATCTCCGGATTTGTGCTGCTCTACAGAAAACGCTTCACCGTCAATCACTCATTCAGGCGATTGGCGACCGGCAGTAGCGAAAATGAGTAGTTGAGGAAGCGCCGCGATGAAACTGATCATCCTCGACCGAGATGGGGTCATCAACGAAGATTCCCCCGCTTACATCAAGACCCCGGATGAATGGAATCCCATCGCCGGCAGCCTGGAAGCCCTGGCCCGTTTGAGCAATGCCGGATATCGGGTCGTCGTTACGAGCAACCAGTCCGGTATCGATCGGGGATTGTTCGATTTTCATACCCTCAATCGTATCCACGAAAAAATGCACCGGTTGGCTCATGAGGCCGGCGGTAACATCGAAGCGGTGTTTTTCTGTTCAGACAGGGACGACGCCAACCCTCAACGCAAACCCAACCCTGGCATGTTGGAGGACGTTGCCCGGCGCCTGCATATCGATCTGCAGGGAGTACCCATGATCGGAGACAGTCTGAAGGACATACAGGCCGCCCAAGCCGTTGGCGCCCGCGCAATCCTGGTACGTACAGGAAACGGTGAACGCACCTTAACCAAGCTGGATCGCAAATTACGCGTGGAAATCTTCGCCGACCTTGCCGAAGCCGTCGATACCCTTCTTGCGGAAGATTATGCTACCCGAGGATAAGTCAGTTACCCCATCGCGTCCGATCACAGCGGCACTAGTCATCCGTTCGACGCTATTCACCATCGGCATGTTCCTCTCTACCGCCTTGTGGGCTCCGTTGATCGTGATCGCTTCCCCCCTGCCTTTTTCAGTACGTTACCGCCTCTCGCAACAATGGAGCCGGTTTAACATCTGGTGGCTGAACAAAACCTGCGACATCGATTATCAACTGGAAGGGTTGGAACAATTACCAACCGAACCGGTCGTGGTTCTTGCTAAACATCAATCCGCCTGGGAAACGATATTTTTCCATCAGCTTCTCCCGCCCCTGGCATGGGTCATCAAACGGGAATTACTATGGATTCCCTTTTTCGGCTGGGCGATGGGCCGGTTACGACCCATCGCCATCAATCGCGCGGAGAGCCGTGCCGCCCTCATGCAGCTCTTGCGACAAGGGCAGGCTCGCTTGAACAGTGGGCTATGGGTACTGATATTTCCCGAAGGTACGCGCACGGCACCGGGCGCCAGCGGCGAATATCACAGCGGCGGTGCGTTCCTCGCCACACGAAGCGGCTACGCCGTGCTGCCTATCGCTCACAATGCGGGAGAACATTGGTCCCGACGCGGCTTTCTCAAGTATCCAGGAACGATTCGGGTCAGATTCGGCCCACTGATGGACAGCAAGGGCTATAAGCCCAAGGAATTGAACCAGCGAGTGGAACGATGGATTGAGAATGCCATGGCGCAACTGAGCGGTTTATCGCCGCACGCAACCCGGCCGGCGACGTCAACGGAAGACCGCTAATTAGTCAATATTTCCAGAACTATCCCGCTTCGTAAGCATCCGCAGATTCGCACGGCGATCCACCTTACCCGTCGGTGTCTCCAGGAATTGGTGGACGAACCCAAAATAGCGGGGAATTTCATACTGCCGCAACGAACTTGTCGCCAGCAACTCTCGGCGAACAGCGGCTTCCATCTCCTGACTCAAAGGCTCACCTTCCATGATGATCGCGACCCGTTGACCCAAGCGGGGATCGGGCATTGGGCCGACAAAGAATCGCCGACCCGCCAATACACCAGCCTGAACAATTTGGAACGAGCGGCTGAGTATCGCTTCCACCCGCTCGATTTGGATTTTGACGCCGCCACTGTTAATGACATTATCGATACGCCCTAGCCAACGAAAACTACCATCCGGCTGCAATTCCACCCGATCACGGGTATGCAGGGTCTCGAACCCCGTGACCGCAGAGCGAATCGTCAGACAGCCGTCTTCGTCAAGACCCAGTTCCACCCCAGCTAATGGGGTGAAATAGTCACTCGCCCGATCTCCATTCAAGCGCCTGAGCGCGATATGACTAGCCGTCTCAGTCATACCATAAGTGTGATAAACCGGTGCGCTCAACGCCTTGAATGCTTCCGCCAAATCGTCGAGAACCGGAGCGCCGCCGATCAATATGGCTTTCATGCGTTCAAGTATTGCCAACTTGGGCGGCGAAGCCGCCAAGATGCCTTGCATCTGCAAGGGCACTAAAGCCGTGAATTGAAATTCCGCATCTTCTGGAAACGCTGCCAGCGGGTTACCCGTGACATCGACAATGGTCAGACTCAAACTCAGTTCGAACCCTCTGACCAGCATCATCATGCCAGCGATATGTTGCGTCGAGAGACAGACCAGGGCTTTGTCACCCCGTTGCAGCCCCAAATATCGACCCGTCAACCGCGCACTTTTGCAAAGCTGCTCGCGGCGCAAGGTGATAGGCTTGGGTTCACCGGTCGAGCCGGACGTTTTGACGACGAAGCTGTCTTGCCCAGACAACCATTGCCGGCAAAACTCCAGGGTATAAACCTCGTCCGCAGTTAGAGAGGAAGGAAACAATGACCCCATTCCAGGGGTCAACTCTTTGTAGGTGATGGTCCTGCCATTCAAAATCAGCGAGGTCATGGCAAAAGGCAGGACGGAGGAAGAAAGGTTAGGGGAATTTAGGGAACTTGGAAAAGTCCGGGGTACGCTTCTCCACGTAGGCGTTTCTGCCTTCCTGGGCCTCCTCGCTCAAGTAGTACAACAAGGTCGAGTTACCCGCCAGTTCCTGGATACCGGCTTGGCCATCGAGTTCGGCATTAAAGGCCGATTTCAGCAAACGCAAGGCTAACGGGCTTTTAGCCTGCATCTTACGGCACCAGCCAAGCGTCGTCGCTTCCAGTTCCTCAAGCGGAACCACCTTGTTGACCAAACCCATGGCCAGGGCTTCCTGTGCATCGTACTGCTCACAAAGAAACCATATCTCCCGAGCCTTTTTCTGACCTACGATGCGCGCAAGATAAGAAGCGCCGAAACCACCATCGAAACTGCCCACCTTCGGGCCGGTTTGACCGAACCGGGCATTGTCGGCGGCAATAGTCAGATCGCAAACGACATGCAGCACATGGCCGCCGCCTATGGCCCAACCGGCCACCATAGCGACAACCGGCTTGGGGCAGGAACGGATTTGCTTCTGTAAATCCAACACATTCAAACGCGGCACGTGATCATCGCCGACATAGCCACCAACGCCTCGGACTCGCTGATCACCCCCGCTGCAAAAGGCCCTGTCTCCTTCCCCCGTCAAAACAATTACGCTGATGTCGGGATTTTGTCGTGACAACTCCATGGCTTCGCACATCTCCATGACTGTCAACGGAGTGAAAGCGTTATGCACCTCCGGGCGATTGATGCTGATTTTTGCAATACCCTCGTAAAACTGGTAACGGATCTCCCGGTATTCCTTCAAGGGTTGCCAAGGAACTCGACTTTCCACAACTCACCTCATCATCAAGTCAGTGGATCACCGCGCCTGTTCGTTCAGCGCCAATGTTGCAGCGGCAATCCGGCAACCGGCGAGCGAAACCGCAGCAAATAGGGCATGGCCAACGAACCTAGATAGGCGGTCTGCAAATCCGGTCCGGCAAAAACCAGGCTGGTGGGAAATTGTATCGTCTTGCCGGCCGTGGCCATGAAATCCTCCGGCGTCAGAGCGCCGGCCTCGATCTGCTTGGCCAGATGGGCCAGGGCAGGTTCATTGGGCTGCTCGAACACGGTACGAAGTTCCCCGTCAGGCTTGAGGATTCTCAAACCGTTGCGCAATACGGTCAGTACCCAAAGATTGCCTTGCGCATCGAAGGCAATGCCATCGACATAAGCGCCCGGCCCGAAATCCGCAGGACCGGGAATTTCCCGTTCCCCCAGATCCCCGTTTTCGCTGACCCGATATCGTATGACCCGACGGGCCATGGTTTCCGCCACATACAGATATTCTTCCTTAGCATCCATACGCACTTCGTTAGCCGCCCATAATCCATCGGCCACGATCTGCGCGCCGCGCTCATCTATCCGTACGATATAGCCATCGGGCTGGGGATCGGAAGCCGCCAGAAACCACGGTCTGCGGCGGCTGGTAACGGAAACCCACAAGCGGCCTCGGCTGTCCAGAAAGGGAAAATTGACGGCGCCCAGCGGCTGGCCATTGATCTCCTGCAGAACGACCGCATGGCTGCCATCCCGATACAGCTTGTACAAACGACCATCAGCCAGATTGGCGACCCACAGATTGCCATCCTTGTCCATGGCTAGCCCATTGGGCTCACCGCCCATTCGGCCCAGCAAATTCTGATTGCCGTCGCGATCGATCCGGGTGACTCCACCACGTTTATCGGAAACCCACAGCGTTCCATCGGGTTCGGCGACAACGCACTCAGGCTGGGCCAAATCCCGACCTACAGGTTCTAAGTCATCAGGAGTTAAGGCGAAATCGTCAATTGCACTCACGAATGACACGGTTCCGAAAAACGCTCAGTGGGTCGTTACGGATCAAATATCGAGATTGGATACGTACAGCGCGTTCTGCTCGATGAAATCCCGACGCGGCTCCACTTGATCGCCCATAAGGGTGGTGAAGACCTCGTCGGCGGCAATCGCGTCTTCAATGCGTACCTGCAGCAGCCGGCGGGTATCCGGGTCCATGGTGGTTTCCCAAAGCTGGTCGGGGTTCATCTCTCCCAATCCCTTGTAACGCTGGATATGCTGACCGCGTTTGGCTTCTTCCAGCAGCCATTCGATGGCTTGGCCGAAGGTTTCTATGGGACTGTTATGATCGCCCCGAACCACCTCGGCGCCCACGCCCAACAGACCCTCCAGCTTGGCGCCGAGGCCGGCGATACTGCCATATTCCGGAGAATCGAAAAACTCCAATGCCAACAGCGTTTCCTTGCTCAGTCCATGGGACAGTCGGGTCACGGCGACGATATGGGTTTCCCGCCCTTCGCGAGGACGCAACTCCACGCGATATGCGGAGCGTTCCGTTTGTCTGGAATTGAGGTGCCCCAGCAATCCCTGGGACCAGGTGCGTAAAAAGCCTACGTCTCGCAGCCGTTCGCGATCCAGTCGCGGCATATACACCAGCCATTTCAACACCTGGGAATCGTAGCGGCGACCCAGCCGTTGAATCATGGCCATAACCGCCATGTAATTACGCGCCAAGTCTTCCAGACCCACTCCGGTCAAGGGCGGCAGATTCTCGCCCAGCATCACCGTGGCTCCAGTCAGGGCTGTTTGCAGCAAATAGGCGGACAACTCCGTATCATCCTTGACGTATTGTTCCTGCTTGCCTTTTTTGACTTTGTAGAGCGGCGGCTGGGCGATGAAAATATGGCCACGCTCGATCAACTCAGGCATATGCCGGTAAAAGAACGTCAATAGCAATGTGCGGATATGGCTACCGTCGACATCCGCGTCGGTCATGATGATGACCCGGTGATAGCGCAGTTTGTCTGGATTGAATTCTTCCCGGCCTATGCCACAGCCCAGCGCGGTGATCAGCGTGCCGACTTCCGCCGAGGAGAGCATCTTGTCGAAACGGGCTTTTTCCACGTTCAATATCTTGCCCTTGAGCGGCAAAATGGCCTGAAAGCGCCGATCCCGGCCTTGTTTGGCGGAACCTCCAGCGGAATCCCCCTCCACCAGAAACAGTTCCGAACGGGAAGGGTCCTTCTCCTGACAATCCGCCAGCTTGCCGGGCAAACCCGCCACATCGAGCACGCTTTTCCGGCGGGTCATTTCCCGCGCGCGTCGCGCCGCTTCCCGGGCCCGCGCCGCATCGACGATCTTACCGGTGATGGAGCGCGCCTCAGCCGGATTTTCCAGCAGAAACTCCTGGAATTTCTCGACCAGCACCGATTCCACGACGGCCTTGACCTCCGAGGAAACCAGCTTGTCCTTGGTCTGCGAGGAAAACTTGGGGTCCGGTATCTTCACCGACAGTACCGCCGTCAACCCTTCCCGGGCATCGTCACCGGAAGTCGCCACCTTGGCCTTTTTCAGAATACCTTCGGTTTCCATGAACTGGTTCAGAGTCCGCGTCAGGCCGCTACGGAATCCGGCCAGGTGCGTTCCTCCATCCCGTTGAGGAATATTGTTCGTAAAGCAGAAAATATTTTCCTGGTAGGAATCGTTCCATTGCAGAGCGAGTTCCACCCAGTTGTCGTCCTTGTTGGTATTGATGTAGAAGACCGTCGGATGCAACGGGGTTTTCTTGCGATTCAAATGTTCCACGAATGCCCGGATACCCCCGTGATATTCGAAAGTATCGCTCTTGCCGCTGCGCTCGTCGAAAAGCTTGATACGCACGCCGGAGTTCAGGAAGGACAGTTCCCGCAAGCGCTTGGCGAGCACGTCATAGTGAAAATCGATATTACTGAAGATGGTCGGGCTGGGCCGGAAGCGCACCTCGGTACCGGTGGATTCCGTTTCACCGATGATCACCAGGGGGGTATGGGGAACGCCCAAACGGTATTCCTGCTGGTGAATCTTCCCGTCGCGGCGGACCGTCAGTCGCAGATAGTCGGACAGCGCGTTGACCACCGATACGCCGACACCGTGCAAACCACCGGAAACCTTGTAGGAATTCTTGTCGAATTTGCCGCCGGCATGAAGCACGGTCATGATGACCTCCGCCGCGGAACGCCCCTGGGAATGCTCATCCACCGGAATGCCCCGGCCATTGTCTATGACCGTCACGGACTCGTCGGCGTGCAGGGTGACGCTGATCTCATCGCTGTAACCCGCCAACGCCTCGTCGATGGAGTTATCCACCACTTCGAACACCATGTGGTGCAGACCGGTGCCGTCATCGGTGTCGCCGATGTACATGCCGGGCCGTTTGCGAACGGCATCCAACCCTTCGAGAACCTTGATGCTTGAGGAGGTATAGGTCGAAGTTTCACTCATTGTGGGTGCGAAAATTTTCCTTGGACAAAAGATTAATAATTATACCACTAAATGAGCTTGCCTTGGTCGATTCTGAGGGTCTTGGCATCAGCCCAAGCCGCACAGTCCAGGGCTTCCGCTTCCAACGCCGTCACGAACAACTGACAGACTGATTCCGCCAACCACGCCATGACCTGCCGGCGATGCAAGCGATCCAATTCCGCCGGTAGATCGTCGATCAACAGCATGCAGGCGCTGTCCCGTTGATTCCGGTACAGCCGCGCCTGCGTCAACACCAGGGCGATGACGAGCAGTTTCTGTTGTCCACGCGACAAGCATTCGAGTACGGGCCGCCCGCCCAATTTGATCAGTAAATCCGCCCGATGCGGACCGGCATGGGTATAGCCCTGACGCCGATCCTGTTCCCGCATCTCTCGCAAAATCGGTGGCAACTTCTCGTGGCGTGTCCTAGCCCATCCAGGACGATATTCCAGGCTTATCGCTACCCTACCTAGGGTTTCTCCAACCAGAGGCTGTAAGACGCCTTCCAGGGCCGTACAGAAGGTATTTCGCAAGCGATCCAAGGTCTCCGCCGCTTGACCGAGTTCTTCATCCCAGGCATTCAGGACCCGATCGTTGACCTGTGTGCGCAATGCCGCATTGCGGTTACGCAACGCCAGAGCGTAACGCTTCCAGACCGCCCAAAAGGCCGCATCGGTATGGAATAGACCCCAATCCATGAAACGTCGCCGCTGCTGTGGTCCATCTTCCAACAGACGATGGCTGTTGGGGTTGAGCAATAACACCGGCATCTGGCGGGCCAATTGCGCCAGGGATTGCACCGGCGCACCGGCGATACGGGCCAGCAATTCGCTGGCGTCTCGTTGTACGCCCACCGGTATGCGCCGTCCATCCGCTTCGTCAAGCATGGCGATCAGACGGAAGGCGGTCAGGCCATGATGTATCAGTTCCTGTACCCGTTGGGTACGGAAGGAGCGCGCTCGCCCCAGGAAATACAGGGCTTCAAGCAAACTGGTCTTGCCTGAGGCATTGACGCCGGTAATGAGATTCAGACCGGTCGAGAACTGCAACGAGAGTTGGGAGAAATTCCGGAAACCGTCGATCTCCAGGGAGGCAACGACCATCGTGATCGGTATCAAACCGTCCCCACACCGGATGCGACCGGCTCACAGCCGCATCGGCATCACCACGTATTTGCTGGTTCCGCTACCGTCCGACTCCTGAATTAAACAACTGCTGGAGGCATCCACGAAGGATAGTTGCACGCTCTCGCAGGGCAAAGCGTTCAAGGCGTCGAGCAGATAGGTCACGTTGAAGCCGATTTCCAAGGACCCACCGTCATAGTCCACCTCCATTTCCTCCTCGGCTTCCTCCTGCTCCGGGTTATGGGCCTGAATACGCAACAGACGCCGTTCGGCCTGCAAACGAATGCCACGAAATTTGTCGTTGGACAATATCGCCGCCCTGGCCAAGGCATCGCGTAGCAGAACGCGATCCACCTGGATCAACCGATCCCCCTGACGGGGAATGACGCGCTGATAATCAGGAAACTTGCCGTCGACCAACTTCGAGGTGAAGCGGATATCGTCCAGTATGGCCTGCACATGATTGGCGCCGATGTTCAACATCAGCTCGTCATCGCCATCGCCCAGCAAGCGTAACAATTCCTGGATACCCTTGCGAGGCACGATCACTTGCCGATCAAGCGTGGCAGGCTCGGTTTCCGTCTGGGTTTCGCAAAACGCTAGACGATGGCCATCGGTCGCCACCGCACGCAACGCGTTTCCGCTCACCTCCAGCAGCAAACCGTTCAGGTAATAGCGCACGTCCTGCTGAGCCATGGCGAAATGCGTGCGTTCGATAAGCTTTTTGAGTTGGCCTTGAGGCAAGCGCAGTTGACCCTCGAAGGGCAGCTCCTCCAGGGTTTGGAAATTGGCGGCCGGCAAGGTGGCCAAATTGAAACGGCTGCGTCCACAACGCAGCAGGGCACGCTCCGCTTCCGTGCTCAGGTCGACCGTGGCGTCCTCGGGCAGCGCACGCAGGATGTCGAGCAGTTTGCGAGCTGGTAGGGTGATGGCGCCTGCTTCGTCAACCAGTAGCGAAGTCGTAGCCGACAACTCCACTTCGAGATCGGTGGCGGTCAAGTTCACGATGTTGTCTTCAGCGGCTATCAACACATTGGACAGGATGGGGAGTGTCTGACGACGTTCTACAACGCCTACCACATGCTGCAAGGGTTTAAGCAGTGCTTCGCGTTTCGCTGCCAATCTCATGATTGATGCCTCGTCGGTCTTCAGAGTCTGTTAAATAAAAATAATATTTATATATTTTATTTATTATTATTAAGGAGGCCACTTTCTGTGGATAACTTTGCCATTTTTCATTATTTTCAAACAGTTAATACCCTGTTTTTCTGTGGATAAGTCTGTGGATAAGCTGTGGATAAAATGTGGATAAGTCTGTTTCGAAAAGTTATCCACATTTTATCCACAGGGTTATCCACAGGAAAAGGGCTAGTTATCCACAGACTTATCCACAGGCATTTTCTTCCGTTGAGAATAATTCTCATCAATTCGATAAGGTCGTCAAAAGATTGACATAATCTTCCCGCAATCGCTCATCGGATTCTCGTAACTCATTGATTTTTCGACATGCGTGCAGAACGGTCGTGTGATCACGTCCACCGAAGGCTTCGCCGATCTCCGGCAGGCTGAAATTGGTCAATGCCTTGGCCAGGGCCATGGCCATCTGGCGGGGTCGAGACAGTGCCCGCAAGCGGCTGATGGACGTCAAATCGGACACGCGGATTCGATAGTAGTCCGCCACGGTCTTTTGGATGTTTTCGATGTTGATCAGTTTGTCCTGGGTGATCAGCAGGTCGCTCAGGGCTTCCTTGGCAAAGGTCAGGGTGATCGATTTGCCGGTGAATTGCGAATTGGCGTGGACGCGGCGCAGCGCCCCTTCCAGTTCTCGGACATTGGAACGTATGCGCTTGGCGATAAAAAATCCGACTTCGTCGGGCAGATGAATATTGGCCTGCTGAGCCTTGTTCATAAGTATGGCGACGCGCGTTTCCAATTCCGGTGGTTCGATGGCCACGGTCAGACCCCAGCCGAAACGGGATTTTAGCCGCTCCTCCAGACCCGGCACTTCCTTGGGGATGCGATCGCAAGTGAGAATCACTTGTTGATGACCCTCCAGCAACGTGTTGAAGGTATAGAAGAATTCTTCCTGGGATCGTTCCTTGCCTGCGAAGAACTGAATATCGTCGATAAGTAGGGCGTCCAGAGAGCGGTAATATTTTTTGAAATCGTTGATGGCGTTATGCTGCAGAGCCTTCACCATGTCCGCCACGAAATGCTCGGAATGTTGATAGACCACACGCGCCGTACGGTCGCATAACAGGTTGCCGATCGCGTGCATCAAATGGGTCTTGCCAAGACCGGTACCGCCGTAGATGAACAGCGGGTTATAGGCTTTGCCCGGATTGTTGGCGACCTGGATGCAGGCCGCTTTGGCCAGTTGATTGGATTTACCTTCGACGAAGTTCTCGAAGGTGAAATCCGGATTCAAATTGCTGCTTTGGGTTTCGTTTTCGACCGTCATGGTCCGCGTCACGGCGACGAGTTCGAAACCGGGGTCTTTCTTCGAGGCGGGTTGTCGGCTGCTGCCGATGTCCAGATGCACCTTGACACCGCGATCGGGGAATAAATGTCCCAGCGTGTCGCGAATATTGTCCAGATAATGTTCTTTGACCCAATCCAGAACGAATTGATTGGGCGCGAGCAGGCGTAGCGTATCGCCTTCTTCCAGGGCGTGCAGGGGTCTGATCCAGGTATTTAGATGTTGCTCGCTCAATTCCTGCTTGAGCCTATCCAAACACGGTTTCCAGAGCGAATGCTCCACTAGTGGTCCTCTTGCAGTACCTCAAACGGAACGTACCAATATAGTGAGACCCGGCGAAGTTATCCACACGGCTGGGGATAAATTTAATAACTAAAGGTAAAACAATACCTTTTATGTTTCTGTACTGGTTTCAAGGACATGCTCGGCAATGGCCAGGGAGGCGGTCAGTCCCGGTGATTCGATGCCGAACAGATTGATCAGACCCGAGATGCCGTGGACTTTCGGTCCCTGAATCAAAAAGTCGACCGCCGCTTGCCCAGGCCCTTGCAGTTTCGGTCGGATGCCGGAGTAACCGGGTTGCAGCTCGCCATCGGCGAGATCCGGCCAATAGCGCCGGATAGCCGGATAGAAAACGTCCGCCCGACGGGGATCCACGCGGTAGTCGATGCCATCCACCCATTCCACGTCCGGTCCGAAACGGGCCTGCCCGCCCAGATCGAGCGTGACATGAACCCCGAGACCGGCCTGTTCCGGAAGTGGATAGATCAAGCGTCGAAAAGGCGCCCGCGAGGGCAGGATGTAATAATTGCCCTTGGCGTAGTAGAAGGGCGGAATGTGTTCCGCAGACAGGCCCTGAAAGCGTCGAGCCAAGCTCACGGCATGCAGCCCGGCGCAGTTGACGACGGTCTTGGCGTGCAGTTCCATGGGCTCTTCCCCACCGATCTGTAGGAGCATCCCCGAAGCATCCGTCCGGCCCGCCAGGACGGGGCTGGAAAAGGCGAATACCGCACCGGCGTTTTCCGCCTCGCCCTGTAAGGACAACATGTACGCATGACTGTCGAGAATGCCGCTGGATGGCGAGTGCATGGCGGCGACGCAGCGGATGGCGGGTTCCATGTCGTGGACTTGGGCGGGCGTCAGCCAGTGTAGATCATCGACCCCGTTGCGTGCCGCCTGTGCGACCAATTTCTGCAAGGCTGGAATTTGCTTGGAATCGGTGGCGACGATCAGTTTGCCGCAAGCCCGATGGGGTATACTGCGTTCCCTGCAGTAGCGATACAGGGCTCGTCTTCCCGCCACGCAGAAGCGGGCTTTGTAGCTGTTTTCAGGGTAATAGAGACCGGCGTGGATCACTTCGCTGTTGCGTGAAGAGGTTTCCGTACCGATGGTGCGAGCGGCTTCCGCGACGATCACCGCACGCCCCGCCAGTGCTAGCGCGCGCGCCACCGCTAGACCGATCACACCCGCGCCAATGACCAAACAATCGACTTGCTCGTGAGCCATCGCTGGTCAAATCCTGTGGGTTTGGAATCGAAAAGAGTGTCCCGTGAATACCGTATTGTCTTTGTTTTCGATCATTGATGCGTTGGCCGTGGCTTGGTTCGTCGTGTGCTGGGCGGCGTACACCTGGGTCGCCGATTATCGGGGTTCCCGGAAGACGCAGGGACTGAATCGAGTCACCTATGCCTATCGGGAAAACTGGATGCGACGCATGCTGGAACGCGAAAACCGCATCGTGGATTCTACCCTGGTTGGTAATCTGATGCGCAGCGTGTCCTTCTTCGCCTCCACTACCATGATCATCATCGGTGGGTTGGTCGCGACGCTGGGTTCGGTGAAAGAGGCGGTTCACCTGATCGATGATCTACCCTTCACCGCGTCGGTCTCCCCGCTCGCCTGGAAGTTGAAACTGTTGATGCTGATTTCCATTTTCGTCTATGCGTTCTTCAAATTCACTTGGTCGCTACGGCAGTTCAACTATTGCAGCATCATGATGGGCGCGGCGCCGCTACCCAGCACACCGGCGATGCAACGTGACACCTACGCCTGTCAACTGGCGCGCTTGCTGGCTTTGGCCGGAGACAATTTCAATCGCGGGTTGCGCGCCTCGTATTTCGGTTCGGCCGTGTTGAGCTGGTTTATTCATCCCTGGCTGTTTATCGCCGTGACGTCCTGGGTGATTTTAGTATTGTATCGACGCCAGTTCGGCTCCCGTACTCTCCAGGCCCTGCTGATTTGCCAGGAGTCTTCGTCCCGTTAATCCCCACGATTTACTCCCGCGCCACGCTTACAGGAGTCACGATGACCGACGACACAGCGAATCTTGATCAGCTATGTACCCTGTACGGGATTGCCACCGAATACACGGATATTTGGGGCAAAACGCATACCACGTCCCAGGAAACCCGCCGGGCGCTATTGGGCGCGATGGGTTGCGCCGTGGGCGAGGAGGCTGATTCGGCGACGGTGCTGGCCGCCGCCCGGACGCGCGCCTGGGAGCGGTCGTTACCGCCTGTGTGGGTATGCCGGACAGCCGATAGCGGGTCGTGTATTCCCCTGCGGATCACCGCGGAACAAGCCGATACCCTGTTTGAGTGGACCTTGAAACAGGAAAATGGAACATTTCACAGCGGTCAGCTAAGACCCGCCGACATGGATTTGCTGGAAGCATCGGACGGCGCGGGAATACGACGCGAGTGCCGTGCTTTCCCGCTGCCATTCATGCCGGACTGCGGTTATCACGAAATCACGCTGGCGCCAGTCGCGCAACCGGAGCAGGGCGCTCGCTCGGTACTCATCGTCGCTCCTGAACGCGGCTATCAACCGCCCGTGTTGACTGAGGGAAAACGGGTCTGGGGACCCGGTGTGCAGCTTTACAGCGTGCGTTCCCAGCGCAATTGGGGCATCGGCGATATGGGCGATCTCCGTCTCATGTTGGATGGAGCGGCGGAGTTGGGCGCAAGCCTGGTGGGATTGAATCCGCTGCACGAGTTGTTTCCCGCCTTTCCCGAGCAGGTCAGTCCTTACAGTCCTTCCAGCCGCTTGTTCTACAACGTGCTGTATCTGGATGTGCTGGCGATTCCTGAATACCCCGAATGCCAGCCCGCCCAACAAATGGTTGGAGACGCGCTGTTCCAGGCCCGATTGCGCGCTCTACGTTCCGCCGATCTGGTCGATTATCCCGGTGTCGCCGCAGTCAAGATTCCCGTGCTGGAACTGTTGTTCCGCCATTTTCGCGACCATCATCTCAATGGGCCGAGAGGTCAGTCGTTTCGCGACTTTCAGAATCGTCACGGCGAAACGCTGAGATTCATGGCGTTATACGAGGCGTTGCAGGAGCATTTTCTACGGCAGGAAGGCATCGCCTGGGACTGGCCCCATTGGCCGGATGACTATCGCGATCCCCATTCCCCGGCTTGCCAGTCCTTTGCCGTCGAGCATAGCGAGTGGGTGGAGTTCTATGCCTATCTGCAATGGCGCCTGGCCAAACAGTTGGAGGATGCCGGCCGGCACTCCATGGAGTTGGGGCTGGGGATCGGTCTCTATGAAGATCTCGCGGTCAGCGTCAACCGGGGCGGAGCCGAAACCTGGGCCCATCAGGATCTGTACGCGCTGAATGTGAGTGTCGGCGCCCCTCCGGACCACTTCAATCCCCAGGGTCAGAATTGGGATCTGCCGCCAGTGATTCCGCAACGTCTGCGGGAAGCGGGTTATGCGCCGTTCATAGCGATGCTGCGTGAGAACATGCGCCATGCCGGCGCGCTACGCATCGATCACATCATGGGGCTGATGCGGCTTTACTGGGTGCCGAACGGCGGTTCCCCGCAGGATGGTGCTTATGTCGATTATCCCTTGGACGATTTGCTGAATATTCTGGTGCTGGAAAGCGTGCGTAATCGCTGTTTGGTGATTGGCGAGGATTTGGGCACGGTACCGGAAACCTTACGGGATACTTTGGCCGAGCGAGGCATTCTCTCCTATCGTTTGCTGTACTTCGAGAAGAACGAAGACGGCAGTTTCATACCGCCCGCGGAGTACCCGGAACAGGCGTTGGTAGCCGTCGGCACGCACGACTTGCCAACCCTGAACGGATTTTGGCAGGGCCGCGATCTGGAATTGCGCGATGAACTGCGTTTGGTGTCATCGCCGGAGATGCGCGAGGGGCTGATCGTCGAGCGCGCACAGGATCGCGCCTGGTTGCGCATGAGTCTGGAACGCGAGGAACTCCTGCCGCCCGACGTCAATGTGCACAAGGTCTCCACTCCCGAGCTGACTCCCGAGTTTGTTCTGGCCGTCCATTTGTATCTGGCTCGTACGCCGGCCCGGATTCTGCTGGTCAAACCCGAGGACGTGTTCACCCAGACTGAACAGTTCAATTTTCCGGGGACCGTCGATCAATATCCGAATTGGCGACACAAGCTGACGGTGGCGTTGGAAAATTGGACCGAGGAACCGGGCTTTCAGGCGTTGGTGCAAGGCGTGCAGAACGAGCGCGGAATACCCGAGCCGGTACAGGCTCCGATCAATGAAAGGCCGTTGTCGGCGTGTATCCCGGATTCCACCTATCGCTTTCAATTCAACAGCGCCTTTACCTTCTCCCATGCCGCCCAGCGGGTGCCCTATCTACAGGCCCTGGGCATCAGTCATTGTTACGCTTCTTCTTATTTGCGCGCCCGGCCGGGCAGTATGCACGGTTACGACATCATCGATCACAATGCGCTCAATCCCGAGATCGGCGACGGCGACGAGTTCAACGCGTTCTGCGAAGCCCTGCGCCAGCACGGCATGGGACAGATTCTGGATATGGTGCCCAACCACATGGGTGTCATGGGCAGCGATAATGCCTGGTGGTTGGACGTGTTGGAAAACGGGCCAGCGGCCGTGCATGCCAGCTATTTCGATATCGATTGGTTCCCCCTGCCGGAGGGCCTGTGGGGCAAGATTTTATTGCCGGTATTGGGCGATCATTACGGCGTGGTCCTGGAAAACGGCCAGCTCAAATTACGCTACGACGAAGAAAGCGGTTCGTTCAGTGTGCTGTATTACGAGCACCGCTTCCCGGTCGACCCCGGTACGTATCCGCGCATCCTGGGCAATCGCATCGATGTTTTGGAAGCCCGCATGGGCGCGGACAATTTTCAGTTTCTGGAGTATCAGAGCATCGTCACGGCCCTCGGCCATCTGCCGGGGCGCATGAAAACCGCGCCCGAACAGATCGTCGAACGCACCCGTGACAAGGAACTGCATAAGCGCAGGCTGCTTGACCTGTGCCGGCAATGTTCCGATATCCGTTGGTTTGTGGAGGAGAAACTTGAGGAGTTCAATGGCAAACAAGGAGAACCCGCCAGCTTCGATCCACTCCATCAGTTGTTGCAGGAGCAGGCTTATCGTCTGGCCTTCTGGCGGGTGGCCTCGGACGATATCAACTACCGGCGTTTCTTCGACATCAATGATCTGGCCGGTCTGCGCATGGAAAACGACGCGGTGTTCGAGGATACCCATCGCTTCGTCATGGAGTTGATCGGCGCTAACAAGCTGGATGGCTTACGCATCGACCATCCCGATGGCCTCTATGACCCCCGCCAGTATTTTCAGCGTTTGCAGGAAGCGGTGCTCAGCCAGGCGGGGCGTATTCCGAACAGCCAGACCGCGCAGAGCAAACCGCTGTATGTCGTGGTCGAGAAGATTCTGGAAAGCTACGAACGACTGCCGGAGCAATGGCCGGTCCATGGCACCACGGGCTACGAGTTCGCCAACCTGGTCAACGGACTGCTGATCAATGGCGAGGCGGAAGATCGCTTCAACTCCATTTATGAACAATTCATCGGCGAGCCCATCGTCTTCGAGGATCTGCTGTACGAATGCAAGAAGCTCATCATGCAGGTGGCGCTGGCTAGCGAATTGAACGTGTTGGCCAATCAACTGAGCCGTATCGCCCAGGTGAACAGGCGTACCCAGGATTACACCCTGAACGGCCTGAAAAGTGCGCTGACCGAGATCGTGGCGTGTTTTCCCGTATACCGGACCTACATCTCTGCGGAGGGCGTTTCGGAGGAGGATCAACGCTACATCGATTGGGCGGTATCGGTGGCCCGCAAACGCAGTCAGGCGGCGGATGTCAGCATTTTCGATTTCGTGCGCGATGTCTTGCTGACGACCGGCGGCGACGACGCGCAGGACGCTTATCGCGACCAGATCGGGACCTTCGCCATGAAGTTCCAGCAATATACGGGGCCCCTGATGGCCAAGGGCCTTGAGGACACCAGTTTCTACCGTTATTACCGGCTGGCTTCCGTCAACGAAGTCGGGGGCGATCCGCGCCGCTTCGCCGTGTCGCTCAGCGGTTTTCACCATGCCAATCAGGAGCGCGCGCGACTTTGGCCACACGCCATGTTGTCGACCTCCACGCATGACAGCAAGCGTTCCGAGGATGTGCGCGCGCGCATCAGCGTACTCTCGGAAATGGCCGACGAGTGGGAGCGTCTGCTGCAGCGTTGGGGGCGTTTGAACAATGCCAAGAAACGCTGGGTGGATGACGAATTGGCGCCTTCGCGTAATGACGAATATCTGTTGTATCAGACTCTGTTGGGCGCTTGGCCCTTAGAGCCCATGGACGAAACCACCCACGGCATATTCCGCGAACGTATCGAAAGCTACATGCTCAAGGCCGTCAAGGAAGCCAAACAGCATAGCAGTTGGATCAATCCTTCTTCCGAATACGAAGGGGCGGTGATCGGCTTCGTGGGCGAATTATTGGCCGAACCCGAAAAAAACCGCTTTCTGGAGGATTTCCTGCCGTTTCAAAAGCGAATCGCTCGTTTTGGACTCTTTAACAGCTTGTCGCAGACTCTGCTGAAACTGACCTGTCCCGGCATGCCGGATATCTATCAGGGAACGGAGCTATGGAATTTCAGTTTGGTCGATCCAGACAATCGACGCCCGGTGGATTATCAACGCCGCCAAACCGAGCTGGACGCATTGCGGGAAGGCTTCGCGGCAGCGCCCGAGCAGCAAGCCAAGCGTGCGCGTAACTTGTTGGAAACCATGGAAGATGGCCGTATCAAGCTGTATACGACCTGGAAGACTTTGAATCTCCGTCGGGAGTGTCCTGCGTTGTTCCGTGAAGGAGAATATCGTCCGTTGGACACCCTGGGTGAGCGGGCCGGGCATGTGTGCGTATTTGCTAGAAGCGGCGAAGCGGAGGAAGTCATCGTGATCACTCCCCTGCTGGTGGCTGGGTTATTGGAAGGGGACGAAACGCGCGTGCCGCTGGGAGAGAATGTTTGGGGAGATACTCGGATTCAATTGCCGACCGCGGCGTCGTACCTCAATCTTTTCACCGGCGAGCGCCTGACCCCGCCGGAAGGTGAGGAAGCCACGCTGCCCTTGGGACGGGTGTTGGCGAATTTTCCGATCGCTTTGCTTAAACGGCTTTGAATGAGTTGAAATCGCCCGACTATTTTTGAGTGGGGGTCGAGGACATCATGCTGCGCATGAGTTCCAGCATGGTTTGCTCGTCGGCCGCTAATAAATCCATGAGTTCCTTTTTGGAGCTGTGCGCCGTCCAGGATTTGACATGGCGTTTTTTGCACATTTCCATCAGGGTTTCACGGTTCAGCTTTTCCATGGGAATAATGGGATAGACCGTGAGACCGGATAGGATCGCATTGCAAATCGCGATGGGTGCGGTGATCCCTTCACCTTTTGCGGACAAACCGGAAATGAATTCGATGCCGCACCACCACCACTCGGTAAGGCCCCTTTCCAATTTGAATCCCGCCATGTTTTTGAACAGATCGAGTAGGGAAAAGGCCGCTCCGTAATTTTTGTGATAACTCGGTAATGGGCGTGCCTCCATGCTATGGGTTTTCCAGGATTTACCACTAGGGATGTATAAGGGAATCTCCTGGCGGGCATCCCAATCGTTGAAATAAATCTCGATGCCCATGGCGGCGGCAATTTTCAGATCGAGTTCTCTATCAATGGTTTCCGGATTCATGCTGAATAGGTTCTATCTAGACATCGGTTATGAAATAGTCATTATATCATTATTTGCAAAATCAGGTTGATAACGGCTCCTAGCCCTTGAGAGGCCCGTCTATCTTATGCTGGATTACGACCGATATTCGGCCAAAGAGATGATTGAAACAGTTCGGCCGGATGCAAAAGTGATCGCTCGATTAGGCCGGTCGTATGGTGTGTGGACATGGGCTGTATTTGATCCATTCGGCTGCTAATATCCTTACCAAGAATAATCATCCCCATACGCGCCTCTTTCATAAAATTTTTGTTCAACGATTATGAGTGACTGCCATGTCTGATTCCCTTGCCTTGGGCTTCACCAATGCCATGGATTATGCGCGTGCCCGTGAGTTGTTGAGCCATCATGAATACTCTCCGGAAGGGATTGGAAAGGCGTTAGGCGAGGGTGGCGCCCTATCGATGCATTCGAGCCATTTCCCAATCTGGTTGCGACGCACGAATGCGGCGACTCCCCTGAACACCCTGATTCGTCTTTTTCTGCTGAATGTCCCCGTCGATGCTGACCGGGCGCGACAGGCCCTGGAGCCCATGGACTTGGCATCCTGGGAGAAGGCGAACCTACTCAGTCGGAATGGGGAACACGTCGTGCCACAGGTACAAATCCAGACCCACGGAGATCTGCTGTTGGCGTCCGACATGCCCAGCCAACTCTACGCCGGTCACCGTTCCGACTATGTGATGGGCATTGCCCGCAGCTCCATGCTACTGGTCAATCAGACCCTGCGTGGACCGGTGCGCCGCGCGCTCGATTTGGGCGCCGGTTGTGGAATACAAGCCCTGTTATGCGCGCCGCACAGCGGACAAGTATGGGCCACCGATCAAAATCCGCGGGCGGCCATGTTCACCGGCTTCAATGCTCGGCTCAATGGGATCGATAATCTGCAGACCCGTATCGGCGATTTGTTCGAGCCATTCGCTGGAGAGCGTTTCGATCTCATCGTGTGCAGCGCCCCTTACATGATTTCCCCCTACGCCAAGTTCATGTTCTGCGAGAGCGGGATGCGTGGCGATCAGTTTTGTCGGCAGATAGTGCGCCAGGCCCCGGACTATTTGGAAGAAGGAGGCTTTATGCAACTCATCTGCAATTGGGCTCATGGGGCGAAACAGACTTGGCGGGAGGGTCTGGCCGATTGGTTCACGGACATCGGCTGCGATGTTTTGGTGGTGGGTGGCGGCACCGAGGATGCCTCCAGTTATGCCACCAGTTGGATAGGCACCACGGAATCCGAGAGCGAGACCCGTTTCAAGGAAATCTACGACGAATGGATGGATTATTACCAGCGTGAAGGCATCGAGGCGGTCAGCTACGGCGTCATCACCCTGCGGCGCGCCAGCGGCAAAGCCAACTGGCAGTGTCTGGAAGAAGTGTCGCAGATGGCCGGGTCCTGTGGCGATGCGATCGCGCGCTTCTTTCAGTCGCAGGATTTTTTACGTTCCGCCGCCGACAAGCAGAGTATTTTGGACACCCGCTTTCGGTGTTCGCCTGACGTCCGCTTCGAGCAGCATTTCCAACCCAGCGCGGAGGGGTGGGAGATAGTTTCGGCCAGGGTACGGCTCAGTCAGGGATTCTGTTACAGCAACGACATCAACGTCCATGTCGCCAACATGCTGGCGCGGTGCAATGGCGAGCGGACCTTGCGGGATTTGCTGGGCGAACTGGCCGCTACGGTCAATGTCGAACTACAGCCTTTGATCGATCAAGCCCTGCCCTTCGTGCGACATTTAGTGCATCAAGGCTTCCTGTCGCCGGGGACCGCGGCGGCGAACTGATATCGATCAGCATGCGGCGATACCGGGAACGTGCGATGATCCGCCGCTGCTTGTGAGGCGCGGTATCGTTATTTAACTTTTTCTTCTTGTAAACGCATCAACCGTTCCAGCAATTGCTCGATTTCCTCTTCCAAGGCTTGTTGCACTTTCTCGGAATGTTTCTTTTGTAAGGCGAGTTGGTCCTCCAAGGCTTTTTTGTTGGACTGAGCCTGGGCCATCTGATTGCGCAATTTATCCAATTCATCGCGCCATTCGCCGAATCCGGCGCCGAGGTTGCCCGAGGCCATCTGATCTTCCAGTTTCTGTTGCGCGGTTTGCGCTTCGGCTAGCTGCATGTCCAATTCCAGGCGAATTTGTTCCCATTCGTTGCGCTCTATATCCAAACGGTTTTCCGCGGCGGCTTTTTCCTGCTGCAAACGTTCACACCAGAGTTGAATATGGTTGATATCCTGATCCATGTTTTGGCGTTCCCTTTGCCAGCGGGAAGTCTGCTCCGCCAGGATACTTTCCAGCGACGTTTTGTCATGTTGCAATTCTTCGACTTGGGTGCGCAGTTGCCCGACTTCCTTGGTGCGTAACTCGCGTTCCTGTGTCCAACGGGAGGTTTGTTCGGCATGCTGTTTTTCCATAACCTCCAAATCGTCCTTCAGACGCCGGATTTCCGACTCATTCCGCTGTTGCTGTTTAGCGTTGTTTTGTTGTTCAAGCTGAAGTTGCAACTGTTCCTGGGACAATTGGTTATGTACTTCATCGTTTTCAGCCCGCAGCCTGGCCAATTCCACTGCCCTGGACTTGGCCTTACGATAAGCCGGCAGATAGAAAAAGAACAAAATGACTACGACACCGACGATTAATCCAACAGCTAATTCGATCAGATTGTTGAACATGTTATTAAGACTCAGTTAATCCATTGATATCTGGCTTGACATCGGGTGATAGTGTTCAACCCGCATGATGGAAATAAAGAACCAAGCCCATCGCCGCGATGCTGAGAATAATCGCCAAGATGGAAAGGCCTGTCGTCAAACTGGTGGTCGATTGGGCCGTATGTGCGATATCCCGTTTAATCCTTTCCGTTACCTTTTCTTCCATTTGGGCCATGTAGTCCACCAGCATTTTCCTTGATTCAGTCGCGCCCTGCTTGACCAGGGATTTTATTGCGTCTGGGTGCAATTCCTCGGGTTTTTCCAGTTCTTCCAGGCGCGTTCTTATTTCGGTCGTTCGACTCACTACTTGCTGAGCTAAATGGCGGTATAGCGTGCTGAAACGAGAATCATAAAGCTTGCCGGCGGTCTCGCTGATGGATTTTTCGATGCTAGCCGAAAAATCCTCTTTCAATTGAAAGAGTTTTTCCTCCAGTAGGGGCAGAATCTGCATCCTGATCGCTTCATCGACTACGGATTCCGCGGCGATCTTGGCAAGATTCTCCGTCGCTACTTCCGAAAGGCCGGTGGATTTCGGGTCGGTCTCGTTACTGGCGTCTGCGGCGAGCGGTAGGACGGCATCTCTATCGGTGGCCGCTTTGAGTTTATCGATGATTTCTTGCAGGGCACTGGTGGAGGCCGGTTTCAACAAGATGCCCACCACGTGGTATTCCTTTACTTCGTCGGCGTAACTATCTCCTTCCTTGGAGGTATACATAGCCACCGGTATGTTAGCCGTATCGGCGTTTTCACGCAGCGCCTTGACAGTCTGCAAGCCCGTCATACCGGGCATGGTGTGGTCCATGAAAATAGCGTCCGGCCGGTGATTGCGTAAGTAATCCAAGGCTTCCTCGCCGGAGGACACCGTTTCCACATTCAGGTCCCAATTTTTCAGCATTCGGGTCAGGACCAGCCGGGCTGATTTGGAGTCGTCTACTATTAATACCTTGTTTAAGGACATAACCCCCCCCAGTCGGGTTCTCCTTACAGCGCAATCACAAAGTGAAAAAAAATGTCACTAATGGGTGTTTCAGGGTGGCTTATTCAGGGTGTGGCTCGTTGTCACAATAGAATTGGCAATAATTATGCCTACTGAGCGACTCAGGAGCACACCCGTATTCGATAATCCACTCCCGTTTGATTATTGCGCTGTTAATGAATAATAACCGTTTTCAACCGCGTGCCGTGCTTGGCGGCATATGATTCAGAACAAATTCAGTAACTTCTCGTAACAGTCGAGCCACGGCGAGGTTGGCGGCCTGGACACCCCCTGCGGCGTCTTCGCTGGGAGCCGGCTCAACCGCCTCGAACAATTGTGTAGATAGAATGTGGCTGGAAGCCACATCGATAAGCTTAGCGCGTAAAGTGACGCGGACCTGGCTGGGTTGTTGAAAAAATTCCTGTTGCAAACGAATCAGGTTGATATCCAGACGTAGATCGACAGGCACTAGGGGCGGGGGGGTCAGCACGGCCTGGAAGGCGTGGCTGGCTTCCAGGGAGCGCACGATCAATGGCGTCAGCATACGGGTTGGGGTATCGACCCAACTGCTCTCGGTGTAGTACTCCAATTCGGCTACCTTCCGGCTGTAGGCCATGCGTGGCGTATCGAAGCCGGCCTCCGCGCGTGATTCGGCGACCAACAACACATGGTTGCTCGGTTGGGAGATGGGGCTTTGTGCGATTTGCACATCCAGCAGATAGGTTCGCTGCGGGGGGGCTTCGCCCAATAACGAGCCGCAGCCATGCACCAGCAGGAAAGCGACGATCAGCACAAGCAGGATGAATACAAAGCGTACGCTGGTTTGTACACGGCGCTTACGTTTAATACCGATCATTCCTCTCTCACTTTTCTCCAGGTCCAGGTGGGTTGCCGGGGTTACCGAGCAGTAACATGCGCGGATTGCGTTCCAGCGTCTTTACAAAACGTTCCAGGGACAGGGCCAGGCGATCCAAATCCTCCAGCAATACCGATAAATCCGGCGCCGTACGCTGGGCCAGTTGCGCTATCTCACGCAATGTGTCGGTGAAGGCCACGCGCAGATATTCGCTGGTTTCCGTCACGCTATTGACCATGGTATTGGCGTCGTCGAAGGTCGTGCCGATCCGCAATATCAAAGGTTTCAAGGTGGCGCTGGCTTGCTCCAGATTGGCCAGGGTCTTTTCAGCATGATCTAGCGCCTGCCCCAGCTTGTCGGCTCGCTTGGCGATCGCGGCCGTGGTTTTCTCCAGATTGCCCATGGTCTGATCCAAGTCGTCGCTATGGTGCGCCAAGGTACTGCTGATGACGGAAAGATTGGCTAAAGTTTGGCTGAAAGACGCCAGATTTTTGTCGCTCAATAGCTTGTCCAAGGCCACGGTCAAATCCTGAAAGGCGCTGGTGACTTGAGCCACCAGGGACGGACTGCTTTTGATCACCGGCATGGGTTCGTCTTCGGACGGCAGCAGTGGCGGGGAATCACCACCACCGCTTAATTCCACGTACACCAGACCGGTAATGCCCTGGGCAACCAGGGTGGCGGTCGTTTCCTTGCGGATCGGGGTTCCCCGTTCGATGCGCAATATGACCTCCACCCAATCGGGGAACTGTTGATCCAGGCGGATAGCGGATACCTGACCGACGCTCACCCCTTTGTAGGTAACCGAGGCATTGGGATTCAGACCGGCTACGGATTCGATACTGTAGAGCCTGTAGTAATCGTAGACCCGTTGATCGGTGGCCGATGTCAGCCAGGCCACGACCGCTAGAATGGCCGCGCCTAGAACGACGACGAAAAGACCTACGACGGTGTATTTGACGTCCGATTCCATGCTAGCTCCTGGGCGGCTTGGGCGGCCCGGCCACGGGGACCGCCCAGGTATTCCCGAATCAGCGGGTGTTCGGAACGGGTCAGCTCGGTCATGCTGGCGTAACCGATAACTTGCCGTTCCCCGAGAAATGCAACGCGGTCGGTCGTCCGCCAAAGAGAGTCCAGATCGTGCGTCACCATCACCACGGTCAAACCCAAGGACTCCTTGAGCGTCAGAATCAACTCGTCCAAGGCATTGGCGCTGACGGGGTCCAGGCCGGCCGATGGTTCATCCAAAAACAGCAAGTCGGGGTCTAGCGCCAGGGCCCGGGCCAAGGCGGCGCGCTTAATCATTCCGCCGCTCAGTTGAGCCGGATATTGATCCGCTGCATGGGCTGGCAAGCCGGCCAGAAGAATCTTGAGTTCGGCGATTTCGGCGATGGTTTTACGATCCAGGCGGGTATGTTCGCGCAAAGGCACGGCGACGTTTTCCCGAATCGTCAGCGAAGTGAACAGAGCGCCCTTTTGAAACAACACCCCGAAACGGCGGCTCAGGGCCTGGCTCTGGGCTGGACCGGCGCCGATCACATCCTGGCCGAACACTCGGATGGCGCCGGCCGCCGGTTTGGTGAGCATAATGATTTCGCGCAATAAGGTAGTTTTTCCGCAACCGCTACCGCCGACCAGCGCCACGATTTCACCCTGCTCGATGAGCAAATCCAGATTTTCGTGTACGACCAGCGATCCGAATTGGGTTTTCAGACCACGGATTTCGATGACGGGTGAGCCGTTCATAAGCCCGTGGCCCCCATCATCACCGCAAAAAGAGCATTGGTGATGATCACCAGAAAAATAGCCTGCACGACGCTTTGCGTGGTTTGCCGGCCGACGCTGTCCGCGCCCCCGCTGACCTGAAAGCCCTGGTAGCAACCGACCAGCGCGATGATGCTGGCGAACGCCAGGGTTTTGCCCAAGCCGTAAAGAAACGAGAACAGCGATACGACCCGTGGAATGCGCTGGGCGAACTCGACAAAGTGGATGTCCAGTAAAAAGTGGGAAACGACCATACCCCCTAAGATACTGGTTATATCGGCGAACAAGGTCAACAAGGGCAGCGATATCAGCAACCCGAACAGCTTGGGCAGCACCAGCACGTCGAACGGGTGAATGCCGATCGTGCGCAACGCATCTATTTCCTCGGTGACGTTCATGGTCCCGATCTGCGCCGTGAATGCCGAGCCGGTTCGGCCTGCTACGATGATGGCCGTCAATAATGGGGCCAGTTCCCGCACCATCGAAATCGCTACCAGGTCAACGATGAATATATTAGTGCCATAAGTCTTGAGGAGATTGCCCCCCTGATAAGCGATGACAACGCCGATCAAAAACGTCAGCAAGCCCACGATCGGCAAGGCATCCAACCCGGCGCGCTGGATATTGGCGAACAGGGATTTCCAGCGAATATGACCCGGCCACATCAGCGCCCGCGTCAAAGCGAGGCTGGTTTCTCCCATGAAGGCCAGAAAGCCATGGGCCCGAGCCACCTTTTCCAAGGCCCTGAGCCCGATCTCGGCCAGCAAATGGGGTGTGTGGCGGGTACGGACCTCCGCATCGCTGGTTTGGCGGCGTTGCTCGACCAGATCCAACAATTGCCGATGCTCCGGACGCCACTCGACGAGACTGACAGCCTGACCGGCTTGTCGCCATTGTACGCACAGATCGAGCAACGCCAACGCCCCCCCGGTATCGAAGGCGTCGACCTGGGAACCATCCAGGCGAATGGCGCCCACCGGCCAGCTTTTCCCGGATAGGCGTTTGTTCAGTCCCTGAAGACCGGCCAGTGTCCAGGCTCCCTGGCAAAACAGGATGCCTTGTCTGGACTCGATGTCCGCCAGAGGTATCTCACTGGGGCGTGAAGTGACCACAAATCCGCATTGCCTTAACGTGGATTGAGCTTGCGCCATTCCCAGGGCGTTTGCTGGGCACCCGGTTTGACCCAGACTCCCTTTTTGCCGTGCTGGGCTTCGCTCTGCGCGGTTTTATAGGCGGGAAAGCGATTATATTGCGCATACACCACGGCCCGCCCCTGGCGCACCATTTCCAGCCCGAGATCGCGATCACCGGCGAACAATTGAGCGACTGCCCGGCCGTAACGGTCGGTATCCTGAATCTGCAGGCGTACCGACGATCCATTGGGCGCCAGATTTCGCAACGCGTCGCGGGACTGTTCGCCCCAGGGTTTTTGGCCGATTTCCGGTGCGTCTATGCCATAAATCCGGACTTTGAGTAGACCGTTTTCGCAACGGGCGGTGACGGTGTCGCCGTCGTAGACACGGCTGATTTCGCAGGCCAGAGCCGTCCCCTTGTTGGGCAGCGGGGCATTGGGTTCCTCCCGCCACCGACTGATGGCGAATACCGAGATGACCAGGATGACGACGACCCACGGGGCACTGCTCTTACGGCGTTGGGTTTTGCGCAATTCGCCGCGCAAAGTCCTTTCCAACAGTTTCATCAAATCGCGGTTCACGCGGTTTCCCCGGGCTGTGGTTATCAGGGCGTGACGGCCTTCCCACCGGGGCGGCCGTCACGAGGACAGAAGGCGTCAGCGGGCGGCGGCCAAGGCTTGCTCGACATCCTCCAGAATATCGTCTATGTGTTCCAGGCCGATGGACAGGCGCACAAGATCTTCCGACACGCCGGCTTTTTCCAGTTCCGCCGGGGACAATTGCCGGTGGGTGGTGGTGGCGGGATGACAGGCCAGCGATTTGGCGTCGCCGATATTGACCAGCCGTGTAACGAGTTGCAGGGCATCGATGAATTTGGCGCCGTGCTCGCGCCCGCCCTTGATGCCGAAACTGAGTATCCCCGAGCCTTTGCCGCTCATGTATTTATCGACCAGCGGCTTTTCCGGATTGTCGGGCAGACCCGGATACTTCACCCATTCCACCTGCGTATGGCCGCGCAAATGCAGGGCCACCGCCTGGGCGTTCTCACAATGGCGGTCCATGCGCACCGGCAGGGTTTCGATGCCTTGCATGATCAGGAAACTATTGAAGGGCGAAATGGCCGCGCCCATGTTACGCAAAGGCACCACGCGGGCGCGTGCGATGTAGGCTGCCGGTCCCATGGCTTCGGTGAACACCACGCCATGATAGGACGGGTCCGGTTCGTTGAGATGCTTGAAACGTTCCTTGTGTTCGGCCCAGGGAAACTTGCCGGAATCCACCAGCACGCCGCCGATGCTGGTGCCGTGACCGCCCATGTATTTGGTCAGAGAATGTACCACGATGTCGGCCCCATGCGCGAACGGCTGGCATAGATAGGGCGTCGGCACGGTATTGTCAACGATCAGCGGCACGCCATGGGCATGGGCGACATCGGCCAGGGCTCCGAAATCCACCACGTTGGCGGCCGGATTACCGATGGATTCGCAAAACACCGCCTTGGTCTTGTCATCGATCAGCGCCGCCAGCGCGTTCATGTCACGGTAATCGGCGAAGCGGACTTCGATGCCGAAGCGGGGTAGGGTATGGGCGAATAGATTATAGGTGCCGCCATACAGCGTACTGGTGGTGACGATATTGTCGCCGGCGCCAGCGATGGTCATGATCGAATAGGTCACAGCGGCTTGTCCGGAAGCCAGGGCCAATCCACCCACGCCGCCTTCCATGGCTGCAACGCGCTGTTCCAGTACGTCGCTGGTGGGATTCATGATGCGGGTATAGATGTTGCCCACGACCTTGAGGTCGAAAAGATCGGCCCCATGCTGGGTGTCGTCGAAGGCGTAAGAGGTGGTCTGATAAATGGGGACGGCGACGGCCTTGGTCGTCGGATCGGGTTTGTAGCCGCCATGTATGGCCAGGGTTTCGAGTTTCATCGCGTTAATCCTGTGAGTGGTGTGGAATCTTATCGTTTTCGCGGGTGTTTCGGCACGGCGGGCCGATGGTTAATGTTAAGCGGCGATCGGGCAGATGAAAATTGAAAATTGCAAATGACGGAATCATTAAAGAAGGTGGATTTTCGTCGCGACCCTCCCGTGCTCTACGGATGAAGTCCGCTGAATCGTAAGATTTGTGGATAAGAAGCTCCTATCATTAGTTCCAGTGCCGAGAGCAACGATCGCTATCGACCATCATAGGGGGAAAAATCATGAAGAAACCACTCGTCATGGCGGGCGCATTACTGATGTCCGCAACCGTCTATGCCAACGATGAGATTCATTGGGGATATTCCGGCCCTGAAGGTCCGGAGCATTGGGGAGAGCTGAGTCCCCGATTTGCCGCTTGCGCTCTGGGAAGGAATCAGTCACCGGTTGATCTCAATGATTTCATTGAGTCTGATTTGAAACCCATTGAAGTGCATTATCAGGCCGGTGGGAACGAAGTTATCAATAATGGACATACGATTCAGGTGAACTATGCGCCGGGGAGCAAGATTTCCATTGCGGGTCATGAGTTCACGCTGAAGCAATACCATTTTCATGTCCCAAGCGAGAATCACATCAATGGAAAATCCTTTCCCATGGAAGCGCATCTGGTGCATGCCGATGAGGATGGGAATCTTGCCGTGGTGGCCGTGATGTTTATGGAAGGTGATGAAAATCCATCGCTTACCGAAGCCTGGATGCACATGCCGGAAAAAGCTGGCGACAAGCAAGCTTTGTCGCCGGGCACGTCTGCCGACGCCATGCTGCCTACTCAGCGGAATTTCTACCAATACAATGGATCGCTCACAACACCCCCTTGTTCGGAAGGTGTGCGGTGGATAGTGATGAAGGAACCGGTATCCGCGTCGAAGGAACAAATCGAGAAATTTTCACATGTCATGCACCATCCGAATAATCGTCCGATTCAGGCGGTCAATGCACGACCGATTTTGGAGTAGTTGATTCCGCTTATTGACCGGGCATTATATGTTGGAGATTATACTTTCTAATAGTTCGGGTTGATTCGGCATTGATGCCTGGTTAATAGCAACCTATTCCATGCGACAGACGAGGAATTGACAATGAGGCTAAAATTAATCGCTTTTTCCATTGTGGCCACTCTTGCAATACAAGTGCACGCTGATGTTTATCAGTGTGACAAAGATGGTCAAACAGTCTACCAACAAACCCCTTGTGAAACTCAAGGAAATAAATTGGAAATGGATTACAGTCAAGGTTCGTCTTCAGGATCTGGCGATTCCGAAAATAATACGCTGGGGCAATCAAACAAAAGCGACGATTTGGCTAAGGAAAAACAAGATGGAACAGATGAAGGCGAGCAAACTATCCAACCGCTGACGCCGCTGAATGAAGATGAAATTGAAACACTGTGTAATGAAAGGCAACATTTTGTTGAAGGTAAAGAAAATAAGCCTTGCAAAGCCCGCAGAAATACCGGAAAAGAAGAATGACGCTAAGGTTGTGACTTTCAAAAGAAAATTTGAAAGTCTGTCCAGATGCGTGATTCGTAATCCATAATCGTAGAATGTGCTGAAGAAAATAGTGCATCATTCGTGGAGATTGGCTGATTGTGGAACCAGCCATAAAATAAAATACCATCCGACCTATTTACTGAAGCATTTCGTTATTTCTTCGTGATAGTGCCAGAGATAAATGACAATTGCTTATCGATTGATTGCAATAAGACTTTTTGTATAGCATAATTGATCTTTTAAAATGGTCTTTTATTTTTATCCGACGGATTAGGATGATGAAGATCATCATTCAAGTTGTTGATTAGATAATCTATCGATACGTCTCATTTTTTCAGGATATCCTACATTAGCTTTGCAGTTCGGTTTAATTTAGGCATAGGTATATTTTATATGACAGGATCAATTGTAGGAGAAGAGGTGCAACAATTAGTCTTTGATTGGTTAAATAAATACTATCCTCGATGGCGAGTTGACTGGATGGAAGGAAATTTTGGAGCCTATGAGAACTTACCTATAGAAATCAGAATGATTCCTGCTTTTGGGATTTTGGAGCACAACATGATAAATGGAGGTTGGTCTCAAGTTTTATGGAATTGTTTTGGCAGTTGGCGTCAGCTGATCGAGACCGTGCGAGAAGGATACGTTCTGATTGGCGACGCGCCGAAACACTTGGCGGCACTGGATGATCTCTATGCGCTATGCGAACGTGACGAGGCAGAGTGTGAGGGTATGTTGAAAGCCGAAGACGGCTCAATGGTTACCTTCGGAAAGTTTACGAGCCGTAGTTACGGCACTGGGGGAGCCGAATGGGAAACTCTTTTCTGGCCAGGTACGGACATCTATTGGAGGCGTTTACATTGGTTGGGACGTAGGGAATCCCATATTCGAAGTCTCTTGGATGCCTCGACGCCTGAACGAAATACCTCACCCGACCTCTAGGCGGACTGGGCATGCAATGACGAAAGCCAATTTGCGCGCCCTATCAACCATAAGATCAAGACGATCTGAAAAAATAAATACATCCTGGTATCGCGAGCAACCACGGAATACGGCATGAAAACCATCGGTCTATTGGGAGGTATGAGTTGGGAAAGCACGGTCGGCTATTACCGGGCGATTAATGAAGGGATCAAAAGCAGACTGGGTGGTTTTCACTCGGCAAAAATCGTTTTGTACAGCGTCGATTTCGAGTCGATTGAAAAGTTGCAACAGGTCGGTGATTGGACCGGGGCGGCCCAAATACTGGTAGACGCGGCCCGGAGGGTGGAATCCGCTGGAGCGGATTTTCTGCTGATCTGCACCAATACCATGCATAAGATTGCTCAGACCATCGAAAAATCAATTCACATCCCTTTGTTGCATATCGCCGATGCGACGGCGGAAACGCTGTTGCAAAACGGTATTGAAACGGTGGGCCTGCTGGGAACCGCTTTCACGATGGAGCAGGATTTTTACAAAGGGCGCTTAAGCGATCGGTATGGCCTCAAAGTATTGGTCCCTGAGGAAGCCGATCGGCAGATCGTGCACACGGTGATTTATAACGAACTGTGCCTGGGGCACATTCGAGCCGATTCCCGAGCCGAATATCTGCGCATCATCGACGCCCTGGCGCAGCGGGGAGCGGAGGCCGTTATCCTCGGTTGCACGGAAATTGGCATACTGGTCAAGCAAGCCGATTCCCGCGTCAAATTGTTCGACACAACGGCTATTCACGCTGACATAGCTGTGAATTTTGCGTTGAATTGAGAGTTGTCGAGCGGGTAAGGAAAGCTCACCCGCCGCCGCTGAAAAAGGCCACGCCCTGAAGTATCAGCCAGGCATACACGGCGGCCAGAACATCGTCGAACATGATGCCGAACCCCCCGCCCACGTGCTTGTCCGCGGCCTTGATTGGCCAGGGCTTGACGATATCGAACAGGCGGAACAAGCCGAAGCCCAGTATCATCCATCCAACCCCGTGCGGCGCGCCGAGCATGGTGATGAAGTAGCCCACGACCTCATCCCAGACGATGCTCGGGTGATCGTGTACGCCGAGGTCGCGGCTGGTGCGTCCGCACACCCATACGCCGAGGATGAAAGTGACTATCACCAGGGCGATGTAGTAACCCAAGGCCAGATGTTGCAGCGGCAGGTACAAGGGTATGGCGGCTAGGGTACCGAAAGTACCGGGCGCTTTGGGCGCGCAGCCCGAGCCAAAGCCCAAAGCCAGGAAATGAATCGGGTTGCGTAGAATATTGGCGCAGGGACGATCAGGCGAAGTGGTCATAACCGTTCGGGGATAAGGGGTAAACCGTGCCGTCCTCGCGCAGGCAACGCAGACCGGGACTGGCGTCGATGACACCGATTTCGGTGCAAGCGCAGTCCCAGGCGGCGGCCAGAGACTGGACCGATCCGAGATGTCGCGGCGGAACGGTAAAGCATAACTCGTAGTCGTCGCCACCCGTCAAGGCGATGGCTGTAGCCTGTTCCGGGCAGGCAGCCATGGCTGGGGAAAGCGGTAAGCGATCGACGTACAGGGTGGCGCCCACGCCGCTACGTTCCAGAATGTGGCCGAGATCTTGAGCCAATCCATCGGAAATATCGATGGCGGCGGTGGCCAGCCCTCGCAGATCCAGACCCTGCTGGATGCGGGGCAGGGGTTTATCCAACCGTGCCTGCAAATAGGCGATGTGTTCGGCGGTCAGATTCCTACGGGTTTCGCGTGGCGCCAGCGCCAGGCCCGCGTCGCCAGGCGTGCCGGTGACCAGAATGCGGTCGCCGAATTGCGCGCCGGTGCGCCGTAACGCCAGCGTGGCCGGTACGAAACCCTGCGCTTGCACGCTGATGCAAAGGGGCCCGTGCGTCATGTCACCGCCCACCAAGGCGACCTGATAGTCTTCGGCGAGCGCGAAGAAACCCCGGCAAAACGCCGCCAGCCAGCGTTCATCGGCGGCAGGCAGCGTCAACGCCAGCGACGCCCAGGCGGGCTGCGCGCCCATGGCCGCCAAATCACTGAGATTGACCGCCAGGGCCTTATGGCCGATGCCCTCGGGGTCCGCATCGGCTAGAAAGTGCACTCCCGCGACCAGGGTGTCCATGGTCGCGGCCAAACTCGTATTCTCCGGTGCTTGGAGTAAGGCGCAGTCATCGCCTATCCCCAACAGCACATCGCGGCGCTGGGTGATATGGGATTCGAAATACCGTTCGATCAGCGTGAATTCGCTATCGGTCCGAGGTGGCGGCGCGGCTTGCGACGAAGCTTTCAGGGGCATCGCGATTAGCCGCTTGGCGTGTGTTCGGCCTGACCGGCCGCAAGGCTTTGGGCGCCGAGTTCAACAGGGCGATGGATGATGGCGTGGGTCAGCGGACAGCTCCTTTCAGTAGGAATACGGCAAAATGGCGAAGTAACGATCATCAGTGGTCTCGTACGGCGAAGTGGCCTTCTTTTACCTTAATACCATCGTATAGTGCGATAATCTAATCGTTTTCACTCACACGATGAACCTTTCAAAGCGTAAGGATTTTTCATGTCAACCATTCATCTTCCGCTATTGGTCGAAGCCGAACAACTGGAGCCGCTGCTCAATCAGCCCGGCTTGCTGGTCGTCGATCTATGCAACATCGACACCTATGCCGAGGGCCATATCCCTGGAGCTGTGAATCTCGGCTATGCCAATATCATCCGTGTGGCGCCGCCGGCCATGGGTTTACTGCCCGACGAGGTGCGTTTGAGCGCCGTGATTTCAGGGCTGGGGCTGACCCCGGAAACGCATGTGGTGGCCTATGACGACGAAGGAGGTGGGCGGGCGAGCCGCTTCCTGTGGACCCTGGACGCTTTGGGACATGCGCATTTCTCGTTGTTGAACGGCGGCTTGCAGGCTTGGATAGCGGGTGGCCATACCCTCTCCCAGCAAGCCGAGCAACCCATCGCCCGGCCCTATCCAGCTCATCTGGGGGATCGGGTGGTGGCGAATAAAGCCTATATCCTGTCGCGTCTGGGGCAGCCGGATCTGGTCTTGCTGGATACCCGGACGCCCGGAGAATACCAGGGGTTGGACGTACGCGCGGCGCGTGGCGGACACATTCCCGGCGCGGTCAACATGAACTGGATTCTGGCCATGGACCAAACCCGCCAACTGCGTTTCAAATCCGAGGATCAATTGCGCTCCCTGTTGGAAAATCTGGGTGTGACGCCGGATAAGGAAATCATCGTGTATTGCCAGACCCATCACCGTTCCGCCCATACTTACCTGGTGCTCAAAGTTCTGGGTTATCCGAAAGTGCGCGGCTATCCTGGCGCCTGGTCGGAGTGGGGCAACGACGGGTCCTTGCCCGTGGAGCGTTGAAATCGGCGATGAATAGGCACGCGCCGGCGGTTTGGAGCAAGCCGCTCGGTGCGTAAACAGCGGCGCTCCGTGTAAAGATTGGCTAGTTCCTCGCTTTTACTTATAATTTCCCCCATTCTTTTTTGGCCAGACCTACCCAAAAACTTGAGGATTTGCCTACAAATCCGTCTATCGGACAGACCCAAGCCGGTTTCCGGATCGGTTCAGGCGGAAGTACGCGACCCAAGTGGATGCGGGCATATCGGGGAATCTTCCATCGCTGTAAGGCATCACCTTTCTCCGGAAGCCGTCCCCCGTCGCTTGGCCCCTGATAAGAGTATTCGCCGCTTCAAAGCGCTCGGGTGCAACCCATTTCAACCTTTATTCGCAAGTTGCCGGTCGGGAGCGGTCGCTTCCGCCGGGCCAGGATCAGTTCTCTAGTATCCTGGGTAACGCTTGCTCCTATACTCAACCCACTGACCCCATCGGGAGATTGTCATGCCCTCGCGTAAAGCTCTGGCCAACGCCATTCGTGCCCTCACCATGGATGCCGTGCAACAGGCGAATTCCGGCCATCCAGGCGCACCGATGGGAATGGCGGAAATTGCGGAGGTCTTGTGGAACGACTTTCTGCACCACAACCCAGCCAATCCAACCTGGACGAATCGGGACCGCTTCGTACTATCCAACGGCCATGGTTCCATGCTGCTCTATTCCATGCTGCATTTGAGTGGCTACGATCTGTCCATGGATGAAATCAAGCAGTTCCGGCAGATGGGTTCCCGCACTCCCGGTCATCCGGAATATGGCCATACGCCGGGGGTGGAGACTACGACCGGCCCCCTCGGCCAGGGCCTAGGCAATGCCGTGGGCATGGCGATTGCCGAGCAGGTATTGGCCGCGCAGTTCAATCGCCCCGGCTATGACATTGTCGATCACTATACTTACGTGTTCATGGGTGACGGCTGCCTGATGGAAGGCATTTCCCATGAAGTCTGCTCGCTGGCCGGCAATTTGGGCCTGGGCAAGCTGATCTGTCTGTACGACGACAACGATATTTCCATCGATGGCGATACCTTGGGCTGGTTCACGGATGAGACGCCGAAGCGTTTCGCGGCCTATCATTGGCACGTGATTCCAGACGTGGACGGCCATGATAGCGAGGCCGTGAAGAACGCCATCGAACAGGCGCGCGAGGTGACTGACCGGCCCAGCATCATTTGCTGCAAGACCCTGATTGGTTGCGGCGCGCCGCGCAAGGCCGGTACCGCCGATGTCCATGGCGCACCGTTGGGACCCGATGAGGTGGCGGCGACCCGCCGGCATATCGACTGGCCGTACGGTCCTTTCGAAATACCCGACGACATTTACGCGGTTTGGGACGCCCGTGGCAAGGGCGCGGCCTGGGAGCAGGAGTGGAATGACCTGTTTGCCGCCTACGCGCGGGAATACCCTGAACTGGCGGCCGAGTACCAGCGCCGCGCGCGGGGTGAGTTGCCCCATCGTTGGGCGGAACAGACCTACGCCTATATTCTGGGCACTGCGGAAAAAGCCGAGGATATCGCCTCGCGACTCAGTTCACAGCGCGCCCTCAATGCCTATGGTCCGTTGCTGCCGGAACTGCTGGGTGGCTCCGCCGATCTGACCTTGTCCAACAACACGTTCTGGAAGGGCGCGGTGGTGATCGAGCGTAACGGTCCACCAGGTAATTACCTGTACTATGGGGTGCGTGAGTTCGGCATGAGCGCCATCATGAACGGCATTGCCCTGCATGGCGGATTTTTACCTTACGGCGGCACTTTCCTCACCTTTTCCGACTACTCCCGCAACGCGGTGCGTCTTGCCTCGTTGATGAAAATCCGCGTACTGTTCATCTTCACGCACGATTCCATCGGTGTGGGCGAAGATGGTCCGACTCATCATCCCATCGAACATCTGGCCAGCCTGCGCTTGATTCCTGAACTGTCGCTGTGGCGACCCTGCGACGGGGTGGAAACGGCGGTGGCCTGGAAAGCCGGCGTGGAGCGTCGCAAGGGACCCACCTGCATGGCGTTTTCCCGCCAGAAACTGATGCATCAACCCCGCAGCCCCGAACAAGTCGAGGCGATCGAGCGGGGCGGCTACGTCCTCGTGGAATGCGAAGGCACGCCGGAAGTCATTCTCATCGCGACCGGTTCGGAAGTGAATCTCACGGTCGAGGCGGCGGCGCATTTTCGCGCGCGCGGACGCCGAATCCGCGTGGTTTCCATGCCTTCGGTAGACACCTTCGAACGGCAGGACGCCGCCTATCGGGACGAAGTACTGCCTCCCGGCATCATCAAACGGGTCGCCGTGGAAGCCGGCGCCACCGCCAGTTGGTATAAGTTCGTCGGCCTCCGAGGCCGCATCATCGGTCTGGATTGTTTCGGGCTTTCCGCGCCCGGCGATGTTTTATTTCAACATTTCGGTTTTACCGTAGAAAACGTAGTGCATACTGTGGAAGAATTGCTGGCTACTTGACCTGGAACGTCGTCACCCCCCCCATCCTATCCAACCTCTGGAGGAAATTATGGCAATCAAGATTGCTATCAATGGTTACGGTCGCATCGGCCGCCAAGTATTGCGCGCCATCTATGAGTACAATCGCAGGGGCGAATTCGAAATCGTCGCGATCAACGATCTGGGCGACGCCAACACCAACGCCCATCTGACCCGCTACGACACCGTACACGGTAAATTCCATGCGGATGTCGTCGTCGATGGAGATGCCCTGGTCGTCAATGGCGATCGCATCAAGGTGCTGGCCGTACGCAATCCGGCGGAACTGCCCTGGGCGGAACTCGGCGTCGATGTCGTCCACGAGTGCACCGGCTTGTTCACCAGCAAGGAAAAGGCTAGCGCGCACCTGACCGCCGGCGCCAAGAAGGTGATCATTTCCGCGCCGGGCGGCAAGGATGTGGACGCCACCGTAGTGTATGGTGTGAATCACAGTGTGTTGAAAGCCAGTGATACGGTTATCTCCAACGCGTCCTGCACCACCAACTGCCTGGCCCCCATGGTCAAGCCGTTGTCCGAGAAGCTGGGCCTGGAACGCGGTCTGATGACCACCATCCATGCCTACACCAACGACCAGGTGCTGACCGACGTATTCCACAAGGATCTGCGTCGCGCCCGCTCCGCCACCCAGTCCATGATCCCCACCAAGACCGGCGCCGCCGCGGCCGTGGGTCTGGTGTTGCCGGAACTGAATGGCAAGCTGGACGGTTTCGCCATGCGCGTGCCGACCATCAACGTGTCCGTCGTCGATCTGACCTTCATCGCCAGCCGCGATACCACCAAGGACGAAGTCAACGCCCTGGTCAAGGCCGCTTCGGACGGTGCACTCAAGGGTGTGTTGAACTACAACGTCGAACCCTTGGTGTCCATGGACTTCAACCACGATCCGGCGTCCTCGACCTTCGATTCCACGCAAACCCGCGTGATCGGCAATCTGGTCAAGGTGCTGTCCTGGTACGACAACGAGTGGGGTTTCTCCAACCGCATGTTGGATACCACTAAAGCCCTGATGAACGCCAAGTAAAAAGCAGTCCCCTGTAAACGCGGAGACGCGGTGGTTCGCGATGTGTCGTGAGCGGCTTGCGTACTTCGCGTTTTTTATTGGGTGGTTTTTAACCTGATGGAAGGATAACTCGATGGCTGTACTGAAAATGACCGATCTCGACCTGGCGGGTAAGCGCGTGCTGATCCGCGAGGACCTGAACGTACCCGTCAAGGACGGCAAGGTCACCAGCGATGCCCGGCTGAATGCTTCCCTGCCGACCATTCAGCACGCCGTCAAGGCGGGCGCCAAGGTGATCTTGATGTCGCATCTGGGCCGCCCCAAGGAAGGTGAGCCCGAAGCACAGTTCTCGCTGGCGCCGGTCGCCGTCCGTTTGTCCGAGTTGCTGGGTCAGGAAGTCAAGCTGATCAAGGATTGGCTGGATGGCGTGGAAGTGGGCGCCGGACAAGTCGTGTTGTGCGAGAACGTGCGTTTCAACAAGGGCGAGAAGAAAAACAACGAGGAACTATCCAAGCGCATGGCCGCGCTTTGCGATATCTACGTCATGGACGCATTCGCCACCTCGCACCGGGCGGAAGCCTCGACCAACGGCGTCGGTTTGTATGCCCCCGTGGCCTGCGCCGGTCCGTTGTTGGCGACCGAATTGGAAGCTCTGGGCAAGGCGCTGGAAAGTCCGGCCCGGCCGCTGGTTGCTATAGTCGGCGGTTCCAAGGTATCCACCAAGCTGACCGTGTTGGAATCCTTGTCCAAGGTGGTCGATCAGCTGATTGTCGGCGGCGGTATCGCCAATACCTTCATCGCGGCGGCTGGCAACGAGATCGGCAAATCCCTGAGCGAACCCGATCTGATCGATGAAGCCAAGCGGCTTACGGCGGCGGCCCAAGCGCGCGGTGGTGACATTCCGGTTCCCGTGGATGTGGTCTGCGGCAAGGAGTTTTCGGAATCCACCCCGGCGTCACTGAAGCCGGTGGACAAGGTCGAGGCCGATGACATGATTTTTGACATTGGTCCCCAGACGGCGGCCCAGTTCGTGGAATTGCTCAAGAAAGCCGGCACCATCGTCTGGAACGGCCCGGTCGGAGTGTTCGAATTCGATCAATTCGGCGAAGGCACCAAGGCCATTGCCGAAGCGGTCGCGGCAAGCTCGGCGTTTTCCCTGGCCGGTGGCGGTGACACCATCGCGGCCCTGGAGAAATACGGCATTTTTGACAAGGTGTCCTACGTATCCACTGCCGGTGGTGCGTTCCTGGAGTTCCTGGAAGGCAAAAAGTTACCCGCCGTGGCCATGCTGGAGAAGCGTGCGGACGGTTGACGCCGGACGATGGGTTAGCTTGAACGGCTTGTCCCATCGTAACGGGATTCGTACATCGGGCGCTGCGGCGCCCGATGTTCGTTTGACCCTCTGAAAAAGCTCCGGCGCCAAGACGCCTGTATGCGATCAACCTCCTGCAAAGCCGGCGGGATTGGCCTGCGCGGCCGGATGGCCTTGTCTCCAGGGCCTATAAATCCTATGCTGAAAAGGTTGTCAAATCGGCCAAACACGAGATCAGGCTATCCTCATCGCGCGGGGTACGAGGACGGAGGTTTTGTTGCGTGTTCCAGACGGTTGCCAGACCCCTGAAGTGGGCCTATCGTTTTGTACCCGCTGTATTGGCGGGATTTTCATTTTCCACGAACAGAATAAGCAGCGATTAAGCGAAGAATAAGTTATCCGACCCCAAACCTGAGGATCTTTCATCATGTTGAGGCGCACCAAGATTCTAGCCACGCTTGGACCGGCGACGGATGCTCCAAAAATTCTTGAAGCAATCATTCGCGCCGGTGTTGACGTGGTGCGCTTGAATTTTTCCCACGGTACCGAGGAGGAGCACCGTACCCGTGTCAAGTTGGTTCGTGAATGCGCCACCAGCCAAGGGCGGGCTATTGGAGTATTGGCGGATCTGCAAGGTCCCAAGATACGCACCCATCGTTTTCGCGCCGGGCGGGTTTTTCTGCAGGAGGGCGCACCCTTTATATTGGACGCGGACATGGCGCCGGATGCCGGCACCGTGGAAGGGGTGGGGATTACCTATAAAGCGCTGCCGCAGGACGTCCAGGTTGGCGATACCCTGCTGCTGGACGACGGACGGCTTGTGCTGGTCGTCGAGGACGTGATCGGTCCCCAGGTCATCTGCCGGGTTTGGGTCGGCGGCGAATTGTCCGATAAAAAAGGCATCAACCGTCAAGGGGGTGGCTTATCCGCGCCCGCGCTGACCCACAAGGACAGGGAAGATATCCGCACGGCCGCCGAGTTGGGCGTGGATTATCTGGCCATCTCCTTTCCCCGCAGCGCGGATGACGTTCTGGAGGCCAGGGCGTTGTTGCGCGCCGCCGGCGGCCACGGGGCTATCGTTTCCAAGATCGAGCGGGCCGAAGCATTGAACGATCTTGAAGGCATCGTCAAGGCCAGCGACGCGGTGATGATCGCCCGCGGCGATTTGGGCGTGGAGATTGGCGATGCCGAATTGCCGGGCGTGCAAAAGCGCATCATCCGCATGGCGCGGGATATGAATCGAGTGTCCATTACCGCCACGCAGATGATGGAGTCGATGATCAAAAATCCCACTCCGACCCGAGCCGAGGTGCTGGATATCGCTAATGCGGTGATGGATGGCACCGACGCGGTCATGCTGTCCGCGGAAACCGCGGCGGGCAGCTATCCGGTACAGGCGGTGCAAGCGATGGCCCGCATCTGTTTAGGTGCGGAACGGCAGAGGGAAACCCAGCGTTCCAAACACCGCATCGATTCGCATTTCGAGAGCGTGGGCGAAGCCATCGCCATGGCGACCATGTACACGGCCAATCACATGGACGTTAGCGCCATCGTGGCCTTGACCGAGACCGGGTTTACGCCCTTGCTGATGTCGCGCATTCGTTCCGGCATCCCGATTTTCTCCCTGACCCGCCATGAAGCCACGCGCCGCCGGGTCACCCTGTATCGCGGCGTCTACCCGGTGCGCTTCGATGTGAAATATGACAATCCAACGCTGGTCATCCAGGATGCCATCGATACCATGCTGAATCGGGGCGCAGTCCGCGAGGGCGATCTGGTGATATTGACCAAGGGGGATTTCACCGGCATCTCGGGACGCACCAATGTCATGAAAATTATCCGTGTGGGTGATCCGATCTTTCCCGAGGAACAGGAATAGAGTCGGTCAATAGTTGATGGTGAATGAGGCCGGATTCACCAGGGTTTGGTAGACCACGCAATAACGTTCGGTGAGCTTGATCAGCGTCGCGATTTGCTCCGGCGGCGCGTCGCTGTCCAAGGCGAAGTGCAGGCGAATATCGCGAAAGCCCACCGGGGCGGACTTGTCGACGGCCAGTGTGCCACGGAAATCCAGATCGCCTTCCGCGCTCACCGTGGCGTCACGCAGATCAATGCCCAGCGCCGTGGCGACGGCATTGAGCGTCACCCCCGCGCAGGCGACCAACGCCTGCAACAACATGTCGCCGGAACAGGCCGACAGGCCGTCGCCGCCCGTGGCCGGGTGCAGACCCGCCTCGACCAGCGCCTTGCCCGTTTCGACGCGACAGGTAATGCCTTCGCCCAGACGCGATTGCGCTTTGAGCGTGACCAAGGCCGTGTTGGGTTGGGTTCGGTACTGCTGCTTCAAGGGCGCTTGCAGTGTTTTGAGTTCATCGGCGTTCATGGCGGGTGTCCGTTGGTGGGGATGAGGTTCGTCTGATGAGCGGATTATAGCCCTTGGGATTCGCCGCGCCGATTTCGGTTCACCGTGCGGAGCATGGCCGTAAAAACCGTTCGGGAAACAATGAATGCGTTTTGTCGGTCCAACAGGGACACCCATAAGAAAGGAACCGGTTTCCTCGTGTACGTGATTCGCATTGTTTGGAGGCATTGCCTGGGTTGTCTGCTGCTCCTGGCGAGTGGCTGCGCGATGCAGGGTGGCTACGATCCCATTCAAGACGACGAATTTAAGGGGCCGACGCTGCAGGCCGTGCGTAGCGCCGACGATACCCAGTCCTTCCGTCATACCCGCGTGCGTTGGGGCGGCAACATCGCCCGCGTGGAAAATCGTCGCGATGACACCTGGATCGAAATAGTCCAGCACAACCTGAAAGAGAGCGGGCGTCCCCGCTCCGACGCCGCCAGCGAGGGACGGTTCATCGCCCGTATCGGCGGTTTTCTGGACCCCGCCATCTATGCCGCCGGGCGTCAGATCACCGTCGTCGGTCCACTCACGGACAGCGTGCAACGCAAGATCGGCGAATATCCCTACCAATTTCCCGTGGTGACGGCGGAGCAGTATCGGCTTTGGGAGGAACGCGAGGAACCGGAGGTGATTCTCTACGCCGATCCTTTCTGGGACCCTTGGTTCTGGCCGCGGCCCTGGTATTACGCTCCCTATTATCGCCGCCGATAAGGAGACTCGACGTAGGCGGCGAAAAACGCCACTCCGCTTGCGGCAGGGAGTGATTCACGGCATTGTAGGCCGCAATAACTACTATTCGGATTTACGTTTTGCTGCGTGCCGCGAGGGGAAGCGATGCTGGCCAAGCTCAAACAATATGGACCGGTCATCAGCCTGGTGCCGGAAACCGCTATCCAATTTATGGATTTCGGTTTCAATCTCGATGAAATACGGGTATCCCGTTCTTTTCTGAATATACCCGCCACGGCCGACGACCCGCCGGATCTGGTTTGTCTCTATCCCGACAGTGAGGGAGGGCCACTACGGGATGGAGAAGGCCGGATTCCCGTCCAGCAGGAGCAGATTTATTCGGTGAGCGGGGCGCGGGCCTTGGAGCCTTATCTGGCGTGTTGGTTGCCCGTGCCGTTCCTGCGAGTACGGGAACGCCTTCCCGATGGCGCTTGCCATTTCGCGCAGGGTCCAGGCAACTGGGCCAGGGTTCGCGTGGTGGAATTACCGGCGCCGGACGCGCAGGGCAACACGCATCGGGTGACCCTGGCTTTCGATACTCATCTCATCACGGCGCGCGAGGGGCGCCCCTATCTCGCACCCAGCCCGCAGGACATGCAGTCCGGGGAGGAATTCGGTCTGACCGATGCGGAAGCGGATACTCACTGGTTCAGGACCCAGGAATGGGTCGGCGAATGGCTGTTGCAGACCTTTTACGCCTACGAAATGCGCCGCCGCGCGCCGCGCCGCGTGGACGAAAACGAAGTGCGGCAGGGCGTCGAACATATCGCCCGCTATCTCACCGTGCTCAGTCTGCTGGCCAAGGCGGAATTATTCCCGCGCATCCGTTTTGTCTACGTGGATAGCCAGACCCCGGCGCGAGCCCAACCCGTGGATGTGGACCTGGTGCTGGACATCGGCAATTCCCGTAGCTGCGGCATCCTCATGGAAACCAGCGGTGACGATCCGGTGGATTTGAACGACAGCTACCGCCTGGAATTGCGCAGTCTCGATCAGCCGGAATGGGTGTTCGACGAACCCTTTCCCAGCCGGGTGGAATTCGCCCGCAACCAGTTCGGCGATGATCGCTGGTCCCGTCGCAGCGGGCGGGCCAGCGCCTTTCTCTGGCCGAGTCCCGTGCGGGTCGGTTTCGAGGCGCAGGCGCTGTCCTATTACAGCCACGGCACCGAGGGCAGCACCGGCTTGTCCACGCCCAAACGTTATCTTTGGGACATTGCCCGCCGCCATCATGAATGGCGCTTCAATCGCGGCGCGGATACGCAGACGCACGGCGGTCCGGTCACGGTCGGGCCGTTCATCGGTTATCTGCGGGAGGATGGCGAGGAACGCGCGCCCAGCGATACCCCGGCCATGATGGCCTTGTTCTCGCGGAGTTCGTTGATGAGTTTCTTCATCGGCGAAGTCTTGTTGCAGGCATTCGTGTTGATCAACTCCCCGGCCAAACGATATGAGCGCGCGCATGCCGATGCGCCCCGGCGACTGCGGCGAGTGATCTTCACTCTGCCCACCGCCATGCCCTTGGCGGAACGCCGGTTGTTCGCCAAGCGCATTCGGGTCGCCATCCGTCTCACTTGGCAATCGCTGGGTCTGGACGAAGCGCAAGCCCCGGAACCCTTTCTGCAATGGGACGAAGCCACCGGCACGCAGATCGTTTTTCTCTACAATGAGATCAAGCACAATTTTCAAGGCGACGCGGAGTTGCTGTTCAAAGTGTTCGGCCGGGTGCGCGACAGCCATGGTCCGCAACCCGTGCTGCGGCTGGCCAGCATCGACATCGGTGGCGGCACCAGCGATCTGATCATCACCACCTACGAGTTGGAAGGCGGCACCGCCTTGAAACCGACCCAGGAGTTCCGGGAAGGTTTCAATCTGGCCGGCGATGACATTCTCAACAATCTAGTCGAGCGCAATCTGTTCCCCAGTCTGTTGCAGGCCATTCATCAGGCGGGCGTGGCCGAGCCGGACATTCTGCTGGCGCGCTTGTTGGGGGGCAATCGGGGTGATCAATCCGAATACGAACGCACCCTGCGCCGGCAGTTCGCGAATCAAATCGCGCTGCCGCTGGCCTTGCGTCTATTGCATCGCTACGAGGTTGCGGATCTCAAGTTGGGTAACGAGGCCATCACCCTACGTTTCGCCGACGTGTTCGATGCCCGCACCTGGCCACACGAACAGGTGATCGCGTATATCCAGGACGCCGTGCGCGCGGCTGGCGGGCCTGATTTCCAATTGGCCGAGGTGTCGTTCGAGACCACGCTGATCGCTATCGATACCACCGTTCGGCGCACGATAGGCCAAGTGCTCAGCGATCTGTGCGAGGTGATTTATCTCTACGACTGCGATTATCTGCTGATCTCCGGCCGGCCCTGTCGGCTGCCGGCGGTGCGCTCGGCCATTCTGGCGAAATTGCCCGTGCTGGCGGATCGCATCATCACCTTGCACAGTTACAAGGTGGGCAATTGGTATCCCTTCCGAGCGATCAGCGGCCGGCTCAGCGATCCCAAGACCACGGCGGTGGTAGGGGCGATGGTGTGCGCCCTGGCGGAAGGGCAGCTGTATAAATTCCATCTGCGTAGCCGCGACTTGGGGATGAAATCCACGGCGCGTTTCGTGGGTCAGTTGGAACAGACGGGGCGCATCAAGCAGGAAAACGTGCTGTTCGCCAATCTGGAACTGGAAGATCGCAAGACCCGCGTGCCGGAGGCGACCCTCGATTTCTACGCCCCGGTATTCATCGGCTTCCGGCAATTGAACGTGGAACGCTGGCCCGGCACCCCGTTGTACCGGCTCAACTTCGCGCAGCCACAGGACGCCCGACGTCTGCAACTACCCCTTAAGGTCGTTCTGGAAAGAGCCATCGATGAGGAAGGCGACGAGCAGGATTTCCGGATTATCGACACCACGGACAGTAACGGGAATCCGGTGCAGCGTGGCGCCGTGGTTTTGAAGCTGCAGACCTTGAAGGATGAAGAAGGCTATTGGCTGGATACCGGGATTTTCTCGATTCCTCAGTAGAGGGGCGACCCCCGTTGGCGAATGGGTTCGAAACGGGATGCTAGGCCGCCGATCCCGCGTCAGTGAGGGTGGCAGGCACGGTATTGGATAGGGCGCTGCCATCCAATACCGTGTGGCCATGGCGTACACCGAGCGTGCTTTGCGAATTAACGTCGGATCGCCCTGACATCCAGATATTCAGCGCCGTGGAATTCGGTCGAGCCATCGCGGGCTACGTTGTGCGCGGCAAACACTTCGATCAAACCTTCCCGTAAAGACATTTGACCCGCCGTGTCCAGGGCGGCGAAAGCGCGCTTGGTCGGGCCGTAGCTGTGGAAGAAGAAGGTCACGACCTCGGGCACGGAAAGCGGATAACGCCACGCGGTGTAGTCTTTGCGCGTCAGTTGGATGTCGGTAAAGCCGTCCTGCAGGCGTTGCGTGACGGTGTCCTCATCCCCCCACAACGGCGCAGGCGCGACACCCGGCGGTGGCGGAACGTGCGCCGAAATCACTTTGAACATCTTCCCGACCAGGCCGTTCGGGGTCCAGTTGGCCATCGCCAGACGTCCGCCGGAGCGGCATACACGGGCAAATTCGGCGGCGACCTTGAGCGGTTGCGGAGCGAACATCGCGCCGATCAGGCTCGTGACCGCATCGAAGGACGCCTCGTCATAAGGCAAATCTTCGGCGTCGGCGATCTCAAAATGGGCCGAGAGTCCTTCCTGCTCCGCCCGCTTGCGGGCATGGGCGATCAGATTATCCGCAATGTCGGCACCGGTGACTTTCACGCCAGCGCGGGCGGCCGGTATGGCGATCTGGCCCGCACCACAGCCGACATCCAACAATTGCACATTGGGGGCGATGTCCCACTCTTCCAGAATTCTCAAGGCGCCCGGTTCCATGTAACGGGCGAACAGGGCGTAGTCGCCGTCCATCCAAGTGGCTTTCATTTTGGCCTTAATGGCGGTGATGTCGGGTTGTCCGGCGATGTTTTGTACGGGGTTTGCTATGCTCATGATTTCACTCCTCAAAGGGTTGTTTCATTCACCTGAATGATGGCGCTACTTTACGCATTGCGTTGTCAGACTTCGTGGGTGGAAGCGTGGTGTTTTAGTAGTGTTTTGGTAGCGACGAAAGACAGATGAATGCACCCTGGTTGGATGTAAAAGCCGAGCGATTTGGCCGTGGCGAGCAGGAAATTGCGCTGCGTCCCAAAGCGTTCGCGCTGTTGCGCTTTCTGATGGAGCATCCCCAGCAGTTGCTGAGCAAGGATGAAATCCTGGCCCAGGTCTGGCCCGACACGATCGTCGCCGAAGAATTAATCAAGGATTACATACGGCAATTGCGCCAAGCCTTGGGCGACGACGTTAAAACCCCACGCTTCATAGAAACCGTTCACGGGCGTGGCTATCGCTTTGTCGGCGTCATTGAATTGCGTCAGCCCGTGGCGACGATGGTGCTCAACGTGTCGCCGCCGGCTGAAAGCTCTGCCCGGCCGACGGCGGATGCCACGCGGCTATTCGAGAAGCCGCCTCCCGTCATCGCGGATGGCCTTGATCTCAGTCTGCCCAGTCAGCCATCGGTCGCCGTACTGCCGTTTTTCGTGTTGAGCAGCGATCCTGCTCATGGCCTTATTTGCGACGGCCTGACCCATGATGTCATCACCTTGCTCGGGCGGGCGCGATGGCTCTTTGTCAGTGCTCGGGGATCGGTCTTTCAATTCAACAGCGGACCACGGGATACCGGCGACATCGCCAGAAAGCTGGGTGTGCGGTATGTAGTGGAGGGCAGTGCGCAGTTTGCCGGGCAGCGGGTGCGGGTCAATGCCGCGTTAACCGATACCGTCGCCAGCAATCAGCTCTGGGCAGAGTGTTTCGAGGGTTCGCTGGATGACATCTTTACGCTGCAAGATGATATTGCGGCGGCCATCGTGGGTTCGGTGGAAACCGAAATCGAACAAGCGGAACGCCAGCGTACCTTGCTGACGCCGGAAGACAATCTGGATGCCTGGAGCGCTTATCATCGGGGCTGTTGGCATATGTATCAGTTCACACCCGAGGGTTACGATCGCGCGGAACATTTTTTCAAGCGATCGGTCGAGCTGGGCCCGAATTCAGCGCGCCCATTGGCTGGCCTTTCCTTCGTGCAATGGCAACGCGTCTTTCTGGATATCTGCCGTGATCGGGACGGGTATCTGGAGCGGGCCTTCGACTACGCGTGGCAAAGTCTGGCGTTGGACCCGCGTGATCCGCTCGGGCATTGGGCATTGGGTCGGGCTTTTATTCTGCGGCAGGATTTACCGCAAGCGATTCAGGAGCTGGAGACTTCGGTGCAGCTCAATCCGAGTTTCGCCGTTGGGCAATACTCGCTGAGTTTCGCGCTGATGCATGCGGGGGAAGCCGAAACCAGCACCACCAACGTGATCAAAGCCCGTCGCCTCAGTCCGTATGATCCCCTGCGTTTCGCCATGCTGTGTGTGCAGGCGAGCAACTTGGCGCTGCAGGATGATACGGAGCAGGCGGCCGAGCTGACCGCCAAAGCCGTACGTCAACCCAATGCGCATTATCATATTCTGGCCTATGCGGCATTTTGTCACGCCATGGCGGGTCGAGACGAAGCCGCCCGCGACTATATCAATCGCCTCAAGGCGTCAAAGCCGGATTATTCCTGCATAAAATTCTTCCAAGCATTTCCCTACCAACAAGCCGACCACGCCCAGCGGATTCGTCACGCTTTACAGTCCGCCGGGCTGCCGGATTAGCGTGGATTTCCGGACGCTATCGAGGGGGGTTGCCGTCACCACGGGGTTCCCACGCCCGTGAGGATGAATCGGTTGCGAACGGGCTTCGTCGTCTGTGCGCCGTTCGATCGTTCGCCGGTTCCAGGTGTTGCTGCAGTACCTCCAGCAACTGCTTGGAGTTGACCGGCTTGGTCAGATAACCGGAGACGCCGGAGGCATAGGCTTCGGCTTGTTGCTCGGTCAGTGCATCCGCCGACAGGGCGATAATGGGCACTTTTTCGAAGCCCGGTTGCTCACGTATCAGGCGGGTGGCTTCCAGCCCGGACATGACCGGCATATGCAGGTCCATGAAGATCAAATCCGGCTGCAGCTCCAATGCCCTGCGCACGCCGATTTCGCCATTATCGGCAAAATGAATTTTCAATCCCGATTTTTCCAACATGGCTTCGATAGTAATCTGGTTGACAAGATTGTCTTCCACGACCAGGACAGTCAAACCTTCGGCGAAGGCCGGTTGTACCGGTTGACTGGCCGGGACCCTCCTTGGAGACACGGTGGGTTCTTGGAAGGGGATGTGTATCGTGAAGGTCGTGCCCTGCCCGAGCGCGCTTTCGACGGTAACCGTGCCTTCCAGCAGGGTCAAAATCTTTTTGGTAATGGCCAAACCCAGTCCGCTGCCGCCGTAGTCGCGGGTAATCGTGCCGTTCACCTGTTCGAAATCTTCAAAAATCGAATTCAATCGATCCGCGGGAATCCCGATGCCCTGATCGGAGATACGGAAGACTAGCTGTTCGTCTTCCGCACTGAACCACAAGTCAATTCGCTTGCCGGATGGAGTGAACTTGATAGCGTTGCTAAAAAGGTTGATCAATACCTGCTTGACTTTGCCGGCATCGATGCGAACGGTCTGCGGTAGGTTTGTGTCGCATTCGCAAGACAGCACAACACCCTTTCGTTCCGCTTGCGTTTTGTAGACTGAATAGAAGTCCTCGATCACTTCCAACAATTGAGTGGTAGCGGGAGCTAGCTCCATCTTGCCCGCCTCGATCTTGGATAGATCCAGAATGTTGTTGATGACTTCCGACAGATGCTGGGCGCTCAAATGAATGTAATGCAGATTGTCCGTGAAGAATCGGGGCAAGGGGTGCTGATCGCTTTTATTAATCATGACCTCGCTGAGTCCCACGATGGCGTTCAACGGGGTTCGCATTTCGTGACTGACATTCGCCAGGAAGGTCGATTTGGCTTGGCTGGCCGCTTCGACGGCTTGGTGCGCCTGCACCAGTTTGTAGATGACGGTCGACAACATGATGGGGGCAATGGCCACCGCCGAGATTCCCAGCCGGATCGAAATCAGAGTGAGTTCATCGATGGTGAGTGCGTATCCGTGCAAGCGTCCGCTTGAGAAAAAGGTCAATGCAAATAAACTGCACAGCAGGGTCAGAATGGAGGTCGGAAAAACAGGATAGACAAGCCCGCACCAGAGCAAGGCTAAAATGGGAAAGACGATACCTCCCGGCCCCCCGACGAGCAGCGCGATGACACACGACAGCCCGACTGCCAGAGTGGGTAACAGATCGCGTGCGTTGACGCCCCAGTTTCGTTTCCATGGGGCTTTCACCAGTGTCTGCAAAGGGGGAGATGACAGGAGGATGGGCAGTAAGGCGACATCATTGGCAATTTCGCTGACCCACCAGAGCAAGGCGCTTACGAGCACACTATTATCGAACAGCAGCCAGGTTGCCAGGCCGCCCAGTAGGCCGGCCGTCGCTCCACCGAGCGTCGCGGCCAGGAGGATATAAAACATGGACGTGGGTTGTCGCAGGCGAATGACGTCGTCTGGCAATCTGTGCAGCACGAAGTAGGCGGTGGCGACGCTGATCAGATTGGCGGTGTTGAGGAGGGCGGCGTTGAGGACAGTGGACCCGGTGGCCAGATCGGCTGTCATGAAGGCGGCGGCGGCGGCAACCCACCCCGACCAACTCGGGGCATGGGGAACACGCAGCAAAAGCCCGATCATGAGGGCATTAGCGGGCCAAACACTGGCGAGAAAACCGACTGGCCGGCTCCATATGCCTAACAAACAGGCGACGAATACGACGACAAACATGATGGCCGCCGGCCAGTGTCGCCTGGCTCTGTTTTGCGTTACATCGGTTTGCGGCGGATGCGAATTCATTCCAGGACACTGTTATCCGAGTAGGTTAAATGAGGGCCAATGGAAATCAGGCCGGTTGTTGCCGGACTCCCGTCCCACTCAGCATACCGGTTGTACGCATGACCATCAGGGTTGCCAAAATAACCGCGGTAACCACTGTTTGTAAGAGCTGTTTAAAATACCGAAAAGTCTCTGAAAAGATCATGCTGACCGACGATCAAAGACGGTACCGTTCCTCTAAAAAGCTATTCTAAAATATCGAAAAGTCTCTAAAAGGATCATGCTGACCGACGATCATGGAGGGGCACTAACTATGAAACGAGGTCCGCACGATAAGCGCAACGATTCGAACTCACTATTCGACGGATTTGCCTGACAGTCAATGGGCCTGGATTAGGCCCTTGTCGTCTGAGTCCAATGCTGAGTCGACACGGCCAGATAACTATTTTGAAACCGCTTTTTTATCCTGCATCCCACTACTGAGGCCCCATGACTAGTCCGACGGAATCCTTAGAATCCCTGATAACACGCGCCGAAAAAGTCCTGCAGCGTTGGGAACAGCTATTACCTGAGCCGGTTGCCCCCCCCGACTGGGACACGCAACTCGCCTGCCGTTGGCGTCGTCATAACGGACGCGGTTATCTTCAGCCGGTACGCCATCCTCATCGTTTACGGCTGAGCGATTTGCGCCGCATCGACCGTCAGAAGAACGAACTGGATCGCAATATCCGTCAATTTTTGGTGGGTCGGCCCTGTAACAACGTATTGCTCTGGGGGGCGCGCGGTACCGGCAAATCATCGTTGATAAAAGCTTTGCTGAACGAATATGCCGGGCAAGGGTTGCGTCTGATCGAGGTGGACAAGCACGATCTGCTGGATCTGCCGGATATCGTCGATTCCCTGTATGAGCGCGATCAGCGTTTTATGGTGTATTGCGACGATCTGTCCTTCGGCGCCGACGATCCCAGCTACAAGGCGCTGAAAGCGATGTTGGATGGCTCCATTAATGCCGCACCCGATAACGTCATGCTGTGCGTGACGTCCAACCGGCGGCATTTGCTGCCCGAATACATGTCGGAGAATCTGGAAGCCCAGGTCATCGATGGGGAGTTGCATCACGGCGAAAGCGTGGAGGAAAAAATCTCCCTGTCCGAACGTTTCGGGCTATGGCTGGCTTTTCATCCCTTCAGCCAGGATGACTACCTGACGATCGTGGCCCACTGGCTTGACGAACTGGGATACGCTCGCCCCATGGACGAGGAGGCTGCCAAGAAAGCCTTGCAATGGGCCTTGTCGCGAGGCTCGCGCAGCGGCCGGGTCGCCTGGCAATTCGCCCGCGATTGGGTGGGACGACAGGGTTTGTAGAGCTCCGCCTGGTGACAGACCCGTCTTTTGACGCGGTTTATCCGGATCGGGCTAGCAGTCGGCGCATGATCTTGCCGTTCGCCGTGCGCGGCAAATGATCGATGAAAATGATTTCGCGCGGACATTTGTAAGCCGCGAGATGGGCATGAGCGTGCTCCAGCAACGGCGCCGCGTCGATTTCATCGGCATTGCGCGGCACGACAAAGGCGGCGATGACCGAAACATCATCGCGCACCGGCAACTCGGCCACGGCGACTTCCGCGACTTCTGGGTGCCGGCTCAAACACTGTTCCACTTCCAGCGGCGATACCCGATAACCCATGGCGTTCATGAGATCATCATTGCGGCCCTGATAGTGCAGATAGCCTTCGTCGTCGAAGCGGGCCAGGTCGCCGCCCACGAACCAAGCTCCGCGGTAAACCAGTGCTTCTTCGTCGGGGCGGTTCCAATAGCCCAGCATCAATCCCGGATCGCTGCGATGGACGGCCAGCAGGCCGGTTTCCCCAGCCAGCAAAGGCTCCTCGCCGCCGTCGATCGGCAGCACGGCGACACAGCGGCCCGGTTGCGGCCGCCCAGGCGTGCCAGGACGAATCGCCATGCCGGGGCTGGAGGAGATATAGGTGGAACACTCGCTCATACCCAGAGCCTCATAGAGTTCCTTGCCGGTCGTTTCGCGCCAGGCGTTCAGCAGGCGCGGCGACAAGGCTTCGCCGGCGGTCAATCCGTGGCGCAGCCGGCTTAGATCATAGGCGCCGAGATCGCAATACTTGAGAATCTGTCGATACAGTCCCGGCACGGTGGCGAACAGGGTCGCCTGGAAGCGTTCGAGCAGACGCGGCCATACCGCCACGTCGCGCGGCCCGTTATAAAGCACGGCGGTCGCGCCATTTGCCCACGGATCGGTCAAGCCCACGCCCAGCGTGTAAGTCCAGTTGAAGGCGCCCGCATGGAGGACGACATCATCGGCGGATATGCCATACCAGCCTTGATACATGGGACGTCGGCCCCAGGCCGAACGATTGGCGTGCAACACCCCTTTGGGTTGGCCGGTAGTGCCGGAGGTGTAGATGAGAAAGGCCGGATCGTCGGCTGCGGTATCGGCGTAATCGATCGGTATGTCCGTGGCCTTCAGCGCCGCGATGTCCTCCGGACTCAAAATGCGCACACCCGGCACCGGTGCGATGCTCAATTCCGGCGCTACCGCCAGCGCGCTGGCCCCCGAATTGGCCAGCAGAAAGTCCGCTTCTTCCTCGGTCAATTGCGCGGAAGAAGGTAACGCCACGAAGCCGCCGGCGATGGCTCCGAAAAACATCAGCGCATAATCGCTGGTATTGCCCATGCGGATCATGATCCGCGCCCCTGGCTGCAGACCCAGACGCCGCAGACCCGCCGCGACGCGGCGCACCGCCTCGTCCAGTTGCGCGTAAGTCCAGCGTTCGGCTTCCGCGGCAGGGGCGTCGGCGTCCGCCGCCACGACCAGAGCCAGTTTGTTCGGCGTGTTATGGGCCGCCACGCCCAGACAATAACGCGCCATGTTGAAACGGGCTGGTGGCCGTTCGCCTCGGTATCCCCAATCCCTCATCGCTCTCGTCTCTCCCGCCAATGTCGCTTGGCGTCTGTAGTTCGTTGTCTTACCCGTCCACCCCGCTGAAACCCAACTGCCTCCAGGCTTCGTAAACGGCGATGGCGACCGCATTGGACAGATTCAGGCTGCGCATCGAGGCGGCCATTGGGATACGCAGGCGCCGCGACTCGGGAATTTCCGCCAGCACCGCCGGCGGCAAGCCGCGTGTTTCCGGGCCGAACAGCAAGGCATCGCCTGCTTGATATGTCACTTGATGGTAATGATGACGTCCTTTGGTAGTGAAGGCAAACAACCGCTCGGGCCGTAGTTCCCGCAGGCAGTCGGCTAGATCGGGATATTCGCGGACTTGCGCCCACTCCCGATAATCCAGCCCGGCGCGCCGCAAACGCCGGTCATCGAGAATGAAGCCGAGGGGGTGGATCAAATGCAGTTGCGTACCGGTATTGGCGCATAAGCGAATGATATTGCCGGTGTTGGGGGGGATTTCCGGTTGATAGAGCAGAATGTGGAACATGATCAATTCGACCAGCCATGAGGGCGTCGAGGGCGGTCGCCTTCCGGGTGGAATAAGGCCGGCATGCCGGGAAACTCGGGATGACGCGGCGCTCGCGCGCCGCGCGCCATGATGAGTATAAGCTGGTGTTGAATCAGGAAGGGATTTCCAGTTCCTTGATTTTGCGGGTCAGTGTGTTGCGGCCCCACCCCAGCAGTTTGGCCGCTTCCTGCCGATGGCCGCCGGTTTGCTCCAAGGCGACGTTGATCAAAATGCGCTCGAAGGCGGGCAGGGCGGTATCCAAGATTTGCATTTCGCCCCGTGACAGCGTTTGCATGGCCCACAGGCGCAAGGCGTCTTCCCAGTCCCCCACGCTAGCCTGGGAGGTGGGTTGCTCGCGCAAGTCCGGCGGAAGATCATCCAGATGAATTTCCCGCCCCGAGGCCATGACGGTCAACCAGCGACATAGATTTTCCAGTTGTCGCACATTGCCTGGCCAGCTCAGTTTACTGAGGTACGCTTCGGTATCGGTACGCAACAACTTGGGCTCCACATCCAGTTCCACGGCGGCGACCTTGAGGAAGTGTCGCAGCAATAGCGGTATGTCCTCGCGTCGTTTGCGCAGGGCCGGCAAATGAATACGGATGACGTTGATGCGATGGAAGAGGTCCTCGCGGAACAGACCGTCGCGTACCCGTTGTTCCAAATCCTGGTGAGTCGCGGCGATGACCCGTACGTCCACATGGGTCGGCGTATGGCCGCCGACTCGATAGAACTCGCCTTCGGCCAGCACGCGCAGCAACCGGGTCTGCAATTCCTGCGGCATGTCCCCGATTTCATCCAGGAAGAGCGTGCCGCCATCGGCTTGTTCGAAGCGACCTTGGCGGGCGTTATGCGCTCCCGTGAAGGCGCCGCGTTCATGACCGAACAATTCGGATTCCAACAAATCCTTGGGAATGGCCGCCATGTTCAAGGCAATGAACGGCTTGCCCGCCCGCGGACTGTGACGATGCAAGGCCCGTGCGACCAGTTCCTTGCCGGTGCCTGATTCACCGTTGATCAGGACGGTGATGTTGGAGCGCGACAAACGGCCGATCGCACGAAACACCTCCTGCATGGTGGAGGCTTCGCCGATGATTTCCGGCAGTGGATCATGCGTCTCGACTCGTTCCGAACGTTGTCGGCGCAAATCACAGGCGCGGCGCACCAGAGCCACGGCGTCGTTCACGTCGAAAGGCTTGGGTAGATATTCGAATGCGCCGCCCTGATAAGCCGATACCGCACTGTCCAGATCGGAGTGCGCGGTCATGATGATGACGGGGATTTCAGGGCAATCGGCGCGCAACCGGGCCAGCAGGTCCAACCCGTTCACACCGGGCATGCGGATGTCGGCGACGACCACGTCAGGTTCGCCCTTGCGTAGCGCTTCCAGCACTCCATTGCCGTTTTCAAACGACGTAACCGCCACATTCTCCCGTTGTAGGGCCTTCTCCAGCACCCAGCGGATGGAGTGATCGTCGTCGATCACCCACACGTGTTCCTTTCTAGCCATCGTTTATCTCCAGGGGCAACAGCAAAGTAAACACGGTTTCACCCGGCCGGCTCGTACACTCGATCAGTCCGCCATGCTGATTGACCAGCACCTGAGCGATGGAAAGACCTAAGCCATTGCCGTCCGGCCGGCCAGTGATCATGGGATAGAAAATCTTCTCCTGTAATTCCTCGGGAATTCCGGGTCCGTTATCGCGAATATCCAGTCGTACCACCAGCTTGTGACGCTTATGGCCAATCGTGTATTGACGCTGCACACGGGTACTCAGGGTGATGATGCCCCCTGGTTCACCCAACGCCTGCACGGCGTTGCGAACGATGTTCAGTACCGCTTGGATCAATAAATCGGCATCGCCCACCAGGGTGGGAATACTGGGATCGTAATCGCGTTCGATTTGCACGCAGGAACCGCTTTCCGCCTGCACCAGACGACGTACTTGCTCCAGTATTTCGTGAATGTTCAATTCATCGTGTACCGGCGGTTGGGTCGGCCCCAACATGCGGTCCACCAAGTTGCGCAGGCGGTCGGCTTCGCGAATGATGATGCGGGTGTACTCCTTGAGATAGTCGTCGGGAAATTCCTGTTCCAACAATTGCGCCGCGCCCCGCAGTCCGCCTAGCGGATTCTTGATCTCATGGGCCAGGTTGCGAATCAGCAAACGCGAAATGTTGTGCTGATTGAGCAAATACTCTTCGCGATGAATACGCAATTGCTGGTCCACTTGGCGCAGTTCCACCAGCAATTCCTCCGTAGTGTCCTGCTCCATGATGGGTGTTACGGTGCAATCCACGGTGATGGGATGATCTCCCGGAAGTAACAGTTGTAGTTCACGCTCGGTATAGGGATGGCCGGTTTTCAGGCAGCGCTGCATGCCCTCGACTACAGCCTTGGCGCCGTTGGCGAGCTGGTGAAAGCCGATACCGCGACCCTGCCTAAAGCTTAGGGCGAACAGCATTTCCGCCGCCTGATTCATGAACATCAAACGTAAATGCCGGTCGAGTACTACGACCGCCACAGTCAAATTATCTAAAACACGGCGGGGATCAGGGGTTTGCACGGTGCAATCTCCAGCGGCGTAGCGGCAACCCAAGCAAAACCCAGACCAATTCGCGGTTAGTGTGGATTCAACCCTTTAAGGGCACTGTTTGTATACGGATTGGGCATTTGCTTGCATCGCTTCCAATCATTCATCGCTTAATCAGATAGTGTATGCACAAGAACAGTGCATTAGAGCGTTACACAGCGAAACATTGCCCAAAAATAAAACGCCCCCGGATGGGGGCGTTAGAGTCGGAATCGAAAACCGACGCCGGATGATTACAGACTGTAATACAGGTCGAATTCGACCGGATGCGTGGTCATGCGCACGCGCGTGACGTCGGCCATCTTCAGGTTAATGTAGGCGTCGATCACGTCGTCGGTGAAGACCCCGCCAGCCTTGAGAAATTCCCGGTCGGCATCCAACGAGGCCAAAGCCTGGTCGAAGGAGAAGCACACCTGAGGGATGGCTTTTTCTTCTTCGGGCGGCAGATCGTAGAGATCCTTATCAATGGGTCCACCCGGATGGATCTTGTTCAGGATACCGTCCAGACCCGCCATCATCATAGCCGCGAAGGCCAGGTAAGGATTGGCGGTGGAGTCTGGGAAACGGACTTCGACACGACGTCCCTTGGGGCTGCTGACGAAGGGAATACGCAGCGAGGCGGAACGGTTGCGAGCGGAATAGGCGAGCATCACCGGCGCTTCGAAGCCCGGAACCAGACGCTTGTAGCTGTTGGTGGAGGCGTTGGTGAAGGCGTTGAGGGCCTTGGCGTGCTTGATGATACCGCCGATGTAATACAAGGCGATTTCTGACAGGCCGGCGTACTGGTCGCCCGCAAACAGATTGACGCCATCCTTCATGATGGACTGGTGGACGTGCATACCGTTACCGTTGTCGCCGACCAGCGGTTTGGGCATGAAGGTCGCTGTTTTGCCGTAGCTAGCGGCTACGTTCTGGATGATGTACTTCAGAACCTGCACTTCATCGGCTTTGCGCACCAGGGTGTTGAATCCGACGCCGATTTCGCATTGGCCGGCGGTAGCCACTTCGTGGTGGTGTACTTCGACCGTCAGCCCCATTTCTTCCATGGTCAAGCACATGGCGGCGCGGATATCTTGCAGGGAGTCAACCGGCGGAACGGGGAAATAGCCGCCCTTGACGCCGGGACGATGCCCAAAGTTGCCGTTCTCGTAGGCTTTTCCGGAGTTCCAGCCTGCTTCCTGGGAATCGATCTTATAGAAGGTGCCGGACATGTCCGCGCCCCAGCGCACGTCATCGAAAATGAAGAACTCGTTTTCCGGACCGAAATAAGCCGTATCGCCAACGCCGGTGGATTGCAGGAAAGCCTCCGCACGTCGGGCGATGGAGCGTGGGTCACGCTCATAACCCTGCATCGTGCCGGGCTCGATCACGTCGCAGGTGATGTTCATGGTCGTTTCTTCGAAAAACGGATCGATGACCGCTGTGTTTGGATCGGGCATCAGAATCATGTCGGATTCTTCAATGCCTTTCCAACCGGAAATGGAGGATCCGTCGAACATCTTGCCTTCTTCGAAGATATCGTCGTCGAAAGCGCTTCTGGGCACGGTAACGTGTTGTTCCTTGCCGCGCGTATCTGTGAACCGGTAGTCCACAAATTTTACTTCTTTCTCTTCGAGTAATTTAAAGACTTCATCAGGGGTCATGGGATCTATTTCCTCCGAAATAAACAGATATTGAACACTATTGTTCACAGCGTGCAGCAACGAACCGCCTTATCAAAAGCACGAACTATACCAGTGCCTCGGCGGATCAGAGAGGACGCCGGTAGCGCGGTTGTTGCGCGGTACTCGGCCTGTCGGGCCGCAAAGACTTGGATGCTTCACGAATAACGGTACGCACCAAAGTGGTGCGCATTGCTGTAAAGCGGGACGGTTGGTCAGGATTCAATGGCTGGACATAGACGACCGTACCGGGGGTATGGCGGAATCGGGCGCGGCAGGAGCTGCAGGCGCTCATCCGATTTTGACGCGCGCGAAACGTCGTTTGCCTACCTGGTAAATATGTTGCGAACCCTGCGGCAGTGTAAGCGCCGCGTCGGTAACCCGTTCACCATCGATACGCACGGCGCCTTGTTTGATCATGCGCAGTGATTCTGACGTGCTGGCGGTAAGACCGGCCTCCTTAAGCAGATTGGGCAAGGCCAATGTCCCTTCGGCGAGCACTTGCAGTTCCGGCATGTCCTCGGGCAGTTTGCCTTGTCGGAACTGTTCGATGAAGGCTTGATGGGCGGCTTCGGCTTGGGTGGGACTGTGGAATCGGGCGACGATCTCCAGGGCCAAGCGGATTTTGATGTCACGCGGATTGAGTCCGTCCTCAACTTCCTGACGCCAGTGAGCAATTTCGCTGCTGGGGCGAAAGCTCAACAGTTCCAGATAGCGCCACATCAGTTCGTCGGAAATCGACATGAGTTTGCCGAACATCTCGCCCGGTTCGTCGCGGATGCCAATGTAATTGCCCAGCGATTTGGACATTTTCTGAACCCCGTCCAAGCCTTCCAAAATCGGCACGGTCAACACGACCTGCGGGGTTTGTCCATATTGTTTTTGCAGTTCGCGACCGACCAAAAGATTGAATTTCTGATCGGTGCCGCCGAGTTCCACATCGGCGCGCATCGCCACGGAATCGTAGCCTTGCAGCAGCGGATACAGAAATTCATGGATGGCGATCGGCTGACCGGACGCGTAGCGTTTACTGAAATCGTCGCGTTCCAACATGCGGGCCACGGTGTATTTCGCGGCCAATTGAATCAGCTCGGCGGGTTGCAACGCGCTTAACCAGGTGGAATTGAACAGGATGCGGGTTTTATCCGGGTCGAGAATCTTGAAAATTTGTTCTTGATAAGTGCGGGCGTTCTCGACCACATCCTCGCGCGACAGGGGTTTGCGGGTAACGTTCTTGCCGGTGGGATCGCCGATCATGCCGGTGAAATCCCCGATCAAAAACAGGACCTCGTGACCCAGTTCCTGAAACTGACGTAGTTTATTGATGAGGACGGTATGCCCGATGTGTAGATCCGGCGCCGTAGGATCAAATCCGGCCTTGACCCGTAATGCGCGGGTTTCCCGCAAGCGATCCGCCAAGTCGTGTTCCAGCAGGATTTCTTCCGTGCCGCGCTTGATCAGTTCCAGCGCTTCGGCCGGCGTATTCATTGCCATTGATGATTGACCCTTATCCGATAGTGTTGAGGGAAATGCCGCAGTACGTACCGGTATTCTGACCGGGGCCGGGCGATTTGACTAGCGTGCGGCGAACGACTAGATTCAAGGCTGAATTTGCCCGTGAAAAATTTCCCGTGAAACACTGTTCGCGTATCAAGAAATCGGATTATTCCGCGCCAGATATACCCAAATCATGCCACTACCTCGCCCTCGGGTGCACCGGTATTGTGCTGTTACTGATGCTGATCCTGCCCGAGTATGACGACGAACGCGTCACCGAAAGCAACCGGGTTGCCGCGTCGACCATTGGGTTAATACCGATTAAAACGACCCGCGCCTCCATCGACGGTCAGCCATCGCAAACGGAACGCAGCCATCGGGTGCGGGTGCGTTCCGGGGATACGCTGGGACGGATTTTCGCGCGTCTGGGCTTGGCCGATGGCGAATTATCCGCCTTGCTGGAAGCGGACAAAATAGAGGAACTGGCGGCCCGATTACAACCCGGTCAAGCACTGGATATCCTGATCGACAACGATCAGGTGTTGCGAGAATTCATCTTCGATGCCCGGGGCGTCGAACGCTTTCGCTTCGTACGCAGTGGCGATACCTTCCAGTCCCGCCGTGATCCCTTGCCGCTGGAAAAGCGATCTGACTTCAGCTCCGGCGTGGTTCGGCATTCGTTTTATCAAGCAGCCTTGAACGCGGGTCTGTCCGAGCCTTTGATTCTAAAGTTCACCGAGATATTCCAGTGGCGCATCGATTTCGCTCTGGAAATCCAGCCGGGCGATCAGTTCACCATCATTTACGAGGCGCTTTATCGAGCGGGCGAGAAAGCGGGAACGGGGGAGGTTTTGGCTGCCGAGTTCGATCACGGCGGCAAGAGTTTTCGTGCTTTGCGCTACACCGATCCGCGCGGCAAAACCGATTACTACACCCCACAGGGTCAGCCGTTGCGCCAGACTTTTCTGCGTTCGCCGGTGGATTTCAGGCGCATCAGCTCTCATTTCCGGGCCGAGCGCTGGCATCCGGTGTTGGGTGTGAGGCGACCGCATCGCGGCGTGGATTACGCGGCCCCGACGGGCACTCCGGTGTGGGCTTCGGGTGCCGGCGTGGTCGAAACCCTAGGTCGGCAGGGTGGCTATGGCAATTGTATCGTACTGCGGCATGGTCAACGCTACACGACGCTGTACGGTCATTTGTCACGCTTCCGTCAAGGCTTGCGGCGCGGTAGTTCCGTGGAATCCGGGGAAGTCATCGGCTATGTCGGGATGACGGGATTGGCGACGGGCCCTCATCTGCACTATGAATTTCGCATCGATGGCCGGCATGTGGACCCGGTCACGGCCGAACTGCCAAGTCCGGAACCGATGAGCCGATTTCAGTTGGCCCATTTCCAGGCGCAAACGGCTGACTGGGTGGCACAGTTGGATGTCCATCAGCGTGCACGTTTAGCGCGGTTGGACGGCGACTAGCCACACGCCAATCATCCGCGAACGAGGCGATGGTTCGAGAAATTGTAGCGGGGAAATTCTTGGTAAGAGCCGGGGCGCGAAGCCCCGGTTTATGAAAAAGCGAGGACGGCTAGACTGCGGCGCGGGACTCAGGCCGAGAACGAGGAACCGCAGCCGCAGGTAGTCGTAGCATTGGGGTTACGGATGACGAACTGAGCGCCTTCCAGTCCCTCGGTGTAATCGATCTCAGCGCCGCTCAGGTACTGGAAGCTCATGGGATCGATCAACAGCTTGACACCACCTTTCTCCACCACTGTGTCCCCTTCGTCCATGTTTTCGTCGAAGGTGAATCCATACTGAAAACCTGAGCACCCGCCGCCACTGACGAATACCCGTAGCATCAGATTGGGGTTGTCTTCTTCATCGATCAGGCTCTTCACCTTGACTGCAGCGGCGTCTGTAAAGATCAGGACAGGCGGAAAGTCATCGGTAAAGGCTTCGTCGGTCACGGCATTCATAGGCATTACCTCGGTGTACGGGGAACAGGGGCTAGTGGTCAGTATGTAATTGCTGACTGCCGTGGTCAAGAATAGTTCGTGATGTTTTCCCGAGTAATCGGCTCAGGGCAACAAAGCGATGGTCTGCAATCCCGTCGTTTCCGCCAGGTCGAACATCAGGTTCATATTCTGTACGGCTTGGCCGGCGGCGCCCTTGACTAGATTGTCGATCACCGCCAGAACCACCACGGTGTCGCCACCCTGTGGCCGATGCACAGCTAGGCGGCAGGTATTGGCGCTGCGTACGCTGCGGGTTTCGGGGTGCGATCCGGCGGGTAGGACATCGACGAAAGGTTCGTCGGCATAACGTTGTTCGAAAAGGGTTTGTAAATCACTGTCGCCATTTAGCAACACTCCATAGAGCGTGGCGTGGATACCGCGGATCATGGGCGTTAAATGCGGCACGAAAGTGAGCCCCACGGGATGTCCGGCGATCGCCGCAAGTCCTTGGCGAATTTCCGGCCAATGGCGGTGTCCTGGTACGGCGTAGGCTTTGAAATTATCGCCGGCTTCACACAAGAGTGTGGCGACTTCGGCTTTCCTTCCGGCGCCGCTGACGCCTGATTTGGCGTCGGCAATGAGGTGTCGTGAATCGACGACAGCTTGTTCCAGCAACGGCATGAAGCCCAACTGCACGGCCGTCGGATAGCAGCCAGGGTTGGCTACCAGGCGGGCGGTTCGGATCGATGCCCGGTTGACTTCCGGTAAGCCATATACGGCATCTCCCAACAGAGCGGGACAAGCATGCGGCATGCCATACCAGCGTTGCCAATCCTCGCTATTGCGCAAGCGAAAATCGGCGGCCAGATCAATGATGCGAACACCGGATTCCAGCAATGTGGGAGCCATTTGCATGGCCGTACCATTGGGGGTAGCGAAAAAGACGGCGTCACATTGTTTGAGAGCCTGCTCGTCGGGTTCCGAGAAGGCGAGGTCCACATGCCCGCGTAAATTGGGAAATAACTCGCTGACGGCTTTGCCGCGTTCGCCTCGGGAAGTAATGACGGCCAATTCGACGCTGGGATGAACCGCTAGTAAACGTAACAGTTCGACGCCCGTATAACCCGTACCACCGACTATGCCGACCTTGATCATCGTATCGATACCTGTTGCCCGATTGCTTCTTTTCAGTAAACACTGCTTCGAAGCCGCCTGCAACAGGGCGGTGGCGCGTGATCGTTATTCGATGTGATATTCCTCGGTGTGCCTACCCTCGCGCTGGTTCGCAAGCCATTTTTGAGGGCTCCTGCATCCAAAGCGCGCGCAATCGCTTCTGCGGCATTCGAATTCACAAACGGACAAATCAGCGGGCACATTCTGCACGATGAAGAACTCGATGTGCGACCAACACCATCTCAGCCATCCAACGTTGTGTTTATTCTCTTCGGGCAAGGCTTGATCCGGGTAGTCCGCTTCTTCAGGTGTGCTGCTCCTGGAATCGGCATTAAGCGTCTTATAAAGCGAAGTCATTGGCTTGCCCTCCTATTCGGACTTTTTTTGAATGCTCTTTTTTCCTGACCCCGAATGAGAAAAGGGAATAGATGTAGGCTTGGAGTCGAGCCTGTTTGCGCGGCGCATCCAATCGGACGAAACCGTCAAACCTATTCTTCGGGGGAATTGTGGCACTTGATGTATTTGCAAATACACAAATACTGCCATGAAACCAGCTTCGGAGATTGTAACCGTCCGTGATCGTGTCAGAAAACGCTTGCATAATTTTCCTCTGACTAAGCGTAGTCACTGCTTCACATTTTTCCATAACAGCTTATAACTGCTAGAAGATTAATGGGCGTGGCAGCAGAGGTGGAGATTCATGGTTGGCCGCGTCGAAGTTTTGCCGCATACAGGCCACCGGTGAATCATCTGACGAAACGATTATCCTTCTCATAAGGATAGTCATAACTATCACGATTGTCCGCATTTAATCTATCATGCATGTATTATTCCATAGTGTATTGCCGGCGCTGTGGGAATAGCTCACCGAGTTCGAGCGAAGTTAGGGAACAATCCCGTTCCACCCGAACCCGGCGCCCTTGTGAAGTCCGCGGTTCGGCCTGTTTCAACCGGCTCTTTGCCGAACCAGGCTCGCCGTTTCCCTAAGAGCGACCGAGAGCATGGCCAAATCTCCTTGGCCGGCCGTTCGCAAGTCGGCAAACATGGTGCGACAGCGATCTATTCCTGCATGGTTATGTGCCAACCAGGTTTGCAGGCGTTGCACGGGTGGCACACCCTGATCGGTCGTGCGTATGACATCGATCGTCAAAGCCCGACCTTGGTCGTACAAACTATTGAGCAAAGCCCCTCGCGCGCGATTCTGCCAGTGATTGTTCGCGGGTAAATCAAGGATGCTGCGACGCAGCCAATTCAGTTCCAAGTGCTTGACTAATCCAAAATAAATGGCCGCCGCCTCCACCTCGGGCAACTCGGTTTGCGCTGCAACCTCCACCAAATCCAGCGCCGAATAGAGCGCATCCAGACTTGCTACCCATTGGGCCAGTTCTACGGGGACGCCACCCCGCACGAGTTCTTCACGGCCGACTTGCAGGTCGTCACTTTCGCCGGCCTGTAACAGATCCGGCAGTGCGGCGGCCAAGGTCGCAACGCCGGGCCCGAACTGCCGGACGACTGCCTCGATTTCCAGCGGGGGTCGGCGATGGCGCAACAACCACAGGCTGGCCCGCTCCAGTAGACGTTGGCTATGGCTTATCATCTGAGTTTGCAGGGCCGCCGATACCTGATTGTCCAATGTTTCAATGGCGCTCCACAGACGCCTGGCGTCGAAGGTCTCGCGGGCCGCGCTATAGGCTCGGGCGATGTTGGGATAGGTCTCACCTGTCTCCTCCCAGAGACGGAAGGCGAAACTGCTACCCATACGGTTGAGCATGCTGTTGGTGATATAGGTGGCGATGATCTCCCGGCGCAGCGGGTGATTTTGCATGGCGTCGTAAAATCGTTCACGTAGCGGCTGCGGAAAATACGCCAGCAAATCGTTTTGCAGATAACTGTCCTCGGGTACATCGGAGGTAAGCAGTTCCGCATGCAGGGCGATCTTTCCGTAAGCGAGCAGTACGGCGATTTCCGGTGGAGTCAGTCCCTCGCGCGCGGCCTCGCGTTCGGCCAGTTCCTCATCGCTGGGCAAGAACTCCAAGGCGCGATTGAGCTGCCCGGCTTTTTCCAAGGAACGCATGACCCGTACATGATCGCCGAGAAATTCCGCCGCCCGGCTGTAGGTCATGGTGATGGCCTGCGGTTGTAGGTAATTTTGCCTTAGCACCAGTTCCCCCACCTCGTCAGTCATCTCGGCCAACAATTGGTTACGCTGTTTTTCGGTCATATCACCGTCGGCAACGACCTGATTGAGCAGAATCTTGATGTTGACTTCGTGATCGGAACAGTTGACGCCCCCGGAATTGTCGATGGCGTCAGTCAACACCCGCCCGCCACGGCGAGCGAATTCGATACGCCCCAATTGTGTAAAGCCAAGGTTGCCACCTTCGCCGACGACTTGGCATCGCAGTTCGCAGCCATTGATGCGCACCGCGTCGTTGCTGCGGTCACCGACTTCCAGTTGGGTTTCCCGAGCCGCCTTGACGTAGGTGCCGATGCCGCCGTTCCAGAGCAGATCCACCGGCGCTTTGAGGAGTAGGCGAATCAATTCGTTAGGGGCTAGACGCTCGGCCTTGATGTCCAGCGCCGCGCGCGCTTCGGGGCTGAGCTGTATGGATTTGGCGGAACGAGGATAGATTGCTCCTCCGGCCGATAGCCGGCTTTTGTCGTAATCGTCCCAGGTCGAGCGGGGCAGCTCGAACAAACGCTGCCGTTCCCGGAAACTGAGTTCGGGATCGGGATCGGGATCGATGAATACATGCAAATGATTGAAGGCGGCTAGCAGCTTGATATGCCGGGACAGCAACATCCCGTTACCGAACACATCGCCGGACATATCGCCGATGCCCACTACGGTGAAATCATCGCGGTTTTGGATGTCCCTGCCCAGTTCCCGGAAGTGGCGCTTGACCGACTCCCAGGCGCCCCGCGCGGTGATGCCCATTTTCTTGTGATCGTAGCCGGCTGAGCCGCCCGAAGCGAAGGCATCGTCCAGCCAGAAGGCGTATTCTCGGGCGATGCCGTTGGCGATGTCCGAGAAGGTGGCGGTGCCTTTGTCCGCCGCTACCACCAGATAGGGGTCGTCGCGATCATAGCGCACCACCTGCGGCGGCGAGACGATGTTGCCTCCGATCCGATTGTCGGTGATGTCCAGCATGCCCCGGATGAAGGTTTGATAACAGGCGATGCCTTCTTGCTGCAGTTCCTCCCGTTTGGCGGGCGGTCGCTTGAGAACGAACCCCCCCTTGGCCCCGACCGGCACGATGACGGCGTTTTTTACCATCTGCGCCTTCATCAGGCCCAAAACCTCGGTACGAAAATCCTCCCGCCGATCCGACCACCGCAAGCCGCCGCGCGCGACCGGCCCTCCACGTAGATGGACGGCTTCCACCCGTGGCGAATAGACGAAGATCTCGTACATGGGGCGCGGCAAAGGCAATTCGTCGATGCGGGTCGGATCAAACTTGAAGGAGAGGTAAGGCTTGGGTTGGCCAGCCGTGTCGAGTTGGAAGAAATTGGTGCGCAAAGTGGCTTGGATGATATTCAGGAAGCGGCGCAGAATGCGGTCTTCGTCCAGACTGCTGACTTTTTCCAGGGCTTCTTCAATGGCTACGGTCAGATCCGTGCTGCGTCGCCCCGAATCGGCCTGGTGCCGAGGGTCGAAACGCATGTGAAACAATTCCGCCAAAAAGCCGACAATGCGTGGATGAGCACCGAGCGTGCGCTCCATATACGCCTGGCTGAAAGTAATTTGGGTTTGCAGCAAATAACGGCAATAGGCCCGCAGCATGACCACATCGCGCCAGGGCAGTTGCGCCGCCAGAATCAATCGATTGAAGCCGTCGCTTTCCATTGCTCCTTCCCACACACGGGCGAAAGCTTCTTGAAAGATGTCCTTGACCTGGGGGGCGTCCACCTGGATGCCGGCATCTTCCTTCATGTTGAAATCGAGCACCCAAAGAGGCCGACCATCGCGGGTGATCAATTCATAGGGACGGGCCGTCAGCACGCGCAACCCCATGTGTTCCAGCATCGGCAATACGTCGGACAGCGGTATCGGTTGCCGGGGGCCGAACACCTTGAAGCGCAACGTGCCTTCCGGTGCTTCCAACGGTCGATATAAACGCATATCCAACGGACACCGGGAACAGATCGTTTCCAGCCGCAGCACATCGCTGACCGCTGTGCGCGCCGTGAAATCGTCCTTGTAGGCGACTGGAAAGGCTTGGCTGTAATGGTGAAACAGATCGTTGCCGGTTTCCTCGCCGCACTGTTCCAGCAGCGCCCGGTGCAATTCCTCTTCCCAGGACTGCATGGCCTGGCGTAACTGGGATTCCAGGTCCGCCACGGTAAATTCTGGGATCTTGCCCGGATGCGTGCGTATGTGGAATTGCACGCGGGCCAGCACGGACTCGGTAAATTGCGTTGAGAAACTCGACGACTCACCGTTCAGCGTCTGCATCAGGATGTCCTGCATGCGCAGGCGCATTTCCGTGTTGTAACGCTCCCTGGGCACGAACACCAGGCAGGAGACGAAACGCTGGAAAAGATCGATACGCATGAACAAGCGGAGCCGTTGGCGTTCGTTGAGATGTAGAATGCCCGTGGCAGTCTCGAACAATTCCTCGTCCGTGGCCTGGAACAGATCGTCGCGCGGGAAGGTTTCGAGAATGTTTTGCAGGGCTTTGCCGGCATGGCCCTGCGGGGCCAGGTGGGTTCTTTCCAACACCTTTTCGATTTTGCTGCGCAACAGGGGGATGCGTCGGGGATTGGTGTTGTAGGCTTGCGCGGTGTACAAGCCGAGAAAACGATGCTCGCCAATCACCTGCCCTTCCGCGCCGAATCGCTTGATGCCCAGATAATCCAGGTGAACGGGGCGATGCACGGTGGAAAGCGCGCTGGCTTTGGAAATGATGAGCAGTCTGGGCGCGTAAGACAGCCGGCGCAATTCCGCGGGCAATTCCGAGAAGCTGCGGGACACGCCTCCTTCGCCGCCGCGCAACAAACCTAAACCGGAGCCTGGGACGGTACATAACAGCACCTCGCCGTTCTTTTCCACCAGGTCATAATCCCGGTAGCCTAGGAAGGTGAAGTGCTCATTCGTCATCCAGCGCAAGAATGCCTGGTTCTCGCTGACTTCGGATGGGTGCAGGGGTATCCGTTCGGTTTCCAGAGCGGTCACGACGGCCAACAGTTTATCGCGCATCGCCGGCCAGTCCTCCACGGCGGCGCGCACGTCCCCCAGTATCTTCAGCAATCCGGCTTGCAGGCTGGCCAATGAGGTGGGGTCCGTTTGCCGGTCCACTTCGAAGTGCATGGTGGCCTCGCTGATGCCTTCTTCGGTCGCTCCGTTGAGAATGCGTTGCCGATGACCCTGGTTATCGCGCACGACGCACAGTACGGGATGAATGACCCGATGCACCGTCAAACCATGCCGATTGAGTTCCATGGTCATGGAGTCCACCAGGAATGGCATGTCGTCGGTGACGATTTCGACCACCGTATGGGTGCACTGCCAGCCGTCTTCCTCGAAGCTGGGATTGTAGACGCGGACGGCGGGTGTGCCTGGCTGGCGTTGGCGGCCGAGATTCCAATGCGACAAGGCCGCGCCGTAAAGATCCTCCGGATCATTGTCGAAAAGATCCTCCGGGGCGACCCAGGCGTAATAATGGCGAACGAAAGGTTCCGCCGTCGCCAGGATGTCTTCGGACAAGCGTTCTTTGATCAGATCGATCGCCCGTTCGATCAGTTGTGCCTTTTGATCAGCCAGTTTATTGCTCATGTGGATTCCTCGCTTTTCGCTTTGTTATCGTTATGATTCAGAGTGGCGTTTGCCCGGAGCGTTTCAAACCTTCCGCCCGGAAAACGGTGCTAGAGCCGCTTTGTCCGGGGAAAGACGCGGCCATTGATTTGACGTGGTTTCATCCCATGCCAACTACCGAACCTCGGTTACCGGCGACTGGAATCAGCATTGTCTACGATAGTGATTGTCCACTTTGTCGGGCGTTTGTTTCACGCGTGCGCGTGCGACGGCCGGCCGGCTCCGTACCCCTTGAAATCGACCCGAGAGGCCCATTGGCATGGTTTCCACTGAACTGGCGCAGGTGCTGAGCGCGAACGAATATGCGGCTGCCCGGATGCTTTTCGAGGAATACGCGGCGGCGCTCGATGTGGACCTCTGTTTTCAGAACTTCGCGCAGGAACTCGTGACCCTGGAGGGGTATTACGGGCCGCCGGAAGGGTGTCTGCTGCTTGCGCGGGATGACGGCCAAGCCATCGGTTGCGTGGCGTTACGCCGCCGTGGCCAAGGTGTCTGCGAGATGAAACGGCTTTATGTCAAGCCCGAATACCGCGGATTGGGTATCGGCCGCTTGTTGACCGGAGTCATTATCGAGCGAGCCCGTGCACTGCGTTATCAGAAGATGGTGTTGGATACCTTGCAGAACATGCTCGCCGCGAAAGCGCTGTATGAGTCGCTTGGTTTTCGGGAAATCGACAGCTATTACGATAATCCTCTGCAAAGCGTGCGCTACTTGGCCCTCGATCTGACGGCAAACGCGGCGTGCGACGGGTAAATATTCGCTCGTCGCGGTGGATTCGCTAAACCAGGGCGATACTGTGACGGGCAATCATCAGTTCCTCGTTGGTGGGGATCACCCAAACGCCAACCCGACTGCTCGCCGTGCTGATCCTCGGTCCACCGGCCTGATTGGCGGCCGTATCCAGCTCGACGCCCAGCCAGGCGGCTTGCTGGCAAATACCCGCGCGTATCGGGGCGGCATTTTCTCCGACCCCGGCCGTGAAGATCAACGCATCCAGCCCGCCGGCCGCCGCGGCTATCGAACCGAGTTCGCGGGCGGCCCGGTAAACGAACAAGTCCACGGCTTCCTGGGCGTGAGGATGGGTGCTGGACAGTAGATCGCGCATGTCGTTGCTGATCCCGGAAACCCCCAGCAGTCCCGATTCTTGATAGAGCAGGTGTTCCAGTGCCTTGGCGTCCAGTTGTTTTTCCATTAACAGATACAGCAATACGCCGGGGTCCAGGTGGCCTGGACGAGTGCCCATCAACAAACCATCCAGGGCGCTGAAACCCAGGGTGCAGGCCGTGCTTTTGCCACGCACCAGCGCGCACAGGCTGGCTCCGCTTCCCAGGTGCGCGACCACGGCGCGGCCTTGGGCGGCTTGGGGATCGAAGCGCGGCAACTCGCCCGCAATGTACTCGTAGGACAGCCCATGAAACCCATATCCCTGCACGCCTTCCTCGGTCAGGCTTCGCGGTAGACCATAGGTTCGAGCCAAGCGAGGAACGGTACCGTGAAAGGCGGTATCGAAACAGGCAATCTGGGGTAGTTCCGGATCGATTTGGGCGAGGGCCTGAATCGGGGCGAGATTGGCCGGTTGATGCAGCGGCACCAGCGGAATCAATTCGATCAATGCTTGCAGCACGTCCGGAGTGACTCGCACAGGCGCCTGATAGCGTTCCCCACCGAATACGACGCGGTGCCCCACGGCGCGCAGCCGACCTCCGCCGCCCAGATACGAATTGATCCAATCCAACAAGCGCCTGAGCAGAATCGCACGATCGGTCGCTGCGTCATCCCAGTCATGTTCCGCCAAAACCTCGCCGGCGATCGTCTTGGCGATGAAATGAGGGTGAACGCCTATGCCTTCGACCTGCCCCTTGGCGACGTTCGTCAAGGCGTCGCTCGCGGAAGCATCGAACAGTGAGAACTTGATGCTGGATGAACCGGCGTTGATGACGAGAATGCCGCCGTTCACAACGGAATCTCCCGCAGTTTGCGGCGATGATGAGCATCCAGCTTGGCCATCGCGCAGGAAGCGAGCTTGACTCGCAAACTGTCCGCCCGGCTGGTCAAAATGATTGTCGCCCGAGCGCCCAGAGCCAGTCCCGCGGCGTCCGCGTTGCCGAGAAAGGTGAGTTGTTTCACCAGGATATTGCCGGCTTCCAGGTCCGGCGCCAGGAGAATATCAGCGTCGCCGGCCACCTCCGAACGGATGCCTTTGGTGATGGCCGCTTTCTTGCTGATGGCGTTGTCCATGGCCAAAGGACCGTCCAGCAAGGCGCCCGTGATCTGGCCGCGATCCGCCATCTTGCACAAGGCGGCGGCTTCCAGCGTGGAGGGGATTTTGGTGCGCACATCTTCAACGGCGGAAAGCAAAGCCACCTTGGGTTGGGAGATGCCCAGGGCGTGGGCCAGATTGATGGCGTTCTGGCAAATGTCCCGTTTGTCGTCCAGATTGGGAAATATATTGATGGCGGCGTCGGTGACCATCAGCAGCTTGGAATAGGTGGGCACATCCAGAATGAAAACGTGGCTGAGCCGTCGTTCGGTACGGAGTCCGGTTCCTGTGCGAACGACCGCTCCCAACAGTTCGTCGGTGTGCAGGCTCCCTTTCATCAAGACTTCCGCCGCGCCGGACCTGACCAGTTCAACGGCTTTCTCGGCGGCGGCGTGACTGTGCTCGGCTTCCACGACGGTCACGCCGTTCAGGTCCAGCTCATTGGCCTCGGCCACCGCGCGGATCTTGGCTTCGGGCCCCACCAGAATGGGCACGATGAATCCCGCTTTTGCCGCTTCCAGCGCCGCGGTCAAGGAACTGCTGTCACAGGGATGGGCGATGGCGGTGGGCGGCGCCTCCAGCCCGGCGCCTTGAGCGATCAACTCCGCGAAGCGGTCCTGCCGACCCGTCTCGAAACCTGGCAGATCGACGCGGGTTCGACGTATCTTGGAGCCTGGCGCGGTCACTTCGGCGGTGCCGGTAATGACCATGTCATCATGGCCATTGAATGCCTGGCACTCGAAGATGACCGTACGGAAATCGGGCCGCTTGGCGGAGACCGTCACCTTGGCGGTCAGGGTATCGCCCAGAAAGACCGGGCGGTGAAAATTCATGTTCTGATTGCGATAGACGGTACCCGGTCCGGGCAGCACGTTGCCCAGCAGGCTGGAAAACAACGAACTGCCCCACATACTGTGAGCCACGAGTTGGCCCATCTGATGCTCGTCGGCATAGGATTGGTCCACGTGACTGGGATTGAAGTCCCCCGATGCGGCGGCGAACAGTTCGATATCGCCTTGGTTTACCGTCCGCGTGAGTTGCGCCGTATCGCCGACCTGTAATTCATCGTAGGTCTGGTTCTCGATAATTTCAGTTTTCATTCGAATGCTTTCTTAAGTCTGTTCGCTTCCGGTCCGCCTTTAACTCAACAGCCAAAAGCTGACCCTGCGGTCAATCGGCGGTCATTATGGCGATCTTTCTTGACAGTCATGTAACGCAGTAAAAAGCCATTCGTGGACCAGGCAAGTCACGGCCCTTGAGTGGGCGGTTGATGGGTATCGGCGCTCGATTCTTGCGGTGGACTCGGTTCCTCGCCCAGCCAGGCCAGCAATAGCTTATAACTCAGTACCAGGATGATGGAGCCGACGAACAGGCCGATCAGACCCATGGAAAGCAAACCCCCGATGGCTCCGACGAAGATGACGAGCATCGGCACATCGACCCCGCGTCCCAGGAGCAGAGGCTTGAGGATATTGTCGACCACGCCGACAAAGACGCTCCAAATAAGATACACGATGGCAAACAAGGTGTTGGCGGTGGAAAACACATAAATCGCGACGGGAATCAGAATCAGTGTCGGACCGACCTGTATGATGGCCAATAGCAGACAGAGCAAAGCCCACAGACCCGCGCCGGGCACGTCGGCGACGAGAAAGCCCAGGCCGGCCAGCAGGGCCTGCACGATGGCCACTCCCAAAATGCCGCGGGTGACGCTGCGCACCGTGACCTGAGCCAATTTGGCGAACTGCAGTCCCCGATCGCCCGACAGCCTTAGGGCGATGGTCCGCGCCATGGCTCGGCCCCTTTCGTCATGGGTCAGCAGAACGCCGGCAATAATAAAAGCGACGATGAATTGCAAGATGTCCAGGCCGACCCCGGCGCCGACTGATAACAGCCATTTGCTGAAGGTTCTCAAATGGGGGGCAATCTGCTGTAACGCAGCTTCCAGATTGCTGGAAGCCAGTCCCCAGAATTGCTGGACCCAGTCGCCGATCAACGGCCAGCCGCCGACGCTTTCCGGTGGTGGAGGAATTTTCAGCGTTCCCTTGGCCAGGTTTTCCGCCAGCCACCGAATGCCGTCCACCAGCGTTCCCGCCAACAGGATGCTGGGGACTATCAGAAAAATCAGGGCCAACAGGGTGAAAATCAGTGCGGCCAGTCCACCGCGCTCGCCCAACACCGTCCGCAACCGGCAGTAACCCGGATACGCGGAAGTTGCGATGATGATGCCCCAGACCACAGGAACGATGAAGGGTTGGACGATCAAAAAACACCAGGCGGCCAGCAGCGCCACGATGCCGATGCGGATCGTAACCTCCAAGGCTTTGTTCAGATATCGACTGTCGTCATTCGGATGAGGGGAAGGCGGGTTCATGAGTTAAAGTGCTCGTGTTCATCGAATCGCTTTTGCATGAGAGGACGTCACGGTGGCCTGATACCCCCTAAGTTCGAAGGACCCGACTTGCACTAGGCGGGTTTTCCGCTAGATATTTCAGGCAAACCGTTCATAACGCTGTAAGCGAGGAAAAGGGCCGTGGTTTTCCGATTTATGCAATCCTTGTTTCTGGCGTCCGCGACGGCGGCCTCCGACCGATTCGACGAGGCGCTAATCCAGGCGGCGATCGAACGGGTCGTGGATGGGACGGATGCGCGTTTACGCGCCGTCGGCGATTATCGCAAAAAATTGCGGGACTCCGTCGTGCACGCCATGGATTATGTCGTGACCCTGGTCGATTCGTTACCGCCCTCGCGGCCGATCTCCAAACGGCGGTTTTCCATAGACCCGCACCTGCGGGCCTTCTTCGTCTCTCCTGATCATCTGCAACAAACCGTGAGCTTCAGTCAGGGGTTTCGCAACTACCTTCGCCAAGGACAAGGTTCGGCCGATTCGGCCTTACCGGATACCGTCTACGCCGTGCTCGGCATGGAACGATGCGAAAAAACCGTGCTGGGTATGGCGTTGGACGGCGACATCATCCAGCATTCCGTGCCTCAGATAACGGTGAGTTTCAGCAACCACGGAGTGGCGTTCCCGGCGTCCGAAGAACATGACACTCGCCGTGAATTGAAAAAGCGGGCTTTCGACCACCTGATTAAAGTCGCTTTACAGGAATTGCTTACCCTCCGAGTCCAGAAGCGTGAATTGGAACGGCAACGCGTATTGCTGCGCCAGAAAGCCAATACCCTGAAATCCGGGAAACCGGGTCTGGACTCATTGATGGGGTCCATGCCACAGAACGCGCAGGATTTCATGGCCTTGGAGGAACGTATCCAGACCATCGAAAAGAAATTGGAGCGAGTACGGGCGGATTCGGGCGCCATCGATCACCATTTGACCAAGGTCAGGTCCGTGCTCGCCGAGTCCGAGAAATATCTACGCCTGGAGCAAGCCACACTGCACTTGGATCAAATGAATCACAAAGTGCCCGACAACACGGAACGTCCCTCGAACCGCGTGGATTTCAACGAGGCGGTGTTGGAAGATGGCCGCAAGTTGGTGATTTCGTTCATTTGTTATCCGAGAGACGAGATCCTGATGCCGCCTGATCCCTTCGAGGAAGCCCGCCGCTTTCTCCTGTAAGCGGCGGGCGGCGGGATAAAACGCGGCTCTCCTCCCGAGGGTAGGCGGCTACCGGGTGCCTGGGGTTATTTTGCCGCCTTTTGTTCGTTCTCCAGCGCCTTTTCCGTGATTTCGGAGTACAGCTTCAATACCCGGGTGACCAGGGAGTGGTATTCCGGGCGCCGATCGGTGAGCGTTTTGATCTAGTTGGCATCGGAATTGCAATACAACGTGGTCACCGACGCTGAACGGGCGCCGATCGATGAGCGGTTTGATCTGGTTGGCATCGGCGAATACGGTTTTGAGAAACGCAAGATCGGCATCGCCAAGCCGTTCTCCGCTATCCACCTTTTCCTTAAGCTTCAAGGCCCTGGGAATCCTTTGTTGCTCCAGTCTCTCAATCAGGACGGCGAGAACGCCTTTATCGTCAGACAGCTCGCTCATGTCGATTGGCCCCCCAATACATTGCTCAAGGTTGTGACGGGTGCTGAGCTTGCCCGTCGTTCGATGGGTCGGGCTCCACTTGCGCTAAGGTTTCGGCTTCCGTTACCCAACCGCCACCCATGGCTTTGTAGAGATTGATCACGGCCAGGAAAACACTGCCTTTATTCTGCGTTAAGGCCAGTTCGGATTCGAACAGATTGCGTTGCGCATCCACGACTTCCAGATAGCTGGTGTAGCCATTGTCGTAGCGCAACTGGGCCAGATGCGCATAACGGCTATACGCTTCGACCTGCTTTTTTTGCGCCTCGTACTGTTCTTGAGATTTACTCAAATCGACCAGGCTGTCGTCCACCTCGCTAAACGCCGTTTGTATGGTTTGCTGATAATTCAGCAAGGCCTGTTGCTGTTGGGCTTCGGCTACTTGGACCTGACCGGCGATTTTGCCCGCGGTGAATATCGGAGCCAGCAAAGCGCCCCCGTAGGACCAGGTCCGTGCCGGTCCCGAAAACAGATCGGACAGATCGGAACTGGCCGAACCCAGCGCGCCCGTCAGCGAAATGGTGGGGAAGTACTCCGCCCGAGCCACGCCGATCAGGGCATTGGCGGCGATCAGTTGCTGTTCCGCTTGGCGAATGTCGGGGCGCCGCACCAATAGCGTGGAGGGTAGGCCCTGCGGTACGCCGGGCATGGCCAGTTCATTGAGTCCACGCCCGCGGTCGATCGGAGCGGGGTTTCGCCCGAGTAACAAGCTCAAGGCGTTTTCCTGCTGGGCGATCCTTTTTTCCAGCAGCGGTATTTTCAGGGCGGCGGCTTGGTATTCGGCGACAGCCTGCTGGTAAGGCTGTTCGGAGGTCAATCCGGCCTGGAAACGCAGCCGCGCGATGCGCACGGATTCCTCGCGGGTCTTTAGCGTTTCGCGTGAGATGTCCAGTTCCTTGTCCAGTTCCCGCAGGTTGATGTAACTGGAGGCGACCGCCGATACCAGGGTCAGCACCACGGTACGCCGGGCTTCTTCGCTGGCCAGCAGATCGGCTCGGGCGGCCTCCGTGGCCCGGCGCAAACGGCCCCAGAAATCAATTTCGAAATAGGCGTTGAGGTCGATGCGATAGCTTTCGCCCACGGCGTCGGTGCCCGGTAGACGTTCGGATTCCGCGCTACGGCCTCGAATGGCGGAACCGCTGGCGTCAAGTTGTGGAAATTGATTGGCGCGCGTGGCTCCGTAACGGCCCATATACTCCTCGATGACCGCCGCCGCGATTTTGAGATCCTTGTTGTCCTTCAAGGCTTGTTGAATCAATTGATCCAGTACGGGGTCCTGGAATGACCGCCACCAGGCGGAATTGGAATAATCGGTGCCTTCATCCAGGGTGAGCCGCCAAGTATCCGGCGTGTCGATGGTAGGCGGCTGATAATCCGGGCCGACCGCGCAACCCGACAGCGCGATGACGATGGTCGCTGTCAGCAGGCGCATTTTTCCACAAAAGTGACGAGGGTTCGTTTGCACGCGGGCGTTATCAGGCATGACCGCCTTCCTCCTTGAGTTGGGCGGGCGCCGTGGATTCGCCGGTCGGGGTGGTTGGAGTGGTCGGGGTCGAACTGTCGCCGGCCGCCGGTTCGCTGCGGGGGCCGCGGCCGCTGAACAGCCGGTAGAACAAGGGAATAAAGAAGATGGCGACGCAGGTGGCGCCCAACATGCCCCCGATCACCCCGGTGCCGATGGAGTGCCGGCTGAAAGCGCCCGCGCCGGTGCTGAGCGCCAGCGGTACGCAACCGAGAATGAAGGCCAGCGAGGTCATGATGATCGGCCGGAAACGCAGCCGCGCCGCTTCCAACGCCGCATCGATGGCCGACAATCCTTCTTCGCGTTTCATCACGGCGAACTCGACGATCAGAATCGCGTTCTTGGCGGCCAGGGCAATGAGCGTCACCAAGCCGATCTGGAAATACACGTCGTTGACCAGACCGCGCAGCAGAATCGCCAGCAGCGCGCCCGCCACGGCGAACGGCACGGCGATGATCACCGCGATGGGCAGGGTCCATTTTTCATACTGCGCCGCGAGAATAAGGAACACCATGATAATGCCGAATACGAAGGCCAACGCCGAAGCCGCGCCCACCTGTTTTTCCTGAAAGGCTTGGCCGGCCCAGGCATAGCTCATGCCTTCCGGCAGGACTTCCTTGGCCAGGGTTTCCATCGTCGCCAACGCTTGTCCGGAACTGTAGCCCGGAGCGGCGTTGCCGTTGATGCGAGCGGCGGGAAATACATTGAAGCGCGACACGTTGTCCGGGCCGGTGGCGTATTGCACCGTAACCAGGGTGCTTAACGGGATCATTTCGCCGGTCGTCGAGCGTACGTAGACTTGACTGATGTCCTCCGGACGGGTGCGGTATTCGGTGTCAGCTTGCAGCATCACCCGAAATGTCCGACCCAACTTGTTGAAATCGTTGACGTAGATCGAGCCGAATAATCCTTGCAGCAAATCGAATACATCGTTGATCGGTACGTTCAGCGCGCGGGCTTTTTCCCGATCCAGATCGACGAACAACTGCTGGGAATTCGCGCGGAAAGTGCTGGTCAACGGACCGAGCACGGGCTTTTCCTTGGCTTTGGCGATGAGTTTTTGCACCGCTTCCTCCAGTGCCTTGGAACCGGCGCCGCCTCGATCCTGAACCCAGAATTCAAAGCCGCCGGTACTGCTCATGCCGGGAATGGGCGGGGGGTTGAATAGCATCACCTGGGCTTCCTTGATTTGCTGGAAAACCTCGGCCTGCAACGTTTTTTGCGTGGCGAAAGCGTGCAGCTCTGGAGCCTCCCGCTCCTTCCAGTCCTTGAGCGGCAGGAAGAACGTGGCGAAATTGGGTTTGTTCTGGCTGTCCAACAGGCTGAAGCCATTCAGGCTGACTACGTTGGCCACCGCCGGGTTCTTGGAGAATATCTGGTTGGCTTGCAGGACCACTTCGCGGGTACGATCCAGACTGGCTCCGTCCGGCAAGATGGCCACCCCCACCAGATAGCCCTGGTCTTCGTCAGGTACGAAGCCGCTAGGAATGCTTTTGAACAGCCCGAAAGTGACGAATAGCAAACCACCGAACAATAACAGACCGATCAGAACTCGCCGGATCAGGAACGAGGAGCCCGCGACGTAGCCGTTGGTCAAAATGCCGAAGCTTTTCTCGAAACCGCGAAAGAAAATGTTTTTCTCGCCGTGCGAGGGTTTTAGCAGAATCGCCGCCAATGCCGGACTGAGGGTCAGGGCGACCAAGCCGGAGATGATCACCGAAATAGCGATGGTGATGGCGAACTGTTTGTACAACTGACCGGTGATGCCGCTCAGAAAGGCTGTGGGAACGAACACCGCGCACAAGACCAGCACGATGGCGATGACCGGGCCGGTCACTTCGTCCATCGCTCGCCGCGCCGCTTCCTTGGCGCTCAAGCCGAATTCGTGCATATTCCGTTCGACGTTTTCGATGACCACGATGGCGTCGTCCACCACGATGCCGATGGCCAGGATCATGCCGAACAGGGTCAGGGTGTTGATCGAGAACCCGAGTAAAAACATGCCGGCGAAGGTGCCGATGATGGAGACCGGCACCGCCAGCAGGGGAATCAGTGTGGCCCGCCAGTTTTGCAGGAACAGATAGACCACCAGGATGACCAGCAGGACCGCCTCGAAAAAGGTGTGCACCACCGCTTCGATGGACACTTCGACGAACTTGGTGGTGTTGTAGGGAATGGAATAACTGACGCCGGCCGGGAAATTCTTGGACAACTCATCCATTCGGGTGATGATTTTTTCGGCGACATCCAGCGCGTTGGAATCGGGCTGTTGATACACCATGATGAAATCAGTGCGTTTCCCGTTCAGCAAACCCTCCGTGTCGTAACTGCGAATACCCAGTTCCACTCGCGCCACGTCGCGTAGCAGGACGGCGGAACCGTCGGGGTTGGAGCGTAGGATAATCTGCTCGAACTCCGCAGGATCGTCCAACCGGCCCTTGGCCGATACCGGCAGGGTGATCTGTACGGGATAGCCGGTCGGCGGCTGGCCTACCTTGCCGACCGCGAACTGGGCGTTTTGTTCCTGAATCGCTTTACGGATGTCGTTGACGGTCAGGTTCAACTCGGCCATGCGGTCCGGCTTGAGCCAGATGCGCATGGCGTAATCGGATTGGGTAAACAGCGAGACTTGACTGGCGCCGGGAATGCGCTTGAGTTCGTCCACTACGTTGATGTTGGCGTAGTTGCTGACGAAATTGGGATCTTGGGAGCCGTCGGAACTGATCGCCACGACCATCAGAATGTTGGAGGACGCCTTCTTGATGGTGAGCCCGTTTTGGCGCACGTCCGCTGGCATCACCGGATTGGCGAGATTGACCCGGTTGGTCAAATCGGGCAACACCAAGTCGATGTCGGTGCCGATGTTGAAATAAATGTTGAGCGCCATGTCTCCACTGGCCGAGTTGTTCGACTGCATGTAGATCATGTTCTCGACGCCATTGACCTGCTGTTCGACCGGAGCCGCCACCGAATTGGAGGTCGTTTCGGCATTGGCGCCCGGATAGCTGGTCACCACCTGCAATAGCGGCGGGGTGATTTCCGGAAACTGGGCGATGGGTAGACCCACCATCGCCACCAGCCCGGCTAGCGTGATGACGATGGAAATGACCGCCGCGAAGATTGGCCGATCAATGAAGAATCGTGAAATCATTGATCGCCTCCCTTATTGGCCACTAGAGGTGGGTGAAGCTTGGGCTGGCTGGATCTTGACCGATGAGCCGGGTCTGACCTTGATGGCGCCGTCTACGATGACCTGCTCACCGCTGTTCAGCCCACTGGTGATGATCCATTGATCACCGAAGAAGTCGCCGACTTGGACCGGCTTGGGCTCGGCCTTTTGTTCCGCATTGACGACATAGACGAACTTGCCCTGGGCGCCCTGCATGACGGCGCGCTGAGGCACCATGATGACGTTGGTGCGCACCGCCCCGCCCAGGCGCGCCCGAACGAACAGACCTGGGGTCAGGGTCCCCGACGGGTTGGGCAATTCCACGCGCAGCGCCAATGTGCCGGTGGCTTGGTCGATGGTAGGCGCTACGTAGTTGATTTTGCCCTTCTGCGGATAAATCGTTCCATTGGCCAGAATCACTTCCGCTTCGATATTGTCCGTGGAACGAATTTTCCCGCTTTGTTTTTCTTGCCGGAATTTGAGCACCTCGTTTTCGCCCACGCTGAAATTGACCCAGATCGGGTCCAGTTGCACCACCGTGGTCAGTAAGCTGTCCTGACCGGCCGTAACCAGGCTGCCTTCACGTTTTTCCGAGCGTCCGGCCAGCCCCGTCAAAGGCGAGCGGATGGTGGTATAACCGAGATTGATTTCGGCGTCATCGACCTGGGCCTTGGCTGATTGCACGGCGGCTTGCGAGGTCAGAACGGCAGCCGTGGCGTCATCCAGATCCTTCTGGCTGACGGCGTTTTCGCGGGCCAGCGGCTTAATACGGCTGAGCGTGGCGCGGGCATTTTTGAGTTTGGCTTCTTCCTGGGCGAGCATGCCCTTGGCATTGTCCAGGGCGGCCTTGAATGGCCGGGCATCCAGTTGGAACAGTATCTCGCCGGTCTTGACCAGGGCGCCTTCCCGAAAAGCGATCTTGTCAAGATAGCCGGTAACACGGGCACGGATTTCCACTTCCCGCGAGCTTTCCGTTTTGCCGGGGAACTCGTAGTTGGCCGGGGTATCCTGGGTTTTGGTTTCCATGACGGAAACCTCTACAGGGGGTGGCTCTTGGGCGAGCACCACATGGCCGACGCAAGCTCCGGCAATCAACAGAATGGATATCAGGGGGTTCCTTAAGGATTGAGGGCGCACGATAGACCTCGCTCGATTATCTGAGAGGGGAAACCAATAGCTGGCCCTGAAGACGGATTCGAAGGTGGGCGCGGTGGTTCGAAGACGGATGGGTAGACGGAGGACGGCCTCATTTCATTGAATCTTAAGTATTGCAATTCAGGATTACGTTTCTACAAGAATCAATGAAGGTCTGTTCCGCTGTACGACTCCTGATCCTTAATGTACCATCGCGCATGGCCGGGCTATGGAGCCAAACTTCCGGTCGATTGGAAATCTTCGCCGGCTTCGGTAACGAGCTAGCGGCAAGTCATTGTCCAGCTACTATAGGCGAGCGAACGTGATTTAACCATACGACGATCCATGGTAGGGATAAAACCGTTTCCAGCCTTCCAATCGCGAAAAATACTTAAATCAAGCCGAAAATTTGCGGAATCGAGCGGATTCAACAAACGCATCCTGCAAAGACAAAAATCGCCAACACGGTGCGTTATGTTGAGTTGGGTTTATGCAAGCTATTAGCCCGTTTGATTCTCGAAGACGATTGACGCCCCGATATCAGCTTGTTCCATGCAGGGCATCGAATCGTTCACGGAATAATTTCGCCCAGAAATCGAAAGCCTGTTTCGCATAGCCCCAGGTTGAATAGGCTTTGCTGTATTGCGAGAAGCCCTTGCTGACGGCATTCGCCAAACCGTGGCTGGTGTCGACCACATATTTTTTGCCGATTTCCCGATCCACATATTGCGCAACCACTTGTTGCGTCCCGCCATCGATGAATTCGGCCTCGATGCCGGTCTCGCCAACATAGGCCGGTGAGCCCGCCTCTCGACCCGATGCCGCGCCCGATCCGAAATCGGCGATGGTGGCGTAGGGCACCACCAGGGTTACAACACTCAATTCCGGCTTGGTCGGCACCAGATCGGTGATGGCGATGCGTACCCGTAACACGTCCGGGCCGGGTTTGTCGACGATGGGATACTTGCTGCCCAATTCGCGGACCAAGGCTTCGTGGAAATAATCGACCAAGGCTTTGAGTTCGGTGGGATCGATGGTCTTATTGGCCGCGTCGTCTTTCAAGGAAACACGTATCCGTTCGATCAGGATTTTGTTATAGCGCGCGAAATTGACCTGGGTATTGCGCCAGACCAGGGCATCGCCACCACCGGATTCGGGCTTCAGCTTGGAATAATCGTCGAGAAATCCAGAGAATTGCGGAGTTTGCGGGCTATGTCCTGAGGCGCCTGGATCGGTGGCGCAGCCTGATAAGAACAGGCCCGCTACCAGCAGCGGCAACGACAACACCTGCTTGTATTTAAGCATTGTTCATCCTCGATAGAGTCGGAAATTTGACGGATGGATTGAATGTCTTTCGATACCCATTGATTAGACTGGCCCACTCTCCATTTCGCAATTGCACACTTAGATTAGACGCCTGCGTTAAGCTTGACTACGGATCTGACCGTTCCCGTTCGCAAGGGTTTATCGGGGAGTCTCGAAAATAAGCGTTTGACTGTCGCATAACCCGTATAACTTAAGCGATTCGAACAAAGCATTCTCTTCATTAAATGACTTAATTCGGTGCGGCCCATCCACCCTTGGCTCAAGGGATTACGGGGAGCTTCAGGTGGAACTCTCGCTACCGCATTTTTGTGTACTACCCGAATGCTTTTTGTCGTTCCAGGGCATGGCATCCGGGGCAAGGCGTTGGCCATTCTCGCCTATGGCCGTGGCAACAGCGCCTGGCACCCGTTCGGCGGGTGCCGAAGCCTTCACCTCCGATCGCTCAGCCTTTGCCAGGCTTCCCGGTATTTGGTAACGGTCATGGCCACGATGTCCGCTGGCAATTCGGGGCCGGGCGGCCGTTTGTCCCAAGCCAGGGTTTCCAGGTAGTCGCGTACGAACTGCTTGTCGAAGCTGGGTGGATTTTCTCCCGGTCGATACTGATCCGCCGGCCAGAAACGCGATGAGTCGGGGGTCAGTACTTCATCCATCAGAATCAGACGATCGGAGTCATCCAGGCCGAATTCGAACTTGGTGTCGGCGATGATGATGCCTTGTCGCAGGGCATACTCCGCCGCCTCGCGATATAGGCGTAAACTCACTTCGCGTATCTGCTCGGCCAGTTCGTTACCCAACAGTTTCGTGGCGTGCTCGAAATCGATGTTGTCGTCATGTGCCCCCAGCGATGCCTTGGTGGAGGGCGTGAAGATGGGTTGCGGCAGGCGCTCCGCCAAGCGCAGATTGGCTGGCAGACGGATACCGCTTATTTGGCCGCTGGCCCGATAATCCTTCCAGCCGGACCCGATCAGGTAGCCGCGCACAATGGCTTCCACCGGCAAACCCCTGAGCTTGCGCACCACCACGGCACGATCAGCGATGCGCTCACGTTCGTTGGGATTCGGTAACGCATCCTCCAACGTCTTTTCGGCCAATTGCAGGTGATTGGGCACAATATGGGCGGCGTGGCGGAACCAGAAGTCCGACAACGCGGTCAGCACCACTCCTTTGCCGGGAATGGGGGTGGGCAGGACGACATCGAAGGCCGACAGCCGGTCACTGGCTACCATCAACAGATGGCGCTCATCTACGGAATAGATATCGCGCACCTTGCCTTGATAATGCAAGGGCAGGGAGGTGATCTTGAAATCGGCCATTCCGGGTGGGGAGGCGGCGGCAGGCGAAGTCACAGTGATAAAGCTCCTGAGTTGGGCAGGGTATTATATTCTACTGACAACTCCATGATGGCCAGGTAATCAGCATTATGTCCTATGCCGTAGGGATCGATTTGGGTACGGTTAATTCCGTGGTGGCGGTGTACCGCGAAGGCGGTGTCGAAACCATTCCCATCGACGGACGAACAGCCATGCCTTCGGTCGTTTCCTTTCGTCCAGATGGCGGCGTACTGGTTGGCCTTCCAGCAAAGTCCGCTCAGTTGCTGAATCCAGCCAATACTGTGACTTTAGCCAAGCGGTTCATAGGCGATGGCAAAAAAACCTACCGGATGGGCGGGCGTTTGCTGACGCCGGTGGACATCAGTCGTATCATCCTGCAACGCTTGGTGGAAGGCGCCCAGGATTATCTCGGCGAGCCGGTGAGGGATGCGGTGATCACGGTTCCTGCCTATTTCAATGAAGTCCAGCGTGCAGCCACCAAGCGTGCCGGTGAGGAAGCCGGTTTACGCCTGTTACGGCTGATTCCCGAGCCGACCGCCGCCGCTATCGCCTATGGTTTGGATCAGGGCCGGAATCAGCTCATCCTGGTCTACGATATGGGGGGTGGCACCTTCGATGTCTCCCTATTGCGGGTACGCCACAATCACTTCGAGGTTTTGGCCGTCGGCGGCGATAATCGTCTAGGTGGTGACGATATCGATCAAGCCTTGCTACGCTGGGTTGCGGAGCGGTTTCATGCCGCCACGGGCCTGGACCTATTGAACTTCACCACGGATGAATCGCTGATCGCCCGACAGCGTCTGAAAAAAGCCGTGGAAGCCGCCAAAATCGAGCTCTCGCACAACGATAAGGCGTCCATCATTCTGGCGAATTGCCTGGGACATCCCTTGGCGGTGGACATCAACCAGTCCATTTTTCGGGCATTGATCGCGCCGCTGCTGGAAAAGACCGTGTACGTCATGCGTCAGGTCGTGCGGGATGCCGGAGTTTGCGCCGCCGATATCGATCGGGTCATTCTCGTTGGGGGGTCCACCAAGATTCGCGTCGTGCGTGAACTGATCGCTCAGGAGGTGCGCGAGCCCTACATCACTACACAGGCTGAGGCGGCGGTTGCGCATGGCGCGGCCATGATGGCGACCAGCTTGTTTCTCTCCGAAGCCGGGGATACCGTGCCGGTGCGCATCAGCAACGTGACCGGGCATTCACTGGGCGTGGATATGCTGGACGAACACGATGAATTGATTTTCCAGACGCTGATCCCGCGCCAGACCCGCTATCCTTGCAAACGCGGGCATCTGGGCTTTACCCAGCGTCCCTTGCAGGACAAGGTGGTGATGACGGTGTATCGCGGCGAGCAGCGCCGTCCGCAGGAAAATTGTTACCTGGGGCGTCTGACCCTGCCGGTGGCTCCACCCCAACCGGACAATGTGCCCATTGGAGTGATTTTTGAATTGGATGCCGATGGCATCATCCATTTCACCGCGATTCAATTGCCGACCAATTTGAAAAGTCGTTCCATTACGGATTATGCGCATGAGCACAACGGAGCACTGGATATTGCCGCGGTTCAAACTTTGCTGAAAAGTGGCGACGCCCGTGCGAAAACCATACGCATCAAGAGCGAATAAGCGTTGCGGCTCATGCCGGGTGATGCCTTAGCGGCGGAGCAATATCGCGAATGCCAGTGCGTAGTCACGCTCATCCGAAATGCTGAGCAGGCTTTCGCTTATCCCCAGGCGGTTGATGGTTTCCAGCGCCGGTCCGTGGTAGACGACTAGGGGTTTGCCGAAAGCGTCATGGCCGATGCCAAGCGTGCGCAACGACACACCGTCGCGAAACCCGGAGCCCAGAGCTTTGCTGAGGGCTTCCTTGGCAGCGAATCGGCGTGCCAGGAAATGTGCGGATTGACGATTGTCCTTGAATTCCGCGAACTCGTCTTCTGCCAAAATACGCTGCGCGAAACGCTCGCCGAAGCGGTGTAAGCCATCGCGCATGCGGGCAATCTCGACGATATCGCTGCCGATGCCATAAATTTGGAGATTCACGGGAGTCATGACCTCATCGATTGAGGCGACGTTGATGCTCGGCGCGCAACAGCGTGCGCGTTTTGAGTACTTGTCCTTGCAGACGCAGGTCCAGAGCGGCGCGAGTGAGTCGCTTGATTTCCCGCCACAGTGCGGGTTCGTCCAACGCTTCGTGGTGCAGCGCCAGCAGCGCACGGCCGGAAACCGGGATGCCCGGTCCGGGTCGTTCCCGTACCATGGGCAATGGCCCTTGATCAAGGAGATAGCGATAAAGTCCTTGCGCGATAATCGCCTGATTGCTCACGGCCTCGCTGTCGAGCAGCAGACCATAACCCAGTTCCGTCAGCAGGTGTTTTTCGTATATTCGCAGCACGGGCTCTACGAAGGGCGAACAGGCCAAAGCTTGCAGGGTGTTCCGGTAAGTTTCGAAGAGCCCCACGGAGCAGGGATCATGCGGTTGTATAAGACGCAGCAGCAATTCGTTGACATAAAATCCGCATAACAGACGGTCCGTGGGAATAGGGGGTGCTGGCGTGGTTTCTTCCGCGCCGCTCAAGTTGCCCAGGCCGCCCTTGCCAGCCCAGGACAGCAGCAGCGGTTTGAACGGTTGCAGGAGCCCTCTCCACCGGGAGCGGGGTCCGCGCGCGCCGCGGGCAACCAGTGTCAAACGCCCCCATTCCTGGGTAAAAATCTCTACCAGCAGGCTGGTATCGCGATAAGGTCGGCGATGCAGGATGAAGCCAGGTTGCAGTGCGACGCGCACGATGGCAAAGGAATTCAGGTCACCGCTTCAATCGGCATACCCGAAGTGTCGCAGGGCGGATTCATCATCGATCCAGCCATCCCGGACCTTAACCCAGGTCTCCAGAAAAATCCGGCGCTGCAATAGTTGTTCAAGATCCTGTCGGGCTTCGCGTCCGATGGCCTTGAGCATGGCGCCTTTTTCGCCGATGACGATGCGCTTTTGTCCCGGACGCTGCACCCAAATCACCGCGCCTATGTGTAATACCGGTCCCTGCTCGGCGAATGTTTCAATTTCCACGGTGAGGGAGTACGGCAATTCCTGACTCAGATGTCGGGTCAACTTTTCCCGGATCGCTTCGGCGGCCAGAAAACGTTGACTGGCCGTGGTCAGTTGATCGGGCGGGAAGAGAAATTCCGAGACCGGCAACAAAGCCGCGATACGTTGTTCCAAGACCGCGATGTTGTCACCCTGTAGAGCCGACAAGGGAATGTATTCCTGACATTGAATCTGACCACTGAGCATTTCGATGAACGGCAGCAGACGGGATTTTTCCGCCAGCTTGTCGACTTTGTTGATAGCGAGAATGACCGGTCCCTGAAAGTTGGATAAGTGCTTGAGAACGGCCCGATCCTCTTCGTTCCAGCGCAAGGCTTCGAGCACGAAGACGACGACATCCACGTACGCCAGCACACTGCTGGCGGCGCGGTTCATATGGTGATTGATGGCATGGGGCGTATTGCGATGCAATCCCGGCGTATCGACGTAGACGATCTGCGTATCGGGCAGGGTGTGAATCCCCAGAATCACATGGCGGGTAGTTTGGGGTTTGGGTGCGGTAATGCTGATCTTTTGCTCGATCAAGCAATTCAGCAGGGTTGATTTGCCCACGTTGGGTCGCCCCAGCAGGGCTACATAACCGGCGCGTTGTTCGCTCATATTACGATGAGTGCCAAGAGTTGACGGGCAGCTTCTTGCTCGGCTTTACGCCGGCTATCTCCTACCGCAACCGTGTGATGCGTCCCAGCGCTACATTCGACGGTAAACTGTTGGGCGTGAGCTTCGCCGCTGATTTCCAGGATACGGTAGACAGGTAATGCCAGCCCACGGGCTTGTAAATATTCCTGTAGACGTGTTTTAGGGTCCTTGAGTTCGTTGGCTGTCGGTAGGTTGGCCAAACAGCCCTCATAGAGTCTGAGTATCAAATGCCGACAGATGACGAAATCGCTATCCAGATAAACGGCTCCAAAAACGGCTTCCAGTGCGTTTGCCAATATGGAGGAACGGCGGTTGCCACCGCTTTTCAGTTCGCCGGGACCGAGTCGTAAATAATCACCTAATCCTATCTGGCGTGCGATTTCAGCCAACGTTTCCCCTTTGACCAGGGTTGCCCGCAAGCGGCTGAGTTCACCTTCGCTGGCTTGTGGATAGTCGTTGAACAACCGCTCGGCGATGACAAAGTTCAAAATGGCGTCACCAAGAAATTCCAAACGTTCATTACTGTGTCCGATAGCACTACGATGAGTCAGGGCTTCTTCCAGCAATACGGGAGTGCCGAACGTGTGTTTGAGAACACGGCAAAGGCCGATAACGGATGGATTCACGGATTCAAAGTCAACGTCTTTTGGAATTTGGCGACGATATCGAGATTGGCGATCAAGGGGCGTCGGTCTTCGTAGGCCAGTTCGAGTATCCTGGTGGCGCCTTTCGGCGTGATTTTGATGTCTTTTGCCGTGATGACGGTGACGTAGTCGATGTCAAATCGCCGACTAAGCTTTAAACTGATTAGCGATGTCGGTGTTTTACCGTTGGATTCATTGGCCACGTCTTCAAGTATCTTGACTATCGAAAAATATTCCAGATAAATAGGAATGATTCTCATGCTGATCAGGGCGACAAAAGCAATAATAATTACAATCAACACGACAGCGATCATTGTGATGCCGCGTTGCCGCTGTTTGTCCCCGAAGTCATTTGGTTTAAGTTTCATCGAATAACCTCCCCGATGCGTCCGCAATGCCCATTAAATGTGACACAATCCCAATTCATCCAGATTAAAAATGCCTTGCCGATCAGATTCTGTTCAGGCAATGGCCCCCAAAAGCGGCTGTCGCGGCTGTTATCGCGATTATCTCCCAGCGCAAAATAATGGCCGGGCGGCACGTCATATTCCCAACTGATTAGACGTCCCGCGAAATCCCTTTGCAGGTCCAATCCTTGCCACAGACTGGTCAGGGCCCAATTGCTGTTGATTTGGATGGCGTGTTGAACGTCGCCGAGTTGCTCCATGCGTTGCTCGAAACCGCCCGGGCCCATGGCTTCGGCTACATCGCTCTGAGTGGCGGGTACGCCATTGATATAAAGTTGTTTGTCGCGATATTGCAGATGATCGCCTGGCAATCCGATGATGCGCTTAATATAGGCTATCGAAGGGTCCTCGGGATAGCGGAAGACCACTACATCGCCCCGTTGCGGTGAGCCGGTGTCGAGAATCTTGGCGTTGACTACGGGCAAGCGCAGGCCGTAGGCGAATTTGTTGACCAGGATAAAGTCACCCGGCAACAAGGTCGGTTCCATGGAGCCCGAAGGAATGCGGAACGGCTCGACAATGAAAGAGCGCAATACCAGCACGGCAACGATGATAGGGAAAAACGAACGGGATAAATCGACATACCAGGGTAGCTTCCGTTCCGCGTTGATGCGTTCGAAAGCGGTCTGAACTTGCTGAATGGGTGCTCCATCCGGTCGGTTTGCGGTGGCTTCGGATGATCCCGAATTGGGTAGGTGTTGGCTGATCAGGCGCTGATAAGCTTTTCTTAACGCCTTGTCCGAGGCATTCGGGGATAGGCCCAGCACACCGTAGGCTTCATCCAGAGTCAACTCCCCGGAACGGGGCTTTCCATGGTCTGGAAACGGTTTGTTGGAGGCTGAGCTTTCTTTCGATAGGGCCCGCTTAGGTGCCAGGACCCATATGTCCAAAAGCCAGATAACGCCTGTGACCAGCGCGAGCAAAACCAATACGGTAGCGAAGTCGAAATTCATGAACGTTAAGCTTCCACGGTGAGATTTACTTTTTATCTACCTGCAATACGGCGAGGAAGGCTTCCTGAGGAATTTCGACCTTGCCAACCTGTTTCATACGCCGCTTTCCGGCTTTCTGCTTTTCCAACAGTTTGCGTTTGCGAGTCACATCGCCGCCATAACATTTGGCCGTCACGTTCTTGCGCAGCGCCTTGACGGTCGTGCGAGCAATAATATGATTGCCAATCGCGGCCTGGATCGCTACTTCGAACATTTGGCGGGGAATGACTTCCTGCATCCGTTCGATGAGTTCCCGGCCGCGCTGTTGGGCTTGATCGCGGTGTACGATGATCGACAGGGCGTCGACCCGTTCTCCGTTGATGAGAATATCCAATTTGACCAGCGGCGTGGTTTGAAACCGTTCGAAGGAATAATCGAATGAGGCGAAGCCACGACTGACCGATTTTAGGCGGTCGAAGAAATCCAGCACGACCTCGCTGAGCGGCAGTTCGAAGGCCAGTGAGACCTGTCGGCCGGCATAGACGAGATTGCGTTGAACACCGCGTTTTTCGATACACAGGTTGATTACCGCGCCCAGGTGTTCTTGCGGCAATAGGATATTGGCCAGAATGATGGGTTCGCGAACCTCGCTGATGTTTTGAGTGGGCGGAAGATTGGCGGGATTGTCGATGCGTTCTGTCGTGCCATCGGTGGTGACGACTTCATAGATGACGGTGGGGGCCGTGGTAATCAGGTCCAGTTGATACTCGCGTTCTAAACGCTCCTGTACGATCTCCATGTGCAGCATGCCCAGAAAACCACATCGAAATCCGAAGCCCAGCGCCTGGGAAGTTTCCGGTTCAAAGAACAAGGAGGCATCATTCAAACGCAGTTTCTGAAGCGCGGCGCGGAAGGCTTCGTAGTCATCGGAGAAAATAGGAAACAGACCGGCGAATACACGCGGCTGTATCTTTTGAAATCCTGGCAACCCCTGGTCGGCTGGTCGGTTGGCATCAGTGAGCGTATCGCCGACCGGTGCTCCGTCGATGTCTTTGATCCCGGCGATCACATAGCCGACTTCCCCCGTGTTGAGCGTATCCTGATCGGTGCGTTTGGGAGTGAAGAGCCCGACCTTGTCGACCTGAAAGGCCCGACCTGTCGACATCACCTGCACTTTCTGGCCGATTTTGATAAAGCCGTCCACGACCCGCACCAGCGAGATGACGCCCACGAAATTATCGAACCAGGAGTCTATGATCAACGCTTTCAGCGTTGCTTCCGAACGACCCCGCGGCGGCGGAATGCGTTGGACAATCTGCTCCAGCAGATCCGCCACACCCAGGCCGGTTTTGGCGCTTACATGGATGGCCTCGCTGGCGTCGATGCCGATAATGTCGCCGATCTCATGCGCGACTCGATCCGGATCGGCGGCCGGCAGATCAATTTTGTTCAGGACGGGCAACACCTCCAGTCCTTGCTCGATTGCCGTGTAGCAATTGGCCACGCTTTGAGCTTCCACGCCTTGAGCGGCATCCACGACCAGCAATGCTCCCTCGCAGGCCGCCAGAGAGCGCGAAACTTCATAGGCGAAATCGACATGTCCTGGTGTGTCGATGAAATTGAGCTGATAAGTGACGCCGTCGCGGGCGGGATACCGCAGGGAAACGCTTTGCGCTTTGATGGTGATGCCGCGTTCTCGCTCCAGGTCCATGGAATCGAGCACTTGGGCTGCCATCTCCCTTTCGCTTAATCCGCCGCAGATTTGAATAAAGCGATCAGCCAGCGTGGATTTGCCATGATCAATATGTGCAATGATGGAAAAGTTGCGAATGTGTTGCATAGTTTACCGTCTGGGCCGGTAATGGCGCTGTGCTCAACATCGCCTTAGCGAGCCGGCCCGACCGGGATTCTGGTTGACCGAAGTGTATGGTTTGTGGAATTGCGACGCCGATTACATACCTGCCGCGCCGCGCAGCAGCATTATAACCTCAATAAATAAACCAAGAACCGTGGGCTGGAGAATATTAGGCGAGGCGCTGCAGCACGACGGGCTGAAAGCGCGTGTCATTGCGGATTTTATAGGAGTAAGCATTCACCCAGAGCAAGCCTCCGGCAAATCCCAACAATCCCAATAAGATGCTTACGACCTCACTGGGCGGGGAAGACATTCCGCGTCCCACTATGGCTCCCATCACCATCGTCACCAAGGGAGCTAAATACACGGCCGCCGAGCCTTTAACCAGTGCTTGTTCGGCAATTCCGATTTTCACCTGGTCACCGACGTTCAAGGGCAGAGTGTTTAAGACACGCACCGGATCGTTGCGTTGTCCCAATACCTTGGCGAGAGCGGCTGTGCCGCAACCGGATTTGAGACTGCAAGCGCCGCAGCTACTTTTTCGCTGCGTCTCAACCCAGGCGCATCCCTCACCAATCGCGACGACACGGGCGCATTCCTCGATCATCGGACGGCTTCCGGCTGATGTTTTACCGACGAGGCGATAAGCTGGACAGTGGCTGGTGGGACTTCGCCGACGGCCACGACTTGATAATCGTCATCCAGGGTCGTACCGAAGGCATTCATGGCGCCCATGCGAGAGGCTCCCTTGAGCAACGGTTCGGCATCCACTAGGTGCTCCACGAATACCGAGACCGTGACCAGACCATCGGTAAGCACGAGATGATCAATGGGCTGATGCCCTGGAGTATCCGGTACGCGATTGTACATGATTTGCTCGAAACCTCCCGGCATATGTTCCACTACCCAGGGAGCGGGTGTGGTCTGTTCTTCCGTATCGACCACCTCGGCGTTGGCGTCATTGAGCATGGCCGCCGTCGTGATCGAAGCCAGCGAGGCTTGCTTAACCATTTCGGCTGGTTGCAACCGTAAATCCGTAAACATCATCTGCTCAACGATACGCCCCGCTTCGTCAAGCAGGGCGGAGCGCAGAACCATGCCGGTATCATGATCCAGCCATAGTTGGTAACCGAAGCGCAAGTTGTCACGGGGCTGAATGGCGATGATCTGCGTGTCCTGACCGGCGACGCGGTCCGTCCCCATCAACTTGAAGGCGTAGAAGACTTCAAGTTTGCTCAGATCCTTCGGCACGGAAATGGGAAATGAGGAACGACTGTAGTGCGATCCATTGAAAATAACCTGTTGTTTGGGAGACAAACAGGTGACTTTGTTATTGGATACGACCACCTCACGCATCGGGCCATTCAAGGAGATCATGTGCTGCAACTCGCCATCGGCTTGATTGCTGTGCGTGATGTGCATCGCTTCAAGATGTTCACCCTGCAGATAGATGAAATCACCCTCGTAGTCGAGGGTCCGGGTAGCTTTGATCATGCGCTCCAGCCACTGCCGGGCTTCGTTGTGTTGCGCATCTTCGGCCGCAGCCCAGGCCGCTGCTGACCACAATACCGCAATCAGCAGCGTGCAATACCAGTGCCTCGGATTCATCGATACTACGGATTAGGTTGATAGCCGACCATGCGCACGTAGGGCAAAACGCCATGTACGCTGTGCATGGAGGCATATTCATTGTGGCTCACCAGATAATTATTCAGCTTTGCTTCCAAAGCCGTGTTAGAGGAGGCGAGCTGGGTGACATTCGAGGCGTCGGAGGAGATGGTTTGGTCGCTAGCTAAGTTCTGGGGTTCCAGGTTGATCTGGGGTTGGGTCAGCTTGAGTCCGGCAAAGGCGACCAGGGCGACCGATGCGGCTAGGGCAAAACCGGTGAGCGGTTTGGACCAGGTCGAGGGCCTGGGCGAAGTTTCGGTCGACAAAGGGGGATCGGCGACTATGAGCCGGCTGATACGCTCGGCGAAATCAACACCAATGACATCAGGCACATTGCTTTTCAGAGCGTCGCTGATCATATGGTAATGTTGCCAGCATACGCGCAACTCGGCATCTTTGGCCAAGCGACGCAACACCAGTTCTTGCTCCGGCATCACGCATTCGCCATCCATCAATGCTGAGAGTTGTTCTTTCGATATATCGGCCATAACACTATCCAGAAACCGAATTCATTCCAGTAATGGACGTAGCTTCGCGTCGATCGACTCGCGCGCTCGGAAAATACGCGAACGCACGGTTCCGATCGGACACCCCATGGTTTGGGCAATCTCTTCGTAACTCATGCCTTCCAATTCACGCAAGGTGATAGCCGTGCGGAGATCTTCCGGCAGTTCCTCAATCGCCCTAAAAACCGTTGCTTCGATCTCGTCCTTAAGGAGCATGCGCTCAGGCGTTTCATACTCCTTAAGGAAGGTCTGGCCGTCATATTGCTCAGCCTCTTGGGCGTCAATATCCGAGCCGGGGGGACGTCGGCCTTGTGCCACCAGATAGTTTTTGGCCGTGTTGATGGCAATTCGATAGAGCCAGGTATAGAAAGCGCTTTCCCCGCGGAAGCTGGGCAGCGCTCGATAAGCCTTGAGAAAAGCTTCTTGCGCGACATCCAACGCCTCGCTGGGATCATGAACATAGCGAGAGATTAACTTAACGATCTTGAATTGGTATTTGCGTACAAGGACATCAAAAGCATTTTTATCACCTCTCTGTACTCTGCGCACCAATTCACGATCTACGTTACGTTCGCCCATCCGGGCCAGCCTCTCCTGACTCTAACGGCGATGTCCATGCAATCTCATGGGGGTAGACATAAGCCTCTTTCATTAGTTCGCATGACGCCGATGCATCGGTCGGTTATATTGCTATAAATTGACTTGGCTCACGAATAGAGCCATTTGTCCGTCAACGATAACCTATTCGTCGAACAACTCACAAGCATGGTCAACACCATTCCCACCGATGTTCTCGTGATCGGCTGTGGCGCCGCCGGTCTTAGCTTGGCACTGCGTTTGGCCGAAGTGGCGACGGTCACCGCTTTGGCCAAGGGCACGTTGGAGGAGGGCAGCACCTATTATGCCCAGGGTGGCATATCAGCGGTGGTGGATGCCGAGGATTCCTTGGAATCCCATATCCAGGATACGCTGATCGCCGGCGCCGGTCTGTGTCATCTCGATAGCGTCCGCTTTACCGTGGAAAATGCGCGAGAAGCGATCGAGTGGTTGATACACCAAGGTGTGATGTTTACCACGGAAGCTCGCGCCGACGGCTCGATCGATTATCATTTGACTCGGGAGGGGGGGCATAGCCACCGCCGTGTCGTGCATGCGGCGGACGCCACGGGCCGCGCCATCCAGACCAGTCTGGAGGAACGCGCCAAAGCGCATCCCAATATTACCCTCCATGATCACCATAGCGTCATCGACCTGATCACTACGCGCAAGTTGGGAATGGCAGGCAACCGTTGTCTTGGCGCGTATGTGCTGAACCGTCTGACGGGGCAGGTGGAGGTGTTCCCGGCACGCTGCGTGGTACTGGCCAGTGGGGGAGCAAGTCGTGTTTATTTATATTCCAGCAATCCAGATGGTTCGACCGGCGATGGTATCGCCATGGCTTGGCGGGCAGGCTGCCGTGTGGCGAACATGGAGTTCATGCAATTTCATCCCACGTGCTTATACCATCCACAGGCCAAATCCTTTCTGATCACCGAAGCGGTTCGGGGTGAAGGCGGCTATCTGTTGTTGCCTAACGGTAGTCGTTTCATGGAGGATTTCGACCAGCGTCTGGAGTTGGCGCCGCGTGATGTCGTCGCCCGTGCCATCGACCATGAAATGAAGCGCCTGGGCATTTCCTGCGTATATCTGGATATCAGCCATAAACCCGCCGATTTCATCCGTTCGCATTTCCCAACCGTACATGCCAAATGTCTGGAATACGGTTTCGATATGACCCAGGAGCCGCTGCCGGTGGTTCCGGCAGCGCATTATACCTGTGGTGGGATCGTGACCGATCTCAGCGGGCGCACCGATATGGAAAACCTGTATGCCATCGGTGAGGCGGCTTTTACCGGCTTGCACGGCGCCAATCGCATGGCCAGCAATTCGCTGCTGGAATGCTTGGTGTTCGCCCATTCGGCTAGCGAGGATATCAAGGTCCGGTTGGCCAGGGTGGAAGCGGTGCCGGTATTGCCGGCATGGGACGAAAGTCGGGTGATCGATTCCGACGAGGAAGTGGTGGTCACACACAACTGGCACGAACTACGGCGATTCATGTGGGATTACGTCGGTATCGTGCGCTCCAACAAGCGTTTGCGCCGGGCTAAAAGCCGGGTCGATCTCTTGCTCCGCGAGATCGAGGAATATTACGGTCATTTTAGGATCAGCGCCGATTTGATCGAATTGCGTAATTTGGCGCTTGTGGCGGATCTGATCGTACGCAGCGCCATGCTGCGCCGCGAAAGCCGTGGTTTGCACTACACTTTAGATTACCCGGAACTCGACGCCCTGTCGCCGCCGCGTGATACTGTGCTGGTGCCCGGCAACTATGCCGGTAGTGATTTGCCGCCGGTCAGCTGGGGGGATGCCTGAAAATCGGCCCAGCGTGGCGTGCACAGGGATTGCCGTGCAGCGCAACGCTAAGTGCAAGTGGATATCGTAGCCCGGCGTAAAACCTCCTGGCTGCTCAAAGGCCTATCTATCAGATATCCTTGGGCATAATCGATTCCGTAGTCGCGTAGCAGATCTAATATGGCGGACGTTTCGACGAATTCGGCCGTGGTTTTTTTGCCGAATCCGGCAGCCACTTGGCTCATGGCTTGGACGATGATCTGATCCTCCAGGCTATCGGCCAATTGGCGAATAAACGAACCGTCAATTTTCAGGATATCGACCGGTAGATGTTTTAAATAGTAAAAGGAGGAGAAGCCGATTCCGAAATCATCCAGCGCGAAGCAGCACCCCAGCTCCTTGATTGCCAGAATCAGGGAGTTGGCCAATGCGAAATCGGCTACCGCGGCGGTTTCCGTGATCTCGAATATCAAACGCTTGGCCTCCACACCACTGCGCCGCAGCTCCTGGTTTATATAATCCGGCAACACCGGATCACGGAAAGCATGAGCCGACAGATTGACCGACAGATGGACATCCTGCCCGTGTGCCTGAAGCACCGCCAAAAATTGCAGTGCTTTGTGAATGACCGCACGGTCCACAGCGTAGATCAACCCGCTTCGTTCCGCCGCGTCGATGAAATCCGCCGGGCCGATAACGGTTCCGTCTTCGCTTTGCAAGCGCAGCAGCACCTCATAATGACTGATGCGGCCACTGGCAATTTCCATGATGGGTTGGAAGTACAGGAAGAAGCTATCGTCCCGTAAGGCATTGGACACTCTGTCTTTCCAGTAAATATGACGTTGTAATTTTTCCAAAATGGCGTCTTGTCCGGAGTACATATGCCATTGTCCATATCCTTTTTCCTTCGCTTGGTTGACGGCTAGATCGGCATTCGTCTGCAGATCGATGACGCTATCCCCATGGGTGGGAAAAAGCGTGATGCCGATGGCGGCGGAAATGACCAGTTTCATGCCGCCAACGGTAAAATCGATAGTACCGAGCAGGGCATTCACGGCCATGGCGAGCTGCACGGCACCCTCGACATCGGCTTCCTGAAGCACTAACGCGAATTCGTCACTCCCCATACGCGCCACGACGTCGCCGACCAGAGCCGCACTGGTCAACTGCTTGGCCACCAGTTTGAGCAGCGTATCGCCGTGATCGTGACCTTCGGTATCGTTGATGTATTTGAACTGGTCCAGATCGATGAGTAACAGGGCTCCGGTTCTATCGTGGCGCTTGGCCGCGTTGACCAGCGGGGCCAATTCGTCCTGAAAACGACGTCGATTGATGAGTCCCGTCAGCGGATCATGGTCGGCTAGCCAAGCCAGTTTGGTTTCCGCTCCCAAACGTTCCGTAATATCCAAACCGACGGAAAGGATTGCGGCGTTTTCGGATTGAGCCTCTGTCAGCCTGGAATGATGCCAAGTGACATTGCGGATGGAGCCATCCTTGCAGACCACGCGCGATTCATGGCGGATGTGTGCGTGTTTGCCATAGACTAATTCCTTGCTGATCCTTTGACTGTTTTCCGAATATTGCTCGGCATGCAGGAGACTCTTGAAGGATTGTCCCAGTAGTTCGGTTTCTTGATAGCCGGTCAATAGCTGGGTGAATGGATTGGCCATGAGAATATGACCCTTGCGATCCTGGGTGAGGATCATCACTTGCGCGGCGTTCAATAAATGGGTCACGAAATTGCGTTCCTGGGCCAATTCCTCCATGCGCAGGGACAGGGCTTGAGTATGTTCGAGAACTTGCCCTTCCAACTGCTCCAGCCGGTCGGTCAGTTCGAGAGTGGTTGTATTGAGCACGTCCAGTTCATCCCTGAATACACGGTGTCCCGCCTGTACGTGCAACGCCGTGCGTACCGTTTGGAATTTGCGCTGAGCTAACAATGGCAAACTGTTGACTGTGGAGCGTAGACGCGCCATCGGCGTCCACAAAATGGCCAGCAGCAGCGCCTCCGCCAATAGCCAACCTACCCCCCCGACCAGGAAGATCTCCTGCGCGGCTTTACGGATTTCCATGAGCGTATCCGTAATATCCGCGATGACTACAAGATAAATGGACTCATCGCCGGTAACTTCCGAAAGCGACAAGGCGCGAAGCTCATAGGTGTGGCCCGCCACAGGGTAGCGTATTCCCTTGATCAAGGAGGAAAACGCCTCGGAATGGGCAGCCTGTTTCAGCAGGTTGAGGTTGCGTTCGACGTGGGTAAGCGCTGCTACGCTGGTATGCCATTGCGTGATTTGAGGTTCGAGTTCGCTGGGAGTGTTTTGCTTGCCTCTCCTCACCAACATGCCTATATCGTTTTCAGAGATTTGGCTGGTGGTGAGCACGAGATCCGTGACCGAACTGCCGACCAGGACAACGCCTACATGAACGCCACCGGCCAAGATGGGAACGATCGCATATTGCCTGCACTCGGGGTCACAGCGTAGGGCGCTGATAGGTTTTTCACTGGTGTTGACCTGTCTGACCCAGGCTAAGGTTTGCGCGGATTGTTCTTCTGCCCATTCGCTGACACGCCAATGCGCCAATGGCCGGCTGGCGGTATCATAAAAACCCAACACATCTACGCTAAGATCCACTTGTAATATCGGCCATTGCGGAGCCACAGCCCGTTCCAGGGTCGCACCATCGCCGTTGGCCAGACCCGGTGCGATTCCGGGCAAAGAGGGAATCAAGCTGCCGATTTGTCGGAGGCGGTCCAGGGATTGTTGCAGAAGCGCCTTGACTTCCTTGGCGTAACGTTCATGCGTGGTTTGCAGGTGGCGGTCGAATTGTTCGTTGAGATTAATATAGTTGCGGAGTGAAATAGCGACGGTCACTGCCACCAATATTAGGGTTGTTAACAGTAGTGCGCGCCATTTGAGACTAAAAAACCGGTGCGTCCGATCAGAGTTTGAATTACTTGATTTCGTGAACCCCATTGTACTATCTCATTCGCTTTCGGGTCCGCTGCCGAGTCGCTAGCATAATCATCACAAATAGGGTGCGCAATGGCTTCCGACGGCCCGAAAATATCTTGAATGTCACTATATTCTTTTAGGAATTGATCATGGATAAAAATAATATAGTTTCTGCTTTCAGTGATTATTTTGAACTAGTGCTTGCAAATACTCCGGAATTGCTCAGCTTCGTTTATAACATTCGTTATCAGGTTTATTGCCAGGAGTTTCATTATGAGGCCGAGGACAAATGCCCCGATGGACGGGAACAAGATGAATTTGATAAATATTCTCAGCATTGCTTGATGATTCATCGGGAAACGCGAAGGCCGGTGGGTTGCATTCGCTTGATCGACCCCAACAGGAATGGTATCGCGATGTCCCTGCCGTTTGAGACTTTTTGCCCGCCGACGCCTGCCTACGACATCAATCCCAACCAGTTACTGCGAGGCAGTTTTGGTGAGTTTTCCCGTTTGGCGGTCACCTCATCGTTTCGGCGTCGCCAAGAAGACGAGAAAAAACCGCTCAGTCTGCCGGAAGAAATTCCATCCGATCCCCAAGGTCGACGTAGTCGCTTTCCCTACATCCCCGTCGGGTTATTTATGGCTGGTATGTCCATGTTCTTGAATACTCGAATGAATTTTGCTTTTGCCATGATGGAGCCGCGTCTGGTCAGATTGTTAAAACGGTTTGGCATCGTATTTACCCAGGTCGGGAACGTCATTGATTATCATGGTCCGCGGGCCGCCTTTGTATTACCTCGAAAAACCGCGCCAACCTTGTTGATACCCGAAGTTTACGATCTGTTGTTGTACGTGGATCGGCAACTCTTTGGCGCAGCCAATCAATCATGGCAATAGCGGACGGCCATGCAACCTTCGGAGCCTACTGGTAAAGGCTTGACTTATCATCCCACGGCTATAATGGACACACTTAAGTGACTCACGGTAAAGGATATGTGGACGCCGGCTATTTGCAGGCGGCAGGCAATTTGTTGCAACCGATGAAGCGGCGTAGCCGTGATTTGCTGCGTGTCACGGTCGGACAGTCTGTACTTGATGTGGGTTGTGGTCCAGGGCTGGATACGTTGGCCATGGGGCCCTTGGTTGGCCCCGGTGGTTGCGTTGTTGGCGTCGATGCCGACGAGGAGATGGTGACGGCGGCCAACCAGCGTGCCGAGCGAGCCGGCATGAGCGAGTATGTCCGCCATCAACGGGGCGAAGCCAGTGCCTTGGCCCTGGCTTCGGGCCGTTTCGACGCCTGCCGCAGTGAGCGCCTGTTCATCCACTTACCCGATACGCGACAAGCTTTGGCGGAGATGATTCGGGTGACCCGATCTGGGGGATGGCTCGTGGTCGTCGACACCGACTGGGGCACCTTTTCCATCGATACCGAGCAAAACCGAATCGAACGATTGCTTACCCGCTTCGGAGCCGAGCACCTTTCACGAAACGGCTTTGCCGGCCGACAACTGTATCGCTTGTTCAAGACGTGCGGACTGGTTGATATCACCGTGGAACTGTGGCCAGTGCACGTGCTGGGAGATGTCGCCTTGGTAAAGTACCTCACCAAACTGGATGAAATCGAGCAAGGCGCTCTTAAGGCCAACCTCATCACGCCGGAAGAATTGGAAAGATGGCGAGAGGGTTTGGCGCGAAGCGAAAACGATGGCACCTTCTTTGCCAGTCTTGTTATGGTTCTAGTCGCCGGGCGAAAACCTTGATGGGTGTTGCGTAGCCGCGACCAATCCGACCTAAAATCGAAAGGAGGCGAGGATCGCGAAAAGATTCCAATAGCGATCCGTATCGAGCCGGCCTGGATTTTCCAACTCTGACAGCCAGCCGGTCCCATCGATATAGTGGAATTCCGCCCTGAGCATGAAGGACGGCGTCACGTCCCACCGCAGCCCCACCGTCCAGTCTTTGGAGAAGCGGCTATGCGCCGGCAAACCCGTGAGCTCGGCAAATTTGCTGCCATCACGGTCATCCGTATCCCAGTAGAGTACGTCGTAACGCAGCAGACCTTCCCAGCGCGGAGCGAACTTATACGTTCCCTGCAGGTAGTAACTTTGCCCGGTGAAGTCGGTATCGGGCAGAAAGGGGCCGAATGAGTATAAGCTGACGGGGCGCGGGGCATATTCGGTGGTGAACGACCAGCGCTCGGCATTGTACTGGGCTGAAAGAATCAGCGGTTGAAAACGGAATTTGCCGGCTTGGAAGGGATCGATTGGGCCGCCGGGGTCATAGCCGACATTCACCTGGGCTCCTGAAACCATGAAGCGGAATCGGCCTCCGTCCCGCTCATAGGTGAGGCGGCCAATCCATGAGGGATCGGATTCCAGGTCGCCCAAGGCGTCGCCGAAAAATATCGAACGCTCGAAGTCAGGATCGTCCACCCTGGGGTAGACATAACCAAGTTGCAAAAAGAAATCACCCCAGTCGGTGCGTCGTTCGCCATACAACTGGACACCATCCGCCGATAGCGCGAGATTGCGGTTGACGTCGAAGTAAATGGATTGCGGCAGCAAAATGCTGGGCCGAGTAAAGGCTACGTCGCGAGTATCGTTATACAGACCCAAGGGATTCATGATGCGGCCAAGGCGTATGCCCCAGCGGTTATCGGCATCCGATATAAAGCTGTAGTCCAAAAATCCGTAATCCATGCGCAAGTCTCCATCATCCGTCTCGCCTGCCCGTCGCGATAGAACTTGTAGCGAGAGCAGTAAATCGGGCGAGATTTGCCAGGAACCGTTGAGTCCCAGTTCGCCAAAGCCGAATGAGCCATCGCCATCGGTACCACCGAAGAAATTATTGTCTGAGGTCAGCAGAAAACCTTGACTGGCGAAACCATGCAATTGCACGCCTTCCGGCCAGGCTTGGGCCCGCGTGCCGATCAAGCCGAGGAGACCGGCCAGGAAAACGCTCAAGGCGCACCGGGCTAGGCGCCCCGGTGTGTTATTGGATAGGCAACACACGGACGCTGTCATCAATCCTGGACCTCTCTGAATAACCAATCGCTCCTGGCGTTGCGGCCACTTGGGCGAGCATCTCTTCCATCGACTCGACTTCCCGTGGGGCCTGGCCGGTTCCTGAATACACCTGACGATCCCAGGAAGATCTGAGCTGGTGAGGAAATATGTTGAGAACCTGCTTGCAAAACTGGATATGGACGGGATTGGTTTCGTTCAGCACAAAAACCTGGATGGGTTTGCCGGAAGGCCAACTGCGCAGGCGCATGCCGAAAATGGCGCGCAAGGCATTGGGCGACAGAGACTGTTGAACAACGTCGGGCGAGGTAATGACGACCAGTGGATCAGGATCCTGAGGTAGCGCCACTACACTGAAGAGGCTCAGCAGCAGGACTAACGCGAAGACCCCAACACGGTATTGCAACTCATCCCCTTTGCATTAAGCATTCATTCGTTGCTGCATTCAATCATTATTGTGTGCGAGTTGCTCCCGAGCCTGGGGTACTTGTCAATGGGCTGGGATTCGACCAGATACCGCCAGTTAATTATAGTGAGCCGTGGCGTGGGATCGCCTACAGATCTCTGACCAATGACCTAGATCAAGCGCCAGGTTGTTTGATCTCGTATAGGACAAGTTAAGGTTGATGTACAAGAAAACTCGGGTGATCGTGGGCTTGTCGGGGGGCGTAGATTCATCGGTGGCGGCATTGCTGTTGCTGGAGCGGGGCTATGACGTGCATGCCGTATTCATGAAGAACTGGGAAGATTCGTTCGCGCCAGGTTACTGCTCGGCGGAAGAGGATCTGGAGGATGCCAGGGAGGTCTGTGAGACCCTCGGTATTCCTCTGCATACGATCAACTTTACCGAGGCTTACAAGGAACGCGTATTTCAGCATTTTCTGGATGCGCTTCGCCAAGGTCGAACCCCTAACCCGGACATCCTGTGCAACAAGGAGATAAAATTTAAAGCATTTCTCGATCATGTCCGGCGTTTGGGCGGCGAAGCCCTGGCTACCGGCCATTATGCCCGCCGTGTGGAACGTGAAGGCTGCCAATACCTGCTCAAAGGGCTGGATAGCCAGAAGGATCAGAGCTACTTTCTCTATACATTGGGTCAACAACAGTTGAGCAAGGTATTGTTTCCGGTAGGCGATCTGCACAAATCGCAAGTCCGGGAGCTGGCCGCGAGGTCCGGTTTGATCACGCACGACAAAAAAGACAGCACCGGTATCTGTTTTATCGGGGAACGCAACTTCCGTGATTTTTTGGGGCGCTATCTACCCACGCAAAAGGGTGATATCTGTACCCTGGCGGGCGAACGAATTGGGGAACACATGGGCTTGATGTTTTACACACTCGGTCAGCGCCAGGGTTTGGGCATCGGGGGACGCCGCGGGGATTCCGGGGAACCGTGGTATGTCGTCGACAAGAATCTTACGAGCAATCAACTGATCGTCGCTCAAGGTCATCGTCATCCACATTTGTTTCACCAGCGGCTTCACGCCAGCGAGGTGCATTGGGTCGCCGGCACCTCCCCCCAACGTCCCTTGCGTTGCAAGGCCAAGACACGTTACCGCCAGCCCGATCAGGCGTGTACTGTCGAGTTCGGCGCGGCCGACCACTGCCTGGTAGAGTTCAGTGCGCCGCAACGGGCGATTACGCCAGGTCAATCGGTGGTTTTTTATGCCGAGGATGAATGCCTGGGGGGCGCCGTGATCGATGCCGTACTGGACTAGGGTCGGCATCTGAGCCATGCCACAAACCGACCATGACCGAATGATCGCCTTGGCTGGCCTGCTGCTGGCAAGCAATCTGGTGCGGGATATTGCCCGGCAGGGGCAGACCGACCCCGATGATTTCGAAACCTGCCTTGCCAGTCTTTTAAAGATCAATGCCTCCAGCAGCGACGAAATTTATGGCGGCCTACGGCGTCTGCGCTCGGCATTGAATTTGGTTGCGCGTCATTTGCGTAACCCCAGCGATCTGGAAGTCACCCGTTATCTGGTGGTGCTCCTGGTGCTGGAGCGTAAACTGGTTAAGCGACCCGTCCTGCTGAAAAGCATCCGTGAAGGTATCGAAGCGACTGTGGAAAAGCTGAATTTTTTTCCCTTGACCCACAACAACATCATCGCCAGTCTGGCGGAAATCTATGCGACGACGATCAGTACCCTGAGCCCGCGCATCATGGTCAATGGTGAACGTGTGTATTTAGCTGATCCAGACAATGCCAATCGTATCCGAGCCCTGCTCCTGGCGGGTATTCGGGCGGCCCGATTGTGGCGACAAAGCGGTGGGGGGCGCTTGACCCTGTTGTTCCGACGCAAGGCGTTGCTGCTGGAAACCCAGCGCGCGTTGGCGGCATTGGAGCCGTGAAATCATGATCAAAGTGGCCAGTGCAAATCCGGGGCGGTTCAGACGCTGGAGTGCCGCCATCGCAGCCTGGATGCAATCGCTGGGAGTACGGAACAATCTGGACGATGCAACCTGTTCGGACCTGCGGGATCAAGCGTGGCGTTTTTGCGTGCGGGGAGAAGGAGAAAAGGGCGTCACGGCATTGCAAGATCTGCGTGGCCGTCTGGAAGCGCGCCGGCCTACCGTGCAGCGCGACCAACAATTGGCGGCGACCTTTGGCATGCTGGCGACTGTCTATCGGCAACTGGGACGAACCGAAGTGGCTTTGGCGGCAGCCGAACGGGAACTGACATTGCACCAGGTTCTAGGGCAAAATCGCGAGGCGGCCAACGCCCTCGGCATGATCGCTGAATTGCTGACCCAGCAACGGCGCTATGGCGACGCCGAAGCCCGCTATGCTGATGCCTTTTATGCGGCCCTGACCGCTGCCGATTATGGCCTGCAGGCCATCATTATGGAAAAACAGGGGCTGTTGAAACGCCGTCAGGAGTTTCACCTGCAGGCTGTGTTGCTATTTCGAGAAGCACTGACCCTGTTCCAACGCCAGGTGGACAAGGAGGAAGAGATGCGGCTTTGGGATATCCTGGCGACGACCGAAGTGCAGCAAGGGGATTTGGATGCCGCCGAACTCAGCTATGCCCGCAGTCTGGAATTGGCGAAGCATCTGGACGCCCGCGAGCAACTGGCGATCAACGCGCAGAATGTAGGCATTCTCTATCAAAAGCGGGCCGAGAAGGCCATGGATGTAGAAACACAGGTGGCTTTGTTGCAAGAAGCCATTCGCTCGATAGAGAAAAGCCTGGCTATCAAACTCGAAATGGACAACACGGTTGGGACCGAGGCCTCGTATTTTCAACTGGGTATTTTGTACTGGAAGTTGGGCGAGCCGGAGCAGGCGGAAAAGTATTTGCTGCAGGCAACGAATCTGTCCGAAACGCTCAAGCTCAGCAAGGTATATAAAAATTACAGTGTGCTTGCGCGTTTTGCACAAAGCCGGGGGGATTGGGAAGGGGCTGCCCAATGGCAGGCCCGCTGCGACGCCAAGGTCGCTGAATTGCATCAGCGCACGTAGGTCGACCGCCGTTTTCGCGGCGTTTGGGCCAGTGCCAGCGGATAGCCTCTCATTTTGGAGTGTTTGAGTCATGAAAAAATCTATTGTCGCAGTTTGTCTGACAGGCTGGCTATGGGCGGGATCGACTATGGTCCAAGCCGCCGATGTGCAGTTGACGATCAGCACAGGTAAAAGCGGAGGAGGCTATTACGGTATCGGCGAACGTTTGAAAACCGTCATGGCCGAACAGGGAGTGACAGTCGAGGTTTTGACCAGCGTGGGTTCGCTGGAGAATCTCAATCGCTTGAACGATCCCGGCAGTCCGGTCAATGTCGGCCTGACTCAGGCCGACGCACTGAAATACTTTCTGGGCAAACAGCCGGAAATGGCCGACAAATTCATGATGCTCGGAGAAATCGGCAAGGAGTGTGTGTTCATCATCAGTGACAGGAAAAGCGGTATCGACAGCGACTCCGATCTGCAGGACAAAAAGGGCAATTTGATCGCCGTGCAGTCCCCGAACAGCGGGGTGGCCGTCACTTATGAATACATGACCCAGTTGGAGCCCAAATTCAAGAACACCGCGCCGGCCTTCGTGGACGCCATGGAGGCGTTGTTGCAGATCAAATCCGGCGGGCCGCAAAACAAGATCAAGGCCGCCATGCTGGTGCAACGGCCGAGCGCCAAATCGCCACCGATGCAGGTGGTGTTGGATAATCCCAAGGAGTTTCAGTTCGTCTCGGTGACCGACTGGGATTTGAACGATAAATTGCCGGACGGCACCGCCGTGTATACCTTCGAGGACGTCACGGTCGAGAAGAAGAACTGGGGATTCGATACCAAGGTGGATACTATTTGCACCCGCGGCTTGATGATCGGCGCCAAAGACAAGCTGAGTCCTGATTTGCGGGAAAATCTGGCCAAGGTCATGTTGCTGGCGCCGGGCCGGGTGGTGGGGGAATAACGATCATGGCGTGGCGGCGTGCGCACTTTGCCTATTTTCTGGCGAGTCTCATGGCGTGCGCGTCGCCGACCATGATGGCGAATGCCTCGGAGCCCACGGATTCTTGGTGGGTAAAAACCCGGAACCAGGCCGGTTCCCTTTGGGAGAACGCGCGGGATTGGTGGCGCGATGACCCGTCGTCCTCCAATCACTTCCAACAGGTCTGGGATGGTTTGCTGCCCAAGCTGGATCGGACGCTAGTTCTGGAAGACCGGCAATCGGACCTGCCTGAAAAAGCCTGGTTCAGTACCGATCAGTCGGATAATCAAGCGGCGATCAACGCGTTGCTGGACGAAGCGATCACTATTCTGGTGATGTCGCCCGCGCAACACTACCGCCAGCGGATACGCGAACTGGAGCAGACCATCACCGCCGCCCAGGAGGAAATCGCCGAGTTGCGAACAAAGCGGGTGAGCGCACCGCAAGAGGCTCACTGGCACAAGACGGCCGCCGATTATGAGCGAGCCATTGATGAACAGAATCGGCGAATAACCCAGGCGGATAAGGAATTACGCGATCTGCGCCGGGAGTTCGCTGAGGATTTGCGTCATCTGGGGCTGGAACTCAGCGACGAGCAACTGGAGTTTCTGTTGTCCACGGTGGTCGGAGACGATTTGATCGAGATGGGCATCGCCTTCGACAACGTCAAGATTCTCACCGAACAACTGCAGCAATTGATGGTGGACAGTCGCGAAGATCTGGCCAGCAGCCGTCGCTATTACGGCATGTATCTTATTTTGCTGGAGATGTTGGAGCGTATGCAGGGCCATTTGATCGCCGCGGTGAAAACCCGCTATGTGCCGGAGATCGATGTCATTGTCGGCAAAACGCAGGCACTGATGGCCGAAACCCGTGCTCTGCGCCAGCGTACCCAGCAAGATCGACGCGTGCTGAACGCCAATCTGGAAGCCCAGGAACTCACCTTACGCGCCGCGGCGCTCTACAAGGACTATTTGAATGAGCAGGCGCAACAAGTGGCCGCGGCGCGCGAGCGACTGAACCATGACATCGCCATCGCCCGCAATACCTACGAAACCGTCAAGCTTTCCGGTGAATTGGTGGCCCTGATGAACAGCAGCCAGCAATTGCTGGACAATTTGTTGCAGCGCCAGCTTCCCCCCTTGCGCGCGTTCGAGAATTTGGAAATGAAGCGGGAGTTCGAACGACTCACGGCGCGCATCAAGGCCCAATCCGCAGGTTGATCCGGAGTGGGCCGGTCAGTCTGATCGATCCCCGGCATGGCCACCGTGATTCATACCTGTTATCCCCTGCCCGACGCCGACATCGAGTTATTCGAAGGCTTTTTCGCGCTGGCGGAAAGCGACCGCTGGTTCACTGAATTGCTGGCTCACATTGCCTGGGAGCAGGGCTATATCCCCTGTCACGGGAAGTTGGTGCCCGAACCTCGTCTGTCGGCCTGGTACGGCGATCCGGGAGCCCATTACACTTATTCCGGCGTGCGTCACAATCCCCACCCCTGGAACGAGGTTTTGCTGGAGCTCAAGGCGCGTATCGAGCCGACCGCCGAAGTCGGCTTCAACAGTGTCTTGCTGAATTGTTATCGGGATGGTCGGGACAGCGTCGGCTGGCACAGTGATGCAGAACGGGAATTGGGCAGAAACCCGGTGATCGCGTCCGTCAGTTTTGGCGGGACCCGCCGTTTTCTATTGCGCCATAAACGCTTGGCCTTGCGCGCCACGATCGAGTTGACGCACGGTAGTTTGTTACTGATGCGTGGCGCTACACAGCATCATTGGCGGCATCAGGTTCCCAAAACCCGCCAGCCCGTGAATCCACGCATCAATCTGACCTTTCGCCGCATTCACTCCGTGGACGCGATTCTCGGTTAACCCACGGTGCTCGACGCAGCCCGCCTGTTTATGCTTCCGGCAGCCCACGGCTTATTGACCGGGCGATGATTGGTTATACTGCGGCGCGAAAAGACGGCTAAGCAGGAAAGTAGGCATTATCCCATGGCAAAATTGACCTGGCCCCATCACGAGGCGCAACGCTTGTTCAAGCAAGTGGGGGGCACAAAAGAGAGCGTAATTTTCGAAACGGGCTATGGTCCGTCGGGACTACCGCACATCGGCACCTTCGCCGAAGTGGCCCGTACCACCTTCGTGATCAATGCCTTCAAGCGGGCTTATCCTGATGTGGCAACCCGGTTGATCGTCTTTTCCGACGATTTGGATGGCTTGCGCAGCCTACCCGACAACGTACCCAATCATGATTTGTTGCGTCCCCACCTGGGTGAGCCCTTGTCGTCCATTCCGGACCCGTTCGGCCAGGAAGCTAGCTTTTCGGCTTTCATGAACCGGCAGTTGCAAAACTTCCTCGACTATTATGGGTTTACCTATGAGTTTTACTCCTCCACGCTAACCTATCGCAGTGGTCGTTTCGACGAAGGGCTGCGCCGCATCATGGATTGCTACGAGCCCATACGCGATTTGTTCACCGCGACCATTTCGCCGGATAAACGCCAGGAATGGAGCCCTTTTTTCCCAATCTGCGCGGCCTGCGGCAAGATCTACACGACCCGCGTCACGGCTATCGACAAGCTCAATTACACGCTCAGTTATCGTTGCGATCAGTCGGATGGTAAATATCAGCCCTGCGGTCATGTCGCAACCACGCCCATCACGGGTGGCGCCGTCAAGGTCGGGTGGAAGGTGGATTGGGCTTTGCGCTGGTTCGTGCTGGGTGTGGATTACGAGATGTACGGCAAGGACTTGATCGACTCCTATGCTATGAGTCAGAAAATTTGCGCCTTGCTGGGCGGCAAGCCGCCGGCCGGTTATAAATACGAGCTGTTTCTCGATGAAAACGGCGCCAAGATTTCCAAAAAAATAGGCAATGGCATCTCCATGGAGCAATGGCAAGCCTATGCGCCGCTGGGGGCGTTATTGCATTTTCTGCTGGCCAATCCCAACAAGGCGCGGCAGATGGGCATGCCGATCCTGCCGAAAATCGTCGATGATTATTTGAAGGCGCTCAGGACGGAAGCCCGCGATGACGAGTACGGAACGCTCTGGTTCATCGATCAATTGCAACATCATCATGATGCCAGCGGCTTGCGTAATTCGGAAATCGGCTATGCCTTGTTGGTGAATGTGGCGGAGAATCTCGGTCTGCACGAAGGCGCCGTACTGTTTGAGTACGCCTCGCGTCATGATCCCAGCGTATTGGAAAACGAGCCGTTTTTCCGCGAATTGTGTGTCAAGGTCGTGGCCTATGTTCAGGATTATCAGGCTAAGTTGCCCCAGCAAAGTCTGGACATCGACATCCGTTACGCGCCGTATCTGCGGGACCTGCGGCAGGCCGTCCAGGCTCTGACGGATCGGGGGGAATTCGAGGCGAACAATCTGCAAAATGCCGTATTTACGGTGTCTCGATGTTATGGCCTGGTGCAGAGCGAATGGTTCAAGTTTCTCTATCAGGCGCTGATCGGCAAGGACAAGGGATCGCGCATGGGAACTTTTCTCGCCGTACTGGGCGCAGAGCGCGTATTGGCCATGTTGGATGGCGCCATCGCGCGATTTTTGCCCCTGGTGGCCAGCTTTCAGGCCGAGGCATTGGAGCCGATCCTGGCGAACGCCGAATCGATCTCGGCCGACGAGAACGTCCACGTCTATCCCATCGTCGGGGCTATGCAGATTGATCCCGACGGTGTCTGGCAGATCAAGACCAAAGCGCTGATTACCGATTTGCTGGAACAACCTTTGTTGCTGGAGGGTCCGGATCGGGAATCGGCGGAACCGATCGATGCCCAGGTCGAAAAGGAGCGGATCTATCAACAAGCGAGCACGCTGCTCTCAGCTTGCCTGACGGGCCTACAGCGCGCGATCGGTCCGCTTCTGCGCGCTTCGGAATAGTCGAAATGGACGGCTTGTCCGTCGTGAGCGTGGCTTTATCACCCTATTTTTATAACCGTGTAATCTTGAAAGAACGGTCTATTGAAATAATAATTATCGATTTATTAACTGGGTAAGTCTGCTGCGTACCTTACAAATTTGATCGCGCGGACGCGATCATCAGTAGTTTGGTCGTGTTTTCCAACTTATGAGGGCAACCAGATATCCGGTGCAAAGCACATGAGATGCCTTTCTCCCTCTTCGGCAGGGAAATTGCAAATCTTAATGATGGCTGGCGATCTCTGCGCCTTGCTGCGCAGGGAGCCTGAAACTTTCCACGTTCCATCAATCAACATGGAAAACGGCAATGAATTCCACCGATAAACTTGCAACCGATCCAGCCATTCAGCCCTATGTACCCGCCGAGGACGAAGAGTACATGAGCGAGGCTCAGCTAGCCCATTTTCGCAACCTCCTATTGGATTGGAAGAACAGTCTGCTGGAGGAGGTGCATCGCACCGTCAATCACATGCAGGACGACTCGGCCAGCTATCCGGACCCCAATGATCGGGCTTCTCAGGAGGAGGAATTCAGCCTGGAACTGCGCACGCGTGATCGGGAGCGCAAACTCCTTAAGAAGATCAACGAGACGCTGGCCCGGATCGACGCTGAAGATTATGGCTATTGCGAATCCTGTGGTGTCGAGATTGGCATTCGCCGCCTGGAAGCGAGACCCACGGCTACGTTGTGCATCGATTGCAAGACTTTTCAGGAAATCCGCGAGAAACAGGTCGGCCGGTAAACCGGCCATTCTAAGGCGGTTGAGTACTTCGCCGTCCCATTGCCATGCCCTGTGAACGAGGGCGCTTTGCGCCCTCTCCCAGCGGTCCTTTGCATTTCGGTTCCCTGATTGCCGCCTTGGGTAGTTTCCTGGCTATTCGCAGCCGGGGCGGCGAATGGCTGGTGCGCATCGAGGATCTGGATAAGCCGCGCGAGGCGCCCGGCGCGGCGGCGGATATTCTACATACCTTGGAGCGCCTGGGGCTGTTCTGGGATGGCCCCGTCCTTTATCAAAGCCGACGGAGTGAACACTACGAAGCCGCGTTGGAGCGGTTGCGTGATCGGCTCTATCCTTGCGTTTGTTCTCGGCGCGACATCGCGAACGCCGCTGTGCAAGGCGTGGAAGGCCCGATTTATCCCGGCCGTTGTCGCCGGGTTTCCGCGCCCGTAAACCGTCCCGCCGCCTTGCGCGTACTTACCGATGATCGGCCCATTACTTTCCATGACCAGTTCCATGGATGCTATACCCAGCGCCTGGAATCCGAGATCGGCGATTTCATAGTCCGCCGGGCCGATGGCCTGTTTGCCTATCAGCTGGCTGTCGTGGTGGATGACGCCGCCCAGGGCATTACCCAGGTGGTGCGTGGCAGCGACTTGTTGAGCTCCACTCCACGTCAGATTTATCTGCAAGGCTTGCTCAATTTACCTACCCTGACTTACGGCCATTTACCGGTGGCCAAGGATCGCCAGGGTCATAAACTCAGCAAACAAACCGGAGCCGCCGCACTGGACCTGCGCCAGCCGGCGGCTTTGCTTTTTCAAGCCTTGATTTTTTTGAACCAGCGCCCACCGTGGGAATTGAGCGGCATGACCCCATCGGCGGTTTTGGCTTGGGCGATCAAGCATTGGAATCCCGCTCGTGTGCCGGCGCCATTCGGTAAGCGAGGGTTTACGAAGGATAATCCAAAAAATATTACAGACGCCGACAGTGGATGAGAATGGCTTTTCCTTGAACTATCATCAATGGGGTACAGCAGGGTAAGCCAGATCACAGAAAGGCGGTTCGCTGAAATTAATGATGCCAACCTGCTTGATAATTATCCAACCGAAGGAGAATGTCCGATATGTCCGAAAGCAAAGTGTATCCTATACCAGCCGAGATCGCCGCGCGCGCATGGGTCACTGAAGATCAGTACAAGGCTATGTATGCAAGGTCAGTCGATGATCCAGATGGATTCTGGGCCGAACAGGCCGAGCAATTCATTTCCTGGTTCAAACCCTGGACCAAAGTGCACGAGGCGGATCTCAGCAAAGGACACATTCGCTGGTTTGAGGGGGCCAAGCTCAACGTCAGCTACAACTGCCTGGATCGTCATTTGGAAAAACGGGGGGATCAGGTCGCCATCATCTGGGAAGGCGATGATCCTAAGGACGATCTTAAGCTGACCTATAAAGAACTGCATGAAAAGGTTTGCCGCTTCGCCAACGCGCTGAAGGGGCAAGGGGTCAAAAAAGGCGACCGGGTGTGCATCTATTTGCCCATGATCCCGGAAGCGGCCATCGCGATGCTCGCCTGCACTCGTATCGGCGCCATTCATTCCATCGTGTTTGCCGGGTTCTCGCCCGAGGCGCTGCGTAATCGTATCGAAAACGCCGAAGCCAGCGTTATCATCACCTCGGACGAGGGCTTGCGCGGCGGACGGCCCGTGCCTTTGAAGGCCAACGCCGATAAGGCTTGCACCGAAACCCCCAGCGTCCGAAAGATGATCGTGGTCAAGCGCACGGGCGGCAATATCGGCTGGCAAGAGGGACGCGACGTTTGGTATCACGACATCGTCCAGGCCGCCTCTGCCGATTGTCCGCCGGAGGAAATGGACGCCGAGGACCCGCTATTCATCCTCTATACTTCCGGCTCCACAGGCACTCCCAAGGGTGTGCTGCACACGACGGGCGGATATCTGCTTTATGCGGCAATGACGCATAAGTACATTTTCGATTATCACGATGGGGATATCTACTGGTGCACGGCCGACGTCGGCTGGGTGACGGGACACAGCTACATCGTCTATGGGCCATTGGCCAATGGCGCCACCACCCTGATGTTCGAGGGGGTGCCGAGTTATCCCGATTCGTCGCGGTTCTGGGAAGTCGTCGACAAGCACAAGGTCAATATTTTCTATACCGCTCCTACCGCGATCCGCGCCTTGATGCGCGATGGCGACGGGCCGGTCAAAAAAACCAGCCGCGCTAGCCTGCGCATATTGGGCTCGGTGGGCGAGCCGATCAATCCGGAAGCCTGGGAATGGTATTACCACGTGGTCGGCGAAGGGCGTTGCCCGATCATGGATACCTGGTGGCAAACTGAAACGGGGGGTGTGTTGATCACCCCGCTGCCGGGTGCGACCGCCCTGAAACCCGGCTCCGCCACGCGCCCCTTCTTCGGCGTGGTGCCGGCCCTGTTCGATGCGGATGGCAATGAATTGGAAGGCGAAACCGAAGGGGGGCTGGTCATCAAGCGTTCATGGCCGGGCCAAATGCGTACCGTGTTCGGCAATCACGAACGTTTCATCAAAACCTACTTCTCTACCTATCCCGGAATTTACTTCAGCGAGGACGGCGCCCGGCGGGATGCCGATGGTTATTACTGGATCACCGGGCGTGTCGATGACGTGATCAACGTGTCCGGTCATCGTATGGGCACGGCCGAGGTCGAAAGTGCCCTGGTGCTGCACGATGCCGTCGCCGAAGCGGCTGTGGTCGGCTATCCGCACGAGATCAAGGGACAAGGTATCTATGCCTACGTAACCCTCATGGCGGGTGTGGAGCCCAGCGACGCCCTGCGTAAGGAATTGGTGCAGCACGTGCGTAAGGAAATCGGCCCCATCGCGACTCCGGACATCATCCAGTGGGCGCCGGGTTTGCCCAAGACCCGTTCGGGCAAAATCATGCGGCGCATTTTGCGTAAGATCGCGGCTAACGATGTGGGTAGCTTGGGGGATACCAGTACCCTAGCCGATCCTGCGGTGGTCGATGAGCTGATTTCCAATCGGGGCTAGTAGGAGCCCGGTCGGACTCAGCGCAACGCATAAGCTTGATGCCACTTTTGGCCCGGACGCTCCGCGTCCGGGTTTTTTGTTTACAGCTTTTCATTTCCCCGCTTAAATAAGATGGGCCTCGACTGTTGGAGTGCCGTCATGACCGCTGGAATGGGAATTGCTGAAATCCAGACAGGGTTATGGACGGTGACAGCAGTGCCATGATGGAGCCGGAGGCCAAGTTGGCGGCGGATTGTCTATCCGACTGAGTTCCTGCGGATTTCTCGTCCACCCCCAACTTGAATTGTCTACTCAATGCCAGCGCAAGTAGCCGATTACAATAGCTTTCGGGAGATTACATCATGAATGAATTAGATCCGATCGTCGGCAATTGGTATCGAAACGCCGACAGCGATCTGGAATTTGAAGTGGTCGCGGTGGATGAAGATGCGCAGACGATAGAGATCCAGTACGCCGAAGGGGAGGTCGAGGAAATCGATCTGGATACCTGGAGCGAGATGCCGCTGGAAGCTATTGAGGCTCCAGAGGATTGGTCGGGTCCATTCGATGATCTGGATTTGGACGATCTGGGATATAGCGACGACGAAGGAGGACCGAACAACCGCGCCAAGGACGATCCTTTGAAGGGTCTGTACTGAGTTCCCTCCGAGATTGTTCCCGATATCCGCGTGACGTTCGACCCGCTCGGAATCACGGGACGAACAGGCAACGGTTTGAGTGTCGCTCAGCTTGCGACAAGCAGGCGGTCTACGTGTTGCAATCCGCGGGGTAGTTGTTTGCCACGTTGCCCTCTTTTGCCAGCATACACTTCGAGATCACCCGGCTGCAGCGTCATGCGGCGTTTCCCGCAGAGTAGGATGACACCCGCGCCCAGCGGTACGCTCACTAGCGCCACCAGCGAGTCCTGTGAGCGTGTCCCCGACGCGTTCGGCAGGGCAATGATTTTATTGCCTTTACCCTTGGCCATTTGGGGCAGTTCATTGACCGGAAAGGTCAACAAGTGACCGTGGCTGGTGACTGCAACCAGTTGATCCTTATCACGATCGATCACAGGGTAAGGAGTCAAAGGCAGGGCATCGTCAGCCAGGGTTAAAACTACCTTGCCCGCTTTGTTGCGGCTGGTCAGGTCCTCGAACGTGCAGATAAAGCCGTAGCCGTTGGTGGAACCTAAAAGATACAGATCGCTGGGATTGCCCAGGAGCACATCGACGAAGCGCGCGCCTTCCGGCGGGCTGAGTCGGCCGGTCAGCGGTTCTCCCTGGCCGCGTGCCGAAGGCAGGCTATGCGCCGGCAGGGCATAGCTGCGCCCGGTGGAATCCAGGAATACCGCGGATTGATTACTACGTCCTTGGGCTTGTGTCAAAAAGCCGTCGCCGGCTTTGTAACTCAGTGTTTCGGCGTCGATTTCTTTTTTCGCGGCACGCACCCAACCCTTTTGCGACAGCACGACGACGACCGGTTCGCTGGGGGTCAGGCTGGTTTCATCCAAGGCCTGGGCGGGAAGCCGTTCCACCAGTTGAGTGCGGCGGTCGTCGCCGTATTCCTTGGCGTCTTCCTGAATTTCCTGGCGGATGAGCTGGTTCAAGAGCGTTTCGGAACCGAGCAAGGTTTGCAACTGCTCGCGTTCTTGGCCGAGTTTGTCCTGTTCACCCCGGATCTTCATTTCTTCAAGCCGCGCCAATTGCCGCAGGCGGGTGTCCAGAATGGCGTCGGCCTGGGTTTCGGAAAGCCCAAAGCGAGTCATCAATGCCGCCTTGGGTTGGTCCTCTTCACGAATAATCCGAATCACTTCGTCGAGATTCAGAAATGCCGTCAGCAGGCCCGCCAGCACATGCAGGCGTTGCTCGACTCGGTCCAGGCGGAAGCGCAAGCGGCGGCGCACCGTGGCCAACCGGTATTGCAGCCATTCCCGAAGGATTTGTTTGAGATTTTTGACTTGTGGCCGGCCATCTTGGCCGATCATGTTGAGGTTGACCCGGTAGGAACGTTCCAAGTCGGTAGTAGCGCACAAATGCGCCATTAGCGGTTCGCTATCCACCCGGTTGGAGCGCAGAGTAATGACCAGCCGTATCGGGTTCTCGTGATCAGACTCATCCCGGAGATCTTCCACCATCGGCAGTTTGCGCGCATTCATCTGGGCGGCAATCTGTTCCAGCACGCGAGCTCCGGAAACCTGATGCGGCAAGGCGGTGATGACCACATCGCCATTTTCCCGTTCCCAGCGGGCACGCAGGCGCAGGCTGCCCGTGCCCGTTTCGTAGAGGCGACGGATTTCATCGGGTGGGGTAATGAGCTCGGCACCGCCTGGATAGTCCGGCCCTTGCACCGCTTCGCAGATCTGGGCGATATCGGCCTGCGGATCGTCCAACAGCAGGATGCAGGCGGCGGCCACTTCCCGCAGATTGTGCGGAGGAATATCGGTGGCCATGCCGACCGCGATGCCGCTGCCGCCATTGAGCAACACATTGGGAAGGCGGGCCGGCAACAGTACCGGTTCGTCCAATGTGCCATCGAAATTGGCCATCCAGTCCACGGTGCCTTGGCCGAGTTCGGCAAGGAGCGCCTGGGCGAAAGGCGACAAGCGGGATTCGGTGTAGCGCATGGCGGCGAAGGATTTGGGATCGTCGCTGGAGCCCCAGTTGCCTTGCCCATCGATCAACGGATAGCGATAGGAAAACGGCTGGGCCATGAGCACCATGGCTTCGTAACAGGCCGAATCGCCATGCGGATGATATTTGCCGAGTACGTCGCCGACGGTCCGCGCGGATTTCTTGTGCTTGCTCGCGGCGTTAAGACCCAGTTCGGACATGGCATAGATGATCCGCCGCTGCACCGGCTTCAGACCGTCACCGATGTGTGGCAGCGCCCGGTCCAGAATGACGTACATGGAATAATCCAGGTACGCTTTTTCGGTAAAGACCTTGAGGGGGATTTGTTCAGCGCCTTCGGGCGGCGGAATGACGGCGGACATAGGATTCCTCGGCAAATGACTACGAGTACAGGCGTTCGTGGCGGCCTGGCCGCCGAGCCTGCAGCGATTCTAGCGGAGAATTCGCCGAACTGCGTTATAGTGATGCCTTAAAGGAATCCGCTCCATCGGACGGATTGGCAATCGGAGGCATGGCATGTCATCCCTTACGCTCGTCATCGGCAACAAGAATTACTCGTCCTGGTCGCTGCGTCCCTGGCTGTTCATGAAGCAGGCGGGACTCACTTTCGAGGAAGTTCGGATACCGTTGTTCACGGGGACCATGGAGGAACAGATCGCGCGCTATTCCCCCGCGGGTCGAGTGCCTGTATTGCTTGACGGTGATTTGCACATTTGGGAATCCCTGGCCATCTGCGAGTATCTCGCCGAACAGTTCCCGGAAATCCAGGGCTGGCCCCAAGATCCCGCTGCAAGGGCATTGGCGCGCGCCATCGCTTGCGAAATGCACGCGGGATTTACCGCGTTGCGATCGGAATTACCGATGAACTGCCGGGCCCGACGCAAGATCCAACCTTCGCCGGCAGCCGAGGCGGACATCGGCCGCATTATCGCTATCTGGCAAACCTGCCGAAAACAGCATGGTCGGGGTGGTCCTTGGCTATTTGGCGCGTTCACCATCGCCGACGCCATGTTTGCCCCGGTGGCCTCGCGTTTTACCACCTACGGTGTGGATTTGCCGGTCGGCGCTCAGGACTTCGTGAAGGCGGTCAACGCGCATCCGGCCTATGGCGAATGGCTGGAAGCGGCCCGGACCGAGGCTGAAGTCATCGAGGAAGAAGAAGTCGGAACGCCTGTGTAGCGGCCCGGCCTTCCGCGACCATGACCTCCTGTGACGATTCCATGGTTAATCCACCGCGTTGCGCCTGGGTCGATCTGAGCAAGCCGGATTACGTCGCTTATCACGATACGGAATGGGGGGTTCCCATTCATGACGATCGCCGCCTGTTCGAGTTCCTGACTCTGGAATCCGCGCAAGCCGGATTGAGCTGGTACACGGTGTTGCGCAAACGCGAGAACTACCGTGTGGCTTTCGCACAGTTCGATCCAGGGCGGGTTGCCGACTTTGGAGAGCGGGAGATCGAACGGTTGCTGGCTAATCCGGGCATCATCCGAAACCGCCAGAAGGTCCTTGCGGCCATTAACAACGCTCGGTGTTTTTTGCGAGTTCAGGAGGAATTCGATAGTTTCGCCGATTACATCTGGCGCTTTGTCGGGGGCAAGCCCATCGTGCGGGAGCGGACCGGGTTTAACGACATTCCCGCCACCAGCCCGGAGTCCGATGCCTTGAGCAAGGCTCTACGGCAACGGGGCTTCAAATTCGTGGGTTCGACCATCTGCTACGCGCACATGCAGGCGACCGGGATGGTCAATGATCATGCCTTGGATTGTTTCCGCCGGCGGGAGATCATCGCGGCCTACCCCGACGCCGTGCCCTGAAGGTAAGCCTACGAGTGGATTCTTAACGTCGTGGAGGGCGTTTCACGTACCCTCCGTATCGGTATCGCGCCGCTCCTGTTTCGGGTTCCGATGGTCGTCGTTGGCTTGCGGTTGAACGGCAGGCTGTTCAGCCTGAGCCGCCGCTTCGGCGCATACGTAACAGATACGGGTTCCCTGCTGGAAGAGGAATGCGGCCGGTGGACCGGGGTTGCCGCAAAAGTCGCAAATCAGGTAAGTGCCGCTCATGGTGGAGTCCTCGCTCGCTGACCGATCGATGTTGATCGACGATGGGTCGTTTCGCCACGCCACTTTTTGAGGAACTGGGACGATCCATGGCTTATACCGCGGCTGGGAGGCGTTGCCAAGAGCCTTTGAGCGAGGTGGTTTGCGAAAGTGTCGCGATCGGCGAACGGCCGAGCCTGTGAAGGAGATCGCACTAAGCGATTTGTAGCAAGGACAGCCAGCGGCGCGACCAGAAGCTCGTTTTGCGCTTCACCGGTGAAAAGAGGGAAAAATTTAAACGGATTCGAGGCTGAGTGAGAATCTCCAAACGCCAACATTCATTGCCGAAGAAACTGAACGTCAAAGTTCGAAGACCTTGCGGGCGCACGTCGGACAATACCGCGGCGGCATACGGCGCGCCAAGCTCCAAAGCATCCAGTAGGCGATAAGCCTCGTCCAGGAGATAAATATTCAGCTCTTCCTCATAAGGACAATCGTCGGTCAACAACAACAGGTAACCGGCCGGTACGCGGAATTGGTGTGCCAGCGTCACTCCATCCAACTGAATGCCGAGCGGGTGTTTTTCCCAGAGCAGCTCGGACAGTGGCGATTGACTGGGAATACGCCGCAGGCTGAAATCGTCAAGGATTTGCACAGACGGGTCCACCCACCACCTAGGTTCCGGTTCCAATCCTTTCAAGCGATCCCGTCTGTTACCGATGCTCGATGCCTTCCCGGGGCAGGCGATTCCCGCGCATTACGCTCATACCGAAATTCACGAGAGTCGAATTTTAGAAACTGCCCTTTGGCAAAAGATCCGAAAAATCCTTCAGGCCCCAACTCTCGGCGGCTTCCAGTTCCTCCGGGTCCCAGTCTGCTGTCAATGGCCGGCGTGTCTTACGGGGCCGATCAGGCCGACGGTCGCCCATCAGTTCGGCTGGGAAGAATCTTTTCTTGGCGCGCAGGGCCAGGCTAGCTTGTTTCATCGTCTTTCTCCTCTAACATGCAGCTTTGATTTGATGTTCAGCAGATTCCATGCCAGCAATCCGCGCCCGGCCATAACGCATCAGGGATAAACCGTTAACTTAATGAATATAATTTCTTTTATTTGGATAAGCGGTGGCTCGTCCGGCGCGCATGCCGGTCGCGGATTTGCGATAATTTGCAAATAGGGCGGGTCAAGTGGACGAGCGAGTCATCGTGATCGACAAAGGCGGTCGTCAAGGAGTCCAAATTGAACCTGCATGGTCCAGCTTGGTCCACGTTTGTCTGGTCTGAACTTCAAGGCAAAAGCCGAAGTCTCAAAAACGTGGCTTGCCTGGGTGGCGTTATAGCCGAACCACGGCACCCCGGATGCCTGAGACCACGCGACGAAACATTGCCACGAAGACATCCGGAATAATATGTCAGCCCTTCATCCCCCTATTTCCGAACCCATGCATCGAGATCGCCTGGAAGCGGCGGTTTCACAGGTAGGAACCGTTATCCTCGGTAAACAACGGGCGATCCGCCTCGCCCTAACCTGTGTATTGGCCCGCGGTCATTTGCTCATCGAAGATTTGCCCGGCATGGGTAAAACCATTTTGGCTCATGCCTTGGCCAGTTCACTGGGCCTGCAATATCAGCGCATCCAGTTCACCAGTGATCTGCTTCCGGCCGATATACTCGGGGCCGCCATCTATGAAACGCAGCGAGCGGGTTTCGTCTTTCATCCGGGGCCAGTCTTCTCGCAACTGATTCTGGCCGACGAAATCAATCGGGCCACGCCCAAGACGCAAAGCGCCTTGTTGGAAGCCATGGAGGAACACCAGGTCACGACCGAAGGCGAGACCCGCCCGCTGCCGCAACCGTTCTTCGTGATTGCCACCCAGAATCCGTCCTATCAGGTCGGTACTTTTCCTTTGCCCGAGTCCCAATTGGATCGCTTTCTGATGCGTATCGAACTGGGCTATCCCGATAGCGAAGCGGAGCGGGCGTTGTTGCAGGGCCGGGATCGTCGTGAATTGGTAACGCAGCTCGCCCGGCGCCTTTCGTCCGAGGATTTGATGACGGCGCAGAGCGCCGTGGCCGACGTGTATGTCTCGTCGCCGTTGATCGATTATTTACAGTCGCTGCTGCAGTTTTCCCGGCAGAGTCCGTTATTTCGCGTCGGCCTTTCGCCGCGAGCGGGTCTGGCCTTGTTGGGCGCGGCTCGCGCCTGGGCCTTTTTGAGTCAACGTGATCATGTGCTGCCGGAGGATATTCAGGCCGTACTGCCTGCCGTCGTGGGGCATAGGCTCCATCCGAGCGAAGAGTTTTTGAATGAGCCGATCCCTAACCTGGTGGCGCGGCTGATCACGGCCGTGGCCGTTTCCTGACGCACCCCATGTTTCCGGCCGTCCTGTCCATGCGGCGCCGTATCGACCAATGGACCCGCCGTCGTCATCCGCCGCAGCGGCAGACTGCACGGTTGGAACGCCAACGCATCTATATCCTGCCTACGGGATTTGGCTACGTTTTCGGATTGATGCTGGGCATCATGTTTTTATGGGCGATCAACTACAACAACAGCCTGAGTTTTGCGTTGACATTTCTCCTGGCCGCCGTGGCGCTGGTGGCCATGCGTCGTACTCACGATAATTTACTGCATCTGTGCATCAGTCCCGGTAAGGCCGACGCGGTCTTCGTCGGTCAGGAAGCCCGCTTCACATTCCACCTGGAGCACTCCGATTCCCAAAAGCGTTACGGTATCGCCTTGCAGAGCCGCCAAGGCGATCCGTGTTTTACCGATGTTCCGGTTGGCAGCGGGGGCTCCCTGATACTGACCATACAGGCCACGCAGCGTGGCTGGTTGCAAGCCGGCCGCTTGCGGGTATTGACACGATTCCCGCTGGACCTGTTTCAGGCTTGGAGTTGGGTGGAATTCGAACAGGCCTGTCTGGTTTACCCACGGCCGCAGGGCAGTCTTCCCCTGCCGCTGGCAGCCAGCCGTATGCAAGGCGCCGGGGGAGGTGAGACGGGCGTGGGTAGTGAAGATTTTGCCGGACTCCGTCCTTACCGGCCAGGCGATGCACCGCGTCATGTCGCCTGGAAGGCGGCCGCCCGCCGTGGTGAACTGCTGGTAAAGCGATTTACCGATCAAGCGCGCAGTGAGTTGTGGCTGGATTGGGATCTTCTGGCTTCGGCCGATATCGAGACGCGGCTTTCCCAACTCTGCTTATGGGTGTTGAAAGCCGAGGGCGAGCAGTTGAATTACGGCTTGCATCTGCCCGGCGTGGTCGTGCCCCCAGCGCGCGGCGAGGGTCATCGGCGCCAATGTCTTGAAACGCTGGCCTTGTACGGTTTGCCGAAAGACGGATAGAGCGGTGTTGAATAAACGCCATGCCAAGCCATCCCCACCCTTGAGCGACGTGGCCCTGCAATGGCTGATCGCGGCGCTGGGGTTCACCGTATTGCCCCATCTCGGCCATCTGCCCGTCTGGGCGGGAATTCTGGTCTTTGGGGTCGCGGCCTGGCGTGGGTGGATTATCGGAAACCCCCGTATGAAACTGCCCGGCCGCTGGTTGCGTATTTCCCTGACGCTGTTGGTGGTGTTGGCCGTATTGCTGAGTTTCAAAACGTTGTTTGGGCGGGAAGCGGGAGTGGCCTTGCTGGCGGCCATGATGGCAATGAAATTGCTGGAGGCGCGTACCCACAGGGACGGCTTGGTATTGTTGCTACTGGGTTATTTTCTGGTGATGAGCAATCTGCTCTATAGCCAAAGCCCTTTGATGGCGATTTATCTGTTCGGCGTCGTAATCGTGCTGTTAGCGGCGCAAATCATGGTCCGGCGGCAGCATGTCGCCCTACCGACGAGGGGGGCGCTGCGCTTGAGTCTGCGCCTGTCGCTGCAGGCTTTGCCGGTCATGTTGATTCTGTTCGTGCTGTTTCCACGTATACCGGGCCCCTTGTGGGGGTTGCCGAAAGATGCCCATAGCGGCTTGACCGGATTGGACGATAAGATGACGCCGGGTGCGATCAGCCAGTTGATCGCTTCCCCGGAAGTGGCGTTTCGGGTCCGCTTCGCCGGCCCCGTACCTCCGGCCAATCAACTTTACTGGCGGGGTCCGGTCTTGTGGCGCTATGACGGCACGAGTTGGACGCGATCCCTGGATCTACCGCGTCAACGTTTTCCCTACACGGTGCAAGGCAAAAGCATCGACTATACAGTCGTGTTGCAACCGCATGGCAATCGCTGGCTGTTTGCCTTGGAGCTCCCCTACAGCCTGCCTCCCGATAGCGGGTTGACCACCGCCTTCGAAATGTTGCGCCGGAACCCGGTCAACGAACTCATGCGCTATCCGGTCCGTTCCTATCCCCACTACCAAACCGGCGATTTGGAGCCGGTCTGGCGGTGGCGGGCGCTGCAACTCCCACCGGGCAATCCGCGCGCCCGCGCCCTGGCCCTGGAATGGCGCGCCACCCAGGCGGAACCGGCCGGCGTCGTCCGCACGGCTCTGGCTTATATTCGGGAGCAGGACTTTTTTTACACGTTGGAGCCGCCGGCCGAGTTGGTGGAGCACAATATCGATCATTTTCTATTCGATACGCGCCGGGGGTTCTGCGAGCATTTCGCCAGCAGTTTCGTGTTTCTGATGCGCGCGGCCGGCATACCGGCGCGTGTAGTGACCGGCTATCAGGGTGGGGAAATCAATACCTTGGGGGGTTATTTTATCGTGCGGCAATCCGATGCCCATGCCTGGGCCGAAGTCTGGCTACAAGGGCAGGGCTGGATAAGGGTCGATCCCACGGCCGCCGTATCGCCCGCTCGTATCGAGGGCGGAATCCAGGCGGCGATCGACCCCGTCAGCTTGCCGTTCATGGCGCGGCGTGGCGTCTCTTGGTTGCATGAGCTGGCCCTGAGTTGGGATACCCTGAACACTCTTTGGAATGAGTGGGTCTTGGCCTATGGACCGGATCTGCAACGCGAGTTTCTGTCCGGTCTGGGGTTCGGTCCGATCGATGGGTGGGGTATGACCATCGGCATGATCGTGGCGTTGGGGTTGTTGATCGCTTTGTTTGCCGCGGCCCATTTGCTAAGTCGGCGCGCCGCCGCTGATCCCGCTGTCCGGCTCTATGAGCGATTTTGCGCGAGACTGGCGCGCCGTGGATTGATGCGGCAGGCCCACGAAGGCCCATTGGATTTCACCGCGCGGGCGGCATTGCGTTATCCGCAATGGGCCGCTCAGCTTCGGCGCATCGGCCAGCTGTACGCCAGCTTGCGTTACGGTCGCGCTCTACCCGATGCCGCCGCACTACGCCAGTTCCGGCAGTCGATCGGGGCCTTCAAAGGATAGACGGGCGGGCGGGCGGGTGGCAGTGGAGGTTCGTCGTTCAGGCGACTATGGCGTGTGCGAGTTCCAGATAATAGGTTTGCGGCTGCAGGGACAGCAACCATTCGGCGGCTTGCTTACCCTGCGAACTGCGCCGATAGCTTTCATAGGCCGCCCGGTCCCGCCATTGAAAATGCTCGACGATCTTATCGCCCGCTTCCGTGGCGTAGATCAGCGCCGAGATGAAACCGGGTTGTGACCGCATATGTTCCTCGATGAAAGCGAAGAATTGATCCATGAGCGAGTCGCGTTCGGCGGCAGGGCAATCGAACATCAGCAATACGGTGAATACGGGCGTATCAGGTGGTGCGATGCCAACGTTTTCCATGGTAATACCCCATTTGCCGATGGATTAAGGAATACGTCAGAACTTCATGTCCTCGAAGAATTTCTTGACCCCGTCCAGCCAACCGCGTTCTTGAGGCGCATGCTGATGCCCTCCCTGCTCCAGGGTTTCGGCGAGTTTTTCCAGTAGTTCCTTTTGTTCCTTGGTCAAATTCACCGGGGTTTCGACGACAACCTGACACATCAGGTCACCGGTCGAATTGCTGCGTACCGGCTTGACTCCTTTGTTGCGGATGCGAAAAACCTTACCGGTCTGGGTTCCCGTGGGAATTTTGAGACTGACGCGGCCATCCAGCGTCGGTACTTCCAGTTCGCCGCCCAGGGCCGCCGTAGTCACGCTGATCGGCACCTGGCAATACAGGTTGCCTTCCTCGCGGGTGAAAATCGGGTGCGGCTTGACGTGGATCTGCACATACAAATCACCGGGGCCACCGCCCTGCTCACCCATTTCTCCTTCACCGGAAAGACGGATGCGATCGCCGTTGTCCACGCCCGCCGGCACTTTCACGGACAGGGTTTTTTGTTCCTCAATGCGCCCGCTACCATTGCATGTGGCGCAAGGATCGGGAATATAGGTTCCCCTTCCGTGACAGCGCGGACAGGTTTGCTGTATGGAAAAGAAGCCTTGTTGAATGCGGACCTGGCCCCGGCCATTGCAGGTGGGACAGGGCGCCGACTTGGTGCCCGGTTTGGCTCCGTCGCCGCCGCAGGTTTGACAGCTGACCAACGTCGGTACGCGGATTTTCGCCGTCGTGCCGAATACGGCTTCTTCCAGCGACAGTTCCAGCGAGTAGCGTATGTCGGCCCCGCGATAGGACTGGCCACCGCGAGCGCCCCCAAATCCCCCGAAGATATCGCGAAACACGCCGCCGAAGATATCGCCCAGGTCGGCCGCTTCACCAAAGCCTCCGCCTCCACCCATCGAGGCATCCACACCGGCGTGGCCGAACTGATCATAGGCTGCGCGCTTGCGTGGATCGCTGAGAATTTCGTAAGCCTCCTTGGCTTCCTTGAATTGTTCTTCGGCAACGGCATCGCCCGGATTGCGGTCCGGGTGGTATTTCATGGCCAGCCGCCGATAGGCTTTCTTGAGTTCGGCTTCGCTGGCATTTTGGGCAAGGCCCAGGACCTCGTAAAAATCGCGTTTCGCCATCTTCGCTTCGTGGTTCCCAGAGCGGGCAGAATGGAAATCATCATAGCATTATGTCCGGGGTGTGTTGCTCACCCCGGACAAGCTATGGACATGCTTTGCCGCGTCTAGGAATTACTTGTCTTTGACTTCTTCGAACTCGGCATCGACCACGCCTTCCTCGGCGGGTTTCTTGGTTTCGCCGCCAGGCGCGCCATCCGCGGCCCCTGCTGGACCGGCCTGGGCGTAGACCCGCTCGGCCAGCTTGCCCGATAATTCGCCCAAGTGACGCGTCTTGGCTTCGATACTTTCCTTGTTGTCGCCCTTGACCGCATCGCGCAGGTCGGAGATGGCGGTTTCAATACCGTGCCGCTCGCCACCTTCCACCTTGTCGCCCAACTCACGCAAGGATTTCTCCGTGGCGTGGATCAGGTTTTCCGCCTGATTGCGGATGTCGACCAATTCGTGGAACTTGCGGTCTTCGGCGGCATGGGCCTCGGCATCCTGAACCATGCGTTGGATTTCGTCATCGCTCAGTCCGGACGACGCACGGATCACGATGGACTGCTCCTTGCCGGTGGCCTTGTCCTTGGCGGACACGTTGAGAATCCCGTTGGCGTCGATGTCAAAAGTCACCTCGATCTGCGGTACGCCACGCGGCGCCGGCGGAATGCCGGCCAGATCGAATTTGCCCAGCGACTTATTGGCGTTGGCCCGCTCGCGTTCGCCCTGCAACACGTGCACGGTGACTGCGGTCTGGTTGTCGTCCGCCGTGGAGAACACCTGATTGGCCTTGGTCGGAATCGTCGTGTTCTTCTCGATCAGCTTGGTCATTACGCCGCCCAGCGTTTCGATGCCCAGAGACAGCGGCGTCACGTCCAGTAACAACACATCCTTGACTTGGCCACCGAGTACGCCCGCCTGAATCGCCGCGCCGATGGCGACCGCTTCGTCGGGGTTGACGTCCTTGCGGGGCTCCTTGCCGAAAAAGCTCTTGACCACCTCCTGCACCTTGGGCATACGGGTCTGACCGCCTACCAGAATCACCTCGTCGACCTCGCTGACGCTAAGACCGGCATCCTTGAGCGCGATCTTGCAAGGTTCGATGGTGCGTTCGACCAGATCTTCGACTAACGCTTCCAGCTTGGCGCGCGTCAGCTTGATGTTCATGTGCTTCGGTCCGCTGGCGTCGGCCGTGATATAGGGCAGATTGACCTCGGTCTGCTGGCTGGAAGACAGCTCGATCTTGGCTTTTTCCGCGGACTCCTTCAGGCGTTGCATGGCCAGCGGGTCGCCCCGCAGATTGATGCCCGTGTCCTTTTCGAACTGCTGCGCCAGATAGTCGATGATGCGCTTGTCGAAGTCTTCGCCACCCAGGAAGGTGTCGCCGTTGGTGGAGAGCACCTCGAATTGATGCTCGCCGTCGACTTCCGCGATTTCGATGATGGAAATATCAAACGTGCCACCACCCAAGTCATAAACGGCGATCTTGGCGTCACCGCGTTTTTTGTCCATGCCGTAAGCCAGCGCGGCGGCCGTGGGCTCATTGATGATGCGCTTGACTTCCAGACCGGCGATGCGGCCCGCATCCTTGGTGGCCTGGCGCTGGGAATCGTTGAAATAGGCCGGCACCGTAATGACCGCTTCGGTGATGGTTTCGCCCAGATAGTCCTCGGCGGTCTTCTTCATTTTCTGCAGCACGCGCGCGGATACTTCGGGCGGCGCCATTTTTTTGCCTTTGGCCTCGACCCAGGCGTCGCCGTTGTCGGCCTTGGCGATCCGATAGGGCACCATGTTGATGTCCTTCTGAACTTCCATGTCCTCGAAACGCCGACCAATCAGACGTTTGATGGCGAACAGCGTGTTATCCGGATTGGTAACGGCCTGCCGTTTGGCGGACTGTCCAACCAGAACCTCACCGCTGTCGGTGTACGCGACGACAGACGGCGTAGTGCGGTCGCCTTCGCTGTTTTCGATCACGCGAGGCTTGCCACCCTCCATAATCGCCACGCAGGAGTTAGTGGTGCCCAGATCGATTCCGATAATCTTGCTCATGAATAGCCCTCACTCTGTTGCCGATGGCGCCCCATACGCCGCCCCGATTCGCTGAATATGGACCTGTAAATGGGGCGTGGCTTAATCTTTTTCAATAGCCGCGGCCGGCGCCTTGCGCCGCTGGCGAGTCGGGCCGCGGCCCGTTTACAGGCGCCCGCTCAACGCGGCGCCTGCGCTACAATCACCATGGCCGGGCGGATCAAACGCTCGTTGAGCAGATAGCCCTTTTGCACCACTTGTAAAACGGTGTTCGGTTTGGCCTGTTGGGATGGCTGCATGGCCATGGCCTGGTGTAATTCCGGGTTGAACGGTTCTCCCTGCGGGTTGACTTCCTGCACACCGAATTTACTCAGCACGCTGGCCAGCATCTTGAGCGTCAGGTCGGAGCCTTCCAGCAGTTTTTGTACATCCGCCGTTTCCCCGGCCGCCGCGATGCCCATCTCCAGACTGTCCTTGACGGGTAGCAGGGCATCGACGAAATCTTTCAAAGCGAACTTGTGGGCGTTTTGCACCTCGCGCTCGCTGCGTTTGCGCAGATTTTCCATTTCCGCGCGCAGACTCAGGTACAGATTCCAGTTCTCCTCGGCCTTGTTCTGAGCGATCTCCAATTCCGCCTGAATGGCGCTCAGGGCATCGGGGACGTCTCCGATGGGGATCGTATCCGGGTTGTCCCCGTCGGCCGTAGCCCGTTCCCTGGGGTCGGTGAAGGGATTGGTGCTGGACTTGTTGGCCGTGGCCGCCGGGCCAGGGCCGGAAGGGGTCGCGACGCCCGCGTCCCGTTCGCCGACCCGGCGGGCGTCCGCTTCGTTGCTAGGATGGTTCATTCACGCTCTCCCGTGATTCCCCCCGCTTACGCGAAGCGGGTGTCAGCTAAAATTTAGGTATATTAAAGTCTAGGTTCAGCCGAGTAGATGGAGTTCAATCACGAGAATTCAAGGCGGAAGCCAGTAACTTCGCCGTCATCTCGACGACCGGTATGACCCGGTCGTAAGCCATGCGGGTGGGGCCGATCACCCCCAGCACGCCGAGCAGCTTGTCTTCCACCGAATATGGCGCGGTAACGATGCTGCACGATTCCAGCACCTCGCAGCCGGCTTCGCTGCCGATGAAGATTTGTACGCCCTGGGCATGCAGGCATTGATCGAGTAAATGCAGGATATCCTGCTTGCGGCTGAAAGCTTCGAAAAGATCGCGCAAAGTTCCGATGTCGGCCAGTTCATTGACATCCATCAGGTTGGTCTGGCCGGCCAATACATAATCTTCCCGGTCGGCGTTTTCCGTCTGGAAAGTCTGGTTGGCCATGTCGATGACGGTTTGCATCAACGCATTCATGGCGTCACGCGCCGAACTCATCTCTCGTAGAAGGCTGGTGCGCACCTGATGGATGTCCTTGCCCGCGAACTGGGCATTGAGATAATTGGCCGCTTGTTGCAACTCGGCCGGGGTGTAAGGCCGCTTTGTATGGATGATACGATTCTGAACTTCCTGTTCGTTGATGACCAGGATGGCCAGGACCCGGCTTTCGGTCAACGGCAGGAATTCGACATGGCGCAGGGTCGATGACTGGCGGCGCGGCACCATGACCACGCCGACCAGTTGGGTGACGCCGGAGAGCATATCGGAGACCGCCTGCACCAGACTGCCCGTGCCCTGATGCGGGACCAAATGCCGTCTGAGTGCTTCGACTTCGACGTTCGGCAAGGGCTTGACCTGCAGCAGCGAATCGACGAAGAAGCGATATCCGCGCACCGTAGGGATACGGCCGGCCGAGGTATGGGGCGCCTTCAGATAGCCCAGATCTTCGAGATCGGCCATGACATTGCGTATCGTCGCTGGACTGAGGTCGGAACCGGCGTCGCGCGCCAAGGTGCGTGATCCGACCGGTTGGCCGTCGCGAATGTAGCGTTCCACCAGCATGCGCAACAGGTAACGGCTGCGTTCGTTAAGCTCAGTGTTGGGGACTTGATCACCGCTCACGGCAGTAACCTCCTGGGATCCGGGTTTTGGCACTTTCCGCCAGAGAGTGCCAGCGGCCGAACCTAGCAAGATGCCGGATGGGTGTCAAGTCAAGCGCCAGTTGGCGGAGTGGGTTGCGCAATGATAACTTGCATCATCCAACAGTGACCTGACGACAGAATCCATGCCCTCCTTGTTCAATACTATCGGTTTGATCGGTAAATTTGGCGATCCTGGCGTGGCCGACACGCTCACGCAAATCGCAGGCTATATGCGGCAACGCCAGCTCCGCGTGCTGTTGGATGAGGAAACCGCCAAGCTGGTGCCGACCAATGGCCTGGAAATCGCCAGCCGTCGGGTCATCGGCCGGCAATGCGATCTCGCCGTGGTAATCGGGGGCGACGGCACCTTACTTAACGCCGCGCGCTCGCTGGTGGATTTTCGGGTCCCGATTCTGGGCGTCAATCTCGGGCGGCTTGGATTTCTCGCGGATGTTTCGCCGGCCGAGATTCCACATAGTTTGGATGCCATTCTGGCCGGCAGTTTCCGCGAGGAAATGCGCTCGCTGCTACATGCCGAAGTCATGCGGGAAGGACGCGCCGTCACCCAGGCCGACGCCCTCAACGATGTGGTGGTCCATAAGCGCGATGTGGCGCGCATGATCGAAGTGAACACCTTCGTCGACGGGCAGTTCATCAATGCTTACCGCGCCGACGGCCTGATCATTTCGACGCCGACCGGTTCCACGGCTTATTCGCTGTCCGGTGGCGGTCCCATTTTGCACCCCAGCCTGGAAGCCGTGATTCTGGTGCCGATCTGCCCCCACAGTCTGACCCATCGGCCCATCGTCGTCGGCGCCGAGAGCGAAATCGAGGTGATCCTCAATGCCTCCAACAATACCCAGACGCAAGTCACCTGCGACGGCCAGATCAGCCTCGGGCTGGAGCCGGGGGACCGCGTGATGATCCGCAAGAAACGCCGGAAGCTGCGTCTGATCCACCCGGCCAATCACGATTATTTCCAGTTGCTGCGCGCCAAGCTGAATTGGGGCGCCGATCCCGAGGAATCGCCTTTTATCGGCTGAATTCGCCCAGCGATCCCCGCCATGTCGCCGCAAGATTCGTCACGCAAATCGTCCATCACCCTGGTCCGCTTCGCTCGTTCCGGGCGACGGCTGATTCTGCCGGGGCTGTCGTTCGGCCTGTTGCTGATCCTGTGGTGGCTTATCCAGCCCTGGGTTGCACTACCGCTGGATGGTCAACCACCGCCGCCCAGCCAGTGGCTGCTGTTCGCCTTGGAAATCGGCCTCTGGCTGTGTGGCGCCGTGTGCGTGGCCCGGCTGACCGATATGGTGTTGTGGGATGGGTTGCTGCACGGGGTGCTGGACGGCCGGGTACCGCAATACCTGCGCGACGTGGTGCGCGGCTTCGTCTTCACCGTGGCGCTGGCCCTGATGTTGGTCCATGTGCTGCAACTCCCGGTGGGCGGAGTCTGGGCAACTTCCGGCGTGATTGGCATCGTGCTGGGCTTGGCCTTGCGCAACATCATTCTGGATTTGTTCACCGGCCTGACACTGAATATCGAACGGCCATTCGTCATCGGCGACTGGGTGAAGCTGCACGATGATAAGTCAAGAACCTCTTTCGCGGGCTGGGTAGCGGAGATCAATTGGCGAACCACGCGTATCGTGACTCGCGACCGGGTGTCGGTGATCGTACCGAATAATTATTTCGGTGAACACATTGTCGTCAATTACTCCCAACCCGAGCGCTACGCCCGCTTCACGCTGCGCGTGCACCTGGATTTCGCGCTGGCTCCGGATCGCGCGCTACGAATACTGCTGGCCAGCGTGCGCGGAGCCATCGGGCAACCGCGCGGCCCGCTCGAAAACCCAGCGCCGGACGTGCTGGTCGCCGGCATGGACGAACGCGGCATCGAATATCTGATCCGGTATTGGATCGTGCCTGTTCAGGTGTCCGAGCCGGAAGCCGCCAATACCATCTGGCGCAGTATCGCGCATCACCTGGGTCATGCCGGTTTGCGGCCCGCTTATCCCAGGCAGGACGTCTTTCATGCGCCTCGGCCGACGGATTCGGCGATGCAAGATCCCGCTATCGATATCGAACACATGCTGACCATGACGGCCCTCTTCAATAGTCTGAACGAGGAGGAAATCCGCTTGATTGCGGAAAGCGCACGGCAGAAGCCTTATCGGGAAGGCAGCGTGTTGGTACGGGAAGGCGAGGACGGGGATTCCATGTTCCTGCTGATCGAGGGCGCCCTGCATGTTTATCTGGAAGCGCGTGGCGATCGCCCGCAGATCCGCCTGGCGGTGCTCAAGCCGGGTGATTTCTTTGGAGAGATCTCGCTGCTGACCTGCGAACCCCGCTCGGCCACCGTGGTGGCGCTCACCGATTGTCTGGTCTATGAAATCACCAAGGAATGCATGCAGCAGGTGTTGAGCCAACGTCCGGAAGTGGGCGCGGCGTTGAGCATGGCGGTGGCCGAACGGCGCTTGCGGCTTTCCGCCGCGTTGGCCAGTGCCTCGCCGGAGCAGCGCATCGCTGAAACCGGCTCACTGGCGCAACAGATTCTCATTAAAATGGTGTCGTATTTCGGTCTCGGACATTCCGGCAATCCACGCGGACAATAGCTTATGCTGATTCATCTGCAGCTACGCGATTTCGCCATCGTCGATTATCTGGAACTGGACTTCGCGCCCGGCATGAGTGTGTTGACCGGAGAGACGGGCGCCGGCAAATCGATCATCGTCGATGCGCTGGGTTTGCTGCTGGGCGATCGTGGCGACAGCACCGTGGTGCGCCACGGAGCCGAGCGGACCGAAATCAGCGCCGTATTTGATCTCGGCGGCTTGCCGGCCGCGCTGGACTGGCTGAAGGAACGTGACCTGGATAGCGATGTGCAATGCCACGTGCGGCGGGTCATCAACCGGGGTGGCCGTTCCCGAGCCTATATCGGCGGTACGCCCCAACCCTTGCAGCAAATCAAGGAATTCGGGGAGTTGCTGATCGACATCCACGGTCAGCACGAACACCAATCCCTGTTGCGACGCGACGCGCAGCGCCAACTGCTGGATGATCATGCCGACAATCAGAAACTTCTGGACGCATTGGCCGGCCACTATCGGCATTGGAACGAATTCAACCGGCGACTGGCGGCACTGCGCGAGGCGGCCGTGCAACGCGAGGCACGGCTGGATTTGCTGCGTTTCCAGGTTCAGGAACTGCAGGCGTTGAATTATCAGTCGGGGGAAATGGCCACGCTGGAAGTAGAGCATAAACGCCTGGCGCACGCCGGGCGTCTCCAGGCGTTTTGCCAACAGGCCCTGCAGCGGTTGTACGACGACGACACGGTCTCGGTGCAAGGGCTGTTGAGCCAGACGTTGCAGGAACTCGACGCCTTGCTGACGGTGGACCCGCGCTTGACGGCCTCCAGCGAATTATTGAACGCGGCTCTGATCCAGGTACAGGAGGCCAGCGATGAACTGCGCCATTATGGCCAGACCCTGGATCTCGACCCCGACCAACTGACTACGCTGGAACAGCGTCTGGCGGATATTCACCGGCTGGTCCGCAAACACCGCGTCGAGACCGATGAACTCCCCGCCTTGCTGGCCGGGTTGGCGGAGGAACTGGACCGCTTGGAGAACAGTGAGGTGCATGAGGCCCAGTTGGAGCGGGAACGAGATCAGGCGCGGCGGGCCTACGACCAGCAGGCGGATCGTTTGAGCGAACGGCGCGAGGCGGCCGCGCAGGAGCTGGCAGAACGGGTCAGCGCCGCCATGCAGACGTTGGGCATGCCCGGCGGGTGTTTCTCCGTCACCCTGGAACGCCTGGAGCGACCCGCGGCGTTCGGTTGCGAAACCGTGGAGTTTTGGGTCAGCGCCAACCCCGGCCAGCCGTTGAAGCCGTTGAGCCGCGTTGCGTCGGGTGGTGAACTGTCACGGATCAGCCTAGCCTTGCAGGTGATCGCGGCGCGCAACGCGCGCATACCCACCTTGATCTTCGATGAAGTGGACAGCGGTATCGGCGGCGCCGTGGCGGAGATGGTGGGGCGTCAACTGCGCGCCTTGGGCGAGCAACGGCAGGTGTTGTGCGTAACTCATCTGCCGCAGGTAGCCGCCTTGGGGCATCACCAATTGAAGGTGGACAAACAGACCGATGGCCACAGTACCCGTACGGCCATCGAATGGTTGGATGACGCCCGCCGGATCGAAGAAATAGCCCGTATGCTGGGCGGCGTGCAGGTCACCGAGCAGACCCGTGCCCACGCCCGCGAACTGGTGGAAGGGGTCGCCACGCCGGATGAATCGGATGGTTCATCCGAGTGATTGCCGTGCGACTGTCCTCACTGGGGGCGGAAAGGGCAATCCGTTCGCGTGCATTGACCGTATAGGATCAGGCTGTGCTCGACCAGATCGAAATGCCGATCGGCGGCGATTTCGTGTTGCCGCCGTTCGATCACGGAATCGCAGAATTCCTCGATATGCCCACAGGTCAGGCAGACGATGTGGTCGTGATGATCGCCTTGATTCAGTTCGAAGACCGACTGTCCGCCCTCGAAGTGATGGCGCTTGACCAAGCCCGCCGCTTCGAATTGAGTCAGCACCCGGTAAACCGTGGCCAGGCCGATCTCCTCACCGGAACCCAGCAGGGAGCGATAGATGTCTTCGGCGCTCAAATGCTGGTGTTCGTTGTCTTGCAGCATATCCAGAATTTTCATGCGCGGCAGCGTGACTTTAAGTCCCGCCTGTTTTAAATCTTTGGAAGTCAAGGCTGGATTACTCCGCGGCTCGGTCATACATGGATAATCGTCTTTACGTTATGATGGGCGCAATTAATAGATAAACAAGTGATTGTTCAATGTCCAGAATGTCGTTTGCGCTCGTTTGCCTGGTAGCGTTGTCCCTGGTGGGTTGCGGTATTTACCGGCCGGATGTGCGCCAGGGCAACTACGTCGATCAGTCCCTGGTAAACCAACTCCGTCCCGGCATGAGCAAGGATCAGGTCCAGTTCCTGCTCGGTACGCCCTTGCTGGCTGATCCCTTCCACAAGGAACGTTGGGATTACGTCTATCGTTTCCAGCCCGGTAGGGGCGGTAAGATTGAAGAGCGTCGGGTTACGCTATTTTTTCAGGGCGACAGCCTGAGCCGCGTCGACCCCGGCCCCGGTCTGTAGCGCGTCATTCACCGCATTCACCATCCGTACCTTTCTGTTTCATCGGCTTGTTCTTGACGGCGCGTTGTTTGCGAACGGCCTTGGGGTCGGCCAGCAAGGGGCGGTAGATCTCGACCCTGTCTCCCTCGCGCAGTGGCGCATCCAATTGGCTGAGTTTGCCGAATACGCCGACTTTCGTCACGTTCAGATCGATATCCGGAAAGCGATCGAGTAGGCGCGACGTGACGATGGCCTGCGCCAACGTAGTGCCGTCCGAAACTTCCAGCGGGATGACGATCTGTGTATCCGGGCGTGCATACGCCACTTCAATTCGCATCGATGCACTCTAGGTTGATCGAGAAGGTGGATCGGATATCCCGGTCGACTATTCCACAGGCTGAATGATTTACCGGGTGCAAAACAACTCGACATTCTTTAAGTTACCCCAACTATCATTTCCAAATCAGCATTTCCAAATCAGAAGGGTTTTCGCTGGTGGAACGTGATTCCACTCTATGATAGACGAGGTTGATCGAGTATGAGCGGTTTGCGACAGACTGTAGATACGGTAAGTCCGCCAGGGCAATCCAGGTAACAGGGTAGGTGCATGTCGCACATCGTGCTGCTGCTTTGCACCGTATCGCTCGTAGGGGCGGTGCTGGCCTATCTCCTGATTCCCGGTAGAAAGCTGAGTTCCCTGTCGGGTTGGCGCTTCATCGTGGCCGGCTGTGCCTTGATCTTCCTGGGCAAGGTCATCGAGTTGACCGGCCAGTTCCCCCTCTTGGCGCGCTACGTGGTCATCGGCCCCACGGAGGCGGCCGCCCTGATCCAGCAAGGCATCGGTTTTTTTGGCGGGTTTCTGTCGTTGACGGTGGGGATTACGCGCCTGATACTGGCCGCCCTGGCCGGTCCAAAACAGCATCGCTTGGTCGTTCAGAGTCTGGAACGCATGATTACCCGTCAGGAACAACAATCTCGGCGGCTTCGAGTGCTCGAAAGCGAACTGCAAAGGGCCTATGCGGATTGGTACGACGAAGAACGACGCATCATCGAGGAACAGTCGCGCTTCCGGATGATTTTGGATTGCGCTGGCGAGGCGATCATCACCACCGATACCGCCGGTATCGTGCAGTATCTGAATCCGGCGGCCGAGGCGTTGACGGGCTGGTCATTGAATAAAGCGCAAGGATTGCCGCTGCACAAAGTGTTCCGGGTCGTGGACGAACTGACCCGTGAGCGGCTGCCCAATCTTGTCGATCAATGTCTGCGAGGCGGCCAGGTGATCGGATTGCCCGAACATGCCCTGTTGCTCAGCCGTGCCGGTTCGGAATACGCGGTGCAGGATTCACTCGCCCCATTGCGCGACGCGAATGGGGAAACGCGGGGTATCGTGCTGGTGTTCAATGACGTGACCGAAGCACGGCGCATGGCATGGCAAATGACGTACCATGCCACTCACGACGACTTGACCGGGTTGCTCAACCGCCGTGAATTCGAGCGTCGGCTTCGGCGCACCCTGGAGCAGGCGCGGTTGAATCATTCCCGACACGCGCTGTGTTACCTGGACCTGGATCAGTTCAAGGTCATCAACGACACTTGCGGGCATTTGGCTGGGGACGAAATGCTGCGGCAGATCGCCCAATTACTGAAATCTCGCATTCGCAAACTGGATACGCTGGCGCGTTTGGGCGGCGATGAATTCGCCGTACTGCTGGAATCCTGCTCGCTGGATCAAGCGCGCCGCGTAGCCGACGAGGTGCGCGAGGCGGTGGAAGACTATCGTTTCACCTGGGAGGACAGACCCTTCGGCATCGGGGTCAGTATCGGGTTGGTGGCCATCACGCCGGCCAGCGAGGATATCACCAATGTGTTGCGCGCCGCGGACGGAGCCTGTTATGCCGCCAAGGAAAAAGGCCGCAACCGGATTCACGTGGTGCACAAGGAGGATGACACCGCGCTGGTCAAGCGTCGTGGCGAGATGCAGTGGATGTTCATGATTCCCTGGGCCTTGGAGGAAGGGCGCTTCCAACTCGATTACCAGCCTATCGCACCGATCGGCTCGGTGAAGGAAAACGGGCACCATTACGAACTGTTGATTCGGATGCTCGACGCCAATGGCGACATCGTGCCCCCTGGCGCTTTCTTGCTGGCCGCCGAGCGTTACAATCTCATCGCCAAGCTGGATCGGTGGGTGATCAGCACAGCGTTCGAATGGCTGCTGGCGCATCCGAAACACCTGCGACAGCTGCATCTATGCGAGATCAATCTGTCCGGCTTTTCGTTGGGTAACGAAGGCTTTCTGGACTTTGTCACCAGCCAGTTCCGGGACAGTCAAGTGCCGCCGGAAAAAATCTGCTTCGAGATCACGGAAACAGCGGCTATCAGCAATCTGGCCAGCGCCACGCACTTTATGAAGTCGCTGCGGGATTTGGGCTGCCAGTTCGCATTGGACGATTTTGGCAGCGGTTTATCGTCTTTTGCGTATCTTAAGAATCTGCCGGTGGATCTGTTGAAAATCGACGGTATGTTCGTCAAGGATATCGTCGGCGATCCCCTGGACCTGGCCTTGGTCAAATCCATCAACGACATCGGCAAGGTGATGGGGCTCAAGACCGTCGCCGAATTCGTCGAAAACGACGACATACTCGTCAAGCTCAGGGGCTTGGGCGTCGATTACGCGCAAGGTTACGCGATCGGCCAGCCGCGCTCGTTGGAGGAATTGAATTAACGACGGCTAACGACCCGACATCGGCGGCACCAGCAAGCTCGGATCGACCCGTTCTTCGAACCAATTCATCCGCCAATCCAAATGGGCGCCGGTAACCCGGCCGGTGGCTCCGACGGTCGCGATGGTATCGCCCTGGCGTATCGCTTGACCTTCCTTGACCAGGATTTTTTGCAGATGCAGGAACGAGGAACTCAGGCCGTGGCCATGATCGACAATTAAGGTGCCGCCGCTGTAATACATGTCCGGATACGCCAGGGTCACGATGCCATCGGCGGGAGCCCGCACCGGCGTACCGATAGCGGCGGCGATGTCGACCCCGTAATGGGGCTGGCGGGGCTCGCCGTTCAGAATCCGTTGACTGCCGTAAACACCGCTGATGCGTCCCGTCACCGGCCACTTAAAACCGCTGAGGAAGTAGGGGGTCGGGATGTCCTGGGTACGGGCCTGAGCAGCTAGGGCGGCTTCCCGGTGGATGCGATCCAATACGGACTGCGGCGGCGTCACCTTGCTGGGCGGAAGACCGTCGAGGCGCTGAATCGCGTATTGGCGTGCTTGGATCGCCAGCTTCCGTTCTTCCTGGCGACCGTCGGGGTAGGTGATCAGCAGGCGCTCGCTGGCCGGTGCGTCCCGCCCGAAACCGAAGACGAAATCGCCCTGCGCGGATACCCGCACCGTTTTGTCTTCCAATTGCAGGCGGGCGCCTGGCGGAACCCGCCCGATAATGACGCCGCCCTGCTCGAAGTGGCCTGACATTTCCACGGCATCGGCCCATACCGTCGCGGCCGACAGCAACAACAGCCCCAAAGCTAGATAATGCAACAGCCATCTCCCGTTCATTGAAGTTGGAAATCGACGCGTTATTCGATGCTCAGTTCACCGGAACCGGGTAGCTGGGTGACGAAATCCGGCCCCATGATTTGGGAAGGGGTGTAGCTGCCGCCGGCGGGCGGTTCACGCAATACCGCCTGTGCCATCGCCAAGGCGGCGGCCACCGTGACATCGTAAGCATTGCCGATACGGATGCGGGCCGTTCGTTTATCGCCGGCCGGGTTACTGGCCTCTCCCCAAATGTGGGTGGGATGTTGCTCGCGATGCGCGCTATCAGGTCCCCGGATAATCCGGCCCAGACGCCGCTGCAGCGGGTTTTGCAGCAAGCGCCAGCGTAGCAAGGGACGCACGACACGCAGGCAGCGTAGCCAGGTCAGCACAGGGGTGGAGACTGGCATGTAGGTCTCGATGTTGGGAATGCCCGTGCTGCGGTAGGCGCTGGCAATATCGCCCCAAGGAATGGTTACGGCCCGTTTCGGGCCGGCGCCGAAGTCTATGGCGCGGACCTTGTAGGTCAGAGGCACGGTGGCGATTTCCCCGTCCCGGCGGATCTTTCCGCCCAGGGCCAGACCTTCCAGAGCGGTTTTCGCCGTTCCTGGGCTCAGGTGGGATTGGGAATCGAAACCCAGCCGCAACTGATCGGCGTCGGGCAGCGCCGCCTTCAAGCGGGCCGCCACGCAATCGGTAGGCAATACGTCGAAGCCCACGCCGGGACAGAGGGCGATGCCCGCATCCCGCGCCAGATCGTTCTGTTCGTAGGCATACTCGAAGACTTCGATCTCGCCGGTGATGTCCAGATAGTGCGTCTGGCTCAACAGGCAGGCTTCCACCATCGGTGCGCCGGTGCTGGAAAACGGCCCGGCGCAATGTAGCACCAGCGCAATATCCTGGAGATGTCGGGCGACCTTGCCCGGTTCGTCCAGGGAAAACAGCCGGGCCTCGCAATCCAATTCCCGAGCCAGGGGCAGGATTTTCTCCTCCGTTCGACCGGCCAGCACCGGGTCCATGCCCCGCTGCCAGGCCTCGCGGGCGATCAATTCGCCGGTATAGCCATTGGCGCCATAAATAAGCCAGCGTTGCGTCGTCATTTCGGTTTACTCGTCCTTTTTGCCGGAATCGGCAAAGATCCAGGCCATGGCGAATCCTCCCGCCCAGGCGCTCTCCGTTTCCACCAGCGGGCTGTCGATGTATACGGCGTCGCTCAAGTCGTAATAGCGGATGAAACCGCCGTACCAAAAATCCCCCACGCGCCGGGAAAATCCCAGGGCCAGCCGCCAGCCGCCGAAACCGCCCTTGGCTTCGTAGGCCGGTCGCAGTGCGGTCGCGTCGCCGGGCGAAACCCCGTAAAAGTAGTCGTGATAGCGTTCATTGCCGAATACGGCGCCGAACGAGGCGTCCACGTTCCAGGTGCCGTCCCCGCCGAAGCGATCCCGTTCGTAGCGGATATTGGGATTGCTGAGCCAGCCCACATCCCGGATATGGGTGAAATCGCTGGCTATGGCGGTTCGGATCGGCAATTCCAGCAGGAAACGACCGTTGTTGGCGGACAAGCGGTGGATTTCGTAACGTAACTCGGGGCCGAGTTCGAGTATGGGATCGAGATCGGACATGCCTTTGCGGAGTTCGTTGTCGTTGCTGCGCACCGCCAGCGAGCCGCTGAGGCTGATATCCAATTCCCATCGTGGACTTTCGAACAGTTCCCCGGTCACCCCTTCGCGGTCGACTTCCAAACGCTCGCTGCGATAGACGAAATAGGGAAAGGGTAACAGCCAGTTGCTCCGTTCATTGGAACCCAGATAATCGGGAAAACTGATGCCGCTGAATCCCACCCCCAGTTCCCAGTAGGCGGGCTCTTTGTGCGTGGTGTCCTGCGCTTGAGCGGCGGTCAGGATGGCCGCCAAAAGCAGGCTGGTCAAGCTTCTAACCATGGTGATCCCGTTCGCTGGAGTTATCCGGAGCGGATGTGATCCACACCTCGACGCTGGCCGTCTGGCCTGTCCCGTCCATGACCGTGACGCGTGCCAATCCTACGCCATCCGGGGTCCAGAAGGTCATGCGCCGGCGTGAGGAAGATTCCAGCGGCTGACCGTTCACCAGCCAGCGCAGGGGCCGTTGTCCGCCGCTGGCGGCCAGCGGCAGATCGGTCAGATGGCCTTCCCGGCGAGGTAGTTCGATTCGGGTGCCGGCCACCGGAAAGTCGATTCGTAGCGGCGGGGTTCGGGCCTGCCACGATTCCGGGTGCACGCGGAAGTGCTGCAAGCGTTGGGGTAATTCGCCGGAGTCGACCCGCAGTACGCCGGCTGGTGGCGGCTCGGGGGCTTGATCCGCGGGTTCCGGCAGGACGTCGAATACCTGGAACAACAGCGGCGACGCGGTATTTCGTCCGTAATGGCCCGGACTGGGGGACCCATCCGCCCGGCCGACCCACACGCCGATCGTATACGCGCGATCGAAGCCCAGGGCCCAGGCATCGCGGAAGCCATACGACGTGCCGGTTTTATGCGCGATGCGCCGTGGCCGGCTTAGGAAATCCGGCAAGGCGCGCTCGTCCGGCGGCGGGGTATCTTCCAGGATGCGCGTCAGATACCAACAGGCCGCGCCGTTGAGCAAGGATCGCGGTGGGGTGGCGCGATCCTGGGTGCTCAGACGCAGCGGCGCGATATCCCCTCCGTTGGCGATGCCCTGATACAGCGTCACCAATTGTTCCAGTGTCGCTCCCGCTCCGCCCAGCACCAGGGGCAGGCCCGGCTCCACCTGTTCGTCGCGCCAATGCAGGGGCAGGCCGACTTGGCGCAAGCGACTGGCTACCCGGCCGGGTCCCAGGCGTTCCAGCACCGCCACGGCGGGGATGTTCAACGAGCGTTGCAAGGCTTCGCGCACGCTGATCTGGCCGTGGTAGACGTGCAGGAAATTGCTGGGGCTGTAGTCGCCGAAGCGGGTCGGGACATCGTCGATCAAGGTTTCGGGGTGAATCAGCAGTTCATCGAAACCCATGCCGTAAATCAACGGTTTCAAGGTGGAACCGGGTGAGCGGACGGCCTGGATCATATCCACCTGCCCGGCGCGCGCGGCCGCGAAGAAATCCGCCGAACCCACGTAGGCCCGTACCCGGTGGCTGCGATTTTCCGCCACCAGAATCGCTGCGTTGCTATAGGAATCGAGGGGTTGCTGACGGACCAGCGCCTCCAGCGTTTGTTGCAAGGCTCCATCGATATAGGTGCGATACACGGTTTGCCGGGGATCGGCGGCGCGCAGACGGCGCGCCAGGTGCGGAGCGGTGAACGGTAGAGCGCGACGGTGAGCGGGCAGCGCTTCCTGACGGGCTTCGCGGACTTGGCGTTCGGACAGCACGCCCAGGCGCGCCATGCGCTCCAACACCTTGTCGCGGGCGGCGCGCGCCCGTTGAGGATAGCGATCCGGGCGCAGATGGGACGGGGATTGCGGCAGGGCGACCAACAAAGCCGCTTCGGCGACGGTCAGGCGGGTGGGTTCCTTGCCGAAATAGGCCAAGGACGCGGCGCGCAAACCCTGTAGATTGCCTCCGTAAGGAGCCAGAGTCAGATACCATTGCAAGATGTCCGTTTTGTCGTAGCGCCATTCAAGTTGCAGCGCGCGCAGCATTTCCGACAGCTTGCCGGTGAGGGTGCGCGGGTGGGGTTCCAACAGGCGGGCGACCTGCATGGTGAGCGTGGATGCGCCGGACACGATCCGACCATAACGGACCCACTGGCCCAGCGCGCGGATGACCGCCAGCGGATCGACGCCGGGATGCCAGGCGTAACGCCGATCCTCGTAAGCGAACAAAAGCTTCAGATAGAGCGGATCGACGGCACGGGGTCGCAATGGCAATCGCCAGGCGTCATCGGCGGTAGTGAAGCCGCGCAACAATTTACCCTGATCGTCCAAAATCAAAGTCGAAGTTTGATAAGCGCGGCCGACATCGGGCGGCGAAATCCGATCGAGCGCGATCAGACAGGCGCTCAACAACGCGATACCGAGCACGCCCAGGCGCAAACCGCGTATCATTCCGCTGGGGCGGTGGATGACGCCGGAGGAACGGCTTGATACCTTGTTTTTTGGAAACGGACGGCCCGACACCATGAATTCCCGATTCAACTTGAACGACCACCGTATGATGAGACTCATTATGCCGCAAAGCCATGCCCTTGTCGGGATTCCCCTCCGCCGCCGCCGTTTTCGCTGCGACGTGGCGGACATCCTTGACCGCGTGTTGAACCCGGCTTGCGCTCGCCCATGATTCGTTCCTGTGATTTCCGCCCGGCCTGGTGGTTGCCGGGCGCCCATGGACAAACCCTGTGGCCGGCCTTGTTTCGCTTAAAACCGCGCCCCGCCCTGCGCCGGGAGCGGGTGGAATTGCCGGATGGCGATTTTATCGATCTGGATTGGACGCTCGGAGATCGGGGTCCGATCGTGTTGATATTGCATGGCCTGGAAGGCTCCAGCGATTCCGGTTATGCGCGCGGATTGCTGAGCCGGGTGGCGGCTTGCGGCTGGCGCGGCGTGGTCATGCATTTTCGCGGCTGTAGCGGAGAATCGAACCGCTTGGCGCGTAGCTACAACGCCGGGGAAACGCGCGATCTCGCCTATGTGGTGGATTGGTTGCGACAGCGGGAATCGGCCACGGCACTGGCTTGCGTGGGCTATTCCCTGGGCGGGAATGCCTTGCTCAAATGGTTGGGGGAAACGGGAACGACGAAGATCAGCGCGGCGGTGGCGATATCGGCGCCGTTTCTTTTGGATGCCGCCGCGCAGCGCATGCGCCGCGGCTTTTCACGTCTTTATCAACGGCATCTGCTGCGCCATCTGCGCCTGCATTATCGGCGTAAACGCAAAGCGGGTCTGCCGATCCCCGTGTCCCTACGGGAAATGGCCCGATTGAGGGATTTCTACGCCTTCGACGATAAGGTGACCGCGCCGCTGCATGGCTTCGCCGGCGTGCAGGATTATTACCGGCGCTGTAGCTGTCGCGACTATCTGCGGGGTATCCGTACCCCGACTCTGATCATTCACGCGCTTGATGATCCGTTCCTGTTGGCCTCGGCCGTGCCGCAGGCCGAGGAGCTATCGGACAGTACGACGCTGGAGTTGAGTCGCCATGGTGGGCATGTGGGATTCGTGAGTGGTGTCTGGCCGGGGTCGGCGCGCTATTGGCTGGAACAGAGAATCCCGGCTTTTCTCGCGGAACATTGGGGTGGAACTGAGAACTGTAAGTCTCAAACGGCGGCGAGTTTGCTGTTGACGAATTCGTAGAAACTGCCTACCGTCGCGAAATCCGCCGAACTGATTTCATCATCGGCGATGGCGATACCGAAGCGATCTTCCAAAGCTATCAGCAGCGCCAAAACACTGACGGAATCCAGTTCCGGCAGATTGCCCATGAAGGGCGTGGAGCGATCCAAGGTGCGGGTACGGTCGCCAAGATCCAGAACCTCGCCGATCAGTCGCTGCATATCTGCAAAATTCACCATCAAAACATTCTCCTCGCCACTCGGCTGGGTCGCCATCGTATTCAACCCAGCCATTATTCAACAAAATCAAAAGCCGGCCCAATCCGTACAAGTCCTGATGCGTGACGCCGCTCTGTTTCCAGCAGGCGAGGGATAGAGGCTGTGCCGACGTAAGTGGCGCCAGGGGCGATAAAAGGCTCGTCCCCGCGCTGCAAGGGTGGGAATTATACGATGCTTGGCTGCGACCTACATCAAAGTCGAGGCGGAATATTCACAAAAATGTAAAAAATTGACCGTCAGAGGGCCTGCATAAGCCGGTGACGATCCTTCAGGCGCACATAATGCTGGGCGGAATAGGCCAGGAATTCCCGCTCGCGCTCGGTCAGATCCCGCACCAGCTTAACCGGGCTGCCAACGTACAAGCAGCCGCTTTCCAGCACCTTGCCCGGCGGCACCAGGCTGCCCGCGCCGACGATGACTTCCGATTGCACGACGGCCTTGTCCATGATGATGACGCCCATGCCGATCAAACACAGGTTTTCGATGGTGCAGGCATGCAACAGCGCCTTATGCCCGACGGTGACGTCGTCGCCGATCAAGGTGCCGTGGCCGCCGGGGGAAAAGGGGCCGTCGTGGGTGACATGGATGACGGCGCCATCCTGAATGCTAGTGCGTGCGCCGATGATGATGCCATGGACGTCGCCCCGCACCACGCATTGCGGCCAGATCGAGGAGTCTTCGCCAATTTCCACGGCGCCGACCACCACGGCGGTTTCGTCCACATAGGCGGATTCTGCGATTAAGGGTTGCTGGTCTTCGAAGCGGCGGATATTCATGGCGGAGTCCGTGTGAGTGTGCGTAAGCCGGTCGACTAGCGGATGTCACGGGGTTTGAACAAGCCGAAGGCGCTGGTGTAACCGTGCAGGAAAGTGGTGTTCTGAACGGGGCCGATTTCGCCGTTGCAAAAGAATCCCCCCAGCGGCACGTTGCCGACCTGCAGTAGAAAAGCCTGGGTGTCGTGATCGGGACGGCCGTACAGTCCCCGTCCGCGGCCCAGGCAGGAAAACAGCAACGCGCCCAGCGGCCGGGCCGAGGGCGGCAGATATTCGAAGCGTTGCAGTAAAGCGTTCAGGTCCTCGGCGGAGGTCTTGGCGTCACGCAAGTGGAATTGCACGACGCTGTTTTCCTGCAACAGCCCGCTCACCGCGATCGCGCCGCTTTCCGGGTCCATGCCGATAATGTTGCGAATCAGGAAATCGCCTTGCTTGTATTCCAGGCTGGCGTTGCGCATGGCGATGCCCAGGAATAACGAATGGCGCAGTAATTCGCGGTCGCGCGCGGCGAGCGATTGATACAGGGCATTGAGAGCGTGCAGCGGTGGCTGGCCATCCACGGCGCGTAATAGGTTGCGCTGCGCCGATGTGACGAACAAGGGATCGCCGATCGGCCGGCATCCTTGCGCGACCACCGTCTCCATCGTGATGTTGCCGGATAGCGCCAAACCCACGAGACCGGAACGATGAATCTCCGGGCCCAGGAATAACGCGTTCTTGCCCGCTTCGCCCGCGCCGCTGGCCAATCCGCCCACCTTGCGGCTGGCTGGAAAGGCTTGATCCAGGCTTTGCAAAAAGTCCTCCACGCGGCAGGAGAATGGTTCGGGCAGCAGCACGAAATCCGGCGTGGGCTCGGCCAACACGCCGGTCATCGTTTGCCAGGATTGCGCGCCGTTGGCCAGGGCCGGCAGCAACTCATCGGGGATGTGAAAGGGTTGCAGCCGCACGTCCGGCAGTAAGGCGGCGGTGAGCGACAGAGCGGGTTGTTCTTCCACTTCGTGACAGCCGCCGATGACGCCTCCGGCCGAACAGCCCAACAGCACCTTGGCGCCCAGACAGCCGCCTAGCAGGGCTGGCACGTCACCATAGCGATCTTGGTGGTGTGGGGAGACGAATACAAAAGCCAGATCAGGCGGCTGTCCCTGCAATTCATCCAGCACCTGTTCCGTAACCTGACGCACGGCGGGTTCCAATTGATTGGCGATGCTTACGGCCGATGACCATTTCATCTTGGCACCTTGCAAACTGTCACTGCATTCAATTTACTCGACACGGCATGAGATCCTCAAGGCACGAAGGCGTGCGTTTTGACCCCGGTAAATTTTCACGCCGGTCCCCCACTGGCTTGGTTTGAGGTAGATTATTCGCATTCCGCGGCGCGCGCACCGGACACCTTGCCGGAAGCGGAGCGTAAGGGCTTGAGCGCGATGGTTTCACCAAGAGGCCGGATCGATGCCGGATTCCATGATTGTGATATTGAGTTTCGCCACGCTTTGGGGTGTCGCCGTGCTCGCGCCCGGCCGAATTTTTTCGCGATTCTGCGGACGGCTGTCACGCAATCGCGCTCCGTCGGTTTGTCGGTTTCGGGGTCCGTTTGGCCAGTCGGCCTTGATAGAGGATGTGCACTTCCGTGACGACCAATCCCACAATCTCGGTACGGGAGGCGAACCAGGGCGATCTGCCGTCGATTACCGAAATTTACGCCTATCACGTGCTGAACGGCACGGCGTCCTTTGAAATCATTCCGCCCGGCTTGGACGAGATGAGCCGGCGTTGGGACCGTATCTGCGAGCGGGGTCTGCCTTATCTGGTCGCGGGAAGTCGATCGGGCCTGCTCGGTTATGCCTATGCCGGTCCCTATCATGCCCGGCCCGCTTATCGTTGGACCTTGGAGAATTCCATATATGTGGCCCAGGAGGCCCGGCGCCAGGGCGTGGGTCGGGCCTTGCTGGAACAGTTGCTCGTGCGCTGCACGACGCTGGGTTACCGGCAGATGGTCGCGGTGATCGGCGATAGCCGCAATGGGGCCTCCATTGGATTGCACCGGCGATGTGGTTTTGTCGAGACGGGCGTATTGCGGGCGGTCGGATTCAAGTTCGGAGGTTGGTTGGATAGCGTATTCATGCAGCGCGCCTTGGGGGACGGTGACGCCACGGCGGTGACGTTGCCCCCGTAACGATGGAGTGGCGGCCGCGGCGTTTATTGACGACCCAATGGGCCGGTGGCGGGGATAGATAAGGGTGATCGCCACCGACCGTGTGTCGGCGTTTTATAGTCCGCTGGGATCGGAATCGTAATCCTTGAGCATCCGCTCGGTTTTGGCGTCCTGGATGCGATTGATCAATTTCTTGGCTTCGAATTCGTCCCGTACCGTTTTGGCCAGGGTAAAGGTGGAGCCGACTACGAACAAGGTGCCCATCGCCAGATAGCCTTTAACCCACAAATCGGCCGGCATGAAACAAATGCCCAGACTGATGGCCGCCACCGAGGCGATGAAACTGGATCGGACGAAGAATAACCAGGAGGGTGAATTGAGCTGCGTCGTGTTGATGTCCATGGGTTTTTACTCATTTCTAGGGTGTGGGTTGGGTTGCGGCGTGTTAACAGTCCTGCCAGTCCGCTTTGCGGGGTTGAATCTGAATCTTTTGTTTGAGAACGGCCAGTTCCTCTTCGATAACGAGTTCCTTTTGCTGGGTGGCAAAGGCTTTTTCCAATGATTCCTGTTCGTCGAGGACTTCGGTGATGGCCTGGGCTTCGGCTTCGGCCTGGGCGATGCGCTCCTCGATGTTGACGAAGTTGTTCTGAGTCTCCAGACCGCTTTTGAATCTCACCAAGGTACGGCTCAGCGCTTGCTGGGCCTTGGCGGCTCGCTGCCGTGCCACCAGGGCGGCGCGTTTGCGGGACATTTCCAGCAGTTTCGCTTCCGTGGCCTTGAGCTGCTCGCGTAGCCGCTGAGCCGTATCCTTCGCCGACGACCAAGAGGGTTTCAGGCTATCGGCGATCTGTTCGTATTCGAACTTGCGCGTCAGCGCCATCTTGGCCATTTCCTCCTGACCGTTGCGCAGGGCGTATTCGGCCTTGTCGGCCCAGGCGACGCTTTGCGCCCGGTTTTCCTGCAGTTGATTGAATAATTGCTTCTCGGCGGCCAGGGCCTTCACCACGCTCACTTTCGCTTCGCCGATGTACTCCTCCGTGTCGCGTATGATTTGTTTCAGCATGCGCTCGGGATCTTCCATCTGATCGATCATGTGGTGTAGATCGGCTTTCAGGATGTCGTTGATGCGTTGGATGATGCTGCTCATGGCGTTGACCTCGTGGTTAAAAATAAACATCGTTCAGTTACGGCATAAAATAAACAATGTTTAGTTGTTTGTCAAGCGAACTGTGCTTTAATGACCAATCTCGATGCGGTATCGGCTGATTGAGTATCGGTTCGTCGTGGAAGTGGGGTCCGGGCATGATTCAATGGTTGTTAGCGGGTGGGGGGCTGCTGTTTGCGGCGTTCGTCGTCGCCGCACCGGCGGGCGAGACGGAGCGGGTGTTCGCGAATTACGAGAACAATGTGGTGCAGATTCGCATCCTGGATCAGGAGTCGGGTTCCAAGTCCAGCATCGGTTCCGGGTTTTTGGCCGGTTCGCAGGGGCAAGTGATCACCAATTTCCATGTGGTGGCCGAACTGGTGCATCATCCCGATCAGTACCGGGCGGAATTTCTGTTCGAAAATGGCGAATCCGGGGCGCTGAGTTTGCTGGACATCGATGTGGTGCACGATCTGGCGCTACTGAAAATGGCCGGTTCCCCCGCGCATTATCTGACGGTCAGCGCGCGCCAGCCCGCTAAGGGCGAGCGTCTGTTCTCACTGGGCAATCCCCACGATCTGGGGTTGACTATCGTGGAGGGGACTTACAACGGCCATTTGGAAAAGTCCCTTTATGAAAAAATCCACTTCACCGGTTCGATCAATCCCGGCATGAGCGGCGGGCCGACTATCGATCGCGATGGCGCGGTGGTCGGGGTCAACGTAGCGACCGCTGGCAATCAGCTCAGCTTTCTGGTACCCGCCAGCTACGTCATTCGCTTGCTGACGCAACCCCATGCCGAGGGTGAAGCTGCTGATTTCGAGGATCTGATACGCGATCAATTATTAGCCAATCAACAACAGTATCTGGAGAAGTTGTTGGCCCAACCGTTCGCCACCTTGACGATGGATCATTTCAAGGTGCCGGGCCGGCTGGCTAATTTTTTGAATTGCTGGGGCGATACCCAGAAACGCGAGGACACGCTGTATGAACGGGTTTTTCAAAGTTGTTCCAGCAGCGACGATATTTTTCTGTCCGATGAGCAGTCCTCGGGAATCATACGTTATAGCCACGAGTTGTACACCAGCGAGGGCTTGGGCGCGCTGCGTTTCTTCGGGTTCCTGGAGCGGAATTTTCAGGTCGAGCGCCTACGCCTGCGCTCGGACGAGGATATGGTCGGCAATTACGTGTGCGACGCCGATTTCGTGGAGAACAAAGGCTTGCGCAGCAAGGTGGTGTTTTGTCTGCGGGCTTACAAGAACTTCACCGGATTGTACGACGCGACGCTGATGGCGGCCGTCTTCCATGGCGATGGTCAGTTGTTGCAGACCAATCTGGCGCTGGCAGGGGTCAGCTATGAGAACGCCGTCCGTTTCCCGCGCGCTTATCTGGAGGCCATTCAATGGAATCCGTGATATACGGCAGGGAGTCCGATGAGCCCGCCGGAGAACGGGCGGAGATTGCCGGTTTCCTCGAAGTGCTGGATCGTGCCGGCCATATCGCGCAGCGCGTCCCGCTACGGAATTTCCCGGTGCGCATCGGGCGCGCCTACGATAACGACGTCATTCTGGACGATCCTTATGTCTCGCCGGCGCATCTGAGGATGAATCGGGTCGGCGACCGGCTCGTCGTCGAGGATCTGGACAGCGTCAATGGCCTGTACCGGGATCGGGAACGGCGCCGTGTGCCTCGTGTGGAGTTAGCCTCGGGCACGGAACTGCGTGTCGGCCATACCCGTTTGCGTTTCCGCGAGCGGAGCTTTACCGTAACTCCGCCGCTGGTGGACCTGTCCGCCCGCAGCCCGCTGTTGTTGCTCGAAAAGCCGCTGATTTTGGCTTTGATTTACCTGCTCACCCTGGGCTGGTTGGCGTTGAGCAATTTTCTGGACAGTGTCGAGCCGCTGGACCCCAAGCGCCTGGTGGCGGAACTGGTGCCCCCCGTGTTGGGCATCTTGGTATGGTCGGGAATCTGGGCCTTCGCCAGCCGTCTGTTGACCCATCGGCTGAATTTTCTCATTCATTGCGGCATTGCCTGTCTGGGTGGGTTGGCGCTGTCGTTGACGAGCGTGTGCTTGAGTTATCTGGCATTTGCTTTCAACATAGACAGTCTTGAAGAATTGGCGCAAATTCTCGTAAGCACGCTGCTGACGGGAACCGTGCTTTACGCCCATCTGCGTTTTTGCAGCCCCGCGCCGCCACGCCGTCTGACGGCTACCGCGAGCATTCTGGCGGTATTGGCTTGTGGGCTGATGTTGTTAGAAACCCAGGTGGATCGGAGCGATTTCAGCGCCACGCCGGACTATCCAACCACCTTGAAACCACCGGCCTTCCAGTGGACTCCCAGCAAATCGGTTGGGGAGTTCTTCACCCAGGCCGAAGCGTTGCGAGATCAGACCGAGGCGATGAGCGAAAGCGAGCCATAAGGCGCTTTCCAAAATACGAACCACGGAATCCGAGGCTGTGCATGGGTTCGGGCGGAGGGCCGACTGCGGCCGGATGGCGTGTTCCCGCTCTCTTCAATTTTGTAATTTTGTCGCTAGGCGTGCGCAGGAAAGTGAGTCTATTACCCACCATCATTGGAGCATGTGACAATCATGAAATTACGTGGACGATACGGAGCGGGTCTGGTATTGGTCGGCGCGCTGGGCTGGGGCATGCATGCCGCCATCGCGGACAGCCCCTGCCCGTGGCAAGGGGAGGCCGATAAAGAGATCTGCGCACGCTGGGAAACGATCAACCGGCATATCGAGGAAGCCGCCCAACAAGCCGAACAAGCCGCAAAGAGCCTGCAATCACTACCTGCCGGCGCCTCTGCGGCGACCGTCGAGCCCGGCTCTCCAGAAGCCCGCGCACGGGCCATCATCGATCGCTTTCTGCAGTATCTGCCGCCGCCCACCGACGATATGGGCGGCTTTGAAATCGATCGTAACTATGCTTTCACGGCCGAGGGCAATGGGCTGATCACCCACATCGCCAAGGCGGCTTGGGTGCGCCACGCTTTCCGCGCGGATTTCGGTCCGTTGCAAATCCGTATCGAGCCCGGCGATGGCGGTCTCTCCAAGGTCGATTTCCGCTTGAACGATGTCGTCACCCTGCGCGAGGGCGAGAAGACCCTAGCCCGTGTGCTGATCGGCGAACAGCAAAGCCAGGGCGTTTGGGACGAGGCCGCCAAAGCCTTCAGTCAGTCCGACATGCAGCTGGGGAAAATCGAACTGGCGCTGGAGGGTGAGCCGGTTATCGCCAGTCTTGCTAAGGCTTCGATGAAGCAGGTACTGAAACGGGATGCCCAGGACAACTGGCGCTCGCGTCAGGATATGGCTTTCGAGGGTCTGCAGATTCGGGTTCAGGATTACGCGGCGACGCTCGCCTCGGCCACGGGCTACGCGGAAATGGATGGCCGTGAGTATCAGAAACTCCTGAGCAGCGGCGAGGAGCTGAATACTTTGTTGGGTCAGGAAAATCTGGAGGAAGAAGAAGCCGTCAAGCAATTCCTGCGCGTCGTGGAGAACATGTACAGTACCTTCACACGCTTGGACAGTGAGTTCATCGCCTCGGATTTGGTGGTCGGCGATCCCGCGCAGCCCCTGGCCAAGGCGGCCAAGATCACGTTCGGCGGTCATTATGCCGAGGCCGACGGCGGTTCGACTTTCGGTTACATAATGGGCGTATCCGGTCTGGCGACACAAAATCCGGGCCTTCCACCCGAACTGATTCCCACTGATGCCCGCATGGAAGTCGGGTTGTTCAATATCACCGCCGAAACCGTAAAAAAATTCATGGAAGTGGCGATGGCGGCCGAAAAACTGCCTGAGGCCGAACAGGACGCCTACCTGGATCAGCAACTCGCCCAATTGTTCATGAATAGTCACTTGGGGGCTTATATGAAGGATAGCTTCGTCGCGACCCCCGCCACCCGCCTGGATATGAATTTCCGTGCGACGGTCGATGCGCAATCCGCCAAGGGTGGGGTGGGTGAATTCAAGCTGCGCATCGAGGGGCTGGACCAGGCGGTAGCGGCGACGCAAACGATGCCGGGGCAGGAATCGGCCGCTCCGTTGCTGGGGATGCTCATGGCCTTTTCCAGCCGCACTCAGGAGGGCGACAAGGTCGTCGATACCTTCGACGTGAAGCTGGGCGCCGATGGCAAGCTGTTCCTGAACGGCAAGGATGTGACGGCGATGTTCATGCCTCCGGAAAGCGTCGACACGAATCAGCCGCCGGACGCTCAGACCGATTCCGAAGGCGCGGCCCCCGTGGAACAACCCGCCAAACCCTGATTCCCGCTCCCGACGGATGGCCGCTGAGGCGTTTCCAGCGGCCATCCGGTCGTCTACACCCGTCAATACTGCAGCCGCGCGAACTCGCTGTTCTTGCAAGCGGCGCTGGCCTGCCCCAGGGTGCGAATGCCGCGTTCCGCCAGTAGGGGGATTAGCGCCAGAAACATTTCGGCGGTGGTCAGGGTATCGCCCAGGGCGGTGTGGCGACCGCCCACCGGAATACCGAGCCGTGCCGCAATGGCTTCCAGACTGTTGTCTTCCTGATTGGGATGAACGACATAGGCCAGCAGCAAGGTGTCCAGCACCGGATTGTTGAAGCGTATCCCGGTACTGGTTTCCTTGAGTTCCAGAAAGCGCATGTCGAAGGCGATGTTGTGTCCCACCAGGACGGTGTCTTCCACGAACTGATGGAAGCGGGGCAATACTTCCCCAAGGGTCGGTTTGTCCTTGAGTTGCGCATTGGAAATGCCGTGTATCGCGATGGCGGCCTCGCTGATGAAGCGCCGGGGATTGACCAGGCAATCGAACACTTCCCGCTTCAACACCCGGCCGTGGACGATCCGCACCGCGGCGAGGGAGATGATTTCATCGCCGGCGCTGGGATTCAAACCGGTGGTTTCGGTATCGAGCACGGTGTAATACAGATCGGACAGACTGCATTCATTCAGCGCGGAGTACTGTTCGGGCCGATCGAAGATGCGGAAATCGTAAAAATGCTGGGTGTCATCGCCTTCGTCCGGTGTGTCGTGTTCCCTACGTGGCGGCCGTTGTTCGGAAGCGACGGTCCGCGCCGGCAACAGGATGCGCACGGCATTGACGTCTTGTTCTTCCTCGATCTGGGTCCACACGGCGCCCCCCTGATGTTCCACCAGGTCCTGCAGGGTCAATGCTTCGCCTTGATCATCGGCGAGCAAGGCTTGTTGACCCCAGGAACGGAAAGTTTCCATGTCCAGCATCGCGCCGCGCCAGAGCAGAGCCAGGCAGGCGAACGGCCATTGGCACTCCAGTTTCAGGCGAATCCGTTCCGCCTGGTAATCCTTGATCAGGTGTTCGACGACGAACGACAGGGCTCGGATCATGGCGTAGCTGTCCACTTTCAGGCGTACCGGCTCCTCGGCGGCCGTCACTTCCAGGGTAATGCCGAAAGTTTCACGGAAGCGGTGAGCGATGGTGGCCAGCAGATCGCTGCCGCTGATCTCTTCCAGGGACCATTGCGGTTTGAAATCGTCGGCATGCTCCGCCATCGCGCTTTCCAGGTGTTGAGAGATTTGCAGCGCCTCGTCACGGATGATGTGTTGGAATTGTTGCAGGCGCTCGCTGTCCATGTCCGGATACTCCAGAATCATCTCGATGGCGGCGCGGATGCTCGCGATCGATGAACGCTGGCCTTCGGTGAGCGAGCGCAGCAAGGCGCCCACGCGGTTTTCGGCGAGGGCATGCTGGGTAATATCCAGGAGCGTCAGGATATAACCGGTTTGTGCCCGATGCTTGTCGAGCACGGGCACGAGATGGATGCTTAGCAACCGTCCGCCGGTGCGTGGCGCGACGAAGGGAGCCGAGAGTTGTGTGTCGCCACGGGCCAGACGGTGTTGGATGTGCAGCAAAGCGTGTTTGATGAGGCTTTCGTCCAGCACACCGTACACCGAACGGCCCAAGCCCAGCCATCCCACCGACGACTTGGCCGTTTGTTCCAGCAATTCCTGCGCTTGCTGGTTGTATAACAGAATCTTGCCCTCCTGATTGCACACCACGATGCCTTGGGTGAACTTGGTCACCAGGGCGGCCAGGGTGTTTTTTTCCTCTTCCAGAGCCACATTGGCGGCTTGTATCCGGGCTTCCACGTCATCCCGCTGGGTCTGGTAACGTTCCGCCAGAAGATTCACGCTGTTGATCAGCTCCCGCAGTTCTGGCCGACCTTCGGGTTCCGGTCGATGGCGGGAGTTGCTCATGGCGATGATGCGGATCTCCTCGGCCAGGGCTTTCAAGGGGTTGATGTACCAACGAAAGACCAGGTTGATGGCCAGCGCCAACAGAAACAGCAGGAATACGCCGGTGATGATGGGCATGCCGGCATGTCCGATCCAGAAGCCCGCCACCAGGGCCCGCTCATCCGGGGTCAGGCTCAGCCACAGCGTCCAGCCGCCGGCTACGATGATGCCGCACTCCAGTGCGGCGGTCGCAAGGAAAATAAACCAGGCGTTACCCTTCATGCTTAAGAACTCCACGACATAACAATAGGGATGATGAAGGGCATGGATTCAGGACACCATGCGCAATTTGAAATGGTAGCTGACGAAATTTTTCAGTTCCTTGACGATCTTTAGGGACTCCTTGAGTAGATCCCGCTCCAGTTTGTTCAGTTTCCGAGGATACAGATAATTGTGCGTTGGCTGATGGTTTTCCCAAGCCGTCATGTGCACGCGCAGACGCAGCATGGATATGAATTCGAAGGCTTCGATGAGATCCCCGGTGAAGCGATCGTCCAACAGGCCCCGCCCGCTCAAGGCCTGGATTCTCATGATGGTATTGGTCTCGCTCAGGCCCTGCTCCAGGGCCAGACTGCGTATTCCATGCACGATCGGGAAAATGCCGCCTTTTTTGATATCCATTTGCCGCGCATGCGGCGCCCTTTCCAGGATGAAGCGGTTGAACAGACCCAGGGGTGTGTCGAAGGCGAGTATCGCCCGGGCGAAATGCTGCAAGGAACTGGTGTGGTTGCGCAGCAGGTAAAACAGATGATCCTTGAGGGTCTCCAGCAAGCTCGCGTCGCCGGCCGCCACGCTGGCGTCGTAGAAAATCGCCAGATTCATGAAGGCGTTTTCGTCGGGCTTGTGAATCCATTGCAGCAAATTGTTCTTGAAGGACTCCAGCGGCTTCGCCCAAGCGGGGTTGGATACCATGATATTACCCGGACAAGGGGGGTAACCCAGGGCCACCAAGCGTTCCGTGAATGCCTGGGTCAAGGTCGGTAGGTCGTCGAACGACGCGGAATCCCGGAGAATCAGCGCGTTGTCCTGATCGGTACGCAGCAATTGCTCGCCCCGCCCTTCGCTACCCATGACAATCAGGCAGGCGTGATTGGCTAGCGCCGGTGGAAAAACCAGTTCGTACAGCCTTTGCATCAACCGGCGATTCAAATCCGTGACCAGCCGGCTGATGTAACGGCATTTCACACCGCGTTCGTACAGCGATTTGATGACCTGGGGGATGTGCTCGCTGGCTTCGCTCAGATCCTCTGGCGAACGGGCGCGTTCGATCTGATTGCCGATGAAGTGGGAGTGCGAGGACAGATAATTCAGCAGGTCGATCTGTTCCAGCACGCCGACGATTTCCTCATTCTGCACAATGACCAGATGACGGATGGACTGCTGGGTCATCACCTTCAAGGCATTGAGCAAGAAATCGTCGGGTTCCAGGGTGATCAACTGAAAATTGGCCAACCCGCCGACCGGCGTGGTTTCCGGTTGCCGGGCCAGCACCAGTTTTTCGCGGACGTCGCGGCTGGTGAAGATCCCGATGTCGCCATGGCGTTTGAGCAGCAGGGCGCTGGTCCGCCGCGTTTTCATCAGTTCCACGGCTTCGCGAGCGGACGTATCGGGGTCGACATACACCGGCGGACGCAACACTGCGTCGGAGATACGGGACATCATCAGGGACGCGGCTTCGCGCTGTTGCTGCACGGTCACCAGGGTGTCCAGCTTGTGAGAGATGTCCTCGTAGTAATAATCGCCCAAGGTGGGATTGACCCGTATCATCGCCAGGAAAGGCTGGGCCGGAAGGCGGTAGCATCGGCATTCCCCACGGGCCACGAACGTGTGCTGGCTGCGGCCTTCGATCAGGGCGCGGGCATCGAAGCTGTCGCCGCTGGCATGGCGGGCGACGGTGCCTTCCAGGTCCAATTCCTCCACTTCGCCCTGGTAGACGATATAGAGATAGGCTGGATTGGCCCAGCGTTTGAGTATGGTCTGGCCGCTTGCGAAACGCTCGGATGAAAGTAACTGGGCAACTTGCCCCAGCGCGGTTTCGCGGAGGCGGTCGAAGGGAGGGATAGTGGCTAAAAAGGCCCGTTTTTCTGGCATTCAGTGACTTTCCGTTGCCGGTAGTGGTAATGGCCAGGGAGGCACCGCAAGGTGCTTATTCCATGCGGCCGATACCGAATCACTTTAGCCTACAAATAACCACAAAAAAATACCGGTTGCGATAGCCTTGGACCGCCATCGCAACCGGTCAGTAATCCAGCAAGGCGCTGGTTCGCTTAGTGGCTGGCCGCGCCTTCCGCGCCGATTCCGGTCTGGCAGCGGACATCCTGGGCCTTATAAGCTTCCATTTCATCCTGGGCCGACTGGCTCTTATCAGTGATGGAGAAGAACCAGATCGCGACGAAGGCCGCCGTCACCGAATACAGTGCCGGATACTTGGATGGGAAAATGGGGGCGGCAAAGCCGAGCACATCCACCCACACGGTCGGTCCGAGTATGACCAGGGTCACCGCTGTCAGCAGTCCGATCGCCCCGCCTAAAAAAGCGCCGCGGGTGGTCAGCTTGGACCAGTAGATGGACATGAACAGCACCGGGAAGTTGGCGCTGGCCGCCACCGCAAAGGTCAGGCCCACCAGATAGGCGATGTTCTGCTTCTCGAAGGCGATGCCAAGCAGGATGGCGATGATGCCAAGACCGATCGTGGCGATCTTGGAAATCTTGACTTCCTGTTGCTCTGTGGCGCGGCCACGGGCGAACACGTTGGCGTACAGGTCATGGGAGATGGCCGATGCGCCGGCCAGGGTCAGACCGGAAACCACCGCCAGGATGGTCGCGAAGGCCACGGCCGAGATGAAGCCCAGCAACAGATTGCCGCCGACGGCATCGGCCAGGTGTACGGCCGACATGTTGCTACCGCCGATCAAGGCTTTCGTGCCATCCGCAGCGGTCTGGAAGAAGTCCGGATGTTCGCTGAGCAGGACGATGGCGCTGAAGCCGATGATGAAGGTCAGAATATAGAAATAGCCGATGAAGCCCGTGGCGAAGAATACTGAGATACGGGCTTGACGGGCGTCGGGCACGGTGAAGAAGCGCATCAGGATATGCGGTAATCCGGCCGTGCCCAGCATCAAGGCGATGCCCAGGGAGATGGCGTCCACGGGATTGTGCACTAGGCCACCGGGACCCATGATAGAGACTCCCTTGGCGTGGACTTCCGTCGCCCGTTTGAACATTTCCTCGAAGCTGAAGCCGAAGTGCGACAGCGCCAGTATCGCGATCAGGGTCGCGCCGCCCAGCAGCAGACAGGCTTTGATGATCTGCACCCAGGTGGTGGCGATCATACCGCCGAAGGTGACGTACAGAATGATCAGGACGCCCACGATCACGACCGCATATTGGTATGGCAGGCCGAACAGCAATTGAATCAGCTTGCCAGCGCCGACCATCTGCCCGATCAGATACAGGATAACCACGATCAGCGCGCCGGTGGCCGCCAGGGAGCGGATCGGCGTCTGTTTTAGACGGTAGGAGGCGACGTCGGCGTAGGTGAATTTGCCCAGATTGCGGAGTTGCTCGGCGATCAGAAACATGATCATGGGCCAGCCGACCAGCCACCCGACCGAATAGATCAATCCGTCAAAACCCGCGGTATAGACCAGGCCGGAAATGCCCAGGAAGGACGCCGCGGACATATAGTCGCCGGCGATAGCCATGCCGTTCTGGAAACCGGTGATGCCACCGCCCGCGGCATAGAAGTCCTTGGCGGTTTTGGTGCGTTGCGAGGCCCAGTAGGTGATGCCCAGAGTGGCGGCGACGAAAACAAGAAACATGGCGACGGCCGCCACATTCAATGGCTGCTTCTCGACTTCGCCCATGGCGGGGCCAGCGGCGAAGGCAGTCGTACTTAGCAGGGCGAAAAACGACAGTAATGCGGTATTGCGAAGTGCCTTCACAGAACTTCCTCCTTGATTTCGTTATTCAGTCTGTCGAATTCGCTGTTGGCCCGAAACACGTAAATTCCCGTCAGCACGAAGCAGCTAAGGATGACCCCCAATCCCAACGGTATTCCAACGGTGGTCACGACCCCAGGGCTGATCGGCGTTGCCAGCGTGCTCGGGGAAAACGCGATGGTCATGATAAAGCCGTAGTAGATGATTAACATTATGATCGCCAGCGTCCAGCCGAAACGTGAGCGTTTATGAATCAGCTCTTGATATTTTGGGTGATTTCTCACCCGTTCCACGAGATCATCTTGAGTCATGTAAAACTCCTCCAAGGTTGTCGACGCAGATGTCATCCCCGATCATTAGGATTAGCCCCATGGCATGATCCCGCTTGGATCGGGTGCTCCAAAAACGGGCAAGCGGCCCGCAAAAAAAAACGGCACTATCCTGACGTCCGTTACAATAATGGTCGGCGAAGGGGCATTACGATTGCTGGCTTGGGGGCTTGGCAGCCGTGTCAAAAGAGCACGGGCGATTCAGGTTCGCAACCGCCTCGCGTAAGGACCTGCGAGTTATTTCTAATGGCTAAGAAGTGTAGTAGGTCCTGTCGCAAATTCCTGCTGCACGGTTTTTTTTAGCGATCCGGATCAATAAAACAGTGTTTTCTATACTTCTGGAGACCCGGGATGTCATTGCGGTCGATAAGCCGGCCGGATTGGCGGCCATACCGGAGCGCGATCCCACTCGTGTGTGCCTTTTGGCGCAGTTGGCGGAGCACTATGGGGAGAAGCTGTACGTCGTGCACAGATTGGATAAGGAAGTCAGCGGGGTAATGGTTTTCGCCCGCAACGCGCATGCCCATCGGTATTTGAATGACCAGTTTTGCCGGCGGGCCGTGGCCAAGACCTATACCGCGCTGGCTCATGGACGCCTGATTGCGGACCAGGGCGCTATCGATCAGCCCCTGCACCAATTCGGGTCGGGTCGGGTCGCCGTCGACGATCGGCGCGGCAAGCCCAGCCTGACCGAATATCGAGTCGCGGAACGGCTGACGGGCTATACGCTGCTCGACGTCACGCCGCTGAGCGGGCGCCGCCACCAGATTCGCGCGCATCTCTACAGCATCGGTCATCCGCTGGTAGGAGACCGACGCTACGGCGATCCCGGCGAGCAAGCCCGCTTTCCGCGCTTGATGCTGCATGCCCGGCGCCTGGCGTTCACGCTGCCCGATGGGAACAGCTTGGCCATCGCGGCCCCACTGCCCGAATCCTTTACCGAGGTGCTGGCCGGGATGCGCGCCGCTTCGGTCGCTTCCGCCCGCGACGAACGCGATGGCGATCCCCCAACGTTATCGATGGCCAGCCACCGAACATGAGCGCCCGCTTCGTCCATCTGCACCTGCATACCGAATTCTCCCTGAGCGATGGATTGATCCGCGTCAAGCCGCTGCTCAAGGCGGTGGCCAAGGCCGGTATGCCGGCGGTGGCGGTCACCGACAAGTGCAATTTATTCGCCCTGATCAAGTTCTATCGAGCGGCTCTGGCGGCGGGTATCAAACCCATCGTCGGCGTGGAGTTGGCGGTTCAGCGGCAGGACGAACCGGCTCCACTGGTGCTGCTGTGCCAGGATATGACCGGTTACCGCAACATGACGCGGTTAATCAGCCGGGCCTATATGGAAGGCCAGCGGCAGGGCGTACCGGTGTTGCAACAGTCCTGGCTGGAAGGCGCGACTGCCGGCCTGATCGCCTTGTCGGCGGGGCGCGAGGGCGAACTGGGACGCGTGTTGTTGCGAGGTCATCCGGAGCAAGCCCAAGCGTTGCTGCAGGACTGGCTGCGTTTGTTCCCGGAACGGTTCTATCTGGAAGTGCAGCGCACCGGACGGCCAAACGAGGAAGAGTATCTCCGCGCCGCCGTGGAACTGGCCGCTCTTACCGGCACGCCGCTGGTGGCGAGCAATGCCGTTTGTTTTCTGGAACGCGAGGACTTCGAGGCGCACGAAGCCCGCGTCTGCATCCAGGAAGGCGTCACGCTCAACGATCCTCAGCGTCCCCGCCGCTTCAGCGAACAACAGTATCTGCGCCGTCCCGAGGAAATGGCGGAACTGTTCGCCGATCTGCCGGAAGCGTTGGAGAACAGCGTGGAGATCGCTCGGCGCTGCAATCTGGAAATAACGCTCGGCAAGAATTATCTGCCGGATTTCCCGGTTCCCAGTGGCATGGACGATGACGACTATCTGCGCCAGCAAAGCCGGGCCGGCCTGGAACAGCGTCTGGAGCGGTTGCTCGATACCCAGGCGGAAGACTTCCAAGCGCGGCGGCGTCCTTACGACGATCGGCTGGAGCGGGAACTCGGCGTGATCTGTCAGATGGGGTTTGCCGGGTATTTTTTGATCGTCGCCGATTTCATCCAATGGGCGCGCGCCCAGCAGGTGCCGGTGGGGCCGGGACGCGGCTCCGGCGCCGGGTCACTGGTCGCCTATGCGCTGGGCATTACCGATCTGGACCCGCTAGCCTACGAACTGCTGTTCGAGCGTTTTCTCAATCCCGAGCGGGTATCCATGCCCGACTTCGACATCGATTTCTGCATGGACAAGCGGGATCGGGTGATCGACTACGTGGCCCAGCGTTACGGCCGCGAGCGGGTTTCCCAGATCGCCACCCACGGCACCATGGCCGCCAAGGCCGTGGTGCGCGATGTGGGTCGGGTATTGGGGCATCCTTACGGTTTTGTCGATCGCATCGCCAAGCTGATCCCTTTCGAGATCGGTATGACTTTGGATAAGGCGCTGGATCAGGAACCGGAGCTGCGCAAGATTTACGACACGGACGAAGAAATCCGCAATCTGTTGGATCTGGGCCGGTCCCTCGAAGGGCTGGCGCGCAACGTCGGTAAGCACGCGGGCGGCGTGGTGATCGCCCCGGCGGAGCTGACGGATTTTTCCCCGCTGTACTGCGAACAGGGCTCGCTGGCCACCGTTACCCAGTACGACAAGGACGATGTCGAACAGGTCGGTCTGGTCAAATTCGACTTTTTGGGCCTGCGTACCCTCACTATCATCGACTGGGCGGTGCAGACCATCAATCGGCAGCGCGCCGCGCCAGGCGAGGAACCGCTGGATATTACCGCCATTCCCTTGGACGACAGGCAAGCCTTCGATCTTCTCCAAGCCTGCCAGACGACCGCCGTGTTCCAGTTGGAATCGCGCGGCATGAAGGATTTGATTCGTCGTTTGCAGCCGGACTGTTTCGAGGACATCGTCGCCTTGGTGGCGCTGTTCAGGCCCGGTCCGCTGCAATCCGGCATGGTGGACGATTTCATCGATCGCAAGCATGGCCGCGCCCAGGTGGAATATCCGCATCCTGATCTCGCGCCTATTCTGAAGCCGACCTATGGCGTGATTCTGTATCAGGAGCAGGTGATGCAGATCGCCCAGGTATTGGCCAGCTATACCCTGGGTGGGGCGGATTTGCTGCGCCGTGCGATGGGCAAGAAAAAGCCCGAGGAAATGGCCAAGCAACGGACCATCTTCGCCGAAGGCGCGGAGCGGCGCGGGGTCGATGCGGCTATCGCGACCCATATTTTCGACCTGATGGAGAAATTCGCCGGCTACGGCTTCAACAAAAGTCATAGCGCCGCGTACGCGCTCGTGTCCTATCAAACGGCCTGGCTCAAGGCGCATTATCCAGCGGCCTTCATGGCGGCGGTGCTGTCCTCGGACATGGACAAAACCGACAAGGTGGTGGTGTTCATGGAAGAGAGCCGGCAAATCGGCCTACAGGTCCTGCCGCCCAACGTTAATGTGTCGGATTACCGTTTCACGGTCGACGAACAGGGGCGGGTTCTGTACGGATTGGGTGCGATCAAGGGCGTTGGCGAACAGGCCATCGAATCCTTGTTGGAAGAACGTCGACAGCAGGGTTTGTTCGGAGACTTGTTCGATCTGTGTCGGCGCCTGGATCTGCACAAGGTCAACCGCCGGGCGCTGGAATCCCTGATCCGGGCCGGCGCTTGCGATGAGCTGGGCGTGAATCGCGCCACCCTCATGGAACAATTGCCGGAGGCGCTGCGTCTGGCCGAGCAGAATTTCCGCAACGACGCGGTCGGTCAAAATGATTTGTTCGGCCTCCCCGACGAGGTGGCCGTCGCCACGCCGGATGCGGCCGCGATGGGCGCGCAGGCGGATTGGAGCGAAGAAGAGCGGCTGCGCGCCGAGAAGGAGACGCTGGGGCTGTATCTGACCGGCCATCCCATAGACCGGTATGCCGAGGAGTTGCGAAAATTCACCGCCGGCAATTTGGCCGAAATCGCCAGTCAGGGCGAACGCGGTTTCAGTACCGGTTCACGCTACGACAAATCGGCGGAAAGAAAGGCGGTCATCGCCGGTTTGGTGGTCGGTATCCGGACTCGCAATGCCAACCGGGGCGGACGCATGGCTTTCGTGACCCTGGACGATCGCAGCGCGCGGCTGGAAATCCGGGTTTTCCCGGAAGCCTACGAGCAATACCGGTCGCTACTCGTCAACGACAACATCCTGGTGGTGCAGGGCTCGCTGGCCTGGGACGATTTCTCCGAAAGTCTGCGGGTGAACGCCGATCGCCTGCTGGATCTGGATACGGCCCGCGACGAGTATGCCAAGTGCGTGATGCTGAATCTGGAAGCCAAGCACTTCCACAATGGCTTGGTCCAGCATCTGGCGAATACGCTCGCGCCCCATCGTCAGGGACGGTGCAGCGTATGGGTCGACTATAAACGCCCGGAAGGTCGGGCCACCCTCACTTTCGGTCCAGGCTGGCGGATCAAACCGGCCGAGGGGCTGCTACGGGATTTGCGCTCGCTGCTTGGCGAGGACAGGGTCAACGTACTTTACTGAATACCGGCTCGCTGGTGTGGGGAATCGCGTTGAGCGTGGGCCGGTTCCCGTCCTTACCCATTCGTTCCCCACAGTCCCATCAGTTTGCGATGATTGAGTTCTAACCATTGCAAGGCGATGATCGGCGTCGCGGAAGCGATACGGCCACTGTGCAATAATTCCAGGGCCGCGCTGCGCGTCATGACATGGGCCCGAATATCCTCATGCTCCTCGGCTAAGCCATGCAATTCACTGATCTGCGAGGCGTCCACTCGCCCGCAAAACAGGGTGATGGTTTCGGATGCGCCGCCGGGGCTGAGCAAGTATTGGCAAATGGGCACCACGTCTTGCACAGCTTGGCCGATCTCCTCCACCACTTCGCGATGAGCGACCTGCAGCGGCGATTCACCCAGTTTGATCATTCCCGCAACGATTTCCAGCAGCCAAGGTCCGACGGGTGAGTTCATGGCGCCGATACGAAATTGTTCGATGAGCACCACTTGATCGCGTACCGGGTCATAGGGTAGTACCGCGACAGCGTGACCGCGCTCCAAGCATTCCCGGACCACGACCGGGCTTTCCCCTCCGGCGAACAATTCATGCTGCACCTGATAGACTTCCAGCTTGAAAAAGCCTTCGTAGGCCACCGTCCGGTTCAGCACTTTGAATTCGTATTGCATAGGCGATCTCCCTTGGCTCAGGCGTGGCGTGGAGATTGGACGAATAGGGGTCGATGTGATGTATGGGAGAGTAACTTGAAGTCGTTTGAACCACTGATCTTGTTAGGCATTGCTCTGCTGGCCCTCATCGTATCAGGCATCCAGCCTCATGATCGTATCACCTGGATTCTGGAGGTGTTCCCCATCTTTATCGGCGTGCCGATCCTCTGGCTGACTTACCGGCGTTTTCGCCTCACGCCGTTGCTGTACCGACTTATATTCATCCATGCCCTGATTCTCATGGTCGGCGGGCATTATACCTATGCTCAAGTGCCACTGGGCTTCTGGGTACAGGATTTGTTCGATCTGAGTCGCAATCACTATGATCGGCTCGGTCATTTCGCCCAAGGATTCGTTCCCGCCATTCTGGCGCGAGAAATACTCTTGCGCCGTTCTCCGCTGGTCGCCGGGGGTTGGCTGTTCTTCCTGGTGACCTGCGTCTGTCTGGCGTTCAGCGCCTGTTACGAATTCCTGGAATGGTGGGCGGCCCTTATCGGAGGGGCGGGCGCCGACGCTTTTCTCGGGGCCCAAGGCGATGTCTGGGACACGCAATGGGATATGTTCCTCGCGCTCATCGGCGCGATTACGGCGCAACTCATCTTGAGCCGGCTGCATGATCGGCAGTTGTCGGACTTGCTCGCGGAAATGGATCGTTGAGTAACCGTATGAAGTCATACCGGATCGCGCAACGGTTTTAGCTATTTCATCTACCCGATGAAGAGAAGGTTATTCATGAAGCTCCATGTTTTCGATCATTGTCCTTTTTGCGTTCGGGTACGGATGTGCTTCGGCTTGAAGGGCATTCCCTGCGAGTTGGAATTTCATTTGGATGATGACGAAGAAGCACCGATCCGCATGATCGGTCGCAACATGTTGCCGATCCTCGAAGACGCGGATGGCTTCATGGGCGAGAGTCTGGATATCGTCCGTAAGGTGGACGGTCTGTCCGGCGAACGTCTTTTCGACGCCCCGCCGCGTCTGGAGATCGATGCCTGGATCGGGCGATGGGCTACGCCAATCAGCGGCCTGGCGATCCCCCGCACGGCCGATCCCATCTTTCCGGAATTCCGCACCGAAGCGGCCCGAGCTTATTTCACCCGCAACAAAGAGGCACAGTTCGGGGCGTTTGCCGGGCTTTTGAGTCGGACGGACGCCTTCAAGGCGGAACTGGCGCCTGGGCTGGCGGAACTCGCTTTGATCCTACCGGATGCCGAAGGCGCGACGATGGATGATATCGTGCTGTTCCCGCTGTTGCGCAGCCTATCGATCGTGCCCGATCTACCGCTGCCGGCGAAGGTGTCGACCTATTGCGAGCGTATGGCCGAACGCTCGGGCGTCCCTTTGGTAAGCCAACTGCGCCGGACGACGGCCTGAGGCAAGTCTTGCCCGGCTAGGGAAAGCCGGGCGCATCGGCCGGTTCAGTCTCTCAACGCCTGGGCGTGAAAGGCCAGATGTTCGCCGATGAAGGTGCCGATGAAGTGATAGCTGTGATCGTAACCGGGCTGCATGCGTAGCGTGAGACTGACGCCCAGGCGTTGGCAGGCTTCCGCGAAATCCTGCGGGTAAAGCTGATCGGGCAGGAATTCATCGGCGTCGCCCTGATCGATCAGGATGGGGCCGGGGTTGGCGCCCGCCAGTACCTGCTCGGTGGCGTCATATTCCTTCCAGGCTTCGCGGTCCGTGCCGAGATAGGCGCTGAAACAGCCTTCGCCCCAGCCGCAACGCAGGGGATGGCAGATCGGCGCGAAGGCCGAAACCGACCGGTACCGACCGGGATTTTTCAGGGCGCAGATCAGCGCGCCGTGTCCACCCATGGAATGCCCGGTGATGGCGCGTCGGTCCTTTTGCAGCGGGAGTTCGGATTCGACCAGCGCCGGCAACTCGCGGACGACATAGCTGTACATCCGATAGTGCCGAGCCCAGCGTTCGGTCGTGGCGTCGACATAGAATCCGGCGCCCTGACCGAGATCGTAGCGATCCGGCTCGTCGGGCACGTCGTCGCCGCGCGGGCTGGTGTCGGGCATGACCAAGGCCAGGCCGAGTTCGGCGGCGTAACGTTGCGCGCCGGCCTTGACGCGAACGTTGTCGTCGGTGCAGGTGAGTCCGGACAGGTAATACACGACCGGCACCGGCGCCCGTTCGGCCTGCGGCGGCAGATAGACCGAGAAGGTCATCGCGCAGTGGCAGCCGTTGGAATCGTGGACGTAGCGATGCAGCCAGCCGCCGAATTCCTTGATCGATTCAATTGGTTTCATGGCGCGCCCATGTCAGAAAATGATCACCGAGCGAATGCTTTCGCCGTTGTGCATCAGCTCGAAAGCTTTGTTGATGTCCTCCAGTCCCAGGGTGTGAGTGACCATCCGGTCAATCTCGATCTCGCCGCTCAAATATTGATCCACGTAGCCGGGCAACTGAGTGCGGCCTTTGACGCCGCCGAAGGCCGTGCCTTTCCAGGTGCGGCCAGTGACCAGTTGGAACGGCCGGGTGCGGATTTCCTGGCCGGCGCCGGCGACGCCGATGATGGTCGCCACGCCCCAGCCCATATGGCAGCATTCCAGGGCTTCACGCATCACGTTGACGTTGCCGATGCATTCGAAGGAATAGTCCACGCCGCCGCCGGTCATTTCGACGATGGCTTCGGTTACGCCGCCACCGAGTTCCTTGGGGTTGACGCAATCGGTCGCGCCCAGCGATTGGGCCATCTCGAACTTGTCCGGGTTGATATCGACGGCAATGATGCGCGACGCTTTGGCCATGATCGCGCCCTGTATGACCGACAGGCCGATGCCGCCCAGGCCGAACACCGCGACCGTGGAGCCCGGTTCCACCTTGGCCGTGTTCCTCACCGCGCCGATGCCCGTGGTGATTCCGCAGCCGAGCAAACAGACCTTTTCCAGAGGCGCGGCGGGGTTGATTTTCGCCAGGGCGATTTCGGGTACGACGGTGTATTCGGAAAAGGTCGAACAGCCCATGTAGTGATAGATCGGCTGGCCGTCGATCGAAAAGCGCCGGGTCTTGTCGGGCATAAAGCCGGTCCACACCGTCGCTGCGATGGACTGGCACAGATTGGTTTTGGTCGAATGACAGTATTCGCATTCGCCGCATTCGGGGATATACAGCGGGATGACGTGATCGCCGGGTCTGAGGCCGGTTACGCCGGGTCCGCATTCGACCACTTCGCAACCGCCTTCGTGGCCGAGAATGGCCGGAAATACCCCTTCCGGATCGTCCCCCGAGAGGGTAAAGGCATCGGTATGGCAGACGCCAGAGGCTACCACTTTCAGCAAAACCTCCCCCTCCTTGGGGCCTTCCACGTCGACGAGTTCGATCGACAGCGGTTTTTGGGGTTCCCATGCGACAGCGGCGCGTGCTTTCATGCTTTGACTCCTCTGGGGTGGGATCGAAAACGATCGGATTCTTTGAGGCCGAAGGACCCAGTCTCGTGGAAACGGACAATAGAATGAATGTTCATTTCTGTCAAATCGTGTTTATAATGCCTCTTGTTACGTCGCTTATCGTTTCCACATGCCTTATCTTCTGAGAACCGTTCCCGACCCCGAGCCGCTGGACTGCCGGATATTGACGGCGGCGCTGGAGCTGTTCGTCGATCGTGGGTATCACAATGTCTCGGTACACGATATTCAAAAGCGTGCCGGCGTCAGCATCGGCTCCATCTACAACCACTTCGGTGGCAAGGAAGGCGTTGCGCGGGCGCTGTACGATCATCTGCTGATGGAACTGGACGAACTGATCGATATCGTCGAGCAGGAGGTCGGTGGGCTGAGGGCACAATGCAATGCCATGATCCGACGCCTGTTCGGATTCACGGAAACGCATCGTTATATGATCGCCTTCGTGTTCGACGCCAAGCATACGGAGTTTCTGAGCGAGTCGGTGCCGATCAACCGCACGCGGCCCTTTGTTCGTCTGCTCGGGAAGATTACCGCCGCGATCAAGGCGGGCGAGCTAAAACCCATCGCCCCGGTAGTCGCGTATACGCTGATCTTCGGCAGTTGCGTCCGGCTGGTCAATTTGCGCCTAGACGGGCTCATCGATGATCCCTTGATGGCCTATTTCGATGAACTCACCGATACAGTCTGGGCCGGTCTGGCGACCGCTGATTGACGAGGGGTTCTTATAAAGATGGCGGAGAGGGCGGGATTCGAACCCGCGTGGGGGCTTTTGACCCCCCATCCGATTTCGAGTCGGCGCCGTTATGACCGCTTCGGTACCTCTCCAGTAGGGCGACAGCAGTTTATCCTAACTCGCGGCGACGCTCAACGCATGCTCTGACATCGGGTAGGAAGCGGTCAGACCAGATTGTGAATCCGTTTGAGATCGCTATACACGAGATTCGAAATCCGACGAATGATATTGCCTCGGTCACGGCTCCAATGTTTCAGGTTTTGGGCTCGCCGGGATTTTTCAATGATTCCGATGAAAGTGTAAGGATAAGCCAGGCCATTGCGGCCGATTGCCACCACTATGCCCATATTGCCGCATAAACGGGAAGTCGTTCCGGTCTTATCGTAAATCGGGGTGCGGGCTGGAATCTGTGGGGCGCCGTGAGTTATACGGTTCTTATTAGGCAATCCCATCAATCTTTTTATTTCGCGGGAATAGGGCAATTGGTCATACCACAAAGCATAGAGAAAACGGCTATAGTCGCGGGCAGACGCTTTGTTGCGATAGGTCCTGCCATTGCGTGGGATGTACTCGACAATGCGGGTTTGCCGAAAGATTCCGGGCGCATTTCGCTTGAGTAGGCGCTCGACTTCGTAAGGACCCTGGCGCCCGCCTAATAGTCTCAGGAAATAATTGGTGGCCGTGTTGTCGCTCCGCTGAATCATGGCTTCCATTTTTCTGCGTATCGGTGGGCCATAGTGCACTTTGCGCCGCCGTAGCTGGTAGAAAAAAGCTAGCGCCACAAAAGGTTTTATCATGCTGGCGCTTTGAAAAGCGATGTTCTCGTTAATTGAAACCAGTTTGCTCTGGGTCGTAAAGTCGTAGACCGACCACGCCGTTCTTTCATCACGGAGAATTAGGCCGTGTCGGCGCAAGTCTTTGACGTAGAGTTCAATTCGATTATTCAACCGAGGAGAACGATAAATGACCGTGCCCTTGGATTCCGGCGACACGCCGCTGAAGAGAGCCAGTCCGGAAATCGAAGCCAACGTCATTAACCAACGTCGTCTCGAAGCGTCGATTGCGAACGGTGCCGGTTCATCGATAGGCGACAAACTATCGGCTGGTTTGAAAGGTGAATGCATTACCTGTTCCTGGGATCTCAATAAGCGGACAACAGCAAGGGGCAAAGGGCGCCGGAGCATCACACGACAAGGAAAAGAGCAAAGTATTATTTAGAGATCAGGGGCTTGTGGTTCTACCGGAAAAAGTCTCACGGCATTGTACAGTGGGTGATTCCGAAACCTATCGCAGGCTGGGAAAAACAGGGCCCTGCCTCAGTGCTCATTAACGAGCGGAAAAGAAAGAACTGCAGGAAAGAACAGAGGATGCACACCCCCTATGACTAGGAGGCCACGCTAGGGACACGCAGGTAGGGCGTTTGTTATTGTCTCCCGCCATCGGTTTGAGGCCGATAACTTCCAGGGTACCCTTGCCAGCGGGCGTTACAAGTGCGACCGGTTAGGGTTTTCCGAGTGATGGGCGTTGTTTAACGCCACGAGAACCCATATTCCCTTTGCGGTTCGAAATCGTCAGTGGCGGCCTATTCGAAAAGAATGAGCATCCCGTAAAAATTGAGAAAGGCTGAGTACTTACGATCTCAGCCTCGCGGGGTCAACCGGCCTTGCCCGCCCTGTACTGTCGCTTGAGGCGACAGGGCTTCGGTTTGTCGGGCTTAGGTCGTCAAAATGACGGCGTTAATACTGTAGTTTCTCCAGGCGTTGCCGTGCAGTTATCGCCCTGCGCCCAGATTTCGTCATTGATAAGGAACTTCAAAACGATCGCTGATTTGGCTGTTTTGGTAGACCAGGACCATTCATCCGAACCAGAATTATCCATGGGAACGCCTTTCTCCCAGCTTAATCCAGGACCTTCTCCACGAATGAAAATCGCATTGCCAAAACCCACATCCACCTTGGCGACAACCTGAGTCACCTTCGCTGTCTTCCTCGGAGTACTGGGCTTTTTTGCAGCCGTCGCACTGCCGGCGCTTCTCTTTCCCGTGGTGGGTTTCGAAGCGGAAGCTTGCTTAGCGGGGGCTTTTTTATCAGCCACTATCGCGTCGGCTCCGGGCGGTTTTGTCGCTGCGACCGCGGGTTCAGCGGAAGCCTTGGCCACTTCGGGCGCCGTGGCCGGAGTCGGTGCGGTCGCGCTTCGAGAAGCCGCAGGTTGTGCGTCGACGGGCTTAGTGGCGGTCGTGGTTTCCGCTTTCTTGGCGACCGTTTTCTTGGCCGTTGTAGACGTGGTGGTAGCCTTCTTAGCAGGCATTGGCTTTACTCCTCAAATGGAGATTCTAAAGGATTTCAATCCTGGGCAATTGGGGAGTCCCACTCGGATTAGTCATGCCATGAGATCATCTAGCGTTTTGCCTGCATCCAAAGCTTCGTTCAGCCATTTCGGCCGTTTGCCTCGACCTGTCCAGGTCTGTTTCGAGTTCTCGGGATTCATGTACTTCACCACGCCTTTCGCCGTCGGCTTTAGGGCTTTTTCAGTTTCCTTAACCTCGACATTCAGGTTTACCGATGCGGCCAACGCCTGAATTTTCTTAATGACGTCTTTCTTCTTGTCCTTCTCGTATTGGCTGACCAGGTCCTGTGCATTCGTGATCAGGCCCTGCAACGCCTCGATGGACATGTCTTTTAGATCATCGATACTAATCATCGCTCACCTCTTGAAAAAGCCACTCGTGTTAACAAAGTATCACTCGTGAATGTGTTTATCTAAGTTAGTTCCAGGTACATTTCTATTCTAATACTCTGCATAGGTCAATATCTGAGTTGAAAAATCTTTGTTAAAGAGGGTCTCGTCAACGATTTACGCGGTAGTGAGTAATAACGCCCCTATGACCCGGAGGCGATAATAATATTTCCGGCTGCCATTCTCCGTATCATGTTGAGTAAGCCAGAGATTTTCCTCGAAAGGTTAATTTGGTGGACGTTTATTGTTTTTGTGACTGTCGAATTTTTTCGCGCCCTCCGTTTCAGGGGTAACGCGATCCCTATGTCTATTCCCGTTGTTATCGCGGACGCAACAAGACTATGCCGGTAACGCTCGCTATGTATTAATACGTACGTAATCCACGGGATTTTCCGGTGTTCCTGGTTGTTGTCTTATAGAGACAACAATTAGGGGGCGTGTCTAAGTGGGCGGGTATCTGCTGAAATTGTATGTTGCCGGGAAAAGTCGCCGTAGCGAATACGCTATCGCCTGCGTGCGGCGACTCATCGATCATCTGAAAGGGTATTGTGATCTACAAATCATTGACGTCTTGTTGGAGCCGAATGCGGCCCTGATGGGTAGGGTATTGGCGGTGCCGATGCTGACCAAGGTTCTTCCCGGACCCGCGCGGCGACTTTTCGGTGATTTGTCCAATACCCAGGAGGTATTGGAAAAGTTGAAATTGCCGTCAGAAAATCCCCTAAATAAGGGGGATCATTTGAGCGTATATCCGCGATGGCGGAGATGGCGCGGTGATCGATAACTATTCCCAACGAAAGCCATAAGCGCCGAGCGCCAGAAAAAACGCGCTCATGGCCGCCAGTACGACAAGATGCCCGCTAATATCGGCCAATCCAGCCCCGTCAATCATAATGGCCCGTGCCCCCTCGATTAGGTGGGTGAGCGGAAAGAACAACGCGAGCTTTTGCAGCCAGGGATTCAAGCCATCCAGGGAAAACCAGACTCCCGAAAGGAACATCATGGGCCAACTGATTACATTGAGCAGGCCGCTGGCCAATTCATCGCTGGAAATTCGCGCCGCTACCACCAAGCCCAGGCTGATCAGACTGATGGCGCCGAGAATACAGATTAGCAACAAATTCCAATAACTGCCGAACATGGCGAAGCCGACGAAAAGATCGGTGCCCAGATAGACCAGAAAAGACGCCGTGACGACGAGCCATAAACGCGACATCACTTGGGCGGCGAGGAACTCGAAAGCGGTCAATGGGGTCGCCTTGAAGCGTTTCAGCACCTGGTTCTTCCGATAGCGAACCAGCACATGGCCGACGCCGTATAAACAACTGAACATCATGTTCATGGCCAGGACGCCGGGTACCACCCAATCCACATAACGGATTTCCTGTCCACTGACCGCCTGCTTGTGGAAGGCCGCTCCACCGCTGCCGCGCAATACCCTTTCCACCATGTAGCCGTTGGGCGCGCTGTCGTTGATCCAATAGCGTTGCGTGGCGGGATCGACCAACATATCCAATTGGTGGCGTTCGACCTTGACGATCGCCTGCTCCGCGTTCTGCACGGGAATAAAGCGAATGTAATGGGTGGCGAGAAACGCGTTGTCCGGCCAGTGGCTTTGTTCCCCAATGACGCCGACCCGGTAGAGGTCCAGGCGATTGCCGGAAAAGGCGAATGCGAAGCCCATGACCAGTAAGGCGGGAAACACGATATTCCAGGCTAACGAGGAGCGATCGCGTAGGAATTCTAAGTTACGGGCAACGAATACGGCCCAAAATCGACGTAATTTCAAGACCTCAATTCCTTAATTCCTTGCCGGTCAATTCCAGGAACAAATCCTCCAGAGTGCGCGGTCGTACCTGCAGATGCTCCAGGGAAACGCCCAGTTCCAGCAAATGGCGTAGGGAGGCGTTGACGTCGCTGGTCAGAATGTCCACGCCATCGCGTTGGGCCATCACGCTCAAGCCGAGAACGGAGGAATCCGCTGGCAGAGGATTACCCGGCAGATGGATCACGACTTCGTTGAAATGCTCGATCAACAGGGCTTTAGGGTTGCCTTGGGCGATGATTTTGCCATGATCCATGATCGCGATTTCATCACAAAGGTTGTAGGCTTCTTCCATATAGTGAGTGGTGAGTACCAGGGTTTTGCCCTGGGCCTTGATGGTATGCACCAAGTCCCAGAAATTGCGTCGCGCCTGGGGATCGAGGCCGGTCGTCGGTTCGTCCAGGAAGAGAATCTGCGGGTCGTTGAGGAGAGCGATGGCGAGCAACAGGCGCTGGCGTTGTCCACCGGACAGTTTACGGGTATCGCGATCGAGAAATTCCTGCAGCGCGCAGATATCGATCAATTGCCGCAAGGGCTGCGTATGGTCGTAGAAGCGATGGAACAAGGTCAGGGTTTCACGGGCGGTAATGAAATCCTGCAGGGCGGTGTTCTGAAACATGATGCCGGCTTCGGCGCGGAAGCGCGGGCCTAATGCTTCTCCTTTGTAGCGTATCGCGCCGCGGGTGGGCTGGGTAATCCCTTCCAACAACTCTACCGTGGTCGTTTTGCCGGCGCCGTTCGGGCCCAACAGGCCGAAACAAATGCCCGGCGTGATGCCGAAACTGATGCCATCGACCGCTTTGACACCGCGAAAGTGTTTGACTAGATCCCGGACCTCCAGGAGTGTCGTCATACCGGGAGAGGATGCCTCAGGAAATCAGCGGGTAGCCGGCCAGTTTGTCGGCGAGATTCACCAACATCGCTGCCGTGGCGCCCCAGATATGACGGTTTTCATAGGGAATGACGTAATAGGCGCGAGGCTGGCCGCGATACTCCACCCGATGGCGTTGGTGATGCGCCGGGTCGAGTACGAAGTCCAGGGGGACTTCAAACACTTCGGCCACCTCGAAGGTGTCCAGCGTCAACGCGAAATTGGGCTCGACCAGGCCGATGATCGGTGTGACCAGAAAACCGGTGATGGTTTGGTAATCGTCCATTCGGCCTATCACTTCCACATGCCGCCGGTGCAGGCCGATTTCCTCCTCGGTTTCGCGTAAGGCCGTGTCTATGGGGGTCGGGTCGTGATCCTCCATGCGCCCACCGGGGAAACTGATCTGCCCGGCGTGGTTATCCAGATGCTCGGTGCGTTGGGTCAGCAATACGGTAAACCCGGTGGGCCTGTCCACCAGGGGCACCAGCACGGCGGCTGGCTTGAGGGACTTGGAATCGTCCCTCGCCAGGCCGGAAACAGCGAAGTCACCCGGTACCGGGCTGGGATTCGTGGTTGCCAACAGGCGCTGGCGTATCCATTGCCGCAGGGATTCGGAATTCATGAGCGGCCGAACAAGCGAAAGTAATTGGCGGTAGTGGTTTCGGCGATCCGATCCAGCGGCACGTCGCGCAAACGGGCTACAGCCGCGGCGACATGGCGTACCCAGGCGGGCTGATTGCTCTTGCCGCGGTGCGGCTCCGGGGCCAGATACGGCGAATCCGTCTCGACCAGCAAGCGGTCGGCAGGCAAGCGTCGGGCTACCTCATGCAAGGTCTTGGCGTTCTTGAAGGTCACGATGCCGGATAGGGAAATCGCGAAATTCAAATCCATGAAACGCACAGCCGCGTCCCAGTCCTCGCTGAAGCAATGGATAACGCCCCCGATTTCCTCGGCCCGCTCTTCCTTGAGCAGACGCAGCGTGTCTTCGCGGGCGTTTCGGGTATGGATGATCAATGGCTTGGCGACGGCTTTCGCCACTGCGATCTGGGTACGCAACCACCCGTGCTGACGGTCTTTTTCCTGATCGTGAAAATAATCGAGTCCCGTCTCGCCGATGGCGACCACCTTGGGATGTTCGGCTAGGCGCCGCAATTTGTCGAAATCGGGCGGCCGGGCGTTCTTGGCGCTGGGATGCACTCCGATCGAGGTGCTGACTTGAGCGAATTCTTGCACTTGCCGGAGCATCGCCGGCCAGTCTTCCAGGGTGATGCCCACGCAGAGGAAGTGACGCACGCCATGCGCTTCGGCCGCGGCCAGTGCGTTGCGCAGTTGACTTTGAAAAGGTTTCAGATCGAGACGATCCAGATGACAGTGGGAGTCGACCAACATGATGGATTGAGGAGAGTCCGGTGCACAGCCGTGGGACATCGGGAAGAGCATCCGGGTTCACATGGTGTGGGTCGTGCGCTCCGATTTATGTGCGCCGGCCAGATAGGTTTCGATCTTCTTCTGCACCAACCCGCCTTCGATGCCGCCGAATTGGATGCCGATGCCTGCCGGGCGCCCGCCGAGCGCACCCCGTGGCGTGATCCAGACGACCTTGCCGGTAACGGGATAACGCTGGGGATCATCCATCAGGGTCAGCAACAAAAAAACTTCGTCACCCAGTTCGAAGGACCGGTCGGTGGGGATGAAGATGCCACCATTTTTGAGGTAAGGCATATAAGCGGCCATCAGCATGGTCTTGTCCCGGATGACCAGAGACATGACCCCCTGCTTGGGAGCTTTGGGTGTCATCATTATCGTCAACCTCCGTTACGGGCCGTCATGACCCTGACGCACAGCCCGCCAGAAAAGTTTCCAGCATCCATTGCGTGTTGATCGGCGTGTTGCTCAGCGCCGACAAGCGCATCGCCGCGTCCAGGCGCCGGTACAAGGTTCTGACGCTGTGGCGAGCGGCGATGGTCTGCAATTTCGATCGTAAATCCGGGTTCAGCAGCCGTGGAGGATCAACAATTATCTTAAGCCGAATCATATCCATGTGCCAGCCGATCAGCCATTGGATCTGTTCCGCGACATCCCCCTTGGCCCAGCTCTCGGCGGCCAGAATGGGGTCCAGGTGGCCGTTGAGCAGTTGTTGATAATTGTCCAGCAAGGTTAGACGGTTGGCCAGACGCCCGCCTTCGGCATAGGCCAACGCCTTGAGGGGAGCGCCATCGCTTAAACTCAGCAGCAACTCTGGATTGCCCTGTCCCGCCCGTTGCGAGACCAACCAACTCACCGCCTCCGAACGGGGCGGCGCATGGAAGGCGATGGTCTGGCAACGGCTGCGGACGGTGGCCAGCAAACGCGAAGGGTAGGCCGTGACCAGGAGCAGCAAGCTGTTCGGGGAGGGCTCCTCCAGGGTTTTCAGCAGACTGTTGGCGGCGTTGGCGTTCATTTGATCGGCCGGCGCGACCACGGCGATCTTATAGCCGTTGTATTGACTGGTGTAGGCCAGGAATTCGCACAACTCGCGAATCGAGTCGACCTTGATGGGCTTTCCGGGTTCGTCCGGCTCGGCACGCTTGAAATCGGGATGCGTCCCGGCGAGAAACAATCGGCAACCGCAGCACGTCCCGCAGGGTCCGCCGGCACCGTCGGGTGTAGAGCAAAGCAGGGATTGCGCAAGAGTATTTGCAAAGCGCAGTTTGCCAAGACCCGCGACACCACTGCAAAGCAAAGCGTGGGGTAGGCGGCCTGCGGCGCGGCGCTTCTGAACGCCTTGCCATGGGCCACGTTGCCAGGGAAGAATTTCAGTCACGGGGTTTTGCCAGGAGGGTATCGAGCAGGCGCTCAACGTCGGCTCTCACCTGATCCACCGGACGATTGGCATCGATCACCCGGTAGCGATGGGGTTCGTTCGCCGCTAATTGACGATAGGTTTGCCGCACGCGCTCGAAAAAACTGGGGTTTTCGCGTTCGAAACGATCGGAATGCGCCCGCCGTCGGGCCCGTTCCAGACCGACTTCTACGGGAAGATCGAACAGCAGCGTCAAATCGGGACGTAATCCACCCTGTACCCATTGCTCCAGGAAGGCGATGCGTTCCGCTGCGATACCCCGCCCGCCACCCTGGTAAGCGTAAGTGGCGTCGGTGAAACGATCGCACAAGACCCAGGTATCGGTTAGCAGCGCCGGACCGATCACCCGATGCAGATGCTCGGCGCGGGCGGCGAACAGCAGCAACAGTTCGCTGTCCACGCTCATCTCCGGCTGTCCCGCGTGCAATACCAGATGGCGTAGCTGTTCGCCCAACGGCGTACCGCCCGGCTCTCGGGTCAACGCAACCGGGAGGCCATGCTGGCGAAGATAGTTTTGCATGAACCCCAGTTGCGTGGTTTTTCCTGCACCCTCGATGCCTTCTACGGTAATGAACTTGCCTTTCATTGATGCTGTCGGCAGATTATGTCCTTGGGTGCAAGTCTCGAATCAACCAGCGGCCACTCCGGCCAACGGGCCATGCCCGTCACATCCCAGAGCATCCGGGGACAAACCTTGGGCTCGTTCAGGAGGGTGACATTGTGATTGTCGTACATCGTTTGGCAGCGCTATTGCTGTTTTTTTTCCTGCTGCTGGCCGGCGACCTGCCCGGTTCCCAGGCATGGGCGGAGAGCCTGCCCATCGCTCCCTTCGAGGCCCGTTATACCGTGTATGCCAAGGGCATTCCAGCCGGCGAATCGATTTTAACCTTAACTGAAATCGGTGCGGGTCGCTACCAAATGCATTCCGAAGTCTTTCCCACCGGCTTGGCCACACTTTTGGTATCGGAGCGGCTCAGCGAATCGGTCGACGGAGAATGGCGGGACGATGCGATCTTGCCCACGCATTACGAACAAGAACGCGTCAGCAGCCGCAAGCCCACCAAGATTCGTTTCGATTTCGATTGGCCAAACGGTACCGTGCATACTCGGTACAACGGTCAGCAGGCGACCCTGGCGCTGGGCGATCGTATCGTCGATCCTCTTAGCCTTCATTTGCTGGTGATGTGGGATCTGCAACGCGGCCACCATCCCGAGCGGTATACGTTGGTCAAGGATACCGAGATGGAAACCTACCGGGTCCGGTTGGAAGGCGAGGATACGTTGCAAACTCCCCTGGGAAAACTGAAAGCGGTGCGCATCAGTCGGCAGAAGCCGGGCAGCAACAGGATCACCACCTTATGGTTGGCGCCCCGACTGAATTATTTGCTGGTACAGGTCACGCAAACCAAGAAGGGCAGCGAAGACCTGAAAATGGTGATCGCCAGCGTCAAGGGCAGCGCCTACCCATAAGCGGCGCCCCTGAAAGCCGATCGGGTACGCGTCTATCCCTGTACCCGCAATGGATTGAAATCGATGTCGGTATCGTAGACGTCGATGCCTTCATGGCGTTTGAGGTAATGGACGACACCATAGGTCAGGGGCGTGGCCAACGCCTCGTAGGCTGATTTCGCTAACCACTGCACCACAATGGCGGTCAACAGGGCCGAAGTCGGCATGACGCCGGCGAAAGCCACGGTGACGAAAACCAGGGAGTCCAGCAGTTGCCCGACCAATGTGGAGCCGATGGTGCGGGTCCACAGCCAGCGGCCCTGGGTCAGGATTTTCATCTTCGCCAGTACGAAGGCATTGGCGAACTCGCCCAGCACATAAGCCAGAAAAGAAGCGGCCAACAGGCGCGGCGTATAACCGAGTATGCGTTCGAACGCCGCCTGACCATCCCAAAAACCGGCGGCTGGCAGGGCTTGGGCCAGCGCAATGGCCGAAACCGCCAGCAGATTACAGGCGAATCCCAGCCAGATCACTTGGCGCGCGCGCCGATAGCCGTACACTTCGGTCAAGACATCGCCGAGGATATAGCTGACGGGGAAGATGATGATGCCCGCTGGCATGATCCAGCCTGCGATGTCGATCAATTTGACGGCGATGATATTAGCGACCAACAGCGTCGTGATGAAACCCGTCACCACCACGACGAAGGCTGTCGAATGGCGGGAAGGTGGAGAAAGGGAAGCAGTCATGGCCTGTGCCGTACCCGTTCAGTTGAGTGGGACGCAGCGTAGCAAACTACGCCCGTCAGGAATAGAGGATGCTGCAGGAGGCGGCGAGGCGGCCTATGCTTGATGAGGTTATGACTGCCGAGGTTGTCGATCATGATGCAAGTGTTTGGCTTTCCCAACACGCGTGCGACCCGCGTGTTGTGGGCGCTGGAAGAAATCGGGGCGGACTACGAATACGTTCCCGTCGATCTACACAAAGGGGAAGGACGTCGGCCGCCCTATGTGGATTTGAATCCCGCCGGCAAGGTGCCGACCTTGTTGGAAGATGGCTTCGCCCTGTCCGAATCGGCGGCGATCTGCACCTTTCTGGGCGATCGTTTTCCCCAATCCGGTTTGACACCCACGCACGGCTCGCGGGAGCGCGCCCTGTACAACAAGTGGTGTTTCTTCGTGATCGGCGAACTTGAACAACCGCTTTGGACTCTGGCCAAGCATCGTTTCGCTCTGCCCGAAAAGCGCCGGGTGCCCGCGATCATGGAAACGGCGGCCTGGGAGTTTGGGGTCGTCGCCAATGTCTTGAACATCGGACTGGGAGGACGCGAGTTCATACTGGGCGAGCAGTTCACGGCGGCCGATATACTGATCGCCCATACGCTGGGTTGGGCGCTGGCCTGCAATCTGTCGCTCGGCTCCCCTAGCCTGGACCGCTACGCGCAGCGGGTATTGGGCCGACCGGCCCTGGCGCGGGCCCGGCAACGCGAATCAATGGACCAGAACCAGGGGCGAAAAACGGACGGCTAGGATTTCCTGGGTGTGCAAGGAACCGTATTGATCCTTTTCGACTAACATCAGTTGCTGGGCATCCGCCAGCCCGGCGGGTATCACCATCCGTCCACCTGGTCGCAGTTGTTGCAGCAGCCCGATGGGGATGAGCTCGGGGGCGGCGGTGACGATTATCTTGTCGAACGGGGCGTGTTCCGACCAGCCGGACGAGCCATCGCCGATTCTGAGTTCGACATTGCCAAAATCCAGTTTGCCCAGCCGGTATTCCGCGTCGCGGGATAGCTCCTCGATGATTTCGATGCTGTAGACTTGTTCGGCCAGCCTGGCCAGGATAGCTGCTTGATAGCCCAGGCCGGTGCCGACTTCCAGGACTTGATCGTCCGTCTGTAAATCCAGCAAATCCGTCATCAGCGCCACGATAAACGGTTGCGCGATGGTTTTGCCCGAGCCTATGGGCAAGGGTTGGTCCAAATAGGCGAACTGGCGCAGGGGCTCGGGTACGAACTCATGGCGCGGAATACTACCCAGCGCGGCCATGACCGGTTCAGCCAGCGCCGATTTGCCGATGTGTGCGCTGACGGCCTGAACGTGCAGCGCGATAATTTCCAGCATCTCCCGGCGGGCTACCGCGAATTGTGCTTCTGATGTGCTCATCGGTGGATGGACTCTTTCTGGCTGCGCCTATCTTCCCGAAAGATATCGGCAGCAAAAAAACGTTTTGCGAGCGTATTCCCCATGGCCCCCGGAACGGTTTGAGGGAACTGCAATGAAAGTACACATCCCCGGCAAAGGCAGTGTGACGCTAACGGATGCCGATTTTATGACGGAAGGGGGCGAAGGCCGTATCTACGCCCGTGGTGACACGACATACAAAATATACACTCAAGCGGCCAAAATGATCCCGTTGGCCAAGATCCAGGAACTGTCCGTTTTGGATAAACCGTCGATCATCCGCCCCCAGGATGTGCTGTTGGACAGTGCCGACCGACCCGTCGGTTTTACTATGGTGCGTGTGCGACGGGCGCTACCGTTGCCGCGTTTGTTCACCAGTGATTTTCGACGTCGGCAGGGCATCGACGCCGGCAGCACCTTGCGACTGGTGCAGGCCATGCAGGAGGTCATTGGCTTCATTCACACCCAGCATTGCCTGATCGTGGATGGCAACGAAACGAATTATCTGGTGCCTGAACAGGATTTCACTCAAGCGTATTTCATCGACGTGGATTCCTACCAGACGCCGGGTTTTCCAGCCACCGCCATCATGCCGGCGATACGCGACTGGCATACCTGGCCGTTTAGCATGCTGAGCGATTGGTTTTCCTTTGCCATCATCGCCTGCCAACTGTTCATCGGCATTCATCCCTACAAAGGCAAGCATCCGGGATTCAAGAAATACGATCTGGAAGGGCGCATGAAGGCCCACATGTCGATCTTCAACAAAGAGGTCGTCGTCCCGGCCAGCGCGCGGGATTTCAGCCATATCCCCACGGCTTACCGGGATTGGTTCGTGCGTTTGTTCGAGCAGGGTCAGCGGGAGCCGCCGCCGTCCCAGGCCGGTGGTCTCCGCCCCTTGACGCCGGCGCCGCGGATGATCGGCGCGGCGGATTTCACCCTGACGCTGTTGGCGAGCTTCGATGAGCCCATTCGGAGCGTCAAGAGCTACGCTGGCATTCGTGTGGTGATGACCGAATCGGTTTGCCATGTCGGCAAAACCCGTTATCCGATGCGGGCCTTGGACATGGATGTGCTGTTTACGCCACGCAGCCATACGCCGTGCGCGGTTTTCGTCGACCAGGGGCGGCTATGCGTCGTGAATCTGCGCAGTGGGCAACCGTTGGCGAGCGCCTTCCTGGCCGAGCGGTGTTGGGTCGTGGACAATACCCTGTATACCCTGCAGTACGATAATTTTTTGGAGATACGCCTCAGCGAGTTGGGCGACCGTTTGTTACTGGCTCCGGGATCGGCCTGGAAGGTGTTGCCGCAGGCGACCGTTCCGCTGCACAACTTGTTGTATCAGAACATGCTGGGTCGGGCGCATCTCGCCATCCCCATGCGGGCCGGAGCCTGTCAGATCATCGCCGTTCCTGAACTGGACGGAAGCAAGATCATCTCCGGGCGCTGGGAGCGCGGAGTCGCCATGCTCGTCGTGCATACGGCGGGTCGTTACGATCGTTTGACGCTGCGCTTCAACACCGAGCATACCCGCTATCACGCGCGCCGCGAGGAAAACGTCGATACGGCGTCGATCAACTTCGTCACTCTGGACAATGGCGTTTGCATCGATTTGAGCGACGATGCCTTGCAGCTATTCTTCGCCGATCCCGCTAACGATACGCGCAAAACCATTCTCAGCCCGGCAGTTGATTCCAGCCTGAGTTTGGCCAAGGAGGGTACGCAGGTTCTATGCTATCGCGGCGAACAACTGTATGCCCTGTCCATGAAATCCACTTGAGCGAGGAGAATGCCGCGTGCTGGCCCGATTGCTGTTGAGAAACCTGATCATCGAAATCCTGCTGTATCTCATCGGTGGCTTGCTTTTATGGCGTTATGCCGATTGGTCACCCGGTTCGGTGATCCTGCTGGTATTGGCGTTGTCGTTGGGCCTTCGCTGGTTGAGCATCGTCTTCCTGTTCGTTCTGGCCTGGCGCTATCGAACGCCCCGGTCCACCGATCAGCAACTGGGGTGGGGGGGGGCTCTGCGGCTCTTCGTGACCGAATGGGCGGCCGGGATGGCGCTGTTCTGGTTTTTCCATCTCTTGGAGCCGTGGCTGGGAAAACGCGACGCCGCACCCGCCGACGCAACGGGTACCCCGGTATTGCTGATCCATGGTTATTTATGCAATGCCGGCTATTGGCGGTCGACGGTGCGCTATTTGCGCCGCCAGGGATTGGCCAACGTCCATACCCTCAGTCTGGAGCCGATTTGGGGCGACATCGACCACTACGCCGTGCAGGTGGCGGAACGGGTCGAGGCGTTGTGCGCCGATTACGGCGTGCAACAGGTATTGCTGGTTGGCCACAGCATGGGTGGACTGGTGGCGCGCGCCTATCTGCGACAATACGGCGATCGCCGCCGGCTGGCGGGCATCATCACCTTGGGCGCCCCCCATCATGGCTCCATCCATGCCCGCTTCCTGTTGATCAAGGCCCGTAACGTGCAGCAGCTCACGCCAGACAATTCGTGGTTGGCCCGGTTGAATGCCGGCGCCGATCAGGCCGTCGCGACACCGATCGTTTCGCTCTACAGCCTGCATGACGATATGGTCACCCCGCAGGACAGCGCCGTGCTGGACGGGCCGAATGTGCGCAATGTCGCGGTCGTTGGCGTGGGGCATTTGGCGATGGCCTTCGATCGGTCGATACACGCATTGCTCGTCACCCAGGTCGAGCAACTGCTTAAAAATTCCAATAAGACGTTGACGTAAAAGTCATACTGTGGGTAGGTGCTTAAAAGCACAGGGATTATTGCCAAATCGCCCATTGCAAATTTTCATAATGAATATTGCTTTTCGTCAAAGTATTCCGTTAAGCTGCAATGGTATGTTGATTTTTGCAATGTTTAAGCGTTCGGTTGGTATCTGTCAGTGCCACGATGCAAACCGGGAATGGGTACCGGGAACACGCGCGAAGGAAGCCATGGCCGCCCGATTTACGCGCAGCGCGGCCCGATGTTTCCGGTGCCTTAACCGACGGAGGTTGAATATGTCGAGCATTATGCCCTTACCGGGCAAGAAGCGGATGATGGCCAATACAGGCTTGCTGATCGTGAGTCTTTTACTGCCCATCGCCGAGAGCTACGCCGAGCCGTATCGGGATCAAGTCGTAGCACCGGTCGAACTGGACCTGGCAGCGGCGGAGAACCATTCCCAGGATGCCAAGATCCAAAAGTTGTCCAGACACATTCAGCGTAACTATCAGGTCCGCTCCAACAAGGCCGACCTCATAGTGGCTGAAGCGTACAAGACAGGCACTCGTTACGACGTGGAGCCGGAATTGATACTGTCCATCATCGCCGTGGAATCCACGTTTCGGGAAAGAGCCATCGGTCCGCAGGGCGCGCGTGGACTGATGCAGGTTCTGCCCCGTTCGCATCCTGGCAAAATTCGGGAAATCGGTGGCGCGCGCGCGCTTTTCGATCCTGGCAAAAACATTCATACCGGCACCCGCATCCTGGCCGACTATCTAGGCGACAGCCGCAACCTGCGCAGCGCCTTGGCTCGCTACAACGGCAGCTATCGGATTCACTGGCGCTACGCCGACAAGGTTTTGCGCGTTTACAATCGCTTCAAGCAGGTCACCCGCAGCACACGGACGACCTACCGCACCATGCCAGCCTCTTTTTCTGAAGCTCCCGCCACTTCCATGGCGAGCACCACCGACGACGACTCCACGTTTCATTAAAACGTCAACGCCTATCGGTCGTGTGGCCGCCCAGTGGCTGAACGCGGCGGTCCGAACCAGGCGGGATCTATCTCAAAGCCTTATTTGAGGGGATCGCCGGAAGTTATGACGGCGACAGAGCCCCGTTCAGCGGCACCGCTGGATCGGGCGACCTCAACCCGGTTTGCAAGGATGCATTCACCAGCCGCGAATGCCGTCCCCAGCACGTCTTCCCCAGACTATCATCCGTCCGCTTTGTCGGGATACTGCCCGATCCGATTGTTTCCTGACAGAAACTTCGCTTGACGACCGCCGCCGATTAAGCCTTGATTGGGTTTTCGGTACACTGCCCCCATTCCAACCACACAAGCCATCGGGATGATGCTCGCGTTAACCGTTCTCGGCGCCGTCGCCTTGGAACGCCTGTACGGTGGCATGCCGCCCTGGCAGCAACCCGTGACCGGATTTACGTGGCTGGTGCAACGGGTGGAGACCTATGGTTACGGTCCGGAACGCCTGCCGAATGGATTGCGTCTGTTGTTCGGCGCGTTGGTGTTGGCGGTCATGCTTTTCATCGGCATCGTCATCACCGGTTTGCTGGTCAGTATCCCTTACCTCGGTGGTATCTTGGCCGCGGCGGTTTTGGCTTTGACATTGCGGACGACGGAGGTGAGAGCGTCGGCGCAGGCGATTGCCCAGGCTCTACAGAATGATGATTTGGCACAGGCCCAAGCCCGGTTACACCCATGGGTCGAGCACGATTGCGGCTCATTGGATGAGGAAGGGGTGAGTGCTGCGACCATCGAAAAGCTGCTGATACAAAGCCATGACGCCCTGTTCGGCGCGCTGTTTTGGTTTGTGCTGGCCGGAGCGCCCGGCGCCGTTTTTTTTCGATTATCCTTGTTGTGCGCGGAGCGTTGGGGCCATGCAACGCCACGGTATCGCTATTTCGGCTGGAGCGCCGCCTGCTTGGCCGGTATCCTGCGTTATCTGCCGATTGGATTGACGGCTTTAGGCTATAGTTTGGCGGGCGACCGGAAGACGGCTTGGCGTTGCCGGCGGCAGATCGGGGCGTGGTCCAGTCCCGGCATGGGCGCTGTATTGGCGATGGCGGCCGGGGCTATGCACCTGCAGCTGGGCGGCCCCATCCATTACTTCCAGCATCGCGTCTATCGTCCCACGTTGGGCGAGGGGGTTCTGCCGATCCCCCAGGATATTCCACGGGCGTTACGATTGGTCGATCGCACCTTGTCGATCGGGTTGGTGGCGATCGTCATCGGCGCATGGCTGGCGACCTGAGACGACCGGTGGTTGCTTTGAGGAGTTTTGACGATGACAGAAGATCCGGCAGCCGCTATCAGTGGCGTCATTTTGGCGGGTGGACGAGGCCAGCGTATGGGCGGACAGGACAAGGGTTTGCTGTCTTTGGGCGGCCGACCGCTGGTGGGCTGCATCGCCGATTTACTGCGTCCCCAGGTCGCCGATTTACTCGTCAACGCGAATCGCAACATCGCGACCTATCAGGCGCTGGGGTATCCCGTGATCAGCGATACCCAAGGCCACTACGACGGGCCTCTGGCGGGCATGCTGGCGGCCTTGCGCTACAGTTCCAACCCCTATGTGCTGACGGCGCCTTGCGATTCCCCGTTGCTGCCGCCTGACTACGCCCAGCGCATGCTGGCCAGCTTGCGGGAATCTTCCGGCGAACTGGGCGTGGCGCACGATGGACAGCGTTTGCAACCGGTGTTCGCGCTCTTAAGCAAGAATCTGACGGCCAGCCTGGAGAATTATCTAGCCGCGGGGGAACGCAAGATCGACCGTTGGTTCGCGCGGCATCGCATGGCGACGGTGGACTTCTCGGACCATCCCGAAATGTTCGACAACCTCAATACGCCGGAGGAACTGACTTTGATGGAGGCCAAGCTGGCGGTCGGCAGCCCATAGGATGGTTGTACACATCGGGTCGACTCGGGCCGCGCGCTTAAGGTAGAGCTGGCTTACTTGCGGCGCTGCAAATAACGATCTGACCAGCGCGCCAGCGCGTAGATCGGATAACCAATCACCATCGTGGCCAGGAGGATGAACAGGATCAACGCCAGCCAACCCGGCAACCGTGGCCAGAGATACCGGACGAAATACACCATACCCCAACCCAGGCCGCAGGTGATAAGCAAAGCCAGGATAAAGGCGCTACGGTCATTGTGCTGTGGCATCGCGATCGTTCACAAGCGCGTGTGGACAAGCGCGCGTTCCCGACGCGCGGGCTTGCCCTTACCGTCCCGATAAGCTAAATAGATTTACCAATCCATCGGGAGCTTAGTCATGTTAAACCCTTCCAAATGCTGAGCCAATCGTCGCAGGCTTCCGATCCTCCGCTGCACCACCGGACTCACTGTATTCGTTGCTTGCTGTTCCCACGGCCTGTTTCCGGCCAAGGATTTATCGGTACCGGCGTAGCGCCGGACAGGTGAATGAAGGCAGGGTGAACCGGCGCGGCAACGAGTCCTCTCCATGCCGGCCCGATACCCCATCATTGGCAACAAGCTATGACCTTAGATCAAGCGATTATCCTCGGCGTGCTGTTCGGTTCCCTGGGTTGTTTCATCTGGGGACGCTGGCGCTACGATGTGGTCGCTCTTATGGCGCTTTTGCTGGTGGCCGTGACCGGATTGGTGCCCGCCAATCAGGTTTTCTCCGGCTTCGGCCATCCCGCCGTGATTACCGTGGCGGCCGTTCTCGTCATTAGCCAGGCCCTGACCAATTCCGGCGTCGTCGATGAAATCGGCAAGAAACTGAGCCTGCTGCAAGGGCGGCGCGTAATGCAGATCGCGGCTTTGACCGGGCTGGTCGCTTCCTGTTCGGCGTTCATGAACAATATCGGCGCATTGGCGCTGTTCATGCCCCTGGCTTTGCAACTCTGCCAGCAGGAAAACCGTCCTACCTCGGAAGTATTGATGCCGCTTTCCTTCGGTTCCCTGCTGGGTGGCTTGGTTACCCTGATCGGTACCCCACCGAACGTCATCATTGCCAACTATCGGCAGGAATTGACCGGCGAGCCTTTCGGCATGTTCGCGTTCACCCCCGTCGGTTTGGGCGTGGCGCTGGTCGGGGTCGCCTTTATCTCCCTGATCGGTTGGCGTTTGTTGCCCAATCGCGGGATGGGCGCCAAACCGGGTACGTTGTTCGATATCACCGCTTATATCACCGAGGCCAGAGTTCCGGAAAAGTCCAAGCTGGTGGGCAAGGAACTGCGGGAGGTTGAAAACCTGGGCAAGGGCGATGTCTCGATCCTGGCCTTGGTGCGCGGCAATCGCCGATTGCTTGCGCCCGGCCCGTTCGAGTCGCTAAGGGTCGACGATTTGCTGATTCTGGAAGGCCATTCGGATGCGCTCAAAGCCTTGGTGATCGCCGCCGGGTTGGAAATGGTGGGCGACAAGACGGTCACCGCGGAGGATTTGAACTCTGAACGCGTGGGGATATTCGAGGCCGTGGTACGGCCGGGATCTCGCATAGAGGGGCGAAGCGCCGCGCAAATTCAACTGCACGAACGTTTTGGCGTCAACCTGATGGCGTTGTCGCGGCAGGGCGAATCCATGCGTCAACGCATCAGCCGCATCCCCTTTCAGGTGGGGGATGTGTTGCTCCTGCAAGGCGAGACCAAAACCATGGCGGCCACCTTGAATCTGCTGGGCTGTCTGCCGCTGGCGCAGCGTAAAATCCGGCTGGGCCAGCCTCAGAATCTGAAGCCGACCGTGTACGTGTTCGCAGCGGCCATCTTGTTGACGGCGCTGGGATTGCTGCCCGCGCAACTCGCCTTCACCGCGGGCGCCATCACCTTGATTCTGACTAATCTGATGTCGTTGCGGGAGGCTTATGCCAGCATCGACGGGCCGATCATCGTGCTGCTGGGGGCTATGATTCCGGTGGGTCAGGCCCTGGACAATACCCGCGCCACTTCCTTGCTGGCGGCGGGGTTGGCGGCGATCGCCGGGGGTTTGCCGGATTGGGCCATGATCGCCATGCTGATGGTCACCGCCATGGCTTTGTCCGACGTCATCAACAACGCCGCGACCGCCGTCATCATGGCGCCGATCGCCGCTGGCGTCGCCAATGCCCTGCAGCACCCGGTGGATCCATTTCTGATGGCGGTGGCCATTGGCAGTTCCTGTACCTTCATGACCCCGATCGGCCATCAGTCCAATGCCTTGGTCATGGGACCGGGTGGCTATGCCTTCGGTGATTACTGGCGCATGGGCTTGCCGCTGGGAATTCTGGTGGTGATCACGGCGACGCCCTTGATTCTGTTGTTCTGGTAGGTGGGCCACGGCGCACCGCATAGAACACTGACGGCGCCACACCACAGGGCCGTCAATCTATCCCTGGACGAGTATCCCGGCGGCGCCGGATTTCACTCCGGGCAAAACGCGCGATACGCCTCGATCTTCGTGGCCAACCGGTCGGCCAACAAGGGACTGGCCAGGTGCAGAGCCTGGTGGATTTTCAACGCTTCCTCCCGGTAACCGCGAATCTTTGCGGGCGACCAATGGGCGGGCGGAGATTGCAGATTGCTGATGCGATCGGCCAGTTTCACCACCCACACGGCGCTGGGCTGGCGCTGGATACGCGCCAGACTATCCGCCATTTGGCGGGATGTGGGGAGATTCGGGTCCTTGCTGAGCGCAAGGACGCCTGCCGCGACAGCGGCGCCGAATTCCGTTTGCAACTGGTCGTAAGTGACCGCCGTGTCCTCCAGGACATCGTGCAGCAACGCGCATTGTACGGCGAGATCGGGTGTGGGTATGGTTTCAATAGTCAGCGCCGCGATCACTTCCATAGCCACGCTGCCAATATGAGTTGTGTACGGTAGGTCCATGCCGGATAGCGCCTGACCCCGATGAGCATGGGCGGCGAACAGCCAGGCCCGTAGATAGCCGTCTTGTGACCAGTGTGTTTTCATGATAAAGGTGGAACCGCTTGTTGCATTCAGCCGAACAGCCCTGGGTGGAATCTCGGTTCGTCCGCGGACGGATGCCCAGGGTTTCCTCCCGAAGTGTATGTCACTCAAGCAGATAGATGCCATGCCGAGAACCACGCTGACCTTGCCTTCCCCGTCCCCCGGTACGCAACGGACGCTGACCGTCTATCGTTACGGTCGGCCAGGAGCCAGGCCCAAGGCGTATTTTCAGGCCGCGCTTCACGCCGACGAATTTCCCGCGCTGCTGGTGGCGCAGCATTTGTTGCGTCTGTTGGAAGCGGCGGAAGAAGCCGGAACGATCGACGGCGAAATCGTGGTGGTCCCGGTGGCCAATCCCATTGGCCTGGGGCAACATCTGCATGGCCATCTGTTGGGGCGTTTCGATTTCGAGATCGGTTGCAATTTCAACCGGCAGTTTCCCCAGTTGCCTTCCTCCGCCATGTTGGATCGGCTGCTGGGTCGATTGAGCAAGGACCAACAGGTCAATGTCGCCAGGATACGTCAGATCATGTTGCAGACGCTGGCGGAACAGCCGAGGGTCCGCGAGACGGACGCGCTCAAGGCCACCTTGCTGAGCCTGTCCATCGATGCCGATCTGGTGTTCGATCTGCATTGCGACAGCGAATCCTTGTTGCATCTGTATGCCTCCCGGCATCATCACGAGCAGGCCGTCATTCTGGGAGCCGAATTGGGCGCCAGCCCGGTGCTGCTGGAGGAGCAGCCCGGCGGGGCGACATTCGACGAGGCCAATGCCGGTCCCTGGTGGCGGTTGCGGGAACAATTGCCCGGCGCCGAGACGTTGCCGCTGGCCTGCTTTTCCACCACGGTCGAATACCGTGGGCAGGCCGATGTGCGCGATGATTATGCCGAACAGGACGCGGCCCGGCTGTATCGTTATTTGCAACGCTGCGGAGTCGTGGCGGGCGATCCCGGACCGTTGCCGGAACTTCGCTGCGCGCCGACGCCCTTGGAGGGTGTCGACGTGCTGGTGGCGCCGGCCGCTGGCCTCGTGGTCTATCGCAAGGCATTGGGCGATGCCGTTCGTAGGGGCGAAGTCGTGGCGGAACTGGTGGATGTGTTGGCGCCCGATCCCCGCGCCGCCCGACAGCCCATCCATAGCCGGACCGACGGCATTCTGTTCGCGCGGATGCTGGAAAAGCTGGCGCGACCCGGCCAGCAACTGTGCAAGATCGCCGGTGCGGAGCCGTTGCCTCATCGGCAATTAGGCCAGTTGCTGGGGGATTGACGTTAAGGGGTGGGCAACAACCGATGCTCCCACGAATTTAGGTGAGTGGCCATGTCAATGCGAGCGGCGTCGCCGAACGCCATACGGAGAATCGACAAGGACGAATTGGTCAGCGCCTTTCTGCGTCTATTGCCGCCGGCCGCCGTGCTCCACGAAGCCGAAGATCTGCGCCCTTACGAGTCCGACGGCTTGACGGCCTACCGGCAAGTGCCGTTGATCGTGGTGTTGCCGGATACGCTGGAACAAGTGCGGAAAATCCTGCAACTCTGTCATGAACGCCAGGCCCCGGTGGTGGCGCGCGGAGCGGGCACCGGTCTGTCCGGCGGAGCACTGCCGCTCGCGAACGGCGTGTTGCTGGTCATGGCCAGGTTCAATCGCATTCTGGATGTCGATCCCTTGCGGCGCACCGCCACGGTGCAGCCTGGCGTGCGCAATCTGGCCATTTCCCAGGCGGCCGCTCCCTTCGGTTTGTATTACGCGCCCGATCCCTCCTCGCAGATTGCCTGCACCATCGGGGGTAACGTGGCGGAAAACTCCGGCGGCGTGCACTGCCTGAAATACGGTCTTACCGTGCACAATATTCTGGAGATCAAGGCGTTCACGATCGATGGGGAATTGCTGACGATCGGCGGTCAGGCGCTGGATGCCGCCGGTTATGACCTGTTGGCGCTGTTCACCGGTTCGGAAGGCATGCTGGCCGTTACCGTGGAAATCACCGTCAAACTGTTGCCGAAACCGGCCTGCGTGCAAGTCGTGCTGGCGGCTTTCGACGAGGTCGAGAAGGCTGGCGGGGCGGTGGCTGGCATCATCGCCGAGGGCATCATCCCCGCTGGCTTGGAAATGATGGATGCTCCCGCGATCCGCGCGGCCGAACAATTCGTGCACTGCGGTTATCCACTGGATGCCCAGGCCATTCTGTTGTGCGAACTGGACGGCACGGTAGAGGAAGTGGAAGAACAGATCGCCCAGGTGCAGGCGGTGCTGGATCGCTGTGGGGCCACCGGGATACGCATCGCGCGTGACGAAGAACAACGGCTGCAATTCTGGAAAGGCCGGAAAGGCGCTTTTCCAGCCATGGGACGGTTGGCCCCTGATTACTATTGCATGGACGGCGCCATTCCTCGCAAACGCCTGCCCGAAGTCCTGAGGCGCATCAGCGCGTTGTCGGCTGAATACGGGTTGCCGGTAGCCAATGTGTTCCACGCCGGCGACGGCAATCTGCATCCGCTGATTCTGTTCGACGCCAATCAACCCGGCGAACTGCAACGCACCGAGGAACTGGGTGGTCGGATCCTGGAACTGTGCGTGGCGGTGGGCGGCACCATCACCGGCGAACACGGGGTGGGGATCGAAAAAATCGCACAGATGTGCGTGCAGTTCCAGCCCGCCGAATTGGAGCAGTTCTTCGCCGTCAAGCGGGTGTTCGATCCACTGGAATTGCTCAATCCAGGCAAGGCGGTTCCGACACTGCATCGTTGCGCGGAATTCGGGGCCATGCACGTGCATCACGGGCATACGCCTTTTCCCGATCTGGAACGGTTTTGATGGACGATCTCGGTGAGGCCCTGCGGGCGCAGGTCGAGGAAGCCGCCGCGCGGCGAACGCCCCTGGCGATCGTAGGCGGAGCCAGTAAAGGATTTTTCGGAAGGCAGGCGGAAGGCGCGTTGCTACGGTTGGACGGCCATCGCGGAGTCATCGACTACGAACCCACCGAATTGGTGATCACGGCCCGTTCCGGTACGCCGCTGGCGGAAATCGAAGCCGTATTAGCCGAACAACGGCAGATGCTGGCCTTCGAGCCTCCGCATTTCGGCATGACGGCCACCTTGGGCGGTGCCATCGCCTGCGGGCTGTCCGGACCACGCCGGCCCTATGCAGGAGCCGCTCGGGATTTCGTGCTAGGGGCGCGGATCGTGAATGGCCAAGGCGAAATCCTGCGTTTCGGCGGACAGGTGATGAAAAATGTCGCCGGTTACGACGTGTCCCGGCTGATGGTTGGCGCCTTGGGCACTTTGGGCGTATTGCTGGAGGTCTCTCTCAAGGTCCTCCCGCAACCCGTGGCGGAAATGACCTTGTCGCGGCAGTGCGCCCCGGAACAGGCCTTGGATTGGCTGGCGCGTTGGGCGGGCCAGCCGTTGCCGCTGTCGGCCAGCTGCTTCGTGGATGATCGGCTGTATGTTCGGCTGTCCGGTACGGCGACCGGTGTGGAGGCGGCACAACGCGCCATCGGCGGCGATCGTATCGAGGCGGGCGGCAGTTTCTGGCGGAGCATCGCCGAACACACCCATCCCTTTTTCACAACGGACGCTACGGATCGGATTTTGTGGCGTTTGGCCGTACCCGCGGCCACGCCGCCCCTATCGCCGCCAGGGCGCTGGTTGTTGGATTGGGGCGGCGCGCAACGCTGGCTGTACACGGAAGCGTCGTCCGCATCGATTCGCGAGGCCGTTGAGCAGGTGGGGGGACACGCGCAGCAGTTCCGGGGTGGTGATCGGCGCGCGGAGGTCTTTCATCCGCTCAGCGCCCCTTTGGCCAGTGTGCATCGCAAGCTCAAGGCGGCCTTCGATCCCCAGGGCATTCTCAACCCCGGTCGCCTGTATCGGGATTGGTGAAGCGCATGCAAACCGCCTTGGCCGAAGCCCTCAAACATACCCCCGAAGGTCGGGAAGCGGACGCCATACTACGATCCTGTGTGCATTGTGGGTTCTGTCTGGCCACCTGTCCGACCTATAACCTGTTGGGCGATGAATTGGACAGTCCGCGCGGGCGAATTTATCTGATCAAGCAATTGGCGGAAGGCCAGCCGGTCAGCGCCAAAACCCAAATGCATCTGGATCGTTGCATGACGTGCATGAGCTGCGAAACGACCTGCCCATCCGGCGTGCGCTATGGACGGTTGTTGGAGATCGGCCGTCATTGGGCGGAGCGAAAAATACGGCGGAATGGATGGGAGCGTTTCCAGCGCGGATTGTTTCGGCGCTTGCTGCCGAAACCGCAATGGCTCAAGGCGCTGGTGTGGTTGGGCCGGATGCTCAAGCCGGTCCTGCCTGATTCTCTGCGGCGAGCCATTCCAGCCAAACAAACCGCCGGCGATTGGCCCCCGCCGGTCCACGAACGGCGGATGCTGACCCTGGAAGGTTGCGCTCAAGCCGTTTTCGCACCGCGCATCAATGCCGCCACGGCGCGGGTTCTGGATCGACTGGGGATTAGCCTGGTCAGTACGGCGGGGTGTTGTGGCGCGCTCAGCTATCATTTGGAAGCCCGGCAGGATGCTAAAGCGTATATAAAAAATAACATCGACGCCTGGTGGCCTCAAATTGCAGCGGGGGCGGAAGCGATTGTCATGACCGCCAGCGGTTGCGGCGCGATGGTCAAGGAATACGGCCGACTGATGCGGGACGTCCCCGATTATGCGGACAAAGCCGCGCGAGTTTCGGCGCTGGCCAAGGATTTGAGCGAAATCCTGATACAGGAAGATCTGCGGCGATTGACGCCGACTTCCAGCTCACGGAAAGTGGCCTATCATTCCCCTTGCAGTTTGCAGCATGGGCAAAAACTGCCCGGCATCGTAGAAGGTTTGCTGCGTGATCTGGGCTTTACCTTAACGCCGGTTGGCGATGCGCACCTGTGCTGTGGCTCAGCCGGTGGACCGTATGCCGTTCTGCAACGGGAGTTATCGCAGCGGGCGTTGCGCGACAAGCTGAACCATCTGGAAGCCGGTCAGCCGGATGTGATCGCCACCGCCAACATGGGTTGTTTGCTGCATTTGCAAAGTCAGGCCAAGGTGCCGGTGCGGCATTGGGTAGAATTGTTCGATTAAAGCTCAATGTGGATTCGGAAGAGTTGAGATTGCTTCGTTCCGACGGAGGTAGGGAGCTACACGCAATGGGTTTCGAACTAATTTTCAGGGCAAGGGCCTACTCAGGTTCTTGTGGGAGTTACTGGTGACGTAAACTAGGCGAACTGCCCGGAATCCACATTGAGCCTTCAAGTGAAGTACGATTCAAAAATCACGCAATAGCAATGAATAATCCCAAAAGCATCTATAAGGTCATTTTCCTGAACCAGGGTCGGGTTTACGAGCTTTACGCTCGAAGCGTCTTTCAGGGCAATATGTACGGGTTCGTCGAGGTCGAGGAACTCATCTTCGGCGAAAAATCCAGCCTGCTGGTCAATCCCGCGGAGGAAAAGCTCCAGGGCGAATTTTCCGGTGTGCGCCGGACATTCATCCCCTTGCATTCGGTCATCCGCATCGATGAGGTGGAGAAGGAAGGCGTCAGTAAGATTCGGGAGAAAGGTGAAGCCGGCGATAATATCGCCTTTCTGCCGAATGTGTCCTATCCGCCCAGCGGCAAGACCAAGGACTGAAAGCCCGATCCCTCCCGCCGGCAATTTCCAGACCCTCGCCTGTGTAGTCCGAAGCCGCAGGACCGGTTCCGCGCGACTGGTTGCTGTTCTTGGACGAGCCGCCGCGTTGGAGCGCCCTGGCCGCGTTGTTACTGCTCCTCGGCGGTATCGCACTCGCCCAATGGAATGGCCGATGGCGTCCGTTCGTCCAACGCCTGCCGGACGAAAGCGGGTAAGGGCTTGAGCTTCGTATCGTCGGCGGTTGCGCCCCCTTCCTGAATCTGGCGTTGCAAAGCTTGAATGCGGGCCTGATTCAGGGGGTGTGTGCTGAGAAATTCGGGGACCCGCAAGTTCTGGCTTTGCAGGCGGTCGAACAATTCGAACGGCGCCGTTGCGCCCGCTCCCGTGCCGTAAAGACCCACCAAGCCGGTCAAGGCGTCGCTATCGGCCATGCGTTCCTGACTGCGGCTGAAGGATAGCTGCGTCAGCCACCCGGCGTCATTCAGCAGTCCGCCCACCGAATCCATGCCGGTGGAGCCCAGAACGGTGGCGATACCCAGGCTGATGATGACGCCCCGGCCCAAGGAAGCGATAGGATGGCGATGTTTGACATGGGCGATTTCATGGCCCAGCACCATGGCAAGGGCATTTTCGTTGGGGATTTTCTCCAACAGTCCACGAGTCACGAAAATATGGCCGCCCAACGTCGCGAAGGCGTTGACCGCTTCCGTGTCGGAATAATGGACGGTCACGGTCATGCCTTCCGGTAAATTCTGATAAGGGACGAGCCGGTCGGCCAGACCTTGTAAATAGTCGGTGAGCGCCGGGTCCGTATGGCTGTTCTCCCGTGGCTTATCGTCCGGCGACTGGGCGTTCAGCACGTGCGTGGCCAGATCGTATTCCACGCTGAATGGAATGTGGCGGGCCAGATAGCCCGCCGCCAGGCCCAACAGGTACATCGCCAGCACGATCAGCGCCAGCGCCCCGCCGAGCAGGATCAGCAGATTTTTCAGCGGGTGGTCGGGCGGATTGTTGATGCCGTCAGGAATAGGGGGGTTGCTGTATTCCAAAGAGCACCTTGTCGGCGTCGGGGCGGGGTAGAATGATGGCCGTCCCATAGGCGTAAACTTCGATTGAGCCGATGGCGTTGCCCTGACCTTTGGAAATCGAGGCGGTTTCCAACTTGACGTTGAATATGGCGGAGGCGCCCTTGCGCCGGGCTTCTTCCTTCATGCGCAGAATGGCTTCGCGGCGGCCCCGGTCAAGCAGCGATTCGTAACTGGTGACTCGCCCGCCGACCAGGTTGCGCAATCCCGCGATAAAGCGTTTGAAGTAATCCACGGAAATGACCACATTGCCAGCCACCAGAACTGTCCGTGGAATCTGTGGGTAATTCGGCAAACGGCGTTCCGGAAAGAGGAGTAGTTCCCGCAATGCCCATTCGCGCTGACGGATCGAACGATAATGACGGTTCTCCGCCAGGCGACCGAAGCCATAGCCCAGGGCTAACAGAATCAGCACGACGATGAGGTTGAGCAGGGCTTCCATGGGATTTAGTCCAGTACGACCGCTGTCCCATAGACGAACAGCTCCGCCGCGCCCTGCGCCACCGACGAGGTGGAGAAGCGTACATTCAACACCGCATTGGCGCCGATCCCCTTGGCCTGCTGGATCATCCGCTGGGTGGCTTCCTCACGGGCTTCCTGCAACAGTTCCGTATAGCCCTTCAGCTCGCCGCCAAACACGTTTTTGAGACCGGCCATGATGTCCCGGCCGATGTGCTTGGCGCGTACGCTGCTGCCCTGCACCAGCCCTAGATGTTGAACCACCTGTCGGCCTGGTACGATTTCCAGATTGCTGATCAGCATGTTGAATCTCCTGATTTTAATGTCCTGTGAGTCGACCGAAGATGCGGAAACCCGCGACGTAGGTGCCGATGGCCGACCCAAAAGTGCTGAAGATGAACACAAGCAAGGTTCTCGCCACTCGGTTGCGCCACCATCCTTTCCAATGGGCGGTATCGTTGCGTAACCGACTGAAGTCGCCAACATTGGGCTTACGCAAATAGAGTTCGATGGCGGCCGTGACCATGCCGGCGCCGATGGTGGGATTCAAGGAGGTCAACGGAGCCGCGAGGAACGCGCCCAAAATGGTCAGTGGATGACCGGCGGCAATCAGCGCGCCCAAAGCCGCCAAGCCTCCATTGATCACCACCCAGTCCCAGACCAGTTGCCAACCCAATTGGACATTACGACTGAATCCGATGGCAAAACCCGCGAAGATCAAGCCTACGATGGCCCAGGGTAGAAGTTTGGGCCAGCGGCTGGGGGCGGGTAGCTTATCGAGTTCGGCAATGACCTGAGCGGGATTTTGCGGTTGTTGCAGGCGATCCTGGATGCCTTGCAAATGCCCGGCGCCGACCACTGCCAGAATAGGTCGGGAAAGACCCTTGTCGAGTTCCTGCTTGAGCCGTGCGGCCATGTATTGATCACGCTCGCTGATCAGCGGCAGGAACAGGTCGCGTTCCTGATCCGCGAATTGGGCGAAGGTCGATTCCAACACATCGCCCTTCTTGAGCCGCTCGATTTCCTCTTCCGTGACTTCTTCACTGACCATGAGACTGGCCAGCAGTCCAGAGAAAAGATAAAGCCGTCGCCACCACGGCACGTTACGGTAGATGCGCTTCAAGGTAATGCCGATCTCCCGGTCGATCAGCAACACCGGCAGGCCGGAGGCGCGCGCAGATTCGATGGCGGCGCGCATTTCCGCGCCGGGTTCGATGCCGAACTGCTCGGCCAGGCGCTGTTGATAGGCCGCCAGGGCCAGACTGGCGATCACCATGGTCGCCTTGCCGCTGCGCACGACCTGAAATAAATCCATGCGCGCCAGATGATCGGGGTTAAGCAAAGCGGCATGGCGGCTGGGGCAGAGTTCCACCGCGACCGCGCCGTATTCGCCGGTGGCCAGTAATTCCTTGACCTTTTCGGCGCTGGCGCGGGAGACATGGGCCGTACCCAGCAAGGTGACACGGCCTTGTTCGAACTCCAGATCGATACGGGGTTCAGTCGATTCGCTCGTTATTTCCATTGTTTCACTATCGTTGCTGATGCGGCATGCAGTATCCCCGCTCCCCGAACAACGGGCAAGCCTCACCCCGGTGTGGCCGGGCGAGGTGTGGTTTCAGCGAACGATCCGGTCCACCGAGGCGCCCCACACGCCCAGGCCGTGCTGACGCGCAATGCGTTCCAGGATGGCGTATTCCGGTGGGGCGTCCGGCAAGGCGGCGGCCCAGCCGCGCTGCAACAGGTAGGCCGCCAGGTCTTCCCCGTCGGCTTCGCAATATCCGACCAGGCTGCCGTCCTGTTGGGCGCCGTACACCGTGCAATGCACGAAATGCGAAGACACTTTGAATTCCAGCGCCAGAGCCGCGCGTGGACCGCAACGCGCCGGGCGCACCTGATCCTCGCAAGTTCGGGCGGTCGGCGGAATATAAATGCCGTATAAATGGATGGTCCGCCGGTCGATGCGCAAGCTGCCGTCGTCATTGACGAAGGCGTAGCTGGACAACTTCGACGGCGGCGGGAGAGCGGCCGCCGTGGTGGCGACGATCAGCCCGAGCAGCGCAAATCCCATTCGCATCGGCCATACCTCTTGAGGCCATGGGGAATCGGCGGCGGTCGATTCCGGCGTATTTACCCCGGCGTGACCGGGCCTTGCGCCGCTATCCGAGTCGCTTTCATTGTCGGGGATGGATCATCGCTTTGCCAGCCCGGATCGACGGGTTGATAGGATTTGACCGATAAACCGCCATTACCGTTGTCTATAGCATGACGGCGCAAGACCTTTGCCGAATATTCACGGAAGACATCCCGTGAGTGATTGCAAGGTCAAGCTGTATCAATTCCCTGTCGCCGGTCTTGGACAACAAGCACCAGACTACAACGAACCGCCGCTCCCCATGAAAGTCCGCGTCAAATTACGTTTCAACAAAAAAACCGGAGAAATGGAAGAATTTCGGGTCGACGATCAGGATCTGCCTTACCTTTCCGACGCCGAGCACAATCGCGAGCACGACCGCATCGCCGCCGAAATCGGCAACGTGTTGGAACGCCATCCGCAGGTGACGGAAATCTTGCCCGGCGGAGCATCGCCCGCGCCGGAAACCGTGCCCGAATCACCGGAAAGCGAGTCCGCCGACAAGGAACGCCAACGGCGATGACCCCCGGCCGGGAATACCTGCGACGGGCCGCCCGCTGTTATCTGCAGGCGGGTTTGTTGGACGAAGCTTGCCGTTGTTTCGAGCGACTGCCCGATGCGCGGCAGGCGGCGTTACTGCACGAGCGGCAGCGGCGTTGGGCGCAGGCGGCGGCCTGGTATGAGCGTGTCCCGGCCTGGAAGGAGGCAGCGCGCAACCATGAGCGGTGCGAGCAATACGAAGCGGCCGCGCAATGTTGGTTGCAAGCCGGAGAACGCTTGCTGGCGGCGTGGACCCTGGCGGACCGGGCAAGCCGTATTTCCAGGGTCCGCGAACTGCTGAGCGGATTCGAACCGGCCGGTTCGGTTCAGGCATTGGAATTGCGACTGATACGGGCCCGCTGCTTGGCTGGCGAGGAAGAACGGCCGGTGGCCGCCCGCTGTCTGCGGGATGTCGTTGCCGGCTTGGCGGACCTGGATGAATCCGCTGCTCGCCAGCGTCCGGTCGATTGGGCCGTTCGCGTCGCCGAAGCGTTGAGACGTCCCGATCTTGCGGCCTTGACTTACGCCACGGCGGTGCAGGTGGGCATTTCCGGTTCGTCCGAACGCTGGACGGCCTGGGCGAGGGATACCCTGGGCGACGTCACCGGCATTCCGATGCCTGTTGTCTGAACGATGACGGCTCCCACCCGCTGCGCCGGGTATTTCCCCCTGGACCGCCAGGCCGTGGCGTTTCTGGGCGTGTTGGCGCAAGCCGGGGGAGCGTATCAGCCGCTCGATTTACGGCGCGCGCCCGACGGTTGGTGGCTGGAAGCCGAGGGTGACCCACAGAGCCTGATCTCCTTGATCCGAACCGCCGGGGGTCGGCCGTATGGCGCGGTGTCGGTAGGCTGGACGGCGTTCAGCGGGTCGGGCTCGTTCGGAACGCAAGCCAAAATGGCGCTGACGGTGGACGATTGGCCACGGGCCGATCTGGCCGCCTTGCTGGCTAACTGCGCCCTGCCTTCGCGTCAACCCGTGCCGAGCAAGGCGCTGGCGGCGATCGTTCCGCCGGCGCTGGGCCGCTGGGTGTTGCAAAGAGCCTTGGCGCTGGGCCTGGAAGTCGATTTGGTGACGCTGGCCCGCCGTCCCTTGAGCGGAGAGGAATCCGAAACCGGCGCCCTGATGCTGACCCTACGCTCCAAAACGCCGCTGCCCGGTTCACTGATCCACACCCTGGGCGATTTGCCGGATACGCTGCTGGCCCACCTCGATGAGCGAATCGACACCGCACGGCAAAGCCTGTTCCTGGATATCCGCTGCCGCTGCCCATTGCCCGAAGCCGTTTTGCGGGAAAGCCTTCCGGCGACCGAGCCGTGGGCGTTGGGTACGCCCGATGTCGGCCATTGGCGCTTCCGGCGTCTGGGAACGCCGATCCCCGGCCTGTCTTTTCTGTACTCGGCGATACCCGATCCAGCCCCTTTTCAAGGCGCTACATCCGCCCCGACTCCGCCGCCCATTCCGGTACGGCTGGTCCGGCGGCGCGAGATCCGACGGCGGAGCGACGCCGTTTTGCTGGAGGAGACCGAACTGCGCTGGTCGATCCCGTTGTTGGTGAATCGTCCGGCTGCCGACGCGGTATTCCTGTTGCCAGGCGCGGGCCGGTATCTGTTGACGACGCCGGGTGGACTCGATGAGGCGCTGCCCTTCGGCATCCCGCTGGTGCGGATCGGCCCCGGCGGTCTGTATCGGGAGCAGGATTGGGATTTTCACCCTCCCTTGCCGGTGCAGGCGCGACGCTCCGTGCTGGCGTTCAGCGAACGGCAGGCCGTGGCGGCGACGGCGGAGGGGATTTTCATTTTCGAGATCGATCGTTGCCTGCCCGCCTGGGCGCTGTGGGTGGGTCCGACTCCTGTAGTGCAGGGCGGTCTGACGGCCGAAGGGGAACGATGCCTGGAGCGGGTGGCGGAGACTGTCCGCACGGCGGCGGCGCAACAGTTTGCAGCCACTTTCGCCAGCCCGTCGCCCGACGATCGCCCGCGCCTGCTGGAACAGGCCCAACGGGCGGAGTGGGCCGGTGACTGGGTAGGCGCGGCGGAACTGCTGGAAGCGGCGGGAGAACCGGCCCGCGCCGCTCGATTGTACGAACAGGCCGCAGGGGAGAAGGAAACCAACGGATGAGCGGCGATTCCGCCATCGCCGCGTATATCGCGCGGCAAGCCGCCACGCTAGGCAGGCGTTGCAAAGAACTGCCCCGTCCACCTTGGCAGCCGCGTTTGCCGAACGCGAAAGGCCATTGCCTGGGAATGTTGCAAGGTTCCGGGGCCCATGGGGCCAGCCCCGCGAGCATGGGCTGGCGCGCGGACGACCGTAGCCTGATCGCGGGCGGTTCCACGGGCCGACCGTGGTGCCGCCATCTGGAAACCGGCGCCCTGCTCTGGGAAGGGAGCGAAAGCCACGATCGGCCGCTGGTCCATGTCGCGCTCTCTCCCGACGGCGCACGACTGGCCACGGCTTCGGCCGATGCAACGGTGCGTGTCTGGAACGCCGCGAACGGACGTTGCGCGCTGCATTGCGCGGATCGCAACAACCCGGCCCAGCGACTTTGCTGGTCCAACGACAGTCAGCGATTGGCGGCGATTCTGGCCGATGACACGTTGCGTATCTGGGATGCTCGGAGCGGTCAACCCCTGTTCAATCGCAAAGGCGATCAGGACACCTTGCGGTGTCTGGCCTGGTCGCCCGACGATCGCTGGTTGGCGTCCGGCGCGGCCGATCGATCCGTGTGCGTCTGGGACGCGCGGAGCGGCGAATGCGTAACGCGTTGGTCGGCCCACGAGAACTGGGTGAGCGGACTGGCCTGGTCGCCGGATGGCCGCTGGCTGGCGACTCTGGGCAACGATCATCGGCTATGTCTGTGGGATGTGGCGGACTGGCGTCTCGTTCGGCACTGGCCGGCGCATCCCCAGGCCCGATTCCTGCGCGGTGTGATCTGGTCGCCGGATGGCCGCTGGCTGGCCTCCGCGGCCCGCGATGGCACGCTGCGCGTCTGGGATGTCGCCGATGGCCGGGAATTGCTGTGCTACGCCTTTCCCGAAGCGTATGTCTGGGAACTTGTCTGGTCGCCGGACGGCCGCTTCTTGATTTCCAGTCACGAAGGCGATGTCTATCGGTTTTGGGACTGCCGGGCGCTGTTCCCGGCCGCCTCGCTTGAACTCGCCGTTCCGGCTCCGTTGCCGGCCGAATGGGCGGGGTTGCCTCGCGCGCTGGCGAGTTTGCATCGCTTGAAGCAGTATCCGTCCTTGTCGTTGCTGTGCGATTTGCTGCGGTTGTGTAGCGGCGGCGAGCCGGAAGGTCTGCTCGCTGTCCTGTCCCTGCATCCCGGTATGCGACGGCTGGCCGACTTACGTTGGCCGCTGGCGGCGCGCATCGGCCTGGTGGCGTTGTTATTGCGCGCCTTGCCGCTCAACGACTGGCGGCCCCCGCCGCGCTTGCAGGCCAGCGATCTGCCGGCGTTGCTGCACGCGGCGCTGACGGGGGAGAGCATCGAGCCGACCCCGCCCGAACCGCCTTTGGCCGCTTTATATCGGACGTTGGCGGCTATCGACGAACGCGGCGTGAGTTTGCTGGTCATCCTGGGGGCCGATGCCGTCGCCGCCGATCCCGGCTTGCCATTGCGTTTGTGGCGCCGACGGGACGATCTGCCGGCATTGAACGGCTGGCAGCGGCGCTGGATGGATGGGCGAATACCGCTGGCCGGTCAGGACACCGTCGCACAAGGCGGTGGGGCGGGTGGCGATGATCTGCTGACGCGCGGCCAGTGGCGCGATCTTTGTCCCACCCAACTGGCTTTGCCCGCGCCGGTGTTGCTGAATCGTTATCTTCATCGGGAATTGCTGTATTACACCCATGATCGGTCGGAACGCCGCCCGCCGCGTTCGGCCGTGCTGGTGCTGGACGTTTCGCCGCCCTGCTTCGGTCCCGTGGAGTCGGTGACCCGACTGGCCGCGCATATCATCACCGGTTCGCTGCTGGCCGCGCGTTTGCCCGTCGCATTGATCACGGCGGGCGGCCTGGGCGCGGTGGCGAAGCTGGAGCAACCCGCCGACAAGCTCGAAATCTGGACCAGCCGCAGTCAGGAACCGGCGCGGGCCGCTCATTCCCTGAGACTGGCGGATTCGTTGCGGGAGTTGCTGCATGACGGACGGGAACCCCAGCCGCCCATTGTGGTGCTCAGCCATGCCTGGTTCGGCGCGGAGGAAACCATCGACCGTTTGCCGGGATTGCGGGGCCTGTTCGTGCAGTATCCCGGCCAGCGGGTGCGGCCGGTACTGGCCGATCATTGCGAGCGATGGGTGAGCCTGGCGGCGCAAGACATGGGGGATTTGCTCA
>JACKMZ010000001.1:755000-925566 GCA_024235135.1 Gammaproteobacteria bacterium | reverse complement strand
CTAGGATCGGTTCTCGGCGATCAGGATCGCACGGTGCTTGGCCTGTTCATGGCCAACGACCTGGGCGCGCTGACTACGCCTTTCTTCGATTCTCTGGCCACGCGTTATACGCAAGCCCGGCAAGAGGCTGCAACGACCGTCAGCTCAAGCCGTACAGCCACTCGTAACTTCCTTATCGTGCTGTTGATTCTGGCCGGTGTCGGTATCCTCTTCTCGGCTCTGCTGGGATCACTGATTTACAACTCCATTTCGGAACCCGTGCAACGGTTATCGGAAACCGTGCAGGGTATCGCGGATGGCGATTTCAACGTCCGCTCCGATCTGGCGGGTAACGACGAACTGGCCGAATTGGGACAAGCCTTGGACAATCTGTTGCAAGAGCGTGTCGTCACGTTGGTGCAAGCCGAGCGAGAAAACGAAATCCTCAATGACTCCATCATTGCTTTGCTGCAAGCCGTGTCGCAGCTCAGCCAAAGAGATCTGACCGTCAGAGTGCCGGTGACGGAGGATGTGACCGGGCCTGTGGCGGACGCATTGAATCTGCTGACCAGTGAAACCGCTCATGTGTTGACGGACGTGAATCGCATCTCGGAAGAAGTGGCCACTGCTTCGGACAAGGTGAAATCCCAGTCCGACGCCGTCATCAACGTGGCCAGCGCGGAACGTGCGGAGGTGGAGAAAACGGCAGAGGAACTCGCGGCCGCCTCGGAAGCCATGCAGCAAATCGCCGAATTAGCTCAGGTATGCGACAGCGCCGCTGACAATGCCATTCGCACCACCCGCGTCGCCCTCGACACCGTGAACAATACCGTCGTCGGCATCAATAACACCCGCGACACGATTCGGGAAACGGAAAAACGTATCAAACGGTTGGGTGAACGGTCTCAGGAAATCAGCAACGTGGTGAACATCATCAACACCATTGCTGAACGTACCCATATCCTCGCACTCAACGCCAGTATGCACGCGGCTTCCGCGGGTGAGGCCGGTCGTGGTTTCGCGGTGGTGGCGGACGAGGTGCAACGCCTCGCGCAAAACTCCCGTGATGCAACGTCACAAATCGCAACGCTGGTCGGCAATATCCAGGCGGAAACGGCAGACACGGTGAATGCGATGAACGTGGCCATCAGCCAAGTCGTCGACGGCAGCCGCTTGGCCGAGCAAGCAGGTGAACAAATGAGAAAGACCCAGGAAACGACGGCGGACCTGGTGGCCGCAGTGCAGCAGATCGCCTCACGCTCCCAAACTCAGGCGAAAATCAGCGCCGATCTGCTGGAACGCGCCCGTCAGATTCAGGAGAGTACTCGGCAAACCAGCCAACAGTTGGAGGAACAGACAATCCAGACCAACAATCTGGTGGAATATGCAAACACCCTGTTGGCGTCCGTCCGCGTGTTCAAATTGCCTGATGTAGGAACCACACGTCAGCAAGCCTGATAACGATAAACGATGATGCCATTCGGAATGGTTGTATTCGTCTAAGGGGTTAGGAAACCATGGCCGTACTCGAAGAGAAATATACCGTGCTGGAGACGGCGGTCGCCGAGGTCGTCAACATCCTGTTCGAGATACTCGCGGAGGAAAACCCCGACAACGAAGTAGTGACTCTCCCCGATAAACTCGGCCGTTACGCACAACAGGTCGAGCGGGTTGGCATGGCAGCCGAAGAGGCGGGATTCATGGGGTTACGCGACCTGTGCATTCTGTTTCAGGAGAAACTGGGCGAGTTAGCCGAACTGCAGCGTCCACTGTGGGACGACGAGCGCATGCTGTTGGAGGAATGGCCTACTTTGGTTGTCGGCTATATGGAATCTCCCGACGACCCTGCGGCCAGGGATGGTCTGATTCAGCATCTGCAAAATCCGGCGTGGGTAACCCCGCTGGCGCAAGAGGACGCGGAAGTGATGAAATCACTTTACGCCGCGGAATCAATTCAGGAAAACTTATGGGATACTCAGGCCACAGAAGCGACTCCAGCGATTGAAGAAGCCCCCGCATCCCAGGCGGACACACCCGACGAATATATCCCCGTACCTGCAGAAAACGTGGTGACTTCCTCCACCCCGCCGGCGGATTCGGATACGACGCAGATCGGCGGCGATGCGGCTTTTCCCGCAAATCCCGACCCTGTCCCGGACAGTCAGGCAATGACACCGGTCGCCTATGACGATAGCACGGAACCCCTGCAGGAACTCCTGGAGGAACCGACTACCGGACCTGTCATGCGGTACTACACACCGGATAACGAGTCCACCCTACCCGCACAGCAAGAGCAGTCTTTCTGGACGCAAGCGGAACCTTCGTCGGGAGTCGCCACAACCGATGTCGTCATGCCCCCCGATTCCACGACACCCAGTCAGGAAGAAACAGGTGGTTTGCTCTCATCGGGGAGCGGTACCGACCCTGAACAGCTACAGCGCCTAACGGAATCGGAATCCGGAGAAACAGCCGAAAATTTATCCGAAGCACCGTCATTACTTTTTGCCGACAGTGACTCCAACGCTCCGCCCGCTATCGATCGGCCGGATGAACGCTTGCAAACTTCGGTGGCGGATGTTCAAGAGCAACCACCCTCTGAACCCTCCGATATCCTTCAGGCCCCGGATTCGGAAGGCGAGGCCGCTCAGGCGCAGAACACACCTGAAACTGAAGTGGCACGGCTACTAATAGTTTTGGAATCGTTGGCCAGCTCCCATGATGACACCCCGGCCACCGTCACACCCGAAGACATGACCCGTTACGCAAACCAGGTTGAACGTATCGGTTTAACGGCTGGTGCACAGGGGCAGTGGGGGCTTCAGGATGTTTGTCTGCTCCTTAATATGAACTTGGAGACCCTGAGCGCTCGCGGCGAACCGCTAGCCAACGTGGAGTTCGAGTCACTGTTGGCGACCTGGCCCATCCTGGCCATGGACTACTTAAACGCTCCGGCCGACCCCGAGACCAGCCAAGCCTTGGTAACTCACCTGCAGCATTCCGTGTGGCCCACGCCGCTGGAAACCGATGAAGCCCGTGTGCTCACCAGCGTCCTGATGTCCAATGTCGGGGACATGAAACAAGCCCACGCAACCGCCGAGCCATCCCCAGAACCTGCGCAATCCCCGTCGAGCTATTCCGAGATCCTACCCGAGCAACACAGCTTCACAGCGACAGAGTCCGATCAATCGAAAAAGCAATATCTATCTGAGCCAAGCGATGTCGAGCAAGCTGACAGGGCCGGAGACAGCGGCTTCGCCGAGGAAAGTGAGAGTTCCGGGCTCATCTCGGAAAGTGATGACGAACCTGTCGCAGAGGTCAGCGAGGCTAGTGAAAGCGCAGGGTTCCTCTCGGAAGGCGACGACGAACCCGCTACTGAGGTCAACCAGGCCAGGGAAGTCGAAGAAACCGAAGCGATAGAGGACGAAGATGAAACGGATACCGCGGAAAGCGTAGGCGTCAATCCGGAACTGTTGGAAATCCTGGCTGCCGAGATCGCGCAGATGGAGGAATCCGTGGCTGAAATGCTGGCCACGATATCCTCCGAGCAAAGTGATGTAGAGACCCGCCGTGAGACGCTAAGCACCTTCGCCGAAGAGATCGAACGGCTGGCGGATGCCTCGGAAGCAGTGGGGCTGGCTGGGATGAACCAGGTATGCGCTCACGTGCAAGCCAATATTCTTGAACTGGCCGCTCAGGAACGACCGCTTACCGACGATGAACAAGCGGTGATCGCGGGTTGGCCGACCGCCGTTTCGGCCTACTTAGGCGGTATTACCGATCTGGCTGCCTGCCAATCGCTGACACAATATTTACAAGACGGGCGTTGGCCCAACCCGTGGCCAGCAGAGGAATCCGTCACCCTAACCGAACAGCTTGCGGCGCCCGTTCCGGTTGCGGAAGAAATGATGGGCGAAGCCCGTCAGGAAATCGCCGCGCCTGAAGATGTGTCACTGGCCCTGCCGGAAGACGTGAATCCAGAATTGTTGGACAGTCTGCTACAGGAGTTGCCCGGTCAAACGGCGGAACTCTCCGCCGCCGTCCAGCGCTTGGCCCAAGGCGATGGCGGGCTGGATGACGTGGATGTCGCCCAACGTATAGCCCATACCGTCAAGGGCGCTGGCAATACCGTAGGAGTGCGGGGGATCGCCACGCTGACCCATCATATGGAAGACATCCTGCTAGCCTTTTCCAAGCACAAGACCCTGCCAACCCGCGCTTTGTCCGAAACCCTGCTGAATGCCACCGACTGCCTGGAAACCATGAGCGAAGCGTTGCTGGGTATGAGTGCGCCGCCGACCCAAGCACTGAACGTTTTACAGGAAATCCTGGACTGGGCCAATCGTATTGATCGGGAAGGCATCCCGGCTGAAGACGATCAGGCTCCGACGCCGCGCAAACCCGTGGCAGTCCCCGTCCCGACAACCGCGGGCGAGGAAGAAACGGCCAGCACGGCGGCCGAACATGCCGCCGCCCCAATGCTTCGGGTACCGGCCACCTTGGTGGACGATCTATTGCGTCTGGTGGGTGAAAGCATCATCTTGACCGGCCAGATTCAAGAGCGTGTCCGCAAAACCATGGGACACGCCCGCTCGGTGCAAGAACAGAATTTGGCATTCCAACAACTCACGGCCGAGCTGGAACAACTGGTCGATGTGCGGGGTATCACGTCGCCATTGACCAAGATCACGCGCCCAGGCAAGGGCAATTTCGATCCGCTGGAATTGGAACAATATAATGAACTCAATACCGTGACGCACCGTCTCCTGGAGGTGGCCAACGACTCACAGGAACTGAGTCTGGGAGTGGAAGGTGACCTGACCGCTCTGGACACATTGCTCGTCGACCAAGGCCGCCTGCACAGGGAGAGTCAAGAAGCCGTATTGCGCACCCGCATGGTGCCCGTCAAGACCATCGTACCTCGGTTGCAGCGCAGCGTCCGCCAAACCTGCCGTTTGACCGACAAGGAAGCGGAATTGCTCGTCAAAGGTAGCGATACACTGATCGACAGCAACGTGCTCAATGATATGACGGACCCCTTGATGCACATTCTACGTAATGCTGTCGATCACGGTATCGAAAGCCCGGATATCCGACAGGCTCAAAATAAAAACCCCGTGGGTCGTATCCACCTCTCGTTTTTCCGTGAGGGTAATGCGATCGTCGTGCGTTGTCAGGACGATGGGGCCGGATTATCGCTTCCGGCCATCCGTCAGGCTGCCGAACAGAAGGGTCTCATCAATCCGGGCAAGGTACTTTCGGATGAGGAACTCAGCCGTCTGATTCTTGCACCCGGCTTTTCCACCCGCAGCGAGGTCACCCAAACGTCAGGACGAGGCATTGGAATGGATATGGTCTACAGCCGTATCCAACAAATCAAAGGGTCGTTAAATATTGCCTCCAAGGCCGGCCAAGGGTGCACGATCGAGTTGCGTCTCCCGGTCACCTTGATCTCTACCCATGCGCTCTTGGTGCGTATTCGCAATCAGCTTTACGCCATTTCCGATCGGGGTATCGGACAAATACTGTATTCCGGCATCGGCAAATTTCAAAAATTGGGTACGACGACGACCTATCACATCGATAACGACATCTACGAACTCAGTTCCTTGGAAGAGCTATTGAAGCTGCCACCCGATCGGCGCATCGAGGACCGCAGCGTACGCCCCCTATTGCTGGTCCATGAGGAATCGGGGGCGGTCCGGGCCGTGTTGGTCGAAGAACTCGTCGACAGCCGTGATCTCGTGGTCAAAAGCATGGGTCCTTACATTCCCAAAATGCGAGGGATTGTGGGCGCGACCATTCTCGGCGATGGTAGCGTGGCGCCGGTCCTGGATCTGCCGGATTTATTACGCGCACCGATATCCTCGCAACAAGCCATGCCGACACCCCAAGGCACCCAATACGAGCAGCAAACGGAAATCACACGCCGCTCGGCGCTGATTGTTGACGATTCATTGAGTGCTAGGCGGGCGCTCGCACAATTTATCGAAGACGCCGGCTTTGAAGTGCGCACCTCCAAAGATGGCATGGAGGCCGCTGCCATCATCAATTCGAAGGCCCCGGATATTCTGCTGGTCGATTTGGAAATGCCGCGCATGAACGGCCTGGAACTGACTACCCACGTGCGCTCGCAAGAAGCGACCAGGAATCTCCCGATCATCATGATCACCTCGCGCTCGACGGCCAAACATATCCAAGAAGCCGAAGCGGCCGGCGTGAATTATTACATGACCAAGCCCTTCGCCGAGGATGATCTATTAGGGCGAATAAACCAACTGTTGGGTCACCGCTGATGGCGCACGCATTTGCCGAAGCGGAACTTTCGGAAACGACCGCTTTCGCGGTATTGAACCTGGATGGTCAGCGGTGGTTGATCCCGCAAAACGAAATCCTTTCCCTCGAAACCGTCCTGGATATCGAAACACACGCGGCATCGAACGAGGGCGAAGGGTTCATCGCACCCGATCCTATCGGGTTCATCACCCGCCAAGAACAGGTTTGGCCGATTTACTGTCTGACCGGTCACTTCTCCCGCCCCCAGGAGGTTCCCAAAAGCCGCCGCATCGTGGTGTTATTGCATCGTGACCCGGTTTACCTGGGCCTCGTATGTGACGAGATCGAGGTCCTGGGACAGGACCACGGCCCGTTTCAACCCGTGCCCGCTTGCATGGGGCAAGCCACGCAAGTGCTGGGTGCTTTGCTGAGTTATGCGAGCAACCTGGCTTACATGACCACCACCACTCGTCTGGCGACCTTCCTGAAAGCGGACATGACACGAGGAATGCACTGAAATGGCCGAAAGTGGGGCTTGGATCATGGACTTGGACAGCCAACTGCAGGCTGCTGTCGGTGATCGTGAGATGCTGCACGTCATTCAAGCGCCCGAATTGTTTTCCGTTCCCCTGAGCCCACCGTATTGCCGGCACGTTCTGATCTGGCAGGATCATATTCTGCCGTTGATGGACCTGGCGGCGTGGCTGAACGGTCAATCCGAGCGCCGCGAACACAAAGTTGCGGGGATATTGGCGTTTCAGCCACGGCGTGATCAAGAGGTTCGCTATGGCGCCTTATCGCTTGCCGCTACTCCGATTCGGGCGCAGGTCGATGATCAACAGGCCTGTGATTTGCCCGCTCATCCCTCGGGTTGGAAGCGACTGGCCTTATCCTGCTTTCAGCAGGGCAACCGAATCATACCAATCCTTGATCTGCCAACCCTATTCTCCGACGCTTTGACGAAGGCAAGCCGGGTAAGAAGTTGACACATCGCAGACATTGTCACACGATTCGCTCAACTTGTTATTATCACTTTCGACACGGCCCTATCTCATCCGATCCCTACACTGCAAGCCTCCCAAACACAGCGTTTTAACCAGAAAAACGAGTGGTTTTAAGAAAACGGCATGCTTAAACGGGACTTTTGTGGAATCTAATCCTCATGCTATGCTAAACCGTAGTAAATTTTGTCGCTACTCGCCCTTTATTCAATCCTGCATGGAGCTAACACCCTGTTATTACGGGGTTTGTTGGTCGCACGGCAACCAGCCCATTTTCATACTGACCGCTTCTCTGATCATATTCTCAATAGTCATTTCTAGACAGGAAATGACTTTCGGCAGTCAAAGAGTAAAATTGAGACTCTTGATGTTTCTCCCAAAACTGGTGTGGAGATTTTCTTAAATGCTAAAACGTTTTCTTCTCCTTGCCATATTTTTCAGTTGGGTATTCAGTATATTGAGCGGATGCGCCGTCAATGACAATGCGGTACAGGACAAACCGTCAGTGGAGCCCATAAATTATCAGATGACACCCAACGCAGTGGACAATCGGGTGGATGCCACTCAAAGTGACGCCCGCGTCGACACCCAACGTGCGGAGGAATCCGGAGAAACGGCGGCAATTACGGAATCCACCGCTAATTTGTCTACCCATGACTCATCTACTGCTGCATCAACTATTACTACGCCCACGGTGGAACGGGTACAGGACGATTATCGCGTTGGAACTGATGATCTATTGGATATCCGTGTATTCGGAGTTGATGAACTGTCGCAAAAGGTGCGGGTCAACTCACGCGGTTATATCTCGTTACCCTTGATTGGTGAAGTTCAGGTATCCGGATTACTACCTGAAGAAGTCGAAAAAAAAGTTGCTGAAAAGCTCGCACAAGATTATCTACAGGACCCCGCCGTCAACGTCTTTGTCGAAGAATACTCCAGCCAGCGTGTCACGATTGGGGGTGCAGTCGGAAAACCGGGTGTCTACGCGCTGCGCGGTCCAACCACGCTGCTTCAGGCTGTCGCCATGGCTGGGGGTTTAGGCCAGTTGGCCCTCTCCGAGGTCAATATATTCCGAGAAGCCGCGAATGGAGATAAGAATAAAATGACCTACGATATAGAACAAATCCAAGAGGGCACCATAGACGATCCTCCGGTACAGGGAGGTGATTACATTATCATTGAGAAATCCGAGGCAAGAACCATACTGCGTGATTCCCTTTTCAGAGACATAGCCGACTTCTTTAATCCATTCAGGTTCATCCAATAAATAAAATATCTGTCGCTCGAACTAGAGTAACATAACTTAGCCACCCAACAATTTACATTCATCGTGTAAAAATCATGTCCAACACTCATAATACTGGGGCTTTAAATCAATCGTCAAACCCAGATCAGCAAATTTTACCGATTCCACAAACCTCAATGCCCAGCACTCAGGTGCTTAAAGGGGACCATGATCTATTCGATGAAGAAAAAGAAGGACTGGACCTGCTCCATCTGTGGCACATCATACTCAAACGAAAGTGGACGATCTTTACCTTCTTAATCATTGTAACTGTCGTCGGAACCGTAGCCAGTTTCATGGAGATTCCCGTATATCGTGCCAGTCTAACGTTGCATATCGAGAGAGAAACTCCTCACATCGTTGACTTTCAGAATCTGGGCCAAATAGATTTATCGCGCGATTATTATTATTTTAAAACCCAACTTGAATTGCTTAAAAGCCGTCGAATCGCTGAGAAAGTCAGTGAAAAGTTGGCTTTGGACCGCTTTGCCATCACCCAAGAAGCACCTCCACTTAAGCAGATGGTCGAGGAATGGATATCACGTCTGGGAGGGAAAGAATCCACAGCCAACCCCGTAACCGAAAAAAAACAACCCTCCACTATTGGCACCGCCATGCTATTGGGCGGTTTCAATGTTGCTCAGATCGATGATTCCAATATCTACAGACTCACCTTCGAAAGCCCTAATCCTGAACTGGCTGCGCGTGTCGTCAATACCTGGGCCGATACGTTCGTAGAAACCAATATCGAACGCCGGGTTGACGCTTCTTCCTATGCCAGAACCTTTCTCGAAGATCGTCTAAAACAAACGCAGGGCAAGTTAGAAGAATCCGAAAATCGATTAATTACATTTGCTCGAGACAATCAGATTGTCAATCTTGATGAAAAACAGACAATTACTACGCAGAAATTGCAAGATATCAACAGTGGCTTCAATCGAGCCGAACAGGAACGTATTAAGGCCGAAAGTATTTATCGTCAGATGTTAAGTGGTCCTTCCCAAGGCTTGTCGCAGATTCTTGAGAATCCTGTTATACAACAACTCAAGCAAACCAAGGCTACATTAGAAGCAGAATATCAAGAAAATCTCAAGATTTTCAAACCAGCCTACCCCAAAATGGTGCAGTTACAAAATCAGATCACGCAAATGCAGGCTAAAATCAATGATGAAACAGCTAACGTCCGTGCATCAATTAAGGCATCATATGAAGCTGTAAAAGCAGAAGAAGAACTACTGCGAAATCGCCTAAATGAGGTAAAGAACGAAGTTTCTCAACTGGAAAACAACAGCATTGAATACAATATTCTAAAACGTGAAGTTGACACCAACCGACAGCTCTATGACGATTTACTGCAGCGTCTGAAAGAAATAGGCATATCCAGTGCCGTTGACTCTAATAACATTTCCGTTGTCGATAAAGCACAAGTACCCGGCGCGCCATTTAAACCAAATCATAGAAAAAATATTCTCATGGCCTTACTATTGGGCCTATTCGGCGGGATTGCTTTAGCCTTCTTCTTCGAATATTTAGACGACACCATTAAATATCCGGAAGATTTCGAACGCCAACTCGGCATCGCAGTCATGGGAGTAATTCCCAGTGAAGCGAAAGAACGCGAGCGGAATGGCCACGGTCGCACGGCCTTGGCTCTAATCGCTCAAGAACAACCTCGTTCGGCATTCGCGGAAGCGTACCGATCGACACGGACGGCATTACAATTTTCCACTTCCGAGGGAACGCCTCGCGTCCTACTGATCACGAGCACAGTGGCAGGAGAAGGGAAAAGCACCACGGCTTTGAGCTTGGCAATCCAATTCGCACAAGTGGGTAAGAAAGTATTGATGATCGATGGCGATTTGCGCAATCCCTCCTTGCATCGAGATCTTGAATTGGATAACACATTGGGACTGACCAATTATTTGGCAGGCAGCGCCAAACCTGCGGATGTGGCACAGCCGACTACCATATCTAACCTTTTTTGCATCACCTCTGGGCCATTGCCACCCAACCCCGCCGAACTGTTATCGAGCGCAAAAATGGTCTCCTTGCTTTCATTGGCAGCCGACAAATTCGATCAGATCGTGTTGGACAGTCCCCCCGTATTGGGATTGGCCGACGCGGTAGTCTTAGGAAATCTGGCCGGAGGAACGTTGTTAACGGTAGAAGCGGGCAGCACCCGTAGATCACATATCCAGAACTCCCTGAAACGACTTAAATTTGGCAGAATCCATGTCATCGGTGGCGTACTCACCAAAGTCGATTTACAACGCCATTCCTATGGTTACTATTACCAGAGTTATTACTACTATAACAGCGATGCTGCGCGCGAAAAAAAGCAGTTAGTTTAACCCACTCAGATTGATATTTTTACATTTCGTTAACCATTTCGGGTAGCCATATTGATGGATGAAAGCAACGCGGATGAAATATTTGCGTTGGTAGTGGATGCTTATCAAAACCCCATTCGTTATAAAGACTGGTGGAGCACAAGAGTCGATCTGCCTCTGGGATGCGGAGTTTTATTGCGAATAGCTAATGGAGACTTGGAGCAGGCTGATCACTATTGCCATACCGCGAACGTTAGCAAAGGCGATCTACAAGAAGCGGCTGTATTCTTTGTTAAGCAAGCTTTTTTTTGTCAAGGCGGAAACCATTACCGGGCCTTGGGACTTAACTTGCAATCAACGCAAGAACAAATCAAGGACAATTATCGCCTGTTAATGCGTCTTTTCCACCCGGATAAACAGCATACACAGGGAACCTGGACTGATGTTTATGCGGGTCGTGTCAATCAAGCCTACAACATCCTGCGCAAACCCGAATTGCGCAACGAATATGATGCCACTCTCAACGCAATTCATTTCGAGTTTCCTCTATCTTATAACGAAGCAGTCAATACGCGTTCTTATAGGCCACATAATGTTTCTCGTTCCAAGAACAGCAAGCCAATCAAATTTCAATTTTTAGCGTATCTTGTATTCGCCAGCATTATTTTTCTAGCCGTGTTATTTCTTGCAAGAAGTTATTTCAGGAATAATTATCAAGTTGTCATGGTTGAAAGCCAAGACCCGATCTCGCCTGCAACCATCACAGTTGACAAAACATCTCCAAAGAAGCTGTCCACAACTGACATAGACATTTCGCGTACTCCAGAGTCATTACACTCTAAACCCAAGTCGGTTAGCACGGTATCGCCTGATCAAGGTCACCAACCGTCTTCGATTGTTTCAGATACGGCGCAACAAACCGCCAATCCGCCCCAGGACGTTTCGATATTCGATTACGGTAGGATCTCCAAGAACGTGGCTCCCTCGAAACCGGCCTCGGCATCCGTCGCATCCGAGCCGCCTCCACAGTCTTCGCCTCCTGTTTCGCCAAAGAAATCGGTGACGACCATCTCTCCGCCGCGAACTTCCCCCGAAATACCCAATCGGACTCGGCAAACCGCGTCGGCAACAATCAAGCCAGTATCCATGCCGGATATCAGAACGCCACCATCCAGCGTGTCCCAGGTTGCGAAGGCATTACCTCCCGCACCAGCGCCGAAGACTCCAGCGCCGATTCACCTAGAAGCGAAAGGACCTTCTCTAGTTTCTAGGCCGGACCACTCAAGAACGATAGTTTTACAATCCGAACCGGATAATGGTCCTGCCGATAATTTGAGAAAGAATTCTACGGTTTCCGAAGTTTCCAAATCATCTTTTCAGCGACGAGACTTTGACAGACTGGACAAGAGTGTCGAAACAGAAAGCCGCTTGAAGACACAACCGACGGCACTTACCAAACAACCTGACTTTTCCGAGCGTGAATTGAGTTTATTGTTAGGCCGATTCGTCAATGCTTATGAGCGAGGTGATCTAGGGAGTTTTATGGCACTGTTCTCGGATCAAGCCAGCGCGAGTGGAAAACAGGGTAAAGCCAATATTCGCAAAGAATATGCCAAACTTTTCAATAATACGCACAACCGCCGGATTGATTTAAATAATATTGTTTGGCGTCGTATGGGAGATACTTTTCGTGGTAGCGGTCGTTTCTTTATTCAGACCTATCCTTCAGGTGAGAGGAATCCACAGAAATTTTCTGGGAAAGTGAGTTTTATCATTGAAAAACAGAATGGTCGACTATTTATTCGTGGTTTTTACCATATTGACGACGGTTAAGTCACATAGAAAATACGGCGTCATTAACGAATAATCACGATTCTTTTCGGGGAGTTTTCCTATTGGCGGTTTTTAAGACGTCGATCGTAGGCGTCATTATCGTTATTCTTATTTGGCGTATTCTGACACTCGGTTTTGCAGAGCACTATTCTCGTTACGATGATAATGATGACATTGCCAAAGCCTTGAGTTGGGATAGCGCCTTTCCTCCCGCCCTGTTTAAGCAATCGCGCTGGGTGGAAAAACAAGATCCTGCGAAGGCGGAAGCATTGCTCATCAAATCCATAGAGGGCGACCCAACCAATGCGCTGGCGTACGCTAAGCTGGCGGAATGGGTTGAGGCCAGGAAGCGGGGCGGGGAAGCGGAGACGTTGATGAACAGAGCAAGCGATTTAGCTCCTCTGCAGATTCCCGTTCAATTAGCCGCTGGAGCCTTCTGGATGCGCCAAGGCCGCCTGGACGCTGCCTTGGCGCATTGGGATGTGGTGCTGGCACGACGGTCATCCCTGCGTAGCCAGCTTTACCCCGTATTACTGGCTTTGGTATCCACCCCACAAGCCGCGGCTCCATTCGCTCATCTATTGCAAGACAATATCCCTTCCTGGTGGACAAGTTTTTTCGTTTATGCCGTCCGATCAGCCCCAAGCCTCGATGAGGTACGCTTACTGTACCGCTGGAGACGCGTCAATCAGCAACCCATCAGTCGCGAAGAACGGCGTACTGTCATTGAACGGCTGGAAAAGGAGGGGCAATGGTTAGAAGCCTATTTTGTCTGGCTAAACAATCTGGACAAGCAACAATCGGGAGCATTGGGCAATCTGTACAATGGTAGTTTCGAACTTCCATTGAGTAATGAGGATTTTGATTGGCGTACTCCAGGCGTTCGCGGCGTTCAGGTAGGAACGGCAGTCACGGCCGGTGCGGAAGGTGAAAAAGCCGTGCGCCTCGAATTCCAGGATACCCCTGTACGGTTTCAACACTTGTATCAACATTTAGTACTGTCTTCAGGTCATTATCAATTGCAGGGCTTTCTGAAATTGGATAGTCTGCAGGCCAAACAAGGGCTACAATGGCAACTCAAATGTCTACAAGCCAAGTCGGGAATTTTACTAGGAAATAGCGAGCGTTTCATGGGTTCCACGTCATGGCAACCTTTTTCGTTCGACTTCGAGGTACCCGCCACGGAATGCCCAGCTCAGGAACTAAAATTAGTATTGGTGGGACGCTTCCCTGACGACTTCAAGGTCAAGGGAACCGCATGGTTTGATGCCATGAGTATCCGGAGGGTAAAGCTGAAGAGCCCGCGTTATCCCTAATCTTGAGTGAACTAACGCAAGCGATTGACGGAGAGATGCAATGACCAAGCAACAGCGATGGAGAGTCCTTAACACATTCTTGTTAATGGGATTGATTTCCGCTGCAACGGCTGCCACTAATTCCGTGGTCTTTACCAATACCGTGAGCATGGGAACGTTCAAACCGGAGGTACAGGTGACGCCACCTGCAGAGAAAGCACCCAAAAGCCCTCGGGAAGGGGAACTCCTTGACTCAGGAACGGAAGTGCGCACGCTAGAAAAAGCTGAAGCGACAATCATGTACAGTTGCGAGCTTGCCTTACCCTCCGGCAAGGGTTATGTCCTAGCAGACGCCAAGGAATGCGCCCTTGGGGATGACTCATTACTTAAAAATGGTGCTGATGTTCCCTCCCCGAACGCCGACAAAACCGCCGGTAGCTGTGACGAACCCATCGCCTATATTCGAGAATGGTGGCCGGGCATCAAGGTCAACGGCTCTCCCCTCCCTGAATTTGAAGAGGGAAAAATACAGCGGCTCTGCGCGAACGATAGTGTTGTCGCCGGCGAAACGCCCGCGAAAATCGTCTATCCCTGTACGCTCGTCATGCAAGAAAATAACCAGCTTACTGTGGGAGACGGTACGGAATGCGCTTTGGGCGGAGTCTTGGTGACCCAAGCCGGACCCATCGGAGAAGCCGTAACGACTGCCGCTGCTGTGGGAGGTGGCCTTATGCCAGGCGCAGCGATTGGCGGGGTCATTGCCGCAGGTGGATTTATCATCGGTCACAACGATGGTAACGGTGGCCAGATTTCTCCGTCATCACCCTAGTTTTAAATTACCGCTGACTATTACGTGCTTGTGGATACGGCGGTTAGGTATCCATCGAACTTCGAGGTCGACGCGGCGGCGTTCTACTTGCTTGCGGCAATGTTGATCTTCGCTCCCCTGATCTGGGGGGCGAATTTGCCGTTGCCGTTGTTGATCCTGGAACTGTCGTCCGTAGGGCTACTGTTGTACGTAGCGCACAAGCCGGGCTTCAGGAGCCAACTTCCTTTGTCTCTGCAATTGGCGTTGCTGGTGTTGCTACTGCTCCCATTGGCGCAACTCATCCCCATTCCCAACGGGCTTTGGTCTTTGCTTCCTGGGCGCGGCTATTATGCGCAGGCACTGCAAGAGGTCCCTGGCCCTGCCACCACAACCCGCCCCATTACTCTCGTGCCATGGGCAACGGAACGGGCGGGACTGGCGATACTGCCGCCCATCATGGTCTTCCTAGTTACCGTGAGCCTGTCATCCCAGCATTTACAGCGACTGATATACCTGTTTCTGGGCATCGCCACCTTTCAGGCCATACTCGGTTTGATTCAATACGGTGACGTGCCCGACAGCCTGTTCCGTTTAGGTAATCCGTATATGGATGGCAATGCCTTCGGCACCTATATCAATCGCAACCATCTAGCTGGCTTGCTGGAAATGGCCTTGCCTGTCGGGCTTGCCCTACTGACCGCGACTGTGGGGCATGCCCCACGGCCGGCTGATCATGCGCGACGCGGCTTGCGTCAGCGGCTCGCCACCTTGACGACCCTGCGCGTCAATGTGGCGTTTGTTTACGGTACGATTTCCATCGCCTTGTTGCTCGGACTGACATTCACACGCTCGCGCATGGGAATCGCCATGGCCATGCTGGGCATTCTGTTATGTATTCTCGCCTTTACGCGGCGCTTGGGCGGTTGGAATGTCTACGGTTTGGCTGGGACGGTGACGGCTGCCGGAATTGGCCTGGCCACATTGATAGGACTGGCCCCAATATTGACCCGATTCGCCGATGATCCATTGGGGGATGCGCGCTGGTCGATAGCCTCGGCCGCGTTGCACGCCGCCGGTGAATTTTTTCCCTTAGGCAGCGGTAATGGCACTTTCACCCAGATATTCTGGCGTTTCTACCCGCCCCAGATCCAATTCGATGGCATCATCGATCGGGCTCACAACGATTATTTGGAATGGATAGTCGAAGGGGGCATTGTAATCCTTGGCTTACTGGCCATCTTCCTGTTTGGCTATGTTCGCCAGTGGTCGAAGGTATGGCAGCGAGGCTCCTGGCCAACTTTCCGTTTCGTGCAGGTCGGTGCGGGTATCAGCGTGTTGGTCATGAGCGTGCACAGTTTCGTCGACTTTAATCTGCACATCCCAGCCAACGCTATTTTCTTTGCTTTGCTCGCAGCCGCTTTCATGCACACGCCGCTTTCCGAACCGGACGAACAGCAGAGTAATGAACCGCAACGGCCTCGCCGACATAAAAAACGCCCACACCGACACCGCTTGGACGAGCCTATGCACGAAGCCCGCTCCCGAACGATACCGTCAGAGAACCAAATCAACCCATTTAGTGAGTGATCGCTGGCACCGATTTTAGCAAACCGAATGGACGTAACAATCTAAATGACCCAGTGGAATACTGAACAATGAATTTAACAGTAATTGGAACCGGATATGTTGGTTTGGTCACCGGCGCCTGTTTCGCCGAAATGGGCAACACGGTGACCTGTGTCGATGTCGATGAGAAAAAAATTCAGGGCCTGAAAAAGGGTATTCTGCCGATCTATGAACCGGGACTGGATACGGTCGTCAACGAAAACCACAAGGCGGGCCGTCTGCTTTTCACGACATCCATCGCCGAAGCGATGCGCGATTCTAACGTTTATTTCATCGCGGTAGGCACACCCCCAGGTGAGGATGGTTCAGCCGACCTCCAACATGTTCTCCAGGTTGCCAAGGAAATCGGTCAGCATTTGGACCGTTATGCTTTGGTTGTCGATAAATCCACCGTGCCGGTGGGAACGGCGGAGCGCGTGCGGGCGGCGGTCCAGGAGCAACTCGACCATCGGGGCCAGGACGTCACTTTCAGCGTGGTCAGCAATCCCGAGTTTTTAAAGGAAGGAGCAGCCGTCGACGACTTCATGCGCCCCGATCGCATTATCGTCGGCGTTGGCGACGACCGTGCTCGCGAGCTGATGCAGGAACTGTACGCACCATTCAATCGCAACCACCAGCGGCTCATTTTCATGGGAATCCGCGACGCGGAGTTGACCAAATACGCCGCCAACGCCATGTTGGCGACCAAAATTTCCTTCATGAATGAAATGGCCAACCTGTGTGAACATCTCGGTGTGGATGTGGAAAACGTCCGCCTCGGCATCGGATCGGACTCACGGATCGGTTATTCCTTCATCTATCCGGGCTGCGGCTACGGCGGTTCCTGTTTCCCCAAGGATGTCAAAGCCTTGATCCGTATGGCCGAAGGCCGTGGCTACGAACCCACGGTGTTGAATTCGGTAGAAATCCGCAACGAACGCCAGAAACACCGCCTTTTTGAAAAGATCACTCAACGTTTCGGTGCGGATCTCACGGGAATGACTTTCGGCATCTGGGGCCTCGCCTTCAAGCCGGGTACCGATGACATGCGCGAGGCCCCTTCCAAAGCGCTCCTGGAGCGGTTGCTGGCCGCGGGCGCCAAGGTGCTGGCCTACGATCCGGTGGCCATGGAAACGGCGGGCCGGGAACTACCCCAGACCTGGCTAGCCGATGGCCGCCTGATACTGGCCGAACATCAATACGACGCCTTACGCGAGGTTGACGCACTCGTGCTAGTCACCGAATGGAAACCCTTCCGCCATCCGGATTTCAAGGCCATGAAGAAACTGATGAAGCGACCTATCGTCGTGGATGGCCGAAACCAGTACGATCCACGTCAGATGAAACTCGAAGGCTTCGAATACAGCGGCATCGGACGATAACGGGCCGATGAGAACTGCCCTGCGCAAACGCACACTGGTGACCGGTGGCGCCGGCTTTCTCGGCCGTCATCTGTGCAAGCGATTGCTAGCTGACGGCCATGAAGTACTCTGCGTCGACAACTTCTTTACCGGCAGCAAGAGCAACATCATCGAGTTGTTGGATCAGCCCTTTTTCGAGTTGCTGCGCCACGATGTCACTTTCCCCCTGTATCTGGAGGTGGATGAAATCTACAATCTCGCCTGTCCCGCCTCGCCCGTTCATTATCAATTCGACCCGGTACAGACCACCAAGACCAGCGTGCATGGCGCCATCAACATGCTGGGCCTGGCCAAACGAGTGAAAGCGAAAATATTCCAGGCCTCCACCAGCGAAGTGTATGGCGACCCCCGCATACACCCGCAACCGGAAACCTATTGGGGACACGTAAACCCGGTCGGTACGCGTTCCTGCTACGACGAGGGAAAACGCTGCGCCGAGACCCTGTTCTTCGATTATTATCGGCAACACGGCTTGCGCATCAAGGTCGGTCGCATATTCAATACTTACGGGCCATTCATGCATCCGGACGATGGGCGCGTCGTGTCCAATTTCATCGTCCAGGCTTTGCGTAACGAACCCTTGACCATTTACGGCGAGGGACAGCAAACCCGCTCGTTCTGTTATGTCGATGATTTGATCGAAGTGATGGTCCGTTTCATGGACAGTGACGATTCCTTCACCGGGCCCATGAACATGGGAAATCCAGGCGAATTCACCATCAAGGAGCTAGCCGAAAAGATTCTCGCCCTCACCGGTTCTCGATCGGTCTTGGAATATCACCCGTTGCCCAATGATGATCCCGTTCAACGCCGCCCCGACATTTCCCTGGCGCAGGGAAAGCTAGGGTGGTCGCCTCGCATTGATCTCGACCAGGGGCTGAAACAGACCATCGCCTATTTCCAGGCCCTGCTGGAAACGGCGCGCCAGTGAACGGTACGGTAGTACTAGTGACTGGCGGCGCTGGCTACATTGGTAGTCATACCTGCAAGGTCCTGGCCCAAGCCGGTTATACGCCAGTCAGTTACGACAATCTTGTCTACGGCCATTCCTGGGCCGTGCGCTGGGGTCCCTTGGAGCAAGGCGATATTGCCGATAGAGCGAAGTTGGACGAACTCATCGCCCGCTACCATCCCGCGGCCGTCATGCATTTCGCCGCCTATGCCTATGTCGGCGAATCGGTGGTCGATCCCGGAAAATATTACCGCAACAACGTGGCGGGAACGCTGACCTTGTTGGAAGCGGTACGCGATCACGACATACGACATTTTATTTTCTCCAGCACCTGCGCCACTTATGGATTTCCTCAACAAGTCCCCCTAGCGGAAACCCATCCACAACAACCGATCAATCCTTATGGCGCATCCAAACTCATGATCGAACGGATGCTGGATGATTTCGGCACGGCGCATGGGCTACGTGCCGTGGCGCTACGTTATTTCAACGCCGCTGGCGCGGACCCCGATGGAGAACTGGGCGAAGAACACGACCCGGAAACCCATTTAATTCCGTTGGCCTTGCAGGCCCTACTCGGCCAACGGGCGGAGTTGGCGATATTCGGGACCGATTATCCGACTGACGATGGCACCGCCATCCGCGACTATATCCACGTCGCCGACTTGGCCGATGCTCATGTCAAAGCCCTGCGCTGCTTGGAGCAGGGAGGCGCAAGCACCGCCTTACCTGGGTACGGGTCGGGGCTATTCCGTTCGGGAAGTCGTGGATACCGTCGAGGCCGTCAGCGGACGGCCCGTCCCGACCCGTACAGCCCCACGCCGGCCCGGCGATCCACCGGTTCTAGTGGCCGCCGCGCAACGCGGGATGGAGGAATTGGCTTGGCAACCTCGTCATTCCGAACTCACCCATATCATCGAAACGGCTTGGCGTTGGCACGCCCGGTCCGCCACCCAGTACAGCCATGACTAAAACAGCCCTGATAACGGGTGTAACCGGGCAGGATGGCGCCTACCTCACTGAATTTCTGCTGGGCAAGGACTATGTAGTCCACGGCATCAAGCGCCGTACCTCCCTGTTCAATACGGATCGGATCGATCATCTGTATCAAGCCCCTCACGAACCGGATCGTCGGTTCATCCTGCATTACGGCGATATGGTCGATTCCACCAGCCTGATCCGGGTAATCCAGCAGGTGCGGCCGGACGAGATTTATAATCTCGCCGCGCAAAGCCATGTAGCGGTCTCTTTCGAGGAGCCCGAATATACGGCCAATGCCGATGGTCTTGGGGCATTGCGGTTGCTGGAAGCGATTCGCATCCTGGGTCTTGAGCGTAAGACCCGCTTCTACCAAGCTTCGACTTCCGAATTGTATGGTTTGGTGCGGGAGACCCCGCAGCGAGAAAGCACCCCTTTCTATCCGCGCTCGCCCTACGCGGTAGCTAAACTGTACGCTTATTGGATTACCGTCAATTACCGCGAAGCCTACGGAATCTACGCCTGCAACGGGATACTGTTCAACCACGAAAGTCCGATCCGAGGCGAAACCTTCGTTACCCGCAAGATTACCCGCGCGCTGGCCCGTATCGCGCTCGGCCTGCAGGATTGCCTGTATCTCGGCAATCTGGATGCCCAGCGGGATTGGGGCCACGCGCGCGATTACGTGGAAATGCAGTGGCTGATGCTGCAACAGGATGCCCCGGAGGACTTTGTCATCGCGACCGGCGAGCAGCACAGTGTCAAGGAGTTTACCGCCTTGGCCGCACGTGAACTGGGTATTCACTTGCGCTGGCAAGGGAGCGGAGTCACTCAGAAAGGTATTGTCGAATCGCTCGACGCCAACGCGGGATTAGCCAATCTTCAGCCGACTCTTCAGGGCAAGACGATCGTCGCCGTCGACCCCCGTTACTTCCGGCCGACGGAAGTGGATACCCTGCTAGGCGATCCCAGCAAAGCCCATGAAAGGTTGGGATGGCGGCCGCGGGTCCGTTTTCACGAGTTGGTGTCGGAAATGATCCGGGAAGATCTACAGGCGGCGCAGCGCGACGAATTGATCAAACAACACGGTTACCGATCGTTCGATTACCACGAATAGTCCGGTACCCGCCCTCAACGGGACAAGCCGCCCTCGGGTTCATCGGGCGAGCCGGCGAACAATGACAGGGTTCCGCCGACCGGCGTTTCCGCCCTCAACAGCCCACGTCTTTGTTCCGCTACGCGCTCCTCGCGGGTCTCACGAGACACCAATTCGTAGAGCACCGCGCTTTTTCCCTCGCTACGACGCAGCAAGCGGCCCAGACGCTGCACGAATTCCCGCGCCGACGCGCTGCCGGAAAGGATGACCCCGATGGTGGCATCCGGCACGTCCACTCCTTCGTTGAGCACTTTACTGGTGACCAAGGCTTTATAGGTGCCTATCTTGAAAGCATCCAACATTGCTTGACGTTCCTTGACGTCGGTTTGATGCGTCAAACAAGGGATGAGAAAACGTTGGGAAACCTCGTAGGCCGTGCCATTGTCTTCCGTGAAAATCATCGTTTTCTCGCCCGGATGGTTAGCCAAGATCTCCGCCAACGCACGTAACTTGGCTGGAGTCGCCAATGCGATACGTCGCGCCTGCTGGTGCGCCTGCATGGCTCGTCGACCCTCGGCAGTGCGGGCGGAGCACATGACAAAGCGATTCCACCCTTGCAACGATCCCAAGCCAATCCTTTGCGTTTTCAGGAATTGATTGCGTTCATCCAAAGCCTGTCGATACAACGCCCGTTCCTCGGCGGACAGTTTCACCCACACAGGTTGGATGCGAAAGGCGGCTAATACCGCGCCGATCAGCTCTTCGGGTTGTTTACGATAGACCGTCGGTCCGATCAGCTCCACCAAGTCCGTATGCCGGCCATCGCTGCGCTCGGGCGTGGCCGTCAGTCCCAAACGATACGGGGCCAGCGCGTCCTCGGCGATGCTGCGATAAAATTCGGACGGCAGATGATGGGCCTCATCGAAGATCAAGGTGCCAAACCGATTACCCAGCCGTTCCATATGGCGTGACGCCGAATCGTAAGTAGCCACGGTCAATGGCATGACTTCATGATAACCCCCGCCGAGCAAACCGATCTCCTGCTGGGGAAAGGCCAGCCGCAACAACGCATACCATTGCTGCATCAGGTCCAGTGTGGGGACCAGGACCAGTGATTCGCGACCCGCCCAGCACAATGCCAGCACACCCATCAAACTCTTGCCAGCCCCGGTGGGCAAGACAACCAGGCCACGCCCTTGAGCGGCTTGCCAGGCCGCCAACGCCTGTCGTTGATGAGGATAGGGTTCGACTGGCAGTGCGGTATCGAATTGAACCCGCCGATAAAAGGGCGCTTGATTGCGATCGAGGCAGCCTTTCAGAGCCCCGATCACCTTGGAATAACAGTGCGCGGGCGCTCGATAGGCCGAAACGCGGGGATCAAAATGGAAAAATGCCTCGCAGGCCGGCGGCAAAAAGGCGCAACCTTCCAGCAGCAACGTACCTCGATCGAAGCGCAGGCGTGATTCCACGCGCTGCACACGTTCGGAATCATCCGGAAGGCGATAGGCGCCCGTTGCGTCCTGAATGTCCTTTTTCATGGCGGGGCATACGCCCCGTCAGACATCGCCACCCACGCCGGCCGCGCGCAAGCCAGCCGCTGTATCTTCCGGATAGACCATGCTCAGACGTTCGTCCAGCAACAGGGGCATATAGGCCACGTCCGACACGTGCAGTTGCGAATTCAGGAAAAAGCGTGGCACCAGGCGGGCTGTCAACCAGTGATGGGCGACTCCCGTATCCGCCTGTTCGGGAAACAGGCTCATATTGAAGCTCCACAGTCCCCGACCGGCGAAGTAGCGCAGCACCCGCCGCAACCCGCGGGCAAAGTCAGTGATTTCCGCGTCGCTGACGGCGGCCAGCGTGGCCCGTCCAGGGAACACCGCCATGCAATCGCCCAACAGACCGGTGGGAACAAACGGCGTAAACCAGGGAATATTGCCACTGCTTCCAATCCAGCGTGTACCTTCGCCTTGTTCCGTCGTGAGCAGATCGTCCCAGTAACATCGCCCGTATCGCTCCCGATAGGCGATTTCCGCCGCCAGTTCACGACGCAGTCCGTTACCGGGCGTGGTAGTGTAAATGACCTGCATATGGGGGTGGACCTGGCTGGCGCCAGCCGGCGGCATATAATTCCAAGTCACGATGCCGTAACCAAGAGGAGAACCGGTGGTGGGAAGCGCCGCCAAACGCCGGAAAAAATCGCGGGCGATACACAGTCCGTCGGCGATCATGGACACAGGCATGTCATCCATGGGATAGAAATGTTCGGACGACAGCGCCGTAATCGCGGAAATATCGTCGTAAGGGAAAAGATTCGGAAACAATACCGCTTCACCCAGTTGGATGCGGCCTTCAGGAATCATTTCCACAGGGAAACGAGGCGTCGCACTCAATACCTTGTCCGGGCAAAAAGGGCATTGGGCGGCGGAAGTCGCTATTATCGCCTGCAAATCGGAAGGGGGCGGGGTATTGAATACGAAGTGGCAAAGTCGGCCGCTGTTCCCCGTCAAGGGATCGTAGCGGACTTCGCTTTCTATCGTACTCAGCGCAAACTGCTGACGGGGATCGTACTGACGTCCGACCTTGACCTCTTTGCGGAATACCAGCCTTTGCGTCATAGGTGAGCGGGATAGTGGGGCGATTGCCAGGGTTTTCGAGATGCAACGGATTCACTATATCACGTTTGTTCCGCCGGCGAAGCGCCGCGGCCCTTAACGGACCGCGGCACAGAGAATGTGAGGGTAACTTAAGCCGCGCGTTTTCCCATGCCTTTCCCTCCGGCTAACGGAGAAATGGGGCTTGATGGGTCCTCAGAAGAAGTCGCTTGCCCCTCATGAAGGGGTGTTACAGAAGCGGTAGCCGCTTGCCTTGCCGCAATTTGCTTTTCCCGGTTACCCACAAATTTCCAAAGCATCATGAAGACCACGCCGTTGATAGCGATCGGGACGATCGACTCCCAGTTGAAATGATCTTCCGATGAAGTCAAATAATGCATGAAAAAGCCCAAGCCAAAAGCTAGGAAGCTTACGATAACCGGTACGATATAGTTGGCTACCTCCGAATCACCGACCCAACGCGGAGGAGCGGGCCGTTGACAAGCCAATTGAGCGATTCGCATCACCAAAATTCCCAAACTCAGGAAAAGAACACCAAGCGCCAGTGTCATGGTTTACCCACCTCCCCACAAGATGATTTGCAATCGGCACCTTGTGATAAGGACAAACGCCCCGCCGGTTTTGGCGTAACATCCTGGAATGTACACGCCTTCCCAAGCAACGACCGAGCCGGATACGGGGCTATTGATTCCCTGTCGTCGTTGGGGTCTCGTTGTGGAATCCACAGGCATGGACAGTACGATTCCACTCCCCGAAGGAACGGCCAGCCCACAGCAAACGGCCACGGTGGCCGGGCGGTGAGTGGGTCATGGCAATGTGAGTGCGGGCAGTACCCAGGCACGGGTTTCAGGACACCCGTGCGATAGAGTCTGAGGTCGTTAGGAAAACTTTGGAGGCTTATAGACGGCCGGAATGGCCGCTTAGGGAGTGCATCGAGCCTTTGCAGTGCCACCGGCGCCAAACCGATGCCTACGCAAACTCACTGGAAAACGGTTAAAGATCATAAGCGGTCCGCATGCAACAGACCCACTTCCCCCCTTTGATGCTGGCAACCGAAGGCTCCGCAAACCATCATCGCGAGTGGATAGGTAATAGCTTATCTGAACGGTTGCGCCGCGCAATAGCGGTATACTGACTATTTCGGGTAGGCGGACAACGCAACCCAGGGCTAATTCCAGACAGCCGACGGGGTACGCTGGGCTTTTTGCAACAAGGCCGTTAGTTCATTCAGCGGTACGGGCCGGCTGCATAAATAGCCCTGCATCTTGGTACAACCCTGCTGCCGAAGATATTCGAGTTGTTCATGAGTCTCCACCCCTTCCGCGATTATCCCCAGTCCCAGACTTTGAGCCAGCACGATAATCGATTTAGTGATCGCCTTGTCCGATGGGTTGACGTCAAGGTTGTGAATGAATGAACGATCTATTTTCAATGAATGAACGGGAAAGGACTTCAGATAAGCCAATGATGAATAACCTGTCCCGAAATCATCGATGGCGATATGCACGCCCATTGCATGTAACTGCGTCAACACGGCCAGGCTTTCATCCAGATCGTGCATGGTGGTGGTTTCGGTCACTTCGATCTCCAAGTGATGGGGTTCCAGGCCGGCGTGTTCCAATGCTTGCCTAATTGTCGTGATCAGGTTGGCCTGCCGAAACTGAAGAGCGGATAGATTGACGGCGATATCTAACATAAATCCATTATCATGCAATGACTTAGCATGTTTGCAAGCGGTGCGCAACACCCATTCCCCCATGGGGAGTATCAAGCCTGTATCCTCAGCCACGGGGATGAAATCCGCCGGTGATATCCACCCGTCCTCGGGATGATGCCAACGCAACAAACATTCCGCGGCGACGATCCTGTCATTGGCAATATCGACCTGTGGCTGGTAATAAAGCTCAAACTGGCCAGATTTAAGCGCCTGATGCAATTGATTTTCCATACGCAACCGGGCCACGGCGGTCGCATTCAGCTCCCTGGCATAGAATTCGTAATTGTTCCGCCCCTTGGATTTGGCGTGGTACATCGCAGAATCGGCGTTTTTCAATAAATCGTCCACGTTATCACCGTCACGAGGAAATAACGCGACACCGATGCTGGACGTTACCCGCACCGTATGGCCCAGCAAGTCAAAGGGTTCGGTCAACTGCATCAGGATTTTTTCGGCCACGATGATAGTCCTGGCCAGTAATTTCTGGTTATCGGGAATATCCGGTAATACCACGATGAACTCGTCGCCACCCAGGCGTCCTATCGTATCGCTTTGACGTGTCGCTTGAAGCAGCCTCCGTGAGAATTCCAAAAGAAGGCGATCACCAATCCGGTGTCCCAATGAATCGTTGACGGTTTTAAAGCGATCAACATCAAGGAATAGAACCGCCGTATAAATTCCTTGCCGCTTAGCCCTAGCCAACGCTTGTTGTAATCGATCGGTGACCAGCAAGCGATTCGGTAAATGAGTGAGCGCGTCATAATGAGCCTGATAATAGAGCTGTTCTTCCCAGGCTTCTCGGGAAAGTCCAACAGCTATGCGGTCGGCAAACTCACGGGCCCGAATAATGTCGGCGTCGGGAATCGCCCCCTCCCGTCGATAAGCCATGCCCAATGCAGCCACCAATTGACCCGCAATCAAAATTGGCAATACGACGAATGACAGCGCCGCCTCCACTTCACCCAATGGCAACAGATACGATGGGCGCTTTCCGTTATCGCCAAAAAAAACATGATCCAGACTGGAAGCTAATTGTTCAATTTCTCGATTGGTAGGTGTTACCGTATGGACGATCATCTTATCACTGTCATCGTCACAACTCATGTAAAGGCGCACATCGCTGTTTTCGGAATCATCCAACAACAAGATTCCCAACTCTACACATGAAAGGAGTGGGCTGACACGCTGTAATACGATTTTCACGATATCATTGATGACAAACCGGTGGAGAATCAAATGATCAATTTCCGCCATGGTGCGTAATGATTTAATCTGTATGGACAAATCAAGAGACATCTGGTTGAAGGAGGAAGCCAATATCCCAAATTCATCACGACTGCTGACGGCCACTTGTTTAGAAAAATCACCGCTGCTGATGCGCCTGATACCATCCATGAGTTGCATAAGTGGAAGCAGGCTCTTACGGATGGCGCTAAAACTGAGCAAGACGACGATGAGAATCGTCGAAATCATCACAATCGTATAGATACGAATAAAATTTGTTGATTCCGCAAACACCGTAGATACCGGTTGCATGCTTATTATGGTCCAATGTGAAATATGTAATAAGGGTTCCAGGAAAACAGACCAGTAAGTGACTACCGAATTTCTACCGCGAATATTTTGATAGAAACTACCTGATGAAGGTTCTATCAACCGACTTTTTACCTTATCGGAGACCCATGCGTCCCCCTGACCTGAGCAATAAATTGGATTTTGAGATTGCTCAAGCACACAAAGAGTTGTCATGGAATCCAATACATCGTCATCGCGCCAAAGATAATCGTGGCTGACTTCTCCGAGCAGAAATTTCTGCTTGAGCGCGTACCAGCCAAGCGCCCGTATCATGAATATTCGCGGCGGATCATGTGGTGTCGGTACGCTCACCAAGATCGTCTGACCTGACGCTAACAGACGAATTCGCACAGAATCCAGCCCAAGTTTTTCGTGTAACGAGGGCAACGCTATCTGGTCGTCAACGAGTCGTGCGATAGCTATCTTCTCAAATCGCTCATTGGTCTGCTGATCGAGCAATTCATACCCAATCTTATTGGCATCCAATGCGGCTGCCAGCGCATTGATTTCGGAATGAAGAAAAATGAGGCGATCATAGAGCAATTTTCCATAATCCTTGGTAGTTGCATGAAGCTGCTGAATGACATGCTCATTGAGCATATCACTGATCTGCCTTAGGGAAAGCACCGCGGAAATGATGATAGGCAATAGCGCCGAAGTAATGAAAAGCAATAATATTCTTCGGCCAAACTTGCTGCGCAATCCGGTTGTTTCGAATTCCATTTATCGGCAGCAGGCATTAATATTTGGAAGCCAACCCAATGAATCCTCCATTATTAGCCCGAACAATATCGTCTTGACTGGGCTTAGCGGTTAACGGGGAAGCTGATTTCCCATCCTTGCCGACGCTGTACAAATCGTAGTCCGAATTGATGGGATTTAGCTTTCCGTCTTTCCGAGATTTTCCCTTACCTTTTTGCAGGGCGATATTCAAATATTGATAGGCGTTACCCCAGGGGTCCACCGTTGGGAATCCATCACGCAATTCCCCGAGGTCCGTGGGATACCTGAAGTTTACTGTGTAAAATCGTTGGATATTCAGATCGACCAGTCGAATATCATTGATTGCCTGATCGACTTTCAAGCCTTCCAGATAACTGGAATACGAAGGTATGGCCAACGCAGCCAACAAGCCCGCGACAACGACCGCCAGAAGCAATTCAATTAGGGTAAACCCCGCTTGACAATGCAGAGGAGCACGACTGGCACCAGAACATGATCGGTCTCGAAGACAATCGACGTCACGGAAACGCATAAGCCAAAATTTGTTCCTCCTTTCACCAGACACAACCTAATGTGACCTTGGACGGCTAATTTCCACATGAGATCTTATAGTATTTCGATTATATAGATCTAACCTATTGAATCCATGATTATTTATTATACACCCTTCCCGTCGGGCAAAGAGGGCTCCGCTGGGAAATACCCCTCTTCATTTGAAAAATGTCGGCGTACTTCAAAGGCATGACCGCTTCGCACGCAATCAGCCTATTGATCTTAAAGAATAAAAGAATAATCGTAAAACGGTGCTTTTTCAGCAACGTATCGCAACGACTTGCAGGCAAGCAGCGAGCCTACCTATCACACGAAATTGCGAGTGCCCACTCGACGGGCTATCCAAGCGATGGGATAAAAGGAGACAACTTGCGTGCCAATCGCACGCCAGAGTGAAAAGAAGGGATGGATGCCGGTGTGACGACCCGGTGAGAGCGGTTCAAACGTGCTCGTGCAAGCCACATTCCCGTTTCAGACCGAAGAAGCGGGTGTCCTCCTCGGTCATCCCGTCTTCCAAACGACTGGTGGTATGAACATCGCCGATGGAGACATAGCCTTCGTGCCAAAGCGGATGATAGGGCAGGTCGTAGTGAGTGAGGTAACGATAAACATCGCGATCACTCCAGTCGATGATGGGATGAAACTTATAGCGCCCGTTACGATGGATCAGAATATCCAGGTCCCGCCGGCTTTTCGCCTGTTGGCGTCTCAAACCGGCAATCCAGGCGCGCGCGCCCAATTCTTCCAAGGCCCGCTGCATGGGCTCGACCTTGTTGATACGATTGTAGAACTCGATACCTTCCAACCCTTTTTCCCAAAGCCGACCATAGCGGCTCTCTTGTTCCGCCGGGCTGAGTTCGGCGCGGTAAACCTTGAGATTGAGTTTCAGCCGCTCGCTCAGTTCGTCTATGAAGCGGTAGGTTTCCGGGAACAAGTAACCCGTATCCACCAGAATCACGGGAATATCGGGTTGCTGACGCGAGGCCATGTGCAAGGACACGGCCGCCTGCGCACCGAAGCTGGACGACAATACGATCCGCTCGGGAAATTGTTCCAAGGCCCAGGCTACACGATGCTCGGCATCCATCGACTCCAACAACCGATTGGTTTCGGGCAGATCAAGCGGGGGTCGCGCGGACTCCCAATCGTTTGTTTGCAGCGCCTGAGCGGTCATCGGATGCGATTCTCGTTGTACTTCGGTTAATACATCGGTCTAAATCCGATGAAATCCTAACAATCACCCATTCAAGCAACAAGTAATTAGTTCCTATATTTTTATGCACAAAAATTATATTCAACCGGCGCCCGTTCGCGTTGCAGCCAGTGGCGCTGCGAAGAATTGCCGCTCACAAACCATCGCATAGCGATAGGCATCGCGCACCACCGGCTTATCGTGTCCCACGGCATTCAACAGGGTTTCGACCTCCTGGGCCAAGGCCGCGAAATCGGCACTGGCATAGGTGACAATCCAATCCCGATAAGGGTGATCGTCCCGTAAGCTAGGCAACAAACGCTGTCCCAGCCAAGCATACAAACGCATACAGGGCGCCATGGCCGCGACGATTTCACCCAGGTCGCCGCCCCAGGCCGTACGCAACAAGAAATCGGTATACGCACTCGTCGCGGTCAAGGGCCTGACTTGGTTCAAATCGATTCCCAGGCTGGCCGCGTAGCGGCCATGCAATTCCAGTTCTTCCAGCACACCGCCCATGAAGTGCTGAAAGCATCGGGCCTGCTCCAGGGTATCGCTCTTGGCCGCACCCAATGCGTAGGCGCGAAGAAACGCTCGAAGAAAGTACGCATCCTGCGCGACATAGCAGCGAAACGCCGCCGGGTTCAACGTTCCCTCACCCAGATCCTGGACAAATGGCTGTTTCCAACAGGCTTCGGCCAGATCCTGATTGGCTTCCCAAAGTATCTGATGCAATGGCATGGATGAGCACCTCTGTCCTTGTCAGCGAGAAGCACCCGGCGTGGGGTTTTGAGTAAGACCCGCCGGACGACATGCGTGAGGATAGGGGTAAAGACTGACACGTATCAACGGTATACGGTAGCAAACCCTTATCCTGTGTATCCATATCCGGACCACACCCGTCGCCACAGGTCAGACTGCATGATACGCCCGGTTACGCTCTGTTTTCCGCTGGTTTATCTCATCCTAACGATGGCTGGCGTCGCGTCGCACGCGGCGGACCCTCAAGCCGGTTTCCAAGGCTACCCCGAGGCGCCGGCCTTTACGGTCCTGCCTCGCGAGGCTCCTCTCAAGAACTATCCGTGTATGCGTTGCCACGATTTTCTGAAGGTCAAAACCGAGCCGCGCCAACTTCGGGCGCCCCATCCCGAACTTGACCACGGCGCCGGCAGGTTCTGGTGTCTGGAATGCCATGATCCCGAAAACCGCAACTCGCTGCGAACCACCCCACCGATCGCCACGAATTCCAACGAAATTCACACGCTGTGCGGCCGTTGTCACGCCACTCAGGAACGGGACTGGTATTTCGGCGCTCACGGCAAACGGGTCGGCCTATGGCAGGGTGAGCGGGAGATCTTGGATTGTGTCCGCTGCCACAACCCTCACCAACCCGCTATCCAGCCTCGCAAACCCCAACCGCCACCGGCCGTGAGAAGTGGTCTGGAACGCCCGGCCGGACGCCCGGAACCGGTTGTTCCGATTTGGGAGCAAGCGGTGGATGGTCTGGAACAACCACGAGAACAGCAACATGAGTGACCAGCACGACGTCTCGACGCAATCAGCCGGTACCGTAACCGTACCCGACCCTCACCGTCGCCGACTTCTGAAACAACTGGGGATTGCCGGAGCCGCTGGCACCACTGCCGCCAGTGCGCCGGCTTGGGGTGGGTCCACGTTGCTGGATGCCTTGGGCGGTTTTTTCCAGGACCAATATCAACGCATGAGCCCATCCGAGATCGAAGCGGCTCTGGCCCGTATCGAACGCAAGGCCAAACGCGATCTGGGCGTTGACATTCACTGCGACAATACGCCTCCCCAAGCGGGCGTCGTGTTCGGCTACGCGCTCAATGTGTCGCGGTGCCGGGGATACCGTGATTGCGTGCAGGCTTGTATCCAGGAAAACAACCACGGCCGCGATCCCAGTAGCACGGCGTATATCCGGGTTCTGGAACTGGATCACGGCCAGATGAATCTGGAACAAGCCGATCAGTACTATGATCCCGAGACCGTGCCCGTTCCTGGCAAATACTACCTGCCCGTGCAGTGCATGCAGTGCGCCGACCCGCCCTGCGTGAAAGCCTGTCCCGTGGAAGCGACCTGGATGGAGCCCGATGGCATCGTGGTGGTCGACTATGACTGGTGCATAGGCTGTCGTTATTGCATGACCGCCTGCCCTTACTGGGCGCGTCATTTCAACTGGAAACAACCGACGATACCCGCCGATCAGGTCAATCCCGACACCCATTACCTGGGCAATCGCCCCAGGCCGGTCGGCGTCGTGGAAAAATGCCATTTCTGCATTCAGCGCACCCGCAAGGGCCGGCTGCCAGCTTGCGCCGAAGCGTGCCCCACCGGTGCGCGAGTCTTCGGCAATCTGCTCGATCCGCACAGTGAAATCCGTTATGTCCTGGCCAACAAACCGGTGTTCCAACTGAAGTCCGAGTTGGGCACTGAACCCAAGTTCTGGTATTTCACCGATTGAATTCCTGAGACAAACGCCATGCTGATCCAGAACTTTTTCCGTGACGGCTGCAAAGAACTCTTGCGGGGCGGCTGGATGTACCGTCTTTGGGTGGGGTTGCTGCTGCTGATGATCGCCGCCGGTGGCGGGTTCTATCTGGAGCAACTCGATCAGGGGCTGGTGATCACCGGCCTGAGCGATCAGGTCTCCTGGGGTTATTACATCGCCAACTTCGCTTTCCTGGTCGGCATCGCGGCTTCCGCCGTATTGCTGGTGATACCCGCCTATATCTTCAATCGCAAGGATATCGAGGAAGTCGTGCTGCTGGGCGAAGCCATGGCGGTGGCCGCCGTCGTGACCGCCATCCTGTTCGTCGTCATCGATTTGGGCCGTCCCGACCGACTCTGGCATCTCATTCCCTTGTTGGGACGCTTTCACTTCCCGCAGTCCCTATTGGCCTGGGACGTCCTGGTGCTCAGCGGTTATCTCGTGCTCAACTGTGCCATCTCGTTCTATCTGTTGTTCTGTCACTACCGAGGCCGATCGCCCGTTTTCGGCCGTTATTTCCCTTTCGTTATCCTGGCCATGTTTTGGGCGATCGGCATTCATACCGTCACCGCTTTTCTCTTCTCCGCCAACAGCGCCCGCCCCTTCTGGCACGGCGCTTTGCTTGGACCCCGCTTCATCGCCTCGGCCTTCGTCTCCGGTCCCGCCCTGCTCATCGTGGCTTTGCAGATCATCCACCGCATCGGTCATCTTCGGGTGAACCGAAGCGTCATCGAAACCTTGGCGCTGATCATGACGGTATCCCTGCAGATCAGCCTGTTTTTCGTTGGGGCCGAACTGTTCACGGATTTCTACAACACCGGATCTCAGCACGTTGCCTCCAGCAAATACCTCTATTTAGGTCTGGACGGATTCTCGGGGCTGCGTCCTTGGATTTGGACGGCGCTCACCTTGAACGGCATCGCGGTCACGATCCTGATGATTCATCCATTGCGACGGAATCTGGTCACGTTGAATACCGCCTGTCTGCTCGCCTATTGCGGGGTATGGATGGAGAAAGGCATGGCCCTGGTGGTGCCGGGGTTCATCCCCACGCCACTGGGAGAAATTTTCGAATATCTACCCACCGTGTCGGAAGTCATCATCGCGACCGGTTGCTGGGCCGTGGGTGTCCTATTGTTCACCCTGCTGGTCAAGGCCGGGGCGCCTTTGGAATTGGGTCGGTTACATCGCACCGACGGCGAACAAGACGTCGTGGCCGCAAATGGCCCGTCCGGTGGGCCCATTCCGACCTCGTCGGCTCAGTAAGTGAGAACGGCGACGAGCTGGAAATAGTAGTTGGTGTCGTCGTTCCCGTAGAGCGCCTCCGCGCCGTCTCCCGGGATATAAATCCCCAACAGCGGAGACACATAGAGATGCTCGTTGACGATCCATTCCGCGTAGAGATCGACTTCCTGAGCGAAATCGCTGTCGACGCCAGGAGCGGGCTCATCGGAAATGTACTTGAAGTACAAGGCGCCTAAACCTAGTTGTTCGAGTGGTTGGGCTTTCAAGGCGACATGATGGACTTTCACGTTGCTGTTGAACGGTCCCGCGTAGTTGGCGGCCACCTCACCCTGATACCAGGTGCCGTAACTGTTAAAGCCATAGAACAGGGGATCGAACGCTTCGCTTTTCGACGTTGAAGGATCATCGCCGGAAAAGGAGCTGTACCGGTAAGTGAACGAGGGGCTCCAGGCCCATTGGGCGAACGTGTAGGCGCCTTCCAAATACCAGGCGTCGGCATCGACTTTGATGTCCTCGTTGCCGCGCTGATGGGCGTAGCCGAAGGAAAAGACCGTGTTCTCCAAACCCGCGCTGCCCTGGCCACGGATGTTGTAAGTCTGCAAATTGTCACGCAACGCGAAATAGCCATCGAGCAGTTCCGTATTCACGTCGGTGACTTTGAAATAAGACGCGCCCAGGGCGCCATAGGTCTCATCTACGTATTCGAAGTTGACGCCGGCCAGTTCCGTATAGCCCTGCCCCGGATTGCCGGACCCCAGGTAGAATAAATCCGCGTGTAGCGGCGTACCGGTTTGTATCCGGGCGATGGCGGTTTTCTTGAAGGCTTTGCGAGGCGCCAGCCAGTAGGCTCCGCCGCGATTGAAGCGTGATCCCAGACCGTCTCCCAGATTCAGCGAATCCCCATTGATCAGAAAGCCATCGCCCAGAACGTACTTCTGCCGGCCGCCCGAAAAATCGATGGCATCATCGACACCGCCGACCAGCTTGCCGGATTTCCACCCCAGGAAGGCGTCTTCCAGATCGAATTTCCTTTCGTCGCCGGTGGTAAAACCGCCCGCGTCACCATCGCCCCATGTACCGCTGCCTATGGCGCTCAGCCCGCCGTAAAACGACCCCCGCTGGTTCGGGAACAGATAGTTGCCCGTCAACCCCCCCTTGAAATAGCCTTCTTGCCAATCCACATTGCCGCGATCCTGCCCGGAGTAATCCACCCCACTGTGAAACAGTCCGGCCCCCACTTCGAGGTTGAAGTCGAGGGTATAGCTATCGGTTTGGACCAGACCGATCGCCGAAGCCGTACCCGTCAGGCCGCCCATCAATACCGTCAACGCGGCGGCGCCTAAATGGCGGAACGACCGGGCTCTCGAAGGCCGCGTCCGCGCTATTGACTTGTCAATTCTTTGCCTCACGCCAGCAACCCCCTGAGTTTTGAAATCGCTCGTACTGCAAAATAGTACAGGCATATTGATTTTTTTGTATCAGTTTACAATGATGGACGCTTAATAAACCAATACTTCTTATCAACTTATGCACCACAATAATGAGTCATTAAACAGACATTAGTAGACTTTTGCGTATTTTCAACAATACTCTTAGCTAACGCGTGCCAAACCAATTCGGAGGTCGGGTGGATGCCATGATGCCTAGCGTTACCAGTACCAAATTGATGGCGTATTGTTGTTTACTCGGCGGTTTGTTGATTGCCGCGCTCGCCGGCGCCGAGGAACCGGACCCTCAATCCCTGCTCATGCAGGCCTGTGCGGGTTGCCATGCCCCTAATGAGCAGGGGCAGCTAAGCCGTATCCGGGACATACGGAAAACGCCCGAAGGCTGGGACATGACCATCGTTCGCATGGGTATCTGGCATGGCGTGGCGATGGAACCGGCCGAACGTCGCGTACTCGTGAAATATCTGGCGGACACGCAGGGCCTGGCGCCCGAGGAAACCGCCAATTATCGGGGATTGATCGAACGCCGTCCCAACATGCCGGCTACCAACGCCGACGAGGATATTGGCGTCATGTGCGCCCGCTGTCACAGCTATGGCCGAATCGCCCTGCAACGGCGCGACGAGGACGAATGGCGCAAACTGGCCAACACGCATTTAGGTCAATGGCCGACCATCGAGTATCAAGCCTTGGGCAGGGATCGCAATTGGTGGGAAATCGCCCGCGATCAAATCCCGGCTAAACTGGCCGCCCTCTATCCCTTCAAGACCGAAGCCTGGACGAAATGGCAATCCCACCCGGCTATCGACCCCAGCGGGACTTGGCGCATCAGTGGGGAACGGGCTGGCGTGGGCCGTTATACGGGCGTCCTCAAGGTCAAGGCCGCGGGCAAGGACCGCTACGAAACCGATTATGCGCTGAGTTACGCCGACGGTAAGTCCCTTACCGGTCAGGGCCACGCCATCCTGTATACCGGCTATGAATGGCGGGGTGCGGCCAAACTTGGCGATGAAAGCATCCGTTCCGTGCTGGCGTTATCCGCCGATGGCAACCAGATGCAGGGCCGCTGGTTCTTGAAGGAAGCCGACGGAATTGGGGGCGACCTACACGCCGTGCGCGTCGTCGACGGCGGGTCCGGCATCGTGGCCGTGGAGCCGCCCTTCATCAAGGCCGGCACCAGCCCGTCGATCACCGTGTACGGCTACGGCCTGACCGGCGACGTTAAATTGGGTGAAGGACTCAAGCTCGTCAAAGTGGTCCAGGCCACCCCCGAACAGGTGCAAGTCGAGGTCAAGGTCGCGGAGCAAGCCAAACCCGGTCCAGTCGCCCTGAGTATCGGCCCCACTCAGGCTGATTCGGCGCTGATGGTTTATCGGCAGATCGATTCGATCCACGTCGAGCCCGCCTTCGGCATCGCCCGCGTCGGCGGTGGCACATTGCGACCCGTCCAAGCCCAGTTAGAAGCCGTGGCTTATCTGAACGGCCCTGATGGCCAAGCAGGTACGGACGACGACATGCGTTTGGGCAGCCTGCCCGCGACCTGGACGGTGGACAATTTCGACGAAGCCGCCGCCGCCATTCAGGATGCGAAATTCGCCGGCCAGATCGACGGCAGCGGCCTGTTCACCCCCGGCGCCGGCGGCCCCAATCCGGAACGGCAGTTCAGCGCCAACAACGTGGGCAATCTCAAAGTCACCGCCACCGTCCAAGATGGCGATCGTAGCGTGACCGGAGACGGCCAGTTGATCGTCACCGTGCAACGTTGGAACGATCCACCCTTGCGTTGAGGGAAAACGGCGATGTCGGCACCGCAACAGCTGCAATTGCTGGAACATAACTTTCATCAGGTGCGCCTGGATGAACGGCGCATCCTGTTCCATATACCGACCACCAGCCTATTCGAAATGGATACGCTGACCGCCGCGGTGGTCGATTTCCTGGGGGAACATGGACGCGTTCCCCCCGCCTCGGTCAACGAGCGACTGGCTACCGTCTTTCCGGCGGAAGAAGTAGGCCGCACGTTGTGTGAATTGCGCGATTTGGGCGTTGTCGGCGACCCGTCCGAACCGATGGAGGCACGCCCACCCCCCGAGATCAAGCAATTCCCGTTAAGCACCCTGGTGCTCAACGTCAATACCGGCTGCAACCTGAGCTGTACCTATTGTTACAAGGAAGACCTGACCACCCCCGCCCACGGCCAGAAAATGGACCTCGCGACCGCCCAGCGCAGCGTTGAACTGCTGTTGCAAGAAGGGGCGCGGCGGGACAAGATCAATATCGTGTTTTTTGGCGGCGAACCGTTGAGCAACCTGCCGCTGATCCAACAGGTCGTGGACTATGCCGAAAGGCGCTGCGCCGAGCAGCAAGTGGCGGTGGATTTTTCCCTGACCACCAACGCCACGCTGCTGACCGAGCCGATGATCGATTATCTCAACGCCCATCGCTTCGGCATCAGCGTCAGCATGGATGGCCCCAAGGCCCTGCATGACCTCACCCGGCTTACGGTCGGCGGCAAAGGCACCTATGACGTGGTGGCCCGCAAGGTGCGCCTGCTACTGCAACGTTACACGGCCCGCCCGGTCGGCGCGCGGGTGACCCTGACGCGGGACAATGTGGACGTATTGGCCATCCACCATCATCTGCGCGAAGAACTGGGTTTCCACGAAGTCGGCTTCGCCCCGGCCACGGCCTCGGACAACGCCGCTTTCAATCTCGGCGAAAACGAATTAGCCACGGTATTCCAAGGACTGCAAACACTCGGCCGGCAGTATTTGGAAGCGGCCCTGCAGAACCGCAATATCGGCTTTTCCAATATGCATCAAATGATGACCGACCTTTGGCAGGGCACGCGCAAGGCCCTGCCCTGCGGCGCGGGGTTGGGCATGTTGGCCGTGGACAAAGCCGGCGATCTGCATCTTTGTCACCGCTTCACCGGTTCGCGTCTGCCGACCTTCGGCAATGTGCACGCCGGGGGCATCGCCAAGGAGACGCTGGGCGGATTCCTGAACGCCGCCATGGACCGCAGCGGCTATGGGTGCTCCACCTGCCGCATCCGTAGCCTGTGCGCCGGCGGTTGCTATCACGAGTCCTATTCCCGTTACGGCGATCCCTTCAAACCCGTTTACCATTACTGTGAATTGCTGCGGGAATGGGTGGATTTCGGCATTGCCGCCTACGCCCGGCTGCAAGCCGGAAATCCCGCTTTCTTCGAACATCATATCGCCCCCCGGAGAGCGCACTGATGAAACACTTGAAAGCCCTTAATCAAAAAGCTGAATTGCTGGAGCGGGCCGCCGAGGAGGGAAAAGCCGAGGAGGTTTTCCTGATGGCCAGCGTCGCTGGCTGCGCCACCACCTTCGATCCCGGTTGGGAGGTGGACGCCTTCGGGGGAGTCGCCGGTCTGTGCCAACCCATGGAAGCGGATCTTTACGGATGTACCGACCCCTGTTGGTGGCCAGCGCAAACCGGAGACATGCTCAACACCAATGTCAACTGGACTGACGGCAAAAACGCCGCGCAAAAAGATTGGCGCCTGCTGGATGCCATCTACCCGGAGGATTGACATGAGCAAGCGGTATCACAGCCGATTACATGGCCTGGATGTGGGTTTTGTGTTGCTGGCCGGGCTGATTTGCAGCCTGCCCGCGCAGGCCAAGGAATATTTGGTGGCGGTCACCCGTCCGAATCAAGTGCATTTGATCGATGCCGCCGCACGCAAGGTGGAGCACAGCTACACCATTCCTGGTAACGGCATCCCGAGCGCCGTCGCCGTTCCCGACGATGGCAAAGTGGCTTATATCTGCACCAATCGTTGGGAAAGCATCTCCGGTATCGATTTAGCCACGGGCAAGGAAGTTTTCCGCGCCAACATGTCCAGCGGAACGGAGCGCGTGAAATCCGTGTTCGCGATGAATGTCAGCCGTGACGGCAAGCAATTGTACGTGCACCAATCCCCCGTACAGCTTTCCCTGGATGAATATCAGGTGGAGGACACCCGCATCGCGGTTTACGACACCAGCGCCGGACTGGACGCGAAACCGGCGCGGACCTTTCCCGCGCCCCGGCGGATAGCCCTGTTGCTGCCCGGCATGAAAAGCGACCGCCTGTACGCCCTGGGCTGGGATCTGTATGCCATCAACACCTCAAGCGGGGCCATCGAAAAGACCTATCCGATCCGCGATTGGAAGCGCCCGAATTACAGCGAACCCGATATTCTGTCGGTGTGGCTGCAATACGAACAGCCCAACATCTTTTCCACGCCCTACTACGCGGTGCGCACCGATATCAGCCCTGACGATCCCAGTGCCTACAAGACGGGCCTGTTGACCTTCGATCTCGCCAAGGGAACCTTCGACATGGAGGATTTCGAGGATACCTCGGTCGTGATCTTTTCCTCGGTGGTCAGTCCCACTCACCCCAACGAGGTATACATGGTCTATACGCAGTTGACCAAGATGGACCGGGAACAGCACAAAGTGATCAAACGCATCGATCTGGATCATACCTATTACGCCATCAACATCTCCAGAGACGGCAAGGAAGTCTATCTCGGCGGCGCCCTGGGAAATATCGCCGTCTACGACACCGCCACCCTGGAACGCATCGGCAACATCGAATTGCCGGACGCGGCCAATCAGTCCGTGGCCGGCGTTCGAGTCGTGCAACGTTAGGCAACGATTGGACCGCGCAGGTCACTCTCCGAATGCGAGCCTGCACGCGTTCGCTTCTCTCGACCCATAATTAGGGTATGGAAACTCAACACGGCCATTGGGCCATCTCGACTCTATCTCCCTCCTCCCTGGAGGAGGGAGATAATCTTCTCGCCGCGGACGCCGCGCGCCTGTGACGATGGCCCCTACCGAATTCAATCATCCATCCCTTGCTTGCCGGCGCAGCCGTGCACTGAACGTCTCGAACGAGTGATTTCCTACTCGGTTAATCGCTTTGTCATTCTCAGGAAGAAAGGGAAACCGGTCTCTGACTCTCGTCTAGTCGAGGCTCCGTCGTGAATGAACGCGCCGTGTTCACGTGGCTGTTTCCTCTGGTGCGTCCGCACTGGCGTGGTCTCCTGTTGGTCCTGGCATTTTCCCTGTTGACCACGGGTTTGGCGCTAACCCAGCCCTATCTGACCAAGCTGTTGATCGACGATGGGTTGCTGGCGGGATCGATGCCCACGGTCGGGTGGGTATGTTTTTTGATGGTGTTGGCCGTCGCCCTCGGCGCGCTTTGCGAAGCGGTGAACCGGCTGGGTTACGTGCGGCTCTCGGCGCGCGTGCTGTTCGCGCTGCGGGAGTCTGTCTATCGCCATTTGCAACAGCTTTCCCCCACCTACTATGCGCGCGTCAACAGTGGCGAGATCCTCTCGCGGCTGGATGGCGACGTAGCGGAAGTTCAACGCTTCACGGTGGATGGACCCTTGGCCATCGTCAATGGCGTGTTCGGGCTGGTGGTGTCTTGCGCCATCATGCTCAGTCTCAGCGTTCCCTTGAGCCTGATCGTAGCCTTGTCCATCCCCCTGCAAATCCTGTCGTTGCGCAAGCTGCGCCCCCTCATCGAGAAACGTACCCGCGCGTTGCGACACAGCGCCTCGGCTATTTCGACTTTTCTTATCGAAACCCTGCGGGCCATGAAATTCATCCAGTCCAGCGTAGCCGAGCAGCGCGAAGCCGAGCGTTTGCGCGCGTTGAACAATGCCTATCTCGACGACCTACAGGCGGTGCAGATCGCCAATCTGGCGGCTTCCGGCATTCCCAGGCTGCTTAACGCGACAGCCACCGCCCTGGTGTTCGCGGTAGGCGGGTATCTGACCCTGCAAGGACGGTTGAGCATCGGCACATTGATCGCCTTCTCAACCTACATGACGCGCGCCGTCGGTCCCGCGCAAACTCTCCTCGGGCTCTATTTGGGATTGCAACGGGCACGGGTCAGCGTGCAGCGGGTTCAGGAAATCATCCATCAAACACCCGCGGTCACTCCACCGATCAATCCCATTCCACTGCCATCCGACGCTCAGGGTGATCTGCTGATCGAGGGGGTTCGCTTCCGTTACGATCAGGCGACACCGGACATTCTCAAACAAGCCGACCTGCATGTGCCCGCCGGGCGCAAAATCATCGTGACCGGGGTTTCGGGCGTCGGCAAATCCACGCTGATCGATCTGTTGCAGCGGCATTTCGACCCCCAAAGCGGCTCCATCCGATTAGATGGCATCGATCTGCGTGATCTGGACTTGGCCGAGTTGCGTCGGTGCATCGTGGTGGTGAGTCAGGACACGGTGCTTTTTCCGGCCACGCTCGCGGACAATCTCCGCTACGCCCGTCCCGACGCCAGCGTCGAACAACTCCGCCAAGCCGTATGCGCCGCCCGCTTCGACACCGTGCTGGCCAAGATTCCCGGCGGATTGGAAGCCACCGTCGGAGCCGGAGGCGTCGGCTTATCCGGGGGACAGCGGCAACGACTGGCGATCGCCCGCGCCATCCTGCAAGACCCGCGGGTATTGATTCTTGACGAAGCCACTTCGGCGGTGGATGCGGCCACGGCGGAGCAAATCATCGCGGAAATCGATCGTCTGTTCGGCGACCGCACCCGTATCGTCATCACCCATCGTCTGGACACGGTGGGTGCCGCGGATAGCGTATTGGAATTGCGGGATGGCCGATTGCTGGCGTACGACGCCGGGCTGGAAAAGTCACATGCCGGAACCGGTGCTGATCGGCCTGATTGACAGCGGCGTTGCGGCGTCACAGACCGCGTACGTCGCCAAGGAACGGCGTTTCTATTGGGACACGCTGGGACAGATAGCCACTGGCGTCGCCGTTCCGGACCGTTTGGCGCATGGCTCGATGCTGGCGGACATCTTGTTGGCCTACGCTCCGCAAGCCCGTGTGCTCAACGCGCAGGTCTTCGACGGCGCGCGCGCCAGTACGCCCGCCGTCATTGCCGCCGCCTTGGATTGGGCAGTGGCCGAAGGCGCGCGGGTCGCCAATCTGAGTCTCGGTTTGCGGGAAGATCGTCCCGTGTTGCGGCGAGCCTGCGAAGCGGCCATCGCGGCCGGAATCCTCTTGGTCTGCTCGGTTCCCGCGCGTGGCGGGCCGGTCTATCCCGCCGCTTACGCGGGCCTATTAAGAGTCTGTGGAGATGCGCGCTGCGAGCCTGGCCAACTATCGGCCCTGCCCGAGGGTCCAGCCCATCTGGGAGCCTGTCCCCATCCCCACGGCGCCGCGCTGACCGCATCGGCCAACGGCGGAGCCAGCCTGGGGGCGGCGCATGTGACCGGCCTGTTGGCCGCGTTTTTCGTCGCCCACCCCCACGCCACGCGACGGGAAGCCGTACAGCATCTGGAAGGTCTGTGCCGCTTCCAGGGTCGGGAACGTCGGGATTCTCCGGGTTTGCCAAGCGATTGATTTGTGGCCTCGGTAACGGATCATAGATACACGGTCTTGGGGCCACACAACAATTCCCTTGCAATATTTTACCCGGCATTCAACACGGTTATTCCATATATTCAATATGTTATAGTTTTTTTGGCAGACTCTATTTAAACTCGTTCACTTCCCGATTTTACCCGGGAACGGCCGCGTGACATCCCCATCGGGGAGATCGGAGCCATCCGGAAGGTACTCCTGAATGTCTTCCTCATTCAACCCCATCTTCAGCGCGTAGTCCCACACGGCGTATTCGACAATCTCTTGATGCTGAAGATTCGTATGAAAATTCAATAACTTGAGAAGCTTCCAAGTCTTATTTCTGATTTTCACTCCCTTTGCTTTGCTCGTGGCCATTGTTGCCCGGCTGATAGGAGTCATTACCTTACACACCTCATTGTTTATCAGTAATTAATTGATTTAACTGATTATATGCTGCCAATAGCCGAATTTCACAGAAAAATTTCCGCGGAAGTATTGACCAGGGTCAGCACTGCAATAATAAAGTAGATAACTATAGAACTATAATATTGGTTAACTGGTTACCCAGTTAACTGGTTAACCAACGACGCGGAATTAAAAACGGGTTGCTCAGAACAGCATCGTGGGAACGCACCTTAAATTAACAACGCGTTTACCACGGACAAAGGGAATAATAAATAATGAATACAAATGGTTATAAAATAAAATACCCTCGGCCTACGGTATGGGTGGTACTGATTGCTTCCCTGATCTCCGGATGTGCCTTCGTCAACGCAGCGGGTAGGGCCTATGAAGGCGCTGGGCACGGTCTCAAAACGGCGGCTACGGAAACCAAGCAAGGCACCGTCCCCCACCGCTTGATCAACTTCTTTGGCAACATGGGGGAGGGCGTTGGCGGCGCCCTACGCAAAAGCGTTCGCGAGGATCGGGCCATTACGGCAACGTACCCAAATGCGAAAATGAAAGGAAAAAAGTGGGACAGGTAGCAAGCCCTTAACAGAAATCAACGAAGGCCCGGCTCATACCCGGCATTCGAATTTGCTCCTATCTTAGGAAATGACAAAGCGTGGATATTCCAGGTTATCACATAGATAGGGAGATCGGCAGTGGCGGTATGGCCACTGTCTTTTTAGCCGTACAGGAGTCGTTGGGCCGCCTCGTCGCACTTAAATTAATCAAGCCAGAATTAGCAACCAACTCGAATTTTGCTCAACGCTTTCTTCGTGAGGGCCGTATCGGCGTCCAACTGAATCATCCCAATATCGTCAATATTTTCGATATTGGCTCCCATAAAGACTTCTTCTATTTAGTCATGGAATACGTCCCTGGCGGCACATTGAGAGATTATATTAGCCAGGGAATCAGTATCGAGGAATCCATCAGGGTCATAAAAATAATTGCTGACGCGCTTGGTTATGCACACAGCAGAGGCATTATTCACCGCGATATCAAGCCCCAAAATATTTTGTTTCATGGAAATGGCAATCCGATGATTGTCGATTTTGGGATCGCTAAGTCAGTCAATAGCAAAACTGGCCTGACGAACTCTGGCATGTCGCTCGGCACGCCTCGCTATATGAGTCCCGAGCAAATCAGAGGGAAGGTGGTTGGCACGCAATCGGACTTGTACAGTTTGGGTGTCATGTTTTATGAGATGTTAACTGGACAATTACCGTATTCCGCGAATGATAGCTTTGCCTTGGCTTTCCAGCATGTTTCCGAACCCATTCCTCGACTGCCGTGCGCCATAAATTTTCTCCAGCCAATCATTAATAAATTGTTGGCCAAAAATCCGGAACAGCGATATCCCACGGCCGAGGCATTTATTGAAGAGTTAACTGAACTCGAATACCAGTATGGAATCGGCGAGAAAGTTATCACCCCAAAGAGATATAAGATTAATAAATTTAAATACAAATATATCCGCATGGCATCCGTAGCCGCTTTGGGATTTCTAGGCATGATCGTCGTGAACGCGAACCAGATTACAAGCCCTTTCGCCATATCCAGCAGTGCCGAAACCGTATCGGCTTCTGTTGCACGAGCCGATTGGAATTCTTCAAAAGGACAGTCTGCTGTCCACGATAGGAATATGACATCCACGCTTAAGGCGACCGGCGTGGAAGCAACGGGTAGCTCATCGAAAGCGGATTTGCTGTTAGCGAAGGCCATCAATGAGAGAAATCGAGGCGCCAATGCCGAATCGGTCATCGCTATCGTTAATCGAGGATTGATGTATGAACCTGATAATATCCGCCTGTTGCGAATTAAAGAAGCTTTACTGTGGGACTCACGAATCGACGCTGACGGCAAACAGAAAGATTTGGATGTCGAAAAAGCTGGGCAGGATATTGAATCGGTCGAAGCGCAAGAACCGAGCAATCCCCTTGAACCACTTGTTGAACCCGATACCGATAACAACCAACCCACCGATCCCAACATTGGAGTTTTTGAACTCGGCAAGGCAATAGACGATGCCATTGGAGACAAAACCTCTCCACCATCGCCAACTTCTAACCACTCCACTTCATCCACTAGTTCGCGAAGTCTGACTGTAACAACCAATCCACAAGACGCTCAAGTGCGGATAATGAACATCCCAGATCTCTATCATGATGGAATAGTATTGCCGCCTGGGCGATACCAAATTAGGGTTGACAGATCCGGATATAATACCCATACAAGGTGGCTCGAAGTTACCACAAAAAATTTAGTCATAAAGGTTGATTTAAAAAGAGTCAGAAAGCATTATTCGCGACGCGCCGACAATAATTACACACCCTACCATCATATCCGGCGCACGAACATCTATCGATATACGGCGCAAAACGGCGGCAATAACCTCTATCCAGGAGGAATAGATCGGTTTAATAGATAATCGAGAACACGCCGGTGACCACCCGAAGTTCTAAGCTCGACTTCTTTACGGAATTTCTCTCAAACGGTCCTTCGGCTTTGTTCGATGAGGATAGGAGACGGCTTACCCGGACGGGGATCAGCCATCCTTTGGTGGAGAACCCAACAAGTGCCGCTGCGCCAACCAGGCTAGAGCCGCTTGGCAATCATTCAGGGGTTTGTCGTGGTGTTCACCATAACCCTGCGCGAAATCGGTCAAGGATTTATCCCCTTGTTCACGCCACGCCCGCAACAAACCGACCAGGGGAACCCCCGCCACCTGCCAGATGCCGCGCGGGTGGTCCGCCGTCACGATGACCTCCCGCAAGTCGATGAAACCTTCCAGGTTCACCGGCCGCATTTCGATGCTCGGCGACACATCTTGGGCGACGCCATGCGCCGGCTCGTCATCCGGCCAGATTTGCCGCTCGCGCCAGAAAGGCTTGATCGTCCAGCGTTGTTCCTGACGATAGAAATCCCGCCCGATCCGGGCCATGCGCAAGAAATCATCGCTGATCTTCTCTCGGTAGAAACGCTCGGCCCACTGCGCGTTGCCGGGTCGGGCCAGCAGGGTATTCACCGTGGCGATCAGCGCCAGGCCCCCGCTGATCGCCTCGTAAACACCGTGCCCGGAGAGCGGATCGATGGCGAAAGCGGCATCCCCGACCCGCGCATAGGACTCTCCTAATAAACGCGGGTTGAACTGGGGTTGCGCATAACGGGCGAATACGCCGCCCAGCGGTCGAGCCCGGTCCAACCAGACTCTCGCCTCGTCCACGGTGGACTGCAAAGCCTGATAATGCTCGGCCAGCGCGGCGCGGGGCGGCAATCGTTGATTCGCCGTGCTCACGACGAGTTGTAGCAGAATCGCACCCTGGGTATCACGGGCGAGCCATGCCCAACCCTCCTGGAAGGAAGTCACCCAGGTGCCCGGTTCCCCTGCTTGCGGCGAGTTCCAGAATCGCCCCAGCGTAACGGTGAGCGGTCCACGCACGGGATTACGCCCATGGGGCGCGGCGCGGCCACGCGCGTCGATCAGATAACCGGCCCGGCATTCGCCCGAACCTTCGCGGGAAACCCAAGGAATCCGCCAAAGCGTCTGCTGCCGCTGAGCCGACCCAGCCCGGCCCATGACGACTTCCACTCCAGCCGCTCGGGCATCGTCCCAAAGGGCGGCATCGAATGTTCGACGTTCGATCAACCACTCCCGATTGCCTGAAAAATGCTCGCCATTCCAGCAAGCCAGGCGCCGGACCGCCGGACCCATTCGTTCCAACGCCTGATGACAACCGCTATAACGCAGGCCGACCAATCCCCGTTCGGACAAACCCTCGACGGCCGGTATCCTTCGCGGTTTGGCAAACAGGACGACGCGATAACCTAACCGGGCCAGTCCGCTGGCCGTCACCACGCCGGCCGGCCCCCCACCAAGCACCGCGATATCGTAAGTCATGGCATCCACTCGGTTCACTTCACGGAAACACGCTTGGGCAATGGCGGGACTCCCACCAGTTCAGGATTTTCAGTTGATACGTACGCCGACACTGCCCGTATACTGCACGCCTTCGCGTTGAAAATGAAAGCCATGAGAAACCCGCGATCCTCGTTCAGCCCCGACATCCCCGAAAAGCCGTCCAGCCCTGCGCTGGCCGTGCGCTTGCGTGGCGTCGATTGGCGTTATGGCGATAACTTGTTGTTCGAGAACGTCACGCTGGATTTGCCGGGTGGCGGTTTCACCTGCCTACTTGGACCCAGCGGCGTGGGCAAAAGCACCTTGCTTCGTTTATTGGCCGGCCTGCTTCCGACGACGCGGGCCACGGTGACGTGCAGTGACGGCTTGCCGCTGACGGGACGGGTGGCCTACATGGCCCAGCAAGACCTGCTACTGCCCTGGCTCACCGTGTTGGACAACGTGCTGTTGGGCAATCGTCTGCGTGGCGAAACGCCCGCCGTGGACAAGGCTCACGAACTGTTGCGGCGGGTGGGCCTGGCGGATGTCACTGCCGACAGGCCGGCCGCCCTGTCGGGCGGCATGCGGCAGCGCGTGGCGTTGGCCCGCACGCTGATGGAAGACCGCCCCGTGGTATTGATGGACGAGCCGTTTTCCGGCGTCGATGCACTCACCCGCTTGCGCCTGCAGACACTGGCCGCCGTAACCCTGAGGCAACGCACCGTGCTACTGGTCACCCACGATCCCCTCGAAGCCGTGCGTTTGGCGCGGCAAGTGTTGATCATGCATGGCCGTCCGGTACGTCTGCAGCTTTTCGAGCAACCGCTGTCCGAATCGACCCCGCGCGATCCCGGCGATCCTTCGGTACAAAGCGCCTATCGGGAACTGTTGCGGAGATTGGAGGACGAATCATGCGACTGTTGACGCCCTTGATCAGTCTCCTGGGCCTGTTGCTGGCGTGGCAACTGCTGGTCTGGATCAGTGGCGTTCCCGTTTACATTCTGCCGGGTCCGGTCGCCGTCCTCAGCAGTCTGTGGAATGATGGTGATCTCATTCTGGAACAGGCTGGCATCACGGCTCTGGAGATCCTGTTCGGCATTTTGCTGGGCACTTTTCTAGGGGGTGGCAGCGCGTTATTGCTCCGCTATTTCCGGCGCATGCGACGCTGGCTGTTACCGCTGCTGATCGCTTCCCAGGCCATTCCGGTCTTCGCCATCGCGCCGTTGTTGGTGCTTTGGCTGGGCTATGGCATGGCCTCCAAGGTCGCGATGGCCACTTTGATCATCTATTTTCCAGTAACGGCCAATTTCTACGACGGGCTGCGCCGTATCCCCCGCGCCTGGTTGGAACTGGCGCAGACCATGGCGACGGGCCGACGTTGGGCGATCGTTCGGCATGTCGCGCTGCCCGCCGCGTTACCGGCGCTCGCGTCGGGATTGAGAATCGCCACCGCCATCGCGCCGATTGGCGCCGTGGTCGGCGAATGGGTGGGCTCCAGCGCCGGCTTGGGCTACCTCATGCTACACGCCAACGGACGGGTGCAGATCGACCTGATGTTCGCGGCCCTGTCGGTACTGGCCTTGCTGGCCGTCTCGCTGTATTTCGCGGTGGACGCCGTACTCAACCGCCTGCTGCCTTGGCAGGCTGAACTGACTTTACATTCGGAAATATCCTGACGATGCACAGTTTGCGTTTACTTTTAGCCCTTTTGGTCCTGTTCAGCGCCGCCGCCACCGCCGCCGCCGACAAACCCGAGAAACTCACCGTTTTGCTGGACTGGTTCGTCAATCCGGACCACGCGCCGCTGGTCGTGGCGTTAGAAAAAGGCTTCTTCGCGAAGCAGAATCTGGACGTGGACCTCATCGCTCCCGCCGATCCCAACGATCCCCCCAAATTGGTGGCCGCCGGCAAGGCCGACATCGCGCTTTCCTATCAACCGCAACTGCATATTCAAATCAACCAGGGATTGCCCCTGAAACGCATCGGTACATTGATCGCCACCCCCTTGAACTGCGTCCTGGTTTTGAAAAGCAGTCCAATCCATTCGCTGGCCGACCTCAAGGGCCGTAAGATCGGTTATTCGGTCAGTGGGTTCGAAGATGTTCTACTGAAGGCGATGTTGGAAAAATATGGCATCGGGCCCGATCAGGCGACCTTGATCAACGTGAACTTCTCATTGGTCCCCGCGCTGATTTCCGGACAAGTGGATGCCGTCATCGGGGCATTCCGCAACTTCGAACCCAACCAGTTGGCGATTCTCGGCAAACCGGGCCGGGCCTTTTATCTGGAAGAAGAAGGGATACCCGCTTACGACGAGCTGGTCATCGTGGCCCGCCGAGACGAGACCAAGGACCCGCGCCTGCAAAGATTCATGGCGGCCGTTGAGCAGGGTGTGCTGTATTTGATCAACCATCCGGACGACGCCTGGGCCTTGTTCATCAAGCGTTATCCCAAGCTCGACGACAAACTGAATCGCCGCGCCTGGCGCGACACGCTACCGCGTTTCGCGCTGCGTCCCTCGGCCTTGGACAACGGCCGCTATCGACTCTTTGCCCGATTCCTGGCCGAACGCAAATTGATCAACACGCCACTGCCGGTTTCCAACTACGCCGTGGAACTGGGCAACGAGTAGGAACACAGCCCTTTCATCGGCATCGTCCTTGCAGTTTCCCATAACAAACCCATCGACATCGGTTGGGAGGTGAATATTTGGTCACCTCCCAACAAAAACTGGCAAAGAATTAAATTTATTGGCAAGGGGGCGATCAATGAAAGCGTTTTGGTTCTTTACGATATTGTTGGTTTTTCATACAAGCACAGCGTACGCGCTCAACCGATGCGTTCAGGAAGACGGTACGGTCACTTATTCCGACAAGGACTGCGTAACCGTCGCACCCGGCAGTTACACGAAACAAATCGACAGGTTCCATAAAAAAACGAAAGCCGAGGGTTTTTCCTGTACCGCCGTCAGGGATTTGGCTGAAGAAGTCACCCAAATGATGATAAAAGGACTTTCCGAGGCGGAAGTTTACACGACATTGGGTGGCGCGGATTACGTTGATCCAGTCAGTTCCGAAGTGATTTCATTCGTATTTGAATATCAAGGCAAGCTCAGCGAAATTAATCCCATAAAAGTCGGTGCTTATTCCTACAATCATTGCCGAGATGGAGAATTTAAGATACTCCAAACCAATCTGAAACAGGTATCGACCCAATGAAGGGTGAATGATCCAGGCATTGGGGAGTACGGGAGTTGACGACGTCCCAATCAGGAAGGCGTTCGATCATCACCTCGACCCGCTACGGACGGACGGCTGACAGTTCCTCAACGATACCCAATCAGCTCAAGAAAAGCAGGCTCGCCTTCGGATAACTGTTACGTTCTCCGACACGGCAATTTTCCTCGTGGATCAGCGCCCGCGCGGCTCCCACCCGACGCTCATATCGCACCCCCAAAGATTCCCAGTGCGAGATCATCCGTCTCGCCGCTTGATGTCCAGGAGAATACGGTCTATTGGTAATCAATGGCCAAGGGCAGGACGAAGGCTGATGGAAGAACTATTGAAGCGTCTAATGGGCAAATGCTTGGGCTGGCATGGAGTTTGGGCGCATTTTCCGATGCACCGCATGATAGCGTTCTTCCCTAAGCTTCTTCGCCTTTCGTCTTCTATACAGGGATCGTTTGCGTTCTGTATCGGCGATACACCGTATATCCCGTGATGGAACGACCACATCGGGACGCCGGAACGCCGAATTTCGAACTGACGACCCAGGTCGACAAGTTACAACTCCTTTTCAAACAATCCTTTCCGCCCATTTTCATCAGCTTGATTAGCGGGGGATTGCTGCTTTTCGTCCTGTGGCAACATGTCGATCATTCGAAATTGCTGATCTGGTATGGAGCGGTCATCATGGCATCGACGATTAGAGCCACGCTTCTACTAGGATATGAACTGAGAGCGCCCCAAGGTGAAGCGATTCTTTCGTGGGAAAAGCCCTATTTCGCTTCTCTCATGTTTTCGGCGCTCATTTGGGGAGTAGGCGGCCTTTGGTTGATCGCCGGGACGCCCGTGGAAGATCAGCTCGTCACCTTTTTCTTCCTTATGGGCATGGCCGGCGGCGCCATTTCCGTTTACACGGCCATCCGACCCATCGCGCTGGCGTCCATGGCAGGCGTACTGCTGCCAGCAACCGTTTGGTTTCTTCTATTCGGAGAGGGCGCGTTATTTTCCACGGCCATTGGAAGTGTTTTGTTCATGGCGTCATGCACGCGCACGACAAAAGTTCTGAGTACCGCCTTGCATCAAAGCTTCATGTTGGGGCATCAATTACGCCATGCAAAAGATGAAGCCGAAAAGATGGCAAATACGGATTACCTCACCGGTCTCAATAACCGTGGGGCATTTCACGATATTGTCACCGTTCAGATGAGCTATTGTGAACGCCATAAATTTCCGGCGTCATTAATCGCATTGGATTTGGATGATTTTAAGAACGTCAACGATACCTATGGCCACAGTGTCGGTGATGATGCATTACGTCATGTATCGAAACTCATTGAGCGCAACACGCGCGCATCGGATATTTGCAGTCGTATAGGCGGCGAAGAATTCGCGATTTTTCTACCCAATACCGCCATCGACGATGCAGTCGTTGTGGCCGAAAAGATTCGCTCAGCGATGGAACAACGACCTTTAATTAATGACGGACGGGTACTGCGAATCACATCGAGTTTCGGTGTATCGACAGGAAACTACAAACTCGAATCCCTAATGTCGGTGGCGGACCAAGCCTTATACGAAGCCAAAAGAGCAGGGAAAAACTGTGTACGCCGATACGCTCGCACGATGATCGATTGACACACCCTGTCGCCAATCGAATGACAAACTCAAGGAAATTCCGTCAATCGAATAATTTCGATTCCTTTCGGACCCGTTCATACCATTCGCCCATAACGTCTAGAAATGACTGCCGGTTTTGCCAGAACGCCGGCGTCGCTCCGGCCTTTCTGACCAGTACCGCGGTAGGCCGGATGGGGGCAGGGGATCAAGGATGGCGGGCAGGCGCTTGTCACCGCTCCAATATTCGTGGTATCCGATTTTGGTGGCGGGGACTCGTTGCGGCCGGATTGTAATACGTCTCGGCCGGTTCTATCGGCGGTTCCTCACTAACCAACGCCTGCGCCGACACCTGGCCAAGAGGCGATTTAAGCAATTCCTGACGCAGATGCTGACGGGATAAACCGCGCAATTCGAACAGCAGAAACGGGTCCTGATCCAGTTCCCTGGCCAGAAGGTAACACAATCCGGCGATGTGCTTGCATGGGTTCCAAAAATCCGGGCAACTGCACTGCGTTTTGAAATCCTTCTCGCCGACGGGCAGCAAATGGCCGCCGCCATCGCGCAAAACATCCTCGAGGCCGGCCGGCATTTCGTTCATCAACAACTGCGTGACCAGACTGGCCCGACTCACGATGCTTGGAATGATCCGTCGCCACTGGGCCTCGCTGAGAGGCGCCAACTCCACGCTGGTGGTGTAGGCGGGGACCTTGTAGACCCCGAAGTACGGATTGATGTTGCCCTGAACCCTGGCGGTGAGTTTGCCATCCCGCAGGGTGTGCGACCGAATGCGATTCGGACCGGCGTAGGATCGGCCGCGAGCCAACCGGGCCGGATCGGTGAAACTCTGCAGGGCATCCATAAAGCGTTGTCCCCACCCGGTTCGCGTCAGTTGCGCCATATTGCGTTCTCTGCCTCAGTCCAGCACCGCTTGGCGATTGAGGGCGATCAGGCGCTTGAAGCTGGCATTGTCCAATTCGGTCAGCCACGCTTCGTCGGCGCCTACCACCAGACCGGCAACCTGCTTCTTATCTTCCAGCATTTGATCGATACGTTCTTCCAACGTCCCCAGTGTAATGAACTTGTGCACGAAGACATTGCGTGTTTGACCGATACGAAAGGCCCGGTCGGTAGCCTGATCTTCCACCGCCGGATTCCACCAGCGATCGAAATGGAACACGTGATTGGCCCGAGTCAGGGTGATGCCGACCCCGCCGGCTTTCAGGGGCAAAATGAACGCCGCCGGCGCGCTATCCGGGTTTTGAAAGGCGTTAATCATCTGTTCGCGACGAACGCGAGGAGTACCGCCGTGCAAATAATACGTGGGGTAGTGCAAAGCGCGCAGATACTTCTCTAAAGCTTCGGCGACCTCCGTGAACTGACTGAAAATCAGCAGACTCTCGCCCGCACCGATGACCTCTTCCAACATTTCGGTCAGCCGTTCCAGTTTGTGGGAACGCTCAGGCGTGAACGGGCTGGCGTCCTGTAGGAACTGGCGGGGATGATTGCAGATCTGCTTGAGTCGCATCAAGGTCGCCAGGATCAGGCCCTTGCGCTTCATGCCCTCGGCTGCTTCCAGATCCTTTTCCACGTCCTTGACGACGGCCTCGTACAGGGACGCCTGTTCTCGGGTTAGATGACAGTATTGTTTGTGTTCGACCTTGCCGGGGAGATCGCGAATGATCGCTTTGTCCGTCTTGACCCGGCGCAAAATGAAGGGTTGGACCAGCTTTTTCAACAACGATGACTGGGTTGGACTGCCGTCCTTTTGAATAGGGAGTTCGAACTGTTTGCGGAACTGGCTTTGCGTACCAAGATAGCCGGGATTGAGAAAATTGAAGATGGACCACAGATCGAGCAGGCGATTTTCCACCGGGGTGCCGTTGTCCAGCGGGTAGGCACTGATCACGGTATCAGCAAAACCCATCATGTGCTCGTCCGACACCTCCATGCCTAGCCAGTGGGCCAATTCCGGCGATGGCAATCCTTTCCCATCCGCGCTGATGGGTAGACGCAGATGACAACCATGAAGCCGGCGACGGACCGCTTCGCAGCCGGGCTTGGCGAAAGCCCATTCATCGGCCAGTACGGTGGCCAGATCGTTCGCTTGCAGATATTTGGCGGCATAGCCAGGAGGGGTAGCGCGGGTAGCCCCGGTTTCCAACCAAATCAAGAACTCGCCGGATTGAACGAATTCATCGGTCAGCCGGGGAACCCAGGTTCCATGCAAAACGTACATTAAGCGTTACTCGTTCCCAACATACAGGCCAGCGACATCGCCCAGAATCGAGTAATTTCTGGGGCGTGTTTTGTGGCAAGCATTCGATGGTGGCGTCAGTGGTCAGTTGTGTTCAGGTAACTATCTATTTGATAAACACAAATGATCTGACTGTTTGAGCAAAATGTGTCGCTCATAAAGATATGGCCGGCAGGATGCTTACACGGGCGAACTTATGATGAGCATGCCAGTTTAGAGGCATGCAGATGAACTGAAGAACGCGCAAAAATTACGCGAATGGTGCGCTTCGGCTGTCGGCACATCCTACCCGCATTAAAGCGACTAGCGGACCAGGACGCCACGATAGCCTGATCGTCGTCCACAGGGCATATTTGAGCGAGTGGAAAGCCAGTTTACGCGATTTTTACGCAGCGGGCTTTGGAAGCGACAACGGATTGGAGATAACTATTTGTTTTTATTGGTGGCTATGGGTGGACTCGAACCACCGACACCAGCATTATGAGTGCTGTGCTCTAACCGCCTGAGCTACATAGCCACTGAGAACCGCAGTCAGTTTTCGAAAAGACGGGTATTATTTGCTTACAGCCGGGTTCTGTCAACCGACTATACGTTGAAGCGGAAATGCATTACGTCACCTTCCTGGACAATGTACTCCTTCCCTTCCAACCGCCATTTGCCCGCTTCACGCGCACCCTGCTCACCACCGTGAGCGATGTAATCCGCGTAGGCAATGACTTCGGCCCGAATAAAACCCCGCTCGAAATCCGTATGAATCACACCAGCCGCCTGAGGCGCTGTGGAGCCCACGGGCACGGTCCAGGCCCGCACCTCCTTAGGCCCAGCCGTAAAATAGGTTTCCAGTCCCAATAGCTTGTAGCCTGCCCTGATCACGCGATTGAGTCCTGGTTCATCCAGACCGTAATCCGCCAAAAACTCCGCTTTATCAGTGTCGTCGAGCTCGGCGATTTCTGCTTCCAAGGCCGCACAGATCGCCACCACTTCAGCTTTCTCCGTGGCTGCGTGCACCTGAACCGCCGCCAATAGCGGATTATCCTGAAAACCGCTCTCGTTCACATTGGCGATGTACAGGATCGGCTTAGCGGTCAACAAATGCAGATCGCGCAACAACGCGCGCTCTTCCTCGCTCAGGACCAGGGTACGCGCAGGCGATCCATCGTTCAGATGCGACTGTACCCGCTGCAACAACTCTTTTCGGGCCACCACTTCCTTGCCGCCGGCCTTGGCGTTTTTCTCGGCTCGTTGATAGGCACGTTCCACCGTGGCGAGATCGGCCAGCCCCAGTTCGGTGTCGATGACTTCAATGTCGGCCAAGGGATCGACCTTACCGGCCACATGCACCACGTCGCCATGTTCGAAGCAACGCACGACATGGGCAATGGCGTCGGTTTCCCGAATATGGGCCAGAAACTGATTCCCCAGCCCTTCACCCCGTGAAGCGCCAGCTACCAGGCCCGCGATATCCACGAACTCCAATGTGGTGGGAACGATTTTCTGGGGGTTGACGATAGCCGCCAACGAATCCATCCGCTCGTCGGGAACCGCCACCACCCCGACATTAGGATCGATGGTGCAAAAAGGGTAGTTCTCCGCCTGAATGCCGGCCTGGGTCAACGCATTGAACAAGGTGGATTTACCCACGTTAGGCAAACCCACGATACCGCATTTGAAACCCATTTCAGGCCACCAGCCGGCTGTGCAAACTTTGCATCACTTTCTCCAACTCGCCATCCACCAGCCGCGGAAATTCCCGCACGGCGTCGTTAATGGCCTGCTCGATCACGCACTGCTCCGATTCGGGCGCTGCATGCAACACGTAATCAACGACTTCCCGACTATTGCCGGGATGACCGATCCCCAGCCGTAGGCGTAGAAAATCACCGGTTCCCAGATTGGCCATGATATCGCGCAGACCGTTATGCCCACCGGCACCGCCCGATCGCTTGAGTCGTAATGCGCCCACGGGCAGATCCAGTTCGTCGTGAACGACCAGGATGGCGCTAGGGGGGATCTTGTAGAAAGTCGCCAAGCGAGCAATAGCCGAACCACAACGATTCATGAATGTCATCGGCTTGCACAACCACAGGTTGCGACCGCCCACCGAGATCCTGCCGAGATCGCCCTGGAAATAGGCGTCGGCCCGCATCGAAGCGGCGTATTCGCGAGCCAAGGCATCCACCAACCAGAACCCGGCGTTGTGACGGGTTCGCTCGTAGCGGGCACCGGGATTACCAAGTCCCGCGATCAACTGTAGGGCGGATTCCTGGCCTTGCGCCATGATTGCGCTGGAGTATCGGAATCAGGCCGGACTTGCGCCGTCAGTGCCTTCGCCACCTTCGCCGTCATCGGTTTCCGCGCGTTTGCCGTGGATGCTCGCAACCGCCGTGTCGTTCTCGGCGCCGTGCATCAGATCGACAATTTCCACGCCTTCCGGCAACTTCAACTCGGACAGATGGATGGATTCGCCCACTTCCAAATCGATCAGATCGACCTCGATGTATTCGGGTAGATCCTTGGGCAAACAGCTCACTTCAACTTCGATGCGCAGCCGACTGACGGTACCGCTCTGCAGCTTGACGCCGCGTGCGCTGTCTTCGTGGATGAAGTGCAAGGGCACATGGGCGCGCAGCTTATGGTCGGCCGTCACACGCAACAGATCCATGTGCAGCAGGGTTGGTTTGTAGGGATGCCGGTGCAAATCACGAATGATCGCTTGCTCCGTGCGCGAACCGATTTGAATGTTCAATACATGGGAGTAAAAAGCTTCGTTCGCCATCTGCCGCAAAACCTGTTGATGGTCCAGCGAAAGCTCCTCGGGAGGCTGGTCACCTCCGTAGAGAATGGCAGGCAGCCGTCCTTGCCGCCGCAGTCGGCGGCTGGCACTGGTTCCGAGCGCGGTACGCGGTTCGGCGTTGAGTTCGAAAGCGACGCTCATCGTCGTTCTCCGTTGGTTGAGGCAATTGAAATCCGGGCTATCCCCGCGCCCGGCGGGCATTCGCCCATCGGAACGGTCGAAGGAAGCCACTAGGAACTTATAAAAACAGTGAGCTGACTGATTCCTCGGTGTGAATGCGCCAGATGGTCTCGGCCAGCAGGCCCGCCACACTGACTTGGCGAATGATGCGGCAGCTATCGGCCGGCGGACGGAGCGGAATGGTATCGCTCACGACCAGTTCGTCCAGAACGGAATTCTGGAAATTCTCCACTGCCCGGCCGGAAAGCACGGCATGCGTACAATAGGCTCGGACCGAGGCCGCTCCATGGTCCTTGATAGCCGCCGCCGCCTGGCACAAGGTGCCGCCGGTATCGACCATGTCATCGACGAGTACGCAGTTCTTGCCTTCGACATCGCCGATAATATGCATAACCTTGGCTTCATTGGGCGCCGGACGTCGTTTGTCGATAATCGCCAGTTCAGCGTCGTCCAACTGCTTGGCAAGCGCGCGAGCGCGCACCACGCCGCCCACATCCGGCGAGACCACCACCAGGCTGGGCAAATTCTGGATGCGGATGTCCTTCAGCAGGATCGGCGTCGCGTAGATGTTATCCACCGGGATGTCGAAAAACCCCTGAATCTGATCCGCATGCAAATCCACGGTCAACACACGGTTGGTACCCACGCTGGCGATCATGTTGGCGACCACCTTGGCGGAAATCGGTACCCGCGCCGAGCGAGGCCGACGATCTTGCCGAGAATATCCGAAATAGGGAATCACCGCGGTAATCCGCCCGGCCGATGACCGCCGCAAGGCGTCGATCATGACCAGCAGTTCCATGATATGGTCATTGGTTGGCATGCAAGTGGGTTGGACCAGGAATACATCCTTGCCACGCACATTCTCCATCAACTCGACCATGACTTCGCCGTCGCTGAAGCGGCCGACGACAACCTGACCCAATGGCAAGTCCAGATGTTGAGTGATTGCCAAGGCCAGTTGCGGGTGAGCATTACCCGCAAACACCATAATTCTGCCGTCAGACACCGGGAATCCGCCGTACTAGATCAATTAAATGGCTGGGCCGCCAGGATTCGAACCTGGGAATGCGGGGATCAAAACCCCGTGCCTTACCACTTGGCGACGGCCCAAAATTCAAGACGCGATACAAGCCCTATCGGCCTGTGATTTCACGTTGCAATCGGGTCCACAAGGGCGAATGATTCAGACCTTGCGCGACAAAACCCGATATCTCTGCGGGCAATTGAGCGATAACCCGCTGCGCTGCCGATCGCTCGGGGAAAGCCGCGAACAAACAGGCTCCGGTACCCGTCAGGCGGGCCTGCGCGAAACCGGAAAGCCATTGAGCGGCGGCGGCGATCACTGGATAACGTCGGTAGACAACGCCTTCGCAATCATTGCCTGAGCGTCCCGCAATAAAGTCGCTTATTGTTATAGGTTCTGAATCGCGTGTCAATTTTGGATCGTTAAAAATACTTCCCGTGGCAACCTGACAATTCGGCACCAACACCGCAAACCACGTTTCTTCGAGCTCGACCGGAGTCAGTATCTCGCCGATGCCTTCGGCCCAGGCCGTCCGGCCCTGGATAAAAACGGGCACATCGGCGCCCAAGCGCAATCCCAGTTCCGCCAGTTGCTCGGTCGACAACCCCGTTCTCCAATAATGATTCAGGGCGACCAGCACGGTTGCCGCGTCGGAACTGCCGCCGCCCAGTCCGCCGCCCATGGGTGTGCGTTTATCGAGGTGGATGGTGACTCCCGTGGCGATGCCGCAAGTGGTTTGCAGCAGACGGGCGGCACGAACGGTGAGATCGTCATCGGCAGAAACGCCAGACATGGCGCCACGGCGTTGTATATCCGCGTCATCGTGGAAAACGAATTTTAATTCGTCACCGTAATCAAGGAGATGGAAAAGCGTCTGCAACAAATGGTAGCCATCGTGGCGACGCCCCACGATATGCAGAAAACGATTGAGTTTGGCCGGAGCCGGCCAGGGTGCATCCTTCACCACCATGGCTACGTCTACAGCAAGGTCTGCAACGGTGGGGGTTGCAGATCCCATGCCTTGATGGCGATGCGGACCTGCCACTCATCTTGGCGGGCACGAATCTGCGCGGGCAAATCCGTTGAACCGACCGTCATGTATTCGGAATAGGAGATATCCCAACCGTCCTGCTGCAAATGATTCAGCCGTCCGAACTCATCCCCCTGCAATTCGCTGGGACGATCAGGATCAGGCAAGCCGCGCACCCAATAGAATAATCCTTTGAGCGGAATACGCATTCCCAGAGTATCGACCAACAATTGCTCGGGATCGCTTGCCCGACGGACTTGGCCGTCGGCGGTGCGGACCCGGACACTTTGCGCGTCGCCCTCGATACGCACCCGACCCTGCCCCCAAGGACCGAGCAGATCAATGGCATAGACCGGACCGCGTTGCTTCCACTGCAAACTGGCGTGCCAGCCTTCCTGAGCGTTGATGATGCCGATACGTCCGCTGATGTCCCAATCCGACAGATTCGCGAGAATCTCCTGCCGAGCCAACCAAGGACCGGCTGCTGGCGGTTTCGCTACCGGGGCGGCGCAACCAGCCAACAGCAAAACCATCAACAACGTCAGGAAACGCTTATCCGCCCCGCCGGCAAGGATCGGGGAGAACGCCAAAACGCGTATCCCCGTCACAGCCCCAACCGCTCTTTGACCTCTTTGAGGTGTTCACTGTCGGGGTTTTTCTCCACGGCGGCCTGCCAAAGCTTTCGCGCTTCGTCCTGCTGATGGGTCACCCATAACACCTCGGTCAGGTGCGCCGCGATTTCCGGGTCCGGATTGAGATCATAAGCGCGGCGCAGGTATTTCAAGGCTTCTTCATTCTTGCCCAACCGAAAATTCACCCATCCCATGCTATCGATCACAGCCGGATCATCGGGCAACAAAGCGATGGCCCGCTCCAGATAGCTCAGCGCTTCCTGATAGCGGTCGGTGCGATCGGCCAGCGTATAGCCCAGAGCGTTCAGGGCCTGACCATTCTCGGGATTGGCGTCGATAACGGTGCGCAAATCTTTTTCCAGCACATCCAGGCGGTCCAACCGCTCCGCCGCCAAGGCGCGCGTGTAGAGCAGGTTTTCATCGTTGGGATCCTGGTCTAGCGCCTCCGACAACAAATCGTAGGAGTCTTGATAGCGATTTTCGTCGCGCAGAATTTCCGATTCGGAAATGTACAACGCGACTGCGCTCTGAGGGACGATTTCGCGGACTTTGTTGAAATGCTCGACCATGCCGGCAAAGTCGCCCTGCTTGGCCAGCACCGCCCCTATTCGCACCTGGGCGCTGAGATAGTGCTCATCGTTTTCCACGCGCGCATACCAATCCTTGGCCTTGGCGTAATCACCACGCTGTTCCTCGACCCGGCCCAGTTCGAAGTAGGCTTCCATGACACGCTGTCGCTTGTCCAACAATTTCTTGAAATAGGCGACGGCGTCGTCATAGTGTTTCTGCTCGCTGGCTAGCAGCCCCAGGGCATACACCGCCTCGTAATCCTCGGGATCGGTCTTGGCCAGGATTTCGAACTGCGCACGCGCATCGTCCAGGCGTTCGGCTCCAACGAGCAGGCGCGCATATCCGACCCGTAGGCCACGATCGTCCGGTAAGTTCTCGACGGCTTGCGCCAATCCATTCACGGCCGCATCCTTGTCATCCATGGCGATCCGCACCTTGGCTTGCAGTAAATACGCGGCCCCCCATTTGGAATCGACTTTCAGCGCCAAATCTAACGCCTGCAAAGCGCCCGGATAGTCTTCCGCCTCCAAACAGGCCAACGCATAGTAATACTGGGCGAACTTCGAATCAGGATGCAACGCCCGCAGCCCATCCATGGCCCGCATGGCCAACGCCTTGTCCTGCATCTGATCGAGCAGGGCGGCGACTACCGTGAATCCTTCCTGACCATCCTGATTGGCGGTCAGGCGCAAGGCTTCCATATGGGGGATGGCCTCGGTGACATTTTCGTTGTACAGCAAGGCCAACACCATGGCTTGCAGCGCCTTGTTGTCTTGCGTGTCCAGGGCATACCAGCGTTCTGCGATAACCAGCATGGCTGACTTATCCTGTGCGAACAAGGCGATGCCCATGGCCCGTTCCGCCACCCTGGGGTCGGTGCTGCTCATGGCCGCCTGCTGATAGTTGTCCAGAGCGACGTCCATCTGGCCACGGCTACCTGCGATTTCCGCCAGCATGATGTGATAGATCAGTTCCGCTTCGGGACTGGCCTTGCGAAAAGGCTGAATGATGGTATCCGTTGAACCCACGACGCTTGTCCCGTCATCCTTCGCGCACGCTGGACCGACATACCCCAAAACGACCGCCAGGACCCAACCAACAAAAAACCTATTCATAGAAGTCAAGGTATGCCTCTTGCATTAAAATTGATCGATCCTCATCGATTAAGCCGCAGATGGCGCATAACCTGCTGCCTTGTAATCAAGTCTGCCATTCCCCACAATTGACGCACTTTCATTCTGGGTTCTGCGTATCATGCCCTTGCTGGCTCTAGGCATCAATCACAAGACCGCACCGGTTCGCATCCGCGAGCGAGTGGCTTTTCCCCCCGAGCGCCTGGAGCCGGCTTTGCAGGATTTGGTGAGCTGTGGGGGAGTCAGGGAAGCCGCCATTCTGTCCACCTGTAATCGCACTGAACTCTATTGCGGGCTCGATCGCCTCGATTCCCTGCCGATCATAGACTGGCTGGGCCATTATCACGCCCTGCACAGCGGCGAACTGCAACCCTATGTCTATCAATACCCGGATGGGTCCGCCGTACGCCATATGTTGCGGGTGGCCGCCGGCCTGGATTCACTGATTTTGGGCGAACCGCAGATCCTCGGGCAAGTCAAATCGGCCTACCGTTCCGCCAACATCGCCGGAACCCTGGGAAAACTGCTGAAACGCCTGTTTCAACATACCTTCGCCGTCGCCAAGCAAGTCCGCACGGATACCCAGATCGGGGCGAGCGCCGTATCGGTCGCTTTCGCGGCGGTCAGCCTGACCAAGCAGATATTTGCCGATCTATCCCGCCAAACGGCGCTGTTGATCGGCGCCGGTGAAACCATTGAGTTGGCCGCCCGGCATTTGCATGAACACCGTCTCGGTTGCCTGATAGTAGCGAACCGCACGTTGGAACGCGCTCACGATTTGGCCACTCAATTCGGTGGTTACGCCATCGGCCTGGATGAAATACCCAGCCACTTGGCCGAAGCCGACATCGTCATTGCATCCACTGCCAGCCCCACTTTCATCTTGTCCCGCGACCAGGTCAAAAGTTCCCTGATGACACGCAAACGCCGACCGGTCTTGATGATCGATCTGGCCGTGCCGCGCGACATCGATCCGGCGACCAGCCGTCTGGAAGACATCTATCTGTACACCGTGGACGATCTTCAGGAGATCATCGCGGACAATATGCGATCCCGGCAAACGGCCGCCCAACAGGCGGAGGAAATCGTCGACGTGCAGGTCAATCACTTCATGGCTTGGTTGCGCATCCAGGATGGTTCCGTGCACATACGCGCTTTGCGGCAGAAAGCCGAAGCCGTGCGCGACGAAGTTTACGAGCGCGCCTTGCGGCAACTGCAACAAGGGAAAAATCCCCAGGATGTGTTGCATTTTCTAGCCCACACATTGACAAGCAAGCTGATGCATACTCCCAGCGTCGGCCTACGTGAAGCCAGCGCACAGGATCGCACCGAATTGCTGGAAGCAATCAAAACGCTTTATAAGCTGGCCGATAACTGATCCGCCCGTTACCCTCACGCCTGACTCTCCCTGCCTACCCGCATATCCAGACTGGATACGGTTCTGTATAATCAATACTTTAAGTAGACTCAACGACTGCCCGTATGACTCCCTCGATTCTCGCCAAGCTGGAACAACTCAGCGCCCGTCACGAAGAACTGGAAGCCTTGTTAGCCGACTCGGAGACCGTCGGAGACCAGGAACGCTTTCGTACTCTCTCCAAGGAATACGCTCAGTTGGAACCGCTGGCGACTCGTTTCCGGACTTACCGTCATAGCGACCAGGAACGGCAAAGCGCCGGTGTCATGGCCCATGACGAGGACCCGGACATACGGGCTCTGGCCGAAGACGAACTGCGGAGTATTGAGGCGCGGCGCGTGGCCTTGGAGCACGAGCTGCAATTGCTGCTGCTCCCGCATGATCCGCATGATCAAAGCAACATCTTCCTGGAAATCCGCGCCGGCACGGGCGGTGACGAGGCGGCGCTGTTCGCCGGCGATTTATTCCGCATGTACTCCCGCTATGCCGAAACGCGAGGCTGGCAAGTCGAAGTGCTCAATGTCAGCGAAGGCGAACACGGCGGTTACAAGGAACTCATCGCGCGCATTCTAGGACGCGGCGCCTATTCCCGGCTTAAATTCGAATCGGGCGCCCACCGCGTACAACGTGTGCCCGAGACCGAATCCCAGGGACGCATTCATACTTCCGCCGCCACCGTCGCCATCCTCCCGGAACTCGATGAGGTGGAGGAGATCGACATCAACCCGAACGATCTGCGCATCGATACCTATCGGGCCTCCGGCGCAGGCGGCCAGCATGTCAATAAAACCGATTCCGCCATCCGCATCACCCATTTGCCCAGCGGCATCGTCGTGGAATGCCAGGACGAACGATCTCAGCACAAGAATCGGGCACGGGCCATGAGCCTGTTGCGGGCCAAGCTGTTGGCCGACGCCCAACAAGAGCAACAGACGACCCAGGCGCAAACCCGTCGACAGTTGGTCGGTAGCGGGGACCGTTCCGAGCGCATCCGCACCTACAATTTCCCGCAAGGCCGAGTCACCGATCACCGCATCAACCTGACACTCTACAAACTACCGGACGTCTTGATGGGCAATTTGGATCAACTCATCAATCCCTTGATTCAAGAACATCAAGCCGACCAGTTGGCCGCCCTAGCCGATTGACCGTGCTCGCGGACAGCATCGCGGCACTGCTGGCGCAGGCCGAATCGCACTTAGGTCAAGGCAGTTCCACGCCGCGGCTAGAAGCTGAAGTACTGCTGAGCCATGCCTTGAGCAAGCCGCGCAGTTATCTCTACGCTTGGCCAGAACACGTTCTTCAAGCGGCTGTCCGAGACGCATTCACAGCCATGCTCGCACGGCGCGCGAGGGGGGAACCGGTTGCCTATCTCGTCGGACAGCGGGAGTTCTGGTCTCTGCCGCTGCGCGTGACACCGGATACTCTGATCCCACGCCCGGAAACCGAGCGGCTGGTGGAACTCGCCCTGCCGCACATCGCCGCCGGAGATACCGTGGCGGATCTGGGCACGGGCAGCGGCGCCGTGGCACTCGCCATTGCCTGGGAACGACGTCAAACCCGCGTAATCGCCACCGACAACAGCGCAGCCGCACTCACCGTGGCGCAAGCCAATGCTCGGTCTCTGGATTTGAGCCACGTCGAATTCCGGCTCGGCGACTGGTGCGGGGCGCTCGGCCAGGACCGTTGCGCTGTCATCGTCAGTAACCCGCCCTATCTGGCGGTTGACGATCCCCATTTACGCCAGGGCGATTTACGTTTCGAACCCGAAACGGCGCTGGTGGCCGGGCCGCGCGGTCTGGACTGCCTGCGCAGCATCATGACTCAGGCCCGGCATTCGCTGCGGCCCGGTGGCTGTTTGTTGTTGGAACACGGGTTAGGACAGGGCGAGACCGTGCTGCGCCTGCTGGAGAGGGCCGGCTTCATCGATTGCGCCGACTATCCCGATAACGCCGGAGTGGATCGGGTCAGTTACGGGTGTTGGCGGGGTTAATCGACGCGCGGGAACACCGCCGCCCGATACCAGGCGACGGTGGAAAACCGTTATCAGTTCCGTGCCTGACGGGCGACGGCAATATCATCGAGGATCGTGAAAATACGCTGGGATACGTCGGCAATCTCACCAATGCCGTTCACCTCGCTAATCAATCCTTTGTTCTTGTAATAATCGATCAAGGGCTTGGTCTTAGCCTCGTAAATCTCCAAACGATGGCGGATCGTATCCTCGGTATCATCCGCGCGATGCCGGGCCAGCAGACGCTTCATGATTTCACCGTAGTCCACTTTGAAAAACAACACGACATCCAGCGGTTGCCCGATGTTCTTGAGCATCGCATCCAGCGTCTCGGCCTGCGGTAGATCGCGGGGGAATCCATCAAGCAAGAAACCGTTGGTGGTGTCGTCCTTGGCTAGATGCTCCTTGATCATGCCCACGACGATATCGTCGGGCACAAGCTCGCCTGTTTCCATCAACGTCTTAACCTGTAGTCCCAACGGTGTGCCTGCAGCGACCTCCGCGCGCAACAGATCGCCGGTCGCTATATCGGTAACGCGATATTTCTCGACGACGGCTTTACCTTGAGTACCCTTACCTGATCCCGGCGCACCTAATAACACGACTCTCATGATAGTTTTCCACCCCTTTTGCGGGCTTATCTCACCCATTTCGCCCAGCGTCGAAGCAGCTGATGATCGTAACAGGGCCGATTGACGTAAGTTTTCAGTATATCGTAGCTCGACTGTTACCCCAAGGAGCAAACCTTCGGCAGGCGGAGCTGCCGATGCGATCGGCGTGTGGATGGCAAGGACCACGCCATCGTGTAACATATTCATTTCCCATTCTGTATGGCGTGGAGACAACTCATGATCCTAGATAAAGTTGACGCAGGGCGCGATATTCCAAACGATCTGAACGTCATCATCGAAATCCCGGCCAACTCGGACCCGGTCAAGTACGAAGTGGACAAGGATACCGGCGCACTGTTCGTGGACCGTTTCATGAACGCGGCGATGCACTATCCGTGCAACTACGGTTACATTCCCAACACGCTCTGCGAAGACGGCGATCCTCTCGATGTCCTGGTCGTCACCCCGTTTCCGCTAGTCAGCGGCTGTGTGGTGCGCTGCCGGCCGCTAGGGCTGTTGAAGATGGCCGACGAAGCCGGCGGCGACTCCAAACTGATGGCCGTGCCCATCAAGAAACAGTGCGAAATGTACCGGGATATCGAGTCACTGGACGATTTGCCTGTGATGCTACTCAAGCAGATCGCCCATTTCTTCGAGCACTACAAGGATCTCGACAGTGGTAAATGGGTGAAGTTGGAAGGTTGGGGAAATCTGGAGGATGCCACGGCCGAAATTAACCGGAGCGTGCAGCGTTACAAAGGTTAAGCGTCGTACCCGGTCGGGCGTTTCGCCCCCAACCCCACCTGTCTGACCGATTACGCGGATGGCCCGGTTGATCGCTGGGCCTTCGTCTCTTCGATGAGTTCGAACAACTGATTCAACATTTCGGCGGCCTCGGCCAAGCCTCCTTCCATGATGGCGTTGCGATCGAAACCCCGTTGTTCGCAATGCAAGCTGTAGCTTTGAATGATTTCGTTGCGGCCTTCCGTGGTGAGTAGACACGGATTGACGACCATGATCCGTCGCTCCAAAACCGACGCGATTGCTTCCGGCGTAACGGCATTGATCTCATCTTCGGTCATGATGTCATTTCCGCTGGAGACCTCTTTGGGCGTCAATTGCGAACCCCGGAGCATCCGCCGCTTCCACTCGGTGACTTTTTTCAGGTTGTAAATCTGCTTGATGGCATGATCCAGAATCTCCTGGCCCATGACGTCATAGATGTAATTCAGGGCTTCATTGATGACGTTGACGGTAACCAGCAACTCGTGGATTCTTTCCATGCTCTCAATGGAACGCTCACCGATCTCGCCTTCACGAATAGCTAAGATGACGTCCTTGATCGCCGCTTTCAACGCCTCGCGCTTGCTGACGGTATTGAGGCACCCGCCCGCCCAGGTATTGATGGCGTTGATGAAATCGGCGTGTATGCCCCGCAGCCAGGAAATGGGGTAGTCACCACCCTCATAGTCGTATATCCGGCGAATCGTTTCCTCTGCCAGCAGTCTCAGGATGGATGGATTTTCTTTTTCTATATCTTCAAGGCGCATCTGCCATGCCTTCGTCGAACGAGATACCATCGTTAGCGTTCGCTCAACCACCTCATCCCTGGCATTGCAATCCAAGCCGCTCGCAGTCACTTCAGGCATTGGTAGGGTATAGCACATCATGCGTGAGAACATCCAAAAAATCTCAAGAGAGTCAGCTCGGAACCGAAATTGTCAGATGTCCTGAACACGGGGTTACGTCATTGAATCGCCTTGGATAAGCGTCATTAGCCGATTTCGTTCTCAACTTCGCGATCCCGGCCGTCACACGGAGCGCCTGGACCTACGATTACATAATAAGCTTTTACTCATGAGATATACATGAAACGCGCCGTCAGTGGGCAATACGACGGGATAACGCTCACCATGCCACACTCGCCGGTATGCCCTGTCTCTACGCCATTGAATCGGGGTAATCCGCTACTTCCCGTCCTGAGCCTGGGTGTCTTGTTGTTGATGCTGACGGGCTGTACCGATCTGGCCTATTACGGACAAGCCATCGGGGGTCAGTGGCGGATTCTGCAAAGCCGCAGGCCCGTTTCCGATCTGCTCCACGACCCCGCGACAGATCCCAAGCTGACGTCCCGACTGACTACCGCCGATGCATTGCGTGATTTCGCTAGTCAGGAACTGGGCTTGCCCGACAACGGCAGCTACCGGAATTATGTCGATCTTCACCGGCCCTACGTGGTGCGCAGCGTTTTCGCCGCGCCCGCGCTATCCCTCCAACCACGGCAATGGTGTTTTCCCCTGGTCGGCTGTGTCAGTTATCGCGGCTATTTCGACGCGACCGCCGCCTTGCACCTCGCCGATACCTTACGGGCGCAGGGCGATGATGTCTACGTCGCCAACGTGCCGGCCTTTTCCACGCTGGGGTGGTTCGACGATCCCTTGCTCAATACCTTCGTGTATTGGCCCAACGGCCGGCTCGCCGAATTGATTTTCCATGAACTCGCCCATCAACGGCTGTTCGTTCCAGGCGATACGGTGTTCAATGAATCGTACGCCACTGCCGTAGGACGCCTGGGCACCCGCCTGTGGCTAGGCCGTTACGGTACCGCGACCGATCTGGCGGAATACGACAGTTACCAAGCCCATCAATCCGAGTTCCTGAAACTGGCCCTGAGGACACGGGACGAATTAGCGCGTTTATACGCCTCGAACAAGGATGACACGGAGAAACTGGCCGGTAAGGCGCGCTTGTTCAGCGACCTGCAGGATCGTTATCGGCAGTTGAAATCAAGCTGGAATGGCTACGCGGGTTACGACAATTGGTTCGCGCAGGATCTGAACAACGCCAAGCTGGCCGCGCTCGGTGCCTATACCGATTTCGTCCCCGCCTTCGAAATCTTGTTCGAGCAGACGGGGAGGAATGTCGTCGCCTTCCATACCGCGGTGGAGGAATTGGCCGCGCTGCCACCGGAGGCCCGGTCCGCACGGCTGCAAACGTTAATGACTCCCTGACGCCGATTGGGAGTCGTGACGGGCAACGAGGCGGTAATCGTGGTAGCGCACGGCGCGGGAGAGTTGTCCGGCAAAATAAGCCGGCATGACGGATTCGACGGATTGCGGAACGATACCCAGGGTTTCCAGACCATTGCCGTGGCAAACGCTATCCACCTGCAGCGATCGGTAGTTGTCCAAGGTGAACGGCTGCCCCGGAAAATACGTGAGTATCCGCGCCTGCAGGCGGGCCAACCCATCCGGTAGATTCACGATCCAGGTGCGACGGCCGATGAGTTCGGCCGTGTACGTCACCAACTCCCGCAGCGTGTAGCTACGAGGTCCGCACAATTCCAAGGTTTGGCCGAATGTGGCGGGATTATCCAGCGCCAAGGCAAAGGCGCTGACCACGTCGTCGACGAAGACCGGTGCGATCCGGGCTTGGGGACAAGCCAGGGGCAGAATCGGGCTGAGCCCGAGCAGAGTAGCGAACCGTTGAAAAAGCCCATCGTCGGGTCCGAAGATCACCGACGGTCTGAATAGGGTGGTCTTTAATTCCGGAACCGCCCGCACCGCCCGTTCGCCCTCGCCCTTGGAACGCAGATAAAGGCTGGGACCGTGCTCGGCATCCGCACCCAAGGCACTCATATGCAGCAAACGTGGCACCTTCGCTTGGCCAGCCAGGGTCGCTACGAGGCCCGGCAACTCGACGTGCGCCCTCCGGAATTCCGCCGCTGTACCATTGAGTCGGCCTATTAGATTGATAACGGCGGCACAACCGGCGAATTGCGCTTTTAACGTTTCGGCATCGTGACCGTCCGTCTCAATCAGGGTAACGCGGGGCATCACCAGCAATTCACGGTGGCGGTGGCGGTGGCGCGTAATCACCCGCAAGCGATATCCTGCGTTGGCCAGATGGCTCACCAAACGCTGACCGACAAAACCCGTCCCTCCCAGAATACAAAGGGTCTGCATCGTCAAGATCTCCTACCGGCTGCTCATGAATGACGGGCGCGACGGGCGCAACACCCTTCCCTTCCCCACGCGCACGCCCACACGTCGGAGTCGCGGGACCGCGAAAACGCGAACGGATCGTGCCCGCTCAAGCAGCGAGTTTTGCCGCCAGATAGTCTTCGCAACCACGTAGCGTGGAAAGCTTTGGATAATCGAAGTCGAAAATCTCGATGCCCAAGGTCTGTTCCAGCGCCATCATCAAGCGTAGAAAATCAATCGAATCCACTTCCAGCTGATCGTGAAAACTGCGATCTGGATCGATGGTCTGTACGTCACCTTCGGGAGCGATTTCATGCAACACATTGAAAATCGTTTCCCGGATTTGTTCCTTATTCATTGACACCACCCTATAACTCGGTATCCGGTTACAATTAACCGTATTCCTGTATGAGAAACCGTATCAGAAAAATCTAGAACAAACACACTAAAAGCATTTCACTTCATGCATTTACCGGATAAAACAATCGCTTGAAGCAACGCTATGCCGTACTGTCCGGCCACGGGCATTCGGCCCCGTGAAGATCATCGATTGGCGGCCGGTTCCGACCCACCGCTCGCGATGCCGCCGAGCCCCCGCCCTCCACGACGAGAGACTGCCGCATGACTATCCGAAATCTCAAATACATGTTCAGGCCCCGCTCCATCGCCCTGTTCGGTCACGACAAAGCGGACAACGGTCCGGATGCGGTGTTGCTGCTGAATCTGATCAAGGCGGGATTTCAAGGCCCGGTGATGCCCGTCAATCCCCATCGACGCGCCGTATCCGGGGTGCTCACCTATAAGGACGTGGACAGTCTGCCGGAAGCACCCGACTTGGCCATACTGGCGACCCCCTTCGCCGAAGGCCCCTCCTTGATCAGCGCCCTGGGTAAGCGGGGGACACGCGCCGTGATGCTGCTCAGCGACGTACTGATGAAAAGCAGCCAGCCGGTCGACGCTGAGCTCAGACAGTCCATGCTCAATGCGGCGAAACCCCACCTACTGCGTATTCTGGGACCTGACCGCCTGGGCATGGCCGTTCCCAGCCACCACATCAACGCCACGCTCAGCGTCAAGCCGCTCATACCCGGTTCCATCGGTCTGCTGACCCAATCCTCGGCGATCATGCGGGCGCTGATCAACTGGGCGGAAGGCCGCAACGTCGGTTTTTCCCATATGGTCTCGCTGGGCGCCCGGTTGGATGTGGATTTCAGCGACATGCTGGATTATCTGGCGCAGGACAATCAGACCCATTCCATCCTGATTTATCTGGAACGCATCCGCAATCCGCGCAAATTCATGTCCGCCGCTCGGGTCGCCGCGCGCGTCAAACCCGTCATCGTACTCAAGCCACGCAGCTATGATGAAGGACGGGTCGAGGATGCCATCTACGACGCTGCCTTCCGCCGCGCCGGTTTGTTGCGAGTGGAGACCATCGAGAGCCTGTTCAATTCGGTGGAAACACTCGCCAATGCCAAGCCCCTGCACCAGAACCGTCTGCTCATCCTCGGCAACAGCCGGAGCACCAGCTTGCTGGCCAGCGACATGTTGCGGCGCCAAGGTGGCGTACTGGCGCCATTGGCCAACGCCACGCGGGAAGCGTTGAAGCTCCTATGCCCGCCTCTGTCACATACGGAAAACCCGGTCGATCTGGGCGACAACGCAGGACCCCAAGAATACGAAAAAGCCCTGGATTTGCTTCTCAAGGAACCCGGAGTGGACGGCTTGCTGATCGTCCATATTCCCGGCACGTCCACCGTCAACGAGGCCGTGGCGCGGGCCATCGTGGCGCGCGTCGCCAACAGCCGGCGGCTGGTCATGGTCAGTTGGGTCGGCAGCTCTTCTACCGCGCCTAGTCGGCAGTTGTTCCGCGAGGCGGGTATCGCCACCTATAGCACGCCTGACGAGGCGGCGCGATCGTTCGTCGGCATCACGGAATATCGACGCAATCAGGACTTGTTGATGGAAACTCCGCCTTCCATCCCCACCGAGTTCACCCCGGATTTGCCGAAGGCGCGCGGCATCATCCAGCAGGCCCTGGACACGGGTCGCGATCGGCTGAATGTCGAAGAGGCCAGCGAATTATTGGCGGCCTACGATATTCCCATGGTCACCACCCGCGTTGCCCGCAGTCCCAGCGAGGCCGCCGACAAGGCGGAGGAACTGGGTGGCAACGTCGCCCTGAAGATTCTTTCCCCCGACGTGCCGGACCGGGCTGCCGTGGGGGGGTTCGCCCTGGCCTTGGATACGCCGGAGGAAGTATTGGCCGCCGCCTCCGCCGTACTACGTCGGGTCCAACACTGGACTCCCGATGCCCGCATCGAAGGTTTCGCCGTACAGCCCATGCTGGCCCGCCACAGTGCGTACGAGGTGATCATCGGCGTACGCACGGGGCGCCTTTTCGGTTCGACTCCGGTACTGCTATTCGGACACGGCGGCATGGAAAGCCAGGTCATTAACGACATTGCCTATGCACTGCCCCATTTGAACATGCATCTGGCGCACGAACTCATGAGCCGCACCCGGCTGTATTCAGTATTGAAATCCAGCCCAGGCCGGCCCGCCGATTTGGATGGCGTCGCCCTGACCCTGATCAAGGTCTCGCAAATGATCGTCGACCTGGGGGAAATCGTAGAACTGGACATCAATCCATTATGGGTGGGCGCCAATGGCGTCCTGGCGCTCAATGCCGTGATCAGCATCGCACCGGCGCAAGGCGAGGCCACCGGCCGACTGGCCATCCGTCCTTACCCCAAGGAGTTGGAGCGAACCATCCCCCTGCCGGATGGCCGGACTTTCCATATGCGCCCCATTCTTCCCGAGGACGAACCCGTGCTGCAGGCGATGGTAAGACGGATGCGCCCGGAAGACCGGCGTTTGCGCTTTTTCCAGCCGATCAAGGAGCTGAGCCACGATATGGCGGCGCGGCTGACCCAACTCGATTACGATCGGGAAATGGCTTTCGTCATGACCGGTGAGGGCGTAGCCGGCAAGGCGGATATATGGGGCGTGGTGCGGCTCAACGCCGATCCCGACCTGGAGAAGGCCGAGTACGCCATCGCCTTGGACCCCTCGATGACCGGCTTGGGACTGGGCCCCATGCTGATGCGCTGCATCATCGAATACGCACGTAAGCGCGGCATTCGCGAATTGTATGGCGAGGTACTGCGGGAGAACGAATCCATGCTCAAGTTGAATAGAGCCTTGGGCTTCGTAGTCAAGGCGGAGACCGATGATCCCGGTCTGGTGAGAGTCAGTCTACCTCTGTAGTTCTGGGCAAAGGCAACGCTGCGCACGCCGCGATCGCTGGCCCGAGCATTCGGCCGTCCCTGGCTGACAACGGGGCGATCCACGACCGCGGGAGCGGCTCGCCGGCAGGACCGGGATCGATCCGCCGGGCCGGCAAGTAGAGAAGGATGGCCGACTCTTTCAGCGGTTGCGTCCGTATTTCTCGTGACTGGAAACCCAATCCGAAGAGGAAATGGCCGAGGCCAGGGACAACTCCCCGGCCAGCACCACGCCACCAATGATTTCCGCCAGCTTGTTGACCGAACCGCGGCCTTGGCACCCCAGTATGCGCAGGCTCTCATTCTGGGTTGGCAACTTGGTGCCGCCCCCGTGAATCGCCACGATCAGGGAAGGAATCGTGATGGCAATGTACAGATCCCGCTCCGGCGTCAACTCCGTGTACAGAATGCCGGCCGAGGATTCCGCCACATTCGCCACGTCCTGGCCGGTGGCGATGAACAGAGCGGTGATGCCATTGGCGGAATGGGCGCCGTTGTTATTAGCCCCGGACAACAAGGCGCCGACATTGGCCACCGCGTTGTGATAAGTCAGCATTTCAGGCTCCACGCGCATGCGTTGGATGAGGATATCGCGTTTGATCACGGCCTCCGCGATCACCCGTTTACCGCGGGTACGCATGGTATTGATCTGTGACGCCTTCTTGTCGGTGGCAAAATTGGATTCCAGATAAAAATGGCGGATGCCCGCATAGTGATCCAATATCCAACTGCAGGCGGCAAAAGTGGCTCGACCCACCATATTTTGCCCGGCCGCGTCGCCGGTCGTGAAATTGAAACGCAGATAGGCGAATTTGCTGGCCAGAAAAATATCGATGTACTTCAGCTTGGCCACACTGGAGGTGGCTTCGGCCTCTTCCCGCAGGGTGGGGAGGTTTTCTTGCACCCAGGTTTCGAAATCGCGGGCGGCGCGGGCATCGTCAAACACGAAGACCGGCGCTCGTTGCATGGCGTCCGCCACGACCGTACTTTTGACCCCGCCGCACAGATTGAGCAGCTTGATGCCACGATTGTAAGAAGCGACCAGGGTGCCCTCGGACGTCGCCATCGGAATCAGGAAATTGCCCTTGGCATGTTCCCCGTTCACCCGCAGCGGGCCGGCGACACCCAGGGGAATCTGAGCGACACCGACGAAGTTTTCCAGATTGCCCGCCGTCACATGAGGATCGAAGGAATACTGGCTGATGTGTTGCAGCGGTACGCCCGCATATTCCTCCACGAACTGTTGGCGTTTCCGGATGATTTCGGCGCTGTAGTCATCGACGTCATCACGCGGAATTTCTGGAATTTCGTATTTTAACCGGGATATGGCATCTTCCACTTCGAGCTTCAGTTCCCCGAACGGATCGGTATCGAAAACCACCCGAACCTTATGCTTGCCTTCTCCAAGCGATGGCAGATTGGTCAAAAAGCAAATCGTTTGCCCCAAGGGAAAGTCGAGCGGCGCCTCGGGCGTGACCTTGACCAAGGGCATGGCCTCGTCGTCGCCGACCTCGATGAGTAATTCTTCTCGGGGTAGCTCCTCGCCATCGATGGAGACGCTGTTCAAACCAATCACGCAGGTATTGCTCAAGCGGTTTTTGACGGAAAATTGAACACCGTGCTCGGTATTTCGCAGGCTGGAAAAGTTGTACAACTGTTTGAGTAACAGACTGGGTACGGACATTTGCTCCTCCTCAAATGGGTGGTTTGTTGCGCTCGGCCGTACCCTTCAGGCACTGGATTCTGTGCTACAGTTTTACAGTCGACGGCGGCCGAACGCTTTTGTGTCTTCCCGGCACTTTCCTTCTACACGCTTGGAAAGCGCGCCAACACCCCTTGGCGCTTGGGGAATTTGGAGTTGGGCATAAGCATGGCCGGTGGGAAATCATTGTCAATGTCGTCGTTGCGGCTGGAAATACGAAACCTCGGGCTCTACGTCGCTCCCTGAAATGGCATCCAGGGTCCTATCGACGCGAGCGGCGGGGTTGCCGAAATTGCCACGGACCCGCGCCATCACGCCTGGTGCAAAGGCGGGATAGCGAGCGTAGCTATCCGATTCGATCTTTTGCGATAATCCACGCGCCTTTTCCAAATCCCTTCAGAGGTTGATTGATGTCTAATAACGAGATCCCCGATCCCACCATCGCACCGTCCCGGTATATCGAGAAAGTCAGTCTGGATACGGGTGAGATACTGAATGAGGAAATTCTTCCCGAACAGCTGCTCATCCATGCTCATCGGGATTTTCATTTCATGGATTTCGAAGTGCGCCGCATGATGAGCCGTATCGTCAACGACACCGGCGATCCCGAGAAAGCGCGAGCCGCCGCACGTCGTCTGCGTCGTCGTGGTTACCGCTTTACCCACATGTTGTCACGCCTGATCGGCGAAGATCGGGCGGAACGCGTCTCCATGACGCTTTTTGGCCTGAAACATCCAGATTACTATTTTCGATTCAAATCCCTGCCGGTGTCGGACGAGGAAGCCGAACAACGCATTCAGGCGTTGCGCGCCAAGGCGGTGGAGCAATTCAGCAAGGCGGTGGACGATACCGGCAAACAGGCGTTACGTGTACTGCTCACAGGCGGCACCGGCTTCATTGGTCAGGAAATCATCAAGATGGCCGCCGATGACGAAGCCATCGCGGAAGTCGTCATCCTGATTCGCCCGAAGAAGATTTTCGATCGCGCCACCAAGCAGGTCGTCGGCACGATTACTCCGGCCGAACGAGGCGCCGAATTACTGGTCCGGCTGGGCTTGGAAACCCCGGAGCAACAGGCCAAATTCCGCTTCATCGCGGGCGATATCGAAGAGCCCATGCTGGGCGTCGCGGCCGACGAAATGGCCACGCTGCAACAAACCATCACCCACCTCATCCACAGCGCCGCCAGTGTCTCGTTCGACGACACCTACGAAGCCACTTATCACAGCAACGTCACCGGCACGCTCAATACCCTGGGGTTTTCCCTGCAATTGCAGAATGCGCCCAACAGCCCGTTCGTCAACCATATCGGCATCGAAACCTCTTACATCCATGGGCGCCAGATGCGCGAACCCGCGCGGGAAGACGCCATCATCTTTCCTCGCAACTTTTACAACAACTACTACGAAGTCACCAAGGCGATCGCCTCCATAGAGACCGAGACCCACATGCTCATGAAGGGTTTGCGGGTCGTCCAACTCTGTCCGGCCATCGTGATCGGCAAATTGCGCAACGGCAATAACGGGGGTGACACCAAGGTCGTCAACGCACCGATCAATATGTTCGGACGGGCTCACGAGAATCAAGGAGACAAACCCAGTCTACTAGCGCGCTTGTCTTGCGCTTTTCCCGGCGATCCCATCGCGCAAATCAATTTGATTACCGTGGACTGGGTTGTGCAGGGAATCATGGCCGCCGTACACCATCCGCAAGCCGTCGGTGAACGGATTCACTTGGCGGCGGACAAGCGATTGACTCCTAAAGCCATGGCGCAGATTTTTAGCGACGAATTGGGCATAGAAATCTTTTTCATAGAGCCGACTTTGTTCCGTAATTTGTTATTACCCGTATTCATTCGCTTCCTGAATCTTTTAAAACAGGAAAAACAGGCTAACGCCATCGGCAAATTGGCTACTTTATTCGGTGGCTACAGCGAGTGGGACCAACCGATTCATCAGGTGGGCAACGATATTCGAGTATTGCAACTCAAAGAACCGCGGCCGGATATGGAATATGCTTTCAGGATGCTTTGCCGGCATAACAATTATGTACAACGTTTCGGTCAGATACGTGATTTAGGTGAAATCGCGAAACGCGAAAGGATTTGGGAGAACTTTATCGACGACCTGGAAAAGAAAACCGGTCGGCCCGCCGGAGAAATACCCGCTACCGAATTCCGAGTGGAAGTCGATAAGTTGTCTTTTGCCTGATCTGAGCCCACATCCCCGACCATCGAGTGAGATGGCTTGCCGGCCAAGGAAGGCCAAACACATCAATTATTGCCCATTACTGAACACCCCTATTGACGAAGCAAGGCGAATCGCCGTTCACATCGGGAAAACTCCCATTCCCGATAGAGCCTTGGCAAAAGGCGGCACCGACTTCGACTTCAGTTCTCCGGTTTTCCGAATTGGCCATTCCGTCAAACTGGCATAGCTATCTCGGTTACGATGTTCCAACTTTTAATCGAAGAGTGCATTAGTCTGTCTATCGCTATTCCCTGCATTATCAGATGAGTTATCGAACAGTCTGAACGACGCTAATGCAATCATTTGGAATTCGTACCGAATACTAGCCCCGAATGGCGTACCGATTACTGGCTTTTTGCCTAAAAATCAGAATTGTGGTAACATTGTTCGGTTCTATTGAGGTGGTTTTTCTTCCATGTTACCGCCTGTGAACTAGCCACTGGTCAAACGTTTTCGATTAATCCATACAAGGATATCCATTTTCGATTATGGGAGATTTCGCCAAAGAGGTCCTGCCAGTTTATCTGGAAGACGAGATGCGGCAATCCTACCTCGATTACGCCATGAGCGTCATCGTGGGGCGGGCCTTGCCGGATGTGCGCGACGGTCTGAAACCCGTACACCGGCGCGTGCTTTTCGCCATGAGCGAACTGGGCAACGACTGGAACAAACCGTACAAAAAATCGGCCCGTATCGTCGGCGAAGTGGTGGGTAAATACCATCCCCACGGCGAGACCGCCGTCTACGATACCATCGTGCGCATGGCTCAACCTTTCTCCATGCGTTTTCTGCTGGTCGATGGCCAAGGCAATTTCGGTTCCGTCGACGGCGACGCGCCGGCCGCCATGCGCTATACCGAAATTCGCATGGCGCGAATCGCCCATCAGCTGCTCGCCGATATCGACAAGGAAACCGTCGATTTCGTACCCAACTACGACGAGCAGGAAAGAGAACCCACTGTCTTTCCGACCCGTATACCCCATCTGCTGGTCAACGGCGCCACGGGGATCGCCGTGGGCATGGCGACCAACATCCCCCCGCACAATCTGGGCGAAGTCAGCAATGCCTGCATTGCCCTGATCGATGATCCCGATACGAATATCAACGACCTGATGCGGCATGTGCCGGGACCCGATTTTCCCACCGCCGGCATCATCAACGGTTCGCAAGGTATCGTGGAAGCCTATCAGACCGGGCGGGGCCGGGTTTACGTGCGTGCCCGCACCCATTTCGAAACCGATGACGATCACGGCCGGCAGGCCATCATCGTCACCGAGCTGCCTTATCAGGTCAACAAAGCCCGGCTGATCGAAAGAATCGCCGAATTGGTCAAGGAAAAGAAACTCGAAGGAATTTCCGAGCTGCGCGACGAATCCGACAAGGACGGGATGCGCATCTATATCGAATTGCGACGGGGTGAGCTGGGCGAAGTGGTGCTGAACAACCTGTTCCAGCACACCGCCCTGCAAAGCGTGTTCGGTATCAACATGGTGGCTTTGGTCGACGGCCAGCCACGCCTGCTCAATCTCAAGGAAATCCTGGAGGCTTTCCTGCGCCACCGCCGCGAAGTGGTGGTACGGCGCACCGAGTTCGAATTGCGCAAAGCGAGGGAACGCGCCCATATCCTGGAAGGCCAGGCCGTCGCGCTGGCCAATATCGACGCCATCATCGAAGTGATTCGCTCCGCGCCCGATCCTGCCGCCGCCAAGGCGGCCCTACTGGAACCGCTGTGGCAACCTGGCGTCGTCACCCGCATGGTGTCGCGCGCCGGCGTCGAAGTCACCGGCTCGGAATCCACCGAGCCGTCGCAAGGATTGGTCGACGGAGGATATCGGCTTTCGGCCGCGCAGGCTCAGGCCATTCTGGATCTGCGTCTGCAACGCCTGACCGCCCTGGAACAGGACAAGATCGTCAATGAATACCAGGAACTGCTCGCCAAGATCAACGATTTGCTGGAGATTCTGACCTTACCCGATCGGTTGTTGCAGGTTATCCGGGCGGAACTGATAGAGATGCGCGATCAGTTCGACGAATCCCGGCGCACGGAAATCGTTCATGACCAGAAAGACCTCACGCTGGAAGACCTGATCAACGAGGAAGACCGCGTGGTGACACTGTCGCACGCCGGTTACGCCAAATCCCAGCCCTTGTCCCTGTACCAGGCGCAGCGACGTGGTGGCCGGGGACGGGCGGTGACCAGCGTTCGGGAGGAGGATTTCATCGAAAAACTGTTCGTGGCCAGCAGCCACGACACCATTCTCTGCTTTTCCAATCGCGGCAAAGTGTATTGGAAAAAAGTCTATGAACTGCCCATCGCCAGCCGTGTGGCCCGCGGCCGGCCTATCGTCAACCTTCTGCCGCTGGAGGAGAACGAACGCATCAACGCAATCCTGCCGGTGCGTGATTTCAGCGACGACCATTTCCTGTTATTTGCCACGACCAGCGGCACGGTCAAGAAAACCCCGCTTTCCGAATACTCTCGGCCGCGTCCCAGCGGCATCATCGCCATCGACCTGCGGGACGGCGATCAACTCGTCAACGTGGCGATCACCGACGGCCATCAGGACGTCATGCTGCTCACCAACGCCGGCAAGGCCATACGCTTCTCCGAAACGGAGGTCCGCGCCATGGGCCGATCCGCTCATGGCGTCCACGGTATCCGTCTGGGTGAAAAGCACAGCGTCATCGCCCTGTTGGTGGTGCAAGAACGCGGTATGATTCTCACCGTGACCGAAAACGGTTATGGCAAACGCACGCCGGTGGAGGATTACCCACGCAAGGGACGGGGTGGGCAAGGGGTCATTTCCATTCAGACCTCCTCCCGTAATGGCGCGGTCATCGGAGCCGTGCAAGTGGACGTTCAGCATGAGATCATGCTGATCACTCAAGGCGGTACGCTGGTGCGTACCCGAGTCGGTGAAATCTCAGTGTCGAGCCGCAACACGCAAGGGGTCAAACTCATCAGCCTACAAAATGGCGAGCGGCTCATCGGCGTGGAAAAAATCGAAAGCATCGGCAGTGAGACAGATGAGGCCAATGGTTCCGACGAAAACGACGAGACCGAGGGCACCGAGGAACCATCCACCCCTGAATAATGGCGAATAACGGCCGGGAGACCCTTTCGTGCAGGATACCGACCCCAGCGACATGTCAGAACAGCAGCGCCTGCAAGTTATCCGTGGCCGCATCGATGCTCTGGATCGGCAGATTCAGGAATTGATCAGCGAGCGGGCCCAGTGCGCACAGCAGATTGCGGCCATCAAGCAGGCCAGTGGTGAAGTCAATCACTTTTATCGGCCGGAACGCGAAGCGCAAATCCTCAGGCAAGTCGTCGAACGTAATCAAGGCCCGCTCAGCAATGAAGCGATAGGCCGTTTGTTCCGGGAAATCATGTCCATTTGCCTGGCCTTGCAGGAACCGCTGCGGGTGGCTTTCCTGGGTCCGGAAGGCACATTCACCCAAGCGGCGGTATTCAAGCATTTCGGTCAATCGGTGCGGGCCGTTCCGATGCGGGCCATCGATGAGGTCTTTCGCGAAGTGGAAGCCGGCACGGTCAACTATGGCATCGTGCCGGTGGAAAATTCGACCGAAGGCGTGGTTAATCACACGCTGGACATGTTCCTGCGCTCACCGCTGAACATCTGCGGCGAAGTGCATTTGCGCATTCATCACCATTTGATCAGCCGCGCCGGCGGATTGGAGGCCATCCGTCGCATCTATTCCCATCAGCAATCGCTGGCGCAATGCCGGGAGTGGCTGGACACCCATCTGCCGGGTGTGGAACAGATCGCCGTCAGCAGCAATGGCGAGGCGGTAAAGCGGGTGCGTGGCGAGCCGGAAGCCGCGGCCATCGCCGGGCAATGCGCGGCGGATATTTACAGTCTGCCGGTATTGGCGGCCAATATCGAGGACGAATCCAACAACACGACCCGTTTCCTGATCATCGGCACCCAGGCGGTACCACCGTCCGGCCACGATAAAACCACGCTGCTGGTTTCCTCCTACAACCGTCCGGGCATGTTGTTCAAGCTTCTGGAGCCCATTGCCCGCCACGGCGTCAGCATGACCCGCATCGAGTCCCGGCCCTCCGGCCGAGGCATGTGGGATTACGTCTTTTTCATCGATATGGAAGGGCACGCCCGTGAAGAGCCCCTATCCAGCGTACTGGCCGAGCTTGAGCAGGAAGCCAGCCTGTTTCGGGTATTGGGTGCTTACCCCACTGGCGTGTTATAAGGGCTCCATGACCGATACGACTAGGCCCGGCGACCGACTTGGGCTCGCGTTACGGGCCGCCGAGGAATACAGCAATGATCCCCTGTGATTTTGTCGAGCTGGCGGTTGCGGGTGTGCGCGCCTTGCAACCCTATCAGCCGGGCAAGCCGGAAAGCGAGTTGCGCCGGGAATATGGGCTGAGTGAAATCGTCAAACTCGCCTCCAACGAAAATCCCCTGGGCCCCAGCCCGCAGGCTTTGAAAGCCGTCCGTGTCTATCTGGAGGAGCTGCACCGTTACCCCGATGGCAACGGTTTCGAGCTGAAAACGGCCATCGCGGCCTATCACAAAGTATCGCCGGCCACCATCACGCTAGGTAACGGTTCCAACGACGTTCTGGAACTGGTGGCGAGAACCTTTCTGAACCCCGACCATGAAGCCGTATTCGCCGAACACGCCTTCGCCGTTTATCCCCTGGTGACTCAGGCCGTCGGCTCACGCGCGCGGGTGGCTGCCGCCAATCGGCCCGATCATTCCCAACCCTATGGCCATGATCTAGCGGCCATGGCGGAACTGATCAACCCGCATACTCGCGTCGTATTCATCGCCAACCCCAACAATCCGACCGGGACTTGGCTGGGTCGCGAGGAATTACTAACCTTTCTGGAAAGCGTTCCCGATCACGTCTTGGTGGTGATCGACGAGGCCTATAGCGAGTATGTGGAAGAACCCGACTATCCCGACACCATCGCCTGGCTGGAAACGTTTCCCAATTTGATCGTCACCCGCACGTTTTCCAAAGCCTATGGTTTGGCCGGTCTACGTGTGGGATATGCCTTATCCTATCCCGCCGTCGCCGATCTGTTAAACCGCGTCCGGCAACCCTTCAACGTCAACAGCCTTGCCCTGGCTGCGGCCGCCGCGGCCCTTGGCGACCACGAGTTCGTCGCCCGCAGCCGCGCCCTGAACCGCGCCGGACTTCACCAGTTGCGCACGGCGTGCGATGAATTGGGATTGAGCTACCTCCCTTCCGCGGGCAACTTTCTTTGTGTGCACATGGGCCGTCCAGGCCGTGAGATTTTCACCGCTCTATTAGCCCAGGGTGTGATCGTACGTCCAGTCGATAATTATGGATTGCCCGATTATCTGCGGATCACCGTGGGCACGGCGGCAGAGAATGAGTTTATGGTCGATGCCTTGCGCGGTGTTTTGCATTCATGACGGAGGTGATGATTCCCCGTCTGTGCGTCATTGGCGTCGGGTTGATCGGTGGTTCCCTGGCTAGGGCATTGAAAAGGTCCGGGGCGGTCGGAGAGGTGGTAGGCTCCGGTCGTTGTGAAAACAATCTGCGCAAGGCATTGGAACTGGGCGTCGTCGACCGCTATGAGACTCGGTTGGCGGCAGCCGTAACCGGGGCGGACGTTGTGCTGGTGGCCGTACCGCTGGGCGCCATCGGCGCCATATTCCAGTCCATCGCCGCTGCCTTGCCGGATCAGGCCGTGCTGACCGACGTGGGAAGCTCCAAAGGCAGTGTGATCGCCGATGCCATACAAGCGTTCGGCCACCTCCCTCCGTCGTTCGTGCCCGGTCATCCCATAGCGGGGACTGAGCGCAGCGGCGTCGAGGCCTCTTTCGCGGAACTGTTTCAGAAACGCCGCGTTATTCTCACACCCCTCCTGGAAACCGACCCAGCGGCCCATAACCTGATCCGCACCATGTGGCAGGCCACTGGAGCCGAAGTCGTCGACATGGGGGTACGTCACCACGACGAAGTCTTGGCGGCAACCAGCCATTTGCCACACATGCTGGCCTATGCCCTGGTAGATACCTTGGCCAGAATGGACGATCGGGCCGAGATCTTTCGCTATGCCGCCGGCGGGTTCCGCGACTTTACCCGCATCGCCTCCAGCGATCCCCAAATGTGGCATGACATCTGTCTGGCCAACCGCGAAGCCCTGCTCGCCGTGCTGGCGTCGTTCAGTGCCGATCTGGCGCGACTCTCGGACGCGATACGGCGTGCGGACAGTCAGCCTATCCTGGAACTTTTCCAACGCGCCAAACGGGCGCGCGACAACCTGTATCATTTGGAGTGAAGACATGGGCAAGCTGAACTACACGGTGCAACCCGGCGGTTCATTGTGTGGACGGCTGCGGGCGCCCGGCGACAAATCCATATCCCATCGAGCCGTCATGCTCGGTTCCTTGGCCGATGGACTAACCCGCATCCAGGGTTTTCTGGAAGGCGCCGACTGCTTGGCCACGGTCGACGCTTTTCGCGGGCTTGGCGTAACTATCGAAGGACCGGAGCAAGGCCATCTCATCGTTCACGGGGTCGGCATGAAGGGCTTGCGGGAACCGGCGACGGCGTTGGACATGGGCAACTCCGGCACCGGCATGCGTCTACTGACGGGTTTGCTGGCCGGGCAAAACTTTTCCTCGACCCTGATCGGCGACGAATCGTTAAGCCGCCGCCCCATGCGCCGCATCATCGAGCCACTGACCCGCATGGGCGCTTCCATCAGCGCCACCGAACAGGGGACCGCGCCGCTGGCAATCCACGGCGGTCAGCCCCTGACCGGCATCGAATATGCGATGCCGGTCGCCAGCGCCCAGGTCAAGTCCTGTCTGTTATTGGCGGGACTGTATGCCCGGGGAACCACCCGCATCAGCGAACCCGCGCCGACCCGTGACCATACCGAACGCCTGCTCACGGGCTTCGGGTACGCGCTGGAACGTCGCGACAACCACATCGTGTTGAACGGGGGAGGCCATTTGCATTCGTGCGATATCGACATCCCCGCGGATATTTCCTCGGCCGCCTTTTTCCTAGTGGGGGCCAGCATTGCGCCGGATTCCGATCTATTACTGGAGCACGTCGGCATCAACCCGACCCGGACGGGCATCATCACCCTCCTCAAACAGATGGGCGCCAATATCATCATGTCCAACGAACGGTTGAGCGGCGGCGAACCCGTAGCCGATCTCCGTGTACGCTCCGCCCCCCTGCACGGTATCCGTATTCCCGAATCCCTGGTGCCTTTGGCCATCGACGAATTCCCGGCGATCTTTATCGCGGCCGCCTACGCCGAAGGCGAGACGGTGCTCAGTGGCGCCGAGGAGCTGCGGCTCAAGGAAAGCGACCGCATCCAGGTCATGGCCGATGGTTTGCAAGCCCTGGGCGGCGTAGCCCAGGCCACCCCTGACGGAATAGTCATCCAAGGTGGATCGCTACAGGGCGGCGCCATCGACAGCCACAGTGATCATCGCATAGCCATGGCTTTCGCCCTGGCGGCCTTGCGGGCTGAAGGCGCCATCCAAATTGCCGATTGCGCCAATGTCGGCACCTCATTTCCGCGATTTGTCGAAACCGCTCGGCAAGCAGGATTGGCCGTCGAAGCAAGGGATTAAAGTCCGTTTCCACCGTACGGGTCGCCTTCCATTGTCCGCAAACCCTTGGCTTGCGTATTAAGCCAAGTGATTCCCCGCTCTTGAAATCCCGGTGCGAAACCCTACCTACAGGAGCATCGATTCCCTTCAAAAACACTAAGGAGTTCAATCCGCGATGACTGTCGAAGCTCATAAGGAAACGCTAGGCTTTCAAGCCGAAGTTCAGCAACTGCTCAAATTGATGATCAACTCTTTGTATTCAAACAAAGAGATATTCCTGCGCGAACTGATTTCCAACGCCTCCGACGCCTGCGACAAACTGCGTTTCGAGGCGCTAACGGACGACGCCCTTTACGAAAGCGATGGCGAAGTGAAGATTCGCGTGGCCTTCGATAAGGACGCCCGCACCATCACGGTCAGTGATAACGGAATCGGAATGAACCGCCAGGAAGTGATCGACAATATTGGCGTCATCGCCCGTTCCGGAACCCGCGAATTTCTCCAGAAACTGACCGGCGATCAGGCTAAGGACTCCCATCTCATCGGGCAATTCGGCGTCGGTTTCTATTCCAGCTTTATCGTCGCCGACAAGGTAATCCTGACCACCCGCCGAGCCGGCTTGGGCGCCGAACACGGCGTGCGTTGGGAATCCTCGGGGGAAGGCGAGTACACGTTGGAAACCGTCGGGAAATCCGATCGCGGCACGGAAATCGTGTTGCATTTACGGGAAGGCGAGGATGAGTTCCTGGATGAATGGCGCTTGCGTTCCATCATTACCAAGTATTCGGACCACATCAATCTTCCTGTCATCATGCGGGTAGAGAAACCGGCCCAGGACAAGGACAGCCAGCCCACCGTCGAGGAGGAAACGATCAATCGCGCCTCCGCACTGTGGACCCGGCCCAAGAACGAGATCACCGAGGAAGAATACAAGGAGTTTTACAAGCATGTCGCGCATGATTTCGACGAGCCTCTGCTTTGGAGTCACAACCGGGTAGAAGGCAAACTGGAATACGTTTCCCTGTTGTATATTCCCAAGCGCGCTCCCTTCGATCTCTGGGACGTCAATCAGCAACGCCACGGGGTCAAGCTGTACGTTCGCCGGGTCTTCATCATGGAAGACGCCGAGGAACTGATGCCTCGTTATCTTCGTTTCGTGCGTGGTCTGTTGGATTCCAACGACCTACCGCTGAATATCTCCCGCGAAATCCTGCAAAACAACAAGATCATCGATAGCATGCGCGCTGGCTCGGTGAAGAAGGTGCTGGGTCTGCTGGAGAATCTGGCCAAGGACGAACCCGATCAATACAAAGTTTTCTGGGAGAATTTCGGCAAGGTTCTGAAGGAAGGTCCTGGCGAGGATTTCGCCAATCGCGAGCAGATCGCCAAGCTGCTGCGCTTTGCTTCGACCCACGCGGACAACGCCGAACAGACCGTGTCACTGGAAGACTACGTGGGGCGCATGAAGGAAGGTCAGGACAAAATCTACTACATCACCGCGGACAGTTTTGCCGCCGCCAAGAACAGCCCGCATCTGGAATTCTTCCGGAAAAAAGGCATTGAAGTGCTGCTGCTGTCCGAACGTGTCGATGAGTGGCTGGTTGCTCACCTCACCGAATTCCAGGGTAAATCCCTCCAGTCGGTCGCTAAAGGCGCGCTGGATCTGGACAAGGTGGCCAGTGAGGAAGAACAAAAGGAACAGAAACAGGCGGAAGAGGAATACAAGGATCTGCTGGAACGCATCAAGACCACGTTAGGTGACAAGATCAATCAGGTACGGTTATCCAAGCGGTTGACCGACTCACCCGCTTGTCTAGTGGCCGACGACTATGCCATGAGTAGCCATCTGGAACGTATGCTGCGCGAAGCGGGCCAGGAAATACCGGGTAGCAAGCCCAATCTGGAACTGAATCCCGACCATTTCTTGGTCCGCCGCCTCAACGATGAAACCAACGAGGAACGCTTCACGGATTGGACGCACCTGTTGTTCGGTCAGGCCCTATTGGCCGAAGGTGGGCAGTTGGATGATCCAGCCAACTTCATCAAGCGCCTAAACGACTTATTGCTGGAACTCACGCATTAGTCCTGTCCGCGCTTCAATGGGTCGCGATCAGGACACTCGACCCATTGAAGCCGCTTTACCATCGGATGATGGTTGCACTACGCGAACGCTATGCTAATAATGGCTGTGTAACGATTTCCCCGTGGAGGCAGCCACATGACGAGACTCAAGCAACTCCTCGATAACAAGGGGGCGAGCGCCGTCACCATCGAACAATCCGCCAGCCTAGCGGACGCTATCCGCATCATGCATCAACATCGGGTGGGTTCGGTCATAATTCCTTCCAGCAGTGGCGAACCCCTAGGGATTCTGACGGAGCGCGATGTGATCAGGCTGTTTGCGGAAGGCCATACTGACTTCGAGAAACTGCGAGTTCAGGACTGCATGACAACCGGCCTGATGTTAGGCAATCCCGACGATGATACGGAACAGGTACTCGTTCTGATGACCGAAAAGAGATTTCGCCACCTGCCTATCGTTTACGAGGGGCATATCGTTGGCGTCATCTCTATCGGTGATCTGGTCAAGGCGAAGCTGCAGGAAACCTCCGCGGAAGCCAAGGCGCTGCGCGACTACATCCATTCCTGATCCATTCCCGACCTATTTGCATGCGGCAACCGTCAGCAAACCGGCCATAGCAGCGCCTGCCCATGGCTGATTTCTGGCTTTCCAAATCCCTGGCCGAAATGACTCCCGTGGAATGGGAATCGCTGTGCGATGGCTGCGGAAAATGCTGTCTGCACAAGTTGGAGGATGCCGATACCGGCGAACTGTTTTTCACCAATGTCGCTTGTCGATTATTGGATTTGAAAAGCTGCCGATGTCGACATTATGCTCAACGCACCCTGTGTGTTCCCGATTGCCTGCAACTGACCCCCGAATCGATTGCGCAAATCACTTGGTTGCCGGATACCTGCGCCTATCGTCTGTTGGCTGAAGGTCGAGAATTACCCGAATGGCATCCGCTACGTACGGGCGACGCGCATTCCGTACAGCGCGCGCGCAAGTCCGTCCGTGGCCGGGCCATATCGGAGTTGCGGGTGCATGCTCTCGAAGAGCATATTCTTAAGAAGCCACTATGATGCTTCGCTTTTTGACTCAGCACCGACAACAATGGCATCAGAACACAAAACAAGCGGAGGACAGGTAAGCGATGTGTGAACTTCTCGGCATGAGCGCTAATGTCCCAACCGATATCTGTTTCAGCTTTACGGGCCTGATGCAGCGCGGAGGCCGGACGGGTCCGCACCGGGATGGTTGGGGTATAGCCTTCTACGAGGGCCGGGGTTGCCGCGCGTTTCACGATCCCTTGCCCAGTAGCAATTCGGAAATCGCGCGCCTGGTACAGAGCTATTCCATCAAGAGCCGCGTCGTAATCAGCCATATCCGCCGCGCTAATCGTGGCAGTGTCTGCCTGGAGAACACGCATCCCTTCACCCGCGAACTTTGGGGCCGTCACTGGGTCTTCGCCCATAACGGCCAGCTCAAAGGCGCCAAACAATTACCCTTGAGTTTTTACCGGCCCATCGGCACAACCGACAGCGAACGCGCATTCTGCTGGTTACTGGACCGCATCCGCGAGCGTTTTCCGCAACCACCACGGCACTATCCGCCCTTATGGCGTTTTCTTCAATCGCAGGTGGCGCAATTGAATGAGCACGGGATCTTCAATTTTCTGCTCAGCGATTCCCAGCATTTGTACGCCCACTGCAGCACTCAGCTCTGCTGGCTAACGCGCAGAGCTCCCTTCGGCAAAGCTTGCCTGATGGACGCTGACGTCACAGTGGACTTTCAACAGGAGACGACCCCTACGGACGTAGTAACCATCGTAGCGACACGCCCGCTGACTACCGACGAGGATTGGACCATTCTCAAACCCGGCATGCTAATGGTATTCACCAATGGTGTGCCGCTGCAAATTACTCCGGCCGAAGACACTCGAATCAGCAGTGCGGTCCCACGCAGGCCAGATAAGTTGCGCTCCCAACCCACCGCTTACGCCAGTAAGGTTGGCTGATATCAGCCTTGATCACTCTCCGTTGGCTAGTGGAGGCGTGAATCATCTGACCGTGGCCAATATAGATGCCGACGTGTGATATTCGGCCTCTAGATGAGGTTTGATAAAACAGTAGATCGCCAGGCTGAACCCGGCGCAGTTTACGTCCTGCTACGTAGAGCTGTTCTGCGGTTCGCGGTACGTGAATACCGATTTGCTCGAAGGTGTAATTCACCAATCCGCTACAATCTACGCCATTGGGATCGCTCCCGCCCCATTCGTAGGGCACACCGAGCAGACTTTTAGCGATACCGACGACGTGTTGACGAGTGGGATCGTCGATTGAGTAATCCAGCCCTGAAGAATCGACTCCTGTGGGTGAAGAAGGCGTCATCGCACAGCCGCCGAGTAGCACGAGCAGGATGCAAGGGAAGAGATGAATACTCGAATGGCTAGGGTCCGTCAGCATGGTTTCCCATTATTGATAACATGCAAAGACAAGTGCAAGTATAGATGATCCCATCTAAAGTTGCAGGGGGCACAAACGGCCCACGAAAATCGTAATTCCCGAACGCCGGGATATTCGTGAGTTGGGCGCATTGACAGTCGCTCTTGGTCCACCTAATGTCTAACTCAATGTGGCCATAGGGCCGAGCATAAGTACTCAATCCACAGCGGAGGAGAACCACCTTGGAAGTCAGTGATTCACATCTTTACGATCAACCTGTCGAGACAGTCTTCAAATTTTTCTCCGACCCGGCAATGATCAAGGCCAAATTCGAAGGCGTCGGGACACGAAATGTGGAGGTTCTGGAGTGCTCCGCCCGTGACAATGGCTATTTCACCAAAACCGTGCGGGAAGTACCGGCCAACGTACCTGGTCTGCTCAAAAAATTTCTCGGCGCCTGGAATACCGTTATCCAGACGGAGGAATGGCGTCAGGATGGTCCCACCTGGATCTGTAATCTGACTGTGGAAATAAAAGGGGTGCCGGTCGATATATCCGGCACCATGAAATTGCACCCCGAGGGCAAGGGCAGCGTCAACGACGTCATGATCACCATCAGCTGCGGCATCCCCCTAGTCGGTGGCAAACTCGCTGATTTCGTAGCAGACGACACAGGGCATGCGATGGATTCCGAATACGAATACATAAAAACTCATCTGTAGCGTGATCGGGGTGAGTCCGACCTATCCCCATCTCGGCGGATACCGAGCCTATACCGCTAGCAGGTCTTGCCCGGATGGGTATCGATGAAATGCTTTAACACGAGCTTGAGTTGCAGGGCTTTGTGTTTATCGTTTCGATGCTCGGCAATTTGGATATCGTCCAAAATGATGCGCTTGAGCATGGGCACTCCAGCCGCATCGTGCACTAGGTAGTTGCCCAGTTCGGCCGCGATGATTTCCGGCAGATGCTCATGTTGGGCGATGGCCTCGATTTCTGCATCCGTAAGCTCGCTTAGACCGACACAATCCTCATAAGTCAACATGGCCTATCCTCCGCGTCAGCTAAGTTCTAGGTTAATCGCCAGTCTGTTAAGCGGCAAGCAATATCCGTAATTTCTTTATAGTTTTCCCTCTAAGCCATTTTCCTTTTACGTAAATGTAAAAAGGCATTAAAGTATCCATATTATTACTTTTACGTAAACGTAAATTAAAAAGGGGCGTTAGAATAGATCATCCACGTGATTATTTGTTCACGGCTTGCACCCAAGCAGTCAGGTCAGTAGTTGGTCGCAAGGGTCACGATAGTCATCGGCAAAAAACATTCGAGTGTCAGCCCCAACCACCGACTGACAAAGCACACTGCTCGTGCGTGCCTTGACCGGCACACCTCGATAATGACCTAACACGCCGATACATGTTCGACCCTTGCGATCAACTCTTTATCTCGATGTCCCAACTTTGGGGCATTCCTTGAAATTGCCCAATCCTGATCCTTAGACCAGCGAATTACTCGAAAAACAAAAATCATGATGCCCTATCGGCGCATCATGAAAGTGTCCCCTAACTACCGGGTGATGTCACTTATAGTCGCGCACATCGTCTATCACCTTGCCATCATTCGGCAAAGTCCCCGGCGCCACGATATTCAGCTCCCCTCGCAGCTTACAGACATCCCGGATTGTCCCCTCGATGGCTTTCCTCTGGCCCTCATCCAGTATCCCATCGACTTCACAATACAGCGTCATGGCATCCTGATAATTTCTTTGTTCTATGTGCAGGCGCGCCTTGATGATCTGAGAATGGCGTTTGAGCACCTCGGCGATTTGCGAGGGATGGATGAACATGCCGCGAACCTTGGTCGTTTGATCGGCCCGACCTAACCAGCCCCGAATACGCGTATTGGTACGACCACAAGAGCTGATGCCCGGTAACACGGCAGACAAATCGCCTGTAGCGAAGCGAATCAGGGGATACTCAGGATTGAAGGTAGTAATAACTAGTTCTCCCACCTCACCCTCGGGCACGGGTTCGCCTGTACCAGGCCGGACAATTTCCACCAACACCCCCTCATCTACAACCATACCTTCCAAGGCGGGAGTTTCGTAGGCAATCAACCCGAGATCGGCGGTGGCATAGCATTGGAAGGTCCGCACACCCCGGCTGTTGAACTCCTCGCGCAAGCTGGGCGGCAAAGCTTCTGCGGTGACCAAGGCTTTCTGAAGACTGGATACATCGGCCTGTAGATCGGCGGCTCGGTCCAAAATGATTTTTAGGAAGGAAGGCGTACCAACATAGCCTTGGGGCCTGAGATCATGGATGGCACGCACCTGCAATTCTGTCTGTCCGACGCCAGCGGGAAATACGGCGCAGCCCAGAGCACTTGCGCCAGTAGCCAACATGGAACCCGCTGGCGTGAAATGATAGGAAAATGTGTTGTGGATCAGATCGCCCGCGCGGAAACCTGCCGCGAATAAAGCGCGCGCGAAACGCCAGAAATCCGGACGGCGCGCCTCCGGATCGTAGATAGGGCCAGGCGACTGAAAAACCTGCGCCAACGCGCCGACAGGCGCGGCAACCAACCCACCGAACGGTGGATCACGGTGCTGGCTGTCGATCAATTCGGATTTCCGAACGACGGGCAGCTTGGCCAGACTCGCACGGTCGACCACGGCCTCCGGATTCACACCCTGCAGAATACGCGCAAATGCCGGGGCATGCTTTTGCGCATGCGCGATCTGGGCCGGCAATGCCTTCCGCAGCCAGATGTCCCGCTCGGTTTGCTCACGAGCCTCCAAGAGGTCATAAAAAGCCATGCCGATCTCCCAGTTCAACCCAATCGTTCAAGCCAGCCAACGCTTGCGTCGGCGGTAATGTTTAACATCGCGGAAGCTTTTCCGCCCGGAACTGCCCAAACCCAGATAAAATTCCTTGACATCCTCGTTCCTACTCAACTCCTCTGCACTACCTTGCATCACAACCCGGCCGTTTTCCAGGATATAGCCGAAACTGGAATAACGTAGCGCCACCATGGTGTTTTGCTCCGCCAGGATGAAGCTAACCTTTTCTTTCTGATTCAGGTTCTGCACGATGGCGAAGATTTCCTCTACCACCTGGGGCGCCAATCCCATCGACGGTTCATCAAGGAGTATCGTGGAGGGGCGCGCCATCAGCGCGCGACCTACCGCCGTCATCTGCTGCTCACCACCCGAGGTATAGCCGGCCAGGCTGTGCCGACGTTCCCATAAACGGGGGAAGTATTCGTAAACCTTTTCTAGATCCTCACGAATCGTCGCGCGCCCCGCGCGGCGCGTATAAGCGCCGGTCAGCAGATTCTCTTCCACGCTCAGATGCTCGAAGCAATGCCGGCCTTCCATGACCTGCACGACGCCGCGCTTGACCAATTCGGGCGGCGTCAACTTTTCTATCCGTTCGCCCCTGAAGCGCACGTTGCCCTTGGTAACCTCGCCGCGCTCCGCCCGTAGCAAATTGGAAATCGCCTTCAAGGTGGTGGTCTTGCCGGCGCCATTGGCCCCCAGCAAGGCGACGATGCCTTCCTCGTGCAACTCCAGGGAAACCCCCTTCAAGACCAAAATGACATGATCGTAGATCACTTCGATGTTGTTGACTGACAGCAGGGGGTTTCCCGTTTCGCTCATGGTTGCGGACCTCAGCTTTCCTTGGAGCAATCGCGAATCGGTAGATTCTTTTCCTTGGCATAGTTGGCCGCTTCCTTCTCGACCAATGGACGGACCAGGGACTGATCGGTGGCGATCCAATCGGACACCAACACCCATTGCTTGCCATTCCACTGGTGGAAACGCACCGGGGCGCCGCCTTCATGATCCGCGCAACTGATCTTGATGGGCGACATGACGCCTTCCAAACCCAATTCCTTGAGTCGTGCTTCGGTGATTTCCAGATTTTCCAGACCCCAGCGCACCTGTTCGCCGGTCAACGGTTTATTGCCGAATTTTTCCTGGGCCTTGCGAATCGCCTCCGTATTCAACACGCCATGGATGATGCCACGATTGTAATACACGCTACCCACGCGCGAGGGATCTTGCATATTGCCTTTGCCCTTGCTGTACAACAATTCCTCGATCTGCTTGATAGCTGGAAACTGATCGCCCGCTGGATTCAGCGCAGCGGCGATAAAGCCGATGGCGGCGTCACCGGCGGGAACCACATCCTCCTCGGCGCCACTCCACCAGACGCCGACAATGCGATCGGCCGGGAACTTGATCCGCGCCGCCTGGGTGATAGCCGTGGGATTCATAACGCCCCAACCGCGCAGAATGACCCAGTCGGGTTTCTCACGGCGAATCTGCAACCATTGCGACTGCTGCTCGTTGCCGGGATGCGGTACGGGAATGTACACCACCTGGAAGCCGTATTTTTCTGCCTGGGCATCCAAAATCGGCTTAGTTTCCTTGCCATAGCCCGAGTCGTGGTACAGATTGACGATCTTCTTACCCTTGAGTTTGTCCAGACCATCGCCTTGCAGCTCGCCCTTCTTGGCGTGTTCGAAACATTGGGCGGCGCGATCCGGTTTGCCCTCAAGATCGGGATATTGGGCCAGGCATTGCTCCTGTAGGGCGATGAATTTGATTTTGGCCGTGTTCTGGCTCCAATAGGTGGTCACCAAAGGAAAAATATAAGGGAATACGCGCCCATCCGCGGTATAAGCCGGACCATAGCCGATCGCCACCACAGGAATCTTATCCTCCAAGGTACGATCCATGGTCGCGTACACCGGGGGGGTGGCCACGAAGTTAAACATCGAAGCACCGGTCGGACCACTGTTCTTCAAGCGTTCATAACACTCCAACGCACGGTCCGGCTTGTATTCGGTCTCGCATTCCTCATAGGTGATTTTGACGCCGTTGATACCGCCATCGCGTTCGTTGAGTAGATTGATGTAATCGATGAAACCGCCGAAGATACCGGTGCCGCCCGCCGCGTAGGGTCCCACCCTATAGCTGAGCATGGGAATAAATTGCTCGTTGCTTTGGGCCACGACCGCGCCGCCACCCGCGACGATTCCGCCTAAAACTGCGGCGCCAAGACACGAAACCAAGACTTTTTTCAAGGTCATGATGATTCTCCTCGCCATTAAGGCAATTCCTCCACCCGGAGAGTTATTGTGATTTTGTGATTGTAATCAATGAGGGAAAGGCCACAGACGCAGCTTTTCTTTGGCGATCTGCCACAGCCGGGCCAGTCCCAGGGGTTCTACGATCAAGAAGAAAATGATCAACCCGCCGAACACGATGAGCTCCATATTGGAAAGCAGATCGGGACGGATCGCATTTCCGAACAAGGCATGCGCGGACAGATTGATGAAGATGGGCATCAGTACGATGAAGGCCGCACCGATGAACGAACCGAGAATACTGCCCATTCCGCCGACGATGATCATGAACAGGATCTGGAACGAGCGGTGCAGATCGAAAGTCTGGGCATCCACTGTGCCCAGATAGGCGAACGCCCAGAGCGCGCCGGCCACGCCACAATAGAAAGAGCTGACGGCAAAAGCCATCAACTTGGTTTTCATGATGCGTATGCCGATTACCTCGGCCGCCACATCCATGTCGCGGACCGCCATCCAAGCCCGTCCGGTTTCGCTGCGCACCAGGTTCTTGGCCATCAGCGCCAATACCGACACGATGGACAACACCAGCAGATACTTGCGTAAGGGGGTATCGAAGTCGTAACCGAGTATCACCATTTTCTGGGCGGTGATCACCCCGGACGAACTGTAATTGGAAAACCAACCGAACTTGGTCAAGCTCCATTCGATGAAGAATTGCGCCGCCAGCGTCGCGACAGCCAGATAAAACCCCTTGATGCGCAAACTGGGAATGCCGAAGATTATGCCCACGCCTGCCGCCACCAGCCCGGCCAATACGAAATCCAGCAACAGCGGAATTCCCGGCAGACGCAATTCGAAGTTGTAGGCGGCAAAGGCCCCGACCGCCATGAACGCCGCGGAACCCAGCGACAACTGACCGCAATAGCCGGTCAGAATGTTCAGACCCAGGGCCGCCAGCGCCAGTATCAGAAACGGGGTGAGGATAACGCCCAGCCAATACTCGTTGGCTATCGCGGGGATGACCATAAAGGCGATCAACAGGGCCAACATCACTCCCCAGCGATCCTGGGGAATAGGAAAAATCGCCTGATCGGAACCGTAGCTGGTTTTGAACTGACCACATTCGCGGTAAATCATGGCGGCCTACACCCTGTCGATATGAACTTCCCCGAACAGACCTTCGGGGCGGATCAACAAAAACATCAGGGCCAGCATGTAGGGAAACCAGTTTTCGATGCCGCCGCCCACATAGGGGCCGATATAGACCTCGGCGAGTTTCTCGCTGGCACCGATGATCAATCCCCCGACAATCGCGCCCGGCACCGAGGTGAAGCCACCCAGGATCAGCACCGGCAAGGCTTTCAAGGCCACCAAGGTCAGCGCGAACTGCACGCCTTGGCGCGCGCCCCACAACAGGCCGGCCACCAGGGCGACGAAACCAGCCACCGCCCAAACGATGGCCCAGATGTGCTTGAGCGGAATGCCGACCGCCAAAGCCGCCTGGTGATCGTCGGCCACCGCCCGCAAGGCTCGGCCCACCCGCGTTTTGTTGAAAAACACCGCCAAGGCGCCCACCAGTACCGCCGCGATCCCCGCTGCATACAGATCGAAGGTGCTGATGAACATATCCCCGATCACCAACACGTCATCGGGAATACCCAGGTTCAGGCCATGCGGTTGAGAGCCCCACAAACCCTGGGCCAAACCCTCCAACAGGAAGCTCAGACCAATGGTCGCCATGAATAGGGTGATCGCCGGTTGATTGACCAACGGCCGCAATACGATACGCTCGGTAAGAATGGCCAGCACCACCATGATCGCCAGGGTCGCGAGCAAAGCCAGCCAGAAATTGATGCCGCGTTCAGTCAGGCTGACAAACGTGAGCGCCGCGAACAACACCATGGAACCCTGGGCGAAGTTGAGCACCCCCGAGGCTTTGAAAATCAACACGAAGCCCAACGCCACCAACGAATACATGACGCCGGCCAACAAGCCACCGATCAAGACTTCGAAGAAAAAGGACACTGTCTGTCACTCCCCCGCAAGATTCGCCTAAGCCGCCACACCTAGATAGGCGTCGATCACCTGTTGGTTGTCGCGGATTTCCTCGGGCGTTCCATCCGCGATCTTGCGCCCGTAATCCAATACGACGACATGATCGGACAGATCCATGACCACGCCCATGTCGTGTTCGATCAACACCATGGTGGTACCGAACTCATCGTTCACATCCAAGATGAAACGGCACATATCTTCCTTTTCTTCCACGTTCATCCCCGCCATGGGTTCGTCCAGCAGCAAAACCTGAGGCTCGGCAGCTAAAGCACGGCCCAGTTCCACGCGTTTCTGCAATCCGTAGGGCAAGCGTCCGACGGGCACCTTGCGCACCGATTCGATTTCCAGAAAATCGACGATTTCCTCCACCCGGCGGCGGTGCGCGATCTCCTCGCTACGGGCGCGTCCCCAGTAGAATGCCTGTTCGATAAAGGTACTTTTGATCATCAAGTTGCGGCCCGTCAGGATATTGTCGAGCGCGCTCATACCCTTGAATAAGGCGATGTTCTGAAAGGTGCGGGCAATGCCATAGCGGGCCGATTTATGAGCATGCATACGGCGGATGCGTTTGCCGCGATAAACGAGGTGGCCGTGCTGGGGATGGTAGACGCCGTTGATGACATTCAGCATGGAACTCTTACCGGCGCCATTGGGGCCGATGATGGAGCAAATCTCATGCTCCCTTACGCCGAAGCTGACATGGCTAAGAGCGCGCACGCCGCCGAAAGACAGCGCGATGTCCTCCACTTCCAGAATAACGTCGCCGATAGTGCGCTTAGGATTCATGGCATGCCTCCCTCAACTGGCCTTGCGCATTTCGGCGATGCCGAAACGTTCGCTGTTACGGATATTGAGATTGGCGCGGATGGTGCCGGTGCGCCCGTCCTCGAACTTCACCTGCGCTTCCACGGCATGGCTGGACTGATTGGAGAACAGCGCCTCAATGAGATCGGCGTACCGCTCCGCGATGAACCGCCGGCGCACTTTGCGGGTGCGAGTCAGTTCCCCGTCATCGGCGTCCAGCTCCTTATGCAGAATCAAAAACCGTTTGATTTGCGAGCCCCCCAACTGGGCATCCTTGGCCAGATCGGCGTTGACTTTTTCGACGCAGTCCTGAATCAAGTCGTACACGGCCTCCTGCCCCGCCAAGTCGGTATAGCCCGAATAAGCCAGATTACGCCGTTCGGCCCAGTTGCCGACGGCCTCCAGGTCGATATTGATGAAGGCCGTGGCGTACTCACGGCCATCTCCGAACGCCACCGCTTCCTTGATATGCGGAAAGAACTTGAGCTTATTCTCGATGTATTTGGGCGCGAACAAAGTGCCATCCAGCAGTTTGCCGACATCCTTGGCGCGATCAATGATCTTGAGATGGCCATCTTCGTCGAAGAAACCGGCGTCCCCGGTGTGCACCCAACCCTCGGCATCCTTGGTTTCCTCGGTGGACTTCGGGTTCTTGTAATAAGAATGGAACACGCCGGGGCCACGGAACAGGACTTCACCGTCTTCGGTGACGCGGACCTCGACGCCCATGGCGGGCGTGCCCACGGTGTCGGGTTTGACCTGCCCATTGGGTTGCACGCAGACGAACACCGAAGCTTCGGTAGAGCCATATAACTGCTTGATATTGATGCCCAGCGAGCGGAAGAAATCGAAGATGTCAGGGCCGATGGCTTCGCCCGCCGTGTAAGCCAAGCGAATACGGGTGAAACCCAGCACGTTCTTCAACGGCCCGTAGATCAACACCCGACCCAAGGCATAAAGCAAACGGTCCTGAACCGGAACCGCTACGCCGTCCAGAATCGCCGTACCCACCCGCCGCGCATGGTTCATGAAGAAATGAAAGAGTTTGCGCTTGAGGTAGCCTGCGTCTTCCATGCGAATCATCACCTGGGTGAGCAGATTCTCGAAAATCCGTGGCGGTGCGAAGAAATAGGTGGGTCCGATCTCGCGCATATCGTGCATCACGGTTTCGGCGCTTTCGGGACAACTGACGCAAAAGCCCGCAACGTAGGACTGAGCATAGGAAAACAGATGGTCGCCTACCCACGCCATAGGTAGATAAGCCAACACTTCTTCATCCTCCTGCAGTCCCTCGCGAAGGATGCCGTTACGACCGGTGATGATGAAATTGTCGTAGGTCAGCATCACCCCCTTGGGCTTGCCGGTGGTGCCGGAGGTATAGAGCATGACCCCGACATCTTCGCCCTTGCCCGTGGCGACACGTTCCTCGAAAAAACCGGCATGAGTGTGGTCGTAACCACGCCCGGCTTCCTGGACCTTGGTCAGGCTGAACAGAAAAGGTTGGTAGTAATGGCGCAGCCCCCTGGGATCATCATAAATGACGACCTCCACCAAAGGGCATCGGTCCTTAATTTCCAGGACCTTATCGACCTGTTCCTGATCCTCCACGACGACGAAGCGGACATCGGCATCGTTGAGCACATAAGCCATTTCCTCGGCGACCGCATCCTGATACAACGGCAAGGGAACGCCGCCCAGACACTGGGTGGCGGCCACGGCCCAATACATTTGAGGACGGTTGTCACCGATGATGGCCAGCTTGTCGCCCTGCTGAAACCCCAGATCGGCCAAGCCGCAGGCGAAGGCGCGTATCTCGTCCGCCATCTGCCGCCAGGTCCAGAACTGCCAAATACCGAAATCCTTTTCGCGTATCGCCGGTTTATCACCTCGTTGGAGGGCGTGATTCAACAACAGCTTGGGGAAGGTATCCAACTCGTCGACCGGGCTGCCGTGCACCCGGTCATGGGAATCGCTTTGCCTCACCTGCACCCTATCCTCCGCAATGTCCACGGCCGTCACGGCGCTATCCGCCCGGCGTGTCGTTGTATTGATCAGGAGCGCGAGGTAGCCTCGAAACTCCGCTCCCTATTCTGGGTGGTTCCGCACGCGCACCTTACCCGTCATTCCGGCTCGAATGCCGGAATCCAGGAGCCTGGACGAACTAGAAACGGGGTCCAGCGACTGGTGAACGCGAAGCGAGAAAGAGGGAAACATTGAGAAAAGAAGCCACCCAATCATTGAGTTTAACCCGCGTCTACCAGCGCGGTTTTTACAACTATAGCTTCCTCCCAGCCAGATGCCACTGTCGACGCCGCAATGTCTAACGCCGATTTCCATCCGTTGGAAACTGCCTATTTCCCGTCGACCCGAGCTTGTCAGGGATTATCCTGATTTACATTCACTACGACCGGATTCATCATTTTTGCCGTTAAATCAACGGTTGTGTATTCTTTCCCTTCAGGATAACGGGCGTGATCGCAAAACGACCCTGTCCGTCAAGCGGCGCGAGGATACCAACAGGTGGAGGGTTATAGCGATGATCGAACACCGCTGCAGCCGACGCGAGGCACTCGCGATCAGCGCTTCTTTATTTCAAAACGGTCATTTCCTGGACTCGGGAACGATACGCAACGTCAATCAGAATGGCGTGTTCCTGGAAGCGGAAACGACCGCAGCGAAGAATACGTTTATCGAGGTCGTATTCAACATCCCGGATAATGAGTTCCCAAAAGAGCATCGCTTTTTCGCCATGGTCGCGCATAGCTCTTCATCCGGTCTGGGGTTGTATGTGGACGTGCTGGTGCCTGAATCCCGCCATGGGCTCCATGCGCTGATGGAATACATCAATTCCGGCAAATCGGAGGGCCGGGTCAGAAAACCTTCATGAATAACCATATCGAATAAAAAAATGCATTCTGATTCTTTTTGCTTTGGGAATGCGCGCTATATAATGCCGCCCATAAAGGGCGGTACGGTTATGGCGCGAACTCTTGCTTGCGCCAAACTGAGATTCATATCGTCTAAGACATAACTTGATTTTTTTGAACGATCAATACGGGAAAAGCGCAGGATCATGGCCACTCTAGCGACCGAGCAGGTGCTCGACGTACATCACTGGAACGACACGTTGTTCAGTTTCAAAACCACCCGTGATCCGGGATTTCGGTTCCGAAACGGACATTTCGTCATGATCGGCCTCGAAGTCGAGGGTCGTCCGTTGCTACGCGCGTACAGCATCGCCAGCGCGAATCACGAAGAGCATCTCGAATTCTTCAGCATCAAGGTGCAGGACGGCCCCCTGACATCCCGCTTGCAACGTATTCAAGTGGGAGACTCGCTGATCGTCAGCAGAAAACCCGTGGGTACGCTGGTGCTCGACGACCTGCTGCCGGGGAAACGGCTGTATTGCCTGAGCACGGGAACCGGACTGGCTCCATTCATGAGCATCATCAAGGACCCCATGGTCTATGATCGCTTCGAAAAGATCGTCCTGGTCCACGGCGTGCGCGCGGTCAGCGATCTGGCTTACGAACGGTACATCACGCAGGAATTACCGGACAACGAGTACTTTGGGGACAGCGTCCGCGAGAAACTCGTGTATTACCCGACCGTGACCCGCGAACCCTTCCGTTATCAGGGGCGTTTGACCGACCTGATCGAGAGCGGCAAATTGTTCCACGACATCGATCTACCGATTATCGACCCCGAACACGATCGGGTGATGATCTGCGGCAGTACGCGGATGCTCAAGGACACCTGCGATCTGCTGGATGCCCGTGGATTCGTCAAATCGCCCAGCGTGGGCGAACCCGGACATTACGTCATCGAACGGGCTTTCGTCGAAAAGTAACCATTTCCGGGCGCGGCATCCATGCTGCGCCCTTTCCCCGACCATTCACGCCTCTCCCCTCACTCGGCCGGACAATACCGGGCCCTGCCAGTCGTTTGGCGGCGTCTGACAACCAGGCCGATTTCTTGACCATCCTCGGAAGCAGGCTATTATTGCCAGTGCCCGAACGTGATAAATGTACGACATCTCGTACTTCATCAAGCCGAGTGGGGAAATACCGTGTTCCACCACCTGAATCGTTGGTTGTTTTATTTCGGTGTCTGGCTGCTGCTCTCGGGTTATCTTCACGATCCCCTGTTGCTAGGTTTTGGCATCCTTTCCTGCACGCTATGCGCGATCGTCGCATGGCGCATGGATGTACTCGATCCTGAGAAGGAACCCTTGCGACTGCGTCTGATGAGTTTGCAGGCATTCCTCTATTGGCCTTGGCTGTTATGGCAAATCGTCAAATCCAATATCGACGTCGCCCGCATCATTCTCGATCCCAAGCTTCCGATCAGCCCGACCATGATCAGTGTTCGGCCCATACAGCGCACCGATTTGGGACGGGTGATCTACGCCAACTCCATCACCCTAACGCCCGGCACCGTTACCACTGACCTGCGCGGGGATACGCTGGACGTCCATGCGCTGACCCAGTCTGCCGCCGACGATGTCCTGGCAGGCGACATGGGGCGCCGGGTCGCTCAGATGGAGCAGCGAAGCTGATGTTTTCCGTCGCCGCGCTGGGAATTCTTGTCAGCATGGCGCTGGCGATGGCCCGCGCCCTGGTCGGACCGAGCGTTTACGATCGCATTCTCGCGGTCAATGCGTTTGGCACTAAAACCGTACTCATCATCGCGGTGTTGGGCTTCATGACGGGAAGACCGGATTTCCTGGACATCGCCCTGGTCTATGCCCTGATCAATTTCATCGGCACCATCGCCGTCCTCAAGTTCGTCCGCTACGGCGATCTCGGCTGGCCACGCCGGCTGGAAGATCGGGAGAAACCATGACCCTGGCGCTCGACCTGCTCAGTTGGCTGGCTTTGTTAGGTGGTTTGTTCTTCTTGGCCGTGGGTGGGATCGGCCTACTGCGATTGCCGGACTTCTACACCCGATTGCACGCGGCGGGCATTACCGACACGCTGGGCGCCGGGCTGATCCTGCTTGGATTATGTTTTCAAGGGGGCTGGACCCAGATCACCATCAAACTGATTCTGATCCTGGTCTTTCTGTGGTTCACCAGCCCCACCGCCACGCATGCGCTGGCCCGCGCCGCCCTGGCGGACCCGGAAAATTCCCCACCGATGTTTCATAAGAAAGACTGAGGAAGCACCGTCATCGAACTGTTCATCGATACCTTCTTCCTGGCGCTACTCGTGGTCACTGCCGTCGCGGTTATCCGTATGCGTGATCTATTCGCCATCGTCATGTTGTTCGGCATCTACAGCCTGGTCTCCGCCGGTTTGTTCGTGGTACTCGATGCCGTGGACGTGGCGTTCACGGAAGCCTCCGTCGGCGCCGGCGTGGCCACGGTGTTCATGCTCGGCACCCTGGCCCTGACCACCAGCCGGGAAAAACCTTCCTCGCGTAGCCCTTTTCTGCCCTTGCTCGTAGTCTTCATCACCGGCGCCGCGCTCATTTACGGCACATTGGACTTCCCACCCTTCGGCGATCCCAACGACCCCATCCACAAACATGTCGCGCCGCACTACATCGAAGAATCCGGTGCGGAAATCGGCATACCCAACATCGTGACTTCGGTATTAGCGAGTTACCGCGGCTACGACACCCTGGGCGAGACCGCCGTGATCTTTACCGCCGGCATCGGTGTATTGCTGCTGATCGGCGGCGCTCGACGCCGCAAGCCCCCCACCTCCGACAAGGACAGCTCACCATGAAGCAATATGCCGTACTGCGGGTCGTCATCCGTTTGCTCCTACCGTTGATTCTGTTATTCGCCCTCTATGTCCAATTCCACGGTGATTTCGGACCGGGCGGGGGTTTCCAGGCCGGAGTGATCTTCGGCGCCGGCGTCGTGTTGTACGCGCTGGTGTTCGGACTGCACAACGCCCGTACGATATTCCCCCCCTGGCTGTTACGTCTGGGCATGTCCCTGGGGGTCTTGATCTATGCGGGGGTCGGCATCGTCAGTCTGCTTCTGGGAGGCAATTTCCTGGGCTACGGAGCACTCGACGCGCACCATCCGGAGCACGGCCAACATCTGGGTATCCTGCTCGTGGAGATGGGGGTCGGCATTACAGTGTCCGCAGTGATGATTTCAATATTTTTCGCATTTGCCTGGCGGGGACGCTGACCCATGGCAACGGTATTCGGTTATTTCAACTACTGGGTCGTCGTCGTCTTGATGATGACCGGATTCTACGTCGTGATTTCCGCCAACAATCTGGTCAAGAAGTTGGTCGGGTTGAATGTGTTCCAGACTTCCGTGTTCATTCTGTACATCAGCATGGGCAAGATCTTCGGCGGCACCGCGCCGATCCTGGTCGAGCAACCGGTCGTCTACACCAATCCCATCCCTCACGTTCTGATCCTAACCGCCATCGTCGTCGGCATCGCCACGACATCACTGGGCCTCGCCCTGGTCGTGCGTATCAACGAAGCCTACGGCACCATCGAGGAGGACGAAATTCACAGCCTTTCCGAAGAAGAATCGCTGTGATTATGGATCATCTGCCCGCCCTGCAAGTGGTCCTACCTCTGTTTTGCGCGCCACTTTGCGCCGTGCTGGGCCGTGCTAACCTGGCCTGGATGCTGGCCCTGGCGGCCAGTTGGCTGACGTTTCTCATTTCCGCCCTGTTGCTGCACGAGGTCTTGCAACAAGGGGTCATTTCCTACGCCATGGGCAATTGGCCGGCCCCCTTGGGCATCGAATACCGGATCGATTCGGTCAATGCCTATATGTTGCTGATCGTGTCCGCCATCGGAGCCATCGTGCTGACCGCGGCCCGTCCCATCGTCGATACACGGATACGCCTGCCGGAAAACAAAAAGCCCTGGTTCTACGCCGCTTACATGCTGTGTCTGACGGGCCTGCTGGGCATGACGATTACCGGCGACGCTTTCAACGTCTTTGTGTTCCTGGAAATTTCCTCGTTGTCCAGTTATGTGCTCATCAGCACCGGGCGAGACCGGCGGGCGCTGACGGCGGCCTATCAATACCTGATCATGGGCACCATCGGGGCCACCTTCATCCTGATCGGCATTGGGCTGTTGTATGTCATGACCGGCACGCTGAACATGGCCGATCTCGCCTTGCGCATACCCCAAGTTTCCAACACCCGCACCCTACACGTCGCCTTTGCCTTCTTGACCGTGGGCGTGGGACTGAAGCTCGCCCTGTTCCCGCTCCATCTGTGGCTACCCAACGCCTATGCCTACGGCCCTTCCGTCGTGACGGCCTTTCTTTCGGCCACGGCGACCAAGGTGGCGATTTATATCCTGTTGCGGATGTTTTTTACCCTCTTCGGCGCCGAGTTTTCCTTCAAGACCATGCGGCTGGACTTGATCCTGCTGCCGCTGGCCCTGATCGGCATCTTCAGCGCCTCGCTGGTGGCGATCTTTCAAACCAACGTCAAACGCATGCTGGCCTATTCCAGCGTCGCGCAAATCGGCTACATCATTCTCGGCATCAGCCTGGCGTCTCTGACCGGTCTAACGGCGGGCATCGCACATTTATTCAATCACGCCCTGATAAAGGCCACGCTGTTTCTGGCGCTGGGCTGCGTATCGTTTCGAGTGGGTGCGGCCAAACTCGAACGCATGGCGGGACTGGGCCGGACCATGCCCTGGACGATGGCGGCGTTCGTCATCGGTGGGCTGAGCCTGATCGGCGTACCCTTGACCTCGGGCTTCATCAGCAAATGGTATCTGGTGGTCGGCGCCCTGGAACGAGGCTGGTGGCCGGTAGCGATGCTGGTTCTGCTGACTTCCCTGTTGGCTGTCATCTATATCTGGCGGGTGGTGGAAGTGGCCTATTTCAAACCACCACCGGAAAACGAAGTGATACGCGAAGCGCCCCTGGCTCTGCTGATTCCCACTTGGGCATTGGCGCTGGCTAATCTCTATTTCGGCCTGGAAACGTCCCTGAACGCCGGGGTAGCCCGGCAAGCCGCCGCCACCTTGCTGGGGGTAACGCCATGAGCCCGGAAATCTTCACGCTATTGGCGTTATGGATACCGCTGATCGGCGCGTTGTTCATCGCCCTCAACGGGTCATCCCCCAACCGCCGGGAACTGGCGACACTGTTGACCTCCCTGCTGTTGCTGTGGAACGTTTTGTCGCTGTTGCCCAGCGTAGCGGAAGGCGCCCGTCCCAGCGTGGATCTCACCCCGGCCTTGCTGTTCGGCATACCCTTGCGCTTGACGGTGGAGCCGCTGGGCATGGCCTTCGCCTGCGTCGCCGCCGTGCTTTGGCCTTTGAACTCCCTGTATTCCATCGGCTACATGCGGGGTAACAAAGAACAGCATCAGGCCCGTTTCTACACCTGCTTCGCCATCGCCATCGCCAGCACCATGGGGATCGCTTTTGCCGGCAACCTGGTGACCTTATTTATTTTCTACGAGGTCCTGACGCTCTCGACCTATCCCCTTGTCACCCACAAGGGCGACGCTCAAGCAATGCGGGCGGGACGAACCTATCTGGGCATACTCCTGGGTACGTCCATCGGGTTTCTGCTACTGGCCATCACCTGGACCTGGTGGGCGACCGGCACCGTGGACTTCACACCGGGGGGCATCCTGACGGGTAAGATTCATGGCCCCGAAGTGGCGATACTCCTCGCCTTGTTCATGTTTGGCATTGGCAAGGCCGCGCTCATGCCTTTCCATCGCTGGCTACCCGCCGCCATGGTGGCTCCGACGCCGGTCAGCGCCCTGCTGCACGCCGTGGCTGTGGTCAAGGCCGGTGTATTCTCGGTCATGAAAGTGATCGTTTACATTTTCGGCATCGATTTTTTGAGCGCCACGGGCGCATCGCACTGGTTGATCTGGGTATCGGCCACGACGCTGCTGCTCGCCTCGGCCGTTGCCTTGACCAAAGACAATCTCAAGGCACGGCTGGCCTATTCCACCATCAGTCAACTGTCCTATGTGGTATTGGGTGGGGCCTTGGCCACCTCCATGGGTGTGCTCGGCGGTTCCCTACAAATCGTCATGCACGCCATGGGTAAGATCACGCTGTTCTTCTGCGCGGGCGCGATCTATACCGCGGCCCACAAAACCGAAATCAGTCAACTGGATGGCCTGGGCCGACTCATGCCGTTCACCTTCGGCGCCTTCCTGGTCGGGGCGCTCAGCATCATCGGGCTGCCGCCCTTGGGCGGCTCCTGGAGCAAGCTGTATCTGATGCTGGGCGCCGCGGACGCCGATCAACTACTGATGATCGGCGTACTCATCGTCAGTTCCCTGCTGAACGTGGGTTATCTGATGCCGGTGGTCGCACGGGGATTTTTCCTGCCGACCCCGGCCAGCGGCACGGCGTCGGACAACTCGAAAAAAATTGGCGTACTCGACAACATTCAGGAAGCGCCCGTACTTTGCGTGGTGCCGTTGTGCTTGACGGCCCTCGGCTGTCTGTTGCTATTTTTTTACGCAGCCGATCTTTACGCACTGCTCGCTCCCATAGCGATTCCTTGAGGAGGTTTGAGTGGCCAAGAGCAAGACCAAGACCAAGACCCGACACCCGTCGACGGAATCAAAAAAAACAGAGCGGGTCTACTGGCTGGACCACAAACGCAATGTCGATAAAATCTTCTACGGCCTGGTGGCGGTTTGCATCGCCTTGTTCAGCGCCGATTTCTTCTACCACAAACACGTCAACTTTCCGTTCGAAAACTGGCCCGGCTTTTTTGCATGGTACGGTTTCACCTGTTGTGTCGCTCTGGTATTGCTGGCCAAACAGATGCGGAAAATCGTGATGCGCCGCGAAGACTATTATGATTGACGGCCTCAATCCCGCACTGATATTCATCGTCGGCGGGGCGCTCGTCCCCTTCGTCCCGCAAGGGTTCGCCCGTAACGTCTACCTGCTGCTGTTACCGGTGCTCAGCTTCGTTCAGCTCTGGACCCTGCCCCATGGCGATTTCGCCGTGGTTCATGCCTTCGGCTTGACCTTGACGACGCTGCGGGTCGATAACCTGAGTTTCGTGTTCGCGGTGGTTTTCCACATCGCCGCCTTTTTGTCCGTGATCTATGCGCTGCATCTACGTGACGCTCTGCAGCAAGCGGTCGGACTGATCTATCCGGGCGCCGCCCTCGGCGTGGTACTGGCCGGCGATCTGGTCACCTTGTTCGTCTATTGGGAACTGGCGGCGGTTTCTTCAGTGTTCTTGATCTGGGCGCGGCGTACGGAGCGCGCTTACCGGGCGGGCATGCGTTACCTGCTGGTGCAAGTGTGCTCGGGTGTTTTATTGCTGGCCGGCGTCATTCTGCATGTCCGTGATACCAGCAACCCGATTTTCGGTCCCTTGAGTCTGGATCATCTAGGCGGTGTGCTGATTTTCCTGGCCTTTGGCATCAAATGCGCCTTTCCCCTGCTGCACAACTGGTTGCAGGATGCTTATCCGGAAGCGACTGTCACGGGGACCGTCGTGTTATCGGCTTTCACCACCAAGATGGCGATTTATGCCCTGGCCCGCGGATACGCCGGAACCGAGCTGTTGATCACGATCGGTACGGTGATGGCGATGTTCCCGATTTTCTACGCGGTGATCGAAAACGACCTGCGCCGTGTACTGGCCTACAGCATGAACAATCAGCTCGGCTTCATGGTAGTCGGGGTCGGCATCGGCACGGAATTGGCGCTGAATGGGGCAGCGGCACACGCTTTCGCGGATATTCTGTTCAAAGGCTTGCTGTTCATGAGCATGGGAGCGGTTCTGCTGCGCACCGGTACGGTGAATGGTTCCGATCTCGGCGGGCTCTACAAATCCATGCCCGTGACGACAGGCTTGTGCATGGTCGGTGCGGCGTCCATCTCGGCCTTTCCGCTGTTTAGCGCCTTCGCCACCAAATCCCTGATCATGGAGGCCGCGGCTCAGGAGGGACACTGGCTTTGCTGGCTATTTCTGCTATTCGCCTCGGCGGGCGTGTTCCACCACGCCGGCATCAAGATTCCGTATTTCGCCTTTTTCGCCCATGACAGCGGTATCCGTTGTCAGGAAGCGCCCACTCACATGCTGATCGCCATGAGTTTGGCCGCTTGCCTTTGTTTGGGGATCGGCCTATTTCCAGGCGCGTTGTATGCCATCCTGCCCTACCCGTTGGATTACCAGCCGTACACCGTCACCCACGTCATCACCCAACTGCAATTGCTAACCTTTTCGGCCCTGGCCTTTGCTGTGTTGATTCGCACCGGTGTCTATCCGCCCGAGTTACGTTCCGTCAATCTGGATCTGGATTGGCTGTATCGTCGGGTATTACCCACCGCCGCCAAGGACTTATGGGACACCATCGAAGGTTTGCACCAGCGCGTCATCGACAGCGCCCAGCAGCCGATTCAAGCAATCGTCAATACGCTATACCGCCATCACGGACCCGAAGGCCGGTTAGCCCGTACCTGGCCGACGGGTAGCATGGTGCTGTGGGTTGCCGTGTTGCTGGCCAGTTGCTTGATTTTTTATTACGTCTGAAGACAACTGGCCCCCGTATCCCAAAGCGGTCGATGACGCGTGACGTTCAATTCACCATCAGCATCGGGTTAACCGGCTCCGCCTCGCAGAGGTATTTGCCCAACACGGCGTCAGCGCCGCGGATGTGGTCAAGCAGCCATTCCTCCACCGTTTCGCCCCACGCGGCCGTAAGGATCACTTCGTCATTACGAAACTGTCTACGCAGCTTTTTGAGTCTTTCGATCAATTGCTGATGCTCGTCCGAATGGGCTGCATAACCGGGAAAGGCATAAAGGCGCATCAACAGTTGCTCCGACTGGTGATGGGACATGGTAAAACAGATCAACTGAGTGAGCAGACCTTCGATCTTGGATTTACGGCGGCCTTTCGCTATAGCGTGCTGCAACTCTTCAAGCATGCCGAGTTGCATCTCATGTTCAGCGTCGATGGCCGTACAGCCGACGCTGATGGCAGGGCACTTTTTTCTTCCCATAATGGGTGTCTCGGCTAAGAGATCGGCGCATCAGCGCCTAATAGTTTTTAAAGGTCGATCGTTTTATCCCTTCTCGCTTAAGAATGGAATTCCATCTTCCTACGACTGCACAATTTAATGACTGCCAATTACTCGATATCGAGCCATCCGTGTATCGATTTCCGGCACTTCCCCACGCTGACGGCAGAAGATAGATTCGTGGATGTCGGTTTTGACTCCGTCCCTCGTCCGAGACGGATGATAACGCTGGTTAGCGGAATACAAACCAGGCATAAAGAGGCGAGTGTAGTTTACTGTATCGCAAAATAACGATTTTTGCATTGGATCAATAAACATTGTTTTTAATCCAACGAATACGTCGATTGTCCGACCCCACGATTAGGCATAAGCCGTTCTCCCAACAATCGATTAGGCTGGCTTAGCCTACCTAACCCGGACATTGGCACAGCATTTCCGAACAGCTAATATCATCCCATTGTGCTTGAATACCCAGCATCTATTCAGTAAGCCCTCAAGAATCAGCCCTCATGCCTCCTTACTCAGGTCGTACCGAATCGCCGCACAGCGGACGCAACGACTGGTCCAATCTCCGCGCTCTATTGCCTTATCTTGGAGAATTCTGGCAACGGGTTCTGCTGGCCTTGGGCTGTCTGGTGCTAGCCAAGCTCGCCAATGTCGGCGTACCTTTGGTGCTCAAGGAAATCGTCGACCATCTGGACACAACTCAGCAGCGGAACGTGGCTCTGCCTATCACCTTGCTACTGGCGTATGGCTTGCTGCGTATGAGCAGCGCCTTGTTCGACGAAATACGCGACGTTCTATTTGCGCGGGTTCGTTACCGGGCAATGCGCCGCCTGACTCTGCGCACCCTGCGTCATCTCTACGGTTTATCCCTGCGCTTTCACCTGGAGCGCAAGACCGGGGCCATCAGCCGTGACCTGGAACGAGGCGCACGCAGTCTCAGTTCCCTGTTGAATTATTTGACATTCAGCATTCTGCCCGTATTGGTGGAATTCGTCCTGGTCGGCGTAATTCTGGTGAGCCGATACGACTGGATATTCAGTTTGATCGTATTACTCAGCGTCGGCGGTTACGTGGGCTTTACCCTGGCGATCACCCATTGGCGGATGGATTACCGCCACACCATGAACCGTCTGGAATCCAAGGCCAACAACGAGGCGATCGACGGCCTGATCAATTACGAGACCGTGAAATACTTCGGCAACGAGGAATGGGAATCTCGGCGTTGCGACGACACGCTGGCCGCTTGGGAGAACAGCGCCGTGCTGAGCCAGACATCCATGTCCGTGCTCAATTTCGGACAAGGCGCCATCATCGCCCTGGGCGTCACCCTGATCATGTTTTTCGCCGCCCATCAGGTTCTCGCCGGGGCCATGACCTTGGGCGACTTGGTGCTGGTCAACGCCCTGATGCTCCAGCTTTTTCTACCGCTAGGATTTCTCGGCATCATTTACCGGCAAATTAAATATTCATTGGCCGATATGGATTTGCTGGTGCAATTATTGGACGAACAATCGGAGATTCAGAATCGGCCCGGCGCCACGGAGCTTTCGGTCAGCCGCGGCGAGGTGCGGTTCGAACACGTGCAGTTTGCCTATAACCCGGACCGGCAAATTCTTTTTGACGTGAGCCTGACGATTCCACCCGGCCGCAAACTCGCGGTGGTAGGCCCCAGTGGGGCGGGCAAATCCACCCTGGCCCGTCTACTGTTCCGTTTTTACGATGTTGGCAAGGGCCGCATACTCATCGACGGCCAGGACCTACGCGACGTTACCCAGGAAAGCCTGCGTTCCGTCATCGGTATCGTTCCCCAGGACACGGTGCTGTTCAACGACACGCTGTATTACAATTTGGCCTATGCCAATCCAGACGCCAGTCGTGAAGATATTCTCGGAGCCGCACGCCTGGCTCAATTGCACGATTTCGTCATGAGTCTGCCTCAGGGTTACGATACCCTGGTCGGCGAGCGCGGTCTCAAATTGTCCGGCGGCGAAAAACAGCGCGTGGCCATTGCCCGCGCGATACTGAAACGCCCTCAAATACTGATTTTCGACGAGGCGACCTCAGCACTGGACAGCAAAGCGGAACGGGCGATTCTGCAGTCGTTACGGCAGGTCTCCGCGGAACACACGACGCTGGTCATCGCTCACCGCTTGTCCACCATCGTCGACGCCGACGAAATCGTGGTACTGGAACAGGGACGCATCGCCGAGCGGGGAGAACATGACGCATTACTGGAACGCGGCGGAATTTATGCCCAATTATGGGCTCTGCAATTGAAAGAACGTCAGTCCGACACGCAAACTGAAACCGTAAATGTGCCCGCGGACACGGCGTGATCCATGACGCCAACGACAATCACACCCGGAGGATATCCGCCGATGACAATGAAACCCTTTATCCTTGCAACCGCCGTTTTGCTGGCGAGTAACATCCTTTACCCGACGTCGGCTTTCGCCACGGCTTGGCGCTTTCTCCAGTATTCAGCGGTAGAGAAGTTTAGTGACAAGGATTGGGACTTGTTCACGGCCGCTGGGGAAAAGGCCCTGAACCAAACCCCAGACGGCGAGACGGTGAGCTGGCAGAACCCGGATACTTCCAGCCACGGCTCTATCAAACCCGTCAACACCTTTGAAATAGACGGCCATTCTTGCCGGAAAGTCGAGTTCACCAGCACGGCCGGGGGCTTCACCGGGCATAGCGATTTTACTTTTTGCAAAGACCCCTCCACCGGGGAATGGAAAGTGGCTCAATAGCCCCTTAAACCAACGTCCGCCGCTATTTATCAATTCCATTTCCTCTCGTCTCGCCCCGGTTCTGTTAAAGCGAGATTTTTATGTTCACAACGTTTCTTGCGCGAAAGCACAGACAGGCAAAACCTATCGTTGCCTGTCTTTTATTAGGGATACTGAGCGTCGTAACGGAATCCTCGGCACTGGCTCAGGCTTGTCCTTCGGGCACTACTCAGGAAACCGCCGGCACGGGTTATCTGGGCTACGGCTGGGATGTAATCAATAACGGTTTCACCGACCCCAACAGGGCCATCGGAGTCATCGACGCGGTGGGCAACCCACCGTGGGAAGTGACGGCCCGCAATAGCGCGGCTGGAAGCGTACTGATCGTCGAATTGGAGGATTTCGTCCCCGCGAGTCAATCCTTGATCCTCTCCCTGTCCACGCTCAATAACGCCAGTCTGGCGCACATTCAGACATCTCCGGACAACGTCACATACGATAACCTGGATGGCGCGGGGAGCACCTATGGCATGAGCGGCAGTCTCGGGCAGCCATCGGCGAATCAGATACTACAGCGCCTGACCGTTACGGTTCCGGCGGCCGGCGCACGCTACGTCAAATTCGAGATTCTCAACCCGGAAGTCATGGTCGATGGGGTAGCCTATACCTCGGCCTGCGTAAAACCACCGCCCACGCTGCAAAGCTGTCCTGCCGGCACAACGTTGAATACCGCCAGCACGGGCTATTTGGGATATGCATCGGCAGTCGTTTCAAGTACAGCATTTACAGAACCGGAAAAAAGCATCGGCGCCATTCAGGCAGCGGGTAGTCCTCCCTGGAACGTCTCGGCGCAGGGCAATGCTACCGGGAGCGATCTAATCGTCGAACTGGAGCATTTCGTTCCCGGTGGCGCTGCGCTGACGTTCTCTCTCGCGACCTCCTATAACAATAATCTGATCGGTATTGAAACTTCGGCGGATAACATCACTTACACCAACTTGGGTAGCTTCGGCACCTGGGGAACGCTTGCGCAACCCCCGACCAATCAGGTTCTGCAATACGTCAATGTCACTGTTCCCTCCGAAGGCGCACGCTATGTCCGGTTCGAGATTCTCAACCAGACGATGTTGGTGGATGGCGTGGCCTTTCCCGCCGCTTGTGTTGAGGATGACACCGTACCGGTCACCCTAGCCAGCGTGGATTCCCACGTCACGAAGGCCGGTTTGCGGGTGGACTGGACCACGGCCACCGAGACCCGCAACGTCGGCTTCCACCTGTACGGCCGGCGGCAGGGGGAAATGGCCTGGCGACCCCTGACCGAACAACTGATTCCTTCCTCGGTCATCGACTCGCTGGAGCCGCAGCGGTACAGCGCGGCGGTCTCGGGTGACGTGGACGAACTGCTGATCGAGGGCTGGGACAGCCACGGTCAAACCGAACGGCATGGCCCGTTCACGGTGGGTCAGTCCTATGGCTTCGATGCCGTGAGCCACGCGCAGCCCATCGATTGGGCCGCGATCGCGGCGGAGAACGCGGGGACGTCGAAGTCGCTGGCGCGCACCCGCCGGATGAGCAGCGCCACGACCGGCCAGGCCGATGCCCTGCTGTGGGTGACGGAACCGGGTATTCAGCGGATTAGCTTCGCGGCCTTGCAGGCGGCCGGCGCCGACTTTTCACTAGCGCCCGTGGCGCAACTGGCCTTGACCGACGACGGCCAGGGGGCGCCACGCTATGTGCTGGACGCCAACGCCAATGGTCTGTTCGATGACGGCGACAGTCTGGAATTCGTCGGGACGATCGCCGACACGCTTTACAGCGGCCGCAACGCCTATCGCCTGCGGCTCGATCCGAGCCAGGTCAAGGCGGTCAAGAACGTGCCTCTTCTCAAGGCCCGCAACGCAGCGCCCGAGGTCTTCCCCGACCGCCTCGTGTTCGAACGGCAGAAGGCGTATTCCTTTACCTCGCCCATCGATCCCTGGTACGACCAGTGGCTGACGGCCTACGGGCGGTCGGCCAGTCTTTCCCGGTCCTTCGCGCTGCCCGGCTACGCCGGGGGGGACGCCACCTTGCATCTGACGCTGTGGGGGGTCACCGATTGGCCCGGCGTCGGGGACGATCATCATCTGCGGGTGAAGGTCAACGAACAGACGCTGGCCGATTTTTCCTTCGATGGCAATCGGGATGCCAGCCGTGACTTCACGGTGCCGGAAGGCGCGCTGACGGCCTCGGGCAATACCTTGACCTTGGAAGCCCCCGGCGATACCGGCTTTGCCTACGACATCCAAGCCTTCGACGGCTTCACCGTCGCTTACGCCCGCCAGACCCAGGCCCAGGACGGCGCTTGGCGGGGGACTATTCCGACGAATGTGACGAGTCCGGTCCAGGTCAGCGGTTTCCAGGGCGAAACCGTGGCCTGGAAAGGCGCGCAACGCCGGGTCGGCGACGGGTCGGTCATCTTGAAGGGCGCAGGCGCTTGGCAAGCGGCCGATGGCCGGGCTTTGCAAACGCCCATCGTGCAGGCCGCCATCCCGCAACCGGCGCAGACCCCCGAGCGGGGCGCGGTGGATTATCTCATCGTCAGCCATCCGCAATTCCTCGACACCCCGGCCCTGACTCAGTTGGCAGCTTTGCAGGAAAGTCGGGGTTATTCCACCGCCGTGCTCGATGTGCAATCCCTGTATGCCGCTTATAGCGATTTCGCGGTGGACCCCGAAGCCCTCCGCGCTTATCTGCGTCAGGCCCGCCCGCCCTTCGTCCTGTTGGTCGGCGGCGATTCCTACGATTATCGCGATTATCTGGGCCTGGCCAGTCAGAGCTTCATCCCCACCTTCTATGCCGCCACCGATTCCCTGGTCACTCAGGCCCCGGCCGATAACCGCTTCGTCGATTACAACGACAACGGCATTCCCCAGGCCGCCATCGGCCGCCTGCCAGTGCGCACCGTGGCCGAGTTGACCGCAGTGGCGGATAAGCTGGTCCACTACCAACCTCCCACCCGCGCCGTGCTCGCCGCCGGCCCCTCCGACGGCGGCCGCCAGTTCGCTCAGGTCAGCGAGGAGCAGGCCCAGCCCCTGCTCAACCGCTTCGTCACGCAGACCTTTTATGTCGACGACGAGGGATTGCCCAACGCCCAAGCCGCGCTCCTCCAGGCCCTCGATCAGGACGGCGCCCTGGTCAGCTACGTCGGCCATTCCAGCTTCCGCATCTGGGGCCTCAATCCCAGCCACGGCATCCTCCTGTGGGCCGACGACGCCCGGCGCTTGACCAATCCCACCCCCCATCTCGTCACCCAATGGGGTTGTTGGAATACCTACTTCGTCGATCCCAATCAGGACACCCTGGCCAACGGCTTCCTCCTTCAGGATCACGGCGCCGCCGGCGTCCTGGGCGCCACCGCCTTGACCGACCTCAATCTGCTGCGCGATTTCGGTACGGAGTTCTTCCGCCAATACGCCCAACAGCCCACCCTCGGCGAGGCCCTGCGCGCGGCCCAGCGTCGTTATATCACCGGCAATCCCAAAGCCGCCTCCGCTCTACGTGGCTTCGTCCTCCTCGGCGATCCCGCGACTGAACTAAAATAGGAACCATTCTCCAAGCAACCCGCGAAGCTTGGTCATCGGTGGCATTCAGGAGCCGGTGACTTCGGGGCCGTCACGGCGGAAAAACTTCCTACGTGACGCCTTATCGGACAAGGTTACAGCGTGACCTATTCAGTCATTATCGAACGCGACAGATTCGCTGAGTTACCACTCGATTCCACATCCGGCATTGAACCGATCCAGGATGGCGCCTGCCGTATGGTCCTGGATGGTTATCTGACCAACCGCGACGAACTTTGCAAGGCGCTCGCCATCGCCCACGAACGGGACAGAATCAGCGATGCCGCCTTGGCGCTCAGAATCTGGAAGCAGGAAGGATGCGATGGCCTATTCCGATTGCAGGGTCCTTTCGTACTGCTGCTGACGGATCGTGACGGTGCCCCCGAACAAGCCCGTATCGTTCTCTACCGGGAGCCCTTCGGTCGGCGGTGTCTGTATTATTTTTCCTCATCGAAGTACTTGCTGGCCGCTAGCGAGCCATCGGCGTTGTTGGCGCATCCTGCGGTATCCCATCAACCCGACGATATTTGGTTGGCGCAACATTTCGCCTTTTCCAGGCCAGTCGATAACCATACGCCCTTTCAGGCTATCCGCAAATTGCTGCCCGGCGAATGCGTGGTCTACACGGCAGAAGCCGTCACCTGTCAACGCACGCCGTTGACTCTGGGCCGACGCCCGCTTCGTTATCGCCACGATGTTGAATACGCCGAGCATTTCCGCGAACTCTTGGATCAAGCCATCGCCCGCAGATTGACGGATACCGGGGAACAGGTCGGCATCATGCTGAGTGGCGGCATGGACTCCGGACCACTGGCCGCGCTGGCACAACGCCGATTGCACGATTCCGGGGGAACCTTGACCGCCTATTCCTGGTCGCTGCCGGACTGCCGAAACGCCGATGAAAGCGCCGCGATCACGGCCTGTGCCGATTACGTCGGATGTCGCTTGAAGCTACTGCCCGGCATGATGGCATGGCCGATGCGAAATTTACCGGCCTGGCCGGTCAACCCCAATTCCCCCACGGCGAATTGTTATCGTCTTCTGAAATCTAGGGTCTATCGCGCGGCAGCGGCCGATGGTTGCCGAGTCCTGCTCAACGGAGCGGCGGGGGATTTACTCTATCCCAACCCGGCTTATCTCCTGCTGGAAAGCTGGCGTGACGGTCGTTATCGTACGATATTGACGCACATCGCCCGCCGCCTACGCCACCAAGGCCCGATCGGCGTATGGCGCGATCCCGCCACCCGACGCCTGGGAAAATACGTCCTGGCTTGGCCGGATCGGCCCGCCACACCGCCGGACTGGCTCACCTCCGATGCGCGACGGCACTGGCGAACCGCTCACGAACCGTGGCCACCCGAATCGATCCATCACCCAAGACCGGATCACTTCCAATCCGCCCTCGGTCAATGGGCCGCCGATGGCGACAGTGAGGAGTCGTTTTTTGCCTCACGCTGCGGGATTGAAATTCTCGATCCTTTTCGCGATCCCGACCTGGTCGATTTCATGCTGTCCCTTCCGAGTTATCACTGTTTCCGCAACGGGCACACCAAATGGCTCGCCCGACAGTCCATGAAGGGTTGGCTGCCGGAAAGCATCCGCTGGCGCCCGCGAAGCGGGCTCCTAAACGAGTTCTTCGATTTCGGCTACCAACGGGAGCACAACGCGCTCCGGCAACTCTTGTCGGCGCCCGATGCCGCATGGCCAGCTTATGTGGATCACGATTGGCTTATGCGCGTCTTCGATGACCCCGCGTCGGGCGAGATGGAAAAATTACTCGTCTGGTATTGCGCCGCTTTCGAACTTTGGCGTCTGGCGCTCAGCGGCGAGCATCCGGCTCTGCTGCAATTCGCGAATGGAACCATCGAAGCCGATCCGACCGCACCGTCATGACTTTCCGAACGCGGGGTACCGGACGTGGCGTTCATTCCTGCAATTGCTGCAATAACCGCTGAACCGCGGGATCTTGTGGCGACAACGCGCGCAACTTGCCGGCATACAGACGAGCCGCGAACGGATTGCCGTTTTCATGATGGTAGCTCGCCAAGGCGTAGAGTATTTCGCGGTCGCCGGGAAAGCGTTGATGTGCATCCTCCAGTACCTTGATGGCCTGTTCGATATCGCCGCCGCTCTGTAAGGCCAAGGCATAAACATAGCTATAGCGTGGATTGTCCGGACTCCGGCGGGCGGATTCGGCCAGCATCTTGAGTGCTTCATCCTGACGCTTGGCACGCACCAGCAACAATCCCAGGGAATGCATCACATCGGCGTTGTCCGCTTCGATGGTCAGCGCCTGCCGCAGTAATTTTTCCCCTTCCTCGTCATGGCCCCGTAACCGATAAAAATCGGCCAGGTTGACATAAGCCGGCACGAAATCCGGCTGTAATTTCAAGGCCGTGCGATAGGCCGCTTCCGCCTGGTCCCACTTGCCCAGGTCCGCATAAAGCCCCCCCAGATTCGCCAGCGACTCGGGACGATCGGCATTGGCTTGCTGGGTGGCGATGTAGTCGGCGATGGCTTTGTTCAAGACCGCCTGCTGTTCCTGGCTCAATTGCTCCGCCGGAATCGTGGTCAACAAACGTCCCGCCGCGACGCGAACGGCCAGCACCGGGTCCTGCAGCAAATCCGCGGCCAGTTGCCAACGCAACGGCAAGGGAGCAGCCTGCAACGCATCGACGGCTCCCAGACGCAGCAGGGGATCGTCGCTCTGCACGCCCCGTTGGACCGAAGCCAACGATGTTGGGCTGAGGTAATCGCTCAAGGCTGCCAGCGCGGTAGCGCGGGCCATGACCGGCTGGTCGGCGTTGTCGGCCAGGACGCTGAGCAGGCTTTCGGCATCGGTCCGATGGGTGCGTGCGGCCTGCAAGGTTTCGGCATAGTGTTGATAACCAGAAGGTGTATCGCCATACCAGTTCTTGACTTGCTCCGCCGCCCACTCGGCCGTTCGGTTCTGATGACATTGATTGCAGGCGTTAGGGGCGCCGAGCTTGACCGACAGATCGGGGCGAGGCACACGCATGCTGTGGTCATGACGCGGGTCCACGACCATATAGGTCCTTGGGGGCATGTGACATTCGGCACAACTCGCTCCCGCCGAATCAACCGGATGGAAATGGTGGGCTGGGGTATTGAATTTATCGGCCTGGTGACATTGCAAACAAACCGCATTGCCCGGCGCCCTCAGCTTCAGGCTGTGCGGTTCGTGGCAATCGCTGCAAGTGACGCCCGCCTGGTACATTTTGCTTTGCAGGAAAGAACCGTAAACGTAGACCTCTTCCTCGATCTGGCCATCCGGAAAATACATGCCGTTGGTCAGCAGTTGCGGTAGATGCGTTTCCAGCAAAGGCTTGCCGTACTCGTATTCATGCGCCAGCACGCCCCGTCGGGAATGACAGCGGGCGCACATTTCGATTTCGCGGTGGGTCTGCTTGGCCGGATTGCGCTGGGCCGTGCCGGTTTGTGGATTCATGATCCAGCTCGCGCCGGCTCGCTCGTCGAGTTTCACGACCAAGCCCTTGTCACTGCCGGCAGGATACGACTTGCCGTCGGATTCCTTGGCCCAAGCCACATGCTGGGAACCCGGTCCGTGGCAGGCTTCGCAGGACACGTTGATCTCTTCCCAGGTGGTGTGATAGCCATCCGTCGCGGCCTCATAGTTCTTCTTGAGGTCAGTCGAATGGCATTCGGCGCACATGAAGTTCCAGTTCTGATCGGGACGTGTCCAATGCAGGCGGTCCTGGGACTTGACGGGCTTTTCGGGATACAGATGGAACCAGCGTTGCCCCCCCTCGCTCGCCGGCCGGCTATCCCAGGCGATACCGAATGCCTGCAGGCGCCCGCCAGGCATCTCGATCAGGTATTGCTGGAGTGGATAATAGCCGAAGGTGTAGCGGATCTCGTAGTCCCGCATCTTTCCGTCGGGACCGTCGGTATTCACCATGTAGCGGCCATCGCGCCGAAAAAAGGTGCTGACAGTGCCGAAATAATCGAACCGGGCATCCTGAAAATCGCCTAGCACGGACTTTTCGTTCGCTTCCTGCATGGCCAGATCGTGAGGCGAATTCAGCCAATGCTGTTCCTCCTGCAGATGGCATTGCCGGCAGACCGTGCGTCCCACGAAGTGGGCAAGCTGAGGTTGATTGGAGGAATCACCGGCGGATGGCGCCGCTTCGACGGAAGGTGGCGTATCAGCGCCATGCGCCACGGAGACCATCACACAACACAAGCCGAGCACCCGCCATATACCGCTGCTCCCCGCGTCGGCGATTCTTTCCCCGGCTCGCGCGGGCCAGCGCCAAACACGGCCTGCCAAGCGACGTAGACCTTCAAGAAGAGAGTCGTATCCAACAACGGCAAGCAACAACGGCAAGAAACGTCTTGCAGTTTGCAAATAGTTGTTTGTAATCAAATGCAATCCCATCCAATTCGTCGTGCTCAATTCCAGCCTCCAACCCGTGCCGTTCGGCGCAGTCACCGCATTCACCGGTCTCGATCCGGGGGGACCGAGCAACCGCGCCTCCCATCGCTTCCGGAAAGGACTATGCTGTGCGGAATAAATCCGCCATGAGGACTACGTCGTGCTGATTGAAGCCGCCCGCTCGTGTTTGCTCGTCATCGATATGCAAGAACGGCTGATGGCCGCCGTACAGAATGCCGAGGCGGTGATTGCCAACGCCCATTGGCTCATGCGCATCGCTACCCGGCTCGGCGTACCGGTGGTGGTCTCGGAACAGTATCCGCAGGGTCTTGGACCGACCGTGACCGTACTGAAAGAGACCATACACGAGTCCATGATCATGACCAAGACACATTTCTCCTGTACGGCCGAGCCCGCCTGTCAGGACCGCATTGCCGCCTGCAACAGGGATCAGTTTATCGTGCTGGGAGCCGAAGCCCACGTGTGCGTGTTGCAAACCGCGCTCGGTCTGCGGGCACAGGGCAAAGCGGTGTATGTGATGGCCGACGGCGTGGCCTCACGCCGTGCGGAAGATAGAGAGTTGGCTCTGACGCGCCTGCGCGATGACGGCGTGCGCGTCGTCAGCCGGGAAATGGTGGCTTTCGAGTGGTTGGAACGGGCGGGCACCAATATTTTCAAGACGATCAGCCGGGAATTCCTACGCTGATTCCGGATCAGCCGGCCGATTGTCCTCAGCCCGGCGGACGCAACATTTTGCTGATTTGTCCACGGTGCATTTCTTCCTCGGCGATCTGGCGGCGCGCATATTCCTCCAGCAGTACGGATTTGCCTTGTACCGATTCCAGCAAGGTCCAGTACGCGGCCAAGGCGGTACTCTCATGCTCCAGGGATTCCCGCAGAATGTCCCCGACATCATGGCGGTGCGTTTCCAGCAACGGACCGATCGCCAGTGACGGATGCTCGCCGAGATGCGTGATCATCTCTCCCGCTTCACGCGCATGGAGCAAGGATTCATCCGCCTGGGAACGCAACCAGGAAGCGATCGGAATCCGACTATAACCAAACACCATGAAGGAATAATGCGTGTAGCGCACGACCCCGGCCAGTTCCAGTTCAAGAATCCGATTGAGCGCCGTGATCACCGACACTTTGTCAAAGGCTTGATCATTCATCGAGATTATCTCTTGTGAGGTGGGAGCGAATACTAGCGAATGAGCGGTTTTATTCTTCGGGACTGAAACAAACGGAATAGTCCACGCACTGTTCGCAGGATGGCGCGCGGCACATGTAGATACCCTCCTGCTCGCAGAGTTGTTTGTAAAGGAATTTCTTCCAACGCATATCGCGATTGTTTTTGGCCGCCAAGGCAGGGAAATTGCGCGTCATCAAGGCGCTGAGATCACCCCGCGACCACAATCCCAGATCATGCCACAAATGATCGCTGGCCATACAACCGCTAGCCACGATGGTACTGATCCATTTTTCCGATACACCATTGCCGACGCGATGTATCATCATCAACTTGACCAGTTCTTGACGCTCCTCGGCAAGCCGCACATCCCACCCATCCGGAATGGCCGTTCGCCCCGGCGGCAATTGCCTGCCGGGGAAATGGTGTTCCATCATCTGCGCATACTGTTCGTCTCCCAGACCCAGATCCGCTGGCATGGCGCCACCGCCACTGTGGTGGGTGGCCAACATGCGGGCCAAGGCATCGGTGTTCTCGTCATCACATCGGGCCGTACCCACCAGGTAGTCGTAAATCGACTGCCGGTCGCCGGTGGGCGCGGTCGCCATCGCATTACCGCTCATTATCCGCCGCCATAGTGAGGTGCGGGGGCAACCCACTCAACGAACCCGGCGGGTTGAGGGGTTTGCCCTGACTATCGAGAATGGCTCCTTCGACAGGACAGATGCTGGCGCACTGCGGGTCCGCGTAGTCGCCTTCGCATTCCGTACACTTCTGGGCATCGATCTGGAAATGCGGCTTGGCAGCGGAAATGGCCTCTGCTGGGCAGAGCGGCTGACAAGCCCAGCAGTTGCTACACAGTGCCGTGATACTGAAGGCCATGACGATCAGCCGGCGGCCTGCTGCGACTCCGCAGCCGGGTTGTCACGGTTTAGCCAATCCTGATAGACGGTTTGCAGGGACGCCTCGATCGGCTTCATGGCGTGTTCGCTGTTCGGCCGGACGCCGGCGCTTTCCAGTTGCCGCCAAGGCAGATAACCGATCTGACTGCACAATACCGTCTCACAATCGGACAACAGACGCAAAGCCTGGGACAGCGTGCTTTCAGCTTCGCCGCAGGTCGTAGGACCGGTGCAGTACTGATCGGTGTATCGCTCCTCCAGAAATTGGACGCCTTGCTGCGAGACCTGATAAATCATAAAGGACTTGACGTGGCCGAAATGAGCGCTGATCAGACCGTCGCCCTTGGTGGCTACCGCCATCAGCAACGGTTCGCCGGATTGGCGCGCGGGCTGGCGGGGGGCTGCCATCAACGGCTGGAATTTGCCGGCCTCGCTCTTACGCTTGAGTTCCAACTGCCGGTGCAAGGTGGTCTGCACCGTAGCATGTTTGCGCAAGGCCGCCGCCTCGTCGATCTCCATCGTGTCGATCTGCGCGGCGGTGAATTCGGCGTGGCGATCCTCGCTTAACATGCCGACGGCATCCGAGCGGCATTGCTGGCAATGGCTCATCATCCGCATGGCTCCGTTATCCCCACAGGCGTTGCGCAGAGCTTGCAACTCCTGGATGCCCGGCGCCTGCTGGTCCGTGAGGCTGAAATAGGTGCCGTACTTCTTATCCGCAATCAGGGGGATAATGTTGTGCACGAACGCGCCTTTCTCACGCACGACGCGACTGACTTCCTTGAGGTGCTCGTCATTGATGCCGGGAATCATCACCGAGTTGACTTTCACCAGCGCGCCAGCCTCGACCAGCATCTCCAGACCTTTCTGCTGCTGTTCGATGAGAATCTCGGCGGCCTTGCGCCCGCGTATGCGGCGATGATTCCAGAATATCCACGGGTAGATACGGGCGCCGATGTCCGGATCGATACAATTGATGGTGATGGTGACATGACCGATATTGTGCGTGAGCAACTCTTCGGCGTGCTGCGGCAACATCAAGCCGTTGGTCGATACGCACAGCTTGAGGTCCGGCATCTTCTCGGCCAAGGCACGGAAGGTCGCGAAAGTCCGTTCGGGATTGGCCAGAGGATCGCCAGGGCCGGCGATGCCAATCACCGACAGTTGTGGAATCTTGGAAACCACGGCAACGACTTTCTTGACGGCCTGTTGCGGGCTCAAGACTTCCGACACTACGCCCGGACGGGATTCGTTCGAGCAATCGTATTTGCGATTGCAGTAATTGCACTGGATATTGCAGGCGGGCGCCACCGCCAGGTGCATACGCGCGAAGTAATGATGCGCCTGCTCCGAGAAACAGGGATGATCATCAATCTGGCGTTGCACCGACTCGGGCAACGATCTGGAGGTTTGGCCACCTGCTTTTTCTGCTATAAGACCATGCAGGCCACATCCGCCTTTGGCTATAGTCGTGGGCGTCTGCCCTGATTTTTGCATTGTCGCACTCCGGAATTGGCCGGGTAAAAGGGAACATGGCGTGACAGTGAGCAAGCCTCGTGCCTATTCCGTGAATTCCTAATTAGCTGATTATTCAACTATTAATTAGCACCCTCTTGTGACATGTCAGTATTGTCACAAACCGATACCCTGGAGATGTGGTTTACGCGACAAAACCCCGGTGAAAGGAGGTATTTGCCGGCGAGGGTTGAGGGGAAATTGAGTTCAACGGCTGGTCGGATGTGGCTTACGCGACAATATGGCGGGGAAGAAAAACGGAATGGATAAGAAGTGGTACAACAATGACTGGGCGTGGGGCCATCCGCCGATTGTGCGGCGGATGTATCACCCACACCGAAACCTCGCTCACAAGTTGGCGAGTTGTTCCCTGCGTTCCTGGAGCAGCGAGCGGTAAGCCCGGCTCAAGGCATGTTCGTAAGCGCAATCGCCTTTTTCACCCATTTCAGTCAAACGGGATTCATAGAAAGCGATTTCATGGCGCAGATAATCCTCGGCCCGGCGTCCGCTCGTGACGCGATCGGCACCGAGTATCAGTTCGAGTTGCATATCTCCTCCTCTTCTTTTGGTCATCATAATGTCCAGCTATCGAAAAGCTTAGCGATCGTTGATGACAGGCGGGTGACAACCCGATGGCCATAAGGCTGCACATCAGAGCGGCCTGAATCGCATGGACAAATCGATGGCTTTCAAATCTTTGGTAAGGCTTCCTACAGAAATATAGTCCACGCCCGTCTCGGCGATAGACCGAATCGTATTCAAATTAACATTCCCGGACGCTTCAAGTTTGACACGGCCATCCACATGGATCACCGCCCGACGCATGGTTTCCAGGTCGAAGTTATCCAACATAATGATGTCCGGATGCACCAGCAGAGCTTCATTCAGTTCGTCCATGTTCTCGACCTCGACTTCCAGCGCAATGCCTGGATGCAAACTTCGAGCCTGAGTGACGGCCTGGGTAATGGAACCGGCGGCGAGAATATGGTTTTCCTTGATCAGGATCGCATCGTACAAACCCTTGCGATGATTTTGACAACCTCCGCAGCGAACCGCGTATTTCTGCGCCAAGCGTAAACCCGGTATGGTCTTGCGGGTATCCAGAATGACGGAGCGGGTTCCCAATACGGCATCCGCGTAATGGCGCGCTTTGGTCGCCGTCGCCGACAGGGTTTGCAGAAAATTCAAAGCCGTTCTTTCGCCGCTTAGTAGGGTCCGAGCGGGCCCTTGCAACACGCAAAGCAGTTGATCGACGACGACCCGCTGGCCATCCTGAACCTGCCAATCGATATGGATGGTCCGGTCCAGTTGGCGAAAAACCTCGTCGAACCAGGCCGTGCCGCAGATCACCGCGGGTTCGCGGCAGATGACGGTGGCTTCGGCGCGGGTGGCCGCGCCGATCAACCCGGCCGTCAAATCACCGCCGCCGATGTCTTCCGCCAAGGCTAAGGCAACGGTGGGAGTGGGGTCCGGGGGGGGCAACGAATCTAGCATGGTAGGCTTCTCTGAATGCTGGGGGGAAACAACACCGGTAGGACTCACGGAGCCCTCCGGCGGATTAATTTTTCGTTAATATTATTGACAATCATTCTTATTACGCTTTAACTATTTGCAATCCTTAACGCTTTGAACAGGACGCTTAGCTGACGATGTATATATGCATTTGTAAGGCGGTGACGGATCGCCAAATACACCAGGCGATTCAGGATGGCCATGTCAGAATGCGCGATCTACGCCGCGAACTCGGCGTCTGTACAGGTTGCGGGAAATGTGCGCCTCAGATCCACGCCATGATACGCGCGGAGGATCAGGAGACAGCCGATACTTTCGCTTACGTTCTGAATCCGGCGCCGGCCTGCTGACCTATTCCGTCCTTCCTTCCCTTACTCCGATTTCGCCGGAGCTGAGTCTTCCTGCTCCTAACAACCCGGCGCGGGCGTTGACGGCGCGGCGGCGCGCGTGTTGCGCACCCGGATGATCAAGGTGATCTCTTCCTGTTGCGTGCCTTGGGGCAAGGGCGGCAGTTCCTTGAAGCTCACGGCTGCCGGCTCGACATCCAGCAATTCGCCGGTATCGATATTGAAGATATGGTGGTGCGGATCAATGTTGAGATCGTAGAAGGTCCGGCTGGAATCGACGGAGACCTCTTGTATCAGCCCCTTGCTGACGAACAGGTTGAGCGTGTTGTAGATCGTGGCGCGGCAGACGGTACGCTGCTGGCGATTAGCCAAGAGAAACAAATCCTGAGCCGAGGGATGGCCGCCATGTTCGAACAACGCCTTGGCGATACGCAGCCGCTGCCGAGTTGCGGCAATACCTTGCTGACGCAACCGCTCGGCAAAACTGTGTATGAAAAAAGACTTCTGCATCATGGCGGAACTCATCACCGACGCACTCAGCTCATTCACCTGATTCGTAATTGTACACTGACAAACAACAAGCTAATTGAATCCATATCAATTAGCAACAGGCTCGCAAATAAAAATGATTATTATTTATGAATCGAGGCCGGCGGTCCCACCGCTAGGAGCACTAGACAAGGGATGCTACACTCCGATTGGACTCACTCCAAAACAGTAGCATGGCCAAGGGGACAATGCATGAAAGGTGATCCTAAAGTTATCGAATATCTGAACAAGGCCCTCAAAAACGAGCTGACCACCGTCAATCAGTATTTTCTGCATGCCCGCATGCTCGACAACTGGGGGTTGAAGAAGCTCGCCGAGCACGAATACCACGAGTCCATCGACGAGATGAAGCACGCCGATCAACTCATCCAACGCATCCTGTTCCTGGAAGGTCTGCCCAACCTGCAAGACCTGGGCAAACTGCACATCGGTGAAGACGTACCGGAAATTCTCAAATGCGATTTGCTGCAGGAGCAAACCGCGCATCCCCTATATAAGGAAGCGGTCGCCTACTGCGAATCATGCGGCGACTACGTAAGCCGGCAGCTATTGGCGGACATCCTGTCCAGTGAAGAAGGACATATCGACTGGTTGGAAACGCAACTGGACCTGATCAACCGTATTGGCCTGGAAAACTACCAGCAATCCTACCTATAGCCTGTCTCCCTCCTCTATTGCCGGGAGCAAAGAGCGTCAGACAGCCCTTCCATTAGCACAGGGATGTTTCCCTCTAGGCGCCGGTACCTTATGATCCTGCCTAGCGACCCGTCGCCCTTCGACGCCAAAACCTTCATCCGATCCCTTCCCTCCCTGCCTGGTGTCTACCGCATGTTGGATGCCAGCGGACGGGTGTTGTATGTCGGTAAAGCGCGCGACCTCAAGCGTCGCGTCTCCAGTTATTTTCGCAGCAATCCCGGTTCTTCCAAGGTGCGCAGCCTGGTCGCGCACGTCCGCGCCATGGAGATCACCGTCACCCATACCGAAGCCGAAGCCCTGATCCTGGAAAGCAATCTGATCAAGGAACTGCGGCCGCGCTACAACGTCCTGCTGCGAGACGACAAAGGCTATCCCTATATCCATCTTTCCAAAGACGAATTCCCCCGTTTGGAGTTGTACCGCGGCGCACGAAACGAACCCGGTCGCTATTTTGGCCCCTATCCCAACGCCCACGCCGTGCGGGAAACACTGACCTTGCTACAGCGGATATTTCGCCTGCGGCAATGCGACAACACCTTTTTCAGCACCCGTAGCCGACCCTGTCTGCAATATCAGATCAAGCGTTGCAGCGCCCCCTGTACACAACTGATCAGTCCAGCGGATTATCGGCAGACCGTCCAGTTGGCGATACTATTTTTGGAAGGCAAAAGCGGCCAGGTCATCGATAATCTGGTGCATGCCATGGAAATGGCGGCGGCCCGGCTCGACTACGAAAAAGCGGCGGAATACCGTGATCAGATCATGCGCCTGCGGCAGATTCAGGAACGCCAGTACGTCAGCGGCTCGGGCGGCGACGTGGATGTGATCGCTTGCGTCCAGCAGGGCGGCGTTGCCTGTGTCCAAGTGTTTTTCATCCGCGACGGCCGACTGCTCGGCAACAAGAACCTTTTTCCGCAGATTCCGGAACACGAGGAAAGCGCCCAGATACTGAGTGCTTTTCTGGCGCAATACTATCTGGACAAACCGGCGCCCGAGACTATCCTGGTCAGCGATGAACCGGCCGACAAGGACTGGCTGATCCAAGCCCTGCAGGAACGCTCCGGACACAAAGTCGCCATGACGTCCAAAGTGCGGGGAGAACGCGCCCGCTGGCTGGAAATGACCCGCCGCAACGCCGAGCATGCCCTGGCGGCCCAGCTTTCCAGCCAACTGGGCATGCAACGTCGGTTCGAGGCCCTGCAGGATGCCTTGCGCCTCGATTTTCTACCCACCCGCTTGGAATGTCTCGACATCAGCCACACTCAGGGTGAAGCCACGGTCGCGTCCTGCGTCGTGTTTACTCCCGAAGGCCCGCAAAAGACCCATTATCGGCGCTACAACATCGAAGGCGTCACGCCGGGTGACGATTACGCGGCGTTGCATCAGGCATTGACCCGGCGCTATCAGCGTCTGCGCGAAGGCGAGGGCCTGTTGCCGGATCTGCTGTTCATCGATGGCGGCAAGGGACAGGTCGCCCAAGCGCGCGCTGTGTTGGAAGAATTACAGGTCAGCGGGGTGTTGGCCGTGGGAATCGCCAAGGGACCGGACCGCAAGGCGGGATTGGAAATGCTGTACTTGTCCGGGTCCGATTATCCGCTTATATTGCCTTCCAATTCAGCCGCCTTGCATTTGCTCCAGCAGTTGCGCGATGAAGCGCATCGTTTCGCCATAGTCGGTCACCGCCAACGACGCGCGAAAGCCCGCACCACTTCGTCGCTGGAAAGCATTCCCGGTGTGGGGCGCAAACGGCGCCAAGCCCTGCTCAAGCAATTCGGCGGCCTACAACAATTAGCGCGTGCCGGTGTGGAAGACATCGCCCGCGTGGAAAGTATCAGCAAGGAGCTCGCGCAACGCATTTATGCCTATTTCCACGGCGAGAACCGATGACTCCATGCTTTTGAAATTGCCCACCCTCCTCACGTTGACGAGGATCTTCCTCATCCCTCTGCTGGTAGGCACCTTCTATCTGCCCGTTTCCTGGTCGAATCTGGCTTGCGCCATTATCTTCGGACTGGCGGGCATCACCGATTGGCTGGATGGCCACCTCGCACGCCGTTGGCAACAAACCTCCGCTTTTGGCGCGTTTCTCGATCCGGTAGCCGACAAACTCATCGTGGCCGTATCGCTGGTGCTGTTGGTACAAGCCATCCCGACACCGGGCATGGCCATTGCCGCCGCCGTCATCGTAGGCCGGGAAATCACCATCTCGGCCCTGAGGGAATGGATGGCTCAGCTCGGCAAACAGGGCAACGTGGCCGTCAACCGCCTGGGTAAGTGGAAAACCACGATGCAGATGATCGCCTTGATCCTGCTGCTGTACCGCAAACCCCTGGGGCCTCTGCCCACCCTGGAAGCCGGTCTGGTGTTGCTGTTCATCGCGGCGGGCCTGACACTGTGGTCGATGGTGGTGTATTTGGTGGCGGCGTGGCCGATTCTGAAACGGCAAGGGGCGTGAAAGTACCGATCGACATCGTTCCTCTGGCGTGAGCGGGGCAACCCAACGCCTTATTGGCGGTGCGTTGCTCGTCGGTATCCTGGCCGCCGGTTATTTTCTCGGTCGGCCGTATTGGTATCCCTATTACCTCATGGCCGCCGGCAAATACACCTCCGACGACATCATCGAACACTATGATCAGACGGCCGGTGAGCGCCTCAGGGATCGTTTTCATCGAGCCGGTGTCGAATACCCCCCGCAACGGATTTTGCTGTTTGCCGTCAAGGACCAAAAGCGTCTGGAACTCTGGGCGCAATCCAGACAAGGCTGGCATTGGGTCCACGCTTATCCGATCCAAGCCGCCAGCGGCAGCTTGGGTCCCAAGCTAATGGAAGGCGACGCACAGGTGCCGGAAGGCGTGTACGGGATCGAATATCTGAATCCCAATAGTGCTTTTCATCTCTCGATGAAGCTGAACTATCCCAACGCTTTTGACTGGGAGAAAGCTCGCCGCGATGGCCGGACGAATCCTGGATCGGACATCTTCATCCACGGCAAATCCGTATCAAGCGGCTGCCTGGCGATGGGCGATCCGTCGATCGAGGAGCTGTACATCCTGGTGCACGCGATCGGCAAGGAACAAGTCCGGGTCATCATCGCACCGACCGACCCGCGGGAAGGCCATCTGATCCCCCCGGCGCGCACACCGCCGTGGGTCAGTGAACTCTACCAACGTATCGAACAGGCTTTGGCCGAGATACTGGATAATTAAACGAGGACGAAGCATCGCCCCCGCGGCGCGCAGCCCGTCTGCTTGGGCAAACCGCCGCGCCGTCCGGTGGCCGGCGTCCTCAATGCAGGAAAGCAACCATGCCAATCAAACAAACCATCAACAAGGGCCAAGTCCCTATCAAGATTTACACCGACGAAGTCGAAGGCAGCGCCATGCAACAGCTAATCAACATGGCCCAACTGCCCATTTTGCATGGCCATATCGCGGTCATGCCGGACGTGCATACTGGCATCGGCGCAACCGTGGGCTCAGTGATTCCGACCCGTGGCGCCATCATTCCGGCGGCCATCGGCGTGGATATCGGCTGCGGCATGAATGCCGTGCGGCTCAGCCTAACGGCCGAACAGTTACCGGATAATCTGCGCACGGTGCGCAGCGGCATCGAAGCGGCCGTGCCGGTGGGATTTGCCGAACACAAGGACAACGCGGCGCAGGCATCGACCCTGCGGGCCTTGGACAAGGGACTGGATCAGCTCATCGGCAAACATCCCGGTATCCAGAAAATGATGAAAAACCTACCCCGCACCTGGGCCAGACAACTGGGTACGCTAGGCGGCGGCAATCATTTCATCGAGCTGTGTCTGGACGAAGACCAGAACGTCTGGGTGATGCTGCACTCCGGTAGCCGGGGCATCGGCAACGTGATCGGCCGGTATTTCATCGCACTGGCGCGTAAGGACATGGAACGCCATCTTCAGCAGTTGCCGGATCGCGATCTGGCATATTTCGAGGAAGGCGCCGAGCATTTCGACGATTACGTGGAGGCGGTCCATTGGGCGCAGGATTATGCCCTGACCAACCGCCGGGAAATGATGCATCTGATTCTGGATGTCCTGAAGCAACGCCTGCCGGGTTTCGAGATCACCAAGGAAGCCATCAACTGCCATCACAATTACGTGGCCATCGAGGAACACTACGGGGCGCAGGTGTACGTTACCCGTAAAGGGGCCATTCGCGCGGGCGAAGGCGAACTCGGCATCATCCCCGGCAGCATGGGCGCGAAGTCCTTCATCGTGCGAGGCAAAGGCAACGCCGAATCGTTCTGTTCCTGTTCCCACGGCGCGGGACGGCGCATGAGCCGCAGCAAGGCCAAGCGGCAATTCAACCTGGAAGACATGGAACGGCAAACCCACGGCGTGGAATGCCGTAAGGACGAAAGCGTGATCGACGAAATTCCCGGCGCCTATAAGGACATCGACGAAGTCATGGCCAACCAGAGCGATCTAGTGGAGGTGGTACATACCCTCAAGCAAGTGATTTGCGTAAAGGGATAATCGGGCGGGTGGCGCCTTTTTTCGGCGCCATCGAACACGGCGGCGGGTCTATTTCATCATTGAACGGACACCATACAGTTGTTGACCCCCATTGGGTTCACCGACGTCGAGATTGCTGAAGTCAACATCCGATTGGGGATTGGCGGGAGCTGAGTCGTCAGGCGCTTCGGCTGTATTTTCGGTCATTGTCTGATCTGTCTGATCGCTCGCATAGTCTCCCTGCGAGTCGCCGTCGTTTTCTTGGGCGTAGGCTGGCAAGACAAGACCGCCCAAACCGATCGGAGCCGCGAGGCCCAGAAGCAGGACAACAATAAGTTTGCGCGAATGTTCATAACCGTTCCTCCGGCACCGTGATGTCAATTCATCTACAGGGAAAAGGGTACTGTTACAAAAGAATTGTGCGCATGACAATTTTGTCGGCATGTAAGGAGCATTGATGGCTCAATCCAATGCTTTTGCACACATCAAATACCATGGGATCTAAGCAAACTCATTAATCTGCCCTTTTATCTCAGTTATCTGATTTTTCCGACGATGCTCTCTTAATCAACGAAATTTTAAAATATTTAAACAGCGTTGGGTCTTTCAAGACTTCGCAACAGGTTTTAATAACCCGGCAATTAAAATATTTCTCCTGTATTCCGAATAGCTCAAATGAGCTGTGCCGTCCCGCACGTTATAGGTTCGGTGTTGAGCCAATTTTAGCTGCCAGTTTCTGAAAGCAATGAGCGCGGGCATGTTGGATAACCAGTTGCCTACCTTACCAGGCTGAGTCGACTAAATTTGAAGCCGCGACAGAATAGGCTCTTTGATATCTTCTGAATGCTTGAGGATAGCCCGCAGCCCAATTTCGACGCCTGTTGCGGATGTTTCCACCGACATGCTCGGAGCGCCAAGATTGTCAGGTAGCGCCGCAACGCTCGGAAGATGGGGAAGGTGAATCCATCCGGCGCGAACGGGAAGGTTGTTTACATGTAAGCGATGAAGGATGCCGTACATCAAATGATTACAGCAGAACGTGCCTGGAGCGTCCGAAATATCAGAAGGAATGCCGGATTCCCGCATAGCTTTTACCATGGCACGAATAGGCAGCGTCGAATAGTACGCAGCGGGGCCGTCGGCAATCGTCATTTGGCTTTGCAGGGAACACCCCTTATTGTCCGCAAGTCCGTATCGCGTTGAGTCGTTTAAGTTCTGGGCGATCCGTTCGACGGTTATCAACGCACGTCCGCCATATTCACCCATCATGACCACAATATCCGGTGAAGTTTCGGTAATCGCGGCCCACACGAAATCGATGCATTCAAAAAAGTTATTGGGAACAATACGCGCAATTACCGGCGATTCATCGATCAGTTTACCATCCAGTCTACGTGCGACCGATTCCGCCGGGTTATCGGGCGTATTTCCGTAAGCTTCGAATCCCGTTAAAAGTATTTTCGCCATGGATTTTCCTCTATACACGTTCAGGCGCCATTTTCACACCGCGCCGCGGTGACAAACACGTCGCGTGGAGCGATTTATTGGGCATTATCCGTCACTTCCATAAGGACGAGTAATGATCTCAAGAAGGTGTTCATTGGGATCTTCGAAATACACGCCGCGTCCACCATCGTTGCGATTGATTTCCCCAAGCCGACGTTGACCGGGGTCGGCCCAATATTGAAGATCTTTATCAAAAATGCCGAACCAACGGCGCGGCGAATTCCCATGACTACCCTCTCAACAGGACGACGATCAAGGTCATCACCGACAGGAGGAGTAAAATGGCGGCAATCCGCGTTTTGAGGAGGTGAAAACATTGTCGAGCCATCGTTCGCAACCATGAAGGTGCTGATCACGGGCGCCAATGGCTTCATCGGCGGCGCCATCGTCGAAGCTCTGTTGCAGGCGGGCCATGACGTCGTCGCCTGCGTGCACACCCTGCGCAACAGCGCAGCCTCTCCTCGCATCGCCTATTGCTCCCTTGATCTGCGCGATTACCGGACTCCGTCCGCCTGGCTTCCTCATTTGCAAAACGTGGACGCCGTCGTCAATGGCGCGGGAATACTGCGCGCCCACAAGCCAGGTGATTTCTCGGCGATTCATTTCGAGGCGCCCAAAGCCCTGGCCGAAGCCTGCGCCAACAAAGGCATCGAAAGATTCGTGCAGATTTCGGCGTTAGGCGAACCGCAGGACGGCGAGTTCATCGAATCCAAGCACCGCTTCGATGAGTTTCTACTCAGATCCATACCGAACGCCATTGTAATCCGGCCCTCGGTGGTGGTGTCCGTACGCGGCTCCTATGGCGGCACTTCATTGTTGCGTGCATTGGCCGCGTTACCGTTCTTGCTGTTTTTGCCGGGCGATGGCGACCAGAAAATGCAGCCGATCTTGCTGGAAGATCTGGCCGCGATAACGGTCAACGCCCTGACCGAAACCTTGCCACCCAACCGTTTGTGGATCGCCGTCGGGCCGGAAGTCCTGAGCTACCGGGATTATCTCGGCCTGGTGCGCGGCTGGCTGGGTTTCCCCAAACCCTGGACGATCCGAGTTCCTAACCGCTTGATCGACGCCCTGTTCGCGCTCGGCGATAGACTGGGCCAAGGCCCGATGACTTCGGTGATCTGGAAGTTGTTGAAGCGGGGCAACGTCGGGTCGGCGGACGCCTATGAGCAACTCGGCGCGGCGGCCGGCTACCGTCCCCGTTCGATTTCCGAAATCCTGCGCCATTCGCCGAGCTTCGTGCAGGATCGCTGGCACGCCCGACTTTACCTCTTGCGCCCGACCCTGCGCTGGACGTTCGTGGCGATTTGGTGGCTGTCCGGGCTATCCGGACTGCTGGCCCAGCCTGACCAGTATCGGCCCATTCTTGACGGTCTCGGCGTCGCCGCCGCCTATCAGGCGGGGATGGTGATCGCAACAAGCGTGTTGGACATCGCGTTGGGCGTCGCGCTAGCGGCCGGTTTCAAACCGCGTCTCGTCGGCGTCCTGATGTTCTGCTCGGTGTGCGCCTACACCCTCGGGCTGGGCATCGGCGTGCCGACGCTGTGGCTGGATATGTTCGGCGGATTGCTGAAAAATCTGGCCCTGTCGCCCTTGCTGCTCGTGTATCTGATCATCGAGGATCAACGCTGATGGAGTTTTATCTGCCGCTCAAATGGGTCCACATCCTCTCCTCGACCTTATTGTTCGGCACTGGGCTGGGTACGGCTTTTTTCATGTGGCGTGCCGATCGCGGCCGCGATATTGCGGCGATTGCGCATACTTCGCGACAGGTGGTGCTGGCTGACACGGTGTTCACGGCCCCGGCGGTGATCGCTCAGCCGCTGACCGGTATCGCCATGACGCTATTGGCCGGCATCCCGCTGCACACTCCCTGGGTGGCCGCGAGCCTCGTCCTGTTCGTGCTGATCGGTTGCTGTTGGTTACCGGTGGTCTGGCTGCAATGGCGTGTCGCCCGCAACGCGGCGGCCCTGCACGCCGCGGGATCTCCGCCCGATGCACGGCACGACCTCTACATGAGAATCTGGTACGCCTTGGGCTGGCCTGCCTTCCTCGGCATCATCGCGATATTCTATTTGATGGTGATGAAACCACCGCTGTGGTAATTTCGCGCCTGTGCAAGACCCGACCGCCCATCCGGCACATTCTAAAATCACTGAAGCGATCGCCACACTGGCGGCACGCCCCAAAAAGAACGTGACCAAGGAGTAACATTTGCCGTCTCACCGCCCTTCCACCGCCGTCGTCTTCGACGCCGAATTGATCGGCAAATACGACAAGGCCGGTCCGCGCTACACGTCCTATCCCACGGCGCTTCAGTTTCACGAAGGTTTCGCCGAAGCCGACTATCGGGAAGTGGCGCGAGCCAGCAACGCCAGTGCGCGGCCGCTGTCCCTGTACCTGCATATTCCGTTCTGCGACACGGTCTGCTTTTATTGCGCCTGCAACCGGATCGTCACCAAGAATCGGCAACGGGCCGCGCCCTATCTGGATCATCTGCACCGGGAAATCGCCTTGCAAGGCGCGTTGTTCGACAATACCCGCCCCGTCACCCAACTGCATTGGGGCGGCGGCACACCCACCTTCATCAGCGCGCGGGAAATGCGTGATCTCATGCGTGTGACCGGCGAGCATTTCCACCTGTTGACGGACGACAGTGGGGAATACTCCATCGAAGTCGATCCCCGCGAAGCCGATGCCGACACCATCGCTCTGCTGCGGGAACTGGGTTTCAACCGGCTCAGCATCGGCGTGCAGGATTTCGATCCGGACGTGCAACAAGCCGTCAATCGCATCCAACCGCCGGACATCACGCTAACCGTGATGGACGCGGCCCGGCGCGTGGGTTTCAAATCCATCAGCGTGGATTTGATCTACGGCCTGCCCAAGCAGGATGTGGCGCGCTTCGACCGCACCATCGAAGCCATCATCGACGCCGATCCCGACCGCATCGCGGTATTCAATTACGCCCATTTACCGGAACTGTTCAAGACTCAACGCCAGATCCACGACGATGAACTGCCGAGTCCGGCGGTCAAGCTGGAGATTCTGAAAACCGTCATTGAACGCCTGACGGCGGCGGGCTATGTTTATATCGGCATGGATCATTTCGCCAAACCCGACGACGAACTGACTCTGGCGCAACAGGCTGGCACGCTATACCGAAATTTTCAGGGCTACAGCACGCACGCGGACTGCGATCTGGTGGCCCTGGGCACCACCGCCATCGGCATGGTGGAAGAGAGTTACAGTCAGAACCTGAGAACGCCCGAGGACTACTACGCCTGCATCGACGCTGGCCGACTACCGGTGTTTCGCGGCGTGCGCCTGAATGCCGATGACCGGCTGCGGCGTGCGGTGATCACCCAATTGATCTGTCATTTCGCGCTGGATTTCAGCGCCGTTGAACAACGTTTCTCCATCGACTTTTCCGACTATTTCGCGCAAGAACTGCGGGAACTGGAAGAGATGGCGAACGACGGCCTAATTCAGCTCAGCGACTCCGCGATTCGCGTGTGCCCCACCGGCAGGCTGTTGATCCGCAACATCTGCATGGTTTTCGATCACTATCTGCGCCAGCAACGCACGCAACGGTTTTCCAGGGTTATCTGAAATCGACCGAGGCGGTATCATCCGGGCATCGCCCTCCCTCAAGCCCGCCTCAAAGAGAATAACGATGCTGGATATCATTGCCCTACTGATCACGCTGACCGCCCTGTTCAGCTATGTGAATTACCGCTTCATCAAACTGCCCACCACCATCGGGGTGATGGCGTTGGCGCTGGTGTTGAGCCTGATCCTGACCGGTTTGGGCGAATTGGGTTACGCAGCGGTCGAACGGCGCGCGGAAGCGATAATCGGCGCCATCGACTTCAACACCGTGCTGATGCAGGGAATGCTTTCCCTGTTGTTGTTCGCCGGCGCCCTGCATATCGACTTGGCGGAACTGGCCAGCAAGAAATGGCCGATCACCTTTCTGGCCACGATCGGCGTGCTGATCTCCACCGTGTTGATCGGCCTGGCTTCCTGGGTTTTGCTCAATCTCTTATTCGGCCTGCCGATTTCCCTGCTGTATTGCCTGCTGTTCGGGGCCTTGATCTCGCCGACCGACCCCATTGCCGTGCTGGGCATCATGAAGGCCGCCAAAGCCCCGAAAAGCCTGGAAATCAAGATAGCTGGCGAATCGCTGTTCAACGACGGCGTGGCCGTGGTGGTCTTTACCATCTTACTCAGCCTGGTCCTGGGTGGATCGGAAGTCACGGTAGGCAGCGCGCTCCTGCTGTTTGTGGAAGAAGCTATAGGCGGCGCCGCCTTCGGGCTGGCGATCGGCTATATCACCTATCGGCTGCTGAAAAGCATCGACCGCTACGACGTCGAGATTCTGATCACCCTGGCCCTGGTGCTGGGTGGATATGCATTGGCCATCCACCTGCATGTCTCGGGACCCATCGCCATGGTGGTGGCGGGCCTGATGATCGGCAACCAGGGCCGGGCTCTGGCCATGTCGGATATGACGCGCGCCAACCTGGACACCTTCTGGGAACTGATCGACGAAATATTGAATGCGGTGCTCTTCGTATTGATCGGCCTGGAAATGGTGATTCTGACCTTCGAGGGTCACCATCTGCTGGTGGCCGGGTTATTGATTCCCATCATTCTGTTGGTGCGCCTGCTGTGCGTCAGCCTCCCTATCCGCGTCATGCGCCAGCATTTCAACATCGAATTCTCGCCGCATGCCGTGAAGATCCTCACCTGGGGCGGGGTGCGTGGGGGCATATCCGTGGCCTTGGCACTGTCCTTGCCTACGGGACCGGAACGGGAAATCGTGTTGGCCATAACCTACATCGTGGTGCTGTTCTCGATTCTGGTGCAGGGCCTCACGGTCGGTCCACTGATCAAAGCCAGTTTGTCCCAGACCCCCCGGACGGCCAGGGAGCCGTCTTGATTTTCCCAAGGAGACCGCCTTGTCGGAACAACCAGCGACGCCAGGAGGACGCGCTATGTTGATGGTATCCGGAGCGACGCAGCAGGACGACGCTGCACCCCGGAAAGGATGATGAGCATGATAGAGCCGTTTTCCATCGCCCGCCTGCCACGCATCGAATTCGGTGCCGGCGTCATCGCCAAACTACCCGAGTTGCTGGCGCACTACGGGGAAAGGACCTTGCTGGTGACCGGCGCGCGCGCCTTTCAATCCTCTTCGCACTGGCAAACCCTGTCGGCCGGCTTGGAACGCGCGGGCGTGACCTGGGAACATCTTCAAGTGACCGATGAACCCTCCCCTTCCCTGGTCGATACGGCCGTTCAACGTTGGCATGGCGCTGGAATCCAGTCGGTCGCCGGGATCGGCGGCGGCAGCGTATTGGACGCGGCCAAAGCCATCGCGGGGTTGCTACCCAGCGGCGACACGGTCATGAACTATTTGGAAGGCGTTGGCGCAGGTAAAGACTATCAAGGCCCCGCCCTGCCTTTTGTCGCGGCCCCCACGACCGCCGGCACCGGCAGCGAGGCGACCAAGAACGCCGTATTGAGCGAACGCGGCCCCCAAGGCTTCAAAAGATCCTTCCGTCATGATCTGTTGGTGCCGCAGTACGCCCTGGTGGACCCCGATCTGCTGGCCACCTGCCCACCCCGGCAAATCGCCGCAAACGCCATGGACGCCCTGACTCAATTGCTGGAGTCCTTCGTGTCCAGCCGCGCCAACCCGATCACCGACGCCCTGGCGGAAAGCGGCCTGAATGCGGTGCGCGAGGGGTTGTTCGCCTGGTACGAGAACGGCCCCGATGCAGCGGCCGGGCGCTCCTGCCTGGCCTACGCGGCCCTGCTTTCCGGTATCAGCCTGGCGCAGGCGGGACTGGGTTCCGTGCATGGCCTGGCCTCGCCTTTGGGCGCCTATTTCCCCATTCCCCATGGCGAAGTCTGCGGTACGCTGGTCGCGGCCGCGAGTCGAATCAATATCGATGCGATGCGGGAACGCGAACCCGACAATCCGGCGCGTGACAAATATGCCCGCGCCGGCAATATCCTCACCGGCCGCCTGCATCAGAATCCCCGTAATGCGCGCGAGGCCCTGGTGCTAGTCCTCAAGGAGTGGACCGAGCGGCTGGAACTCCCCAAGTTGCGCAGCTACGGCGTCGAGGAAGCGGATTTTCCACGTATTGTCGCCCATAGCCGGGGCGGCAGCATGAAGACCAACCCCATATTGCTCAGTGACGAGGAAGTGACGGAAATCCTACGGCAACGCTGGTAGTCGGATCGTATCCAGCACGCTGCGCCGCCCGTCAGCGGCTGCGCAGAGCTTCTTCGACCGCCCGCGAACGTGTCGTGATGCGGTTTTGTTGCGCTTCCAATCGAGCGCGCGCTTCCGCTTCAGCGCGGGATCGGGCTTCCGCTTCGGCGCGGGATCGGGCTTCCGCTTCAGCGTGCGCGGCTCTTTCCCCACGCACGGCTTCGGCCCGTAGCGGGATCAATTGCGGCGCCTGTGGATTGACTTGCTCCAGACGATCCAGAAAGGCATAGGCGCTGGCCCAATCGTCTTGACGCAAGGCGAGTTCAGCCCATTCGGCATAACGATCCGCGATGAGGCGCAGTCCTCTTCTGGCCTGGGCATTCTCGGGATCTTGACGCAACACCTCCCGGTAACACGCCCAGGCATTGTTGCCCGCCCCACCAGTCAGACGATCAGCCTGGAAATGCGCATCGCACTCCGCCAGCAAAGCGGTCAACGGAGGCACGACCGGGGCCTGCTTGGTCACGATTTCCTGGCGCAGGGCCAATAGATCGGGGCTGTCCGGCACCAGCACCAAGCCCAAATCGACCTCCGCCAGACTCGCGTCCAGATCGCCGGTCTGCAACAAAAACCGGGCTTGCTCCAGATGCTGGTCGGCTTCTTGCTGCAGGGCCGCGACTTGCGCCGTCAGATCCTCTTGCAATTGCAGCAACTCGGGATGATCGGGAACTTGCGCCAGGCCCGCTTCCACGGCTTGCAGACTGCCTTTCAGATCGCCGGCCTGGTAATGTTGCTGGGCCTGTACCAAAAAATCCTCCGCCTGACGCCGCTTTTCCTCCATGGCCTGGATGCTGGCGCGTATGGCCAGCAATTCAGGATGATCCGGCATGATCTGCAGACCTTGAGCAATCCGTTGCTTGGCGGATTCCAAGTCGCCTTGCTGGTATTCCTTTCTGGCCGCGGCGAGATATTCCTGTACCCGCCGCAACTGCTCGTCGAACAGGGCCTTGGCCTGATCGGCGTGGACGGGAGCCTGGAACGCGGCGGGGTTAGGTTTGAACATATCCGGCTTCAACAACAACCCGTAGGCTCCGAGCACCAACAATCCGAACAGTCCCGCCAATGCAATGACCGTGCGCCGGGTATCCACGACGCTGGAAGGGAATGACGGAACCACGTCGCTACCGGTGATCGGGGTACCGAGGGGCGGTTCCGGCTGCTCCACCACTTCGTCCAACGCCGCAATGAACTCGTTCGCCGAGGCATAGCGCCGTTGCGGGTCCTTGGCCAACAGCTTATCGAGTAGGGGCTGGAACCTTGCCAACGCCACGGGCAGATCCGGCACGGGCTCGGCGAGTTGCTTGAAAGCCATCGCGAAACTGTCGTCCGCGGCGAAGGGAACCTGTCCGCTCAGCATCTCGTACAGCACGACACCAAAACTATACCAGTCCGACCGGGCATCCACGGTCAGCCCACGAATCTGCTCGGGACTCATGTAGCGAGGGGTACCGACCGAAATTCCGGCCTTGGCCATGAGATCGGCGCCGCGCAATACTTTGGCCAATCCGAAATCCGCCAACACGGGTTCACCCTTTTCGCGGAACAGGATGTTATGCGGCTTGATATCCCGATGCACGAAGCCTTGTCGATGGGCTACATCCAACGCTCCAGCGAGGATGCGCGCGATATTCAAGCTCTCGGACAGACTCAGTCCCGAACGCATCCTTTCCGCCAGCGTTCCACCGGGCAAGTATTCCATCGCCATGAAGTACAGGTCCCCGTGCGATCCAACTTCGTATATCGTCACGATACGGGGATCGACCAATTGGGCGACGATGCGGCCCTCCTGCAGAAACCGTTGGGCGAACTCCACGTCGGCGGCCAGAGAAGGCTTGATCACCTTGAGCGCCACGCGTCTATCCAAGGATTGCTGCGTGGCCAGATACACCACGGCCATCCCGCCCTGGCCGATTTCTCTGTCGATGGTATAGCCCGGTATCTCCATAATGTTGCCGCCTGATTGGGAGCCGATGAAAAGCAGGGTGTGGATTATGCTGGATGTTTGGATCGGCGGCGATCAGCCTTTATGGATAGGCCGGCTGAGCACCGCATGACGAGATCGAGCGGTTTTCGTGAAGACCCAAGGAATGGCGGTCACTGATCGAGAATGCGGACCTGCTTGCCGTTCTCCCAAATGGCGGTGGTACGGCTACCCGAGGCGGCATACAAAGTACCTTGGCCATTCTCCCTGCCGTTCTTGAATTCCCCGACATAACGATCGCCATTGGCATAGTAATAGGCGCCCTGACCCTCGGGTCTGTCATCGCGGAATTCACCCACGTATCGATCGCCGGAGCGCCGATCGTAAAAAGTACCCTGTCCGTTCTTGCGCCCCCGGCTCCATTCGCCACGATACTCGTTGCCGCTCTTGTAATAGTACGTACCTTGTCCATCCGGCACAGCGCCCTTGAAGTCCCCGACGTACTTCTCGCCATTGTTGTAGATGTAGGTCCCTTGACCGTTGATGCTGCCATTTTTCCAGTCGCCGGAATAGCGATCGCCGTTCTTGTAGTTGTAGGAGCCCCGGCCGCTTTGGCAGTTCCCCTGCACGCAGCCGATACCCGACAGCATGGCGACGGACGCCTCCGGTTCGACCGATTTGGAAACAGTCGTTGCCGGTGGCGGAGCGGGTGTCGGCGCTTCCTGAACTTTCGTGGGAGACTTTACGGCCTGTTCCATCGCCGCGGACACGGCACGCTCCCTGGCCTCACGTTCCGCACGGGCCTTGTCTTCCGCATCCTGACGGGCCTTGTCTTCCGCATCCTGACGGGCCTTGGCCTCGGCGTCCTGGCGTGCTTGCGCCTCGGCAGCCGCCTTGGCCTGCGCTTCCATTTCCGCTCGCACCTTGGCCTCCGTCTGCGCCCTGATCAAATCGGTGCGCAGATCGGCCAGCAACTCCGAGCGCGGATTGACCTGTTCCAAACGAGCCAGCATGGCTTCGGCTTTTTCCGTGTCATCGCGACTCAGTGCGTCCCTTGCCCACTGCGCGTAACGCTCCTCGATCTGCTTCAGTCCTTGTTGCGCCTCGGCATTGCCAGGGTCTTGCTGCAATACTTGCGTATAGCAATCGAAGGCATTGCCGCCTCGCCCGGTCGTCAGCCGGCTACCTTTGAAATGATCGGCGCATTCCTGCAACAACGCCGCCACTTGCTCGGCTTTCGCCGCGCGCTGCTGCTGGCGTATCTCGGCCTGTAAAGCCAACAGATCAGTTTGCTCGGGAAGCAGTGCCAAGCCCTGTTCGATTTCTCTTAGACTACCGTCCCAATCGCCCGTTTCATGCAGTTGCCGGGCTTGCGCAAGATGCTCGGCGGCCGCCTCCTTGTTCTGGGCCACGGTCTGTTGCTTCTCGATTTCCTGCTTCAGCGCCAACAATTCAGGTTGATCGGGCGCCAATCGCAAACCCTGCTCGATTTGCCCCAGGCCGCCGTTCCAATCCCCCGCGTCGCGCAACTTCCGAGCCTGCGCCAGATATTCAGCGATTGCTTTCCGCGTTTGGATATCCTGCTTCAGCGCCAACAGCTCGGGCTGGTCAGGCGCCTGTCGCAAACCCTGCTCGACCTGTTCAAGGCTGCCGTTCCAATCCCCCGCGTCGCGCAACTTCCGAGCCTGCGCCAGACTCTCGTTCACTTGCTGTTGCTCTTGTTGTAGCTGGGCCGCGATCCGCTGCTTTTCGATTTCCTGTTTCAGCGCCAGCAATTCAGGTTGATCGGGCGCCAATCGCAAACCCTGTCCGATCTGTTCGAGGCTTCTATTCCAATCACCCGTTTGTTGGGCCAACTTGGCTTGAGCCAGATAGTTGTCCACGGCCGCGCGCTGACGGTCTTCCTCGCTGACCACCGGCGTGGGTTGGGCTGGAACCGCCTGGCCGCGATCCCCAGGGACGCCCAGCAACGTCAGGGCCAGATACACCACGGCGACCACGGCCAGCACGGCGGCCAAGCTCACGCCCAACGTCAACCAGCGAGAGAATGGCTTCTTCGTCCTGACGGAAGCGACCAACCGCTCGAACGCCGGATTGTCCAGTGCTTCGAGGAATTCCTCGGCACTGGAAAACCGATCCTCGGGTTTCTTGGCCAGTAGACCGTCTATGATGGGTTGATAGGCCCTCAGATGATCCGGCAGTTGCGGAATCGGTTCGGTAACGTGCTTGAAGGCCAGGGCAAAAGTGTCCTCGGCCGCGAATGGCGGTCTACCCACCAACAATTCGTAAAACAACACGCCAACACTGTAAATGTCGGATCGGGTATCGACCTGCTCGCCGCGTATCTGTTCCGGACTCATGTATTTGGGCGTTCCGATGGATACGCCCGTGGCGGTCATTATCGTGCTGCCACCCAACGCCTTGGCAATGCCGAAATCGGTCAGTACGGCACTGCCATCTTCCCGGAACATGATGTTTTGCGGTTTGATGTCGCGGTGGATAATGCCCTGCTTATGCGCGCTCCCCAATGCGCCGGCCACGGTTTTTATGACTTTTATCGTCTCTTCGAGCGAAAGACCTTCATTGACCCGTTCACTGAGGTTGCCACCCGGCAAATACTCCATCGACAGGTAATACAGATCCTCATACGAACCGATGTCGAAAACCGTGACGATCCGAGGGTCCGACAAATGGGCGATCAACCGTCCCTCGCGTAAAAAGCGTTTGGTGAATTCCTCATCCTTGACCAGGGACGGGCGAATGATCTTGATGGCCACCTGCCGATGGAGCGACTCCTGCGTGGCCAAGTAGACCGTAGCCATACCGCCACGGCCCAACTCACCTTCGAGCCGATAGCCGGGTATATTGATGTCGTTTATATTTCGCTGAGTGCTGTCGGAAGGCATTACCGGTACGAATTCCTAGATATTGACTCACATCCTGCCTCGAGTAACAGAAGCGGATTTCGCATTATCAAGTTTAGGCTGACGAATTAAAACTATTAATCCCGTCGGCCAACGCGACAGCCATCTGAAAAAAACCTGACTGCAGCCGACAAGGAAACCTTACAACGATGAAGATCATCGCGCACCGGGGCGCCTCTGGATTGGCCTTGGAAAATACCTTATACGCCTTCCGTCTGGCCTGGACACTCGACGCCGACGGCATCGAGTTGGACATCCACCTGAGCCACGACAAGCGGATCATGGTCCATCACGATGATAGGATTCTCGGCGAGAACGGCGCCCTATTCCCGTTAGCGGCCACCGAAAGCGCGATCTTACGCCAAATGGCCCTGACTAACGATAGACTCAGATGCGGCGCCACAGAACCCATGCCGTATCTAGAAGAAGTGCTCGACGCGGCGCCGCCGGGCAAACAGGTCTGGATCGAGATCAAATGCGATGCCGACATAGTCCCTTATCTGGCGGCTACGCTGGGCCACTCCACCCATTCGGGGCAAATCATCCTGATTTCCTTCCAAGCCGAAGTATTGCGGGCCTGTCGCGCCGTGATGCCCACCATTCCCTGTTACTGGATATTGGCCAAGGACACGCCGGGCTCAGTTGAAGCGGCCTCGATCCGGATCGAGCAGGCCCGGCGTTGGGGTTTCGCCGGTCTGGACCCCGATTATCGCCTGCTGAACGAGGATTTGATTATCGCGGCTCGGACCGCCGGCCTGAAATTAAATGCCTGGACCGTCAACGTTCCCGCTACCGCCCGTTGGCTTGCCCATCTGGGGTTGGACGCCATAACCACGGATTACCCCGACCTGCTACGTCGCTGAGCGACATAGCGCGATGTTCCGTTTTCCGATCGCCTCGAAAATCGATCCCGTTCGTGCGTGAAAAACCAGCAGTCCTTTTTCGAGAGACGCAACGGGTCGATTTCGACGAGAACACCCTGAAGCCACAGAGGGTATCAGGATGGAACGGCTATCACGTGACGGTTCAAAAACCATTTTCGGCGTGTTGGCCGCCTATGGCGGCCGTCAATAGGAATTTCCACTGGCGGGTCCCAGGCCACGCCCATAACGTCCCATCCCGCAAGCAATATCTGTTTGCGATCGATGGACTTTTTTCGTATTTCGTGATTTCACGGCCCGGCTTAAGAAAAATTGTCCTGGTCAGGATGAAACAACGGGCCTTCCGAAGTGTCCTATCTGAAACGCGTAACGGAGTAGTCATAAAGTCTTAGGATGAGATAGAACGATTTCTCAAATGAATCTGCGGCTGGTTTTTTTAAATTTTCGGACAGCATCTACCGAGATGTTTCGGTGTCCGATTCCGAATAACTTTGGGGTCATTCGCGAAAGGGTTCACTTCATGAATACAGACCAATATGGCTTCGGACAATGCTGTCAAGCGAAACCTTCAACTCATGCCTTGCCATTCAATTTGATTGTCAATCCCTATGAAAGAAGTTATTCCACAGCAACGAACCGAAACCATTCGTCAGGAACTTTTGAGAATGCTCGATGGGAGAATGCTTCCCGCTTCCGTACTTTCCAAGCAAATCGGAAAACCGGAGAAAGAGATTTATTATCATCTTGACCAAATCAAAAGAACCGGGCAATTGGTAATCCACCAAGCGGAATGCAGCGATTGTGGTCATTTATTCAAATGGAGAATAAAAGTCCAGAAACCCAGTCGATGCCCACAGTGTAAAGGTACGCATATCGAGCAACCCTGGTTTTCAGTCGCCTTGAAGGAAAGATAAGAAACACGCCCCCTGGGCGTTCATCAACCGAAGCAAGCACTTTAACGAGCGAGTTTGCCCGGCTCTGATCCTCACCTAGACCGGGCGCATTCACCGCGCCACACCCTTCCGTAACCCCCCGATCCAATTCCATCCTCCTAGCCCGTCACCGGCCGTGCATCGGCGCTTTCAGTTTTCCGGCCGCGACGGCGCTGACCACCGCCACGGGATTCCGCCTGGGTTTCCCCGGTCGCCTCGGCCCGTGCGCCCAATCGATATTCAACCACGAAACGCGTCGAGTCGTTCTCCGTAACGGTGTTCACCGAATGTTCACAGATACCCGGTATGTTATCCGAACTCTTTCTCCCGCAAGGACCCCAGGATGTGCGGGCATTCCCTGGCAACCATCGTAGTTGTCCGGCCTTAGACCCTGTATCCGAGGAGCCCGCGCCCATTCGATTGTCATGCGGCTGACGCGCGATCTTCCCTTGGGAAACGCAATGAGCTTGTTTACCCCAAGCAATCAGGGATAAGGCGCCGTCACAACAAGTCACCCCGCTTTCGAGACGTGCTTGCTCAGCGTCTCCTTTACGGGTCTGGAAATCGGCATTCCACAGCATGCGATCCTATCCAGACCCCCTTTTTTTCATCTTCAAAACCGCTTTTTTTCGTCATCAAACTGTCATCCGCCCTCGCTAGAATTTTCCATTGCCACACCAACGCTTTGATTATTATGAAGAAGAGCCCCATGAAAAAGCTTATTTTACCTTTGCTCGGCCTGCTCGCCGCGGGCGCGGTCCTAACCGCCGTCAACGCACAGGCGGAAACCCAACTCACCGTGTACACGGCTTTTGAAGCCGACCAACTCCAGGATTACGCCGAACGCTTCAATGCGGCTCACCCGGACATCAAAATCCAATGGGTGCGAGATTCCACCGGCATCATCACCGCCAAATTGCTGGCGGAAAAAGACAACCCCCAGGCCGACGTCATCTGGGGCTTGGCCGCTACTTCGCTGCTGCTGATGAAAGGCGAAGGCATGCTGGAGCCTTATGCGCCGAAAGGTCTGGAAAAACTGGATGAAAAATTCCGTGGCGACTCCAACCCGCCTTCCTGGGTAGGACTGGATGCCTGGGTCGCCTCCGTCTGCTTCAACACCGTCGAGGCCGAGCGCCTCAAGCTGCCGCAACCCACCTCCTGGCAGGATCTCACCAAGCCCGTGTACAAGGGCCATGTCGCCATGCCGAATCCCAATTCCTCCGGGACCGGTTTCCTGGACGTGTCCAGTTGGCTGCAAATGTTCGGCGAGGAGAAAGGCTGGGCTTTCATGGATCAGCTCCATGAAAACATCGCCTTTTACACCCACTCCGGTTCCAAACCCTGCAAGGACGCCGCGCGTGGGGAAATTCCCATCGGCATTTCCTTCGCCTATCGAGCCGCGCAATCCAAAGCCGAGGGCGCGCCGCTGGAAATCATCATTCCTTCGGAAGGGGTCGGTTGGGATATGGAAGCCGCCGCCATCGTCAAGGGGACCTTCAACATGGATGCCGCCAAGACGCTGATGGACTGGGCAATTTCCGAGGATGCCATGAAAATGTACAACCAAAATTACGCGGTGGTTGGCATCACGGCGCTGTCCAAGCCCGTCAAATTCTTCCCGGAGGGTATTTCGAAGGCCATGATCAAGAACGACTTCGAATGGGCCGCGCAGAACCGCAAGCGAATACTCGACGAGTGGCAAAAACGCTACGACTCCAAATCCGAACCGAAGAGCTAGCACAGTATCGTTTCAGCTTTGTTTTGGAGCATTGGCCGCGCCGAATAGTCGAATTGGCGCGGCTTCTTTTTTTTTCGACAGTCGTCGGGGGAAAAGTCTGTGAACGCTGTTTTCGAAACCCAAGCACCCATCTCTAACGAAACGTCATCCTCCGCCGACTCAGCTCGGCCGGTTTATCTCAAGGTCGACGGCATCGTCAAGCAATACGGCGATTTCACGGCGCTTAAGGCCGTTTCGCTGGAGGTCTACCGGAGCGAATTCATCTGCTTTCTCGGTCCTTCCGGTTGCGGAAAGACCACCTTGCTACGGGCCATCGCCGGTCTCGACATCCAAACGACCGGGCGCATCTTCCAGGACGGCGTGGACATTTCGGCTCTGCCTCCCTCGGAACGGGATTTCGGTATCGTGTTCCAGTCCTATGCCCTGTTTCCGAATCTCACCGTGCGCCGCAACGTGGCGTTCGGTCTGGAAAACCGCAAGCTGCCCCGCGCTGAAATCAACCGACGCGTCGCGGAATTGCTGGAAACGGTGGGTCTGAGCGATCACGGCAACAAATATCCTTCGCAGATCTCCGGCGGACAGCAGCAGCGGGTCGCTCTGGCCCGCGCCTTGGCCACCTCGCCCGGCCTGTTATTGCTGGATGAACCGCTATCGGCCCTGGACGCCAAGGTGCGCCTGCGTCTGCGGCACGAAATCAAGGAATTGCAACGCCGACTGGGGGTGACGACCATCCTGGTCACGCACGATCAGGAGGAAGCGTTGGCCATGGCGGATCGCGTGGTGGTGATGAATCAAGGCGGCATCGCCCAGGTGGGCACGCCGCAACAGATCTACAGTGCCCCAACCTCGGCCTTTGTCGCGGATTTCATCGGCTCGATGAACTTCATGGAGGGCACCCGCCTGGACCGCCAACGGGTCCAACTCGGCGCCTTGGAACTGAGTTGCGATAACGATGGATTGACCGCGGACGGCCCGGTCACCGTGGCCATCCGCCCGGAGGACGTAATGGTTCAGGGCGCGGAAAGCGGCGGGGTCAACACCTTCCAGGCCGAGATTCGCGACCTGGAATTTTTGGGTTCGTTCTTCCACGCCAAGCTCAGCGAACCCAGCCTGGGACGCAACGTCCTACGCGCCAATTTTTCCGCCAATCTGGTCCGGCGCATGAACCTGCAAAAAGGTCAGCGCCTGACGGTCGCGCTTCCGCAAGAACACCTTCGCGTTTACGCCCGGCAGGTCTAGCCATGGTCGCCGTCAACCCCATCCGGAACGCCGTGCTCGCCACCCCCGTCATCAAGCCCAAGCTGGGACGCGACGATTGGATCATGCGCCTCTTCATGGCGGTGATCGGCCTGTATCTGCTGATCAGCCTGGCCCTACCGCTGTATGCCGTGCTGTCCAAATCGTTCACCGTTTTCCAATTCAGCTTCGGCGATATTTCCGTTCAGCTACAACGCGACGGCCACTGGCAGGACGCCGGCACCTTGGAGGAATGGGTCGGGCGGCTGAGCCAGCCTGTCAACAACGACCTGGCCCCGACCTCCCTGACGCGTTTGCCCATTCTGCAGACATTGACGCGCCGCGAGTTGCAGGGCGTATCCCAGGTACGCTTGCGGGACACATCGGAAACCGGCGGGCGACTGCTCTACGACGCGGAATTCTCCAAACCGGGAGAAATATTCACCCTGGAGCCGCGCGAACTGCGCAAGCTGTTCGTGCGCCCGGTGGCCACGACCGGACTGAATAACTATCTGGTTTATTTCCAGACTCCCGCCCTGCGCCAGTCCATCGGCAACAGCCTCTACATCGCCGTGATCACCACGCTGATCACCGTCGCCCTGGCCTTCGCCTACGCCTACGCCATCACCCGTAGCTGCATGCCGTTCTCCGGGGCTTTTCGCACCATCGCCATGGTGCCGATTCTGGTGCCGTCGCTGCTGCCCGCCATCAGTCTGGTCTATCTGTTCGGCAACCAGGGTTTATTGAAAGGGCTGTTACTGGGCGAACCCATTTACGGGCCGCTGGGGATCGTCATCGCCTCGGTATTTTTCTGCTTTCCCCACGCCATGCTCATCATTCTGGTCGCGCTCTCGGCCGCCGACGCCCGGCTCTACGAAGCGGCGGAAGTGCTGCGCACGCCCAAATCCCGCGTGTTCTGGACCGTGACGGTGCCGGGCGCCAGCTACGGCGTCATTTCCGCCGCTTTCGTGGTGTTCAGCCTGACCATCACCGATTTCGGCGTGCCCAAGGTCATCGGCGGTCAATTCAACGTGCTGGCGTTGGACATTTACAAACAAGTGGTCGGTCAACAGAATTTCGAAATGGGCGCGGTGGTCTCGGTGATTCTGCTACTGCCGGCGATTCTGGCTTTTGCCGTCGACCGCTTCATGCAGCGCCGTCAGGTGGCCCTGCTGTCCGCCCGCGCCGTGCCGCTGATACCCAAACCCAATCGGGCCCTGGATCGCGCCCTGCTGATTTATTGCAGTGTCGTGGCTCTTTTCATCCTGGGCCTGCTCGCGATGAGCCAGTTGGCTTCCTTGATCCAGTTCTGGCCCTATGACCTGTCCTTCAGCCTGCGTCATTACGATTTCGGCAGGATGGACGGGGGCGGCTGGGATTCCTATTTCAACTCCATCCGGCTCGGGCTGTACACGGCGGTGATCGGCACCTTGATCGTGTTTCTGGGCGCCTACATGGTGGAGAAGTGCAAGGGTTTCAGCCACGGCCGGGCGGGTTTCCAGTTCCTGGCGATGATGCCCATGGCGATTCCGGGCATGGTGTTGGGCCTGGCTTATGTGTTTTTCTTCAACAGCCCGCACAATCCGCTTAACTTTCTCTATGGAACCATGGCGATTCTGGTGATCTGCACAATCACGCATTTGTATACCGTCTCGCACTTAACCTCGCTGACCGCCCTCAAGCAGTTGGACCCGGAATTCGAAGCGGTCGGGGCTTCGCTCAAACAGCCCTTTTACCGGACACTGTCGCGGGTCACCACGCCGATCTGTCTGCCGGCGATTTTCGACATTTTCATCTATCTGTTCGTCAACGCCATGACCACCGTATCGGCCGTCGTGTTTCTCTATTCTCCGGACACCACCCTGGCCTCCGTGGCCATGCTGAACATGGACGACGCCGGCGACATCGCTCCGGCCGCCGCCATGGGGATGATGATTTTTTACACCAATGTCAGCGCCCGCCTGGCCTATCTGGGCATCAGCCAACTGCTGTTTCGCAGCACCCAGGCTTGGCGCAAACGCTAGGAATACCAATGAGTCATTATGATCTTGCCGTGGTCGGCGCCGGCATCGTCGGTCTCGCGCACGCCCTGGCCGCGGTCAAACGCGGCAAGCGGGTGGTGGTGCTGGAACGCGACGCCCGCGCCGTAGGCGCCTCGATTCGCAACTTCGGATTCATTACGGTCACCGGTCAACAGGCCGGACAGACCTGGGAACGCGCCATGCGCTCACGGGACGTCTGGGACGAGATCGCCCCGGCAGCCGGTATCCCGATCATCCATCGGGGTCTGGTCGTGGCGGCCCGTAGCCCGGAGGCTCTGGCCGTACTGGAAGAATTCGCCGCCACCTCCATGGGTCGCGAATGTCAATTGCTCAGTCCCGATGTGGCGCTAAAACGGTTTCCCGTTCTGCGCCCGGACGATGTGACGGGTTGTTTGTGGAGCCCCCACGAACGGCGGGTGGAATCCCGTGACGCGATTCCGCAACTGACCGCCTATCTGGTCGGCTTGGGCATGGAACTGCGGCAGAACGTGCAGGTCCGGGGCGTGAACCCGCCGGTGCTGGAAACCACGGCTGGGAAGATTCATGCCGAAACGTGCGTGGTCTGTCCCGGCGACGATTTCTTGAGTCTTTTTCCGGGGCGCATTGCCGCTTACGGCTTGCGCCGGGCCAAACTGCACATGCTGCGTCTGGCGACGCAACCCACGCAGTGGAAGCTGCCGGGAGCGATCATGTCGGATCTGAGCCTGATCCGCTATCTGGGCTATGCCGAACTGCCGGCGGCCGACGCCTTGCGAAAAAAGCTGGAGCGGGAACAACCGCAGGCGTTGGAAAACGGCATTCATCTGATCATCGTGCAAAGCGCCGACGGTTCGCTGGTGGTTGGAGATTCCCATCATTATGAATACACCCACGATCCGTTCGCCGCGGAAATCGTGGACAGTCTCATTTTGAATTGCGCCCACGACGTACTGGACATTCCCGATCCCCACGTCATTGAGCGTTGGACCGGCGAATACGCCTCCAGCGAGGAACGGCTGATGCTGGTGGATCGACCGGACGACGCCGTGCGTATCGTGATGATCACCAGCGGCACGGGGGCCAGCACGGCCTTTGCCATCGGCGAGGAAGTGATCGCCGAATTGTTCGGCGCCTGAACGAAAAAGCGGAGTGAGACGATGAGCAAACCCTTGGTTCTCAAGGCCGTTATTCTTGACTGGGCCGGTACCGTGGTGGACCACGGCAGTCTGGCCCCCATGCAGGTTTTCGTGGAAGTGTTCAAACGCTTTGGCGTGGACCTTTCGATCGACGAAGCCCGCATCCCTATGGGCCTGCCGAAATGGGATCACATCCAGGCATTGGGCCGGCTGCCGCGCGTGGCGCAAGCCTGGCGTCAGGCGCACGGCAAGGATTTCGACGAGGCGGCGATCGACGCGATCTACGAGGTGTTCGTACCCATGAACGCCAGCGTCGTCGCCGATTTCGCCGAGCTGATTCCCGGCGCCGCGGAAACCGTGCGGATTCTGCGTGAGCAGGGTCTGAAAATCGGTTCCACGACCGGCTACGTGCACGCCATCATGGACAAACTGGCGCCGCTGGCGGCACGCCAGGGTTATTCGCCCGACTGCCTGGTCTGTGCCGGCGATGTTCCGGCGGGCCGCCCGACGCCGTTGATGATGTACCGCTGTTTCATCGACCTCAACGTCTGGCCGGCCGCCGCCTGTGTGAAGGTCGACGATACCGCGCCCGGCATTGCCGAAGGGCTTTATGCCGGAGCCTGGACCGTCGGGGTGGCGACCACGGGCAATGGATTCGGCCTGTCCATGGACGAGACGGCCCGGTTGACGCGGGACGAGTTCGCCAACCGGCGTGCCCAGGCGACTCGGGAACTGGTGGGGGAAGGGGCGCACTACGTGATTGACGGCATCAAGGATTTACCGCCCGTGATCGACGAGATCAACGCACGGCTGCTACGCGGAGACCGGCCGGATTAGCACGCTGCTCATGGCGAAACGCCCTGTCCTCAGGAGGTCGGCACGGCGACCTTCAGGCCGCTGACCGCGTTGGGCAATTGGGTGGTGATGATCTTGTCGCCCTCCCGCAAGTCCGGGCTGCGCACCAGCACCTGGGAACCCCCGGTCGCGTCGAAACGCTCACCGATGCGCTCCACCGTCAGGGCCGCCATACGCCCGTCCTCCAAACGGTAAATGCGATCCAGGCCATACAAGGCGGCGGGCGGCAGCGCGACGGTTTCCGATTCGGGCGGCAGACGCAAAGCCAGACTCAGCAAGCGGCCCGGCACCCACGTCGGCGTCGCGTCCACGGGGCGCAGCAAACCGTCCACCCCGCCCGCGCTATCCGCCGCGCGGGCGCTCAATCGATCCAGACGCAGGGGGATGGATTGCCCGTCCACGATCGCCTCGGCGACCAAAGGCCGACCCGCCGCCAAGGACGCCCGCACGATGGGCAGGTAGCGGAAGGGAATCTGAGCGCGAATCTCCAATTCATTCGTGGCATACATCGACAACAGCGGATCGCCGACCCGGACCCGATCACCCGGTGCGGCCGTCAGGGTCGCGATACGTCCGGCGAAGGGGGCCACGATGCGGGTACGTTGCAGGTCCAGGTGGGCCTGATCGCGCAACGCTTCGGCGCGGGCCAAACGCGCCTGCAACTGCGCGAGCCGTGCCGCGTGATCGTCCACCGACAACTGTCGGGTATTGACCGCCAACGCCTGACGTTCCAACGCCATGCGCGCCTCGTCCAACAACGATTCGGAACCGACCTTGCGCCGTCGCAAATCCTCGGCGCGCTCCACCGCCCGCCGATTCAAATCCAGCAGAGTTTTCTCGTGCTCCAACACGTCCAGGTCGCTACGATGACGTTTCCGTTCGCTCTCGATCATGGCGCGAATTTCCTCGGCATCCGCTTCCCGCTGGCGCAAAGCCAGGCCAATGTCGCGTTCGTCCAACACCACGAGAACCTGATCCATCTCCACGGACTGCCCTTCGGCAATCGGCACCTGGGCCACCTCGGCGGCGACGGCGGCGCTCAAATCGGCCTGACGAGGCGCTTCGACCACGCCATACAGCAAGACCTCGGGCGTATGCTGGGTAGGTTGCACTTCGACGACGCTGACCTGCCACACTTTCTCCTGAGCCTGTACCGGGAGCGCCGGGGAGCGCGTCGCGCGCAGGGCCAGGAAACCACCGATCGCCAGTATCAGAATCATTAACGGCAATCCCAGCTTTAACGCCACCGACTTGATCGTCGCCATCACGCCGGTCCCTTGGGGTGGGGCTCGAATTTCACCGTTCGGCCCCCATCGCGCGCGCCCAAGTCCGCGTGGATTCGCGCGCCTGGGCCGCCGCCGCCCGATCGAAAGTCGGCGACAATTCGGGCCAGCCGGCGGTATGCGCAAGAATCAGGTCCACCAGGGCTTGAATATGGCGGGCCGTGTCGTTCAGCGCGGGAATATAGCGGTATTGCTCGCCTCCCGCCTTGAGAAAGACATGACGGTTTTCCTGATTGATCTCCTCCAGGGTCTCCAGACAATCGGCGGCGAAGCCGGGACAGACGATGTCCACGCTCTTGACGCCGTGTTTCGCCCAGTCCTTGAGTCGATCGCTGGTATAGGGCTTCAGCCATTCCGCCGGACCGAACCGGGACTGAAAGGATACGGCCCAGTCTTCGCCTTCGAGGCCCAAATATTCAGCGATCAATCGCGCGGTCCGGTGACACTCGCAATGATAAGGATCGCCGGCCAGAAAATTGCGCTGTGGCAGGCCGTGGAAGGAAAACAACAGTTTTTCCGCCGGTAGCTGCTGGTCCCAGGTATCTCGGATGCTTTCCGCCACGGCCTGGATATAACCCGGATGGTCGTGGTAGTGGTTGATCATGCGCAGTTCCGGCAGCCAACGCCAGTGGCGCAGGACCTTCGCCACGGCATCGAAGGCGGACGCGGTGGTGGTGGCCGAATATTGCGGATACAGGGGTAAAAGCAAAACCCGCCGGGCGCCGGCCGCGCGCAGGTCTTCCAGGGCGTCGCCGATGGACGGGTTGCCATAACGCATGCCGACCGCCACCCGGACCGCGCCACGCTCCAATTTTCGCAAACGTTCGTCGATGGCTTCGGCCTGCCGGCGGGTGATGTCCAACAGGGGAGAACCGCGATCGGTCCAGATCGAACGATAACGGCGCGCCGACTGTCCGGAACGCAGCGGCAGGATAAACAGATTGAGCAGCAACCACCACAGGGGTCGCGGAATCTCCACGACGCGCGGATCGGACAGAAACTCCCGCAAATATCGGCGCACGCTGGCGGCGGTCGGCTCATCGGGGGTACCCAGATTAATCAGCAAAATGCCCGTGCAGGGTTCCTGATCGTGGGCGAAGTCATCCTGGTCAATGGGATTCATGGCGGGATTCATGGCGCTGAATTTCGGACATCACCTTGGGCTGGCAATTCGCTTTCGAGTTCATTGAAAGTAACGACACAATGCGCGCCGACGGATGTGGGCCGGCCGAGGATACGGGTTGAGGCATCATCCGGTAGCCGACTCGGCGCCGGGTCAGTCCTATTTTCAAGCGTTCGGGCCAGGATTCCAAGGCCACCCGGCCCCTTTGCCCGAGTCTTCGGCGATTCCGACGCGGGCGCGGCGATCGGTCAGTTCATTTTGGCACAGCCATGGCCGTTCTGAACCGAGTCAATTTGACCTTTCATCCGCCCGGCCCATCCAGTTAGCCGACTGTCCGCCCCGCGTCGTTCCCCGCTTTCCGCCAGGCCGGTCGGCGTATCGACGGGCTGGTACTCAATTTGCACTTTCGTCGAATGCCTTCCCAATCGAATCCAATCCGGGCGTATCCCCTGACCATGACGAGGTAGTTCGCGATGAGCTTTCCCCAGGTTATCCGTGGCTCCGTCGGCAGACAAGGCGTCAACAACCCCGACGATATGCGCCTGGTCGAGGACCTGTTGTGTGGCAATCACGACTACGTGCTGCGCCGTCAATATCTGCCTCCGACGACGGTCGCGCCGGGCGAATGCGATCCGGTATTGATCGAGGCGATTCTCGATTTCCAAAAGGGCTCGATGCCCGTACCCAATGGCCGGGTCGATCCGCCGACCGGCGGGGAATCCAATATCAATCGCTTGACTTGGGAACGTCTGGTTCGCCCCCCTTTGCAACAGCTTCCCCAAACGCTGGGCCGAGGCTATTACAGTTACTCGCACGGACCCCAGCGGCAATTCGGCACGCCCATGGCCATCAAGACCCTGGAACAGGTGGCGGGCATTTTCTTCACCCGGATGCGCTATAACGAACCGGCGATTCCCGGTAATCGTCCTTATCGGGAGATCGGCATCGGCGATATCAGCTTCGTCAAAGGCGGTCCCATACCCCCCCACGGCGAACATCGCTGGGGCACGGACGTGGACATCCGTCCCTTGCGCAAGGACGGCCAGCGCGCGGCCGTCTCCATCGCCGATGGCCAGTATGACCGAGAGGCGACACGGGTTCTCGTCGAAGCCCTGCTATCCCACATGAACGTCGTCCGGGTCCGCTTCAACGACACTAAAATCAAGGGCGTCATCTGGACCCCGAAACACGACAATCATCTGCACGTGGACCTGCTGGATTGAACGGAGGATCTCGCCTTTTTCCCTAACCGTAGGTTTTGAGTTAACCCTTTAAGGAGTCCCGCCATGGACCCGAAAGAACAAGCGATACTGGGCGTCCAAGTTTATCTGGATAGAAACAAGGCGCGTCTGCAATGGATGACTGTGGATTTCATTCTCTGGGAAGCCCGTTTGTTTGTACCCAACCTAACCCTGATTCCCGACAGCGAGTTACGGTTAATCGTCGCCGTCTGGCGCAGCCTCAACGGTCCGATGTATCCGATGCCCGTCTCACCGCCGCAGAGTCCTGCCGACAGCAAAATAATCGAGGCCGCCAAGAAGGGCCTGAGCACGGTGATCGAAGGCGTTGACATCAAGCATGGCGCGGGCAAGATCAATATCAGCGTCACCGGCTTGACCGCCGAACTCAAAAAAGGCGACGCGCGCCTGGCGGCCGGTGTTAGCTGGGGCGGCACGCTGGGTCTGGAAGCCGAGGCGGGCGATTTCCATTTGACGGGCGAACTGTCCTCGGAGCGTTGGTCGGTCACACTCAGTTACCCGGAAGACACTTCGATACCCGATCTGACCAGGTTAGGCAAGGTATTCGGCGAAGGAGAAAGCGCGATGCGTAAAGTCATCGGCGCCACGGCGGGTTTCCGCAACCTCAACGACATCTCGCGCGTCAAGGAATCGATCAAACCCCAATTGCAACCCCTCAAGGATGCCGTGGAAGCGGTCAAGGGGATCGCCAAGGCCAAGACCGGACCCAGCTTCGGGATTACCTTCGGCAGTCCCGACCCTCTGCCGGGCGAGACCGGCATTCCGCGCGGCATTCAAGGTCAGGCGGTCTTGACCTGGCGCTTTTGAGAATGCTATTCGGCCTGGATCGGTTGGCGCATAATCTTTGTTGATTTCAACTGCCGCCAGGAGGTCCAGGCCCATGCAAGGCGTTTTCCTTGACAAGGCATCCTTGGATTACGGAGATCTCGATTTCTCCGGTTTGGATAAAGCCGTGTCCGAAATGCGATACTTTCCCACGACCGCCCCTGAACAAGTACGGGAGCGCCTGGCCGGCGCGGCCGTCGCCATCAGCAATAAAGTGATGCTGGACGCCGCCGCCCTGGAGGCATCGCCCGACCTCAAACTGATCTGCGTGGCCGCGACGGGCACCAATAACGTCGATTTGGCGGCGGCGACGCGGTTGGGCATCACCGTCTGCAACTGTCAGGCGTACGGCACGCCGTCGGTCGTGCAGCATGTCTTCAGTTTGATGCTGGCCCTGATGACGCGTTTGCCCGATTATCACCAGGCCGTGCGGGAAGGTCGCTGGCAACAGGCCCAGCAGTTCTGTTTCCTGGATTATCCCATCCGCGAACTGGCGGGAAAGACACTGGGCATCGTGGGCTACGGAGAACTGGGGCGCGGCGTGGCCCACATCGCCAAAGCCTTCGGAATGACGGTGCTCGTCGCCCAGCGACCCGGCCATCACGAGCAGCAAGACGGACGTCTGCCGCTGACCGCCTTATTGCCGCAAATCGATGTGCTGACCCTGCATTGTCCACTGACGCCGGAAACCCGTGGGCTGATCGGCGCCTGGGAGCTGGCCCTGATGAAACGCGACGCGCTGCTCATCAATGCCGCGCGCGGTGGGATCGTGGATGAAGCGGCGCTGGCCAAGGCGTTGCGCAGCGGTGCGTTAGGTGGGGCCGGGGTGGACGTGTTGACCGTGGAACCCCCGGCCCAGGGCAATCCCTTGCTGGAGCCTATTCCCAATCTGATCGTGACCCCGCATTGCGCGTGGGGCAGTCAAGAAGCCCGCCAGCGACTGCTGGCGCAATTGGCGGAAAACATCGAGGGATATTTGCGGGGCCAGCCGCTGCGGGTGGTACAATAAGCTTGTCGTATCGCCCGGTTCATGGCCGCCCGGCGCCTTCCCGTACAGCCCTCATGGCTCGCCGATCGGTAGGGACTCGTCGCTGGGGTAAGCCATGAACAAGATGGGTGTCGCTGCTTCGCGCTACTTAGTGCGGTGTTGTGCGATATGCTGGCTCAGCGCGCGCAAGGACGCAAAAATGCGCGCATTGTCCTCGGTGTCGTCGGAACGCAGCTGCACCCCGTATTCGGTCGAGACGGCCAGCGCCAACTCCAGCGCATCGATGGAATCGAGCCCCAAACCGGCGCCGAACAACGCGGCTTCCGGATCGATTTCCTCGGGCTTGATATCTTCCATATTCAATGTGGTGACGATCAAACGCGCTAATTCCAGCTCAAAGGGTGACAAAGTCGTCATGGGCATACCCCTCAAAGTGACCGCTTCGCAGGATGGGAACGAACCGGTAAATGATTCACTATCGTTTTAGTAAGCGGGTGAAATATAGCACATGGCGGGCCAACGATAGGTCACCGGGACCAGCCCGTCAGGCCGGCCATGCGATGAGCATGATGTAGATCGATGAGACCCGACGAGATTTGGGATGTGTTGGTCATCGGCGGCGGCCCGGCCGGGTCCACGGTGGCGACGCTGCTTCGGGAAAAAGGCCGGCGGGTAGCGTTGCTGGAAAAAGACCAGCATCCTCGGTTCCATATCGGCGAATCCCTGTTGCCGATGAACCTTCCGATTCTGGAACGCCTGGGTTTGCTGGAACAGGTCAGGAATCTGGGCATCGTCAAATACGGCGCTGAATTCAGTCTGGAGTCGGTAGACCGCCATCAAGTCAGTTATTTCAGCAACGCCCTGGACAAGTCCCTGCCGTATGCCTTCCACGTATGCCGCGCGGACTTCGACGATCTGCTGCTCCAGCATTGCGCCGCCCAAGGCGTGAACGTGCAACAGAAAAAGCGGGTCGTACGGGTGGATTTCCCGACCGGTCAGCCGGCCCGTGTACAGGCCGTCGACGACCAGGGTCGGGCGCAGGTCTGGCAAGCTCGCTATGTGATCGATGCCTCCGGCCGGGATACCTTGCTGGCCCGCCAATTCCAGTGCAAACGGAAGAATCCCCATCATCAAAGCGCCGCACTGTTCGGCCACTTCACGGGGGTTGAGCGCCGACCCGGCAAGGATGCGGGCAACATCAGCATTTATTGGTTCGAACACGGCTGGTTTTGGATGATTCCGCTGCGCGACGGTGTGATGAGCGTGGGCGCGGTGTGCTGGCCGGAATACCTGAAAACCCGCCGCACCACGCCCGCGGAGTTTCTATGGCAAACCATCGCGCTCTGCCCTCCGGTTCAGCGGCGCATGGCGCAAGCCCAGCTCATAGGCGAGGCGCGGGCCACGGGCAATTATTCCTACCGGGCGCAACGCATGGTCGGCGATGGCTATCTGCTGCTCGGGGACGCCTTCGCCTTCGTCGATCCGGTCTTTTCCACCGGCGTCTATTTCGCGATGCACGGCGCGATCCTGGCGGCGGACGCAGTCGATGCCTATCTCCGTGATCCCGCCCAGGCCCGGCCCCTGTTGCGGCGTTACGAGCGTCAGCTCAAACACGGCATCGGCGTGGTCTCGTGGTTTATCTATCGTTTCACCTCGCCCGCCATGCAAACCCTGTTCATGAACCCACGCAATGTGTTGCGCTTAAATGAAGCCATGGTTTCCATGCTGGCCGGCGACCTGTTCCGCTCGACCCCCATAAGCCTGCGCCTGCTATTGTTCAAGTTGATTTACGGACTCACGCTGTTGGGCCAGGGCACGCGTTCCTGGGCGTCTTACCGGGGTCGCAAACGCAATGTAAAATCAACGTTCACCGATGGCGCCCCTGCGCCAGACTGACCCTGAAGCGATGCCCAGCCTATCCACTTCCATTGCCGATCCGGCTCGCGACGATGTGCCATTCGAGGTCGCCTACGTGGCCGCTGACGAGCGCGCAAGGGTCTTGGCCGACGACACGGTGTTCGCCGTCATCGAATTCGCCGACCGGCACGGTCTGGATGAGGCCGACCATCGCCGTTTCACCATCGGCCTGCCCGAAGCGGAAGGCGCCAAGGTCCACGCCCTGGAAGTCTGGCGCAGTCACAAGCCCGTCACCTACGACTACGTGGACGGCATCACCCTGGCCCGCAACGAGGACATGCTGTTCGCGCGGTTGCTGCTGGAGGAATCCCGCTACACCGATCTCGATGCCGCAACCTTCGACGCCTACCAGCGCATCGGCCGGCTGACGCGCAACCTGAATTATCCTCATATGCTGCGCACCTGGAATTATTTTCCGGGCATCAACGACCCCCAAAATGGGCTGGAACGGTATCGGGCATTTTCCCAAGGCCGTTATCGCGCATTGGTCAACGTCAATCCCGAGTTCGAAACGACCCTGCCGGCGGCCTGCGCCATCGGCACGCGGGCGCCGGGGTTGTTGATTTATTTCCTGGCGGCCAAGACGCCCGGCATCCAGATCGAGAATCCCCGCCAAGTCAGCGCCTTCCGCTATCCACCGCAATACGGCCCCCGCAGTCCTTCCTTCTCGCGCGCCGTGCTCAAACGCTGGACCGGAGCCAGTCATTTGTTCATTTCCGGCACCGCCAGCATCGTCGGGCATGTTTCCCGGCACCCCCGCGATCCCTTGGCGCAGCTCGATGAGACCCTGGCTAACCTGGAAGCCTTGCTAAATCATGCCAATCGTTTTCTCCAGGCTTCCATACGGCTCGCTTCGATCAAGCTTTATCTTCGCCCCGACCTGCGGGCAGCGGACGTGCAACAGCGTCTGGACGAGCGCCTGGGTCGCGACTTGCCCCGCTTGTTGCTGACCGGCGATATTTGTCGCGACGATCTGCTTCTGGAAATCGAAGGTCTGGGCGTCAGCCCCTGACCCCCCTTTGGCTGTGAGGCGTAGACTCTTTTGACTGAAAATCCGTCCGATACCGTTTTCGACGTCGTGATCATCGGTGGCGCTTTCGCGGGCGCCAGTTCGGCGCTGTTGCTGCGGCGCTGGCTGCCCGGTAAACGAGTCCTCATCGTCGAACGTCAGGCCCGCTTCACCCGCAAGGTCGGGGAAGCGACGGTGGAAGTTTCCGCCTGTTTCCTGCATCGGGTTCTGGGTCTCTATGACCATCTGTCACGCGAGCATCTGCCCAAGCACGGCCTGCGTTATTGGTTCAGCGACGGCTGTCCGCGCCAACTTTCGGAGATGACCGAAATCGGTCCCCGCGACATTCCCCATCTGCCGGCCTTCCAACTGGACCGTTCCAAGCTGGACGAGCACCTCCTGGCGTTGGCCGGCAGCGAAGGTTGCGAAATATGGCGTCCCGCGAAGGTCGTCGCCATCGACCACGGATGGCCGCAAAGCCGGGTGCGTCTGAGCGTCGATGACGAAGAACGGACCGTTACCACCCGTTGGGTGATCGACGCTTCCGGGCGGCAGAGTTTCATCGCCCGCCGCCGACACTTGCATGAGGCCGTGCCGCAGCATCCGACGACGGCCTTGTGGGGACGTTGGAAAAATGTCGTCGATCTGGACGGCCCGGCCTGCATGGGGGCCGATCCCCGCATGGCTGGATTGCAGGCCGTGCCGCCGAGCCGGCGCTTGGCGACCAACCACTTTTGCGGTTATGGCTGGTGGTGTTGGGTGATCCCGTTATCCAACGGGCTGACCAGCATCGGGCTGGTCTACAACAAGGCGCTGTTCGCGCTGCCCGACACCGGCAAGCCCCGTGAACGCTATCATCAGTTCATCACGACTCAGCCCGGCTTGCGGGAACTGGTCGCCCAGGCGCAATTGGACGACGACGACTTCCTGGCCCTGGGCTCGCTGCCCTACCGGGCGACCCGCTACATGGATCGGGGTTGGGCTTTGGTCGGCGACAGCGCGTCTTTCATGGACCCGTATTACAGTCCCGGTCTCGATCACGCCTCGATCTCCGTGTACGCCACGGCCCGCCTCATCGAGGACGATCTCAAGGGCAGCTTGGAGGAGTCCGCGCTGGATGAGCGCATCGCCGAGCACAACGGGCGCTTTCTGCGTTCCTTCGAGCGATGGATCGGCGCGCTCTACGAAGACAAGTACGAATTAATGGGTGACGCCGAGTTGCTGTACTGCGCCTACCTGGTCGATACCTCCCTGTACTATCTGTTCGTGGTGGGTCCGGTATATCAGGACATCGAGGGCATGAGCATACCGCCTTTCGGCCTGCCCATACCGCAGACCCGCTGGGCCTATCGGATCATGCGCGGCTTCAATCGGCGTCTGCTGACATTGGCCCGCTTCCGCCGTCAGGTCGGCAGTTACGGACGTCAGAACATCGGCTGGCACGCCTATGGATCGGCTTTTGGCCTGAAGTGGCCTTCCCGGAAAAGCTTGCTGCGCGGCCTGTGGATGTGGCTCGGCCTGGAGCGTGAATACCTGTTCTATCGCCTGCGCAGGGGATCGGTGCCCGTGTCACAACCCGTGCCGGTCGTGGCCACATCAACGCCAACCGGCACCCGCGCGACCTGAACAACCCGCGACGGGCGTTTTGAAGGCGGACCGATCCGCACGACAGCCTGTTGCCTTCGTGCGGCGCCGCCGTGACGATTTGCAACCTAGCCCAGCCCTGCCAAACTGGTGGCAAGGAATGCTTTCACCCATTAGCCTAGACTCGCACCGATGCTTCGCGTCCACCACAGCAATCGCACGGAACAACTCGTCGCCGCGCTGGCCGAAACCCTGCGCAACCCCCTAGAGAGCTGGCTGACGCCGGAAATCGTCATCGTCGAGAGTCGTGGCATGGAACGCTATCTCACGCTGGGATTGGCCAACACCCTGGGCATCAGCGCCCATATCGAATTTCCTTATCCCGCTCGCTTCCTGTGGGAAGCCTATCGCGCCGTTTTCCCCGATCTGCCGGAGACCTCGCCTTTCGACAAGGGCGTCCTGGCCTGGCGGACTCTGCGTCTGCTCGATGAACTGGAACCGGAAGACGAGGCCACCGCGCCGCTGCTCGGCTATCTAACCGACGCCGATGCTTTCGAGCGATTCGAGCTGGCCTGGAAGATCGCCGACGTCTTCGATCAGTATCTGGTCTATCGCCCCGATTGGCTCAATCGCTGGGACGCCGGACAGGACGGTCACTGGCAGGCCGTACTGTGGCGTAAACTGGCCATGCACCGCATTCCCCATCGGGCGCGATTGCAACAGGATTTCCTGGGCAAGCTGAAAACCCTGAAAAAACGCCCGCCAGGATTGCCGGAGCGGGTCTCCGTCCTCGGCATCAACAGTCTGCCGACGGCGTATCTGGAAACGCTGCAGGCTTTATCCAAGCTGTGCCAGATCGATTTGTATCTGCTCAATCCCTGCCGCCAGTACTGGGGGTTGATTCAAACCGAGCGGGAAATCGCCCGTCATTGCGGCGAGGAAGAAGCCGCGTCCCTGTACCTGGAAACCGGTAACCGTTTGCTGGCTTCGTTGGGCCGGCAGGGCCGCGATTTTCATCATCTGCTCAGCGAAATCGACGCCGCGCCCACCGAAACGTTCGTGGACCTACCCGAGGACAATCTCCTGCATTGCCTGCAGGCGGATATCCTTGATCTGCGTAACCGCGGCGCCAACGCCGCCCAATGCGCTTTCGACGCGCTCACCCAGGACATATCGGCCACTCCGATCAGTATTACCGACCGCTCGTTGCAGGTGCATGTCTGCCATAGCGCCACGCGCGAAGTCGAAGTGTTGCACGATCAGTTGTTGGCGTTGTTCGAGGCCGACCCCAGCCTCAAAGCCTCGGATGTGGTGGTGATGACGCCCGACATCGAGGTCTACGCTCCCGCCGTGCGCGCGGTGTTCGACACGGCCAAGCCGTACATCCACTACAGTCTGGCCGATCGCGATCCACGGGCGGAGAACGCCATCATGGATGCCTTCCTGGGCCTGTTGGAATTGCCCGATGGTCGTTTCGACGTCAATCAGGTGTTGGCCTTATTGGAAGTACCGGCGGTGCTCAGCCGCTTCGATCTGGGCGAAACGGATCTCCCCCTGATCAAACGCTGGCTACGGGAGACCACCATACGCTGGGGCGTGGACGCGAAAAGCCGGGCGGCCCTGGACCTGCCCGACACGTCCGAACATACCTGGCAGGCGGGCCTGGAACGGCTGTTACTGGGCTTCGCCCTGCCCACCGGCGAAACCCGGTTATACGAACACATCCTGCCCTACGACGCGATGGAAGGGGAAAGCGCACGCATCATGGGACGACTCCAGCGGTTCACCCGGCAATTGTTCGCCTTGAGCGACCGGCTCGCCGGCGAGCATACGCTGGACGTCTGGCAAACCCTTTTGCTCGCCGTGCTGGATGATTTCATCGCCGCCTCCGACGCCTTCGAGAACGAGCGCGAGGCCCTACGCGCCGTGCTTGGCAATCTGGCCGATACCGGCTCCGCCGCCGCGTTCACCGTGCCCGTCTCCAGCGACGTCATACGCGCCTGGCTACGGCATAATCTCAATACCGGCGGCAATCTGCGAGGCTTTCTTTGGGGCGGGGTGACTTTCTGCACGATGGTGCCGATGCGCAGCATCCCGTTTCGCATCGTCTGTCTGATCGGTCTGAACGATGGCGCCTACCCCCGTTCCCAACATCCGGCCGATTTCGATCTGATGGCGCAAAAGCCGCGGCGGGGCGACCGCTCACGCCGGCTGGACGACCGATATCTGTTTCTGGAAGCTCTGCTGTCGGCGCGCGATGTACTGTACCTCAGTCACGTCGGGCGCAGCATCCGCGACAACAGTGCGATCCCGCCCTCCGTACTGGTCAGCGAGATATTGGATTATGTACGGCAGGGGGTTTTTCCCGAAAGCGCCCCGACAGCCAATCCCCTGTCGCTGATCGTCACCGAGCACCCGCTGCAGGCATTCAGCCCGCGCTATTTCGTCCCGGACGAGGAACGGCTGTTCAGCTATTCGCCGCTGCTACGTACCGCCGCGAGCCAAGCCGGACGAGGCGAGATCGAACGAAATCCCCTGTTGCGCGGGCCGTTGCCGGAACCGGACGGAGCCTTTCGCCAACTGGATTTCCAGAACCTCATCTGGTTTTTTCTGCATCCCACCCGTTATTTATTGCGCGAACGGCTAAAGATCCAACTCAAGGAACAGGACGGGTTGCTGGAGTCCCGCGAGCCGTTTGCGCTGGAACCCTTTGCCGACGAATCCATCCGTCAGCGCCTGCTCGACCAGCAACTGGCCGGTCAAACGCCCGCCGACATCCAACGGCTGGTACGGGCGGCCGGATTGTTGCCGCACGGCGCCATCGGTCGCTTCCTGTACCGGCGTGAACTGGGCCGTTTGAAACCGCTGCTGGAAACCCTGCGGGAGAATCCCGTCACTCCCGGCGTAAAACCGGAAGTCAATTTGTCGTTGGGCGAGTTTCAACTGACCGGCTGGCTGGCCAACGTCACCGCGCGGGGTCTGCAAAACTACGCCGTGCGCGCGCCCAGCGCCCGCCACTATCTGGAATTGTGGATTCGCCATTTGGTGCTCAATTGCCTGCGACCCCGCGACGTCGATCTATACAGTACCTGGCATGGATTGGGCGAAACGCTGGTTCTGCGCCCGATGGAAAATCCCTTCGGAGAATTGCGCAAACTGCTGACGCTGTATTGGCAAGGCTTAAGCGAGCCACTGCATTTTTTTCCGCGCAGCGCCCTGGCTTACGCCGAGACCGCACGTAAAAGCCCGAACGGCGATCCATTGAGCGCGGCCCAAGGCTGCTGGGATGGCAACGAACACCGGCGGGGCGAGGGGCGGCATCCCTATTATCAACTGGCGTTTCGCTATCAGGACCCCATCGACGAGACCTTTGTCGAACTCGCCCGTCAAGTCTTCGACCCGTTGTTCGAACATTTGCAATCATGAGCGCACCTCGCCCTCTGGATATCTTCGCCGCCGCGCTGGATACCTCGAATCTGGTCGAAGCCAGCGCCGGCACGGGCAAAACCTACGCGATCGCCGGGCTTTATCTTCGACTAGTTGTGGAAGCCGGCTTGCGCGTCAGCGACATCCTGGTCGTCACTTACACCCAAGCGGCGACCGAGGAACTCAAGGAACGTGTACGCACCCGCCTGGTGGAGGCCCGCCGGGCTTTTCAACAGGGAACCAGCGAGGACCCGATATACCACTGTCTGTTGCAGCGCCACGGCGAAGACCGCGCCGCCGCGCTACGTCGGCTCAACAACGCGATTCTGGCTTTCGACGAAGCGGCGATTTACACCATTCACGGTTTCTGTCAAAGGGTGCTGAACGACAGCGCCTTCGCCAGCAAAATGCCTTTCGAGAACGAAATCGCGGCTGACGAATCCGGGTTGTTGCAGGAAATCGTGGAGGACTTTTGGCGCCGGCGCCTGCACGACGTTCCCTCCCTGCTGGCGCAACACATCGTCAACAACGGGCTCACCCCGGAAGCGTTGCGGCAAAGCATTCAGCCTTATCTCAACAAGCCGTATCTGATGGTTGCCGAGTTGGAGGAAATCCAGGATCTCGGCCGTGCGGAAGAGGAATTCCAAACCGCGTTTTTCGACGCCGCCCAACAATGGCGCACGCAACGCGAGGCGGTGACGGAACTGCTGTTGCACAGCGATGCGCTAAACCGCAGAACCTACAATCAAAACATGCCCGCCTGGTTCGTGGAAATGGACAGCTACCTGAACGAGTCGGAATATCCGGAACCCAAGCCGTTCGAGAAATTCGTCAACTTCACCACGGACAAGCTCCGCCAGTCCCAAAAAAAGAATAAAACCTCGCCAGCCCATCCCTTTTTCAACGCCTGCGACGTGTTGTTAAGCGCCGGCGAACGGTTGCAAAACTATTTCAAGCAATATCTACAAATCCTGCGCTATGAACTGCTGAGCTATTGCAACGAGGAGTTACCGCGTCGCAAACGCCGCAGACAGGTGCAGTCCTATGACGATCTGTTGCTTAATCTGCGCAAAGCCCTGCTTGATCCCCAACGCGGTGAGCATTTGGCGGAAACCCTGCGCATGCGCTATCAAGCCGCCCTGATCGACGAGTTTCAGGACACCGATCCCACTCAGTACACGATCTTCCAGACCATTTACCGCGATGCCAAACAAGCGTTATTCCTGGTCGGCGATCCCAAACAGGCCATCTACAGCTTCCGGGGCGCGGACATCTTCGCCTATCTCCGGGCCAAGCAGAATGCCGGGGCCGAGTACACGCTGGACACCAATTGGCGATCCGATCCCGATTTGATCAAGGCGATCAATGCCTTGTTCAGCCTGCATCCTCATCCATTCTGGCTGAAGGAAATTCCCTTCCACCCGGTTGAGCCTGCCCAAAAACCCAGACCGAAGCTGGTTGTGGGGGATAACCACGATGCGCCGCTGACCCTCTGGTTCGTACCACCCGACGAAAAGAACAAACGACGAACCAAGGGGTGGGCGCGGGATGCGATCGTTCAAGCCACCGCCGGACGCATCGCCCGGTTACTCATGCAGGGCGAAAGCGGCGACGCCTATTTCGAAGACGGTGATCAGCGCCGGCCTTTGAGCGGTGGCGACATCGCCGTGCTGGTGCGCACGCACCGCGAGGCGGGCCAGATACGCAAGGCGCTACTGGCCGTGGGCATTCCCAGCGTGCAGCATTCCCGCGACAGCGTTTTCGACACGCCCGAGGCCGTGGAACTGGAACGCGTTCTACTCGCTATCGCCGAGCCTCAACGGGAGAACATCGTGCGCGCCGCGCTGATCACCGATTTGCTCGGCTATTCCGGCGAAACGCTGGAAGCTCTGATGGACCATGACAGGGAATGGGAAGAGACCCTGCAGATGTTCGACGGGTATCATCAACTTTGGCGAGAGCAAGGCTTCATGCGCATGTTCCGCGCCTTGCTGACCGACCAGGCTGGGTATGAACGCCTGTTGGGCTTTCGAGATGGCGAACGGCGCTTGACCAACATACTGCATCTGGGCGAGCTGTTGCAGGAAGCCGACATGGAAAAGCGTCTGGGCATGGAAGGCTTGCTGCAATGGTTGGCGGCCCAGCGCGACACGCCCAGCGTCGCTGAGGACAACCGGCAATTGCGCCTGGAAAGCGACGCCGATTTGGTCAAGATCGTCACCATTCATAAAAGCAAGGGTCTGGAATATCCCATCGTATTCTGCCCGTTTCTGTGGGATGGCGATCTGAAATTGGAGGATGGTCGGAAGCAAACCGTGATCAGCTTCCACGATCCTGAGAACGACTATCAAGCCGTACTGGACATAGGCTCGCCCTTGCAGGAACAACGACGGCCTCATGCGGTGCGCGAGGAACTGGCGGAAAATTTGCGACTAGCGTATGTGGCCCTGACCCGCGCCCAATACCGTTGCTACACGGTTTTCGGCGCCGTTAAGGACGCCGAAGCATCGGCGTTGGCTTGGTTATTGTTCAGACCGACGGTGCTGCCCGTGGACGGCGATGCCTTGAAGGCGCAACGCGAATTGGTTTCGCAACTGAACGAGCAGGCGCTGCGCCAAGGATTACGGGATCTGGTAACGGCTTCTCATGGCACGGTGCGAATCGAGGATTTACCCGGCGCGGAAGGCGAGCATTATCGGCCTGAACGCCGCGACGATCTGACTTTGCGGGCCCGCGCATTCGGCGGGCACCTGCGCAGGGGTTGGTACCTGACCAGTTTTTCCGCTCTGCAGGAACGGCGAAGCGTGGACCTACCCGATTACGATGCCGATCCCAGTGCGGTCAATTCCACCGAAGACGACCTGGCGCAGCGTTCCATTTTCACCTTCCCGCGTGGCACGCGGGCGGGGCGCTGTCTGCACACGCTGTTCGAACGATTGGACTTCACGGATGGCAAGAGCATGGCGCGGATCACCCAGGAAACCCTGGCCCAATACGGTTACGAGGACGCCTGGACTCCGATCATTACGGAAATGGTCGCGCGGGTGTTGGCCGCGCCTTTGGATTCACCGGCGGTTGCCTTGCGACAGGTGGCCCTGACCCGGCGGTTGACCGAACTCGGCTTCGCCTATCGTTTTGAACGCCTGGAAGTCGATGCATTGCAAAGTCTGTTGGAAGCGCATGGCGCGCAATGGAAGGGTCTTCTCACGCCGCTGAATTTCAAGCTGCCGGGCGGTTTCATGCAGGGATTTATCGATCTGGTATTCGAAGCGGCCGGGAAAGTGTATCTGGTGGATTACAAATCAAGCTGGCTGGGACCACGGCTGGAGGACTACCAGCCCTCGCAACTGGCTACGGCCATGGCGGCGGGCAGCTATCCCCTGCAATATCTGATCTACACGGTGGCGCTACATCGTTATTTGAGGTGGCGTCGCCCCGGTTACGACTACGATCGGCATTTCGGTGGGGTGCGGTATCTGTTTTTGCGTGGTATCCATCCCGAGCGGCCCGATAACGGCATTTACTCCGCCCGTCCGCCCGCCGCCTTGATCACCGCCCTGGAGAACTATCTGCTGCGGCAAGGCGCGATTCATGACTGATCTGCTGGAGCAACTGCATCAGGGCAACATCATCGACGCGCTGGACGTGGAATTCGCTCGCCTGATCTCGAATCTGGCGCGGGACCGCGGTCGCGAGCTTGTCCTGGGTAGCGCCCTGGTCAGCCGGGCGGTACACAACGGCGATGTTTGTCTGGATCTCGCCCGGCAAGCCGGGCAACTGGTGTTGCGACCCGACGCCGACCGCCGCGCGGTATTTGCGCCGGCCTTGGAAGCGTGGCGAACCGCCTTGCGACGCAGCGCCGTGGTCGCGGAACCGGGGGAACACAAGCCGCTGGTGCTGGACGACGCGGACCGTCTGTACCTGTACCGTTATTGGGATTACGAAATGCAACTGGCCGCCGATCTGCGCCAGCGTGCGGCCCGCATTTGGCTTTTGGACGACAGGGGCCTTCGGGATAGTCTAAACCGATTGTTTCCTGAGCAATCCTGGCCGGACTGGCAGAAAGTGGCGGCGGCATTGACCGTGCTGCGGGGTTTCAGCGTGATATCCGGCGGTCCCGGCACGGGCAAGACCACCACCTTGGCCCGCATTCTGGCCTTGCTGATCGAACAGACACCGAGTCCGCCGCGCATCCGTCTGGCCGCTCCCACCGGCAAAGCTGCGGCGCGTATGCAAGAAGCGTTACGCGACAGCAAGACGAATTTAGCCAAACAGCTGCCCGACAGCGTGCTGCAAGCGATTCCCGAGGAAGCCTCGACCTTGCATCGCCTGCTCAGCCCACTGCCGGATGGCGTTTATTTTCGTCATAACCGCGACAATCCACTCAATCTGGATGTGCTGGTGATCGACGAGGCTTCGATGGTCGATCTGGCTCTGATGGCCAAAACCGTATGGGCGTTACCACCCAACGCGCGCCTGATACTACTGGGCGATCGGGATCAATTGAGTTCGGTGGAAGCCGGTGCGGTACTGGGCGAACTGTGTTCCGAGGCGGGCCGTTACTCACCGGACTTCGCAGCCCACCTGCAGCAGTTAACGGGGGTTGTCATCCACGGCGATCCGGCCGCAACTCATCCCTTACGTGATTCAATCACGTTGTTAAGCCACAGCTACCGATTTGGGGCGGAATCGGGTATTGGCCGCCTGGCACAAGCCATCAACCGGGCAGACGGCCCTGCGCTGGATCATCTGCTGCAAACGCCGACGAACGATTTGCATTGGCATAATCACCCCACCCAGCAAGCTCTTGAAAACTTGTTGGGGCGGATGGAAGAGGGCTATCGCGCTTTCCTCGACAGCGTACGCCAATCCGCGTCGGTGGAAGAGGTCATCGGCAAGTTCGCTGATTTTCAGGTGCTTTGCCCACAACGGAGCGGTGAACTGGGCGTGGAAAACCTGAATCTACGCTTCGAGAACTTGCTGAAAATCCAGATGCGCCGGCTGGACCGCGAATGGTATGCCGGCCGGCCCATCATGATCACCCGTAACGACTACACCTTGCGCCTTTTTAATGGGGATATCGGCATTACCCTGCCCGACGCTAAAAACCCGGAAATGCTGCGCGTCTATTTCCAAGGCACCGATGGCACGCTGCGAGACATCGCGCTGACCCGACTCCCGGCTTACGAACCCGTGTTCGCCATGACGATTCACAAAAGCCAAGGTTCCGAGTTCGAGCAGGTGTTACTGGTTCTACCCAACGATGATTCACCACTGTTGACGCGAGAATTGATTTACACCGGAATCACCCGCGCGCGAAGATCCCTGGCGATTTGGGGCGACCCAAAGATTCTGACGATAGCCGTGCGCAAATCGGTGCGGCGCACCTCGGGACTAGGAGCGCGCTTGCGCACGGATTGAATCGGTGCTTGCAGACCGACTGGGGTCTTAGGCATTGAGATCGACGATCACCCGGCCGCGAATCCGGCCCGCGACAATATCCTCGGCCAAGCGGGGGATTTCCTCAAGAGAAGCGACCTGGGCAATGCTCTGCAACGCCTTGTCCGGCAAATCGGTGACCAGCCGCTCCCAAGCCTGTTTACGCCGTGGCAGGGGGCACATTACCGAATCAACGCCTTGCAGCCTGACGTCACGCAAAATAAAGGGCATGACGGTGGTCGGCAGATCCGCTCCGGCGGCCAAACCACAGGCGGCTACCGCTCCACCATAATCCATTTCGGCTAAAACTCGGGCCAGTATCGTGCTGCCCACGGTATCCACCGCCCCGGACCAGCGTTGTGTTTCAAGTGGACGCGATGGCGCGGCCATC
>JACKMZ010000001.1:467500-750000 GCA_024235135.1 Gammaproteobacteria bacterium | reverse complement strand
CCAGGTTACAGGAGCGTAACACCCTGGTGAATGTTACGAACGCAATTTGCTTTGGCTCGCGCCCGCGCCCTAGCCAGCCAGGATCACGGAAAAGAAACTCAACAGGCCGGTAATCGCCAGGACGATGACAATCAACAGTGCGAAATTTTGAAAGGTCAGCATGAGATTTCTCGCGGAATCCTTGTTCTTGAATGTAGCAAGCCTAGATTATCGGGCTTTTTTCCTCAAGAATCACGGTGGCTTTTCCGCCGCTCTACCCGAGGAATGCGAGGGTCGTCATCATCCATCAGGATACGATGAGCTGGCCCCTCCAGGTCGTCGAACTGGCCCGTTCTGACCGCCCAGATCAAGCCCCAGACGGCGATGGCCAGTACCAGCAAAGTCAAGGGCATCAACAATAGGAGAATTTTCATAAGCAATGGTTATTCATCGGCTTGCCGTGAGTCGCAGGGCATTGGCCACCACCAATAACGAACTGAGTGACATCCCCAGGGCGGCTGCCCAAGGCGCGATCCACCCCGCCGCCGCCAGCGGTAACGCGAACAGATTGTAACCGACTGCCCACGCCATGTTCTGACGGATGATACCCAGGGTGGAACGTGCCACCCGAACACCTATCACCAGCGCCCGCAGATCACCCGACAGAATAATCATGTCCGCTGCCGCATGGGCCAATTGAGTTCCATGCCCCATGGCCAAGGATACCGACGCACCACCCAGAACCGGTGCATCATTGACCCCGTCCCCGACCATGGCGACAATGGCGCCTTGCCTCTGCAAGGCCTGGATATGGGTCAATTTGTCCGCCGGCGACATTCCGCCTCGCGCCTGACCGATCTGCAGTTGGCTCGCGACCTCGCGAACGGTTTCGACGCGATCCCCGCTCAGCAGTGATACATCAAGACCCATTGCCTTAAGTTCCTCAACGACCTTCCGAGACTCAGGCCGCAGGGTATCGGCCAAGCGCAGCCATCCAAGCAACCCTTGGGTATCGCCCAATGCCACCACGGTGGCGCCGGGTTCGATGGGTAATTCGAGATGAGTCGACGATCCGCTGAGGGCCTGCACGAAATCCGGCCTGCCCAAACGATAGCAAAGCCCTCCGATATGGCCCTCCATACCCGCGCCGGGGATATTGGATAAGGATACGGCCTCGGGCAACCGTTCACCCTGACAGGCCGCGTTCACCGCTCTACTGATCGGATGTTCCGAAGCGCGCGCCAAAGCCGCCGCCAATGCCAGGCAGTGGCGTTCATCCTGGTCTCGGATAGCCATCACATCCAATAACTGGAATCGGCCCTGGGTCAGCGTACCGGTTTTGTCGAACACGACATGCGTGACTCGCGCCAGGACTTCCAAAGCATTCTGACGGGTGGCCAACAGGCCGCGTCGGGTAAGCTGTGCGGTAGCCGCCGTCAAGGCCGTCGGCGTGGCCAACGACAGCGCACAAGGACAGGTCACCACCAGCACCGACAGGGTAATGGCAAAGGTCGCGTCAGGATCGTGCAGCGCCCACCACCCCGCCACACCGATGGCTATCAGTAGAACGCCACCGACAAACCAGCCCGCCACACGATCAGCCAATTGCGCCCAATGGGGTTTCTCACCACCCGCCCGTTCCATCAAACGGACCAGCGTGGCTAAAACCGTATCGGCACCGACCTTTTCGATCCGCATGAGCAATGGACTTTCGACGTTGACCGCCCCCCCCACCAGGGCGTCGCCCTTACTCTTGCACAGAGGCAGACTTTCCCCACTCAACAACGACTCATCGACGCTGCTCGCGCCTTCCACGATGCGCCCATCGGCGGGGATCGTCGCACCAGGACGGATCAACACCCTGTCCCCCGGTCGCAGGTCGGCCACGGCGACCGTTTCCTCGATGCCTTCCCCAGTCAGACGCACAGCCGTGGCGGGTAACATTCTGACCTGCTGTTCGGCAATGCGCCAAGCCCGTTGGCGGCTGTTCATCTCCAGGAAGCGGCTACCCAGCAACAAGAATGTGAACATGGTCACGGAATCGAAATAAATTTCCCCGCTTCCCAGCCAGGTATGCCAGGCGCTGGCGGAAAAAGCCGCGACGATGGCCAGGGCGACCGGCACGTCCATGCCCAATTGCCAATGACGCAAACCACGCCAAGCGGCCTGAAAGAAGGGCCGAGATGCGTAAATCAGTACCGGCACGGTGATAATCAGACTGATCCAGCGCAACAGTTGCCGGCTGGCGGCGTCCATTGCGTAAAAATCTCCGATGTACAACGCTAGCGCCAGCATCATGACCTGCATGGCGCCAAGCCCCGCGATCGTCACCCGCCGCAACGCCGTGGCTCGCTCCCGCTGAAACAAGGTTTCCCGACGCCCGGTGTCGAAAGGATAGGCTCGATAGCCGATGGCGGCGATAGCCTCAAGAATCCCACCGAGCGAGATAACGCGTTCATCCCATTCGACATACGCCTGCTGGGTGGAATAGTTGACGCGAAACGCCTGCACACCGGGCAATGCACCCACATGGCGCTCGTTCAGCCAAACGCAGGCGGCGCAAACGATACCTTCCAGTAGCAAGGACGCCGAACGGATATGCTCGTCCTTGGCGTGGACGAATCCCCGCTGAATGGCTGGCTGGTCATAGACTTGCCAGTCTATCGCGCTGTGAACTTCATCCGTTTCCACGGCGTGCGCCGGCGCACTGCGATAGCGATAGTAATCCGTCAACCCACCGGCGACGATAGCCTCGGTCACGGCTCGACAACCAGGGCAACAGAAATAGCGTTCTTCGTTATCGACCGTTAGCCGGTACGGCTGGGTCTGTGGCACCGGCAGGCCGCAATGAAAACAGACGGACGCCGGGGAGGTAGTGGTTTGCTCCGCTGGCGGAGACGTACAAACCATAAGTATTTCAGGGCATCGCTACCGAGGTGGAAGCACGAATTTCATGGACCTCGCCGTCCTTGCGTACCTCCAGCACCAGATCCCAACGACCCGCCGCCGGTAACCGCAAATCGCCAAGATAAACGCCGGGCTCCGATTCATGCAGGGTGAACGCCGTATCAAGGCGGCTATCCGCCGGACGCAGAAACTTGCCATCGACCACGGCGCCGGCAATTCGCTGACCAGCCTGGGTCCGGGCGATCACTTGAAAAGTCGCAACCTGACCCAGCACGGGCCGATACAACCAGCCTTTTTGAATCTGCCAACCGCGTTTTTGCTGACGATGGAACTGATCCAAGTAAACGTTGAACAATTCTTCCTGTTTATGAAAATCGTGGGATACCACCCCAGGAAAAGCGGAAGTGACAGGTTTCCTGTTCTTCTCCATATGCATGTCCATACTCAGATCAGGAGAAAGCCCACGTTCGGCTAATACGATAAATACCGTGTCGACCGCGACCAGCACCAGGAAAAAGCCGACGATCAAGGCAGGCGCCCAATGCCATCGCCGAGTCGCGCCCTGTTCCTTGGATACCGCACGCTGGTTCAGGAAAAGCCCACAACCGTAGGATGTGAGCAGATAGATCGCCAAATGGATCGCTAGAACATCGATGCCCGGCGGTTGGCGCAAAGCCAATAACAGATAGCCGCCCACCACGACCAGCGCCACCAACATGGCGCTACGGACTACACCCAAGTGATTCCAACGAGCTAGGCTCAAATTCCCTACAACGATCAGCACGACTCCAATCGCCAGGCTGATCAACAAATTGTCTGTGGCCATTACGGTGTATAGAACACGGTCGGTTCTCTCACAGGAGGGGCATCGATACCCTCGATCGGGGTAATGACGAATTCATAATGATGCTGATTTTCCCCTATGCCCGGCGGAGGCATGCGTACCCTCGCCAACACACGCAAACGCTGCTGCGGATTCAAGGTCACACGATCCTTCAGCCCTTCCAGATGCAATTCCGCGCTGGGTAGTTTGTCCACTTCGACCTTGAAGGTCACCTTCTTGGTCACCTTGTTATTAAGCTTGATTTCGTAAGTATTTTGGATGCGTCCATCGGACAGCGTAACGAACAACGGCTGGCGTATCTGCTCCACCGTGGCCGTGTAGCTCGCGCTCGTCATGATGCTCCAGGTCAGCGCAGCGATCGCAGCGCATAGCACGACCCCATAGCCAATCGTCTTGGGTTTGATGATGCGCGTCGGCTGACCCGCTTTGGCGGTATCCGAGGTATATTTGACCAAGCCCCTCGGCCAATGCAACTGATCCATGATGGCATCGCAGGCGTCGACGCACAGCGCGCAGGAAATGCACTGCAATTGCAAACCATTGCGGATATCGATGCCGGTCGGACAAACCTGTACACAATAGCCGCATTCGATACAGTCGCCTATGCCCTGGGCGTGACGATCCTCCCTCGATTTAAGCTCCTTGCTGAGCTTACGCCGCCCGTTCTGCCCTTCGCCACGGGTGGCGTCATAGGCGACGATCAACGTGTCCTTGTCGAACATGGCGCTTTGGAAACGCGCATAGGGGCACATATAGGTGCACACTTGTTCACGCGCCAATCCAGCCATCACGAAGGTCGTACCGGTCAGGAACAAGGTTGTGGCATATGCGGCGAAGGGAGCGTCACCGCTGAAAAACTGACCAATCAAGGCAGGCGCATCACCCCAATACAGGGTAAACGTCAAGCCAGTCCAAAAGGCTGTCAACAGCCACAACCCATAAGTCGCCGTCATTTTGACCAGCTTGTCACGGTTCCAAGGCGATTTGCCTAAACGGATACGAGCCGGCCGCTCACCCTGTATCCAGCGTTCAATCAAAATGAAAACATCGGTCCACAGGGTCTGAAAACAGAAATATCCACAAAATACCCGGCCCGCGATGCCGGTGACGAAGAACAACAGCATGGCAGCGATGACCAGCAAACCACCTAGCCAGATGATGTCCTGGGGTTCGGCGCTCAAACCGAAGATATAGAAATGACGTCCTGGAAGATCGAACAGTACCGCCTGATCAGGCGCATTGGCGCGTTCCCAGCGTACCCAGGGCAGGAGAAAATAGACCCCATAGGCCAGAACCAGGATTCCATACTTAAGGTTGCGAAAGCGGCCCTTGACGGAGCGGGGATAGATGGGGATGCGCTTTTGGTAAAGAGTCTGCTCTGCGAGTTCTGACATGATAGGTCCGACCGTGTAGCGGTCTGACTATTATACTAAGGTATGTCGGATAGGGATAATCACAGTGTGGAATTTGGCAGGCAGGGCGGTTGCTCGGGCCGCCCTGCCCGCGGGAACTGACGGATACAAGTCGACTACTGGCCACCGCCCAGCTGATGGACGTAAACCGCTAGCACCTTGATTTCGGTGGGCGACAGACGACCTTTCCAGGTCGGCATCTTGCGCATGTTCTGCACGCCATTAAAGATCAATTTCTTGACCACCGCTTTCTTTTCTTCCAGGGTCTTCTGGCCGTCGACATCGGCAATCGTCCAGATCTTGTCGGTGAGATTGGCGGCCCCCTGAGACGGCAAGCCCTTGCCGTCCATGCCGTGGCAGTAATAACAGCCACCGCCAAAACCCTGAAACAAGGCCTTACCCCTTTCCACCGCTATACTGTCGGGCGCTTCGCCGGACAGGCTGAGCACATATTCGGCCACATCGTCCAGTTGTTGCGGGTCGAATGTTTCCTTGAACGCCGGCATGAATCCCTGCCGACCATTGGTGATGACGTTCTGGATATTCTCTAGAGATCCACCCCATAGCCAATCATCGTCGGCCAGGTTTGGATACAGTCCGACCACGCCCTGTCCACCGCGACCGTGGCAAGCGGCGCAGTTGTCGCCGAACAGCCCTTTACCGACGGAACGGATGAAAGCTAGCATATCCGGATCATTGCTGATCGTGGAAAAGTCCGCTTCGGCCACCTTGCCCATGAATTCCCGCTGACGTTGTGCGGCATGGCTCTCGGTGAGATCGTGCAAAAGCTTGGCCCGCGTGTTCCAACGGGATTCTTCTGCTTTGCCGTCGACCTGGTAGGTAATTGTAGCGAATCCTTCCAGCCATCCCCGACCGACCGGCCAGGAGGGATAGATGAACCAATAGATCACCGCGATGACAGCGGTCACATAAAACGACCACAGCCACCAGCGTGGCAGCGGATTATTGAATTCCTGCAGGTCGCCGTCCCAGGCGTGGCCGGTGGTCTGCACCGCCGCTTGTTGTTTAGTCGTGCTTTCGCTCATTATCCTGCACCTGGTTGGGAGAGGAACCGCGATCGTCGGGCTCGTCAAGGAAAGGAATATATTTGTAGGCTTCCAGACGCCTGGCCCGCTGCTTGCCGGTCAACACATAGATCATGATGACGCAGAAGCTGGGAAAGAGCAGCAGCAGCGAAAACATCTTGCTGTTGCCAGGATGGGTAAACCAGAGTAACCAGTCAAACATGAGGCACCTTCGCCCGCGCTAGCGGAATTCGACGAAGTAACCTTCGTCGTACTGGCTGAAGTCCACCATGGTGCCCAACACCTGCAGATAGGCCACCAAGGCTTCCATCTCCGTGATCCGATTGGGCAGACCGTCATAATCGTTGCGCGCCTGGGCAAACAGGCTGTCCTGAGCCTGATTGATATCCAGCCAATCCGCCATTTCCTTGCCGTAGGCGGCGACATTGGCCTTGTACTCTTCCTCGGTCAGGGAATAAGGTACGCCGGTCTTGCGCAACGCCTTGAGACGCTCGGTAATATCCGAAAAATCCAGATCCCTTTCCAGTAACCACGGGTAATTGGGCATGATGGACTGCGGCACGACGGAGCGGGGCGCGACCAGATGCTGAACATGCCATTCATTGGAATATTTCTTGCCGACCCTCGCCAAATCAGGACCGGTCCGTTTGGAACCCCATTGGAACGGGTGATCGTACTGCGATTCCGCAGCCAGCGAATAATGCCCATAACGCAGCCACTCATCACGGAACGGTCGAATTTGTTGGGAATGGCACAAATAACAGCCTTCCCGCACGTAAATATCCCGACCGCGTAGCTCCAGCGGCGTATACGGGCGAACGCCATCAACTTTTTCGATCGTGTCGTTGAGATAAAACAGGGGCACCACTTCCACCAGGCCACCAATACTGATCACCGTGAGGATCAGCAATATCATCAACCCAGAGTTGACTTCGATGTTTTCATGTCTCATGCGTGGTGCTCCGGGATTCAGGTGCGCGCCAGCTTGGCCGCCAGCTTAGCTTCTATGGCAGCTTCTTCGCGGCGGGCGGTGATAATGGTCATGGCGATGTTATAGACCATCACCAGATACCCGGCCAGGAAACAGGCGCCGCCGATAGCCCGCCACACATAAGGCGTGTGCAGGAATTCCACGGTTTCGATAAAGGTGTAGGCCAGATTGCCGTATTCGTCGAAGCCGCGCAGCATGAGACCTTGACCGATGCCAGCCACCCACATCGCCGTGATATAAAGCACAATGCCGATGGTCGCCAGCCAGAAGTGCACATAGATCAGCTTTTGATCGTAGATTCGGGTGTTGTAGAGCCGCGGAATCAAGTGGTAGAACGACCCAAACGTCATCAGGGCTACCCAGCCCAGGGCTCCGGAATGCACATGGCCGATGGTCCAGTCCGTGTAGTGGGATAGTGCGTTGACGCTCTTCAACGACATCAACGGACCTTCGAAAGTGGACATGCCGTAAAACGAAAGCGAGACGATCAGAAACAGCAGAATCGGATCGGAACGCAGCTTATCCCAGGCGCCAGAGAGCGTCATGATGCCATTGATCATGCCGCCCCAAGAGGGCAGCAGCAGTAATATGGAAAACGTGGCGGAGAGGGTCGAGACCCAATCAGGCAGGGAGGTCCAATGCAGATGATGGCCACCCGCCCACATATATAGAAAAATCAATGCCCAGAAATGGATGATGGACAAGCGGTAGGAATAAATCGGCCGCCCCGCCTGCTTAGGCACAAAGTAATACATCATGCCCAGAAATGCGGCAGTCAGGAAAAACCCGACGGCATTATGACCATACCACCATTGGGTCATGGCGTCCTGTACGCCCGAGAATAAACTGTAGGACTTGGTCAGACTGACTGGCACCGCCAGATTATTGAACACATGCAGGATGGCAGTCGCCAGTATGAATGCCAAATAGAACCAATTTGCCACGTAGATGTGGGGTTGATTGCGCCGGCGCAGAGTCTGCACATAAATCCACAGGTAACAGACCCAGACGAGCGTGATGGCGATATCCAACGGCCATTCAAACTCGGCGTATTCACGGGACTGGGTGATACCCATCATGTAGGTGATGATGCCTAGACCGACTCCGGCCTGCCAACCCCAGAAGGTGAACCCCGCCAACAGGGGATTCGCCAAGGGAGCCTGACAGGTCCGTTGCACAACGTAGTACGAGGTGGCGAACAAGGCGTTGCCACCAAACCCGAAGATGACCAGCGTAGTATGTACGGGGCGGAAACGTCCGAAAGTGATGGCCGGCACATCGAGATTGAGTAGAGGAAATGCTAATTCCAGAGCGATGTAGAGGCCAACCCCCATGCCGACCAAGCCCCACACCACCGACATGATGGCGAATTTCTTGACGATATCGTAGTTATATTGTTCGGCTGGTAAAGTTGCACTGTGGGCCATGAGATGTACCGCTTAGTTGGGTGATAAGCATGACTACCTTAACGAAGGTAAGGTAAATATAACAGGGAACTCTCCAAAACCACTTCATCTTAATCATCTCGGCCGCTTTGCTCAATCAGCCCGAGAGTCAGAAAGCCGGCGCGAAAGCGCAAAACCTGTTTATACAACAATGAGCTCAACGAATACCCACAATTCCATGCCAGAAACCAACGGCCGGAAGGCAGATCGGTGAGTCGAGACTTCCGAGAATGTCCCGGTTACGGTGTGGAGCCGGAACGAACAAATCTATTGGATGCCTCGTTCCGGCACGCAGACTTTGAGCATCCAAATCCTCTCGCACGCGCACCGCCTGTTAAAGCGGTTGGGATACAGCCCTGGTTTGCTTTGGAGTCGTTGTCCCATACGAAATACAACACCTCCCGATCGCCAGGATCATAGGCAACGACCATCTACCCAGGGAAATGAAAGAGACAAGCAACCGATGGGAATTACCAACGGGGCCATTAGCTTAATTGCGGAGAATAACACAGGCTAGCAACGTCAGCGGCTTACGCAAACATTCCTGTTATCATGCACGATAGCGTGTCATGAGCGTCCAACGGAGCCATCGACGCGGCATTTTGGATAGAAGGGTGCCACAGGGCCGCGCCCGACCAGAAATCCAGGCAAGAACAAAAAAATGGATCGCCTGGAAAGACAGGATGGGAAGAAAAAACCGATCCAACCGAAGCCCGTGTGAAGCCGGAACCTCGGCGGATCGGGTAGCCAACAACTCCTGCTATGGCTAAATAGCCGATCCAAAGCGATGTGAAACCCATCCTTTGATCGACGCTGCGGCAGGACTAAAAGTATCAATACCTTGTAACTGCTTTATGTCTGAAATGTATTTTTTTGTAACCGTGCTGTAAGGCTTGGTCGGCGCCATAAGAAATGAACAATCTCCATGATCTTGCAAAAGCCCGGGTACTGATTGTCGGTGACGTGATGCTGGATCGTTATTGGCATGGCCCGGTTACGCGTATTTCACCGGAAGCGCCGGTGCCCATAGTGCGGGTCGAGCGTTTAGAGGAACGGCCAGGCGGCGCGGCCAATGTGGCCATGAACGTCGCCGCCTTGGGAGGACAAGCATGGGTGTTGGGCGTCACCGGCACCGACGAGGCGGCTGATTTACTTCAGACAAAACTGTCGCAGGCTGGCATCCGACACACCCTGCTTCGCCTAGTCGAACAGATCACCATCACCAAATTGCGTGTACTAAGCCGTCACCAGCAATTGCTGCGGATGGATTTCGAGCATCCCTTCCTGTTCGAAGCCGATCGCCTGCTGAACTCCTATCGAAACACCTTACCGACCGCCGATGTTGTCGTTCTATCGGATTACGGTAAGGGCACTCTGCAACACCATCAGGACTACATAGCTCCGGCTCAGGCTGCGCAGCTTCCCGTGCTGGTCGATCCCAAGGGACGTGATTTCAGCCTCTACCGAGGAGCCACGTTGCTGACCCCGAATTTGAGCGAACTGGAAGCGGTTGTCGGACCATGCAGCGATGCCGCGACCCTGATCACCAAGGGAATGAATCTCCTGCACGAGTTGGGTTTGGAAGCTCTCCTGGTCACGCGCGGAGAGCAAGGCATGAGTCTGTTGCGACGGGTTAACGAGCCACTGCACCTGCCGGCCCGTGCCCGCGAGGTCTACGACGTAACGGGCGCCGGAGATACCGTCATCGCCACGCTGGCGACAGCGTTGGCGGCCGGCCTGGACCTGGCTGACGCCGTGGTGTTGGCCAATACCGCCGCTGGTATCGCCGTCGCCAAGCTAGGTACTGCCAGCGTCACCGTGACGGAGTTACAGCGGGCCCTGTACGAGCACGAGGAACCGGCGCGCGGAGTGCTCGGCGAAGCCCGGCTATTAGCCGCAGTGGAGGAAGCCAAGACGCATGGCGAAACCATCGTCATGACCAACGGCTGCTTCGACCTGCTGCACGCCGGTCATGTACATTATCTTGAACAGGCTCGGCGTCTGGGCAACCGATTGATCGTCGCCGTCAACGATGACGCTTCCGTACGCCGGCTCAAAGGCGACAGCCGGCCGGTAAATCCACTGCCGCAACGCATGCAGGTCCTGGCGGGGCTCGCCTCGGTGGATTGGGTCGTCCCCTTCAGCGAAGACACGCCCGAACGCCTGATTTGTCGAATCCAACCGGATTATTTGGTCAAGGGAGGCGATCACGACCCCGCTACCATCGCCGGTGGAGAGTGTGTACGCAAGGCCGGCGGACAAGTGGTCGTCATGGATTATCTGGACAATCATTCAACCAGCGGACTCATCGCCCGTATTCTCCACCGCCGGTGATTGTCCGATGCGCCGCATTTACAGCCTACTACTGTATGCTCTGCTACCCCTGATCCTGTTGCGCCTGTACTGGCGAGGACACAAAAACCCAGACTACCGGCGGCGCTGGGCCGAACGCTTCGGCTACTTTCCAGCACTTCCCGGCCAGGGTTACCTGTGGGTTCACGCGGTGTCGGTGGGTGAGACGCGAGCCGCCTTGCCATTGATCCGCGCCCTGCTACAACGTTATCCGAACCATCCCGTATTGGTGACTACCACGACGCCTACCGGCTCACAGCAGGTACGCAGTATTCTGCGGAACCGTGTTAAACATGTGTATCTGCCCTACGATATGCCCGGTGCCGTCGCCCGTTTTCTCACACGGGCCCGGCCGATACTGGCTGTGATCATGGAAACCGAATTGTGGCCGAATTTGTTCCGTCAATGCGCCATGGCGGGCATTCCCCTGGTCGTGGCGAATGCCCGATTGTCTCCACGTTCCGCCCGCCACTACGGGAAACTGCCTGGTTTTACCGCCGAAGTATTGACCCATACCACGCTGATCGCCGCGCAAGGCGAATCCGACGCCGCTCAATTCCGCGCCCTGGGCGCGCCTCGGGTACGGGTAGTTGGGAATCTGAAATACGATTTGACGCTTCCACCCGGATTACCGGCTCGTGGCCGGGAACTACGCCGAATGTTGGGAGAAAATCGGCCCGTCTGGATTGCCGCAAGCACGCACTCCGGTGAGGATGAACAGGTGCTGGATGCATTCAGCACCCTGCGTGCGCGCTTTACAGACATGCTGCTACTCCTGGTGCCTCGTCATCCGGAACGTTTCACGCCGGTTGCGCTACTCTGCGAGCGGCGTGGGCTGAACGTGGTCAGACGAAGCGAGCAGCGACCATGCACGGCCGACACAGCGGTTTATCTGGGTGACAGCATGGGTGAACTCCTACTGTTTTACAGCGCCGCCGACATCGCCTTCGTAGGGGGCAGCCTGATACCCCAGGGTGGTCACAATCCCCTGGAAGCAGCCCTGCTGGGATTACCCGTGCTATTGGGACCTCATTTGTTCAACTTCGCCGAGATCAGTCAGAGTCTGTTGTCCGCCCATGCCGCCTGGCAGGTAGCTGATGCGAAAGAGTTAGCGCAAGCGGTCGCCCACTGGCTGGATGACGAACCCGCCCGCCAGGAAGCCGGGCAACGCGCCAAGGCATTGCTGGACGCCAATCGCGGAGCCTTGGACGCATTGCTGGATTGTATCAACGGCTTGGTACGCATCTAGTCTTTAGATTGCTGATTCTCCAACAACGCGATTTGCTCTTTCACGTGGTGCATAGCCCGATCGTACTCTCCGGTCAGATCCACGACCAGGGCTTCGGCGTCCATCGCTGAGGCCTTTTGCTCGACCTGCAACAACAACCCGGCGAGACGCTGGCTCCCGTACATCTTGACTGTACCCTTGAGTCGATGCGCAGCGCGGCTGGCTGTCTCCCAATCTTGTTCCACGAGCGCAGTCAACAGAGCTTCCAATTGTTTGGGAACATGGACCAACGTGGTCTTAAGTACGGCGATAGCTCCCGGTGGCCGCAAATCCTCCACCAGTTGCTTGAGGGATTCCCGGATTTCCGATTCCGGATCGTCAGCTTTTTGTAGCGATTGAGGTTTGCTTTCGGGGTCATCAGTGGTCACGGCAGGATTCTCCTGCAACCAGTGCCGAAATACCGCGCTCAGGACTGGCTTGCGCAACGGCTGGCTGCGTAAACTTTCCGGACGGCTTCAACGACATGGGTCCGTTCGCCGAATTGGAAATCGTCACTAATAGCAAGGATGGGCACCACGGGGATGTCGCAGGCACCCTTGAAGCCGCGAATCTGCCAACTGCTCCAGTCTACCCAGACCAACCATTGGAACTCCTTGACATGGCATGCGAAATATTTCGGCCTGTATCGGTTCGCGGTCTGATTACTGTCCCCGGCCAAATGTACCACATCAAGCCTCGGCTTTCGCCTGAGGACAAGGTGTGACATCAACTGGTCAGGGAACACACTGCGGCAACGCCCGTTCCAATTCCGTCAGCTATAGCACAGCATCCGCCGAGCTGAGCGGTTTGGACAACTAGAAGCCCTGGTAGTATTCGTCCCTAAAATCCAGATCTGCTCGAATTGTCGGTGGATTTCCACCCGCTCGGCGATCGGTACTTATCAAAATTGCGGATCAAGGTGACGATACCGTTGATAATAACCCGATTCTTCCTGTTTCCCAATATGTTGGCGATGAAGGACGGGCTTGTTTGTCCGTTAGCTCGCAGGTCTACATCCATTGACCACCCATACGGAACGCGACGCTTGATCTGGAGCAGCGCGTCCGGGGCGCTTACGCTCCGCTTCAAGATGACGCACATGAGATTCGGCACTCATCCCAAGGATTTTGGGCAAGAACTTCGTCGCCGGATCACAAAACCATGATTTTTCATCGCACGAAGGACCGTTAGGAGCTGGCTCAATAGTCCTCAAGGGCTCGATAATCGATCCTATAGACGACGCCTACTCAGCGTCGGTAAATACCCTCAGCCAGCCCAGAAATTCGTGGCTCTCGGGGACTCACGGCAAGTCCACTCTTTTCCGAAATCGCGCGTCAAAGACTATGTCACGTACGACATTACTTCCAATCATACAAAAACTTGACGTTTGGGATTCGTCAAATTCGCCCCCCACTTGTCTGATTAGCATGTGCTTGAGTACACTCAGTCACCCCGAGACTGCCCATGGCCTAAATCAGCCCTTGCAGTCCAGCCCACATCAATGGATACACTGTTCGCCATCCCAAGTGGGCCGCCTGGCTTTCGTCGAATCCAGCCTTAAAATCATTTAGGTCAAAGATTTGTTATGATTATAAAGATAATGGTGAATTTCGCGTTAATGGGTCTATAGACAGACAGGCTACTGATTCTCCCAACAGTGCCATGTCCAATTAGACTGTTAGGCAACGATCCGTAGCAGCAGCCTATCCAACTAATTAGAAGATTAGCTGTCATCTAAGGTCCATGGATATTGAACACAAGGCGATGAGAACCCCACGACATCTGTTGGTCGTAGACGATGATCCGATTATCTGTGACTTATTGGATAAGTACCTGCGTGCAGAGGGTTTTCTCGTCAGTACTGCTCAGGATGGCGAAACGATGAGGGGCATTTTAGCGAGTGAAGCAATTGACCTCGTCATCTTGGATTTGGTTATGCCGGGCGAGGATGGGTTGACGCTTACCCGTTATCTACACGAACACTCGGATGTATCGGTGATCATTCTGACCGCCAAGGCCGAAACTGTTGACCGGATAGTCGGGCTGGAAATGGGAGCCGATGATTACGTCGTCAAACCCTTCGATCTGCGCGAACTATTGGCCCGAGTTAAAAGTGTCCTGCGCCGCCGCACTCGCATCACACCACTCAACGAAGAAGTCGCCATCTCTGCGATTGAACCGGTCAGCCCCAATGCGGCGTACATCCTGTTCGCCGGCTGGCGATTGGATCTGGGACCCTATCACTTGATTTCACCCCAAGGCGAAAAGGTCCCTCTAACGACGGGCGAATACGAACTGCTGATGGCGTTCGTCAACCATTCCAACCGGGTTTTGAGTCGCGACGAGTTGCTGAATCTGCTGCATAACCGCGACGCCGGTCCTTACGACCGTAGCGTCGATGTTCAAGTTGGACGTTTGCGCCGCAAGATCGAGGCCGATCCGAGCCAGCCGCAATTGATCATCACCGTACGCGGCGCGGGCTATCTATTCACGCCGACGGTACGCACGGTCAAACCCACCGAATCCCCCTGAACCGCTCTGACATCCTGTTTTCCGAACCCAAAAAACCGACGAGTGCCTTCCATAGTAAGGTGGTGCCGGTGGTAATCCGAAACCACGGTGTAGGATCAAAATTGCTAAAGCCCTACACCATGCGAAAAGATTTTCGAAAATAAAAAGCCGTCCTTGAGACGGCTTTTAAATGTTTGGTGGAGGCGGGGGGAATCGAACCCCCGTCCGCAAATCCTCCGCCCTTGGTCCTACATGCTTAGCCACGTCTTTGTTTTAACCTTCCAGCGCCCGACGGGCAGGGCGTTGGAAGGCTGTCCCACTAAGGTTTTAGCGACTTGGCCGCAGGCTACCGCATCGCGAGCTTGTGTAAGGGTTACCCCTAAACCGGTTCCCACAAGCAAGTTCCGGTCAGAGGCTAGCCGGTTTTTAGGCGGCTAGAGCGTAGTTGTCGTCGTTGGCAACTATTGGTTTACAGCAGGTTTTACGAGGTTAGCTGCATCCTCGGCATGCACCTCAGGTTTTGTAACCCACGTCGAAGCCGGGTCGCCCCCTAGTGAACTTAACTATGACAGGCCATTAATCGGAAAAGTTCCTGCCCGGTTCAGCGATTCGCTGTACGCAACAAGCGTTGCTTATCCCGCTGCCAATCCCGCTCCTTTTCGGTGGCTCGCTTGTCATAGGTCTTCTTACCCTTGGCCAGACCGATATCCAGCTTGGCGCGACCACGCTTCCAATACATATTGAGCGGTATCAGGGCGTAGCCACGGCGTTCCACGGCGCCAATTAAACGGCTCAGTTCGCCGCGATGCAACAGCAGCTTGCGGGTCCGTGTGGGATCGGCGTTGACATGGGTGGAGGCTGAGCTCAACGGGGAGATATGGCAACCGAGCAGATAGGCTTCCCCTTCCCGAATCAAAACATAACTTTCCTTTAACTGGGCACGGCCAGCCCGCAAGCTTTTAACCTCCCATCCCTGCAGAACCAGCCCGGCTTCGATATGCTCCTCGACGAAATAATCGTGGAACGCTTTCTTGTTGCGGGCAATGCTCGTATCGCTGGTTTTACTGGCGGCCATGATGATCAATCCTGATCGTTGTCCGAAGCGAATAGCAATTCCTCGCCACCCGTATCCTGCAAGGATTTGGGCAAGGGTTCGACATCCACGGCCACTTGCAGGGAATGGGCTCCGCCTCCGCTCATCACCCCCTTGAGCGGGGCGACATCGCTGTAGTCACGGCCCCAAGCCAGGGTGATGTGTTGCTCACCGGGAAGGCAGTCGTTGGTCGGATCGAATTCCACCCAACCCATGCCCGGAAGATAGACCGCCAACCAGGCATGGGATGCGTCAGCGCCGACTAGACGAGGCTGGCCTGGCGGGGGAACGGTTTCCAGATACCCACTGACATAACGCGCGGCCAAGCCCAGGGAACGTAGGCATCCAATGCCCAGATGCGCGAAATCCTGGCAGACTCCCCGCCGACTTTCCAAAACTTCCTCTAAGGGCGTGGCCAAGGTTGTGAAATGCGGATCGAAGGTAAAATCTTCATGAATGCGATGGTTGAGATCGTTCACCGCTTCCAGCAAGGGGCGGCCGGCTGTGAAACTGTCCCGAACATATTCGATCAAGCGATTGGTGGCCGGAACAAAAGGAGAATTCAGCACGAATTGACGTGCTTCGATGATTTCCGGATCGGGATCTTGCCAAAGCGCCTGCCTGACCGCTTCCCAGGATCTATCGTAAGGCTGGTCAGACAACGGCCGGCCGCTAACCCGCACTCGGGTTTTGACAGCCACCTCCAACTCCTGATGAATGTCCTGTATGCCGAAATACAACACCCGATTGCCGAAAAAATCCAAGCGTTCCAACTGCAAGGCCGGGCGAGGATGCACTTCGATCCGACTATCGGCGCAACGCTGCCACGGCAGGCGCCGGGGTAACAAACGGGCTTCGTTGTGGCAAAGCGCCACGACGCCGCTGTACGTATAAATGGTGCGATGGGTAACCAGGTAATCCATTATTGCATCATGGTGATTAGCTGCCGCGGCACTTCCGCGTGGCTGAAGTGGCTGTGAGTCATCGCATCGGAGAGGGTGTTCAACGGTCTGTACAATTCATCCAGCAGACGCATCAACTCCTCATTAGAGCGACGGCTGTGTTCCAGCGCGGAAAGGAGTTCGATATCGGCCAACTGCAGGATGGAGACCGCCTCCAGAATCAGCCTTTCCTCGGCGCTGCGATACGGGGTGTCCTGCTTGTGAGGCAGACGGGCAATTTGATCCTTCAAACGCCGCAGCTGATATCCAACGGAACGGGGATTGCCTTCATCGAACAGCAACAGATCGACGATCGCCGTAGGATGCAAGGCGGAACGGTAACGCCGCCGGTAGGCCGTCAGGTTGTCAGTGGTGCTGAGTACGACTTCCCATAATGGCACACCGGAATTTTTAGTGTTGACGAAGGCGAGTTTGAACAAGTCCAGGGTCGTCAGAACTCGTTCCAGGTAGCGCCCGATATCCAGAAAACGCCAGCCGTAATGATGCGGTATGGTTTCGTTGTTAAGCCCCGCGAAGGCGGCGGATAGCACTAGGCAGTCCCCCAGCGATTCACGTGTTTCCCGTGCCTTGAACGTGGGCGCTATACGCAGGATCGCTTGCTGCAGGCGATTGAGTATACGCCAGCTATCTTCTCCAAGATGATCCCGAACCGCTCGGCCCGTACGCAACATGCCGGCCAGCGTGTGGGGCAAGCTGCCCGCCCATTCGGGCGCCGTCAGCATGATCAGCAGTTGCCGACGAATAGCGAAGAAACGCGAACGGCGACTGCCTACGCTCGCATGCTCGGACACGCCCAAGGCGTCCAGCAGCATGTCCAGACAGGTATTGGCGTTGTCCTGTTCCTGCAATTCCAGAAACTGGCCCAAGGCTTCCCGCACCAGCCGCATGGAACTGTCAAGACGCTCACAGTAGCGACCCAGCCAATAGAGGTTGTCGGCCACCCGGCTGGGTAGATCCGCGCCATCGCGGGTTGCGACAATAGGTCCGTAGGCTTGGCGCAATAGGCTGATATGCTTTTGCGGTGTCGGCGCCAGTACCCACAGATCCTTGCTGATGCCGCCCTTTCTCAGGGAGACGCGCAAATCGTCCAGGCCAGGCGAAACCCGCACCAGCGCACCCGGCATGACCCGGTAACCATCCTCGACCGCTACCGAATAACCGCGCAGCAAAACCGGGCGCGGAACCAAAGAACCCTGCTCCAGGCAAGGCGCCGTCGACAAGGACAACGAGGCCTGGCCCACGTACATATGGGGTGCCGCCCTGATACGTTCCAATAAACCGGTCCTGGCCGTCTCGTTCAGCGTCGCGCCGACATACCGCTCACTGCCGGGAAGGATGGAACGTATCACCAGTTCCTCCAGGTGGCTTTCCACGTAGTCGTGACTCTCGGCTTGACCGCACCACCAGGTGTCGACGGAAGGCAGACGCAAATCCTCGCCCAACAACTGCCGACACAGCGTAGGGAGGAAAGCCAGCAGGCCGGGATTCTCCACGATGCCCCCACCTAGGGGATTGGCGACCGCCACACCACCACTGCGTACGGCCTGCAACAAACCGGGAGTGCCGACCAAAGAATCACCCCTCAACTCCAGGGGATCGCAATATTCATCGGTAACCCGACGCAGAATGACGTCCACTGGCCGCAAACCGCCCAGAGTTTTTAGCCAGACCCGGCCATCGCGCACCGCCAGATCCTCACCCTCTACCAGAGACAGGGACAGATAATTGGCCAGATAGGCGTGCTCGAAATAATTGGCATTCAGAGGACCCGGCGTCAGCAAAACGACATGCGGGTGTTCCTGATTATGGTGAGCCAGGCCCGCCAACGTGGCGCGCTCGGCTTCCAGAAAACCGGCCAGACGGCGCAGAGGCGCATCGCGATACAGCTTGGGCATGGCGCGCGCCATGATGATCCGTGTTTCCAACGCGTATCCGGCGCCCGCCGGCGATTGAGTACGATCACCCAATGCCCAAAAACGGCCATCCGGCGTACGTCCCAAATCGACGGCATGAGTGATCAACCAACGCTGGCCCGCCGTCAGCGTATGGAAACACGGGCGCAGAAAACCCGGATGGGTAAAGACCAATTCGGGCGGCAACAAACCATGGCGGATCACGGTGCGTGGCCCGTACAAATCCGTCAACAACAGGTTCAACAAACGCGAACGCTGTTCCAATCCTTCCTCGATACTCGCCCACTCCGCCTCCGCCATCAACAGCGGGATAGGGTCCACCTCCCAAGGGCGCTGGGCGTCGCGTGGATCGTCATAAACGTTGTAGGTGACGCCATTATCTTGAAGCAGGCGCTGGACTTCGACGCCTCGACGTTCCAGTTCCTCCAATCCCATGGCTTCCAGAGAGGACACCAACGCCTGCCAATGGGGCCGTAGCACGCCCGGCTCCGAACACATCTCGTCATACACCGACTGTCCTGGACGATAAATACTCGCGTAGGTCGGAAAGACGACGCTGTCGGCAGGCGTTTTTTCGGCTTCAGCCATGGTCATTCATCTCCAGGCAGGCCCCTCTTAGTCGCATCGATGGGTTCGAACCGGTTGTTTGAGTAACGGCCAATGATATTGCAGACACGGGTACGGAAGCGAGAGAAAACAAAGCCGTTGGGAAAAGTATTCACCCAGCCACCTGCCTTCGCCTCTTGAAAGACTTCGAGTTGCAAAGACTGTTCCAGACAAAGCATGGAAAGGGAAAATCCAGCAACAACATCCACTTCAGGCGTCGGTACCCGAGGTTGGCTATCCCATCACCTAAGGTATTGATATTTTGACCGATGCTTGGCGGCAAATTCTTTGGAAACGACCGATCGCTAACCCTTTCGGCAACTTATCATGATAGAAATGGGATCAGTCGTCCGCAAGCCTGGACATTGCCATCCGGACGATTGCGCTTGACTACGCCGTCCAGCCACATCTTAGAGCACGGGGTCCAACGTTTACCCGATACCCATGGCCTCCGCTCACTCCGCGGGATCAGGGGGAAGAAAATGCTCTATCTGAGCACGCACCATCGGGTGGCGAACATGACCCAGTTTCAGGCTTTCTCAGGTAGAGCATGACTGCCGAGGATGGGCAAACACCTACGAAAGCTCGTCGTAAAGCCAAAAGTTTCGCTGCCGCAGGAACATCCGTTCCCGTTGTCACACGCATTCAGCAAAGCCACTGGCTTCCAAGCAAGTCACCGCCCGTTTGCCGAGAACCCTAACTGCTTCGGCATCTCGAGCATCGAAGGCGTCCTGCGTCACCGGATCTTCCAGATACAGCACCCCAACCAAACGGTCCTGTTTGCACAAGGGCACACAAAGTATGGACCGCGGTTTGCGGACACGGATGTAGGGGTCTCTCTGGTAGGAATGGCCGCCGTTCGCATCGCTCAACACCACGCCCACAGCAGTGCGGGATACCTTATCGATCAACGATATGGGTAACAGCAAGCAATCGTTCGTAACCGCCGCCAAGGTAGACAAGGGTATCGCTTGATTGACGGTCACCTGATTGAATTCGGCGCAGGCTATAGCCTCTATGTGTAAATGTTCCGCCCGGCGAAGAAGCAGTATTCCATTGCGAGCGTCCGTCGCCTGCAACGACGACCTCATCAGCTTCGTAAGCACCTCTTCCGGCCAGAAATCGTCGGTTACGGAGCGCACGTCCGTTCGTAGGGCGACATGGTGAGATACAGCAAATGAATAGGTGTTGTTGGCCACTTGAAAACCGTACTGACATAATTTGAAGCCAAACTTTTTTGTCCTTATCCGAACACAATTTTAGGCGTCCTTTCCACCCGAGCCGGCAGGCTGTCGCCCTCGACACGCGGGCCTCTCTGTTTGAAACGATTCGGATGATACAGGGACAATGTAACGTAACGATGTCGCCGGCCGTTATTTTGGTAACAATTTGAAACCACTTTGTAACGGCGTCAGCTTACTAATCATTAGCGAGGTGGCCACCCGCACGGAGTTCGGCCAGAATCATGCGTTGGATGAATTCATCCCGCCAACCGCTCGGCGGGTCCAGTTGCATTCGCTCAAGGTACGGTTTGGCCGCTTCCGGTATGGGCCCGGCATCCACCGCCTGCAGAACCCCTTTAAGCAACCCGCCGAACGAACCCAAACGGCTTTTCAGGCTCGTCAATACTTCGGCCAGGACGACCTCTTCCGGGGTAAAATCCGAGCCGAACGGGAAGCTCGGAAATAATGCTTCGGATTTGAACGCGGCCAGTTCTTCTTCGAGACGCTCCGCCGTGTTATGGCGGAATTGATCGGGAATGACGTAATCCTGGGAGATTTTTCCAGCGCGCTTAGCCGTCGTCAGCAACTCGTCCTGATATTGGGAATCGGCGATATTGAGCAAAGCCGCGATCACTTCCGCATCGGGCTTACCCCGCACATCGGCGATCCCGTATTCCGTGATCACGATGTCCCGCAAATGGCGTGGGATCGTCACATGACCGTAATTCCACAACAGGTTGGAGTGGGTGACGTCGCCTTTGATGCGGGTACTGCGCAGCATGAGAATGGAACGCGCGCCCGGCAGCGCATGGGCCATGGCCACGAAGTTATACTGCCCGCCGACTCCACTGACGACCTGGCCATTGTCAAGACCATCGGAAACCGCAGCCCCCAGCAAGGTCATCATCATCGTCGTGTTGAGAAACCGTGCATCCCTTCTCTGCCGCGTGGCGAGTTGTTCGTGCCCATACAGCTGATTGACCCGACTGATGGCGGTCATGCAAAAAGCTTTGCATTCCGCCTCGCCAAGATCGGCCAAGGAGCGGTACAGGGATTGTGGACCCAGAAAAAATCCGGCATGCAAAACGATGCCATTCTTGAGGCGGTCCCCCAGGCCCTGTTCTTCGATCAGTCGACGCATGGACGGATCGTTCAGATTCGCCACACAACGCGCGTTTCCGGGAAACAGGATATAGCCTTCCTGGTAGACCAAAGATTCGCGGAATACTCCGAACCGCTGCAGATAGGAGAAATCCCGTTCGCTCAGCCGTTCCTGAATAGCGCCGTCCCGCAACAACCGATCCAGCGTGGCGAGCGTCACTTGCTCGGTGATTTCACCCTGATCGAGCAATCGTTGCAGGGCGATGTCGTCATAGACCCGGCGTTTGAGTATGCCGTCCTGGTACAGATGCCAAAAGCCGTTGACGAACATCTCGCTGGAACCGTACAAACCTTGCGAGAACGGCGCCACGCCGCCAAGTTTTGCGATGAGATCCGGGTACCTCTCGGTCATACCCAAATGGGACAGCACAGTCCGATAACGTGCGTTGTCGTGGTGTCTGAGTCGGCAGCAATAAGCGACGGCATCCCCCAACGAACCGATGCCGATTTGCACCGTGCCACCGTCCTTGATAAGCGTGCTGGCGTAAAGCCCCAGCAGATAGTCCTGGGTCGCCACGGGCATGTTGGGTGGCCCGAACAGGGTGAAGTCATCGGCGGGATTATCCACCACGCCATGCAAATCCTCGCGCCGTAACACAGCATCGTGGTACATGAACGGCAAGTTGGCGTTCACTTGCCCGACGATCATGTAATCCTTACCGTAGGCCTGTTGTGCTTTGAGCAACGGTATCAGATCCAAGGTCAGGTCCGGATTGCAACCCAAACTGTAGCGGATTTCGCCTTGCAGGTGGCGCTTGGACAGCATCTGGGCAACCACATTAACGCCGCGGGCGATCAATTCACGGGCAACATGGGTGTAATTGATACTGGAGTAATGGCGTTGCGCGTAGCCGGAGTTGACCCACGAACCGGGTTTGAAAAAGAATTCCTCGACGGTGATATTGTCGGGTAATTGCCCTTTGCGGACGGCGGCGGCATATTCCAGCTCGGGATAATTGCCGAAGACCCTTGCCACGAACGGTTGAAGAAAGCGCCTTTCCAGATCACTGGCTCCCGTGGGCTTTTCCAGGGTCAATGCAGTGAGTAGCGTCAGTTGAACGGAGGGGTTCTGGCAAGCCCGGCGGTAAAATGCATTGACCAGATGATTCGGCTTACCCAAGCCAAGCGGGATGGCGATGACCAGTGTGTTGCCGAGTTTGGCCAATACATCATCCACGCATTGTTCAACATTGCTGTAATGGATAGGCATTTCGGAAAGACTAAGGTAGTGGCTAGCATGACGAGTATACGGCAAGGCGCCGGCCTGCCGCCAAACTAGCTGGCTTATCCTTACCCAAATGACTACACTGATAAAATCCCTGTACGCCAGCCCCGCCAACCTGACGCCGGCTTACGGGCGCCTGGGAAACGATCATCATCATTCCAGGAATTCATCATGTCAGAAACCAACAAGGTGCTCGCGCGCCGCAGCTTTGAAGCGATCTGGAATCGTCGTGATCTGGATTGCATCGACGAGTTATATGCGCCTGGCTACATCGGCCATATCGCCGCCCGCGCCGATGCCATCCAGGGCCCCAAGGGGCTCAAACAATTTACCGCCATGTTCCAGTTCGCCTTTCCCGACATTCGCTTCGTCATCGAGGAGCAGATCGCCGAAGGCAACAGTGTGGCGACCCGCTGGACCGTTCAGGGCACACAACAAAGCGATTTTATGGGCATGGCGCCCAGCGGCGAGGCTTTGACCCTGGCCGGAATCAGCATCCAGCATTTCTCCAATAACCAGATCGTCGAGTCCTGGGACAATTGGGACGCCCTCGGCATGCTTCAGGGCGCGACCAGCGACCTATTCGAACTGTTGTCCATGGGCGTTTGAACTCGGAACCGTTCAGCAAGGCGGGGGATTTCCCCCGCGCCACTCAACCGGCCTTCACGTCGGGCAAGCCCAGCCCGAACTCCCGAATACGCTGAATCTCATCGCGCAGCTTGGCCGCTTCCTCGAATTCCAGATCGCGGGCATGGCGATACATGCGCTGTTCCATTTGCTTGATCTTCTTCAACAGCGCGGCGGGCGACAGAGCGGCGTACTCGGCGGCTTCCTCGGCCACCTGGGCATATTGCCGGGCCGGCAGCGGCGCACCGGCATGTGCGCCTTCCAAAATATCCAACACGGCTTTTTTCACACTCTGCGGAGTGATGCCGTGAGCCTCGTTATAAGCTTGCTGCTTGGCGCGCCGGCGCTCGGTTTCATCCATGGCGCGCCGCATGGAACCGGTGATCTTCTCGGCATAGAGTAGGGCTTTGCCGCGCACATGGCGGGCGGCGCGACCGATAGTCTGGATCAGGGAGCGATCGGAACGCAAAAAACCTTCCTTATCGGCATCCAGAATGGCGACCAGCGAAACTTCGGGTATATCCAATCCCTCACGCAACAAGTTGATGCCCACCAGCACATCGAACTCGCCCAGGCGCAAATCGCGGATGATTTCGATACGCTCCACGGTATCGATGTCGGAGTGCAGATACCGCACCTTGACGGCGTGCTCGCGTAGGTATTCGGTCAAATCCTCCGCCATGCGCTTGGTCAACGTCGTCACCAGCACCCGTTCCCCGGCGGCGGCGCGAAGCCGCGCCTCCGAGAGCAAATCATCCACCTGGGTGGTAGCTGGGCGAATTTCGATCTCGGGGTCCATCAGACCGGTTGGCCGCACCACTTGGTCGGCAATGGCGCCGGCGCGTTCCATTTCATAAGGGCCGGGGGTTGCGGATACGAAAATGGCCTGGGTCGCCAAGCGTTCGAACTCCTCAAACCGCAAGGGCCGGTTATCCAATGCCGACGGCAAACGGAAGCCGTACTCCACCAGCGTTTCCTTGCGGGAGCGATCGCCACGGTACATGGCCCCCAGTTGGGGCACGGTGACGTGGCTTTCATCGATAAACAGCAAAGCGTTGGACGGCAAATAATCCAACAAAGTCGGCGGCGGCTCACCCGCTTCGCGCCCGGACAAATGGCGGGAATAATTCTCGATGCCACTGCAATAGCCCAACTCGACGATCATCTCCAAATCGAAACGGGCGCGTTGCTCCAAGCGTTGGGCTTCCAGAAGCTTGTTCTGGGTACGCAGTTCGTCCAATCTTCCCCGTAATTCATCGCGAATCTTGGCCGTGGCTTCCAGCAAGGCGCCACGGGGCGTGACGAAATGGGTCTTGGGATAGATGGTCAAACGCGGCACCTGACGCAGTATTTGCCCGGTGAGCGGATCGAAATAGCTAAGCCTTTCGATCTCGTCGTCGAACAGTTCGACCCGGACCGCTTCCCGCTCCGCTTCCGCGGGATGGATGTCGATCACCTCACCCCGCACCCGGTAGGTACCGCGCACCAGGTCGAGATCGTTGCGGGTATACTGCAGTTCCGCCAACCGCCGCAGAATGGCGCGTTGATCGACCCGCTCGCCGCGCACCAGATGCAGCACCATGCTGAGATAAGAGCGTGGATCACCCAAGCCGTAGATGCATGACACCGTAGCCACGATGATGGTATCGGGCCGCTCCAGAATGGCCTTGGTCGCCGACAACCGCATTTGCTCGATGTGATCGTTGATCGAAGAGTCCTTTTCGATATAGGTGTCTGAGGACGGCACATAGGCTTCCGGTTGGTAATAATCGTAATAGGAAACGAAATATTCCACGGCGTTGTGCGGAAAGAATTGGCGCATTTCGCCATAAAGCTGAGCGGCCAGGGTCTTGTTCGGCGCCATGACCAGCGCCGGGCGTTGGACCGTCTGAATGACGTTGGCCATAGTGAAGGTCTTACCGCTGCCGGTCACGCCCAACAGAATCTGCTGAGCCAGACCGTTATCCAGTCCTTCCACCAAAGTCTTTATGGCGCTGGGCTGATCGCCTGCGGGCTGATACTCGGTTTCCAGTTCAAATTTCTTATGCATGGAATTTGGTACGGGATGGCAGAATCCACTATCATCTGATGCCAGTTTAGATAAATATGTTCAACCCGTTACATTCTGATAGGAGTCCCCGTGTCTACATTGTCTGAACGTGTGCAACTGATCAAACCCTCGCCGACACTGGCTGTTACAGCGAAGGCTAACGCCCTGAAGGCGGCGGGCCACAATGTGGTCGGCCTGGGCGCCGGTGAGCCCGATTTCGATACGCCGGATTTCATCAAGGCAGCCGCGATCAAGGCGATCAACGATGGCTTCACCAAGTACACGCCAGTCGGTGGCACGGTCGGATTGAAGAAGGCCATTATCGCCAAATTCGAGCGCGACAACGGTCTGAAATACGAACCCAACCAGATTCTGGTATCCAGTGGCGCCAAGCACAGCATCTACAACCTGATTCAGGCGCTGGTGAACAAAGGCGATGAGGTCATTATTCCCGCTCCGTACTGGGTATCCTATCCGGATATGGCGCTGCTGGCCGAAGCGACGCCCGTGATCGTGACGGCGGGCGTCGAGCAGCGATTTAAGATTACGCCGGAGCAATTGGAAGCGGCCATCACGCCACGCAGCCGTTTGTTCATCATGAACAGTCCATCCAACCCCACGGGCATCGCTTACACCCGTGCCGAATTGGCGGCCCTGGGCGAGGTTCTGCTCAAGTATCCGCAAATTACGATCGCTACGGACGATATTTACGAAAGTATCCTGTGGGTAGACGAACCGTTCAGCAACATCGTGATGGCCTGCCCCGATCTTTACGACCGCACGGTGGTCATCAACGGCGTTTCCAAGACTTATGCCATGACCGGCTGGCGTATCGGATACTGCGGCGGTCCCAAGGACTTGATCAAAGCCATGGATAATATCCAGTCGCAGAGCACCTCCAATCCGACCTCCATTTCGCAGGTAGCGGCTCAGGCCGCCTTGGAAGGCGATCAAAGCTGCATCGGCACCATGGTCAAGGCGTTCAAAGAGCGGCATGCGTTCGTTTACGAGTCCTTGCAGGCCATGCCAGGCGTGGACGTGCTGGCGGCGGATGGCACCTTCTATTCGTTCCCGAACTTCAGCCAGTTCATGGAAGGGCGATTCAAGGATGACATCGCCATGGCGGAATTTTTCCTGACCGACGCCGGCGTTGCGATGGTGCCGGGCTCTGCTTTCGGAGCCGATGGCTGCATGCGGATTTCCTTCGCGACCAGCATGAAGAACCTGGAAGACGCGATGGGACGCATCTCCAAAGCCGTCACCCAATAGCAATTTCTGAAAATGCGTGTTGACCGCTGCTGGGGTAGTCGCTAGCATATGCGGTCTTATTCCCCGGTAGCTCAGTCGGTAGAGCAAGTGGCTGTTAACCACTGGGTCGGCGGTTCGAGTCCGTCCCGGGGAGCCAGATGAGGAAAGGCCCGATTTGTTTCGACAACCGGGCCTTTTTCGTTGTGGGGCGCCCCGATCGATCTTGGTGGAGGATGCGCGATGAAAATTCGGCCAAACAGCGATCCGACCGTCAAGCTACTCGCCGTGGGTTTTGCCGTCGTCGGCCTTACAGTGCCTGTTTCCAGCCGGTCCGCTGAACCCGCCGACGAACACATCTTTTTCAACATCGTCCCCGGCCATTTCACGCTGCTCGGGAAGTTTCCCGAGAACGGCGACGTCTACGCCGGTACCGCCGAAATCAGCTCCGAAACCGGGCATTTCAACCTGGTAAAGACGATAGCCGGCAAATCCATCACGGCTGTAGGGACAGTACAGCAGAATGACGACGGAAACGTGGACCTGATTCGCTTCAGCGGTTCCGGACGCGAAGAAACCTGCCTGGTTCAGATCGATCTGGACAATTTCTGCCGCCTGACCTGTTACTGGACGGTCAATGGAACAGCGCCCAACGTGCCGGGTTTGGAAGCGTATTTCCCCACAGCGCCTTGGGATTGATAGGGTCGGTTACGCCAATCGTCGACGCGGCAAGAAAAAATGACGATGGTGCCCAGGACCGGACTCGAACCGGTACAGCCTAACGGCCGGCAGATTTTAAGTCTGCTGCGTCTACCAATTCCGCCACCCGGGCAGGGGATGTGGAGGCTAGGGTCGGAATCGAACCGGCGTCCACGGCTTTGCAGGCCGCTGCATGACCACTCTGCCACCTAGCCATCAGTGAAATGATCTGACAAAAAAACCCCGTTGAGCGGGGTTCTCCAGAAAATCTGGAGCGGGAAACGAGACTCGAACTCGCGACCCCAACCTTGGCAAGGTTGTGCTCTACCAACTGAGCTATTCCCGCAAACAATCGGTGAATTCTAAGGCTCACGCAGTCGCTCGTCAAGCGACTCAACGGGACTGGCCACACCCGCGGCGCATGGTCCCATCAAGTTTTTTCCGGCTTCTTGCGCCGATCTCGGATATACACGGACTTGGACAATCCATTGTTCTGTAAACGTTCGTCAACATCGAACAGCTTTATGGCCGCGACCAGATCAAGCAGTTTTTTATAACCGTAGTTACGCGGATCGAACTCTGGCGCCTGCTTGGCGATATTACTGCCGACCGCTCCCAGGTGAGCCCAACCACTGTCGTCCGAAGCCGCCTCGAAGGCGTTGCGGAACAGGCTGACAAGTTTGGTGTTGCCTTTCAATTCATTGGTCGATTGTTTTTTGACTTCGCCCTCGGCATCTTCCTGCTCCAACAGTACCTCGGTAAAAATGAACTTGTCGCAGGCGGACACGAACGCCTTGGGCGTTTTTTTCTCGCCAAAACCGTACACGGTGAGCCCAGCCTCCCTGATACGCGAGGCCAGCCGTGTAAAATCACTGTCGCTGGAAACCAGGCAAAAACCGTCGAAGCGACCGGTATACAGCAAATCCATGGCGTCGATGATCATGGCGCTGTCAGTCGCATTTTTACCCACCGTATAGCGGAACTGTTGAATGGGCTGAATGGAATGCTCCAACAAAGCCGACTTCCAGCCGCCCAGGTGTGGCGTCGTCCAGTCCCCGTAGATGCGCTTGACGCTGGCAATGCCGAATTTGGCGATTTCCGCCAACAGTCCATCCAGGATAGCGGGCTGGGCATTATCCGCGTCTATTAAAACCGTCAGTCTGGATTGGGTTGGCGTGTCATGACTCATGGTAAATGCCAGGCGTTGGATCACGTGTCATTATACTGCAACAAGCCATTGATTTTCATATTCATGTGACCGATGTGCGCTTTGCCCCTATCTTACCTGGCGATTGCCAAACTGATACACTCCCGCCCATGCTGACACTTAGAAACCTATCCCTGCAACGCGGCGCCAAATCCTTGTTCGAGGACGTTTCGCTGACCATTCACGCCAGCCAACGGGTGGGAATCATCGGCGCCAATGGCAGCGGCAAATCCAGTCTGTTCGCCTTGTTACGGGGCGAGTTACACCCGGATTCCGGCGATCTGGAACTCCCCCCCCGTCTCAGGATAGCCCATGTCGCCCAGGATACACCGGCATTACCCACCTCCGCCCTGGATTTTACACTGGACGGAGACAGCGAATTACGCCGGATCGAGAACGCTCTCCAGGAAGCCGAAGCCCAGCACGACGGCGTGCGTCTGGCTGAGCTGCACGCCCAATACGATGCGTTGGATGGTTACGCGGCGCGGGCGCGGGCCGGGAAACTACTCGCCGGACTCGGCTTTACCGCCGAACAGCTTAACCGACCCGTGGCCGAGTTCTCCGGCGGCTGGCGTGAACGCCTGAATCTTGCTCAGGCCCTGATGGCTCGGTCCGATATGTTGCTGCTGGACGAACCGACTAATCACCTCGATTTGGATGCCGTTTTGTGGCTGGAACAATGGTTACGCACCTATCCAGGCATGTTGCTGCTGATTTCACACGATAGGGACTTTCTGGACAACGTCGTCGACCACATCGCCCATGTGGATCAGCAGCAAATTCGCCTCTACAGCGGCAATTACAGCGCCTTCGAGGAACAGCGCGCGGCCCGTCTAGCTCTGCAACAGGCCAGTTACGAAAAGCAACAACGGGAAATCGCCCATCTGCAATCCTTCATCGATCGCTTCCGCGCCAAGGCAACCAAGGCCCGGCAGGCTCAAAGCCGTATCAAGTCACTGGAACGCTTGGAGAAAATTGCACCGGCGCATATCGATTCACTCTTTCATTTCGCCTTCAGAACGCCGGATAAACTGCCCAATCCGTTGTTAACCCTGGACAAATCCGTGGCCGGTTACGAACAGCGCATCGTCCTTGAGCAGTTCAGTTTGAGCATTCAAGCCGGCACCCGGCTCGGCCTACTCGGACCGAACGGCGCGGGTAAATCGACGCTGATCAAGCTCCTTGCCGGCCTGTTGCCACCACTGACCGGTGCGCGTCAGGAAGGGCAGGGACTACAAATCGGCTATTTCGCCCAACACCAATTGGAGTTGCTGCGCCCCGAATGGACGCCCCTGCAACATTTGCAAAAGCGGGATCAGCAGATCACTGACCAGGCTGCACGGGATTTTCTGGGCGGTTTCGGTTTCCGCGGCGATCAGGCGGTCGCCTCGGTCGAACCCTTCTCTGGGGGAGAAAAGGCCCGACTGGTGTTGGCCCTGCTGGTCTGGGAAAAACCCAATCTACTGTTGCTGGACGAACCGACGAACCATCTCGATCTGGAAATGCGCCATGCACTGACACTGGCCTTGCAGGACTACGAAGGCGCCTTGGTCGTGGTTTCCCACGACCGGCATCTGCTGCGCACCACCACGGATGATTTTCTGCTCGTGGCGGAAAACCGGGTCCAGCCCTTCAAGGGCGATCTGGACGATTACCGGGACTGGTTGAATGCTCGCCAGCGCACCGAGGACGGGAGTGGAAAACCAGCCACCGACGGTCCCTCACGGCAGGAGCTAAAGCGCCTGGAAGCCGAGCAACGGCAACGCCTGTCGGTCAAGCGCCGGCCGCTTGAGCAGCGTTTGCGCGTCTTGGAAAAACAGATGGATAAACTCGGCGCGGACAAGACCACCGTCGAAAACAGGCTGGCCGATGCCTCCCTCTACGATGAATCCAACAAGGCTAAACTAAAGGAATCGCTGCTCCGGCAAGGCCAGATCGAACGGGAACTGAGCCAGTTGGAGGAAGAATGGCTTGAGCTGCAGGAAGCATTGGAAGCTTTGGCGGAATAATGAGCGCACGACTTTGTTCGGCGCACAGACTAACCGGCAGCAAATACCAGGATTTGAAGAGTGCGATCGAGAAGGAAACGTAACGGCGGTATCGAATCTCATGATGGACTGGAATCGACTGCTTTCCCGCGCCCGCCTGGGCGTGCCTGAACGACGCGGCGACAGCGAGGCACGCACCGATTTTCAGCGCGATTTCGATCGCATCGTGTTTTCTTCCGCGTTCCGCCGTTTGCAGGATAAAACCCAGGTCTTTCCCCTTTCGCAAAGCGATTATGTGCGCACCCGCCTGACGCATAGCCTGGAAGTCTCCAGCGTTGGCCGTTCCTTGGGCACTCGCGTTGGCGAAAGCATCATCAAACGCCACGGACTGCGCGGCGTCTATCCCCAGGACTTCGGCGCCGTCGTGGCCGCCGCCTGCCTTGCGCACGACATCGGCAATCCGCCCTTCGGTCATTCCGGCGAGGATGCCATTCGTCTGTGGTTTCAGACCTCGCCGATCGGTCAGGCCGCGCTTCAACAACTGTCACCCGCCCAGCGGCAGGACTTTTTGCGCTTCGAAGGCAATGCCCAGGGATTCCGAATCATCGCCCGTCTGCAAAGCCCGGACAATCGCGGCGGGATGCAACTCACCTGCGCCACTTTGGGCGTGTTTACCAAATATCCCCGGGCTTCGTGGTTGGCCGATCCCACACCAACGGGCATCGCTTTCGCCAAATTCGGCTTCGTCCAGGACGATACCGATCTTTTTCAGGAGGTCGCCACCCATCTCGGTCTGAAGCCAGCGCAGGCCGGAGCCTGGCATCGGCATCCCCTGGCTTATCTGGTGGAAGCGGCGGATGACATTTGTTACCGCATTATCGATGTCGAGGACGCATTCCGTCTCAAGCAACTGGGCTATGAAACGGTCAGCGCCCTTTTGCTGCCCCTGAGCGGCGATCCCGGCGTGCAAAACCGACTGGCGACCATCGTCCGGCCCAAGGAACGCATCGAATATTTGCGCGCCAAGGCCATAGGCCACGTCATCGACGAGGCACACGCCTGCTTCATGGCCAACGAGGAGGCCATTCTCAACGGCGCGTTCACGGCGGAATTGCTGGATGTAATCCCCGGCGCCTCGTTCATGCAGGCGCTCAAGTCCTGTGGGGAGAAGCAGGTCTATATTTCCCAACCGGTGGTGGAAATCGCCGCCGCCGGCTTCGAGGTGTTGGGGGGATTGCTACAAGCCTTCGTCACCACGATTAATGACATCGCTGAACAGGGCAGGGCGGCTTCACCGAAAAGCCGGATGCTGATCAATCTGGTTCCCGATCAGTTCCTCGGTCCGCACCGCCAACCCGATCCCGATCCCTACCGGCGTATTCTGCGGATCACCGATTTTGTATCGGGAATGACCGATTCCTACGCGGTCTCGTTGTACAAGAAGATCACCGGCATTTCCCTACCGAACGTTTGAAGGGGTACGCTCAACCCTGCCCTCGCAAGGCCAGGGCCATCGCTTCGTTACTTTCGTGCAGCGTCAGAATCCGGGCCAGTAAATCGCCTTGGAACAATAGCGGTTGACGCCGCAGGCTGCAGACCAGCCCACCGACCGGGGCACGCACTTCGGTGAGGATGGTGCCGGCAAAACTGTCATAAATGTGACCGATCAGATCGCCCGCTTGAATCCACCGACCGACCACCCGGCGCGAGACGAAGAATCCCGCATGATCGGAAAGCACGGCGAAAGTCTGGTTATTATTGAAATAGCGTAAATCCTCTTCGTCCTCGGCCAGAGTCAGGCCCTCGACGATGCCGGTACGGTCGAGAAAAGCGACCAGCCCGCGAAACAACTGTTCGCAATGGTTGGTTTGCAGATTACCGGCCAGGCCCCCTTGGATGACGAAATTCTCGCCGCCAAAGCGGCGCCAAGCACGCAGCAACGTCGTGACGAACACCTTGTTCAACGGCCGTTCGATAACCGCCGGCAGGCCGAACAAACAGGCGGTGGCCCGTTCGTCGTCATTCGGATCGTATAGCCGCACCTGGGGCATTTCCTCAATATCGAGATTCGAGGCGTGAACATCCACCCGGTAATAGGCGGAGCGGGTAACGTTCAATACGGCCGCGGCGATACGCTGGGTCGTTTCGCCATCCTCCCGTCCCGGAAACATGCAGTTGATGTCGATTTTGTCGAAGGGCCAGGGACGACTGCGTGTGTTGACTCCCAGCACGTTGACGGCGGGAATAATGATCACCCGCTCACGCAAGTGTTGGCCGCTGCGTTCTCCCCTGGCAATGCTATGGAGAAAATCCGCCAGCCGCGACAATACGAACACTCCATTGAGCTCATTGCCGTGAATACCCGCGACCAGGGCCAGACGTGGAGCGCGTTCAGAGGGTCCGAGGTCGTGATAAGGGATATCGAAATCATCGCGCAGAGGCGCGGTCATGTTGAGCAGCGATGGGGTGTTCATAACCTCACTCATACCCCGTTGCTGCCAGTACGCGCGCCAGCAACGAGCCCTCATAGACCAGGGGATATTCACGCAGGGTGCAAAGAATGCCACCGACCGGGGAAGAGATCTCAGCCAACGTCCCCCCTTTGAAGGGCGAGACGATGCGACCCAGCAGTTCACCCGCCTTGACCCGGCGGCCCTGCCGCACCACGGGCACAAAGAGGCCAGAGGTGTCCGCGTTGAGACGATGTATGGTTTTATCGTAGGCCACGATAGGTCGCTGCGTCGGCAGTTCCAGATCCAGGGTCGGGGCCAACACACCCAAATCGCGCCATACCGTCAGCACACCGACCAGCAACTGATCGGTGTAGGTCGTGTTCAGCCCCATGCCCACGCCCATTTCCACCATCAGGCAGGATACTCCGCGCACATTCAGACTATAGGCCAGGGTGTTCTCCATGACGGTGGCGGTATCCTGTACCCAGATCACGGGAACATTGAGTCGTTTGGCCAGCGGTAGCAAGCGCCCGACGAAACGTTCATCCAACCGGACCTGGGGAATTTCCCGCAGATAGACGTTGCTGGCATGGACGTCCAGAACCAGTCTGGAGCCTTGCAGATTGCGCAGCACGGCCGCCGCGATACGATGCGGAAGCAACCCTTCGGCATGACCGGGAAAACAGAAGTTCAGATCGCTGTTATAGACGGGAATAGCGCGTTGCAACGTATCCAGTCCCAGGGGATTCAAACCCGGATACAGTTCGACCTGACCCAACAAAGCTTCGGGTTGGGTACGCCCGAGTTCTTCCAGCCAAGCGGCTAGCCGATGACAGACGTACAGGCCCTCCAATTCATCGCCATGGATGCCTGCGGTTACCGCCACACGGGGCCCCGATCCACCGCAATACACACGGCGACGCAATTTCAGAGTCTCGCGGTAGGGTAGTTCAACAGCGAGAATGGTTTCTAGTCGTTGTTCCATGCGCTTCAGCTATGTCGTTACCCTTCGGCAAGATCTTTTGGAACCCCACCGATCTAAAAATCCACCCTTAAATCTGCCCAATTTCATTTCTGGCTAAGTATAGGTTCACGCGAATGTCGACTTTGTGACCAAAAATGATTGGGATCACTTGGGTGCATCAGATGCATTATTATGAAGCCATGACTGATATATTGCTTGAACTCGATCATGTGGAATGCCGCTACGCCGAGCGGCGGGTTGTCCAGGCCCTGTCATTCCGTATCCGCAAAGGCGGGCTAGTTTGTCTACTCGGCCCCAGCGGCTGCGGAAAAACGACGGTCTTAAGAGCTATAGCAGGCTTCATGCCAATAAACGCTGGCGTTATTCGCCTACGTGGCGTTCTGGTCTCGGCTCCCGGTTCGGCCATCCCACCGGAGCGACGTGGACTCGGCATGGTCTTCCAAGATTATGCGCTGTTTCCCCACTTGAACGTCATCGACAATGTCACCTTCGGGCTACGCGGTCGAACGTCCAGCGCGCGCCGACAACGTGGCATGGCCCTGTTGGATCTCGTCGGCTTGTCCGAACAGAGCCGGCGTTATCCACATGAATTATCCGGAGGTCAGCAACAGCGGGTCGCTCTAGCCCGTGCCTTGGCTCCACAACCGGATCTGATCCTGCTCGACGAACCGTTTTCCAGCTTGGATGTGGACTTGCGTGAACGGCTAGCCTATGAAGTGCACGATATCCTGAAATCCCAGGGCATCACCGGCATTCTCGTAACCCATGACCAGCACGAGGCTTTCGCCATGGCCGAGCAAGTCGGGGTCATGCAGGACGGGCGTCTGCTGCAATGGGATACTCCGTACAATCTGTACCACGAACCCGCCAACCGTTTCGTGGCTGACTTTATTGGGCAGGGCCGGTTTCTGGATGCTACGTTGCTGACGCCCGATACGCTGGGTACGGAATTGGGCGAGATACACGGCGATCGGGCCTTGCTCTGGCCACGGGGAACCCATTTGGAGATTTTGCTGCGGCCTGACGACGTGATCCCCGACCCGCAAGGCAACCTGCAGGCCGAGGTCGTCAAAAAGGCTTTCAAAGGCGCGGAAACCTTGTATACGCTGCGCTTGGGAAACTCCATCGAGTTGCTTTCGCTATTCCCAAGCCACTTGGATCACCATCCTGGCGAACGGGTGGGTGTGCGCATAGACGCTACGCACATGGTGGCCTTTCCCAAATCCGCATGACCGCCTCAAGGAGCGGTTCGCACCCGGAATTTCGGCTGTGAAGTATCCATCGGCTAGCGTGTCTGATTTATCGTCAATCGCTATTTGACGTTCATCACCGTTTCGAGATCCGCCCCTGTTCTCACGGGGTGCTCTTCAAGATAGGCCCATTCCTCATCGGTGAATAATCGGGAACGGGTGAGAAAACGCTTGCCCTCAGGTCCTTCCAGGGAAAACATCCCCCCCCGTCCCGGCACGACGTCGATAATCAACTGGGTATGCTTCCAATATTCGAACTGGGCCGCCCCCATGAAGAAGGAACACCCGCCGATTTCCCCCAAAAGCACATCCTGCCCACCGACCTTGAATTCGCCGGCGGGATAGCACATGGGGGAACTGCCATCACAACAGCCCCCGGATTGATGGAACATCAGCGGGCCATGCTGTTTTTGCAGCGACTGGATCAATTCGATGGTGGCCTCCGTAGCTACCACGCGCTTGACTTCCTGCAACATGGTTTGCCTCCGTCATTAAGAACTGTGGGAGAGATGGAACGCCAGGACTTGGCTCCCTGGGCAGCACCCAGGGAGCCAACGATCTGAAGCGTCGAACTTAGAAGAAACCCAACGCCTTGGGGCTGTAGCTGACCAGCAGATTCTTGGTTTGCTGGTAGTGATCGAGCATCATCTTGTGGGTCTCGCGGCCAAACCCGGACTGCTTATATCCGCCAAACGCCGCATGCGCGGGATAGGCGTGGTAGCAGTTGGTCCACACCCGCCCGGCCTGAATGGCCCGTCCCATGCGATAAGCTCGGCTGATGTCCCGCGTCCATACGCCAGCGCCTAATCCATAAAGCGTATCGTTAGCGATGGCCAGGGCGTCTTCCTCATCGGTAAACGTCGTCACCGACAGCACCGGCCCGAATATTTCCTCCTGGAATATCCGCATCTTGTTGTGGCCCTTGAACACAGTCGGCTTGATGTAATAGCCACGGGCCAGATCATTATTCATCCCCTCATTGCGTTCGCCGCCGATCAGGCATTTCGCGCCTTCCTGTCGTCCCACTTCGATGTAACTGAGAATCTTCTCCATTTGTTCGGTCGATGCTTGCGCGCCGATCATGGTTTCGGTATCCAAGGGATCGCCCTGTTTGATCCGACCCACCCGTTCGATCGCCTTCTCCATGAAGGCATCGAATATGCTCTCGTGAACCAGCGCGCGCGAAGGACAGGTACAGACCTCACCCTGGTTAAAGGCGAAAAGCGCCATTCCTTCCAGGCATTTGTCCAAGAACGCGTCGTTTTCCGCCATAACATCGGCGAAGAAGACATTGGGCGATTTACCCCCCAACTCCAAGGTAACGGGAATCAGATTCTCCGCGGCGTACTGCATGATCAGCCGGCCCGTCGTGGTCTCCCCGGTGAACGCCACCTTGGCGATCCGTTTGTTGGTGGCGAGCGGCTTGCCGGTCTCCACGCCAAAACCGTTGACCACATTCAACACACCCGGCGGTAGCAAATCCTCGATCAATTCCGCCAGGACCAGAATGGATACCGGGGTCTGCTCGGCCGGTTTCAAGACCACACAGTTACCGGCAGCCAACGCCGGGGCAAGCTTCCAAGCGGCCATCAATATCGGGAAGTTCCAAGGAATAATCTGCCCGACGACACCCAGGGGCTCATGGAAGTGATAAGCCACCGTGTTTTCGTCGATCTCCGAGATCGAACCTTCCTGGGCACGGACACAACTGGCGAAGTAACGGAAATGGTCTGCGGCCAGCGGTATATCGGCAGCCAGCGTTTCCCGTACCGGTTTGCCATTGTCCCAGGTTTCGGCTACCGCCAGTTTCTCCAAATTCTGATCGATGCGATCGGCGATTTTCAGAAGTACATTGGCTCTCTCTCCGGGTGAGGTCCTGGCCCAAGCCGACTTCGCCTTATGCGCGGCATCCAATGCCAACTCCACATCCGCCGCACTGGAACGGGGAATTTCACAAAACACTTTGCCGGTGACCGGCGTGACGTTCTCGAAATAGCGTCCGTCGACGGGCGCTATCCACTCACCTCCGATGAAATTCGCATAACGTGGTTTGAAGGTAATTGTGGCATTGGGTTGCCCCGGTTGCGCATACAACATGATTGTCTCTCCTCCAGGCTGTTTTGGTGGTTACTTTGGAAAGCACCGGAAAGCTTCCGGCGGCACGCCGGAATGGCGCTGACTGTCTCAAAATCGACGCCGAAACAGTGCGCACACCGCATGAAGCAAAACGAAAGCCAGATATGATTTTATTTGTTTATTTATGTTTATATTATATTTTTAATCCATGTATAGTCATTTTATTGTTTTATTTTCCATAGTTGATACAGCTTTGTAACGTAATCGGCACAGTGCTCGTTCCGACCAAAACCCGACAATAGCCACTTGCCTCGCTAAACGTCGCAAACGAACAACCCCATCCGTCAGGAGAGAGAACATTGGCTACCGTCATGCCGGTAGATTCCGCAGGGAATCTGGCGGAATACGATCTACTGGAGGTGCTGCACGCCAAGGAAGGGATCATCTGCGCGGTGGGCGCCGGCGGCAAGAAAACCACACTGTACGCACTGGCCAAACGCCACCCCGGACGCATCGGAGTGACCAGCACCGTGCTGCTACCACCTTTTCCACGCACGCTGGTTGCCAAGCGCGTGATTGCCGACGATCCTACTTTGCTGCCACAGGTCGTGGCGGCAGCGCGGAGCAGTCCTATCGTCGCCTTCGCCCGGCATTGCGAGAAACCGGGCCGGATCGCCGGCTTACATCCCGACAGACTCCTCGCTATCCAGGCCATGGCCGGTTTCGATGCATTACTGGTGAAAGCCGATGGCGCCCGCATGCGTTCCATCAAAGCGCCGGCCGACTACGAACCGGTGATTCCCGAGGGAACCCGTACTGTCTTGGCGCTGATCTCCGCCGCCACCTTGGGCCTGCCCCTTTCCGAACAGATTGCCCATCGGGTTGAGCATATCAGTGCCGTGACGGGGGCCCGTCGCGGCCAACCATTGCGCCCGGAACATCTGGCTCGCTTGCTGGCCAGCGATCGTGGCGCCTTGAAAGGTGTAGGCGAAGCCACCGTGATCCCTATTCTCAATGCCGTGGATGACGAACCACGAAGGGAACAGGCGGTGGAAACCGCTCAAAGGGCTTTGGAAATGACCGGCCGCTTCGATCAAGTCGTTCTGGCTGCGATGCATCAAGCCAATCCCTTGGTACAGATCGTCAGACGTTGCGTATCGCGCTAGCCTTAAATTATTTCACGCTGTATTTCCTCAGTAAAATCAATAGCTATCAATCAATCAGCTATTTCAAAAAATTTTTCATCGCAAAATGTTGCGACGCACAAATTCCTATGATATATTGCACCGCAACATAACTTGCTAACCGATCCATAACTGAGGAATCAACCATGTACGACGCCGTCCTTTCCAAACTATTTGCCAATCCTCAAGCCCTTCCCAACGTGCTGAGCAATGCCGGTCAACTGGTCCTAAACAACGTTGAGAAACTGACCGCCCTACAAATGAACGCCCTGCAGTCCTATGTCGATTTGGGGCTGGGCCAAGTCCGGGCCGCCGCTAAGGCCACCGATGCCAAGGGTCTGCAGGACTTCTACAAGCTGCAAGCTGACGCCGCCAACTCCGTGCGTCAACGCCTGATGGACGACGCCAAGGCGATGGCCGATTTAGGGGTCGATTTCAAAGCCGGCTTGGACGCGCTGGTCAAGGATTGCGTGGTGAGTGGCGCCCAAGTCGCCGCTTGACGCTCACGGGCATTAGTCATACTCATCGCTGATCGAATCACGGGGCCACCGGCGCATCGCCCGTCCTCTCAAGGTTCGCGGCGTGACCTGCGATGAACCCAGCCAACACACCGCGGTATTCACCGCGGTGTCTTCTTTGCGCGAGTCCGCCGCGCAACTTGCCCAGCATTTATCACTGCCCTTAGCCGACGAACCGGACGGGCGGTTTTCCTATCTGTTGGTACTGACCCGCGAACGTCTGGAACTGCACAGCCAAGGACCTTTTGCGCCCGGTCCCGTCTATGTCGATTTCACCCAGGGGAAATTGGCCTATCGGCGCCGCTTGGGTGGCGGACGTCAACAGGCCCTAGCGCGGGCAGTCGGTCTGAAAGGCGGTTATGTTCCTGACGTTTTGGATGCCACCGCCGGGTTGGGAGGCGACAGCTTCGTCTTGGCATGCCTGGGCTGCCAAGTCCGAATGGTGGAGCGCTCGCCTGTTGTCGGATCGCTGCTGCTCGATGGGCTGGAACGCGCGACTTCGGACCAGGAGATAGGCGGGCTGGTGCAAACCCGATTACGTCTTCACATCACCGACAGTCGGGAGCTGATGCGTGATCTGTCCGATGACGAACGCCCCGAAGTCATCCTCTTGGACCCCATGTACCCCCCACGCACCAAAAAGGCTCAGGTCAAAAAGGAAATGCAAGTCCTGCAGCGTCTGCTCGGTTCGGACTCAGAGACCGACGGGTTATTGGAGAATGCGTTGTCCTGTGCCCGCCGGCGGATCGTAGTGAAACGCCCACGTCTGGCGAACGCTTTGCGCGGTCCTGCGCCCAGTGCACAGATCATCGGCCAGAGCACCCGTTTCGATATTTACGCGAAGGAACAGTTAAAGAAAGGCTGAAAAGGGAAATCGCGATGAATGGGATCAGGGGGATTATAGGGGATTAAAGGGTGTATCAGTGCATCTCGCCAAGGCGTTGTGACGGCCATTGCTCGATCACTGTTTCCGGAATGTCCAGAGTCGGGACACAGGCTTTCGTCAGCCCGTCTTCTCGATACATCAAGGCGGCATGACGCACCTTTTTGATCAGTTTAGCCACCTGCGTGTTATCCGGCAGCAAATAACCCTGCAAGCGTTTGATACCGTTATCGGCAGCCGTGGATAACAGACGCTCCAACAGCAATCTGCCGAAACCTTGGGAGTGATATTCGTCCGCCACGGCTAGGGAAAACTCAGCAATGGCGGGATCATCAGGATCGCGTATGTACCGTCCCACACCGATGGTGTCTCCTTCGACACCGTGATCATCCAGTTCAAACAGCCCCAACGCGAGGTGATTCATGGCATCGAATTCGGTCAGAAAACGAAGATCCTCCGGCGACAGCTCGGCTTTCGAGCTAAAAAAGCGACGGTAACGAGATAGCAACGATAGGCGCTGAAAACCCGCATACAGCTTGGCTTTGTCATCGGCTCGAATGCGCCGAAGATTAAATCGCGCGCCTCCCGCTACCGTTACTTTTTCCTGATCAACAGGGTGAAGGTCCATGGTAGGCATATTCCGGCCTGTCATATCCAATGAGTCAGGATCTCAGAATCCTGCGACGATAAACGGCCGCTGATCGAACAGACCGATCACGAGGGAACCCCTTGTCTGACAAGGGCGGTTGGCCGCTGAATTGCTTGGAACTTCCTGTGCCGGCTTGTCATGGCTCTTGCCAAACAGTCCTGCTAATTGGCGCACGCCCCTCACAATCGCTTCGGCGATGTAGCCATCCCGCTCTTTTCTAGCTTTAGCGATGTGGTATTCGATGTCTAACGCTTTGTCTTCACTCACGAGAACTAAAAGATCAGCTTTACTTGCATCATGTTTCATGTCAAACACTCCAATTACAATGTTGCGTTTCCCCCTCAACTTTGTCCCTGCCGATAATTTATGTTTTATTTTCGCAACACGATAGAATGAGTCTGATTTCTTGACAAGCGATTATAATTAGACTACGCATTAGAATTTCTGAATCGAATGATATCGACAATACAGCGTTTGCCTTCACTCAATGCCCTCCGGGCCTTCGCAGTCGCCGCACAACACTTAAGTTTCAAGCAAGCCGCCGAAGCACTGCATGTAACGCCCGCCGCGGTCAGCCAGCAAATCAGGCTGCTAGAAGACTCTTTAGGCGTAAAACTTTTCTTGCGTTTGAACCGCAGCCTTCAGTTAACCGATGTGGGACAGCGTTTCCTGCCGAAATTACAGGAGGGTTTTTCCTGCTTTGCCAGAGCCTTGGAGGACATCCAGGGACATGACGACTCCAAGGTACTGACAGTGAATGTGGCGCCGTCTTTTGCCGCCAAGTGGCTGGTGCCACGCTTACATCGTTTCGCCGCCACGTACCGCGAAATCGATATGCGCGTCGCCGCCAGCACAACGGTGATCGATGGGCAGGATATCGTGGAAATGAAGGAATTCCGCCAGGGCGGCGTCGATTTGACCGTGCGCTTTGGGCGAGGTCATTACCCTGGGTATCGGGTAGAAAAACTTTTTTCGGTATCCATCGTTCCCATGTGCAGTCCCCACCTGCTGGAAGGCGATCCGCCGTTGCAGCAGCCGACGGACCTCCGTCATCACCGGTTGTTGCACGATGACATCCTGACCGTGGACGACCGGCGCCCGGATTGGCAAACCTGGTTAAAGGCCGCGGGAGTGGAAGGAGTGGATACTAACCGGGGACAACATTTCAATCACACGTCCCTGGCTCTGGATGCCGCCATCGAGGGACAGGGCGTCGTCTTGAGCATCAAAAACCTGGCTCTGAACGATTTACTTGCGGGACGTTTGGTGATTCCCTTCGATCTCCCTATCCCACTGGACTTCGCCTATCACGTCGTCTGTCCCGAGGACACGGCCGATCAACCGAAGATCGCGGCATTCCGCCAGTGGTTGAGGGAAGAAGCCGAACGAGACAAAAGCCTGTGTTGATCCTGTGTTGATAAGGTAGGGATAGAACACCGGCGCCCTCGTCATCTCCCGCTCATCGGTGATGGCGATCGATGACAAGGGCGCCGTCCTCACCTACTTCATTCCCATCCGGACCATTTTACGGCGGACGAATGCGATTTGCGTTTGCAAGGGCAGTTCCTTGGGGCAAACATCATGGCATCCCAGAAGCGACATGCAACCGAACACGCCGTCATCGTCGCCCACCAATTCATAAAAGTCTTCGTCGGTACGCTTGTCGCGCGGATCAATCTTGAACCGGGCGATCTTGTTGATCCCCACCGCGCCGACGAAATCCTCCCTCATCCGTGCCGTACCGCAAGCCGCCACGCAGCACCCGCATTCGATGCAACGGTCGAGTTCGTAGATTTCCTCGGCCAACTGCGGCTCCATGCGTTCTTCCATTTTGCGCAGGTCCACTGCCTCATTCGTGTGTATCCAGGTCTCCAGACGCTCGCTCATGGCTCGCATCCATTTACCGGTATTCACCGACAAGTCGCCGATCAACTCGAATACCGGCAACGGCGCCAGCGTAATCTCCTCGCCCAGATGCATGGTCAAGGTACGGCAGGCCAATCCCGGCCGGCCATTGATCAACATCCCGCAACTACCGCAGATACCGGCCCGGCAGACGAAATCGAACTGCAACGAGGCATCCTGTTTCTCGCGGATTTCGTTGAGCGCGATGAACAAGGTCATACCGTCCGCTTCTTCCAGCGGGAAAGTCTGCATGTGGGGCTCGCTGTTCGGGTCCTGCGGGTTGTAACGCAGGATGCTGATTTTAAGCTGGCGATGTTGCGTCGCGCCGGCCTCACTCATGACAAGATCTCCCCTAGGCGTTCGTTGCGACCCTGGAAACGCTCCGGCAACAGGTGCTCGAAACGCATCAGTGCATTTTGGATAGCGAAACGGTCTGCGGTGGCCAAACTGTTCTTGATCTCTTCGATCTGTGCCTGGCGAGCGGCCGTATCCGGATGGTCAATGTAATCCTTGGCGCCGTAGCCCCGCCAACCCGGCGGCAGTTCCATGTTCAAAATGTCGAGATCCTCGTAATTGAGCGTCGGCAGCGTGTCCATTTCACCGGGCCAAGTCGCCAGGGTACGTTTCAACCAATCGCGGTCGTTACGCTGTGGATAATCCTCGCGGAAATGAGCGCCCCGGCTTTCCGTGCGCTGCAAGGCGCCATAGGCCACGCACAAAGCCAGCTTGAGCATCTTCTGGACGCGATAAGCGGTGACCAATTCGGGATTGGATGCCTTCACCTTGTAACGCAGACCGATGTTGCGACTCTTGATCAGCAGTTCCTGCAATTCGTCGACGGCCGCTTTCAGCGCGTCGCCGGTGCGGAAGATGCCGACATTCGAAGTCATTAGATCCTGCATGCGCATTTTGATCACGTTGGCGTCTTCCGTGCCCGTGGAGTTGATCAAGGCATCGATACGGGCGTTTTCCCGCTCCCAGAACTCCCGCACCAGCCCGGTGGAAATGGTGATATCACTTTCCGGGGAAGCACAGAAATCCGCCACAAACTCGCCGACGATCATCCCGGCGACCACGGTTTCGGCCACCGAGTTGCCGCCCAGCCGATTGAACCCGTGCATATCCCAGCAGGCGGCCTCGCCGCAGGCGAACAGCCCCTTCAAGGTCTGGCTCTGACCGGTGTGATTGGTCCGCACGCCACCCATGGAGTAATGTTGCGCCGGCCGCACGGGAACTAGATCCACCGCGGGATCGACCCCCAGGAAATAATTGCAGATGTCCTTGACCTCGCGCAGATTCTTTTCCACGTGGGCACGGCCGAGAATGGTGATGTCCAGCCAGACATGTTCGCCGAAACGGCCCTTAGCGCCCTTGCCGGCCCGGATATGCTGCTCCATGCGCCGCGAAACCACGTCCCGCGAAGCCAGTTCCTTCTTCTCCGGCTCGTAATCCGGCATGAAACGGTGACGATCGCCATCCAGCAGCAAACCGCCGTCGCCACGACAACCTTCCGTGACCAGTATGCCCGCCGGGAAAATACCGGTCGGATGGAATTGCACCGCTTCCATGTTACCCAGTGCCGCGACACCGGTTTCCAACGCGATCGCCGCGCCCATTCCCTCGTTGATGACCGCATTGGTAGTGACACGGTACACCCGGCCGAAGCCTCCGGTCGCGATCACCGTGGCGCGGGCGAGATAAGCGACCAATTCACCGCTCACCAGATTGCGCACGATGGCGCCGAAGCAGCGGCCCCCGTCGTGAATCAAGGCGATCGCCTCGGTGCGTTCGTGCACGGGAATACTGTTGGCGATGGCCTGATCGCTCATGGCAAACAACATCGCATGGCCGGTACCGTCCGAGGTGTAGCAGGTTCGCCATTTCTTGGTGCCGCCGAAATCGCGCGCGGTGATCAAACCATGGGCCGCGTCCTTTTCCGTGATGGTGACCCGTTGGCCGTTGATGACGACTTCCCGATCGCCACGCTGTACACGGTTCCAGGGTACGCCCCAGGCGGCCAATTCGCGCACGGCCTTGGGCGCCGTGTTGACGAACATCCTCACGACCTGTTGATCGGCGCCCCAGTCGCTGCCGCGCACCGTATCCTCGAAATGCACGTCTTCGTTGTCGCCCTCGCCCTTGATGGCATTGCCCAGACTGGCCTGCATACCCCCTTGGGCGGCCGCCGAATGCGATCGCTTAGGCGGGACCAGACTCAGAATGACGGCTTCGAATCCCCTGCGCCGGGCACCGATCGCCGCCCGCAAACCGGCGAGTCCGCCGCCGACCACCAATACGTCGGTATAGATGATATTCATGTGCTACCCCGTTATTGATGTGGTTGTTCTACGCCGGCCGGGGTATAGCGCTCCCCAACCTGATCACTGTGCGCGATGCCGATCTTGATGTAGGCCGCCAGAGACAGAAAACCCAACGTCAACAAGACGATGGTGATGCCCCACTTGGCCTTTTTGAGCTTCTTGCGCGTCTCGTTGGGATTCTTGCCTTCCAGCCAACCCCATTTGACCGCGAGACGGTACAGACCGACGCCGCCGTGAAACTCCACGGCCAGCAACAACAGGATGTACAGCGGCCACATCAGATCGCTCCATACGCGATCCGCCGAAGCATACGGACCGATCTTGTCGGGATGGGTCAACATGATGTACAGATGCACCGAACCCAAGAAGAACATGGCGAAACCGGTGTACACCTGCACGAACCACAAGCTGGTGTCCTCGTGCTGCATCATTTTCATATGCCCGCGGAACAGCTTGTATTGCCGGTAGTTGATGGGGAATTTACGCAAGGCCAACCCGGCGTGGACGATAAAAACGAAAAAGACGACGGCGACCACACACGAGACCAGACCAGGATAGGATTTGCCGAAGACGTAATAGCCTTCGAACATCTTGGTGATGGTATACATGGCGTCCTTGCCGAGCAAAATAGATGACACGAAGATCATGTGGGCCCACATGAACAGTGCCAAAAACAAACCGCTGGCGCTTTGCAAAAAATCGAGTCGGGCCGGCAGGCGGCTTTTGCGGGTCTTATCGCGCAGTCCCGCCCCGGCGACGAGGTCGATGCTTTTACTCATCAAAAACTCCCCTTAATCTTGTTGTATGTAGGCTAGTGATCTAGCAGGGAATGTATGCGTTGCAGCAATTCAGGACCGATCTCCCCGGCGAATCGCTTTTCCACCTCCTGAGTGGCTTGTTTCCACTGTGCCCGCTCCTCGGCCGTTAACTCCACGATTTTCGCGCCGCCAGCCTGCTCCTCGATTTTCTTCCGATCGCTGATGGCTTCCTCGGCGGCATACTGCTGATTAGCCAGGGTCGCTTCCCGCAGCATGGCTTCCAATTGACCGCGAATATCCTCTGGCAAGCCCTTCCAGAATGGGTTGCTGACCACCACGAGGTAGCCAAGATAGGAATGATCCGAAACCGTGATCCAGTGTTGCACGGTATGGAATTTCTGTGAGTAGATGTTCGACCAAGCGTTCTCCTGACCATCGACGATGCCCTTGTTCAGGCTCATGTATACCACCCGAAATGGCAGACGTTCCGGCATGCCGCCGAGATCCTCGATCATCGCCGCATGGACATTGGAATTCTGGATACGGAAACGCTTGCCCTGGAAATCATCCGGCACGACCCGCAACGGTTTGTCGGCTTTCACCGAGAATTCCTTCATGCCGTTATCCCAGAACGCCAGCGCCTTAAAGCCTTTCTCTTCCAGTGGCGCAATGATTTCCTCGACCAGCGGCGATTCCGTCACCTTGTGCACGTCCTCGACGTTCCGGAATAAAAAGGGCAGGTCGAACACCTGCAACATCTCGGAAAATTGCAGAAACTTCGACAGGCTGGGCGCGGCCATCACCGCGAAGTGTTCATTGCTGTTAAGCAATAGGGTGGGCAGAATCGTATCGTCGTCGTACAACTCGGAATTCGGATAGACCTCCACCCGCACCTTGCCGGCCAGCCGTTCGTTCACCAGTTTCGCGAACAGATCGGCGGCGCGCCCCTTGGGAGTATTCGGCGCCACAACGTGAGAGAAGCGGATCACATATTCCGCCTCCTCGGCCACCGCGCTGGCGCACACCACCAACATCATCGAAATCGCGGCGCACAGCCGCGCGATAAAACTACCGTTCATACTTCAACCTCGCTGCGAACAATCAGCCGATCAGTGACTGATTGTCACCGTTTCCGGTCCCATCAACAGCGTCGGCAGGAAGATGGACACCTGGGGAACATAAGTGATGATGATCAAGAAGGACAAAAGAATTACCAGCCAAGGCATGGCGGCCCGGATAACCTGGGTCAACTCCATGCCCGTGACGCCCGAAGTCACGAACAGATTGAGCCCCACCGGAGGCGTGATCATTCCGATCTCCATATTCACGACCATGATGATGCCCAGATGAATGGGGTCGATACCCAAGCGGACGGCGATAGGAAACAGAATCGGCGCCATGATCAGCAGAATAGCCGACGGTTCCATGAAATTGCCGGCGATCAGTAGAATGATGTTGACCACAATGAGGAACGTCCACGGCGCCAGTCCCCAGCCCGTGATGGTTTCGGCGATAGCATGCGGGATACGTTCGGTGGTCAGCACATGCGCGAACAGCATGGCATTGGAGATGATGAACATGAGCATGATGCTGACTTTGGCGGCGTCCACCAGCACCTTCTTGACCTCGGGATCGATCGGCGTCTTGATCAATGCCCAAAGCGATATGAGGATATTGCGCACAATGACCGAGCCCATGCCCTCGCCCTCCTTGCGCCAAGGTACGCCTTTGATCGGCCCGAGATCACGATAACCCAAAACGGCGACCAAGTAAGCGTAGACAGCCGACACGGCTGCCGCTTCAGTAGGGGTAAACACACCGCCATAGATACCCCCCATGATGATGACGATCAGAAACAACCCGCCGGCCGCCGTAGCCGCCGACTTGGCTAACTGACTCATGCCGGGAAATTCCTGCGCCGGCAATTTCTTGATCCGCGCGGCGATATAGATGGCGAGCATCAGCAATCCCCCCATCATCAAGCCGGGGATGACTCCCGCCATGAACATGCGGCCGACCGAGACTTCCGTGGCGGCACTGTAAACCACCATGACGATCGAGGGCGGAATGAGAATGCCCAGCGTGCCCGCGTTGCAGATCACACCGGCCGCGAAATTCAGCGGATAACCCTGCTGCACCATGCCGGCGATGACGATGGAGCCAATGGCCACCACGGTGGCGGGTGACGATCCCGATACGGCGGCGAACAACATGCAGGCCAACACCGAGGCCATCGCCAATCCGCCCGGCAGCCAGCCGACGGCGTCTACGGCAAAACCGATCATGCGGCGCGCCACACCCCCCGTGGTCAGAAACGCCGAGGCCAAAACAAAAAAGGGAATGGCCATCAGCGTGTAGTGGTACATCGCATGAAAAATCTTTTCGGACAGGGAAGCGACGGAATCGTTCGAAAAGGTGACGATAGTAAGCACGCTGGCCAACCCCAAGGAAATCGCGATGGGTATGCGGATCAGCATGAACGCGAAAAGAAGGATAAAAAGTACGGCGGTAGTCATATTCTCGATCCTGGACTGCGGATGGCTCGGTTATTTCTTATCGAGATTTTCTGGCTGATTGCCCTGCTTCAATTGCTCGATGGCATCTTTCGTTTCATCCGCCAACTGCATGCCGGAACCCTGGCCGCGAAGCACTTTCCAACCGGCTTCGGCAAAGCGCAGAAACAAGAGCGCGAAGCCGACAGGCAAAATCAGCGTCGGTACCCACAATGGCACGGGAACGTCTTCGGCTTCGATCCCGATCATCAATAGCAAATCCAGCGTATCCCATCCGCCCTTGAACAGAATGGCGGCGTAGAGCATGCACAAGCCGATGGCGATTAATCCAACGACTTTTTGCGCTCGGGGCGGGAGGGCTCTCACCAGCAGCTCGACTCCAATATGCGCGCCGACCCGGACACCGTAAGACATCCCCAACAAAACCAACCAGGCAAAAAGAAAAATGGTGAACTCCAGAGCCCAGGTAGCCCCGGTGTTGAACACGTACCGTGCGATAACCTGAGTGAATGTGACCAAGGTCATCGCCGCCAGCAGGACGGCGAGGACGGTTTCCTCCAGCTGATTGATGAATTTGATGATCATGATTACCCCGGCCAACAATAAACCCCCGCCCATTGCAGGCGGGGGTGGAAGGAAAGACGAAATTAGGACTTATTGCAGGCCGCCGCCGCCGCGATATTGTCCGCACCGATTTCGCCAGAGAACTTATCCCAAACTGGCTTCATAACCTCACGCCATGCGGCCTTCTCTTCCGGGGTCAACTCCAGAACCTGAGTCTTGCCGGAATCGATGATGGCTTGTTTATCGTGAGCACTTTTTTCAGCGGCGATTTTGTTGGCCTCGGCGGTTGCCTCAGCCATGGCTTTCTGCAATTCGTCGCGAATGTCAGGCGGTAGGCCATTCCAGAACTTGGCGTTGGTCACCACCATGTAGTCCAGCAGACCGTGATTGGATTCCATGATATACGGCTGCACTTCGTAGAACTTCTGCGAGAAAATGTTGGACCAGCTGTTTTCCTGGCCGTCCACGGTACCGGTTTGCAGCGCCATGTACACTTCCGAGAAAGCCAGCTTCTGCGGATTGGCCTTGACCGCTTCAAACTGGGACTGCAGCACATCGGAGCTCATGATGCGAAACTTGAGTCCAGCCGCGTCTGCTGGGGTCTTCAAGGGTTTCGGGCCGGACAATTGCTTCATATCGTTATGCCAATACGCCAACCCCAGAATGCCCTTGCTTTCCATTGACTTAAGCATGGCCTGGCCTTCCGGTGTTTGCTGAAAGCAATCCACGGCCGCCATATTGTCGAATAGAAACGGCAGATCGTATATCTGCAATACCTTGGTGTATTTCTCGAATTTCGACAACGCGGGAGCAATCAGCTGTACATCGTTTTTCAGCAGTGCCAGCAATTCGTCCTTATCACCAAATAACTGGGCATTCGGAAATACTTCGACTTTAACCTTGCCAGCGAGACGTTCGTCAACCAGCTTCTTGAACAGCTCGGCTCCCTGACCTTTGGGGGTGTTTTCCGCCACTACATGGGAAAACTTAATTACGATTTCCTCGGCCCAAACAACACTTGCAAACACCACCGAAAGAGCGACTACAAAGGATTTCGCCACAGTTTTAAGCATTAAGTTCCTCCTCCAAAACGATATTCATGTTTCTTCCGGTATAAACCCGGTCCGCTCACAGGGTTGGGACATCGTTCCCTACCGACTTTTAATGGTAGAGCAAAGCTGAGAAAATTCCTGTACGCGACCTACGCCGTGCCGCGTGTTTCCAACGGGAAGACCCGATATCCAGCCACTAACGAATATTTTAATCTGGCCATTTCATTAGCTATATTTTCAAGTTAAGTCATTCACCTACCTATCTCAGGCAGACAAGGACCGTAGAACGTTTCGCGAGGTACTGGCCCATGCCCTGGTTCAGAACATTTCCCCTCTGTCTTGTTTTTCTTCTCTCGGCCCCTGTTTCGGCGGAGCCCATTACCCTACATAGCGGCGACCGGCAGATCAGTTTGTTGGAACTGTATACCTCCGAAGGATGCAGTAGTTGCCCGCCCGCAGACCGCTGGATGAGCAGTCTGAAAAGCGATCGACGACTCTGGCGCGAAGTGGTCCCTGTCGCCTTTCATGTTGATTATTGGGATTATCTAGGTTGGAAGGATCGTTTTGCTTCCGCCGCCTATGGAGCCCGGCAACGCGCCTATGCGCAATACGACCTGATCCGCAGCGTTTATACCCCTGGCTTGATTCTCAACGGTGAAGAATGGCGCGGATGGTTCCTGCGCCCCCAACTGAGCCTGGAGGCTAATGAGGCGGTTGGCGAACTGACTCTGGAAGTCAATGACCGGCAGGCGAAGGGGCGGTTCGTCAACCGGCGGCCATTGCCTGAAACGCTGCAAATGCATGTGGCGGTATTGGGTTTTGACCTCAGCACGGCCGTCCAACGTGGAGAAAATCAGGGCCGGACATTGACTCACGATTTCGTGGTGTTGGGTTACGAAATGACCCCGATGATCCATTCGGAAACAGGCTACCGGGCGCAAATGAAATTGCCGAATCTCACGGACTCATCCCATCGGCATGCGGTCGCTGGGTGGGTCAGCCTTACGGAAAATCCACGACCCATCCAAGCCGTAGGCGGCTGGCTCTAGTCCTTCTCAGTCACCACTGGCATTTCCCTCTTGGGAATGGCGAGCGCGTATTTCGTTGGTCATTTAGTCATACCAATTTATATTGGTAATGAGGTCAGACCAATTCTGTCCATTTGGCGAACTTGTCTGACCAAACTTGAATTTCACCGATTCACCAATAAACTTCCACATGACGTCAAAAACTGATTTCAAGGACGTTGCATCGCAATCGCGTTGAATCGTATTTCCTTTCTCTCGATCAACCGATACTTGAATTGCTCCCGCCTTTTGATTCTCGGTATCCATTAGGAGGAACGTTAATGAAGAGAAGTCTGAAATCGAAATTCAGCTGGCTATTGGTGCTTTGTATTGTCATCGCCTTGCCGGCATTGGCCGCCAAGCGTGAAAAATTTGGCACGGATCAACGGCACGAGGAAGTCAAGAGAGAACTACGCACCATCAAGCCCTCGACAGAGGAATTCAAATGGAAAATGGTCATGCCATGGACGGAGGGCATACTTTTCTACGATATCGCCCAACATTTTGCCGATTCGGTGGCCTTGGCTTCAGGCGGCCGATTGGAAATCAAACTGTTCCCGGCGGGAGCATTGGTCGGTGCGATGGAAAGTTTCGACGCCGTCAGTCAAGGTTCAGCGGAAATTGGCCACGACTGGCCGGGATACTGGAAAGGCAAAAATGAAGCCTTCGTGGCTTTCGCTTCCGTGCCTTTCGGGTTGGACTACGAAGGCTACAACATCTGGCTGTACGAGCGCGGTGGCCTAAAGATGATGCAGGACCTGTACGGTCAGTTCAATCTCTATGCCCTCCCCGGTGGTAATGCCGGTCAGGAAATGGGTCTGTTCTCCAATAAGAAAGCGTCCTCGATGGCCGATTTCAAAGGTCTGCGGGTTCGTACCCCCGGCTGGTATATGGACATCCTTAACAGCCTGGGCGCCAGTGTTTCCCCATTGCCCGGTGGGGAGGTGTATCTCGCCCTGGAAAGAGGCGTGATCGATGCGGCCGAATTCAGTTCTCCCGCCATGAATTACCCCATGGGCTTCGACGAAATTACCAAGTACGTCATTGAACCCGGTGTGCATCAGCCTTCCGTCCAGTGCGCTTTCTTCATCAACAAAGACGCCTGGAGCAAACTACCCCCCGATCTGAAATGGATTGTCGATACCGCGGCCAAAGAGACTCAACTCTGGTCCAATGCCTGGCAAGAAAACCTCAATATCGAGGCGATCAGATTGTTCAAGGAGAAGGTGGAATTTGTCCGCATGGATGACGAAGCCATTACCGCTTTTGCCAAACGGACTCAGGAATACCTGAACGAACTCAAGGAGAAATATCCTGATGTGAAGAAAGTCCTGGATTCCCAGGAAGCATTCAAGAAGGATTTCTCCGATTGGCGTGAGATTCGTAGTGGTGTCGTTCCCTGGCCATTGGATGAATATATCGCTGGTAAGCGTACCCAATAGGGCACAAGTAAGTCACTCGTTCTCGATCAGCGGAAGTCCTTAAAGGGCTTCCGCGATTTTTTATTTGTATGACAAAAACTGCAAAGAGAGAGTGAGTATGCTCAAACTAGCACGGGCCATTGATACCGTAAACGAGTATGTGGGTACGTTCAATGCGTTTCTCATTATACCCCTGCTCGTGGTGGTGGTTTTCGAAGTAATCATGCGCTATGGATTTAATGCGCCAACCACCTGGGCTTTCGAAACAACCACTTTTCTTTATGGAATCCATTTCGTATTGGCATTTGGTTATACGCACAAGCACGATGGACATGTCGCCATTGACGTATTCGTTATGCGTCTTTCCGATAAACCACGGGCTGTTATGCGAATTATCACCAACATCCTTTTATTCATTCCCACCACGGGCTTATTAGCCATTTGGTCGGTGAAATATGCCGCCATTTCCTGGTCGCAATGGGAAGTCAATTCAACATCGTGGGCGCCCCCACTCTATCCCCTCAAGACCATTATGGCCATCGGCTTTGTACTGCTCTTTTTACAAGGCATTGCCAAGCTAATTCAGGATTTCCACATACTTCAGGGCAATGACCCGATAACGGAGAGATAGTCATGAGCCCCGAAATGATGACAATTTTGATGTTCGTCACCCTGATCGTCTGCATTGCGTTAGGCCATCCGCTGGCCATTACCCTTGCGGCGGTGGCCACGTTATTCGGTTTGATCGACAATGGCTTCAGGATCGCCCCTTTATTGGATTTGTTCGTCAATAATAACTGGGGCATTTTTCTCAATTACACACTGGTGGCCATTCCGCTGTTCATCTTCATGGCCCAAGTCTTGGACCGTTCCAAGGTATCCGAGGGATTATTCGACGCCCTGTATATTTCATTGGGCAAAGTCAAAGGCGGATTGGGTTTGGCCGTCATCGTGGTGAGCACGGTATTCGCCGCCACCACCGGCATCATTGGCGCCTCGGTCGTCGCCATGGGCTTGATGGCCGGTCCCGTGCTGCTGAAACGCAATTATCATCGCGGCCTGGCTTCCGGCCTGATCTGCGCTTCGGGCACCCTGGGCATTCTCATTCCGCCCAGCATCATGCTGGTGGTCTACGGCGGATTGACCGGCTTGAAGGAAACATCGGTGGGCAATCTGTTCGCGGGCGCGATTCTGCCCGGTCTGGTGCTGTCCATACTGTATCTCGCCTACGTGGGCATCAGTTGCTGGATCAATCCCCGGCTCGGTCCTCCCATTCCCGAGGCGGAAGATACCTATACGCCGGGTCAGAAGGCGATGATGATCCTCAAGAGCTTCGTGCCGCCATTCAGTCTGATTCTGATCGTCATGGGAACCATTCTGGCCGGCGTCGCGACTCCTACCGAGGCAGCCGCTCTGGGCGCCGTCGGCGCGCTCGTGCTGGCTCTGTTCAACGGCAAGCTGAATTGGGACGTGGTGAAGCAATCTTCGCTTTCCACCGCACGCACCACGGCGATGATCCTGCTGTTGTTCGTGGGCGGCAAATTGTTCAGCGTGGTGTTTCTATCCATGGGAGGCGGCGATGTGGTAGCCGATTACCTGCTGGGCATGGACGTCAACGAATACGTCATCCTGGCCATCATGATGGCCGTGGTTTTCGTACTCGGCATGTTCATCGATTGGGCGGCGATCTTGTTGGTGACCGTGCCGATTTTTACGCCCATCGCGCTGGATCTCAATTTCAATCCCTTGTGGTTCGCCATGCTGATTTGCGTCAACCTGCAAACCTCGTTCTTGACACCACCGTTCGGCTACGCCTTGTTCTACTTCAAAGGCGTGGCGCCGCCCGAGTACACCATTATGGATATTTACAAAGGCATTATGCCTTTCGTGGCGATTCAAATCGTTGGCTTGATCTTGTTGATTGCGTTTCCCGGCCTCATCACCTGGCTGCCGTCGGTCTTTTTCGGTTGAGCATCTTTCGCGGTGGGTCGATTCATGGACCGATAACCCACCGCGCAAGACCGGGAAACGAACAACGTCAAGCTGATTCTCTGGAGATCGGCACCAACAAGACCGGCACCGTAGATTTGACCGTCACCTTGTGCGCCACGGAGCCGATAAACATCTCGCCCAGCGCAGTGCGCCCGTGCGAACCCACCACAATCAAATCGGCTTTTACTCTTTCAGCTTCGTCCAGAATAACCTGAGCGGGCAATCCTTCGATCACGCGCATATCCGAAACCACGGTATGCGCATCGGCATGGAGTTTATCCTTGCAGAAAGCATCGACCCGCCGATGCATTTCCGTTATCGCGCTTTGCTCAATTTCCTTGCGCCTGTCGTCCTGAATTTCGGTTGACACATACATCTCAATCAAGGAATGGACATAGTCGCTGAGGGGCTCAACGACATGCAGGACATGAATCTTGGCGTCGAATTGTTTGGCTAACGTGTAGGCGTGGCCGAAAATCATGGGACCATGGGGACCCAGATCGGTTGCGTACAAAATCGTGCGGATGGAATAATCCATGAGGGTCACCTGTTGTTTATCCGGGCAAGGGTGAATTCCCAGCCGATGTTAATCTTAGCCGCCCCACGCCCACAAGTATCCCTTTCCCGTACGTTCTTGTTCGTTTTGCAACCCGAATGCGCATTTCAGTCACCGTAAATACCATTCCACTCGTTCCTCCATCCCCTTATCGTACAAACGGTATCGATTCGAGCGGTAAACATATATCCCAAGCGGCTGAATCAATCGCTCTGGTATAAGGTCTACATGGGCAATCATTCATTCTGGCCATTTCCCCCTTGAATCGCTCGCCGCTCGACACGAGATAGGTTTAATTATGGTGCAACGACCCCGTAAGGGATTCGGCGGTTTCAGTCTGCTAGCCGCCTTTGTGTTATCGATTTTCGTGATATGTCCTTCTCTGTCCGTCGCCGCCACTTCAGCCAGCACGGCAAACACGACCGTCCAGTTGATCAGCGAAGTCGAGTCCATCCAGCCGGGCCACGAGTTCTGGGTCGCACTGCAGATGCAGATTCGCGAAGGTTGGCATACCTACTGGCGCAATCCCGGCGACACCGGCGCCGCCACGACGCTGAAGTGGTCTTTGCCCGATGGGTTCGCGGCCACGGAGGTGTATTGGCCCTATCCCGAGCGGATACCGTACGAGCCCCTGGTCAATTATGGCTATCACGACCAGGTAGCCCTGTTGGTCGGCATTACCCCACCGGACACCCTGTCCGCCGATCGTCAGACCATCGGACTCAAGGCCAGTTGGTTGGTCTGCGCGGATATTTGCGTTCCCGAAAAAGCCCAGTTCGAATTGACCTTGCCGGTACGGGATGCGACGCCGTCAATTGATCCCCGCTGGAAAGACGTCTTCGCCAAGGCTCGGCAAGCCTTGCCACAATCCACCCCTTGGAAAGCGGCCTTCACCACCACCGCCGACCGGCTCGATTTGCAACTTACCCCACCGGATTCGGCAACCCTCCCATCGCCGGCCCATATCGAATTTTTTCCCTTTGAGGAAGGCGTGATCGAATATGCCGCCCCGCAAACGCTGAGCAACGACCGGGACGGGTTGCACCTCACCATCGATCGTGGCTCGTCTCGCAATAGGCCTCTGGAGCATGTCCGGGGCGTGGTGGTGGCGCGCGCCGAGCAAGCGGACTCCCCTCCCATCGCCTTTGAGATAGACGCGCCGCCGCAGTCAACGATCAGCGCCGGATCAAACGACCCCGCGCCGAATCCGGAAGCGGTTTCAGGCGTTAATGCCATGAAGAACGTCAGCCGCTCCTGGATACAACAATTCGTGTTCGCCTTTCTGGGGGGCCTGATTCTGAACCTGATGCCCTGCGTGTTTCCGATTCTCTCCATGAAGGCGTTGAATTTCGTGGATAAAGCCCATAAGGCCCCTTGGGAGGTCCGCCGCCACGGACTGGCGTTCACCCTGGGGGTATCGTGCAGTTTCGCCGTGATCGCCGGCTTGCTCATCGCTTTGCGCTATGGCGGCGCACAGATCGGCTGGGGATTTCAACTGCAATCGCCGTTGTTCGTGACCTTGCTGGCCTATCTGATGTTTGCCGTGGGATTGAGCTTTTCCGGGGCGATCACCCTCGGCGACTCGTTAATGAACGTCGGCGGCGGTCTAGCGGCGCGTAAAGGCTATGCCGGGTCGTTTTTTACCGGTGCATTGGCCACCGTGGTCGCCACGCCCTGTTCCGCACCGTTCATGGGCACCGCCTTGGGTTTCGCGCTGACTCAACCTTGGCCGGTAGCCCTGGGCATATTTCAAGGTTTGGGTTTGGGCTTGGCCATGCCCTATCTGCTGTTGAGCTTCTTTCCAACGCTGTTCAATTTCCTGCCCAGACCGGGACCGTGGATGGAACGCTTCAAGGAATTTCTGGCCTTTCCGATGTACGGCACGGCGGTATGGCTACTCTGGGTTCTGACCTTGCAGACCGGCCCGCAAGGCATCGCGGCCGCCTTGACGGGACTGGTTCTAATCGCCTTCGCCGCCTGGCTGTATAAGAATACGCGCCAAAGCGCCAATCCTTGGCGATCGGTCGGTCGTCTGGGCGCTATCGCCGCCTTGCTGTTAGCCGTTTCTCTGAACGTCTTGCCGGCCGCCGGTCATCCCGATCAGAACCTTGCAGCCAGCCCGATTCGGACCCATGGAGACGGTCCGGCATGGGAACCGTTCTCGGCGGAACGTCTGACCGCCTTACGCGACGCGGGTCAACCGGTGTTTCTCAACTTTACGGCCGCCTGGTGCATCACCTGCTTGGTCAACGAACGCGTCGCTCTGAGTTCCCCACGTTTGGCCAGCGCCTTTTCAGAGCGGGGTATAACCTACTTGAAAGGCGATTGGACTAATCAAGATAAGGAGATTTCCAAGGCCCTGGAAACCTTCGGACGCAGCGGCGTACCCCTGTACGTGTACTATCCACCCGGTATTCGATCCGAACCCGTGTTATTACCGCAATTGCTGACCGAGTCGATCGTATTGGAGCAGCTCGACGGCGCACCGACTGGGGCGGTTCTCGGACGAGCGGGAGACTGAGAGACGATTATTGTGACTGCCCCGGCGGTTCCGGGGCCAGTTGCCGATAGCCGCCTCCCCAATACAGCAGCGGTTCGCCGGTCTCGCGCCACAGTCGCTCCACGCGGCCGACGAGAATGACGTGATCGCCACTGGCATGAATGGTCTGCCTGGCGCATTCCAGTATCGCCAAGCACCCGATCAACAACGGCACCCCCCCCAACCCTGTCTGCACGGGAAGATGGGTGAACTTGTCGCGGCTTGCCGAAGCGAACCGATCCGAGATAGGACGCTGCTCGGCCGTCAGGATATTCACGGCGAAATGCGAGGCTTGTTGAAAAGCGGAAAATTCCGGTGCTTCGTTCGAAAGGCACCAGAGAATCAAGGGCGGGTCCAGCGAAACGGAGCTGAATGAATTGACGGTCAGTCCCTCGAAGCGGCCCTCTCCCGTCACCGTACTGACCACCGCCACGCCGGTAGCAAAGGCGCCTAAAGTGCGCCGTAACGCCTGACTGTCGAAAGAGGTTTGCGTATTCATAATGGCCTTAAAGTATAGGCGATAGGAAACTCATCAAGCGGCGCAATTGTGTTCCGGAGGCTTGCCGATGATGCATCGCTCTGCCGACTCCGGTTGCCCTCGTCCAACAACCGTTTGGAGAAAATCAGCCACTGCAATGCGATTGAATTTCGCGCTGGCTATTGGGAAGCGTGATCGCTACGGGTTAGACTTAATACAATAATCACGGCCTGCCTAAGACGGTGGATCGCCGCCCAGCCCCATAACAGATAAAAGGAACCCCAACAGTGTCGACCCTCGGCTCCAGTCCCTTTGTCCGCTGCTTGGCCTTCTCTACCTTCTTCCTGCTCATGGCCTCGACCGCCTGGGCCAACCGCTATTCAGCACTAATCATCGACGCCAGTACGGGCCAGGTGCTGCTCGATCGCTACTCCCGCGAACCCCGCTATCCCGCCTCGCTGACCAAAATGATGACACTGTACATGGTGTTCGAGGCCTTGCAGCGGGGCGCGCTCCGGCTCAACCAGCCATTGCGGGTTTCCAGCAATGCATCCCGCAAACCGCCTTCCAAACTGGGGCTCAAAGCTGGCCAGACGATCACCGTCGAACAGGCCATTTTTGGCTTGGTGACGCGCTCGGCCAACGATGCCGCCACGGTGATCGCGGAAAACCTCGCCGGGACCGAATCCCGTTTCGGGCAGCAGATGACCAGCCGGGCACGGAGCCTGGGCATGAGTCAAAGCTATTTTCGCAACGCATCCGGCCTACCCGATCCGGGTCAAGTCACCACGGCCTGGGACATGGCGACACTGGCCAGGGCCTTGATCCGCGATCACCCCCGTTATTACCGTTATTTTTCCACCGATCAGTTCTACTTTCGAAACAAGACCTACCGCAACCATAATCATCTACTCGAAACCTATGCGGGCGCCGATGGCATAAAAACGGGCTATATCCGGGCCTCCGGCTACAACCTGGTCGCTTCCGCACAGCGTAATGGCCGCCGTATCGTGGGTGTCGTTTTCGGTGGCAATACCGCCAGGCAACGGGATACTCACATGGCAGCCCTGTTGGATTACGGATTCATGCAATTGGGCGGATCGGGCGGACGCTACATGCTGGCCAACGCGGCTTACCAACCCGCGCCGGAAATCAGCGACGAGTCGCAACCTGTTTCGTCGTCGATCACCTCGGGCAGCCGTGGCTATACCGTGCTCCGACCCCGCACCTCCGTCAGTTCGACCGCCCCTTTGGATACCTCGGGCAATCCCCGTTATGCGGTGGACAGAACCGCTTATCAGACGACCTCGCGAACCACGACCGCCGCAATTGGCTGGGGTGGCAAGACGTCGGCGGTCGAATTGATTGGACGACCCGAGCCCACCCCGGACCTGGCCAGCGCCAACGACCCGCTGACCGCCGACTCCAGTGGATTCTGGCAAGTCCAGGTGGGAGTATTCAGCCGACTGGCCTCGGCGCGCGAGCATTTGATTTTTGTCGCCCGGTCCTCTCCGGATGTGCTATTCAATGCCAAAAGCACCATCATTCCCTTATTGCGCGGTGGAGCCGTTCTGTACCGAGCCCTGTTCCAGGGTTTCAGTCAAGAGCAAGCGGGCAACATCTGCGACGCCTTGAAACGCAAGCGTATCGACTGCCTGACAGCCCCGCAGACAAGCTGAATACGCTCGGACCGCTTTCTTGCTCGGACACCGTTCGGCGGTCGGCCCGTGGGTACTTTCCCAGGATGTATTCGGTAGTCCACAGTGGATTGATTGAACCATGCCGGGACTGGCGAAAAAGATTCGCATAGCGATACTGCTTTATATCCTGTTCCTCGTCGCCGTGGGGACCTGGTTGACCAGCGCCCGCACAACCAGTTGGAACAAAACGCTGTGGGTCGCGGTTTATCCCATCAATGGCGACGGCAGCCCGCGCAGCGCGGAACAAATCGCCAAACTGAGCGACGCCACCTTCGAACCCATAGACACGTTCATGGACGAACAAGCGGAACACTATGGGCTGCCTCTGCACCAACCCTTCCACCTCACGATTGGGCAAACCATCGCCGAGAACCCCCCACCTCCCCCGCGCAATGGCAATGTATTGCGGATCATGCTGTGGAGCCTCAGCATGAGGCTCTGGGCTTGGCGGGTTGACAAGGGACCGAATCCGCCAGCCAGCGATATCGATCTGTTCGTCCGCTATTTCGATCCCGATACCCACCCCACCCTGGAGCATTCGTTCGGTCTACAGAAAGGGTTGGTCGGCGTCGTGAACGTTTTCGCCAGCCGCCATGAAGTCTCCACCAACAACGTGGTCATCGCGCACGAACTGCTCCACACCGTCGGCGCAACCGATAAATACAACCTGGCTACCAATCAACCGCTGTATCCCATCGGCTATGCCGATCCCCAGGCGCAACCGCTTTTCCCGCAACATCGGGCTACGCTGATGGCCGGCCGCATTCCCGTTTCCCCCTCCGAAGCGGTGATGCCCCGGTCGCTTGCACAAGTCGTCATCAGTCCGGCGACAACCCTGGAGATTGGCTGGACTCATTGAACCGCCGGGCCGTTCGCTTCGTCGGTCGGATCGACCGGGGCATTCTTAATCGCTTCCCGTCTCGAGCGGAAAAAATCCCGCAGCAATTGACCGCAAGCGTCGTCCAGTACGCCGCCGGTCACGGCCGCGCGGTGGTTGAGGCTTTCCGATTGCAAGAGATTGAACACCGTGCCGGCGGCGCCCGCGCGGGGATCGCTGGCGCCAAACACCACCCGACCGACGCGGGCGTGAACCATGGCGCCGGCGCACATGGGGCAAGGTTCCAGGGTGACGTAAAGCGTACTGTCGATAATTCGGTAATTGCCGACATGTTCAGCGGCTTGGCGAAGTGCAAGAATCTCGGCGTGGGCGGTCGGATCGCAATTCCCGATGGGACGATTGAAACCCGAACCGATGACTTCCCCATCGCGCACCAGCACGGCGCCCACCGGCACTTCGCCGACGGCCGCGGCCTGCTCGGCCAAGCGCAATGCCTGCCGCATCCAGAGGCGGTCCTGCTCGAACAGATCGGGCGGGACTTCCGCCGTTGGGTCGTTAAATTCCCCGGTCATCTGATCATTTCTATTGACTAATCGCATTGAGGATCGCGTTTTATCGCCTTCCCGGTCAATCCCCATTGGCATGGATTTCCCTTATAAAACATCCCGACCCATCGCCCCAAGCGATTTGCCGACGACCACCCCGACGAGGAATATTCAGGTTTTCGTTCAGATTGCGACCGCCAGGACCGCGCGCCGTTACGGTTTGATCGACCACCCGGCGCAAACTAGAAAACGAATAATTAATCACATTCCCGCATTCATGCCCCACGTCGCCATGACCAACCGCCGCCACCCGCAGATCTCTTCCAGAAAACAGCCTCAGCAAGCTCGCTCGACCGAACTGGTGGCGGCAATCCTGCAAGCCGCGGTTAAGGTTCTGGCTCAGGAAGGCGCCGCGCGCGTAGCCACCGCGCGCGTAGCCGAGAAAGCCGGAGTCAGCGTCGGTTCGGTGTATCAATACTTCCCCAACAAAGCGGCCATCCTTTTTCGGCTACAAACCGACGAATGGAAGCAAACGACCGAGTTGTTGCGCAGCATTCTCAAGGATGTGGGGAAACCGCCGTTTGATCGGCTGCGCATACTGGTCCACGCGTTCTTACGCTCGGAATGCGAGGAAGCGGATATGCGGGTGGCGCTCAATGACGCCGCCCCGCTTTATCGTGACGCGCCCGACGCGCAGGAAGCGCGCGTTTCGGTTGACCGAGCCGTCGCAGCGTTTCTGGAGGAGGTGCTACCCGCGGCATCCACGGCGACGCGCAGGCTGGCCGGCGACCTGATTACCACCACGCTCAGCACAGTGGGACACCCCTTTTCGGAAAGGTCCCGCACCCGCAGCGAGATCAAAACCTACGCCAACGCCATGGCCGATATGTTCTGCGCCTATCTTAAATGCCTGCGGGGGGATTGAGGTCGGTGTGAGGGATGCTCAGGCGCTCAAGGGCAATACCCAGCACTCGGTCATCGAAGATGCGGTCCTTGCGGGCGGCAGCACCCGGTCCACCTCGCCAATGGCGGAGCCCTTCACGCAAGGCCGACACGTTGGGTTCCACCCCTTCGCGGACCAGCAGCCAGTCAACGGTCGCCAGAAGCTCCATTCCAAAGGGTGACTCAAAACCATCGATCAGTGCCGTCGTGAATTCCAAAGCTTTCTCGTAGGCCTTGGCTTCACTCTTGATATAGGCCTGAATGAATTCCTTGCGCTCATCATCGAACCAGATCACGTCCAGTGGATTGGCATCGCTGATTCGTTTTTCGGAGTGCAGGTAGCTACCATCCAGTTTGTTCAGAAGGTGATCGAGCCGGTTGGCGTAAGGACCGTATCGGTGTGGCACAAACTGCAGGTTCAGCGGGTTGTCACCGGGATTGAAACGCTCGATGGCACGCTCCAGAAACCACGCCAACTTCTGAATCTCAAGCAGGCTGCATTCCATACCCAGCACCCAGTAGCGGCGCACCAATTCGGCGATTAGCGCGCGGGCCGGTGTCAGCTTTTCTACGCCAGCACGCTTGGCCACGTTCTGGTATTGCTCGGTGGGTTCGAACACCAGGATGTCAAGGTCCAGATCCCCCAACGCCAACTCGATCTGTTCACGCACATACGACTGCGCAACCTTTTTCAAGCTTCGGAACCTTGTGCCCTGGTGGACCGGCTTGCCTTGGAATGACGGACACCCGTGCAAGCGGTTTGGCGCAGGTCGAAGGCCAAACACAAAAAAGCCCATGCACGCATGGGCTTAAGTGATATTTTTTGCCGGTTAACGCCAGCTACTGCCTAACGGGTGATCACTCCCACTCAATAGTCGCTGGCGGCTTTCCGGAAATGTCGTACACCACCCGCGAAATCCCGGCTACTTCATTGATGATGCGCTGGGAAACCCGATTCAGGAAGTCATACGGCAGATGCGCCCAATGCGCGGTCATGAAATCGATGGTTTCCACCGCGCGCAAGGCAATCACATAGTCGTAACGGCGTCCGTCGCCCATCACGCCCACCGACCGCACCGGCAAAAACACCGCGAATGCCTGGCTGACCGGGTCATACAGATTGTCGCGGCGCAATTCCTCGATAAAAATCGCGTCCGCGCTCCGTAACAATTCCACAAATTCGGGTCGAACCTCGCCGAGCACGCGCACCGCCAAGCCGGGACCGGGAAACGGGTGGCGATTCACCATTTCCGAAGGCAGTCCCAATTCCAATCCCAAACGGCGGACCTCGTCCTTGAACAACTCACGCAACGGCTCCAACAACTTCAAACGCATGGCCGCCGGCAATCCACCGACGTTGTGATGGGACTTGATGACGTGCGCCTTACCCGTTCGGGCGCCGGCCGACTCAATGACATCCGGGTAAATCGTGCCCTGCGCCAGCCATTTCACACGGGTGAGCTTTTCCGCCTGATCCTCGAACACATCGATGAACAGCTTGCCGATGATCTTGCGCTTCTGCTCGGGATCGGTCACGCCCTGCAAGGCGTCCAGAAAACGTTGAGCCGCGTCCACCCGGATCACTCGCACGCCCAGGTGTTCGGCGAAAGTCGCCATCACCTGTTCGCCTTCATGCAAGCGCAGCAAGCCGGTATCCACGAAAATGCAGGTCAGTTGGTCGCCGATGGCTCGATGCAGCAGGGCCGCGACCACCGAGGAATCCACGCCGCCAGACAAGGCCAACAACACTTCGTCGTCACCGACCTGGGCGCGCACGCTCGCAATGCTGTCCTCGATGATATGGCCGGTGTTCCACAAGGGCTGACACTGGCAGATGTCCAGCACGAAGCGGCGTAAAATCCGTTCGCCCTGGCGGGTATGAGTCACTTCCGGATGGAATTGCACCCCGAAAATCCGCCGTTCCTCGTCCGCCATGCCGGCCAGGGGACAAGTCGAAGTGCTGGCGATGCGCACGAAGCCGGGCGGTAGCTCCACCACCTGATCGCCATGGCTCATCCATACGTCCAACAACCCAAATCCTTCCGGGCTGGTACGGTCCTCGATGTCGCGCAAAAGGCTGGAATGGGCATGGGCGCGAACCTGGGCGTAACCGAATTCCCGTTGTGGCGCCCCCTCGACCCGGCCGCCCAGTTGCGCCGCCATGGTATGCAAACCGTAACAGATGCCCAGAAGCGGTACGCCCAGGTCAAAGGCGGCGTCCGGCGCGCGCGGGCCTTCCAGGACGGTGACCGATTCCGGACCGCCGGAGAAAATAATCCCCCGTGGCCGGAAATCGCGTAGGGCCTCCGGTTCCGCGTCATAGGGGAAGATTTCGCAATACACGCCGATCTCCCGCACCCGGCGGGCGATCAACTGCGTGTACTGACCACCGAAATCGAGAATCAATATCCGATTGGAGTGAATATCAGGGACGGTCAATGGGTTTCTCTCAAGAGCAAGTGGGATGACGGCATGGCCGTCATGTCATTCGATCCAGTAATTAGGGGCTTCCTTGGTGATGGAAACATCGTGGACGTGGCTTTCCCGCACACCCGCGCCGGTAATCCGCACGAATTCCGCCCGAGTACGCATTTCCTGCAAGGTGCCGCAGCCCACGTAGCCCATGCTGGAGCGCAATCCCCCCAACAATTGATGCACGATAACCGACAGTCCCCCTTTATACGGCACCCGTCCTTCGATACCTTCCGGCACCAGTTTTTCCAGTGCTCCGCCTTCCTGAAAATAGCGATCGCTGGAACCGTGCTGCTGGGCCATGGCTCCCAAAGAACCCATGCCACGGTAAGTTTTGTAAGAACGGCCCTGGTACAGTTCCACGCCGCCTGGCGCTTCTTCCGTACCGGCGAACAGACTGCCGATCATCACCGAGTGGGCGCCTGCCGCAACGGCTTTGGCGAAATCCCCGGAATAACGGATGCCGCCATCGGCGATCAGCGGCACATCGAAATCCTTGAGGGCTTCCGCGACATTGAACACCGCGCTGATCTGCGGCACGCCAACGCCGGCAATAATCCGCGTCGTGCAGATGGAACCGGGTCCGATACCAACCTTGACCGCGTCCGCGCCCGCTTCCACGAGATCGCGAGCAGCGGCGGCGGTCGCGATGTTGCCGCCGATCACCTGCACCTGGGGAAAGTGGGTTTTCACCCAACGCACCCGGTCCAGGACATTGCGTGAATGGCCGTGGGCGGTATCGACCACGATCACGTCCACCCCGGCCTGCACCAGGGTCGTGACCCGTTCATCGGTATCCGCGCCCGTCCCCACGGCGGCGCCGGCCCGTAAGCGGCCCAATTCGTCCTTGCAGGCATTGGGAAAATCGCTGGATTTCTGGATGTCCTTGACGGTGATCATGCCGCGCAGTTGAAAATGCTCGTTGACGACCAACACTTTCTCGATGCGGTGTTTGTGGAGCAAGGCCACGACTTCCTCGCGATCGGCGTTTTCCCGCACCGTCACCAGCCGTGGCTTGGGCGTCATGATGCTGCTGACCGGCGCGCTCAGATTGGTTTCGAAGCGCAGATCGCGACTGGTCACGATGCCGACCAGATGGTCCCGCCCTTCCACCACGGGCACGCCGGAAATGCGGTGGGCGCGGGTCAGTTCCAGCACTTCGCCGATGCTGGTATGGGGCGAGGCGACGATCGGATCGCTGATGATGCCGCTTTCGAATTTCTTGACGCGGCGGACTTCTTCCGCCTGTCGTTCCGGCGACATGTTTTTGTGGATGATGCCAATCCCGCCTTCCTGAGCCAGGGCGATAGCCAGGGCCGATTCGGTGACCGTATCCATCGCGGCAGAGACCAAGGGGATGTTGAGCCGAATGCCACGAGTCAGTTGAGTGGTCAGATCGGCGTCTCTGGGCAGTATGGTGGAGTGGGCGGGGAGAAGGAGAACATCGTCGAATGTGAGAGCTTCTTGCACTATGCGCATGGAGAGCCTCGGGAGGTGATCGGGTTAAAATTGTGTAATTATAAGATTTTCGGGGGTGTCCGGTAAACGCCGGGTATTCGCCAGTCCGAGTCTGGAACTCGAAAGTGACCAGGGAAACGTCCCAACCCGCATGAAATCCGTCATCCACAAATCGCCATGACGCTTGATCTGCCATTGGACCGGGACATCTACACCGTCACCCGCCTCAACCGCGAAGCGCGCGATCTGCTGGAAATCCACTTCCCGGTGATCTGGCTGGAAGGCGAAGTTTCCAATCTGTCCCGACCGGCTTCCGGGCATTGGTATTTCTCGCTCAAGGACGCCAACGCTCAGGTGCGCTGCGCGTTTTTCCGCAATCGCTCCCAATATTTCCGGGGGACCATCGCCAACGGTCAACGGGTCCTGGTCAATGCCCGCGTCAGTTTGTACGAGGCGCGCGGCGACTATCAGTTGATCGTCGAATACCTGGAGGAAGCCGGCGCCGGCGCGCTGCGCCAGGCTTACGACGAATTGCGCCGACGCTTGGAACAGGAAGGGCTGTTCGCCATCGAGCACAAGCAAGCCCTTCCGGCTTTTCCGCGTTGCGTGGGAGTGATCACCTCGCCGACCGGCGCGGCGATCCGCGATGTGCTCAGCGTACTGAAGCGACGCTTTCCCGCCTTGCCAGTGCTCGTTTATCCGGTGCCTGTCCAAGGCGAAGGCGCGGCCCAACAGATCGCCCAAGCCATCCGCACCGCGGACGAGCGGCAGGATTGCGATGTCTTGCTGCTGGTGCGTGGCGGCGGCTCGCTGGAGGATCTGTGGTCCTTCAACGAAGAAGTGGTTGTCCGTGCGATTTACGCCTGCCACATTCCCATCGTTTGCGGCGTCGGTCATGAAACCGACGTCACCATCGCCGATTTCGTCGCCGATCTGCGCGCCGCCACGCCGTCCGCCGCCGCCGAACTGGTCAGCCCGGATCGCGGGGAATGGCTGCGCAAATTCACCGTGCTGGAACAGCGGCTGACGGCCGCCATCGCCCGTCGTCTGGCCAACGACCGGCAACGCCTGACTTGGCTGGTCCAGGCCGTGCAACGCCGTCATCCGGGCCGCAATCTGCAGGATCGGGCGCAACGTCTGGATGAGTTGGAACAGCGGCTGCGTCAAGGGGGGTGGATTCGCCTGGAGCGCGCCCGCAACCGGGCCGAAAGCCTCGCGATGCGGGTGCACAATCAAGCGCCGGGGCCGCGTATCGAGTATCTGGCGGAACGCCGCCGGTTACTCGGCCAGCGTTTGCAAAGCGCCCTGCGCTATCGGCTGGAACGCGCGACGCAACGACTGGAAGCGGCCAGCCGGACTTTACACGCCGTCAGCCCCTTGCAAACCCTGGGACGCGGATACGCCATCGTGCGCCGTCATGACGACGGCACGGTGGTGCAACGCGCCGACCAGGTCCGGACCGGCGAACAGGTCGAAGCACTGCTGGCCGAAGGCCGTTTGCTCTGTCAGGTGATCAAACGGGATACCTGAGGAGCATCGCCGGACTCCTTCGCGACCGCGTTCCAACAAGGCGGGGTTGAACTTACCCGAACGAGGGCTATCTAGCCCTTTAACTTCATCGTCCCACTCACATTCATGTTATCGGCTCAGCGCAACGATTTACTCGGCCTCTTCACCCGGCATCCGGTCGCCGCCAACCTGCTCATGACCCTGATGATTCTGGCCGGTTTCTGGGCGCTAACCCGGCTCAACACCCAATTCTTTCCCAATTTCGAACTGGATTTCGTCACCGTGCGGGTGGCGTGGACGGGTTCCACCGCCGAAGATGTGGAAACGTCCATCACCAATCCCCTGGAACGTGAACTGCGCAATTTGGACGGCGTGCGCAAAATCACTTCCACATCGGCCAACGGCGTGGCTTCCGTGACCCTGGAATACGACGAAGGGACGGACATGGGCACCGCCCTGGACGAAGTCAAGCAACGAGTCGATCAGGTCCGCAACCTGCCCGCGACCGCCGAGGAACCGGAAGTCTCCCGCGTAGTCCGCTACGAGCCCATCGCCCGCTTGATGCTATACGGCGACCGCGATCTCGACGAGTTACGCCATCTGGCGCGGCGCTTCGAGCGGGAACTGCTGGATCGGGGCATCGCCAAGGTCAGTCTGTCCGGCCTGCCGGAAGAAGAAATGGCGGTGCAAATACCGCAAGCCACTCTCCAGGAACTGGGCCTGTCGCTGCCCAACGTGGCGGATCGCCTGCGCGGCTTGAGCCAGGATCTCCCGGCCGGCACCGTGGGCCGCAACGATGTGGCCCAGCAACTGCGCAGTCTGGAACAACAACGCGACGCGGCCGGCTTCGCCACCCTGCCGCTGCAAGCTGGAAAAGACGGACGTCTGTTGCGGCTGGGCGATGTCGCCACCATCGAGCGCCGGCCCCGCCAGGGCCAAATGACCCTGAGCTTTCACAACAAGCCGGCCATCGAATTACGTCTGGAACGCACGGAAAACGCCGATTCCCTGGAATCGGCCCGCATCCTCGCCGAATGGGAAAAAGATACGCTCCCGCAACTGCCGCCCGGCGTCGAAGTGCAAGTGTTCGATGAATCCTGGCGACTGATAGAAGACCGTCTGATGCTGCTGATCAAAAACGGCATCGGCGGACTGGCGCTGGTGGTGGCGATTCTGTTTCTGTTCCTCAACGGACGGGTGGCGTTCTGGGTGGCGATAGGCATTCCCACCGCGTTCATGGCCACCCTGCTGATCCTGTATCTGACCGGCGGCAGCATCAACATGATCAGCCTGTTCGCCCTGATCATGGCCTTGGGCATCATCGTGGACGACGCCATCGTGGTGGGCGAAGACACCCTGGCCCAACATCAACGGGGAGCCGCGGCCGAAGAAGCGGCGGAAAGCGGCGCGCGGCGCATGCTGGCCCCGGTCATGGCGTCTTCCCTGACCACGGTGGCGGCTTTCCTGCCGTTGATGCTGGTCGGCGGCGTCATCGGCAACATCATGATGGCCATTCCGGTGGTCATGGTGTGCGTGCTTCTGGCTTCGGTGGTGGAAAGCTTTTTGGTGTTGCCCGGCCATTTGCATCACTCGCTGCGCAATCAACGTTCGCTGACGCCCGGCCCTTTGCGTCAGCGACTGGACCGGGGCTTCAATCATTTTCGGGATGGCATTTTCCGCCCCACCGTCGAACGCGCCGTCCGCTACCGCTGGACCACCCTGGCGGCCGCCCTGGCGACCTTGATCCTGAGCGCCGGGCTGATCGCCGGTGGCCGCATGAATTTCACCTTCTTCCCGACGCCGGAAAGCACCACGCTCTACGCGAGCGCCAGTTTCGTGGCCGGCACTCCACCGGAACGGGTGCATGCTTTTCTCGATCACATGCAAGCGACGCTGAATGCCACGTCCGCCGATTTCGGGGGGAATCTCATCGTCGCGGCGCAGACCCGCTATGGCGAATCGCAGATAGCCGGCGGCCGCGGCGGCGGCACCAGCGGAGACCAACAGGGGTCGATGATCATCGAACTCACCCAGCCCGACACGCGGGCTGTGCGAATGAACGAATTCATCAAACACTGGCGGGCTAAGATTCAACGGCCGCCGGGTCTGGAAACCCTATTGGTGTTCTCCCGCTCAGGCGGGCCGCCCGGACGCGACGTGGATATTCAATTGACCGGCGATTCCACCGCCAAGCTCAAGGCCGCGGCCCAGGAATTGGCGCAGTCGCTGAGCGTTCTGCCGGGAGTCAGCGCCATCGAGGACGACATGCCCTACGGTAGCGCCCAGTTGATCTATCGCATGACGCCGCTCGGCGAGGCCCTGGGATTGACCGTGGAGGAGGTCGGCCGCCAGTTACGCGCCGCTTACGACGGGGCGCTGGTACAGATCTTTCAGGATGGCGAGGACGAAGTGGAAGTGCGCGTGGTGCTGCCCGATTCGGAACGCCACCGGCTCACCAGCCTGGACAGTTTCAATGTCATATTGCCCGGCGGACATGCCGCGCCCCTGGGCAACGTGGTCGAACTGCGCCCCCGCCAGGGATTCGAGGTCCTGCGCCACGCGCAAGGCCGGTTGGCCGTGCAAGTCTCCGCCGACGTGGACAGCGCGGTCAACAACGCCGGCAAGATACTCGCCGGACTGGAACAATCGATCCTGCCGGAACTGCGCGCCCGCTACGGGATCGATTACTCGTTCGAGGGACGCAGTGCGGATCAAGCGGAAACCGTGAGCGACATGCGCCGTGGCGCCGTGCTGGGATTGGCGCTGATCTACATCATTCTGGCCTGGGTGTTCGGTTCATACGGCTGGCCGCTGGTGGTGATGATGGCCATCCCCTTCGGCATCATCGGGGGTATCGTCGGTCACTGGCTGCTCGGCATCGATTTGACCATTCTATCCCTGTTCGGCTTCTTCGGACTGGCCGGCATCGTCATCAACGATTCCATCATCCTGGTGACGTTTTACAAACAATTGCGAGCCGATGGCCTGCCGATTCAGGAAGCCCTGGTGGAAGCCGCCTGCCAGCGTCTGCGCGCCGTATTGTTGACGTCATTGACCACCATCGCGGGCTTGCTGCCCTTGCTGTTCGAGACTTCCCTTCAGGCACAATTTCTGATTCCGATGGCGGTGTCCATTTCCTTCGGGTTGGGCTTCGCCACCTTGCTGGTGCTGTATTTCGTGCCGGCGACCTTGTCCGTCTATGAAAGCGCCCTGGCGCGATGGCGGGGCCATGATGGCGAACCGGCCCGATCGGGCCAACGGGAAGCGTCCGCAATCGATGCGCCACCGGATTGGCTAACCAAAACGGAAACCGCTGTCCCGCCGCCCGAGCGGGTCAAAATGAACTGACCCGCTCAATCTGAACCGCTATTCCTCCCCCTGCCGGGTTCCAGGGGCTTGTCATCGGGCTCCAAGCCCGGCGTCATGCGCTTTTCAGCAGTTGGCATCCCATTTGCTCATCATAATTAACCGAAGACCGAGCAGGGACTTAGTGTCATGAATATCAGCCGCTTGATTCTCATCCCTCTGCTGGGAACGTTGAGTCTTCCCATCGCCGCGCAGCAGGTCGGCCTGACGGGTAGCGAACTGAGCATGTGGTGCAATCATCCATTATTGGTGAGCATGGCCCAGGTCATGTATCAGTGGCACCTGGAAAACCGGCTGTGGAGAGCCTGGTTTAAACGGCTTAGGAATAAAAGAACCAGCCGTTATTGGACAATCAATCAATATGATTGGGCGGGCACTAATATCTACATTCCCGTGGACTATGGCAGTGAGTCGTGGTCCCTGCGATCCCGCTGAAACACGTGGCGCGCCCGGCGTATGCCGGGCGCGTTCACACCGACACGATTGAACTGACCACGAACCCGACGACCATCGCGTAAAGCACGCGCGGCGTCCATTCCGCCAACGTATCCAGTCGCGAATCCAGCCGCTCGTCCAAGCGGCGGACCTCATACCACAGCATTTCATCCAGTCTTCCGGATCGCTCGCCGGTCTCGATCAACGTTAACGCCTCGCTGTCGATGTCGCAGTTCGCCAAGGCTTGAGCCACGCTGGCGCCGGCTTCGACCCGCGCAGGGGCCGCTTGGTAGCCTGCCCGCAATACGGGATTGCCCACACTGTCCGCCGCCCACTTCAGGGCCTCGCCGGCGGGTACGCCAGCCTCCAGCAACAAAGCCAGACTGGCCAGAAAATCCCGACGTTGTTGACATCGCATCAGGTTGCCGATGACCGGCAGCGCCAATCCCACGACCGCGACGCCGACTGGTTGTTCGGTCAGGCTGGCCAGACGATAGCGCCAGAGCAGCAGGCGGATCAGCAGGTACAGTCCCAGCAAGGGGACGGCCGTGCGCATCAGATAGCCGACCGGGCCGATATGCCCCAGCAGCAAAGCCGGCGCGGGACCGATAAACACCGCCAGCGCCAGAATGGCCAGTGGATAGACCAGGCGACTCTTGAACTTCAGCAGTCGTTGGGAACGCAGGGCATAATGCTGCTGCAATCGGCCGAAGAGGGTCTGCAGCTTGCCAGCCTCCGCCGCGACCTGGATCAACCGCGCCTCCCAGGGCAGAAACAACCCGCTGCGTCGCCCCGCCAAGGCCAGCGCCATGCCTTGCTGAACCCAATGCTGCATTTGCTTGAGCGACCGCTCCACCTCCGGCGGGGCTTGCTTGCGCAAAATAGGCAGCGCCTGCAAAAGCGGGATGCCCGACCGTTCCAGCGTAGCGAATTGGCTGTACAAATTGGCGCGTGCGCGGGAACCGAGCAAGAGGAAACGGGGCATGGGGCGATTGCCGGAAAGTGCGGGAAAGCGTGCTACGCGATCGGGTTCATGTCATCCTGCCAGGCCGCAGCCTACGCCAATCCCTTGGACTGGGTGGGCGACCGCCCGACCCAGTGCTCCATCAGGTTACCTAATTGCTGACGGCTGAATGGTTTAGTCAAATAGTCGTCCATACCATTGGCCAGACATTGATCCCGGTTTCCCTCCATGGCGTGGGCGGTCAAGGCCACGATGGGCGTATGGTACGGCTTGTCCTCGCGCAGGCTTTCCAGATCACGAATCCGGCGGGTCGCCTCGAAGCCATCCATTTCCGGCATTTGGCAGTCCATGAGTATCAAATCGTAACGCCGCCGAGCCGCTGCATCCACCGCTTCCCGGCCGTTTTCCGCGACATCCACGGTACAGCCGAAATTGCCGAGCATCGCCAGAGCCACTTGTTGATTGATGACGTTATCCTCCGCCAACAATATCCGCTTCGCCGAAAAATGCGGGGTGATCGAATCGGCGAAGACAGGCCGGGGATCCTCACTTTGTTGCGTCGGCCGAGTAATGGCGTCGACATTGCGGATAACCACCTCCAGCGCCTTGTACAGGACGGCGCGACGCATGGGTTTCGCGACCCGCCCTTGATACGTGTTGCGAACCGCCTTACCCAGCTTCTGCCCCTCGAAATGCAGAACGATGCGTTTCATTCCAGCCAGCCCCGAGGTATTGCTGAGGCAGACCAACACCTCGTTATCGCTGAGCGCCAAATCGATCAACGCGACGTCACAGCGACTGCGCTGCGCCGCCACATCGCGCAGTCGCTGCAGCAGTTCCCGCCGGCTGGCCACTGACAGGGTTTTCACGCCCCAAACCTTGAGCTGCTCCCGCACGGCTTCCCGTTGGGCGGCGTTGCCGATCGCGACCAAGACGCGCAACCGACTCATTCGGGCGTCGATACGCTGTTCGGCGACCTGGGGATGGCCCAGACAAATGGTGAAACAGAATCGGGAACCGGTTCCGGGTTGGCTCTCCACATGAATTTCGCCGTGCATCAGATCGACCAGTTGCCTGACGATGGCCAAGCCTAGACCCGTGCCACCGAAACGCCGTGTCGTGGACGCATCCGCCTGGGAAAACGCCTCGAAGATATGCGCCTGCTTTTCCGGCGGAATGCCGATGCCGCTGTCGCTCACGGTAAACTCGACCCAAGCTTCATCGATTTCGACGCTGACGACGAACAAACGCACCACGACCTCGCCTTGTTTCGTAAATTTGATGGCGTTCCCGATCAAATTGGTGAGTATCTGCCGCAAGCGCCCGGAATCCCCGACCACGATGCCGGGTAAATTGGGGGGTAGACGGCAGACCAGGTCCAAACCCTTGCGATAGGCCAACCCGGATAACGCTCCGACCACTTCCTCGACCAGATCCCCCAAATCGAACTCGGATACTTCCAGGCTCAGCTTGCCGGCCTCGATCTTGGAAAAATCCAGCACGTCGTCGATCACCCGCAACAGGGCCTTGGCCGACGCATAAGCCGACTCGGTGAAACAGCGTTGTTGACTGGTGAGTTGGGTGCCAAGCAATAGCTCGTTCATGCCCAATACGCCATTCATGGGCGTGCGTATCTCATGGCTCATCTTGGCCAGAAATGTCGACTTGGCTTGATTGGCCTGTTCCGCTGTTTCCTTGGCCTGACGCAAATCCCTCTCGTGCCGGTTCAGCGCCCTGATCGTCAACCAGGCGATCACGCCCGACAGCAGCACGCCGCCCAGACAAACGAACAGCAACAGGGTTTCCTGCGTCAAGCGACGTTGCGCCAATTGGCGCTGCAGGGTGGCTGCTTCATTTTGCACCCGCCCGACCAAGCCGTTGATTTGTTCCGTCAGATCTTTGGCCACGCCGCGACCGGAGCTGAGCAAAACCTGGCTGGCGTTTTCCAGTTCCAACGATTCTCGGCGAATGGCGAACACATTGCTCTCTCCTTCTCCAAACGCCCACAGACGCTTTTCCAACGCCTGCACGTGCTCCGCGAGCACCGGATTGCGTTGGGCCAGCACACCCTGCTCGAAGGCTTCCACCGCCTCGCGGAAACTATTCCGGGTACGCCGGAAGCGATCCTGCAGCGCGGCCAAGGTATCGAGCTTATCGATTTCCGCGACGGTCGCCAGCAGAGCCAACAGTAAATTGCCATCCGCCTTGATGCCGAGCGCATATTCCAGATCGTGGACCACGCGCTCGATCAACTCGGACACCGAAATCCGCATGTCCTCCGACACGGTGTGGTAACCCATCACAATGGATTTCCGCACTTGCCCGATCTGCCGTTCGGTCCGGGTATCCAGCAGTTCCAATGCCTTCAGGCGGTCAGCGCCGTTTCCCCCATCGGGCTTCGACAAACGCCGGGTCGCATCCGCGAGCGCGGCGTAATCCGTGGGATTGAGCAGGGTTTGAAGGTCATCGAGAGCCTTTTGCAAGTCCGCGGATTGCTCAGGGGACGACCGAATCCTTGGGGCGGACTGTCCGGACCAGGCGAATTGCCGCATCGCCGCGCTTCGTAGAGCGAGCAAGCCCAGCATACGTTCCACGTCCACGTCATACAGGGATTTGAGGTCGCTCGTATGCTTGCGAATGACGCTCTTGGCGGACAAGCGGGCCAGGGAAGTGACCCCATAAATGACGGGGCTGACCGTGTCCACCAGTTCACTATGCACCAGTTGTATCTGTTGCAGTACGGAATCAAGGCGTTGGGCCAGGGCGAGACGGCGCGCGGTGTTGGCCTGCAAGGCCGCCAGAATCTCCGTCAGCATCCCCGCGCCATGGCGGACATCGGCGACTGTCTTGTCGTCCACCCGATTGCTCAACAAGGAAATATGGGTGTCGATATCGTGCAGCAGATCGTTCAGGTGTTTGGCCAGCAAATGCAACTGCTCGTCGTCGCGAACGTTCGCCAAGGTGGGCGCGGAAGCCGCCAGCGAGGCGCTGCGTTCCGCCAGCCGCAGCGCCGCCAGCATCTCCGGCAATATCTCCCCGCTGGTGCTGTCCAAGGCCCTCCCAAGCTGCGCGGAAGCGAACAGCGCCAGCGTGACCGCCAGGATCAGAATACCCGCGACGCCCGCGAAGGCCAGGGTCAGCCAGGTCTTGAACTTAAAGATATCCGAGAAATGAGTTTGCACATTGATCATGGCCAGACGATCGGCATGATACGCGGGCTTCGTTCACTCATGGGTTCCCCAACCGGCAATCACAACGAGCCGTTACGCCGCAGAACCTCGGCGGCATTGCTGTGGTCAATGGTCGACGTCGGCAGAATCAGGCGGTTGCTGACCGGCTGCCCGTGTAAAAACCGCACGGCCTGCCGAATGGCTTCGTCGCCCGGTGTTTTGTAGAGGAAGGTGGCGGTGAGAATCCCGTCGTATACCCATTTCACTCCTTCCCCTGGAATCCCGTCGATACCCAGAAAAGCCATTTCCCGTTCGCGCCCCATTTCCTTGGCCGCCAGATAGGCGCCATGCGCCATGGGATCGTTGTGGGCATAGACCAAATCGATCCGTTGCAACCGTTCCAAAATATCCAGCATGATTTCGTATCCCTGATCCTGTTTCCAATCACCGTCCTCGGGTTCGTTCACAATTTTCAGACCGGGTTCCCGTTCCACGATTTCCAGAAAGCCCGCATGACGGTCCTGCGCCGGAGTCGAGGCCATGCCGCCCCAGATTTCCACGATATTGCCTCGGGCCTTGCCGGGGCCACCCAACAGATCGACGGCGTAGCGGCCCGCCGCGCGTCCGATTTCGCGATTGTCGCCGCCGATGAACTGGGTATAGCGGCCGTTCGAGACATCTCGGTCCAGAACGAATACCGGGATACCGGCATTGAACGCCTTGCTGACCACCGGCGTGAGGGCTTCCGCCACCTTGGGCGAAATCAGAATCACATCCACCTTTTGGGCGATGAAATTTTCCATGTCGGCAATCTGCCGATCGGTCTGATCCTGGGCATCGCGGACGATGAGATCGATCTCCGGATGCGCGGCGGCCTCCGTGCGCAATTCCTTGTTGAACAATAAACGCCAGGGCTCATTGGTGGTGGCCTGGGAGAAACCGATCAGCACCCGGCGCTGGCCGAGAATATCCTTGGGTTCCGGCCGGTCGGGCTTGGGCGAGAGATGCATGGACGAGCGGTACACGGCCAGTTGCTTTTCGCGACCCAATTCATCGGTGATGTTTTCCCAGACTGCCGCAACCTGATCCAACGCCTCCTTGACGGACACCTCGCCGGAGAGCGCGCGCGTCAAGGCCGCCTCGAAAGCGCCGGTATAACGGGAGAATCCAGGAATGCGCAAATCCAGCGCCACATGGGGCGAATCCAGACTGGCCTTCAATACCCCCAGATAATCCGCGGCCGCGGTGCGGGAAAGCACCCGTATCCAAGCATCGATGTTGGTGAAATGGGTCAGCCGGTAAGGATTGATCCCGGAACCGCTGGTCACCACGTCGTGCAAGCTGTTTTCCGGGCTGGCGTACCACATGATGTAATCCCAGGCGGCTAGCTGGTGATGGCTGTTGCGCGGCACGCTGGCGACCCAGCCGCCGAAGGCGAGAAAGGGAACCTTGCGAGGCGCCTTGAAGGAGTCCCAATGCCATTCGCGACCATTCCAAACCTCGTGGCTACCGGGTAGGACAAAAAAGCCCACTTTGCCGACAATCCGCGAATTGGCCGGATCGTTGGCCAGCAGGGCGGTATCTCCCCAATCCAAAATCATCGCCGTCCGTCCCTTGACGAAGGCATTCCGAGCCGAGACGAAGTCATGGGTGCGTGCGTCCGGCGCGCCATATTTGAGCATATCCACATACTCCTGCACCGCGCGCGCCCAACCGGGATTATTGATGGAGGCGCGCATGGTATCGGGATCGAAGAACTGCGCGCCGGGAAAGGCCGGATCATTGGTATAGGCAGCCGCCCGGCTGAAGACATCCCAGAACTGTTGGCCACCTTGGGCGAAGGCTTCCGCCGCCCCGTACAGCGGGGTCCCATCCGGCGCGGCGCGTCCGGTGAAGAACTCGGCCATGTCCCGGTATTCGGCCCAGGTATCCGGAGCGACTAATTCATAGCCGTAACGTTGACGGAACGCGGCCTGATTGGCTGGGTCATCGAACAGATCCCGACGGTAATACCCCTGGAACAGGTCGCCGTCCACGGTGATGGCGATCCATTCGTTATTCCAGTTCATCAGCCGCTCGCGATAGGTCGGATGAATATCGTCGAAGCGTTCGTCCTCCGCCAACTCCGGCGGCAGTGGCATCAGATACGGAAAGAAATCGCCCGCCCAGGCGGGAGCATAGAGCAAAACATCGTAGACCGGTTCCTCGGCCTTGAGCGAAGCCATGAAAACATCGAAAAGCTTGGAGAAGGGCGTTTCAATGACCTTCGCCTTACCGCCCGTGCGCTGCTCCCAGGTCTTGGCATGGGCCTTGGCCGGAGCGCCGATGGCGGAGACGTTTTGCACGCCGACCGTAATCTCCACGCCCGCGAAACGATGGGGGTCCGCCTGCGCCAGGGCCATGGCGCACCAACATTCGACAATTCCCAGCCCTGCGCAAACAAGCGCCTTGATCCACCACGGAAACAATTTCAACCGTTCCAATTGGCCCGACTCTCTGCGGTATCTTGGGACGGATGAATCCGTCCTGATTGATCGAGGATCAGAAGGGAAGAATGAAGAATTTAGAACAAAAGTTTATCAAGGACTTCCGCCAAGCGCCTTACGGCCTCCCAAGTTTTATCGGGAACCCGCGTCGCGACAGGCAGCCGCCGTGTCGATCAAGCGGCGTGCTCCGTCGAACGCCCTTTACGGCATCCCGCAGCGGGCGATCCGCCCTTTCGTCGAGATGCGCCACCGCGCCGTTCGTCAATACCGCATTGTGCCGGCCGCCTCGCCGTCCGGCCACAGCCACGCGGCTCCCCGCACACCGCTGGAATCGCCGTGGCAGGGTGGGAGCAACCGGGTATCCACCCGATCCGAGAATACGTAACGGCCCCACAACCGAGGCACTGCTTCGTATAAATGGCCGAGTTGGGACAAACCGCCCCCCAATACGATGGTCTCGGGATCGAGCACATTGATGATACCGGCCAGAGCGCGCGCCAGACGGACCGCATAACGCCGCAGCGTTTCCATCGCCTGGTCGTCGCCGGCAGCGGCCGCCCGGTTGATCGTTCGCGCATCGCGGCGTTCCCCGGTTTGCTTTTCATGATCCCGCGCCAAACCGGGACCGGACAGCCAGGTTTCGATACATCCCCGCTGCCCGCAATAACAGGTCGGGCCAGGCAGTTCGTGGGCCTCGGGCCAGGGTAGCGGATTATGCCCCCATTCCCCGGCAATGCCGTTGGGTCCCGCGAGCAGCCGGCCATGGATGACGATGCCCCCGCCCACACCCGTGCCCAAAATGACGCCGAACACGCCGGTCGCTCCGGCGCCGGCGCCATCGCTCGCTTCCGAAAGCGCGAAGCAATCCGCGTCGTTGGCGAAGCGCAAGGGACGTTGCAGCAGCGCCTGCAGATCCCGATCCAGCGGCTGGCCATTGAGCCAGGTGGAATTGGCGTTTTTCACCAAGCCGGTGGCGGGCGACAAAGTCCCCGGCATGGCGATGCCCACCGTGCCGGTCTGGCCAAGTTCCGCTTCGAGCCCCCGCACCAGATCGACGATATTGCGGAGCGTGGCCGCATAATCATGGGCCGGGGTCCGGGCGCGACGCCGGGCACGGACGACGCTGCCTTCGAGCGCGATGATTTCGGTCTTGGTGCCGCCCAGATCAATACCCAGTCGCAACACGCCAGCGAACCCGTTCGAATCCCACGAATCCTTCAAATCGCGCGGCGAGCACGGGGCGGTTCATTCTGGTCCGGTTCAGCCGCCAATCTGGACCTGCATGCAGCCCAGGGCGATCGGGTCCGCGCCTCCGCAGGCTTCCATGACCTGATCTCCCTGGCGCGCCGCCGGCAGATTATTGATCACCACCGTGCTGCTGCCTTTGGTGACGAAGCCGGGCCCATGCGGGGGAATGGGTACGGGAATGGGGCAGATATGCATGTCCGAGATTCCGGCCATGGCCGCCATGACGGCGCTGGCGGCGGCGGCCATGGCGGCCTTGATGCCTTCGGTATAGGCGATGTTGGCGGCCGGCTGCCCACCGGGCACGGCCGAAGCGGCGGTCCAGGCGGTCGTCAACGCCACGTTGGCGGTATTGACCGCGGTTACGGAGGTGGAGGCCGCCGTGGCGGCCGCCGGCGAACCGGCTGCGGCGGCGGCCACGCCCCCTTGCACCAGGTTCGCGGAAATCTGAGCGATACTGGCGGTGGCGTCGACCGGCGTCATCTGGGGTCTCATCATGAATGAATTCATGCTGTTGGAAATGGCGTCCACCGCCCCACCCATCGCCGCCGGCAAGGCTCGCCACGCCGGCAGAAAACCGATGAACACATTGAGGCTGCCCGGTCCGGGACTCAGCGGCGGGCTGTGGCTGGTCATGTCGGTCACACGTGCGGCAAAAGGCATGGCGCTGATTCTCCTTCAGTCCAGGGGTCATTCATGATGGGCAGCAAAATCGTTGCCAGATCGTGGCGTTCCATCGTTCATATCTCAATCGGCGGGGCCGCCGGCTTCGGCCGGACCGGCCTTTTATGTCGGTTCCGCTCGGCCCTCGCGCAAGGCGGCGAGCACGGCCTGCGTGTCCGGGTCGACCCCTCGCCATAATCTGAACGATTCCGCCGCCTGTTCCACCAACATGCCCAATCCATCCAGGGACCGTGCCGCGCCGTGCGCGCGCCCCCAACGCACGAAGGCGGTCGGCTTGCCGCCGTACATCAGATCGTAGCACCAACCCTCCGCCGCCAGTACGCCTTCCGGCAACAGCGGGGTCTGGTCCGCGAGACCGGCGGCCGTGGCATTGATGATCAAATCGAACGACTGGCCTTGCAGTTCGGGAAAACTGCACGCGCCGATGTGGCCCAGATCGACGAACAGCAGGGCCAATTGCGCCGCCCTGTCCGGGGTCCGGTTAGCGATCACCACCTGGGTCGGCGACTCGCCGAGCAACGGCTGTACGATGCCGCGCGCCGCGCCGCCGGCCCCCAGAATCAAAATACGCTTGCCGCCCGCATCGAAGCCGTAATTGCCGCGCAGATCCCGCACCAGACCGACGCCGTCGGTATTGTCGCCCCAGGCGCCGCCATCCTCCCGAAACGCCAGCGTGTTCACGGCCCCGGCCCGCTCGGCGCGGGCGCTGAGCACATCGGCATAGACCCAGGCGTCCTGCTTGAACGGCACGGTGACATTCAGGCCCCGTCCGCCGCTCCCGCGGAAGGCATCGACCGCCGCCGCAAATTCGCCGACTTCCGCCAGGATCGCGCGGTATTCCATGAACTGTCCGGTTTGCGCCGCGAACAACGCATGGATGCGCGGCGATTGACTGTGCCCGATGGGGTTGCCGATGACGGCGTAGGGGTCGGCTTTGCCTGAAATCGTTTCGCTCATCGTCCGCCTACCGCAACCAGCCGGCAACCCGGCCGGAGAAATAACTCAAAATGGCGTCCGCGCCCGCCCGCTTGATCGCCAGCAGGGATTCCAGAATCACCGCGCGTTCATCCAGCCAGCCATTCTGGCTCGCGGCCATGAGCATGGCGTATTCACCGCTGACCTGATAAACCAGGGTCGGCACCGCGAACTGGTCTTTGACCCGGCGCACGATGTCGAGGTAGGGCATACCCGGCTTGACCATGACCATGTCCGCCCCTTCGGCCAGATCCAAAGCGACTTCCCGCAAAGCTTCGTCACTGTTGGCCGGGTCCATCTGGTAACTGTACTTGTTGCCGCCCCCCAAATTGGCGGCGGAGCCCACGGCATCGCGAAACGGGCCATAAAAGTGGGAGGCGTACTTGGCCGAATAGGCCAGTATACGGGTGTGGATATGGCCTTCCGCTTCCAGGGCCGTGCGGATGGCGTGGATGCGGCCGTCCATCATATCGGACGGCGCCACGATGTCGGCCCCGGCCTGGGCATGCGACAGCGCCTGGCGCACCAGCACGGCGACGGTTTCGTCGTTCATCACGTAACCGCTGTCGTCGACCAGTCCATCCTGACCATGACTGGTAAACGGGTCCAGGGCCACGTCGGTGATCACGCCCAGTTCCGGAAAATGCCGCTTCAGGGCGCTGACCGCGCGTTGCGCCAAGCCCTCGGGATTGTAGGCTTCGCGGGCATCGGCGGATTTCGCGTCCGGCGACGTGACCGGGAACAGGGCCAACGCTGGCACGCCCAGCCCGAGCAAGCGTTCGGCGTCGCGCAACAATTCGTCGATGCTCACCCGTTCGATACCCGGCATGGAAGGAATCTTCTCGCGCCGACCGTGCCCTTCGATGACGAAGAACGGCTGAATCAAATCGTCGACGGTGAGCCGGTTTTCCCTCGTCAAACGGCGGCTGAATTCGTCCCGGCGCAAGCGCCGTGGCCGGGCGGCGGGAAAGGAGGCGGAAGTGATCTGCGGTTTGGGCACGTTGCCTATTCTCCTGATTGATAGCCATCTACCCGTTACCCGCCAGGATAAGCCCCGAATGGGACCTCACCGGCAAGCATTCCAGGAAAGCGAATCGCTCGATATTTCAACGGAAAAGATACCCGATGACGCACCGACCCGAGTCGGCCGGCGGGCTCTACCCGGTCGGGTCGATCACGGCGAAACCCCGGTTGGAGGCATTGTAGATCGGCACGCCATCTTGTGTCAGTTCCACCACCATACGCCCGGCGGCGGCGGCGGGAAAGCCCGGCGAGAAGGGCTCCCCCCGTACGCGCTGGCTGAAATCCACGCGGGAGACATCGATCCCGTCAGAAAACCATCATCCATTCGTCATCCGAGAGTCACAAAGTTCGACAAAAATTGGGCGGATATTTGAGGGGGACCCGCATGGCATCCGCGATCCGGATTACCGAGTTGAGCAAGACCTACGGTCACCGTAAAGCCCTGGACAACATCGATCTCGCCGTGGAAGCCGGTGAAATGGTGGCCTTGATCGGAGCCTCCGGTTCCGGGAAATCCACGCTGTTGCGCCATATCGCCGGACTGGTGACGGCCGACCGTCGCGACGGCGGCGAAATCACGGTGCTCGACCGGCACATCCAGCGGGCCGGCCGCTTGTCTTCCAATATACGCCGACAGCGTGCGCGGATCGGCATGGTGTTTCAGCAATTCAATCTGATCAACCGCCTGTCGGTACTCACCAATGTCTTGGCCGGAACGTTGGGACGCATTCCCGTCTGGCGCGGCGTATTCACGGTATTCTCGCGGCGCGAGAAACACCAGGCCATGCAGGCGCTGGCCCGTGTCGGCATGGCGGAATGGGCGCTGCAACGGGCCGCGAATCTGTCCGGCGGCCAACAACAGCGTGTCGCCATTGCCCGAACCCTGGTCCAGGAAGCCGAAATCATCCTGGCCGATGAGCCCATCGCCTCCCTGGACCCGGAATCCTCCCGGCGGGTGATGAAGATGCTGGCGCGCATCAATCAGGAAGACGGTAAAACCGTGATGGTATCGCTGCATCAGGTCGACTACGCGCTGAAATACTGCTCGCGCACCGTCGCGCTCAAGGACGGCCGCATTACCTACGACGGTCCCAGCCATGCGCTGACGCCCGAACTGCTCGATACCCTGTACGGAACCGTGCAATCGACCGACGACGCCCCACGGCTGGAGTATTCCAGCGAGTCATCCCGCCCGGCCTCTTTCGCCTCCACCGACATTCTGCAATCCGAGCCGGCCGATTCGGTGATTTAGCCCACCCGTCCACTCCGGCCCATCGGTCCCCCCTGTCCCGCTCGCCGTTGGCAATCAACCCAGGAGATCGCTCATGTTTCGAAAAATCGCACTGGCCCTCGCGGCTTGCGCCACGTTGTTTTTGGGTATGGCATCCGCTGAGGAGATCAAGGAACTTCGCTTCGGCATCATTTCCACTGAATCCACGCAGAACCTGAGAAAAATCTGGGACCCGTTCCTGGCCGATATGGAAAAGAAAATCGGCATGAAAGTAACCGGTTACTTCGCACCTGATTACGCCGGCATCATCGAAGCCATGCGCTTCAACAAGGTTGAACTGGCCTGGTTCGGCAACAAATCGGCCATGGAAGCGGTGGATCGCGCCGGCGCCGAGATTTTCGCGCAGACCGTGGATGTCAGCGGCAACCCCGGTTACTGGTCCGTATTGCTGGTGAACAAGGACAGCCCGCTCCACTCCCTGGACGATATGTTCAAGAACGCTTCCCACCTGAGCTTCGGCAACGGCGACCCCAACTCCACCTCGGGTTTCCTGGTGCCCGGCTATTACGTCTTCGCCAAAAACGGCGTCGACCCCAAAAAGGCGTTCAAGCGCGTCGTCAACGCCAATCATGAGACCAACGCCCTGGCCGTGGCCAACAAGCAGGTCGACGTCGCCACCAACAACACGGAGAACCTGGATCGGATCAAAATCACCTTCCCCGCCAAATACGAGGAACTGCGCATTCTTTGGAAATCGCCGCTGATTCCGTCCGATCCGATTGCCTGGCGGAAGAATTTGCCGGACGACGTCAAGGAGAAGATCCGTACCTTCTTCATGGACTACGGCGTCAAGGGCGACGACGTCGAAAAGGAGAAGACCATTCTGGCGGACCTGCAATGGGCTCCCTTCCGAGCTTCCTCCAATGACCAACTGTTGCCCATCCGGCAACTGGCTTTGTTCAGCAGCCGCGCCAAGGTCGAAAGCGACAACAAGTTATCCGCCGCCGAGAAAGAGGCGAAACTGAAAGAGATCGACGCCAAACTCGCGGAACTGGATCAACAGATGGCCAAGCTGGACGCCCAATAGTTCTTCCGGGCTGCACCCTTGACCGCCTTTCCGGAATCCGGCAAGGCGGTTCTTTTTGGCGCCGGCGCCCGGCGCTCAAAGCGCCATCCGAGCGAATAAACCCACCCTGCGCCATGTCGACCGCTTCAGACGCTACTCCAACGGATCTTCCCGCCAAAGAGCCCAAACGCACCTTGCTGCAGGTACTGGGTTGGGGCGTGATTCTCGCCGTCCTGGCCTGGTCGTGGCAGGGCGCGGAAATGAAACCGCTGAACCTGTGGACCGATCGCGGCAATATGGTGGAGTTCGCGCGCGAGTTCTTCCCGCCTGATTTTCACGAATGGGAGATGTACTTGAAGGAAATGACGGTGACCATCCAGATCGCCATCTGGGGCACGGTGCTGGCCGTCATTTTCTCGATTCCCTTAGGCATCCTGTCCTCGGAGAATCTGGTTCCCTGGTGGGTATATCAGCCGGTCAGACGGCTGATGGACGCGGCGCGGGCCATTAATGAAATGGTCTTCGCGATGCTATTCGTCGTAGCGGTGGGACTGGGGCCGTTTGCCGGAGTCTTGGCCTTGTTCGTGCACACCACGGGCATTCTGGCCAAGCTGTTTTCGGAAGCGGTGGAAGCGATCGATCCGCGTCCGCTGGAGGGTATCCGGGCCACCGGCGCCCATGCCCTGCACGAAATCGTCTTCGGCGTCATACCCCAGGTGCTGCCGCTGTGGATTTCCTATTCCCTGTATCGCTTCGAGTCCAATGTACGTTCCGCCACCGTGGTCGGCATGGTGGGGGCGGGCGGCATCGGGGTCGTGCTCTGGGAATACATTCGGGGCTTTTACTTCGCCGAGACCGGCGCCGTGATGCTGATTATCATCATCACCGTAACCCTGCTGGACGTGCTCTCGCAGCGGATACGCAAGTGGGTGATCTAAGTCCCGCCCCCCGGCCGCCGCATCCGCCGCCCTCCCCGCACAATCGCTTCCCCTTTCTCGTCCGTCCCTCCCCGATTCGACCCTGTTGCGCCTGACGCACGGGCCGGCCGCCGCCACCTCGTGGCCGCCGATGATAGCTTTGTGCACTCGTCGGTGCTAAGGTTGACGCTGCCTTGGCCGGTAATGGACGGCCTAATTCAAAAAAAATCATATAGTCATATAGTTACAACGAGGATTTCGCTGACATGGCATTCCCCTGTTGCGCGGCTGACAACGCGCCGTTCGTATTCCTATGGCCACGATCCTAGTCGACCCGCGGTGTGGATTGGAATCGGCATGGCTGCGCTGAACCAACCGCAGGCTTCGGACTCCGCCGCGCCCCGATTAGCCGTGCTGATACCCGCCCACAACGAAAAACTGACCGTGGGTGAAGTCGTACAAGGCGTTCTGGCGCGGCTGCATTGCGAAACCGTGGTCATCGACGACGCCAGTACCGATGGTACGGTGCAATCGGCCCGTCGCGCGGGCGCCACGGTGTTGCCACTGACGCTCCAACTGGGCGCGTGGGGCGCGACGCAAACCGGCATCCGCTACGCCCTGCGCCATGGCCATCGAACCGTCATTACCATGGATGCCGACGGCCAGCATGATTCGGCTTACATCCCCGCCTTGCTGCAACCCATACTGAACGGCAACGCCGATGTGGTCATCGGCGCCTGCCCGGAAAGAGTCAGTCGCGCCAGGCGCCTGGCCTGGTCGTATTTCCGCTTGATCACCGGACTGCACTTGGAAGATATCACGTCCGGCTTTCGCGCCTACAATCTCGCCGCGATGCGCATTTTGGCCACCGCAGAAGCCAGTCTGCTGGATTATCAGGACGTGGGCGTCCTGATGATTCTGAGACGCAAGGGCCTGCGCACGGTGGAAGTGGCCGTTCCCATGGGAGCGCGCAAAACCGGCATCTCGCGGGTCTTTAGCTCCTGGTGGGTGGTCGCGAAGTACATGGTTCAGACCAGCCTGCTCTGCATCGCCCGCGTCGGTTTCGGGAAACCCAACAAATCATCCAACGGCAACGTTCCGTAGACATTCGTGATTACCTATCAACTCACCTCGACTGTCATAGGCTTGGTCATCGCCGGCAGTATCCTATTCCTGGTCCGCCGCGACCACATGCACGGGCCCTATGCCCTGTGGTGGCTCGGCATGGCGTTGCTGGCCCTGCTTCTGGGCATATTCCCGCAATGGTTCGACAAGCTGGCCGGGTTCTTCGGCGTTCGTTATCCTCCGGCCCTGGCCCTGGTCATGGGGCTGGCGCTGATGCTGATCAAGATGGTGACCATGGATGTGGAACGCTCCCGTCAGGAGAGAAAGATCCGCCGTCTGGCGCAACGCCTGGCCATGCTGGAAGCGCGAGCGTTGGCCGCCAAAAGCGATGAGGCGACGCCCACGGACCCTGACGACAGCCCCTTCCGGTGAGCGTCATTCGCCGCCGCATCGATCATGCGCGTTCTGCATATCGGTAAATTCTTCCCGCCCTTCGCGGGCGGCATGGAATATTTTCTCGCCGACCTGTTAGGCTCGCTCACGCAAAGGGGCATCCCATCGGCGGCTCTGGTCCATGATCATCGTCGCCATCTTGGCGGGCAGATCCCCACCGATCCCGGCCACAGTCCCCTGATCTACCGGGCTCCCTGCTTCGGGCGCTGGCTGTACGCACCGATCAGTCCCAGCTTTCCCTTCTGGTTGGCGCGTTGCATCCGCGATTTCCAGCCGGACATCCTGCACCTACACATGCCCAACACCTCGGCATTCTGGGCCTTGGGTCTACCCGCCGCCCGGCGCATTCCCTGGGTGATCCACTGGCACGCGGATGTCGTTTCCTCTGTACTGGATCGGCGTCTGGCCCTGGCCTATCACTTGTACCGTCCACTGGAACAGCGGCTGCTGGCCGCCAGCCAAGCGATCGTCGTCACTTCGCCACCCTATCTGCAATCCAGTCTGGCGCTGGAACGCTGGCGTCAACGTTGCCGGGTGATTCCGCTGGGCATTGATTCCGAGCGCATTCCCGAACCGGACGAGGACACGCTCGGACGGATCGCGCCGTTATGGAACCGGGCGCCGTTCAAGCTCCTGGCCATCGGGCGGCTGACCTACTACAAGGGTTTCGAGGTGTTGATCCGGGCCGTGTCCGGGCTCACCGATCTACACGTGCTGATCGTCGGCCAAGGCGAGCGCAGGGATACGCTCGACCAGCTGATCGACACGCTGGACCTTCGGGATCGCGTGACCTTAACCGGCCATCTGAGCGACGCGGAGATCGCCGGTCTATGGCGGACCTGCGATGCCTTCTGCTTGCCTTCCATCGAACGGACCGAGGCTTTCGGATTGGTCTTGCTGGAAGCCATGCGCTTTGGCAAGCCGGTTATCGCCAGTGACATCCCCGGGTCCGGGGTAGGCTGGGTCGTGGCGCAGGGTCGGCATGGCCTGCGGGTCGAGCCGAACGATCCGGCCGCCTTGCGCGCGGCTATCCAACGGCTCAAGGAGCAGCCCGGCTTGCGTCTTCGGCTCGGGCAAGCCGGTGGCGCGGCCTTAGGACGACAGTTCCATATCAATCAGGTGGCGGGGCAGATGCTGCACTTGTATCGGGATCTGTACGACTCAACGCATCGAACAGGATCAGCGCGTAAAACATCAGCAAGGGCGTGATATGCAGGAACAGGCGATTGATGCTGGTGTATTTCGTCGCCCATTCACGGGCTTCCGTCAGGCAGAACAGGACGAACAACAAGGTCAAACCGGACGCCACCACGCCGGAATAGGCTAACAGCCGGAGATCACGGAACATTTTCGGCAACGCGACCAGTTGCAGCGCGATCAGCAGATACCAGAACAGATTCCAGCTACCCAGCACGAACAGGTTCTGGATAAACGGCTCCCAAACCGGTTGATAGGCGATGTTGAAAATGCCCAGATACGGCGCTTGTATGAGATCGGGCCGCACTTGCAACAGACCCAATCCGGGCAACCGGATGGCGAATCCCCCCATCTGGCGCCAAACCACGAACAATACGATCACCGCCCCGGCCAGCCCTATCCGATAACGGCGCGCGGTCAACGCAAACAGGGCGGTGGGCAACAGCGTCATCATCCACACCACCCCCTCGACCTTGATCAAACAGCAAGCCAGCCCCATGACCAGCGCCAGCAACCCCTGGCCCGTCTCCTGGGCACGCAGCCACTGTAACAGGGCTATCGCCGCCAAGCTGTAGGTGGTCGCCATCCAGAGATCCGCGTAACCGGCCAAGGCCACATGCGTATCGAGCAAGGGCATCGACAACAGCAGATAGGTGAACACCAGGCTCAACAGGGGTCTTCCGGTCCACAAGCGGGCCTGGCCGTAAAACGCCAACCCCAACGTCATCGCGCAGAACAGCCAGGGGAGATTGTTGACGGCTTCGTCCCAACGACCGTAGGCCAAGGCCATCCAAAGCTGCATCAGGCCGATGGCCGGGGGATAGCGCCAGGCATCCTGGGTATAAACGGTGTGGGTTGGATCGGCGTTCAGCCAACGGGAAGCATCGACAAAGGGAATCAGTGACTTGAACGCGAACCACACCGGAGCCCGCACCGCCCAGGTGGTCCACGCATCCCAGGGATACAGCGGACGCTCGACGATTTCAAAAGCCAGATCGTAGAACCTGAGCGCGACCCAGGCCAGCAACAACCCGAACAGCACCTTCCGCCACAGCGGCTGTCCCGCCAAAATCGTCACGGCGAAGCGTCCTGAAACCCGGCTTTTGCCCCACCAAGCGCCAAGAATGACCAGGACGCCGACCAGGCCAGCCAACAGCGGGAAGCGCAAAGGCACGCCCAAGCCATCGGCCCAGCGGATCAGCACGGTGATCGACAGCATGCCCAGCACATAGCCATAACCCAGCCACAATAACCGGCTGGATACGCCGGCGCCGCGCAAAACGACCCCGCCGAGCAACCCCGGCAGAAGCACGGCCAGAGCGAGCGTGATCATCGCCAGGGTCCGTCCACCCGGAACAATCCCAAGCTGCGCGACGAGTATATCGGCAAGGCGGGCAGTTCCCGCGCCCGCTGGCGCAATGCCCCGGCGGCCGGATCGTATTCGATGCCGGCGAATGGGCGCAGCAACAAAACGTAATCGCCTGGGTGGACACCGTTCGTCGGAATCTGGCCACCCGACCATACGTTGTGCGGCAGCAAATGATACCGCGCCCGCCCACGGCTATAGCGGTTTCCCTCGCCCATGTCCGTAATCAGGAACAGGCGCACGGGTTCAGCGGGCAGTTTTTCACGGGCGGCGTTTATTTCCTGAAACAGCGATCCATCCTCGGCGGACTGCCTTTTTTCCAGCCAGGTCTTGCCGGCGAATTGCGTGCGGGTGATGGCCATTTGCCGTAGCAGCGCCCATTGCCAGCGGACATCGAGCAGCATCCAACCGACCAGGACGATGACGCCGCAGGCAACCCAGGTCACGCGTTGCCGCCGACACAGCATCCAGCATGTATTCAGCAACAGCGCGAGCGCCATCCAGGCCGCCCCGGCGGGAACCGGGGGAAGCAGCGGATTGAGCGGGGTGGTCGCGATGAAATTGATGGAACGCTGGCTCCATCCTTCGAAAAACGTCCATTCCTCCCACAGCCGGCGGAACAGGGCGCCCAAGGCGGGCGCCTGCGCGGCTTTCAACGTGACCCGATGAATGACGAGGGGTTGCTGCAAAGGCCCGCGCAGCGACAGTCCGATGCCTTGCACAAATCCGCTCCAGGCGCGGTTCGCTTGCAAATCGATCCGCCCTTCGCCCGGCGGGTCCGGTTCGAGAACGATCCCCTCGTTATTGGGTGCTTGGTTCCTGATGGCCCAGACAAAGCGGGCTTCCGAATCGCGCAGTCCATCGATGCGCCACTCCACCACCGCATAATCGACGGCGCGGATATTGATTCGGGGCCGGATGACGAACGCGGTCCCTTGCGGCGACGACCGGACGATCTCCAGGCCCTGCTTCGTGACCTGGCCTTGCCCGGCCATGACGATCCATGCCTCGGGTTCGATCACGATGGCCGTCTTCGCCACGTAGCGATCCCCGGTCAGGTAATACAGTAGGACGGCAAGAAGGACCAGGACGAAACTGCCGGTCAGCACGATCGGATACCGGAGCGCCGGCCGGCTCAGGATAGCGCCTATCCGGCCTTGTGGCGCTTGTTCGCGGAATCCGGCGATAGCCATGAAGCTAATCCGTCCCCCCGTCGCCCAGCAGCATGTCCGGCAGGCTCTCGGCCAGATCGTACCGGGGCTTGAACGACAATTCCCGCTGTATTTTCTCGGAACAATACCATCCCCAGCCCAGCAGTTTGTCCAGGGCCTCGCCGTCGAAACCGATGCGCCGCCCGGTCAGTTTCAACCCGGCATCGCCCAGGCGAGCCGTCCAACGTAACACGGGAAGCGGAATCCGCCAGGCCGGCGGGGGCTTTCCCAGGGCCCGGCGGGCCAGATCCATGATCTCCCGGCTGGAATAAGCCCGTCCGTCCGTCACGATATACGTCTGATGGCGGGCGGCCGGACAATTGGCCGCCAACAACGCCGCGCGCACGACATCCTCCACGTGCACCAGGGACCGTTTTCCCCCTTCGGGCAGGGCTGGCAAACCGCGAATCCGGGCAAGCTTGAGCAACCGCCGCAAATTACCCTTGACGCCTCGCCCATAGACCAGCGCCAGACGGAGGTTGACCGCATGCCGGGCGTAACGCGTCCCCATGTCCAGCACCGCCTGTTCCGCCGCGCGTTTGGCCCGGCCGTAGGGCGACTGGGGGAGCCGGGGCCACTCCTCGTCCAGGCAACGTTCCCCGCCCGGCCCCATGGCCAGCACGCTGCTCAGGAAAACGAAACCTTGCACACCGGCTCGCGCCGCGGCTTCAAGCAGGCTCCGCGTACCCTCGGCATTGATGCGCTCATGCCGCTGGGCGGTTCCCGAACGGTCCTCGGCATGGGCGAAACCCGCGGCGTGGAACACCGTATCCATCGTTTCCACCGCCCGCGCCAGACTCGCCGGATCTTCGAGATCGCCGGAGCAACTTTCCACGTCGGTCCACGCCATCGGCAGCCGGGACGACGGGCGCCGCAACACTCTCACCGTCGCGGAGCGTCGGCGCAAGGCTTCCACCAGCCGTGAGCCGATAAAACCCGTGGCGCCCGTCACCAGCACCCGCCGCCCGGCGTAGCCGGCATCGCCCGCATCGTCCATCGCGTCAGCTAGATCCATTTCCAGCCGTGACGGTTAAAGAAGATCCGGGCTGAACGGGCGAACAACGCGATATGCCGCCATCCCTTACGTGCGGCGTTACCGCCGAAATGGGCGATGCGCACCGAGGGGACATAAACGATGCGCGCGATCCGGGCCGTGCGCAGACTGACATCGAAATCCTCGAAATAAAGAAAATACGCCGGGGAAAACCCCTGTAGCCGCCGTAATACCGAATAGCGGAACAGCATGAAGCAGCCGCTGACGATAGGGACATCCCAGACCACGCCCTCACCGATGCGATCCCGCATTTCGTAAGCATGCAGGCGCTTGCGGAATAGCCGTTGCAGCGTCGCCGGCGCGAAACCGCGCAACAACAGATCCAACACCGCGGGATAGCGTTTGCAGAGGTACTGCCTGACCCCTTCCCCGTCCACGGCCGCAGGCGCCAGCAACCCGACGTCCGGATGTTCGTTCATAAACGATAAGGCCGCCGTCAGGGCGGATTCCTCAATCCAGACATCCGGGTTGAGTACCAGGTGGAAATCGCTGCAGGTTCCAGTCAGGGCCAGGTTATGGGCCGCCCCGTAACCGATATTGCCATGCCCGCTGACGACCCGGACGCAGTCGAAATGGGCCGACTCATCGTTCAGTAACGCATCCAGATCGAGGGATACGCGGTAGGTGGGGCCGTTATCGATCAAATACAACTGCACGCGTCCCAGACACGCGTTACGTTTGGCGCAACTGACCGCCACGGCCAACGATCTCAGCGCATCCCTCAGGATCGGGAAATCGGGCCGATAGGTCACGATGGAAATAAGCAGGTCGGGAGCCTGCCCAAAGGTCGTGCTTGCCGCCATAAAGCGTCCGGAATCCGCGTGATGGAAATAAGCAGGTCGGGAGCCTGCCCAAAGGTCGTGCTTGCCGCCATAAAGCGTCCGGAATCCGCGTGCCAGCGGTGCTTAAACGGTGCAACGGATAGCGGCAGGATGACCCCTGCCACCGCCAATCACAAACGTCGGACGGGTATCAGGCCGTCGCTGTGGAGTTGGATGAACTGGATGAACTGGATGAACTGGTCGTGTCTTTCGTGGCGCCACCGCTATCCTTACCGGATTTGCCGCTATCGGCCTTGTCGCCGCCGGATTTGCCGCTGTCGCTGGCCGCCGACGAGGCCGAGGCATCGTCCTTGGCCAGGTTTTTCTTCTTGCCCCCGGTCTTGAAGTCCGTTTCATACCAACCGCCGCCTTTCAAACGAAACGCCACGGCCGAAATCTTCTTTTTGAGGGCTGGCGCGCCGCAAGCAGGACAATCGGTCAGCGGATCTTCGCTCATCTTCTGAATGGCTTCCAGTTCATGGCCACAAGCACCACAGCGGTATTCGTAAATGGGCATGGTGTTACCTCGGATTGTTCGTATTCGCGGCATTATAGCGTGATGTGACGCGTGTTCTATCACTTCGCTGAAATGGAGACCACGGCCTTAAAAATCAAGAAGCGCGGCGATTCTTCAGAATAAGAATCAGCGGACACGCGATGCCTTCGGGGAATTGAGCGGGCGCCGCCCATCCATACCACGACCAAAGTAGGGGGTACTCCCCGACTTATGGCCGATGCGGCCTACCTCGCCATGGCATTACCTTATCGATCATCCACCCACCGGAGATCGAACCATGGTTTGGAACATCAAACCCCAAAACACCAACGCCAATCCGACGCTCGCCATCGGCGGACGGCGATTCGACAGCAAATTTGAACTCGTTCCCCAACCGCTCGCCGGAAATTACCGAAACGGCGGCGGCGGGCCGTGGTTTAGCCCCGGCTTCGCGATCTTTCCAGGACCCTATAAAAGTCAGACAGCCTTTCCAACGATCGAAGGCTGGAAATTCCACGTCACGGCGCCCTTGAGCCTGGAAGGAGCCAGAACGGTGTCCCTGCTGGTTCTTCCCACGCTGGTTGCGCTCAATGTATGGCACAAGCTGCCGAAAGACTTCTCGGCCCTGACCAAGCTGTACTCCAGCCCCCATCAACAGGGCAAATACATCACCATCTATTCGATGAACGCCGGCGATGCCCTGGCCATCGTCAAGGCGCTACGTCCGATCATGCCGAAATACAATCTTCACGGGGCTCCCCTGCCGCCGAACGATAAACGCGTCATCGGCCTATCCTCGGCGACCTGTCGCTACGGCGCGTTCAGCGGCAACAAAATCACCGACCCACGGGGTCAACTCGTCAACGACGACCGCACCAATCCGCCAGCCTGGGCCTGGGCGCAATGCCCGGTCGCCCTCAGAAACTGAAGGCGTCCTGGGCGGGCGGCCAAAACCCGCGGTTCAGCGTCGGAGGATCGATGCCGGGCCCGGCGAGCAGCTTGCGGGCCTGTGTCAATGACCGGGTGCACGTGGCTAAGGGAATGCGGGAATGGAACTTTGCCATGATCGCCCCTTTCTATGTTGGGAATGATTAAAACGATGAGCGAATTGCGACCGCACGGAAATCGCGTTGGGACCCGATTCCGGTAAAATAAGCTAAAGGGCCGCAGGCTAGGCGGCCTCGCTGCTTATCCAGGGTAGGTCGCTTCAATGGAGAGCATCTAATGACAACACGTTTTTATTCCTTTTGTTTCATTCTCGTCCTCACCGGTTTCACCGGCGTTGCCGCCGCTGAGCAAACCGCGCTGGATCGCTACGTCGCCAAACCCGATCCCAATTACAGTTTTGACCTCTACGCCAAAGACAACGACATTTTCTACAAGAGCTACTTCATCCACATGGTATCCCAGCAATGGCGGACCGCCGCTGAAGTGGATCGGCCGCTGTGGGAGCACAATGTCGCGATCACCGTGCCCCTGGCGTTGAATTCCAAGAATCCCGAAACCGCCGTGCTGTTGATCAATGGCGGCAACAATGACGATGATCGGCCCGACAAGACCAGCGACCTGATGGCGCTCATCGCCACCTCGTTGGGCGTGGCCGTGGCGACCGTGGAGGAAGTTCCCAACCAGCCTTTGTACTTCACCGACGAAGATAATCGCAAACGTACCGAAGACGAGATTCTGGCCTACAGCCTGGACAAGTATCTGGATACCGGCGACGAGGAATGGCCGGTGCACCTGGCCATGACCAAGGCCGCGGTACGCGCCATGGATACCGTGCAGACCGTGCTGCGCGACGAAGCCGGCATTACGATCGACAATTTCATTGTCATCGGCGGCTCCAAGCGGGGTTGGACGACCTGGCTGACGGCCGCCGTCGATTCCCGCGTCACCGGTATCGCGCCCGCCTCCATCGACATGCTGAACCTGGACGAACAGTTTATCCATCACTGGGGCGCCTACGGCTTTTATTCCCCCGCCGTGCAGGACTACGTTGAATTCGACATTCCCTGCCGACTGGAAACGTCCGCCGGTCAGGATTTATTGAAAATCATCGACCCTTACGAGTACCGCGACCGTTTCACGATGCCCAAGTTCATCGCCAACTCGGCGGGCGATCAGTTCTTTCTGCCGGATTCCTCGCAGTTCTATTACGCCGACCTGCCAGAACCCAAACTGCTGCGTTATTCGCCCAACACCGATCATGCCCAGAACGCCGAGGTCATTCTTTCGGCGCTGTCCTGGATCGACGACGTGTTACAAAACAATTCCCCGCCGCAATACAGTTGGACCCTGGAAAACGACGGTTCCATCCGCGTACAAGCCCAGACGAAACCGGACAAGGCGTTGCTGTGGCACGCCGCCAATCCCAACGCGCGGGATTTCCGCCTGGAGGCCATTGGCGAAGCCTACACCAGTACGGAATTGCAGGACATCGGCGGAGGCATTTACGACGGTTTCATCCTGCCGCCCGACAAAGGCTGGAGCGCCTTCTTCGTGGAATTGACCTATGCATCCGGCGGCACGCTGAAGCCGGATCAGATTTACACCACCGACATACGGGTCACGCCCGATACGCTGCCCTTCGCCGGCACCGAGTGCACGCCCGCTACCAAGCGGTGGAGCCGTCTGGGGCTTTATTATCCCGACTTCGGCCGCTTCGATATTCGCAAGGCCAACATCGCCGGCCGGCCCGACATCAGCTTCAGCTTCGGATCGCCCGACAGCGGTTGGCGGCCGGTGGTCGGCGATTGGAACAACAACGGCTTCGACACCGTCGGCCTGTATCAACCGGACGCCGCCGCGTTCCATCTGCGCAATTTCAACGAGGAAGGCGACGATGGCGACATCAACTTCCCCTACGGTCCGCCCGGAATGGGCTGGTTGCCGGTAGCCGGCGACTGGAACGGCGACGGCGTCGATACCATCGGGTTGTACGATCCGGTCGCGTCGGTCTTTCATCTTCGCAACCGCAACGACGCCGGCTTTGCCAACATCGCCTTCCCCTATGGCGCCCCCGGCGCGGGCTGGCTACCGGTGGCGGGCGACTGGAACGGCGACGGCGTCGATACCATCGGGCTGTACAACCCCGAGACGGCGGTCTTTCTGCTGCGCAACAGCAATACCGAAGGTTACGCGGAAATCGCCGTGGCCTACGGCGCGCCCGGCGCCGGCTGGCTGCCCGTGGTCGGCGATTGGGATGGCGATGGCGTCGACAGCGTCGGCTTGTACCGACCGAGCACATCGACCTTCCTGCTGCGCAACAGCAACACGTCGGGTTATGCGGAAATCGGCTTCGATTTCGGCGAGGCTAGCAACGAACGCCTACCGCTTGCGGGACATTGGCAATAAGACGGGATCGGCCCGGTTCACCCGCTCGTTTCCAGGGGTGAACCGGCCGCCGAACGGTAGAACTCCGCGAGGGCCGCGGCAATCGGCTCGGGTTCCTCCAGATGCAGATGATGCCCGCCAGGCAACATCCGCATTTCCAACTGGGGCACGCGGCGGAAGCGTTCGGTCATGAACGCGCGATTGATCAGATAGCCCTTCTCCCCCCGGATCAGCAGGGTAGGCGCCTGGATGGCGCCTAGGAAGGCCAGCACCTGCTCCTCGGTCAGATAGATCGGCGACTTGAAAGTCAGCCGTGGATCGCTGCGCCAACTCACGCCCTTGGCCACCGGCTGAGTGCCGCGCGCCGTGATGATCGCCGCCGCCGAGCGGGTTAAATCGCTTCCTTCATGGCGGGCGAGGATCGCCTCTTTCAGACTGCCATACACCGGCGGATTCTTCTGTTCCAGATCGTCCATCTGACTCAGCGATCGGGCCAGTTGCCGTGGACCTTCGCTAGGATCGCCGGACAACGGCCCCAGTCCTTCGATCAAGCCCAGATGGGTGATGCGCTCGGGAATGGTGGCCGCCACGAAACTGGAGATGCCCGCCCCCAGGGAATGCCCCAACAAGGCAAAGCGATCCCAGTGCAGGGCATCGGCCGCCGCAACCACATCGGCGATGAAGTCGATGAAATGGTAGTGCATGCCGGGGGGCCGCCACCCCGACAGTCCATGACCCGGCAAATCCAGGGCGATCAGCCTGATTTCCGGGAGCAAGGGCGCCAACAGATCGAAACTCGCGGCGTTATCCAGCCAGCCGTGCAGAGCCAGCACCGGCAAACCCTCGTCCGGTCCCCAAGCACGGGCGGCGAGGCGTAGATAACGAGTGGCTATTTGGATTTCCGATGGCATACGCGGAGCTCAGCTACGGGATGGGAGGGTAACGGCGTGGTGCAGTCCGCTCTTGCGGGGGTTTCTTTTCAAGAACGTTCCAGTCGGTAACAGCTGATTGCTCTAGGATAGTGGAATTACGCGTCGTTGCGCAGGCGCCGCCGCACGATGCGCGATAATCCATCTGGATGGGACGTTATAAGGCGTCCTCAGTCGATGGGCAGCACGCTGATCTGCCCGGCGATGGCGCGGACCTGCTCCGGCGGCGGGAGATAGGGTCCGAGTCGGGTCAATTTGGCGGCGGAAAAAGCCGTCGCCAGTCGGGCGGTGGCCCGCAGCGGCAGATTATCGAGCCGGGCCACGATCAGTCCAGCCACCATGGCGTCGCCCGCGCCGACGGTGCTGCGGACCGTCACCGGCGCCGGCAAAGCGTGCAACGCCTGTTCGCCGTTGAGGAACAACGCACCGTCCGCGCCCAGCGATACCACCACCGTCTCGGGAGCATGCTCGCCCCTGAGCAGAGCCCGTCCGGCGGCAACCGTGGCCTCCAGGGTTTCCAGCGGCTCGCCCACCAGTTCCGCCAATTCATGCCGGTTGGGTTTGATCAGGCGCGGCCCGGCCGTCAGGGCGGCCCGCAGCGGCGCGCCGCTGGTATCGAGCAAGACGGCCGCACCCGCGGCCTGCACCCGCCGCGTGATGACGGCGTAGGCATCGACGGGCATACCCGGCGGCAGACTGCCGGACAATACGACCCACGGCGTCCGCTCGCTCAACCGATCGAGGCTGCGCAGCACGTGTTCCAGCAGATCCCCGGCGGCGTCGGGAGTCAGTTCCGGCCCTGGCATATTGAGATCCGTGGTGTCGCCGCTGACGGTATCGACCAGCTTGGTGTTGACGCGCGTGAGGCCATCGAGATAGCCGCAGTGATTGGCGATCCGCTTGCGCTGGAACCACTCCTCGAACAGGGCGGCGTTGTCCCGGCCGAGTTGACCGGTGACGGCCACATGGACCCCGAAGTCGGCCAAACAAGAGGCCACGTTGATCGCCTTGCCCCCCACATCGACCTGCATTCGCAAGGCCCGATTCACCGAGCCCAGTTGCAGGCCGGCGAACTCAATGGTGTGGTCCAGCGCCGGATTCAAGGCGACGGTCACCACCCGAGGCGACGCCGAACCGAGGACGTCTGACTCCGTCACGAAACCAATAACAGTAAACCGATTCCCAACACCAGCCGATAAACCGCGAACGGCCACATGCCGACGCGTTCCAGCATTTTCAGGAAGTAATGGATGCACAGATAGGCGCTGACGGCGGATATCGCGGTCCCCAATACGATCCCGCCCCAATGCGCGTGCTGGGGCTCGCGGACCAAGTCCAGCGTCTCCAGACCACCGGCCAATACGATGACCGGGATGGACAGCAGAAAGGAAAAGCGCGCCGCGGCTTCCCGCGTCAGCCCCATGGCCAGGCCCGCCGTCATGGTGATGCCCGACCGCGAGGCGCCGGGAATCAGGGCTACGGCTTGGGCGCCGCCGATGACCAGCACATCTTTCCAGTTGATCGTGTGTTCATCGCGCCGCCGCTGGCCACGCACGTCGGCCCACCATAGCAACAGTCCGAAGCCGATCGTCGCGACAGCGATTACTAGCATCGAACGCAATTGGTTTTCGATGACATCCTTGAACAGCAGCCCCACCAAGCCCACGGGAATCGTGCCCAGCAATACGGCCCAGGCCAGACGAGCATCCGGAGTCATCCGGCGGGTGCGCAGGCTGTTCAGCCAGGCCATCAGCATGGCCCACAGTTCCGCCCTGAAATACACCACCACCGCCGTCAAGGTGCCGACATGCACGGCGACATCGTAAGCCAATCCCTGATCGTCCCAGCCGGTCAGCAACGGCACCAGTATCAAATGGGCTGAACTGGAGATGGGCAAAAACTCCGTCAAACCCTGGACCAGGGCCAGGGTAATCACTTGTAGCATATCCATCAGAAGGGAGCCTCGTAACGGGTCATTTCCAGATAGCCCTGGCCCGCGACGGGTTGACCCGCCGCCTGCCCGGCTACTGCCACCGCGCCTTCCCAATAGCGAACGGAAAGGCGCATTTCCTGATCGGCGACGCGCGGGGTGACGGTCAAGTCCAGATCCGCCCGCGGAACGCGCAAACGCCAGCGCGCCGGGTAACGGTCGCCGGTCTCGGGGCTGGTCCAGCTTCCCAGGCTGTCCAGCCTCACGTCCTGGCTACCCAAGTGTCGCACGGAACCATCCGCCGCCACCAGGACGCCATTGCTGTGCGGGTCCGGCGATCCATCCCGGCGGCGCAACCGATAAAACATCAAATCCCGGCCATCGTCCAGTTGCAGCGCGAACCAGTCCCAACCGCTTTGTTCGTCGCCCAAGGCGCTGGTGCTCCATTCCCTGTCCAGCCAGCTTTGGCCTTGGACCGCCTGGTTCCGCCCCTCGATTTCCAAGGTTCCGCGCGTGTTCAGGCGAGTATAGGAATAGTAGAAGGAGGCGTTGCCGGGCTCGTCGCTTTTCCGGCTCAGTCCCCGATCGCCTTGCAGAACCAGCGGCTTGAGGGGCTCCAAGGTCAAATCCAAGGAGATGTCCTGCTCGCGGGCGCGAACACGCAGTGGAAAACCGCCTTCGTCCGTACCCGTAAAAGACCAGTCTTCCAACCACACTTTCCAGGGCCGCGCCCGCGTTCCGGCCAGCCCCACCGCCGCGCGGCTGAATCGCTCGAAGGCGCGATGCTGGCCGCCGGCCACGTCGGTCAGCGCGAAATGCCCCATGTAAAGCTGCCGGGAATGCCAGGCGGAGGCGCCGGAAACGGCGTTTGGGGAAAGCGCGATGCGAAACAGCGTCAATTGATAACCGAAACGGCGGCCATCCTCGGCGGCCAGATTGCCGGTGGCGTACCACCATTCGGTACGGAAATCGGGATGCGCGCCGTGATCTTCGGGAAATACCAAGGGCCGTGGCTGGTAGGCCCGCGCATAGCCTTGCAGGCTGTCCTCGTTCAGGGCGGCCGATACGGGAATGACCTGGCGCACGGATTTCCCGTCCGGCTGGATACCGACCAGGGCCACGGCGATCAGGAGATAAGCCACGAAGCCGGTGACGACCGATCCCGACAGTTTACCCATGATGCCTCATTCGCCGCGCGGCGTCTGGGCGGGCGTCATGTCGACCTACTCCTGACTGAACGCTTCAAGTACCCGATCCAGTCGATTCAAAGGGAAAATCCAGCCCCAATAGAACTATATCGAGCCGATCCCACTCAATCACAACAAAGCTCATCGTGTCCATTTTTCTCCACCTAAGGAGATCACCGTGTCGCGCGCAAAGATGTTGATCTTGAGAGGCAATTCCGCTCGGGCCGGGACCTATCCCGACGAGAAAGGAGATAAGATCGCCTGGCCGCTCGGCGCATTGCACGTGCAGGCCGCGAAGGATTACGCCAACCGTAGAGGCTATGACGCCATCGTCCTCGATGCGCCCGGTCAGCCCCAAAGCGGGCACAGTCCGCAGACCAAAGCGGCCCTGAAAAAGTTCCTCGAAGACCCGACAACTTGCGCATTCTATGGCTTCTCGGGCGGCGGCTACAATCTGTGGCATATACTTCACCAACTGGCGTCACTCCACACGGAGTCCCTACATCGCATTGATTTAGTTGTGGTTCTCGGTTCGCCGAAGACGCATAAGACAGCGTACCAGGCGTCCGGATTCAATTCGATCGCACGCAAGAAAGTCCATCCCGCCCAATGGAAAGATGCTCAATGGGAAGTGGTATACGGAACGAACCCCCCGCCCAACTGGCCGTTGCCGCCAGGGGTTCCCAGCAACGCCATGCGGCATATGTTCTGCCCGGAATGGCTGCTGGCGGGCATGCCGGCAAAGTGATGGCGGGATAGGGCTCGGTCGCATTGAATTAAAAAACATCGTCGGCGTTCGCCTCACTCGCTGCGTAGCGCCTGGGCCGGCGGCGTGCGCGCCATGCGCCAGAGCGGATAAAGGCCGGCCAGCAAAGCGGCGATGATCGCCAACAGCACCGCCTCGGCCAGAATCCACGGGTCGACCTGAAACGGCAGCGTCCAGCCGAAGGCGCGGCGGTTGATGACGAAAATCAACACGGCGGCCAGCAACAGACCGACGGGAATCGCCATCAAGCCCGCGGCGAAGCCCATGAATCCCGTTTGCAGCGACACCAGCCAGCCCACTTCGCCCGCCGTCATCCCCGTGGCGCGCAGGATAGCGAACTCCCGCGCCCGCTCCAGTTGCAAGGCCATCAAGGCGCTCACCACGCCGACGAACGCCACCAGAATGGCCAACAGGCGCAACACGCGAGTAACCGTGAACGTGCGGTCGAAAACGGTCAGGGTAAATTTCCGAATGTCGCGGTTGGAACGCAGCCACAAGGGTTGCACGGCGCCGACGCAGCTCAGGAGTTCCTCGCGCAGCCTCGCCAGATCGACGCCGGGCAAAGCGTAGAGCGCCGCCGTGCTGATGGCCTTGTCGTCCCACGCATCCTGATAGGTTCCGCGTTGCATGAGTATTCGCCCATGCTCCGATCCGTAATCCAGAAACACCCCGACCACCGGGAATGTACGATTCCCGTGGGCGGTGGGCAGGGTGATGCGCGAGCCGGCCCGCAAGCCCTGGCGGTAGGCGAGCGGCTCGGAAATCATCACCGCCGACGCCTGTTCGAAGGCCCGCCAGGCGGTTTCCGGATCACCCTCGACGAGGCGATAGCCGGTTTTGGCCCTGGGCGCGAGTTCAACCGCGAGCAAGGTCACCGGCCGACCGCCGATCTCCACCGAGTTACGCCGGTAGACCGACACGGCGGCGACGCCCGACGCGGTGCGCAAACCCGCCACGACCGCCGGATTCAGCGTTTGCGTGTCGTCGCCGCTTTCCAGGGCGATGGGCGCGATGTAGAGGTCCGCGTTCACCAAATCGGTGATCCAGATCGCCACGCCACCGCGAAAGCTGTCGATCATCACACCCACGCCCACGGTGGCGGCGAAAGCCACCATCAAGGCCGCCACCGCCACGCCGGTTCGGCTCAGATGGCGGGCCACGTCGCGGGTCGCCATGCGCGCCGGCAATCCCCGGATCAGCCCTTGATTCACGCGGACCAGCGCCACCATGAAAACGGGCGTCAACAAGGCGCAGCCGAGAATCAGCAGGAACAAGCCGACAAAACCGGCCAACAGACCGGACGAGAACCCCAATAAAACGAAACCCAACAGCAACAGCAGCAACCCGAACAGGCTCAAACGGGGCAAAGCGGCCCGCCAACGCGCTTCCAGCGCCGCCCGGCTCAGCACCGCGCCCGGCGGCGCGGCGGCCGCTTCCCGCGCCGGCAGCCAGGCCGCGATCAAGGTCACCAACAAGCCCATTCCGCCGGCTTTCAGCAGGGACAGGGGCGTAACGAAATACTCCCGCACATTCAGGGTGAAATACAGATCGTTGACGGCGCGGGTGACCAGATGCACCAAACCCGAACCGATCCATAGGCCCAGCAGAGCGCCCAGCAGAATACCGGCCAGGCCAAGCAGCAGCGCCTCGCCCAGCACCACGCTGAACAATTCACGGCGATCCGCTCCCAGCGCCCGCAACATCCCCAACAAACCCCGCCGCTGCACCACGGAAAAGGTCATGGTGTTGTAGATCAGGAACATGCCCACCACCAGGGCGAGCAGGCTCATGGCGGTCAGATTCAGGGAAAAGGCGGCACTCAGATCGACGGTGGCCTGATTGCGGGTGGCGGTGCGTTCCAGCTTGAAGCCATCCGGCAACAGGGCGCGGATCGACTGGGCCAGTCTCTCGCCCTGGGCGTCTTCAGGCAGAATCAGGTCGATGCGATCCAGCCGTCCCGCTTTGCCGAACAGATCCTGGGCGGTGCCGATGTCGGTGACGATCAAGTGTTGCAACGCCGGGCTTTGCAGCCAGCCCACGGCGTGCAGGGTCATCCGCGTCGAACCCGCCGCCACCTCCACGCTACGGCCCAGGGTGCGCGATAGCAAAGCCGCCCCCGATCGCGTCAGAAAAGCGTTCAGATCGACGCCCGCTTCGCTCAATTCGTCCAGATAACCGAGAAACGGCGCTTCGGCGAAGGGGTCCACCCCCAGAACCTGATACAACTCACCGCGATCGCCGGGATGGTCGTCGGAACGCGGCGCATTATCAGCGCCAACCGTGACGTAAGCGCTGACCACCGGGGCCACGTCCCGTAATCCGAGATCCACGCGCAACCGCGTATACAGCGTTTCGGGAATGCCTTGCCGGCCGCCGCTGATCTGATGCGTGGCGCGCCCGGCGACCTGTTCCATGGAGAGCATGAAGCTCGCGCGGGCGCTGGCGTTGGCCAAATCCACCGCCAGCACGACCGCCACGCCCAGCGCGATGCCCAGCACCGACAACCCCAACTGCCAGGGATGGCGCGTGAGATGCCGGAGCATGCTGCGCCAGAGCAGCGGTTTCATCGGGCGATTTCCCGCACCCGGCTGGCTTCCAGATACAACAGGCGGTCGGCCTGCTCGGCGACTTCCCGACTGTGGGTGACCATCAGCACCGTGCTTGCCGCCTCCCGGTGCAGCTTGAGCAATAACGCCAGCACTTGCGCGCCGGTCTCGTCATCCAGATTGCCGGTCGGCTCGTCGGCCAACAGCAGCAGGGGTCGATGCACCAGGGCGCGAATACAGGCTAGCCGCTGCTGTTCGCCGCCGGACAGTTGTTCGGGATAACTGGAACGGCGTGAGCCCAGGCCGACCTGATCCAGCATCAGCGTGGCCCGCCGACGTTGCTCGGCGTCGTTCATGCCGTTCAACTCCAGGGGCAACAACAGATTCTCTTCCACCGTCAAGGTCGGAATGAGATTGAAGAACTGAAAGACGAAGCCGACCCGGCGGCGGCGAAAGCGGGTGCGGGCTTGTTCGTCCAGCGTATTGATAGTTTGGCCATCGACGCGGATTTCACCGGCATCCGGCAGATCGATACCGCTGAGCAAATTGAGCAGGGTCGATTTGCCCGATCCGGAACGGCCCAGCAGGGCGACGAATTCGCCGGGGTGAATATCCAAATCCAGATGCTCGAAGATGCAACGGGTGGCATCGCCTTCGAGATAGGTCTTGCGGAGTTGACGGATGCGGATCAGGGGTGCGCGGGTTGCCATGAAGCGTGTATCGGGTGGACTCGATCGGGCCGTGGACGCGGCGTCTTACCCCTTCAAGGAAAGCAAGCGCGGTATTTGGTTCCCTACCCGATCGATCCGGGTTCAAGGGGGAACGCGCCGACCCAGCCGGTTGCGGGATTTTCCCCCGTCGTTCGTCGGCCCGTCCGTGTCGTAACGATCTTCGACGGCGGCGTCGGGCGGCCGGATTAAGCGGACGTTGCTCCGTCCTCGCCTATCGCGCGATTCCGGCCGGCGCGTTTGGCCTGATACAGACGGCGGTCGGCCAATTCGATCAACATATCCGGTTCCGTATGGGGATCGGGTCGCAGCGTGGCGACGCCCATGCTGACCGTGACGAAAGGCCCCGCCGACGAAAAGGGATGGTCGCAGCGTCGGGCGACAATCTGTTCCCGCAACTGCTCCGCCAGGCTCAAAGCGCCGGAGTGGTCGGTCGCCGGTAACACGCAGGCGAACTCCTCGCCGCCATAGCGGGCCGCCAGATCGGTGCGACGCAATAAGCCTTTCTCCAAGACTTGCGCCACGGTTTTCAAACAACGGTCCCCGGCGGCATGACCGAAATGATCGTTGTAAGCCTTGAAGCAATCCACATCCACCATTATCAGCGACAAGGGCGCCTTGCTACGCACCGCGCGCATCCATTCGTCCCGTAGGAATTCGTCGAAGCGGCGGCGGTTGGGGATTCCGGTCAGGCTATCGGTTATCGAGAGCGCGGTCAGCGTGTCCCGATAGCGTTTCAGTTCCAGATGAATTTTGACCCGCAACCGGACGATGCTGGCACGCGCGGGTTTGGTCAGATAATCGACGGCGCCGAGCCCCAAGCCGATCTCCTCGTCTTCTTTCTGATCCTTGGCGGTCAGAAAAAGAACGGGAATATCTTGCGTCAAGGTGTCCTGCTTGAGCTGTTTGCACACGTCGTATCCGGTCATTTCCGGCATCAGCACGTCCAGGAGAATCAGGTCCGGCCGTTGCTCGCGGGCGATGGTCAGGGCATCGGCGCCGTTGGTGGCGAACAGCACCCGATAATCGTCCGCCAGAATCCAGTTGAGGATTTCGATATTTTCGATCATGTCATCGACCACCAGAACGGTCGCAGGCAATTCATTGGACATCGCTGTCTTTACCTCCCACAAGAGTGATTGCCGCCGTTTCGGCTACGTTGTTAAGTGCTTGCAGAGCCTCAGAGAAATTTAGGCACTCAAGCGGATGACACAGTTCCTTCAGGCGAACTTGAATAGGGCCGTCCGGGGCTTGGGCCATGATTTCGGCGAATCGCTTTTTCGCCCGCAAGTCGTGCGCGGCGAGCAAGGTCGCCAGTTCGTTCAGGATTTCGCTCCAGCGTTCGCGGTCAAACGCGGCGCCCGCGTCGGCCGCTGGCGCCGGCGACTCCGATTCCGTCGGTTTGGCGAGCAACCGTTGAATGCTGACCAGCACTTCGCGCAAGGCGGTTTCCACACGCTCAAGGCATTGCGGTAACTCGTTGGAATTGTTAAGCAATGCCCGTTCCAGATCACGCAGAGCGCGTTCCAAGGAAACGGCGGCGAGATTTCCGGCCACGCCAGCCAAAGCATGGGCCTGTCGCGCGGCCCGTTCCAAATCGCCGTGCTCCATGGCGTCGCGCATCTGCGCCGGCACGTCGCCGTACTGTTCCCGGAACCGGGCCAGCAACCGCCGATAAAGCGTTTCGTTCCCACCCAACCGCTCGATCGCGCTGATCAGGTCCAAACCGGGCGCGCTTTCCGCCGCGAAAACGGAAGGATTTTTCTCGCCCGCATCGCCAGCGATTTGGGAAATCGTTGCCCTCGCGGGGAGTTCGGGCGCACTCTTGGGCCGCTTGATCCGGCGTCGCAACACCCGAAACAACATCGGCACGTCGATCGGTTTGAACAGGTAATCGTTCATGCCGATCGCCAGGCAACGCTTTTTCTCTTCCACAAGCGCATAGGCCGTCATCGCGATGATCGGAAGCTCATTCCAACGGGGGTTGGCCCGCAGACGCCGAGTGGTTTCATAGCCATCCAGAACCGGCATCTGCAAATCCATCAACACCGCATCGTATTCGTTGGGGTGAGCCTGGAGTTCGTGCAACGCCTCTTGGCCGTTTCCGACGACGCGCACATACAGTTCAGCGCGACGCAGGATCTCCGCCATGATGTCCTGATTGATCGGTTGATCATCCACCACCAGTATCCGCGCGCCACGCAACCCGACCGTATCGTTCGGGTTGTGAGGCCGCTGCGAAATCGCTTCCAGATCATGCGCCCCGGCACGACTGAACGTTGCGGTAAAGCGAAAGTCGCTGCCTTGACCCAAGACACTGGTCACGGTGATCGTTCCGCCCATCATGTCCACCAACCGCCGACTGATGGCCAAACCCAAACCCGTACCGCCGAAACGTCGGGTAATCGAGGAATCGGCCTGGCTAAAGGAACGGAACAGGCGGGTTTGTTGCTCCAGCGAGATGCCGATACCGGTATCCTTTACCGAGAATTCCAGCATGACTTGATCCGTACGGTCTGCCGCGACGCGGATATGGAGGTCGATCCTGCCGTACTCGGTGAACTTGATGGCGTTTCCCACCAGATTCAGCAGAATCTGTCCCAGACGGTTGGCATCGCCGCGCAAGTATCGCGGCACCGAATCTTCTTCGCGAAAGCGCAGTTCCAGTTCCTTTTCGAGGGAGCGAAACCCCAACACGCTGCGAATGCGATCCAGCACCGCGAGTAGGTCGAAAGGAACATTTTCAAGTTCCAGGTAACCGGCCTCGATTTTGGAGAAATCCAGAATGTCGTTGATGATGATCGATAATGCCTGCGCTGAATGATCCACCTTTTTCAACTGATCCAAGACCTGCGGCGACAAGGTTTCCAATCGAATCAAATACAGCAGACCCTGAATGGCGTTGAGCGGCGTACGAATTTCATGGCTGATGTTGGCCAGAAACTGGCTTTTGGCGCGGTTGGCGTCGCGCGCTTCCTGCTCCGCCCGCTGCCGATCCAACGCCTCGTGGCGCAGTTTGCGCCCCAGTGCGAGCACCCACCGCCAGACCAGGAGCAACAGCAGCAGAATCAACAGGGATTCGGCAACCAGTGCGCGGAGGATGTCCCGTTTCAAGGTCTGAAAAAAAACCGGGCTGACGTAAAAATGCGCGATGCCCAGCAGTTCATCGCTCAAAGGCGCATACAGCGGAACCTCGACGCGAAAGCAGTCCGGGCAGGGAACAGACCTGCGTTCCAGGTTCAATGAACCGGCGGCGGCGGGTATCACGTCATAATCCAGTTCCAGCGCCAATCCGACGATCAAGGGCTGATCGGTGGCCGGATCGGTGACCAACAGCACCTTGTCCATCGCCGTCGTCACTTCGCTGACGGAAATGGGTTCGCCGCGTGGCTGAAGCACTTCCGCCAAGGGAATCGCCTGCGATTGGCCCAAGAGCTTGGCGTTGGCGTCCGCCGCCAGTAGCAAGCGCGGCTGCAACAGAATGAACCAATACACCACGGTGACTCCCGCCACGGCCAGCGCAAGCAGCGCGAACGACAAGGTCAACTGAAAAACTGTCCGATCGGTCTCGGATCTGATCCAACCGGTGAGCCTATTCATGGATCTTGGCCACCTTGAGCAGGAGTTCCTTCAAACGGATGCCGGATTGCCGCAGGGTCGTCTGATTGATATGCGGCATGACCCGCACCTCGATGGCCAGCCCGGCGAGCACCCCTTGTTCGACTTGCCCTTCGAACGGTGAAAACACGATGCGGTGATGGTCGACGCCATAGCGTATGACGCTGGCCAGATCCGGTTTCGGTAGGGGTTGCACCAGATAAATGGCGGCCGGCACCGGCTGTAGGCGCTTGAGGGTATCGAGGTCGACGGGAACGGTCCGCAGCGGATGATTCTTGATCTTGCCTTGCTCGTTCCCATGGCCGGATTCCCGCAAGGCTTCGGCCAGCATTTCGGCCTGATTCCGATCATTTTGATAGAGCAGCGCCAGCTCCAGTCGCCCTTCCGCGTCGGTCTTGTCTTCCAGGTCCTGATCCGCCGCAACCAGGGTGCGGAACAGGCGCAAGCCGATTTGCACCCGCTGTTCCGCCGGGTCGCCCATCGCTCCGTTCACTTCGCCGAATATCACCAGAAGCGTGAGCAAAAAGCTCCAAAACAGGGACTGGCGAGTCGATCGGCAGGCCATAAGCATAAGACGACGATCACCCGGAAGGCTTGATCTGACGACGATTAGAAATCATAGGAAATCTGCCCCCAGACCAGGCTATCCGGAAATTCAACGGACGTCAGACCCACCGGTGGTGCTTCGTCAACCAGATAACGTTGATTGGCCCGCAGGAGATTGCGGACCCCTAGACGCAGTGTGAGTCCGGGGATTCCAACGTTGAACCAGTTCAAGGTGACGCCGACCCGCTGTTCAGCATGGGTGTCGATGTCGTCGCTATGCCGTTTTCCTACGTAATTCCAATACAGCGTAAACAAGGTCTGATCCCCGAAACGATAGAACAAGGCCAGATTGCCCAACCAATCGGCCGTGGTCGGGTCCGGTTCGGTCGAACTCAAATCGTCGAAATATCGCGTATCGGCATAAGAGAGGTTGAACCAGGACTTGAGCCGGGGCGACCACTGCCGCTCCCATTCCAGTTCCCCGCCCGTGGCGAGTGCTTTTCCCGTGTTGTGAAAAACGGGGCGGTTGCTCCGTCCTACTATTCTTCTGATGAAATCATCGAATTGCGAATAGAACAGGGTCAGGCGCAGAACCTGATCCGCTTGCCGATGGATGTAACTGAGTTCGCTGGCGCGGATGGTTTCGGGGGCGAGACCGGTATTGGCATAGTCCAGGGGCGGAAACAGCTCCCAAAAGGTCGGCGCCCGATAGCCGCTGGCGTACTGCGCTTTCAGGATATCCGTGGGAGAAATTCTCCAGACCGCCGCCAGGCGGGGATTGAACAGCGTTCGGTCAAGGTCCAGGCGGCGATCAAGGCGCACGCCTGCCGTCAGTGTCAACTGCTCGGTGGCTTCGAATTCATCCTGTAGGCTGAAACCGAAATACCGGCGGCTGATATCGGACTGGGAAAATCCGGGAGTGCGGACCTGCGGGGGGCGCGCGAGGACCGCTTCTTCGGTAAAACTATCGGTATAGGAAAACTGCATAAGCCATCGGTGGCGCGGTATGCCATGGCCGGTCAATTCCGCCCGGCCCTCCCAGACCTGCCCCAGAAAGCGACTGCCGGCTTCGCTATAGTCGTTATTGAGATAGGAGGCGTAGAGATTGAATTGGGTATCGTCCGTCAAATCCAGCGATTGGTTTAAGGCAATCGTTTCGGTCCGTTGCTCGCGGCTCAACCCCTGCTCGTCGTCATAGTCTTCGTTGATGAGCTGAGCCGTCAGGCCGAATCCGCGATGGCGGAATTGGGCAATAGCGGATTGCTGTTCGTTGTCGATATCCCTATCCTCGGGCGCTTCCACCCAATGCCCGGTCGCGCCCGCCACATTCAGGCCGAAGCGGGTCGCCTTGTCCTGGCTTTGATAAGCGTACGCGCCATTGGTGAGGGTCGTGCCGTGCTCGTCCACGCGGGTGGAGAGTCGCGAACGATCTTGACGGGTCAGAATATTCAATACGCCGTGGTAGGCGAAATCGCCATACAGGACCGCGCCGGGACCGCGGATGAATTCGATCCGGTCAACCTGCTCGATCGGTATGGACAGCGCCTGCGAGGACAGCCCCGATTCGTCGCGACTCATCGGCGTCGAGTTCAGCAGGACTTTGATGTTTCCCGAGTTGAATGGTGGATTGAATCCCCGGACCCCCACGAAATATTCCTCCCGTCTTCCCTGGTTGATGATCACACCGGGAATCAGCGACAGCGCGTCCCAAACGGTGCGCATGCCCAAGGATTCCAGATCCCGCCCTTGCAACACCGTGACGGTGCCCGGCACGTAATCGGCATTCAGACGGCTTTTGGTGGCAATCTCGGTGCTATCGTCCAGGACCTCCATCAATTCCCCCAACCACTGCTGGTCCTCCGGGTCCAGCCCCGTGATCAAATCGCCGGCGGATGGCTCGGCGGCTGTCGTGGAACCGATGACTAACAGCAACAGGATGGAAGGTATCAACAACTTCCAGGGCCCCAGCCGCATGGCCAGTGCCCTTGAAAGACCGGCATCGTGCATTGGGACGGCGTAGACGTTGCGTGTCATGCAATCGTTCATCGTAGGTTGATGGATGGCCACACTCGTTTCGATGAGTTTTTGCGTATGCGGTAGGTGAGTTCGAACTTACGCGATTATTGTAAAAGATCATTGTAAAAAACAACTTACCGTGTCGGCGGCAACAACAGGATTTAGATAGAAAATAGCAGATGAGTCGAGGGATGGTTCGGGTTCATGGAAGCCTATCCCGGTCCTTGAACGAGAAATGGGAGGAAAGGCGGCAAACGAGTCCATCGTGCGTCATCGAACCGTCACATTTTTGTCATGACCCTACCCTTAACTATGTCTCGAGTTCACTATTGCCTTGGAGGCCACGATGTCCCGCTCTTCGAAATTACTGTTGACCACGGCGCTGGTCGGCGTTCCCCTATTGGCGTCGGCCGGCGAGCTGAGCTTCACGCCGGCGCCCGTTCCCCTGACCGACGCCGCGAAACGCGAGGTCGTCGTCAGCCCGAGCGTCACCGTTAACGGGGTCGAACACAAGATCGGCTATCACGTCCTGGCGCGTTCCGGCGACAAAATCGGCGACCAGGTGTTCGCCACCCTCATCGATAAATCGGGGAAGCCGGTGCTGTCGGCCGACGGTCAGCCGGTAATTTCCACTTCGGCCGACTTTACTTCCCTGCTGCCGGTCGGCGATAAGCTCTATTCGGTGACGCATTTCGAATCGCGCCCCGGCGCCATGTATCTGAGCGAGCTGGCGACGGATACCGAGGGCAACCTCACGCCGGTATCCACGAAGCCCATCGACTTCTCCGCCTTCGACGGGCTGTGGGTGCCCTGCGCCGGTTCGGTCACGCCCTGGCGCACCCATCTCGGCTCCGAGGAATATCCGCCGGACGCCCGCGCCATCGAAGAAGCTAAATCGCTGGACGACATCGACGACTACAACAAACCCATGGCGAGCTATTTCGACGTCGATCCGGCGACGATGACGCTCGAACAGTTCCGTGCCGTCTTCAATCCCTACGCCTACGGCTATCCCACCGAGATCACGGTCACCGCGGACGGTAACGGCACGGCGCAGAAGCACTATGCGATGGGTCGGGTCGCGGTTGAGCTGTCCTACGTCATGCCCGACCAGAAAACCGCTTACATTTCGGACGATGGCACCAACGTCGGCCTTTTCCGCTTCGTCGCCGATGAACCCGGCAAACTCGACGCCGGCACGCTGTACGCCGCCAAGTGGGTACAGACCTCCGACGAGGGCGCGGGTAGCGCGAAGATCGAATGGGTTGACCTCGGCCACGCCGCCAGCGCCGAGATTCGCGCCGCGATCGAGAAGAAGCTGAGCTTCTCCGACCTTTTCGAAACCGCCAAGATCGCCGCCGACGGCAAATGTCCCGAGGGCTTCCGGCCTTCGAACGCCGAGGCGCGCGCCGAATGCCTTAAAATCAAGCCGGGCATGGACGTCGTCGCCTCGCGCTTCGAAACCCGCCGTTATGCCTCGATGATGGGAGCGACCACTGAATTCCGGAAAATGGAGGGAATTTCCTTCGATCCGGCTACCAAAACGATGTTCCTCTCCATGTCCGAGGTCGAAAAAGGCATGGAGGACAAGGCTAAGGACAACAAATACGATCTCGGCGGTTCCAATGACATCCGGGTCAAGGCCAATGCTTGCGGCGCGGTTTATAAATTGACCCTGGATAGCAACTACGCCGCCACGGACATGACCGGGTTGGTTGCGGGCATTCCCCACGAGTATGAAAAGGACTCGAAATATGCCGGCAACACCTGCGACATGGACGGCCTGGCCAATCCGGACAACATCACCTTCATCCCCGGCTATGACACGCTGATCATCGGCGAGGACACCGGGACGGGCCATCAGAACGACGCCATCTGGGCCTACAACTTCCCAACCAAGAAGCTGACTCGTATCGAGACCACGCCTTACGGGGCCGAAACCACCTCGGCCTACTGGTATCCCAACGTCAACGGCCACGGCTATCTGATGTCGGTAGTCCAGCATCCATATGGCGAAAGCGACGAGGACAAACTGCAGAACCCCGGCCAGAGCCGCGCCTACGTCGGTTATATTGGGCCGTTCCCGGCGATGGATTAAGCCACTGGCCTCATCCGGCCGAGTCTAAAACAGAGGGCGGCGCCACCCGCTGGGTACGCTGCCCTTTGCATTTCCGCCTCCCACCCAGGTAACCGCGCCATGTTTTTCGTCCGTCACTCCGTTGCGGCCCTCGTCCTCTTTCTTGCCGCTCACTCCGGCTCTGCCCTGGCCACGGATCAGCCGGCCGATCTCACCGGCAAGGCGCTGAACAACCCCACCGCCTACATTCCGCCGCAGTGCTATACCAAAACCGAGGACGCGGCAGGCCAAGCGCACAATCCCTGTTTCACCTGTCACGTCCGGCCGCGCGTGCCGAACTTCATCAACGACCGGGATCTCCAGATCTCTTACGCCTTTCCCACCCCCGGCCTGAAGAACCGCTGGACGAATCTGTTCGTCGACCGCCAGCCGCTGATCGCCGAGATTAGCGACGCCGCCATTCTCGCCTACGTGCGCGAAGACAATTACCACCGCGCCGATGGCAAAATCGCGCTGGCCGATGCCCTGGCCGCGCCGCCGCCGGGCTGGGACTACAACAAAAACGGCCGCTGGGACGGATTCGTTCCCGATGTCTATTTCCAGTTCGACGCGGAGGGATTCGACCTCGCCCCCGACGGCGGCGACAGCGGCTGGCGCGTCTTCGCCTACACCCCGGCGCCCGGCGCCTTCTGGCCCGCCGCCGGCTCGACGGACGACGTCATGATCCGCCTGCCCGAAGCCTATCGGGAAACCGAGGACGGCGAGCCGTCGCGCGCCGTTTATAAACTGAACCTGGCGATAACCGAAGCGCTGATCAAACAGCAGGACGTCAAAATCTCCCCCACCGACGAGACCCGCTACGGCGTCGATCTCGACAAAAACGGCGAACTGGGTATGGCCGATCACATCGCCTTCGCCTTCGACCCGCGCAACGGGATCACGATGTCCTATGTCGGCAAGGCCAGAACCCTGGGCTATCAAAAAGCGCCGCTCGCCGCCGGACTGTATCCCCTCGGCACCGAGTTCGCCCATTCGGTGCGCTATCTCGACATCGACGACAAGAGCGACGCCATTCTCATGGCCCCGCGGATGAAGGAATTCCGCTACATGAAAAAGATCGCCTGGCGAACCTACGGCGATCTGGAGGAGAAGGCGCTTGCCGAAGTCAAGGAAGCCAACGACTTCCCCGACCGCATCCTGCTGTTCGACGGCGATATTGAGAACGGCATCGACAATGGCGCCGGCTGGCTGCTGCAAGGCTTTATCGAGGATCGACAGGGACAGCTACGACCCCAAACCTTCGAGGAGACCGTGTTCTGCATGGGCTGCCACGGCGGCCTTGGCGTCACCGACGATTCCACCTTCGCCTTCCCGCGCAAGCTCGATTTCGCCAGTACCGCCCACGGCTGGCGTCACACCGGCTCGAAAACCGGCCTGAACGGCGTCCCCGATCCCCTACGGGCCGACGGCCGCCCGGAATATCAGGTGTATCTGCAGGAGAATCACGCGGGCGACGAATTCCGCGCTAACGACGAGATCGTCGGCAAATTCTTCCAGGCCGACGGTAGTTTGAACAAAGCCGAGGTGGAGCGGATGAATCGGAGCATCCCGGTGCTGATCGACCCGATGCGCGAACGCGCGCTGATGCTGAACAAAGCCTATCTCACCATCGTCCGGGAGCAGAGCTTTGCCTTGGGCCGCGACGCCAATATTGGCCCGCTGGACGCCACGGTGCATCACTCGGTCGAGCAGGATCAGCCCACCGGTATCGAAGTGGCTGTCGAACCTTGGTTTTATAAAGGGAAATGATCAGCTCGAAAGAATGGGCCGGCTGCCCTCGGCAAGCCACCTAATAACGTTGCGCACGCTGTTGGAAAGCCCCCTCGGAATAGTGGGCGCCCTATCAGCATCAGCGGCTGTCAGATTCGAGTGCGCGGGAAACGAGCGCCGGTTTTTCAGGCAGTCCGCTGAGTGCTTTCTTCTGTCCTATTACCTTTCCCACAACACTGCCCTCCAGTAACAATTTAGACCCTTCGACACTCAGATGATTGTCATCGAGATAAAGCGGAGTTCCATCGATTACCGCCGGACAATAATCGCGATTGCAAAATATTTGAAAAGGCTCAATAGCATGCAGATTCTTTCCATAAGGCAACGTATCGAGTTTGCTTAGAATATATCTATTTTTTTCAAAATAATCTCTCGATGGTATCGATTTTTCCAAATCAAGCATTGTTTTCCCTCCAAATATAGTCAATGGCATTGCCGCTTTACGCATATCTACCGGCAATTCAGGAGTCGGATATAATAGGTAAACATTTTTACCGGATGCCAGTAAACGAACGATGATCTCGTGCAAACTGTCCCAATATCTATCGCCCAAATACTCGTATAAAGATTTTCTATATCGAAATCCCAATAATACGTTTTTTATGGAACGAGCATTTTCCAGATAATCAAGCGATTCATTAATCCATTTGGAACAACCAGACTCTATTTCAAATAACAATGCAGGAGGGCAGCCGCTAAAACTCAGTTGCAACACACCCTCACCATTTTGCTCAAGCATTTTTGCGAGAGCATAAGCAGGCTCAACAGCATGACTATCGCCAAAACTTGCCCAAGTGACATTCTTGCCGAAATACCTGCAGGCATCTTTCGGCTTCAAATAGTTCTCGCCTAGCGTATGGCACTCATTCGTCTTTGGACTAAATTGTGCGGCGCCCAAATAGTTCGCTGCCGCCAACCGATTATTAAATCCTTCGAATACATAACCAGACAGCCCAACTGAAAAAGATAGCAAAATTGTGATCACTGAAAATTTTAAGATCCCTGTCCTTGTAACTATTTTTCTGTCTCTAAATGGCCTCTCGACATATTGATAGCTAAGCACTGATAAAACAAATATTAATGCAATTGCGCCAATAAATGCCTTATCGCTGGGCTCGCCAATCGTCTTCATCCGTATAAACGCGAATATCGGTTGATGCCATAGGTAAAGCGAATAAGAGATCAGACCCATACCGACAAGAAATCTATTCGCCAGAACTTTACCAATAGCCGTCGTATTGTCACAAAACATGATAACCAGACAGGCGCCGATGACAGGAAACAACGTAAACAGGCTGGGCGCTGGCGTACTCCTATCAAGAAAAACAATCGAACCAATAATAAGGGTAGCGCCAACATAACCGAGGATGTTTTTAATGTCCTTACCAACCGAAAGCCGACAAATACCGGTAACAGCTATCAGCGATCCCGCCAATGGTTCCCATACACGACTAAAAATAAGATAGTAATTAGCATCTCCGGCTTGTTTAAAAAGCAAATATTGCGAGAATAGAAAAGACGCCACAGATAATATCAATAAAAATATCGCAAAACATTTTCTTCCAATAAACCAAAGCATAGAAAGCAAAATAGGAAAAAATACATAATATTGTTCTTCGACAGCCAGGCTCCAAGTATGCAATAAAGGCTTTTCAGCCGATGCCGTCGAATAATACCCGCTGGTTAGATAAAAAAATACATTGGACAAAAATACAGAAACCGAGACCAAGCTTTTTGAATAGGATCTGAGGAGATAGGCGGGCATTAGGACAAATGCAGCAAGGGTGGTAACAAGCAATACCACGCCAAGTACCGGAAAAATTCGTCTCGCTCTCCGTTCGTAGAAATTCAATATTGAAAATCGATTGCGCTCGATTTCCTCAATCAAGATAGTCGTTATCAAATAACCACTTATTACAAAAAAGACATCAACCCCAATGAAGCCGCCAGTCATTCTAAATAGATCGGCGTGAAAGAAAATGACAGCCAATACCGCGATAGCTCTCAGACCGTCAATTTCTTTTCTATATTGCACGTTGGTTTTCTCCGTGCGAAAAACATAAAAGGGGTCAGGCCTCGCATTATTGCACTGGCTTGTTTTTTAGCCGATCAGAACGCAATTGGCGATAGCCGGTAGTGTAACAAGGCATGTTGTTATTATACGAGACCTGACCCCTTCTCCCCTTCAAGATTCAAAACTTCCACAACCCATGGGAATTTGAGATCCGCTTCGCCGCCACGATCACCGGGCATGGAGCAAACGGTTAAGCGGTTTCTCAGGCTTTCGGCAGAATTCGTCATTCCATGGCTTCATCCGCGAAAATCGTTACGCCATTACCCCGGTTTCAGGTGGTTATCCACAACGTTCGCGGTAACACCCCGTGCCTGCGCAACGGCCTCATGGAGAGTCGGGAAAACCTGTTCGACACCAACCACGGCCAGGATACCGTGGCGTTCCATGTCGGCCAGGACGTTGGGACTCACCCGCCCAAAAGCTATCGTCACGCCCCGACCCTGCAGTTCCTTGCAGAGATCACGAAACGAGCGAGCCGCCGAATAATCGATGTCGGTAATAGCCGCCGCGTCCACCACGAACAAGCGCACCGGCTTTGCCGCCATGGCCACCAGCATGCGGACTTCCTCGTTGAAACGCCGCTCGTTGGCATAGAACAAATCCGCGCCGAAGTGATAAACGATGATTCCCGGCTCGGTCTGCACGCCGGCCCGCGCGTGCACCGGCACAAAGTGGTCGGCTTTGTCGGGAACCATGACGGCGGTATGCGGATGGTAGCTGTGTCGGACATGCCGCAGCAACGACAGGATCACGGCGAGCAAAATACCCTGCCCCACGCCGACCAGGGGTACGGTGGCGGCAGTGATGAGCGCCAGGCGCAACTCCCCCGGACTTTCCCGACCGATGGCGCGCAGGCCCGAGATGTCCACCAGGCCCACAGCAATGGTGAAAACGATTCCAGCCAGGACACAGCGCGGCAGATATTGCAGGGGACCGGTCAGAAACAACAGCGCCAACACCACGACCCCGGCAAAGGTGAGTTGGGCCAACTGACTCCTTGCCCCCGCCCGCTCCGCCATCGCGGTTTGCGTCGGGCTACCGTTGACCACGAAGGCGCCGCTCAGGGCGGCGGCGGCATTAGCCGCCGAGAGTCCCAGAATATCGGCATTCTCATCGACCCGTTCATGGCGCCGTAGCGCGAAACCACCCGCCGTCACCGCGCTTTGCGCGATGATGATGACGAAACATGACGCCGCGATGGGAATCAACGCCAGAAACTCATGCCAATCCACCGTTGGCAATGTCAAGCTCGGTAATCCGCCCGGAACTTGGCCTAGCGTCGCAATTCCGCGTGCTTGAAAACCGTAGACATAACTCGCCCAGATGGCGCCCACCACCACCAGCAAGGACATGGGGAAACGCGGCGCTAGGTTTTGCGCTGTGATGATGAGGGCGATCACCGACACGGCGATGGCCAGCGTTGGCCAATGCGCTTCTGACAAGTGCGTCGCCACCTGCCACAACTGCGTGACGGTATGGGGCGAATCCACCGCGATGCCGAACATACCCCCCAGCATGGCAATAGCAACCTGAAAGCCCACCCCGGTCAGGAATCCCACCAGTACGGTCCGGGACAGGAAATCCGACAGGAACCCGAGTTTGAAGATGCGCGCCAGCAACAACAGCCCGGCCGTGAGCAAGGCCACCACCTCGACCAACTCCAGGTAATGGGCGCTTCCGTGTTTGGCCATACCCGCCAAACCGCTGGCGAAGATGGACGCCGTGGCGGAGTCCGCCGCCACCACGAGATGCCGTGAGGAACCGAAGATAGCGAAGGCGATCAGCGGCAGGAATACGGTGTAAAGTCCGGTGACGACAGGAGTCCCGGCAATCCGCGCATAGCCAAGAACCTGCGGAATGTTCATAGACGCCAACGTCACGCCGGCGAGGATATCGCGAAAGGCTCCACTTACGCCCTGCGGACGTAGACCACCGAATAGGGGGATTTTCATAGATTGATTATGCGCCCGAGGTGAACCGGAGGCCGGGGGGCCAACCGCGCCGCATTGCGCTCGATGGCAAAGTTTTTCAAAGACCTTCCTGTCTTTCAAGACCAGCGTCGGGCCGGAATCGCGGAATCACAATATATTGCGGTTCTGTTGGGTCGGAGACATACGTTCCGCATAAGTCCCATAAATTTCATGGGGTTTGCCCAAAACGGCACTGACAAATCGAATCGGCCGTTGTCAAATTAGTGAGTTGAGAAACGGGCCATTGATACATGATGGAAAAGACCCTGATTCACGCAGAACTCTCATCGGCGCTTGTAAACCAGGCCAACGCCAGAGTCGCAGATGGCTGGGCAATCGACTTGAACGTACTGTTAGCGAGCACATTACGCTGTTTCATGGAATTCCATGAAAGGTTGTTGATGGAGGCCATGGCGGAAGACAGCCCTGAAGGGGACTTCATGGCCAAGATTGATTACGACCCACAATTCTTCACCGATCTGTCACCATCCGGTGTGATGCCCCAACCCCAAACGCAAGGCGGAGAATAACCCCTCATCAGCCGTTGTTTGATCGCTTCCTCAACAGGTTGCCCAATCGATTCAAGTGACTTGTGAGACTTCGTATTCCTTCGTAGAAAGCACAGAGGCTCTTTGCTCGTCTGTGTGCTCGTTTCCCGTCATTAACTCCAACCATCGCTCCCCTACCGGCCAAGCCCATTGCGTTGTCCCCCGCATTTAGACGCTGGTAAAATCTGCAACGATAAGTCACTGTCCGGAACCGCAAGGCCGACTGCCGGAATAATTCCTTCGCCACTGGAACGGTCCTTTGGCTGCCTTAAACGCGAGCGCATGCGCCCGACCCGAAAGAGGACGCCACGCGCCATCGGCCATGGCGACGTGAACGACCACATCAAGATGTATTACGCCTATCAGGGCCGACATTCGGCCGTCGGACACTGTTGTCCCACGGATTCCCCAACCAACGTCCGTACGGCTTAACCACGAGGCCATGCCCTTGACCAAGACACTCACGCAAGAGTCCAGCGACGCGGTTAGTGATCTGATCGTGCTTACCATCCTCGCCATTGTCGTGGGCATCGCGGCCGGTGGCGTCTGCTCCGCCTTCCGTTTCGCACTGGACTGGGTACACACACTGCACAGACTGGTCATCGTGGAAATCCCAGGACCTGCCGGTTTGGCCTTGCTAGTCGTCGGTGGGGCCGTTGCCACCGCGATTGCGGCGGGACTGGTCTACCGCATCGCGCCGGCCGCGACGGGCAGCGGTATACCGCACGTCGAGGCCGTACTCGCGGGTGACCTGCGACCTGCACCGCCGCCGCTGATTCCGATCAAGTTCGTGGGCGGCACACTGGCCATCGGCGCCGGGCTCGCCCTCGGCCGGGAAGGGCCGAGTGTCCAAATGGGCGCGAGCACCGGCACCCTGATCGGCCGCCTCTTCCGGCGGAACTGGCGGGACCGCCGCGCGCTGGTCACCGCCGGCGCTGGAGCCGGACTCGCGACAGCGTTCAATTCGCCGGGGGCTGGCGCAATCTTCGTCCTGGAGGAACTGGTCGGCAAGTTCGAGCCGCGAATCGCCATGGTGGCGCTCGGCGCTTCAGTCGGGGCGATCTTCGTCTCCCGCACATTGCTGGGAAACGCACCGGTCTTCACAGTCGCCGAATTTTCGGCGGGAGGCGTCGCCGCCCAGCCCTTGTTTCTGACCTTCGGAATGCTATCCGGCTTGCTTGCGGTCATCTACAACCGAAGCCTGCTGGCGACCCTGAACCTCGCCGAGCGTATCGGCGGACCCATCGAACTTCGGGCCGCGGTAATCGGCGGCGTGATCGGCCTGCTAGCCTGGTTCGCGCCGGATCTGGTCGGCGGCGGCGACGACATCACTCAACACGCATTGGACGGCGATCTGCCGCTGGGGCTGCTGCCGGCCATTTTCCTGTTCCGCTTGGCCCTGGGTACGGTCTCCTACGCGGCAGCCACTCCGGGCGGGCTTTTCGCGCCGATGCTGGTGCTGGGCGCCGTTTCCGGTCTGGCTTTCGGAATAATCACCGAGCATCTATTCCCTGGCCTAGGGCTTCAACCCGAAGCCTTCGCGTTGGTCGGCATGGGGGCATTCTTCGCCGGGGTCGTACGCGCGCCACTTACCGGCATCATTCTCGTGACCGAAATGACCGCGAGTTCCGGCTTGCTCGTCCCGTTGCTCTCTAGTTGCTTCGGCGCCATGTTCGTGACCGAGGCTCTTCGCGATCCGCCCATCTACGCCTCACTGAAGAAGCGCGCGGCGCTGTCGGAACGCTGAGCGCCACAAAAAAACCAACGATACGGAGCAAGCCATCGCGTCAGGCAAAAACGAGCCTGTCGCGACTGACGCTGGCCCGGTTCGTGACGGATCTTGTTTGGAACGACAGGCAGGCCGCCTAGAACGGAGGGAGAATGACAAGAGCTGCCCACCGCGAGGGTAGACAGCTCTTATCGAGCCGGTCGTTTAACGACAGGCCATCCCGCGTAAACAGGATCGCGCGTGCCGACGGGTTCAGTACTCCACCAGAAGGTCTTCGTCCCGCACGATCATCTGACAGGCCAAACGCCAGGGCGGGGGGAAATCGTCCACCAGAATCTGTTTGATCTCGTCGTCGGTCAGTTTGCCGAGTTGTTTGAGCAGATTCCGCTCTTTCTCCGTGGGCGGACCGCTCATACGCTCTTTTTTGCTCAGGCTGGTCACTTTCACCAGGCAAGTGCCGCATTCGCCATCTTGACAATCGAAGGCAATGGGAATCGAGTTGACCTTGGCCAGTTTCAAAAGCGTCTCGGTATGGCTGCCCGCCACGGCGTAGACGGTCTTGTCTTTATACTGAGGATTCGAAAACGTAATCATCGGCATGAGGATTCTCCCAAATTAAGATGGCAAGACGAACTGAGGCCCGTGAGTCATCAGGCCGGTTTCACGACGATTTCGCCGCCAAGCACCTGGGCTTGACAGGCGAGCCTGAAGTGTCGTCCCGCGAAATGCTCCCGTAGCACCCGGTCTTCCACGACAGAAGGCTCGGTCAAATGATCCCAACCGCTGACCACTTTCATCAGACAGGTTCCACAATCCCCTTCCCGGCAACCGTAAACGATGCCCGCATTGACCTTATCGGAGATTTCGATAACCCGCGTGCCGGCTGGCACGGTGACGGTTACGTTAATGTCTTCAAACGTTAGCCGTGCTTTCGGCATAAATTGAGTCCCCCTAGATTGAAGGCTCTGGGTGCTGGGTAAACACCGAGGGCGTTGTGCTGAATCAGCGAATTACGAAGGGTTCGATCTGGATGTTTCCAGCAATGGGGTTTGCCTGTACAAAAACCGTGCCTTCCCGTAATTCGAAATATAAAGACGCTATTTTCATTGGATTTTCCACGAGCCCAGTCATCCTATTTGTTATGTTCCGCACATTTTCCAATCAATAGCGTGGGGAATCGTGCACAAGGTTGGAGCGGCCGCCTCGGACTCGCACCATAACCCTCTGTTTATGAAAAGCTCGGCGGTAGGCATATCGTTTGCTAAAGCTCGTTGATCAGGTTTGGCACACCTCCTCGGACCCAGCTCGATCATCGACCATCACCTGGAGCGATCATGACCTACCCTATATTGCAACGCGAACTGACTGTCCATTTGAACAACGGCCACTGGCATCTGCGCCCCATTTCGGGGACCGACATTCTGGGGCCCGTCGATTACGGATGGCATCGCTTCAATCTGTATCCCGACAGCTTTGTCTTCGGTCAGGGGCTGCTGGCGGGCAGTTCCATTCCCGGTTCGCGGCGTTTGATGTTTTGTGCCTGGAGCCCGCAATGGGAGAGCTTCTACGTCTCCAGCATGGGCGGAGCGGCTTCGACCTTCCATGGCGTAGGCGTGGATTACGTGGCCCTACGCGGACGCTGCGAGACGCCGAGCGTCCTGTTGCTCAACCACAAGGAAGGGGAAGTGTCGATGCGCCTGGAACCGGTCGAGGACTTGGAAACTCTCTGGAGCGCCGGCTACAACGCGCCGGATGGACGGTTGCTGAATGGATTCTATGCCTTGCAGCAGGCGCTGTTCGACCGATATTCCTCCGAATACCATCGGAACCATCTGCGCATTTTCGCGTTGGGACCGGCCTCCAAGTACACCCGCGAAGGGGCGATCGGCTCCAGTCCGTACCAACGTGGGGCAATCAGTCCGGTGGTGGACTGGGCCGGACGCGGGGGACTGGGCAGTCGCCTGTTTCAGACCCACAATCTGGTCGCCTGCGTGTTCGGCGGGGAATGGGAAGATCCGGACCTACGCGATTCCGACGAAATCAACGCCTATTTCGTCGAGCATTTCGGCGACAAAGTGGCCAAGGTCGATCGCGCTTTCACGCAGAAGTACAAATACTTTCCCAAGTTCGAGACCGGCGGCACGTTCGGCGTCAACATGCATCAAGTGTACGACCGCATCATGAGCTTCAACTACAACAGCATCTACGCCAATGCCGAGGAGCGGTTGCAGCAGCACGACCAGTTCATCGTTCATCACTACCTGGAGCAATTCAACAAGGAGAGCATCGCCACCAAAAGCCAGAAGGATTGCGGCGAAACCTGCCCGGTCGTGTGCAAGAAGATGAACGGCATCTACAAAAAGGACTACGAGCCGTATCACGTGCTCGGCCCACAAACCGGCGTGTTCGACCAACGCGCGGCGGAAATCCTCAACGATCACGTGGACGCCATGGGCTTCGACGCCATTCAGTGCGGCGGCACCCTGTCCTGGATCATGGAAATCATCGCCGCGGGCCTGATTCCGCCGGAGGATTTCGGTTTTCCCCCGGCCAGCGAGATGAATTTCACCTTCGCCAGCGACACCCGCCATTTCGATCTGGTCGAGGACAGCATGCGCAACGCGCGCTATGCCATGGCCCTGGTGAACGCGATTCTGTTCGATTCGCGTTGCGAACCGTTCCGCCGGGGCATCCGCCCGGCCGCGCATGAGCTGGATCGGCGTTATGGCGTGAACACGGTGGACCGCGCGGTATTCATCGCTCACGGGGAGGAAGGCCACATGGTGCCCAACCAGTACTGGGTGCCCGGCATGTTCAGCCCCATGCCGATGATGGGCAAGTATTACGTCTACTATGGCTCCGAGTACGTCCCGCCCTACGATCTGGGACGCAAGAACGTGGAACGGATGACCTACGAGCTGTTCAACGACAACACCGGTATTTGCCGCTTTCATCGGCAATGGGCCGAGTCCCTGACCGATGAAATCCTGATGGCGCATTACGATCTGGACGTGGACTACAAAGCCCATCAATTCGCCTTGGCCAAAGCGGTGCATGAGCGTGAATCCGCCAAAGGCGTACCCTGGGAGAGCGAGCGTCTGGCCGATTTGCTGCTGGGCTTTCTGGAAAACTGGCGGAACAACGGGTTGAAGGACGCCGACCTGGATAAATGGCTGGAACGCTTCGAAGCCGATAAAAAGGCGGCGGCTCGGGAATTTTGGATGGAAATCTACCGGGGTCAGGCCGAGGCGTTCGCGCGCGGCGCGCAGGCCATTCCCGATATGCTCACCCCCGGCCAGATGCAGCAGACGGCCGAAGCCGGCGCCTAGCCATCGACACACCCAGCGGGCGGCGCATGACCGGCCGCTCGCTGAACCCCAAACGCCCCACACGCCAGCCCGACATCGCCGCCACGGCGCACCCTTTGACTGCGGAAAGCGAAACGCGGCGGTCCGAGGACCGCGCCACGCCGAGCCACACCGAACCGGAAGAATGCCCCGATCCCCTGCTGGTCATTGGGAAGACCTGCTAAGCTTTTCCCGTGTTTTCCAAGGAAACCAGGAGTAATCGACGCCTTGAACACCCTCACCCTATCCAGAGAGTACCCCAGCGTATGACTTCCCCCACGGAGTTGCCGCAAACAGCGTTGATCACCGGCGCGTCGGCGGGCATCGGCCAGCAGCTCGCCAAAATTTTCGCGGAGCACGGCTTCGATCTGGTCATCGTCTCCCGCCGCCGCCAGGCTCTCGAAGCACTCGCCCGCCAGTTGCATGACGAATACGGCGTCAAGGTCGTTCCCATCGCCTGCGATCTGGTCGCCCCGCAAGCCCCGCTCACCGTGTTTCAGACGCTGGAACGGCAGGCCATCGAGATCGACGTGCTGGTCAATAACGCGGGAATCAATCATCATGGCGCTTTCAAGGATATTTATCTCGCGGATCATCTGGAACTGATCCAGTTGAACATCGTCGCCTTGACCACTCTGACGCATCTATTCCTCCAACCCATGCTGCATCGCCGTCGCGGACGGATTCTGAACGTCTCTTCGCTGAGCGCCTTTCAGCCGGTACCGACCTTGGCGACCTATTCCGCTTCCAAGGCTTATGTATTGGCCTTGACCGAGGCATTGGCGAATGAACTGCGCGATACCGGCGTGACCGCCACGGCGTTGTGCCCCGGATTCACCGATACCGCCATGCTCAACATCGTTTCCGCGACCACCTCCAAGCCCACGCCCTTGCCGGGTTTCCTGGTCGGCAACACGGAACGGGTCGCGCGCGACGGATACGCGGCCTGCATGGCGGGCGAGGCGGTTTGCGTCAGCGGCCGGATCAATCAAATGGCGGCGTTTTGGATGCGCCATCAACCCGCCTGGGCGGGACGCTTTCTGAGTGGCGTACTGACCCGCAAACTGCGTTAGCGAACACACGGGAGCGGCGTGGAGTCCCTGCATATCATCGGCAGCCGGCAAATGGGCGGAGCCGACCAGTTCTATGTCCGCCTGGTGCGCGCCCTCAATGGCGTCGGACATCACGCCGTCGCGCTCAACCGCCCCGGCAGCCCCATTGCTCGGGCGCTGAGCGCGGACCCTCTGGAGCAATTCCATCTGCCCCTGGCCAATCAATGGGATTGGCTATCCGCTTGGCGCATCCGCCGTTGGGTCAAAAAAAGGCAACCGGACATCGTGCAAACCTACATGGGCCGCGCCACTCGTCTGACCCGTCTCCCCCCCACGGGCCGTGCCGTGCACGTCGCCCGGCTCGGGGGCTATTACAAGATCGCAGGTTATTACACCCATGCCCATGCCTGGGTCGGCAATACGCGGGGGGTTTGCGATTATCTGGTCCGTTCCGGGCTGCCGGCGGAGCGGGTCTATCAGATCGGCAATTTCGTCCCCGACTCGCCGGCGCTGGATCTTGCCCGTCTGGATGACTTGCGCGCGCGCCTGCATCTACCCGAAGCCTCCTGCGTTATTTTCACCCTGGGCCGATTCATCGACATCAAGGGTTTCGACGATCTGCTTCGGGCCTTCGCCCAACTGCCGATCGCCCTGCGGGATCGCCCGCTACATCTGATCATCGCCGGCGACGGCCCCCTGCGCGATGAACTGCACGCCCTGGCCCGCCAACTCGAACTGGAACGACGGGTGCATTGGGCCGGTTGGCAAAGCGATCCGGCGCCGTACTATCAACTGGCCGATTGGGTGGTTTGCCCATCGCGCCATGAAACCCTGGGCAATGTGATTCTGGAAGCCTGGAGCCACGGCAAGCCCGTGCTCGCCACCACCACGCCGGGCGCGTCGGAGTTGATCCGGGACGGCGACAATGGCCTGCTGACGCCATGCAACGATCCCGCCGCGCTGGCCCGGCGGCTGGGAGAGGCGATAACCGCCCCGTCCGTCGAAAGCGAGCGCCTGGCGCTGGCCGGACGACGCGAGGTGAACGAATACCACGGCCGGGAAGCCGTCGTCGGCGCCTATTTGGATTTGTACGCGACGCTGCGGCGCCAACGGGGACATTGATGTCCGCGGAGCAAGATCCCTTACCGAACGCGACTTGAACAGGAGCACCCCCATGAAAGCCATGATCATCACCGATTTCGGCGGTCCCGAAGTTTTCGCCGAGTGCGATTGGCCAAAACCGCAACCCGGTGTCACGGAAATCCTGGTCCGTGTCCACGCCACGTCGGTCAATCCGGTCGATTACAAGATACGGTCGGCCGGTTCGTGGGCGGGCGTGACGCCACCCGCGGTCATCGGTTACGACGTAGCCGGAGTCGTCGAGGCGGTCGGAGCGGGCGTCAAACGGTTCAAGATCGGCGACGAGGTGTTCTACAGTCCCCTGATATTCGGTGGCCAAGGCAGTTACGCCGAATATCACGTGGCCGATGAATCCATCGTGACCTTCAAGCCCAGCAACCTGAGTTTTACCGAAGCCGCCAGTCTGCCCTTGGCCGGATGTACGGCTTGGGACGCCATCGCCTTCATGCAGCTAGGGCCCGGACAGACCGTGCTGATCCATGCCGCCGCCGGGGGCGTGGGCTCGCTGGCGGTACAGATCGCCAAAGCCTCGGGCGCGCGGGTGCTGGGTACCTGCCGGGCCGCTAATCAACCCATGGTCAGGTCCTTGGGAGCCGACGTGGTCATCGACTATCGCACCGAGGATTTCGTCGAGGCGGCCCTGAGGGAAACCGAAGGCCGAGGCGTGGATGCAGTCTACGACACGGTCGGCGGCGATACGCTAGCGCGCAGCATCCAGGCCGTCCGGCCCCATGGCAAGTTGGCCAGCATCGTCGACACCAGCGGCGACTTGAACGGCGCCTACGGCAAGAACCTCCGTCTGTATTTCGGATTCATGGAACGCTCGGGCGAAAAAATGGAAATTCTGCGGGTATTGGCGGAACGCCGCCAATTACGGCCGGTTATCGATTCCCTGATGCCCTTGAATCAGGTGGCCAACGCTCACCGGCGTCTGGAGGCAGGCGGGGTCAGTGGCAAGATCGTCCTGCAGATTCACCCGTGATGGCATGGCCCGGTGGGTATCGGCAGATCACTCCTCCAGGCGGATTCAGTACGAACCGGCTGGGCCAGAATACTGTCGCGTCTCGCCAGTAATATCGTGCGGGCCACTTAACCTCGACCAAGAGCAGCCCCCAAAGAACCCGGAACGGCTCACAACAGAATATTGAACAAGACAGCGTTGAGAGATCAAACGACAACTCAGAAGCTATTGCAGGCAGTTTTCGACACAAGCGGTCTCGACCCAAAGGGCTTGGCCCAGTACCTCGGCACATCCTACTTCTCGGTCGTTCGTTGGGAGCGCGGAGACATCGAACCTGGAACCGATGTCGTCAAGCAACTGCGCCGTCTGCTGGCTGACGTAAAGGCTGGTCGCACTATCGATCTGGCCGGTATGAATGTAAATCGCACATTCGCCTCACGCGGCATCCGACAGGCCTCCGAAGCGAACGGTTATGAAGGCACAGTCGTAATGCGGGACGATCCTGGCCCGTATCTGCTTTCCCGGCTTAGGACGGGATCGCTTTGGGGCAACAGCGGGCAGCAGCAACTTGCAGCAATCCTGTCCGCCCACGCTAACGCAGCGCAGACTGTCGCGAAAGCGGTGGCGGAAGGGGTTTCCGCTGGCAAGAACACCTACACCTATGACGCTCATACCTACCATACCAAGGTGCCGCCACAGGGAATCGCTCAAGTCCTGCGAAAGTATCTCCCCGCTGACGGACTAATACTCGATCCTTTCGCGGGAAGCGGCATGACAGGCGTCGCCGCCCGAACCACGGGACACGACGTCATCCTCAATGAGCTTTCGCCGGCAGCCAGCTTCATAGCCGATCGCTTCACGTCCCAATGCGATCCAGCGGCATTGACGGCGGCAGTCAAAACTGTCACGGGCAGTCTGGCCGAAGTGCGCAAAGACCTCTACACAACGCAGTGCCGCGCGTGCGCCAAGGACACGGAACTCCTATTTACGGTCTGGTCATACAAAGTTACTTGCAGCGAGTGCGGTAAGGAGTTCGTTCTTTGGGACGAATGCCGCCGCTATGGCAAGACCGTTCGCGAACACAAGTTTCTTCGCGAATTCCCTTGCCCTCACTGCAAGCGGCAACTGAAGAAGTCGCGTCTTGCCCGCACAAACCCGGTTCCCGTTCTTGTCGGCTACAAGTGCTGCAGCAAGGTTCAGTCCGAGGTTCCACCGAGCGACGATGACCTCAAGCTCATTGCTTCGATCGAAGCGGATCAATACATCGCAGCCGACTTCGTTCCAGATTTCGACTTGCCCGCCGGGGTGAACCTCTCTCAACCCAAGCGGCACGGCCTTACCAACATCAAGAACTTCTACACCGCAAGGAACCTTGCGGCCATGAGTCAGCTTTGGAAGGCCATCCACCGAATCGAGGACACCAACCTCGCCGCATTTCTCGGCTTTGTCTTCACATCGCTCTACCAGCGTGTGACGAAACTCTCCGAGTACAGATTTTGGGGAGGCAGCGGAAACACGGCGAATTTCAATGTTCCCTACATATTCAACGAGGCCAACGTTTTCGTGACATTCGAGCGTAAGGCACGCTCAATTATTGACCACCTTGAGACGACCGCGCATTCCTACACGGGGCGTTGTCTTGTCAATACGGGATCGGCAACCAACCTCTCTTTCCTCCCGGATAGCTGTGTCGACCTGATCTTCACCGACCCACCCTTCGGAGCCAATATCAACTACAGCGAGATGAACATGCTGTGGGAGTCGTGGCTTAAGGTCTATACGGATACCACGAACGAGGCCATCGTCAATCGCGTCATGAAGAAGGACGCCAGGCAATATCAGGACTTGATGACGCAGAGCCTTAAAGAGTGCTATCGCGTTCTGAGGCCTGGTCATTGGCTCGTGCTCGTTTTCATGAACTCGGCCAAAGACATTTGGGATCGTATCCGCCGCTCCGTACTTGATGCGGGTTTCACCATCGAGAGAATCGATATCTTCGACAAGCAGCACGGCACGTTCAAGCAGTTCGTCAGCGACAACACGGCCGGCGCCGATCTCATGCTTCATTGCCAGAAGCCCACGTGCGCGAACCCTGCGCAAACATCGAGCGACACTGCTCGCGTCATTTCCGTAAGAGACTTTCTCAATAACCGCAGCGGCACTGTGCCCGTGCTGCCCTACCTGCATGTCAGACGCGAGGCCGACATCGACTATCGGACGCTGTATAGCGAATACCTAGCCGACAGTCTCTTGCAGCATAGCAAGATGCTGGACTTCGCAACATTCCGATCTCAAGCAATGGATATTCTCGAAAACAACGAAGGCGTGGCGTAATGTCTTATCTGCAAGCCTTTACCGATGCAGAGAAGGAACTTGCGAAACGGTGGCTTGCTACACAGGTCGCTTCGATGATGGGAAGGAAGCTGGAGGAAGGGGATTGGAGCCGCGTCTACTGCCTTGCCAAAAACATCCCCGATGGGGGATGGAGCAACCTGCACATCGATGTCAACTATCAGGGACTTGGACTTGAGATGAAGCTCCTACGCATCGCGGGGCTTCGGAATCGGCCGCTCAAATCCGTGTGCGGCACGACGCTCATGCACCCGGCGGCCACGCGCTCTATCCGCATTGAAGACACCTCGCGCAACGCCACCGATGTCATGCACGACGTGTTCAAGCAATATGCCGAGTTGATTCAAGAGCGGACCCACCGCGTCAAGGAGGCCGCGCCGAACAACACGCCTGACATGCGCACGGGCTGGCTAATTTGGGAAGATAACCTAACAGAGTTCCTCTACTTCGAGGAACGAATGCTTCCACCCAACCCGGAGCAGTTCACCGCCGAATGGAACGTCACGCCCGCCAAGGGCGTGCGCAAAGCCAGCAAGAGCCTTTGGATATACGATAAAGACACGAGACAGAAGCGATACTCCGTTACCACCAGCGCAGGCATCAAGATCCAGCCTTATTTTGACGTACCACCGCCCTCGGACAAGAACCTTTACTATTTCCGCGTCCAAAGTGAACCGGTCAATACAACAACCGTCCGGCTGTGGGTCTCGGCAGCGACGGCCCATGTACTCAAAAGCAAGCTCGGTTCGCTTGACTACGCTACCGTGAGCGCGGCCATTCTCAAGGTCGTCGAGCGCGCCGGCAAAATTGTGCAAGTTCCCGAGGAGGAGGACGGGCTCGCGGTCGCCGTAGACATCAGCAAGGAAGCGCACATGCAGCTACTCGCCGCGTGGGAAGCCGTTAGCGACGAGCATCGTGCCCAGTTACTACTTAGAGCCCTCGCCTAGACCATGCCAAGCCTATGGGCACAGGCGTACAAAAGGCGCCCCGCTCGAACAGCGATTCCGCTGTGCTCCATCGTCGCCGGTGCACCGGATCTTAGTAAATCTTTTTGAGAAAAATTACGGCGTCCTTGCCGTCTGGGGAATCGTCCGACGCGCCGCGTCCCCGCGTTCATCGATCCGACTGCGGACCGATGAACGCGGACGATGGGGCGGGGCGTATCATCCGGAGCGGATCGATTTCCGCCCAGCGGCGGGTTACTACTGACCTCCCGCCGCCGGGGCCGAGCTGGCGGGTTCCTTCTCCACCGGGGCCTCGCCACCGGATTCGGCGGCAGGCTCCTTCGTGACCGCTTCCGGCGTTGGCTCCGAAGTCGTTTCCGCCGGCGTTGCGGGTACGGGCATGCTCGACTCCGAGGGCGGAGTCGCGGGCGCCGGCTGAGTTTCCTCGGTAGGTGGCGGTTCCGAAGGGGTCGCGGCAGCCGGACTTTGTGCGGCCGCCGGCGCTTCCCCACTCGTGTCCGGTTGCGCTTCGCTCGGCGCGGCGGGTGGCGAAGCGACCGCCGGCGTCTGTGTTTCGGTGGCCGGAGGCGTCGCCTCGGCCGGAGCGGCGCCGGGTTCGGCGGGTTGCTCGCGGGTAAATTCCTCCACCTCACCGGCGTTGGGCTGCCCCGGCGTCGCCGCTTCGGGAGCTGCTTCCGGCGCGCCCGCTTCCGGTGTCCCGGCGGGCCCGGCCGCCGGCGCTGGGATCGGCTGAGCAGCCGCTGGCGCCGCTGCCGGCTTGGGCGGATTCTCGAATAGCTTATCCGCGGGCAGACCGAACAGTTCGGCCTTGAAGGTGGGCACGATATATAACCAGCCCTTGAAGCGTTCGGCCAACTGTTCGGCCTGGGCCTTCACCTTGTCGGGCGGGTCCAGCGCCGGTGTCGGCTTGGCGGCTTCCTGCCCCTGTTTCGACGCCGCCGCCTGCTGCGACTGCTTGGCGAGTTCTTCGTCGAAACGCGCGCTCAGCTTCAGATAGTCCTTGCCTTCGACCTTGCGAGTCTGGGCTTCGATCACCAATCCGTCAAAGGCGTCGAATTCGGCCTTGGACCAGGGCGCATCGCTCTTCGGTCCCTTGCTTTCGGCCACCACGTCATCCATGCGCAAGGCATTCAACGCCCCGCTGATGCGCTGGATTTCCGAGACCTTGGCGCGTTTTCCCTCCGGTACGGGTTCCACGGTGAAGGCGGTGGCTTTCCGGTCCGCCTTGCTCAGCGTGTATTTCGTCCCGTCGGCGGTTTGCGCCTGGATACGCTGGATTTGCTCCGGCGTCACGCTCAGCAGTTCCTTCTCCAACCAATCGGCCGGCTGACTGGGAGAATTGACCGCGGCCGAACTCAACCAGCTTTGCGGGTCATCTTTGAGGCGTAGGTAACTCCCACCGCCTGGTCCGCTCTTGCCGGCGAACATCTGGACCAGTGCCTTGTCGCCCGCCCACAGCTTGATTTCGCGCGCTTCCGAGCCCTTCTTGTCGAGATCCCGCAGGCCGAGCCGTTCGTATTTATCCGGGTTGCTGGTCATGGCTTCCACCCGCTTCAGTTCCGCCAGGGTCAGCAATTCCCGCCGCAACAGGCCGGTATCCACCGGATAGCCGTCGCGATCCGCCACGCCCCAGCGATCCCCTTCCCGTGTCACGGTCACCGGATCGAAGCCCGCGATCTGCACTTGCAGGCGGGTGACATCGTTCAAATGGCTCTCCAGGTCAGGAAAGAATCGCTCATTCGACGCGGGCAGACGCTGCCAACGGCTCTGGAATCCCAAGCCGATCGCGACCACGGCCAATACCAGGGCGATGATTCCCAGAACGATGAATTTGGTCCGGCTCATGAGTGACCTCCCGCCAGCTTGGCTTTGGCAATCCGTTTACGTTGCCATTGATTGAAGGCGATCACGCCGATGATCAGCAGCAGTGGCACCAGGACGATGTTGATGAACTTCAATACCGTGCCCAAACGGTCGATTTCCTTATCGCGTTGATGCTGCACATTGCGCAGTTCCTTGCGCACCCGCAGTTGCTCCTGCTGGAATTTGAGCAGTTCGTCGCGTTGCTCGGGGCTGAGTATCAACGCGTTGCGATCATCCTTGCGACTCTGCAACTCGTTCAACTTGGTTTCCGTTTCCTGCAATCGCGACTGCAACTCATCCTCCGTGGCCCGCAGGCGACTGTCCGCCTCCCGCCGCAGGGCGTCGACCCGCTCGAACGGACGGGCGTAGCCGGCCCGGCTGCGGATGCTGATCAGCTCATCGCTGCCCAGCAGATTGTCCACGGAGTTGATCACCAGATTGCCGTTATCCGCCAGCGGCGTGGGTATGCGTTGCCCGAAGAAGTTCTGGAGCCGCACCCAAAGCGTATCCTCTAGCATGTCGGTATCCGCCACCACGACCACATTGATGGGTTTCTTGGATTCAGTGAGTTGCGCGCTAGCCGGCTTGTCGCCCTTCTTGGAGTCATCCTTGGATGCGTCCTGGGGCGCGGCGGCCGGAGCCTCCTGCTTAGGTTGTTCCTTCGCCGCCTCCTCGTCGTCCTGCGCATCGCCCTGCGGTTCCACGGGCTTGGTGGTCGGCGGCGGCTTGGGCGCTCCCTCGGGGAAGGCCGTATGGGCCGGGCCGCTGATCCGGGCGGCCAACACATAGGTTTTGCCGCTGGACTGGAAGTCCTTTTGCAGCGTGGACATATCCATGCCCGGCTGAATCCGATAGCTGGGAATCAGCATGGTTTCGTCACTGGATTTGAGCAAGGGCGTAAACGTGGTCGTCGCGTCCTTGATGGGTTCCAGTACGCCGGGGAACGCCACGTTGATGGTGTTCAATCCACGCGTGATCACGTCATCCTGATCCATATCCTCGCGGGGTATGGAGAACAACGAATAGTGGTAGAAGGGGGGACTGTTGGCGTTGGCGCGCACTTGCAAGGCGTTCTTTTTGTCCAGCAACACCTCGTTCTCGACCAATTTGACGCCCCAGGCCGTGAGCAGCTTTTTCGGGTCCGATTGGCGCGGCACGATCTGGCCCGGCTGCTGCACATTGTTCGGGTTCGCGGACTCGGCATAGGTGTCCAGGAAAACCAGCGCATGACCGCCGCCCAGTACGAACTGGTCGATGGCGTATTGCGTGGCGTCCGACAATTCGGCCGGGTGCACCAGCACCAGCAGTTGAACATCGTCGGGAATCTTGCTGACATCCTTTTCCAGCGAACGCACGTCGAAGAACTGCCGCAACTGATCGACGATCAGCCAGCCCGGTCGGGGCTGCATGCGCTGCATATCGAAGCCGCCCTGGATATCCAGGGTGCTCAGCAGACCGACCACCGGTTTGTGGGCCTGATTCAACTGGTAGATCATCTTGGCCAGATCGTATTCCAACAGTTCTTCCTGATCCAACTGAAAGAACGGGATAGCCTGGGTATCGCCCACGGAATTGGTGCCCGCCAGACCGAAATACAGCTTGTCCCCGCCGCCGCCCAGCGATACGGCCTGAACGCCGAGTTGCACGGCGCGATCCTCGGCATCGGAAAACGGCTCGGGATCGATCATGGTCAGCTTCAGCTTGTTGCCGGAAGCGGACGCCATTTCCTCCAGCATGTCCTTCACCCGTTGGGCGTAGGCGCTAACCTGAGGAATGCCTCGGGCCAAGTCACTGGAGTAGAAGAAATACAGATTGATCGGCTCGTCGATCTTATGTAGCAGCGATTCGGCGCCCTTGGACAAGGTGAAGATCTGGTTCTCGGTCAAATCCAGGCGCGTGCCGCGCAACAGTTGATTGCTCAAGGTCACCGCCACCAACAGCAACAGGCCGACCACGACCAGGCTGGCCATTGTGAATTCCTTCCGGTGCGCCAGTTCGTCACGCACCTTGCCGAAGAACTGTCCGGCGAATTGTTTGATTCGTTCGATCATCCTCGCGCCTCCTCAATCGGCCTTCTTCATATCGATCACGATGGCGCAGGCATATAGCCAGGCGACTATCATGGCCAGGAAATACGCCACGTCCCGCAGATTCAGCACGCCCCGACTGATGGCCTGAAAATGCGACAGCACGCTGAGCGAAGCCACCGCGTCGACCACCCCGCCGGGCAGCCAGCCACGGAAGAAATCCAGCACCAGGGGGAAACCGCTCATGGTGAACAGAAAACAGAGGGTCAGACCGATGATGAAGGCGATGACCTGACTCTTGGTGAAGGCCGAGACGCAGACGCCGATGGCCAGATAGCCGCCGGCCATCAACAAGCTGCCCAGATAAGCCGCGAGGATGATGCCGTTATCCGGCGAGCCCAGATAATTGACGGTCAGCCACATGGGAAAAGTCAACGCCAGGGCGATGGCGACAAAGCACCAGGCCGCCAGGTACTTGGCCAGCACCGCTTGCCACATGGTGACGGGCAGGGTCAGCAGCAGTTCGATGGTGCCGCTCTTGCGTTCGTCGGCCCAGACCCGCATGGCGATGGCGGGAATCAGGAACAAGTACAGCCAGGGATGGAAAATGAAGAACGAATCAAGATCGGCCTGATTGCGTTCGTAGAAATTGCCCAGATAGAAAGTGAAAATGCCGCTCAACACCAGAAAGATGACGATGAAGACATAGGCCAGCGGTGTGGCGAAATACGCGCGCAGTTCGCGCTTGAACAGGGTGATGACATTGTTCATGCCGCGGCCCCTCCGGTGATGTCGCGGAATACTTCGTCGAGCCGGCCTTTCTGTTGATACAGCTCGCGCACCGTCCAGCGTTGCTGATCGATGACCCGGCCAATGGCGGCCATCAGTGCCTGTCCTTCTCTGGGCAACACGGTGATTTCGGTGTCCGTATCGCCGTCTTCCACGGCCGCCACTTCCGGCAATTGTCCCAGCAGATCGGCGGCTTCCCGCGCATTGTCGAGATCCAGGGTCACCGCGCCGTGATAGCGCGAACGGGCCATCAGTTCCTCGGGCGTACCGTCGGCCAGCAGATGGCCACGGGCGATGACGATGGCGCGGCTGCAAACGGCTTCCACTTCCTCCAGGATATGAGTCGAGATCACGATGATCTTGTCCTTGGCCATGCCGTGAATGAGGTTGCGCACCTCGTGCTTTTGGTTGGGGTCCAGGCCATCGGTGGGCTCGTCCATGATCAGCACGCGCGGATCGTGCAGTATGGCCTGAGCAACGCCGACTCGGCGCCGGAAACCCTTGGACAAGGTATCGATCTTCTGGTCCAGAACCTGCTCCAGATGGATTTCCTGGATCACCTCATCCATTCTTTCCTTGCGCCAGGCCCCACTCATCGCCCGGATATCGGCGATGAAATCCAGGAACTGACGCACGCTCATATCGCCGTAACCGGGCGCCCCTTCCGGCAGATAGCCCATTTCCCGCTTGGCCGCCAGCGGCGCGGCCTGGATATCGTAGCCGTTGATGCGGGCAGTGCCGGCGGAAGGTCGGATGAATCCGGTGATCATTTTCATGGTGGTGGATTTGCCGGCTCCGTTCGGACCCAGAAATCCCAGCACCTCGCCGGGCCCGACAGTGAAGCTCAAGGCATCCACCGCCAGTCGTTCGCCGAAGCGTTTACTGAGTTGTTCCACTTCAATCATTGTTCGTGTCTACCCCCTCTTGCTTGTTTCCCCACGGTACGGCGCCGAAAATTCGATGCCTGCCTTCATGCCGGCTGGGGATTTCTCACGATTTATGAAGTAAAGTCAAGGCGTGGCCCGCATGGCCTGATGACCCCCGCGGTGAGGCAATAAGATACTTAATTTGTTGCGCCGACTGACATTAACGATTGGTAAGGTTCCGCCAGAATGCGTCCGTTATTGAAACTACACGATCCCCAAGCCTACCGTTCCTGCAGCGAACTCGATCTCATCCGCGCACTCCTGCCCTTGGATGGCGCGCGGGTGTTGGAACTGGGTTGCGGCAATGCGGAGATGACCCGCCTCATCGCCGAACAATTCCCCGTGGCGGAAATCGTCGCCACCGAAGTCGATGAAATCCAGCACGACCAAAACCTCGAAACGCCCATCCCCAAGGTGAGCTTCCATCTGGCGGGGGCCCAGGCCATTCCGGAAAAAGACGGCAGTTGCGATGTCGTGCTGATGTTCAAATCCCTGCACCACGTGCCCATACCGTTGATGGATCAGGCCCTGGCCGAGATCCGCCGGGTGCTCAAGCCAGGCGGGCTGGCCTATTTCTCGGAACCGGTCCCCGCAGGCGATTTCAACGAGTTGATGCGGCTATTCAACGACGAACAAACGGTTCGCGAAGCCGCCTTAGCCGCTTTGCAACGCACGTTGGATTCGGGCGCGTTGGAACTGGTCGAGGAAGTGTTCTTCCAATTCACCACCCACTTCCCCGATTTCGCCACCTTCGAGCAACGGGCGATCAACGTCAGCTACGCTGATCACCGCCTGGACGACGCGCTGTATCTCGCCGTGCGGCAGCGATTTCTCTCCCATTGCGGCGAACAGGGCGCGGACTTCCCCCGGCTGATGCGCGTGGAACTGCTGCGCCGTCCCAGTCATTGATCACCCATCGGCGAACTGCGACAACAGTGCCGACAGCGTGAATAGGGACAACGCCGTGCTGACCACCACCACGGCCGCGCTTTGCCGCACGAAAACGTTATAGCGTTGGGCGAACACGAAAACCAACGCGCCGGTCGGGATCGCGGAAATCAATACCGCGGAATTGGCCCAGAACGGCTCCAGCGGCAACACGTACAGGACCAGCGCCCAGGTAATGAGGGGATTGGCCAACAGTTTGAGAAACACCAGCCACAGCATTTCCCCCAGATCGGCCCGCACGGAGTGCCCGTACAACGTCAGCCCCAGGGTGAACAGCGCCGTGGGTCCCGCCGCGTTGGCCAGCAGATCGAGAAAACGGGCGATCGGCGCGGGCAACTCGAATTGCAGATAGGACACCAGCAAACCCGCCAGCAGCGGCAACAATATCGGGTTGCGCAACAAGGCTTCGCCGACGTCGCGCAGAATGCGGCGATAGCCGTTCTCGGCGGCCTGCCCCAATTCGAAGCAAACGATGGCGCTGCCGATGAACAACAGATTGCTGACCAGTGCCGCCACCACGATAGGCGTCGTGCCGGAACGCCCGAAGGCGGCCAGGAACAGCGGGATACCCATGTACACGGTATTGGAAAACGTGGCGGCGAACGCATGGAAAGTGAAGGCCGACAGCGTCCGATAACCGAACAGCAGACGCGCGCCGATCACCGCCAGCAACAACGTCAGCCCATTGGCCAGAACATACACCGCGATGAACGGCCAGTTGAGGATTTCCGCCAACGGTACGCGCGCGGTGGTCAGAAACAACAGCGGCGGAATGGTGATGTAATAGACAAAGCGATTCAACGCTTCGGCGCTAGCGTCGCCGAGCAACTGATTTTGACGCGCCAGATAGCCCGTCAAAATCACGCCAAATACCGGCAGTACGATTTCGAATAGTGCTTGCATAATCTCTGTCCTTGGCGTGCGTCACACCAGGGAAATGCCTTATCAGTCATAATCCGCCTCCATCGAGCGTCAGCGTAGCGCCATCGCTCAGCCACGGCCACGAATCCTTATGCAATGCAATCAATCGCGAAAGTCCCGGAAAATCCTGCCGCGCGTGCTGCTCTATGGCGTGGCTGTCCTGCTGCTGATCGTCGGGCTGGGCAGCCTGTGGTTCTATCAGCAACTGCGGGGCAGTCTACCGATGATGAATGGCGACGCCCCCCTGGCAGGTTTGACCGCGCCCGTGACGGTTGACCGGGATGCCTTGGGCCTGGTCACGCTCCGCGCCGGAAATCGCCTGGACTTGGCGCGCGCCATCGGTCTCGTCCACGCTCAGGAACGCTATTTCCAAATGGATTTGCTCCGACGATCGGCGGCCGGCGAATTATCGGAATTGTTCGGCGCGGCGGCCGTGGAGCGAGACCGCGCCGTACGCCTCCATCGCTTTCGCAACCGGGCGCGGGATGTGTTGACCCATCTGCCGGAAGCGCAGCGGGTCATGTTGGAGGTTTACAGCGCCGGCGTCAACGCCGGCTTGGCCGCGCTGGCCGCTCCGCCCTTCGAATATCTGCTGCTACGCGACACCCCCGTCGCCTGGCGGCCCGAGGACTCGCTGCTGGCGATTTACGCCATGTACCAAACCCTGCAGGATGATCTGCCCATCCGCGAATCCATGACGGGCCTTCTGCACGACACGCTGGACCCCGCGCTGGCCGATTTTCTCGATCAGCGCGGCAGCGAATGGGATGCGCCGCTCCAGGGTGGAGCGTTCGCGACCTCGCCGCCACCGGGGCCGGATATCGTCGATCTGCGCCGGCTCCCGCCCGTGCCGGTTTCAGTTTCCCTCAACGAACCGGGCCGGGAGAATCTGGAAGTCGAAAGCGCCGGCAGCAACAACTGGGCCGTCGCCGGCAACCATACGGCGCACGGCGGCGCGCTGCTGGCCAACGACATGCACCTGAGCCTGAACGTGCCGAACATCTGGTTCAGGGCGGCCTTCGTCTATCCCGACGAACAAGGCGAGGAACGGCGCATCGATGGCGTCACGCTGCCGGGCGTGCCCGCCATCGTGGTCGGCAGTAACGGGCACATCGCCTGGGGATTCACTAATTCCCAAGGCGATTGGGCCGACCTGGTGGAACTGGAACCGGACCCGCACGATGCGGATGCCTATCTCACTGCGCAGGGACCCCGTCGTTTTCAACACGACCGGGAAATCATCCGGATCAAGCATGCCGCGCCCGAAGAACTCGATGTGCTCTCCACGCAATGGGGGCCGGTTTACGATGCCGACCATCGCGGCCGGCGGCGGGCGTTGCGCTGGGTCGCCCACGATCGGGACGCCGTCAACCTGGACATGCTGAAATTGGAAACCGCGAACAGCGTGCCGGAAGCCTTGGATATCGCCGCCGAGAGCGGCTTGCCCGAGCAGAATTTCGTCGTCGCCGATGCCGATGGCCATATCGGTTGGACGCTGATGGGTCGGATTCCCCGTCGCTTCGGTCATGATGGTCGGACACCCCGATCCTGGGCCGATGGCGACAGCGGCTGGGATGGCTGGGTCGCGCCGACCGAGTACCCCCGTATCATCGATCCACCCAGCGGCCGTCTGTGGACGGCCAATGCGCGCGTCGTGAGCGGCGACGATCTGCAGATGCTGGGCTTTGGAGGATACCGCCTGGGGGCGCGGGCCAAACAGATACGGGACGCCTTGTTGGGTCTGGAACAAGCCAACGAGGCGGATATGCTGGCCTTGCAACTGGACGACCGGGCTTTGTTTCTGGTTCGCTGGCGGGACTTGCTGTTACACAGCTTGGAATCGTCGGCCCTGGCGGGCAATCCACGCCGACAGGCGATGTACCGTCAGGTCGCCAACTGGGGTGGACGCGCGGCGGTGGATTCGGTCGGGTACCGCCTGGTTCGTGAATTTCGCACGGCGGTCACGGAACGGGTGATGACACCCTTGACGCAAGCGGCCAAACAAGCCGACGCGACGTTCGACATTGTCTGGTTCAGGCAGTACGAAGGCCCCTTGTGGTGGCTGATCAGCGAGCAACCCGCGCATCTGCTGGCGGCGAACTACGCGGATTGGCGGGCGTTGTTTCTGGCGGCGATCGACGACGTGATAGCGAACCTGCCCGAACAGGACACGGATCTGCCCCACTATACCTGGGGGGCGTACAACACCAGCCGTATCCAGCATCCCTTCAGCCGCGTTCTTCCTGGACTCGGGCGTTGGTTGGATATGCCGGCGCTGCCCTTGCCGGGGGACACCACCATGCCCCGCGTGCAAGGCCGCAGCGCCGGCGCTTCCGAACGTCTGGCCGTCTCCCCCGGCCATGAGGAAACCGGTCTGCTGCACATGCCGGCAGGCCAGTCCGGGCACCCTCTCTCACCGCATTATCGCGATGGCCATTCGGATTGGGTCCAGGGCTCGCCCAGGGCTTTCCTGCCCGGCCCTGTCCAGGACAGCCTGCGTCTGCTGCCGGCCCCCGTCAGAGCGGGGCGGGACCCATGACAAAGCCGGCGGCGTCTGATATGTTTATTGAGCGATATTCGACTACAGTCCGACACGCGGAGGCAATGCCTCCCGCCCAAGCCGGATCCTACCACCCACCCCATCGCTTTCAATGACAGCGTGAGAAACTAGCCAAAGGGTACGAGCGATATGCCAACTTATACAGCTCCTGTGCGTGACATGGAATTTATCATGTATGACGTCCTCAAGATGGACGAATACCAGGACATGGAAGGCTACGGCGACGCCGACCGCAGCACGGTTGCGGCGATTCTGGAGGAGGGCGCCAAAATCTCGCAGGAAGTGATCCAGCCGATCAATCTTTCCGGCGACGAGGAAGGCTGCCACCTGAACAATGGAATAGTCACCACGCCCAAGGGCTTCAAGGAAGCGTACCAAGCCTATGCGGAAGGTGGTTGGTCGGCCTTGACCGGCTCCGTAGAGTTCGGGGGACAAGGCTTGCCCTATGTCCTCGGTCTGGCCATGAACGAAATGGTCTGCTCGGCCAACTTCTCCTTTTCCATGTATCCCGGTCTGACGCACGGAGCCATCGAAGCCATCGAGCAGTATGGCTCCACGGAACAGAAGGAAATGTATCTGCCCAAGCTGATCAGCGGCGAATGGACCGGCACCATGAACCTGACCGAGGCCCATGCGGGCACCGATCTGGGTCTGCTCCGGACCAAGGCCGTGCCGCAGGCGGACGGCACCTATCTGGTGAACGGCTCGAAGATCTTCATCTCCGCCGGCGATCACGATCTGACCGACAACATCATTCACCTGGTGCTGGCGCGTTTGCCCGATGCCCCTCCCGGCGTCAAAGGCATCAGCCTCTTCATCGTACCCAAGATCCTGGTAAACGCGGATGGCAGCCTGGGCGCCCGTAACCCGGTCGAATGCAGCCGCCTGGAAGAAAAACTCGGCATCCATGGCAACTCCACCTGCGTGCTCAACTTCGAGGATGCCGTGGGCTACATGGTCGGCGAGGCCAACAAGGGCTTGGTCGCCATGTTCGCCATGATGAACGCGGCGCGTTTGGGCGTTGGCGTGCAAGGCTTGTCCATCGCCCAGGTGGCTTACGAGAATGCAGCGGCCTATGCCAAGGAACGCTTGCAGATGCGCGCCCTGACCGGCCCCAAGGCGCCGGATAAGCCCGCCGATCCCATCATCGTCCATCCCGACATCCGGCGTATGCTGCTGACCGGCCGCTCCTTCTGCGAAGCCGCTCGCGGCATCGCCTACTGGGCCGGCTTGCTGGTCGATATGGTGCACAAGCATCCAGACCCGAAACAACGGCAGAAAGCGGATGACCTGTTGGGTCTGCTGACGCCGGTCATCAAAGCCTATTTCACCGACATGGGCACCGAGGTCGCCAACCTCAGCTTGCAGTGCCTGGGTGGGCATGGCTACATCAAGGAATGGGGTTTGGAGCAGTTCGTGCGTGACGTGCGTGTCGCGCAGATCTACGAAGGCGCCAATGGCATTCAGGCGCTGGATTTGGTCGGCCGCAAACTGCCCGCCAACAAGGGTCGGGCCGTACAGGTGTTCTTCACCGAAGTCGGCGGTTTCTGCGAGGAAAACGCGGACAACGAAGAACTGGCGCCCTTTATCGCGCCGGTCATGAGCGCCCTGGAACAGTTGTTCGAAGGGGGGCAATGGATGGCTGACAACGGCGTGAAGAATCCGGATCATGCCGGCGCGGGCGCCACCAACTACCTGTACGTGATCGCCTTGTCCATCATGGGCTTCATGTGGGTGAAGATCGTCAAGGTCGCCCAGGAGAAGTTGGCGGCCGGAGCCGGTAACGAGCAGTTCTACAAGGATAAGCTGACGCTGGCCAAATTCTTTTTCGAGCGCATGATGCCCGATCTCCAAGCGCACATGGCCAAGCTGAAATCGGGCGCCGACACCCTGATGGCGATGGATACCGATTCCTTCTAAGCCAGGCCCTCAACGGCCTCAGTAAAAACCCAGGGCGGGTGGCCGTAGGCTACCCGCCCTTTTTTCTTGATACGCAGTCCTTTACCTCTTTTCCGCGTCTATCCCATCCGCATGAGGAAGTAAACCGCGTCGTACGCGACAACAATTCCGCCCCCCATGACGTCCTGCCGAGGAACGCGCCGCTAGGCATGCCCCCCTTCCTGGGGACGTAATTGCCGCGCGGTTTTGTCCAACACCCCGTTGACGAAGCGATGTCCTTGTTCAGCTCCGAATTTCTTGGCGATTTCCACGGCCTCGTTGATCACCACCCGGAACGGCACGTCGGGACGATAGGCCAGCTCATAAGCCGCGATGCGCAAAATAGCCCGTTCCACCGGGTCCACCTGTTCCAGGGGACGATCCAGGAAAGGCACCAACTGAGCGTCGATGGCGGTTACGCGCAGCGGAATCTGGCACAGCAGTTCCTGAAAGTACGTCAGGTCGGCCCGACCCATTTCCTGTTCGCTGAGGAATTGATCGAAAATGGCCGCGGCATCCTGGCCAGTCATCTGCCATTGATACAACGCCTGCATGGCATAGCGCCGCGCCCAAGAGCGGCCACGGGTAAAGCCCTTGCGCGGTGGAATGCCGTTCATACTTCGAGATGACGCAATAGACTGACCATTTCCAGCGCCGACAAAGCCGCCTCGGCTCCCTTGTTGCCCGCTTTGGTGCCCGCCCTTTCCACGGCCTGCTCGATGGTATCCACGGTCAACACCCCGAAGCCCACCGGGATGGAATGCTGCATCGCCACCATCGCCAACCCCTTGGTGCATTCCCCGGCCACGTAATCAAAATGCGGGGTGGAGCCCCGTATCACGGCCCCCAAAGCGACGATAGCCGTATAGCGCCCACTCGCGGCCACCCGTTGTACGGCCAGTGGCATCTCGAAGGCCCCCGGTACACGCACCACCTCGACATTGGCTTCAGCCACCCCATGCCGACGCAAGACATCCACGGCCCCATCCACCAGGTGTTCCACGATAAAACTGTTGAAACGCGAGGCCACGATCGCAAAGCGTGCGTCGCCGGCATTGAAATCGCCTTCGATAATTTTCATGCCTGTCATAAACTCCGGTCGCGATGATATTGAAAACGAGGCCCTGGCCCGCGCCTAGCAAATGTACTCTACAACTTCCAAGTCGAAACCCGATAAAGCCGAGATTCGCTTGGGCGCACTCAGCACACGCATACGACGCACTCCGAGATCCAACAGGATTTGCGCACCCAGACCGTAGGTCCGCAACTCGCTGGCGGTATCCGGGGTCGCCCGCTGGTGGGGTTCGGCGCTTTGGAACTGATAGTACCGCAACCGACGCAACAAGGCGTTCGGATCCTCGCTGCGGCTGAGCACCACCACAACGCCGCCTTCCGCGGCCACCCGGCTCAGCGCATCACGCAATGGCCAACCGACTTCCGGCAAGCGCAGATTCAGCAAATCACCCAAGGTATTTTGCACGTGCACGCGCACCAGAATCGGCTTGGCAGGATCGATGGGGCCCTTGACCAGCGCGAAGTGCAACTGTTTGCTGATCCGGTCCTGATAGGCCACGACCCGGAACGCTCCATATTCCGTAGGCAATTCGCATTCCGCCGCACGTTCCACGGATTGCTCCGTGCTCATGCGGTGCTTGATGAGGTCGGCGATGGTGCCGATCTTCAACCCGTGCCGCTGGGCGAAAGTCTCCAGATCGGGACGGCGGGCCATGGAGCCGTCTTCCTTGAGGATTTCCACGATCACCGCGGCGGGTTCCAAGCCGGCCAGCCGGGTCAAATCGCAACCCGCCTCGGTATGGCCGGCACGGGTGAGCACGCCGCCCGGCTGCGCCATCAACGGAAAAATATGACCGGGTTGCACCAAATCCTCGGGCCGAGCGTTGGGGGCGACGGCCGTGCGCACCGTATGCGCGCGATCGTAAGCGGAAATCCCCGTGGTTACCCCCTCGGCGGCCTCGATGGATACGGTGAAATTAGTGCCCAATGGCGCGCCGTTGTCATTCACCATCAACGGCAGACGCAATTGCTTGCAACGTTCCCGCGTCAGTGTCAAACAGATCAGGCCACGGCCATGGTGAGCCATGAAATTGATGTCTTCGGGACGCGTCAGGCTCGCGGCCATGAGCAGATCGCCTTCGTTCTCACGATCTTCGTCATCCATGATGATGACCATTCTGCCCTGGCGCAGGTCCTCGACAATTTCGGCAATGGTATTGAGCGACATAGAAATCGGCCGATGGTTTACAGGTAGCCGTGTTCCCGCAACAGATCTTCGCTGAGGCGACCGCGCGGCTCGGCCGCCCGCTCGCCCAACATCAGCCGTTCCAGATACCGGGCGAGCAGGTCCACTTCCAGGTTGACCCGACGCCCGGCCCGATAATCGGCCAGTGTGGTTTCCGCGAAGGTGTGCGGCACGATATTGAGTCCAAACAGGGCGCCATCCACGTCGTTCACCGTGAGACTGACGCCATCCACGCAGATGGACCCTTTTTCCGCGATGTAGCGGGCGAGATTCGCCGGGGCTTGAATGCGCAACCGCCAGGAACGGCCTTCGGGGCGAAATTCGCTGACCGTACCGACGCCATCCACATGGCCGCTGACCAGATGGCCGCCGAGCCGCGTGCCCAGGGTCAACGCTTGTTCCAGATTGACGCTCGCACCCGGCCCGGCTTCTCCCAACACCGTGCGCTCCAGGGTCTCGGCCGATACGTCCGCCCAGAAACCGCCCTTGGCCCACGCCACCACGGTTAGACAAACACCGCTGACCGCAATGCTGTCACCGATTTTCGCATCCCCGAGATCCAGTTTGCCGGTACCGATGTGCAAGCGCATATCGACGCCGCGCGGCTCTTGGTCGAGCACGGCGCCAACCGCCTCGATGATACCCGTGAACATGTCAATTCAACCTTCTCAATATTCCGCTGCGGCGACCGTTTCAGCGTTCGCGCTCGCTCCCCCCGCGTTCCGGCTGCGGCGGTGCGGGCTGTGCGTCGATTCGCCAATCATGACCCACTGCCCGAATATCGGTGATGGTCAATTCAATACGCTGGTCCATGCGGTCCATCCCCGGCAGATGGAACAAACCCCGAGCACTGTCGCCCAGCACCAACGGCGCCAGATACACGATCAACTCGTCCAGTAAACGTCGGCGCAACAGGGCGCCGGCCAACGTGGCTCCGCACTCCAGGTGCAGCTCGTTGATTTCCCGCGCGGCCAGTTCCGCCAGGACGGCGGCCAAATCCAACCCTTCGCCGGTGGGGGGCAGCACGGCGATTTCCGCGCCGGCCCTCCGCAAGGGATCATGATACCGCGCTTCCGACACCGAGGTAAAAATCAGTACCGGCCCCTCCTGCTGCAGGACATTCGCGCCCGGCGGCGTGCGCAGACGGGAATCGAGTATCACTCGCAACGGTTGACGCCGTGTATCCGGCAGACGCACGGTCAAGCTGGGATCGTCCGCCAGCACGGTTCCGATGCCGGTCATGATAGCGGAACTGCGCGCCCGCAGGCGCTGTACATCAGCGCGCGCCGCCGCACCCGTGATCCATTGGCTTTCGCCGGAGGCCATGGCCGTGCGTCCGTCCAGACTCATCGCCAACTTGCAGCGCACCCAGGGCCGGCCCTTACGCATGCGCTGCACGAAACCCGGATTCAGAGCCTGCGCCTTATCGGATAGCAAACCGCATTCCACGGCGACACCGGCGGCTCGAATCTGGGCCAGCCCACGGCCAGCCACTCGTGGATTGGGATCTTCCATGGCCGCCACCACGCGGGTTACGCCCGCCGCCAGCAAGGCATCGGTGCAGGGCGCGGTGCGCCCATGATGACAGCAAGGTTCCAGGGTGACGTATACCGTGGCCCCGCGGGCCTGTTCCCCTGCCTGTTCCAGGGCAATGACCTCGGCGTGCGCTTCGCCAGCGCGGACATGCCAGCCTTCCCCGATTACCTGACCATCCTTTACCAGCACGCAACCGACACGGGGATTGGGATCGGTCGTATACAGACCCCGTTCGGCCAAAATCAGGGCGCGGCTCATGTAGTGGTAGTCGCTGGCGTCGACCATGGGCTCCGGGTATATAGACATGATGGTTGTGAGGATGGCGGCTGAGGCCGTCTAGTCGTGGCCGTCGGCTGGCTCGCCCGAGGACAGGCGTTGCAGGCGCTCGATCTCCTCGCGAAAAGCGTTGACATCCTGGAAGCTTCGGTATACGGAAGCGAATCGCACATAGGCGACGGGGTCCAACTGACGCAGTTCGGTCATTACCCACTCTCCCACCTGCTGGGACGAGAGTTCCCGTTCCCCGCTGCCGCGCGCTCGATTCCGGATGTCCTGGAGTAGGGTCTCGACCTGTTCCGCGCTGACCGGACGCTTCTCCAAGGCGCGCAACAGGCCCGCCCGCAGTTTATCGTCACTGAAGGCTTCACGGCGGCCATCGCGCTTGATGATCCAAGGCATGACCAGTTCCGCGACTTCGTAGGTGGTGAAGCGTGCGCCGCATTGGCTGCATTCGCGCCGCCGCCGCACCCGGTCCCCCTCGGGGGACAGCCGGGAATCGACGACCCGCGTATCTATCGCCGCACAGAACGGACAGTGCATGAGCCGCCGCGTTGACTAGCCGCGTACCGGCAGTCGGCCGCGATCCGTTCCGACTAAAACTGTCCCTGACGCGAGAGTGACCCGATACCGGCGCATGGCCTGCGTGGGGACATCATGCACGCAGGCCCCGTAGCCGTGGGCAACCTGTTGAATGGACGCTGCAATCTGATGAGCATTCAGATCGCGACTAACACTGGAGTCGTTTGCAGCACCGGCAACGAATGAAGCTTCCTGGCACTTGCGCAGCCCCTTCCTGGTGATCGAAAACACTTCAGCGAACCCAGCGACCCGCAGCACTTTGGCCAACTTCAAATCTCCCGTACCGGCAGAAAACAGACGCGACCCGCAGCTGGCGCATCGGGCGCATGAATAAAAGATTGAAAATATTAACCTTTACAAACCAGGGTGCGCTAGTGTTTTTTGCCGGGTGCGGCTCGACGAGTACGCTGGCTTAAGTACCGGAATGTTCCTGCAACAACTGAACCAAACGAGCGGGCGGCACATAGCCCGGAATCAGTTCCCCGTCGCTGAGAATAATGCTCGGTGTGCCCCGCACGCCCAGCTCGTTACCCAATTCGTATTCTTCCTTGACGGGATTGTCGCAGCTCTTGGCGGTCACATCCTGGCCTTTCTTGGCGAGGGTTAAAGCGGCCTTGCGGTCATCCGAACACCAGACGTTGACCGCCTTCTGATAGGATTCCGAATCGAGGCCGGCGCGAGGAAACATCAGATAACGAACCTTGATGCCAGCGGCATTGTAGTCCGCGATCTGGCGATGGAATTGTCGGCAGTAGCCGCAATCGATATCGGTGAACACATTGACCGTATACTTAGCCTCGCCGTCCTTGGGAGCGAAAACGACCATCTTGTCTTCGCCTATCGCATTGATGGCCGCGGCACGCAGGCCGTTTCGTCGGTGTTCGGTGACATTGGCATGGCTAGCTAGGTCGATTATATCGCCCTGGATGACGAAACCGCCATCCGCGCTCAAGTACAGAACTTGGGACCCCAGAGTGATTTCGTATAAGCCCGGTATGGACGAGGCTTTGACACTATCCGGCTTGACGTCTCCGAGCGCCGCTTGTAACTGAGTCAGATCCGGCTGAGCCGGTTCGGCGGCGAACACCGGCAGCGTGAGCAAAGAAGCTAAAGCAAGCGACAAATGGCGCATCATGTTTAGGATTTCCTTGGAATTAAGTGAATGTGACAGGGATAAGGTATAAGCTCAGATTGGCCCCCGTCCGGGTAGTTCCACGAGACATCTCTCCCCACGCCTTTTGCGCCGTATCGGGCCCGGCCGCCGTCAGCGGTACGGGCAAATCCCGCCCTGCTGACGCCTCATCCTCCGCTTGCGGGCCAGAACGCCCAATTCGCCGAACTCATGCCGGCCATCGCCTCCTTCGTCCCGATCAGTCAGGATGCCAGCAAACCCCGGATCACCGGCTCCAAGCGATCGTAGGGCAAATAGCCCTGAGTCAACGGATAATACCGATCCCCCTGTTGCAACAGTAAGGTGGGAAAGCCCTGCACGCCCAGTTGCCGCGCCGCGTTGAAATCGGCGTAGGTCAGCGCCAGGGCCGATTCCTCGGCGAAGGTTTGGCGAAACAGCGCGCCATCCAAACCCAGTTCGACAGCTAATGCGCTCAAGCGGTCCAGTTGGGTCGTATCTTGCCCAAGCGCATAAAACGCCTCCTGAGCGGCCCTGAAATAAGCGTATTCCAACTCCGCCGCCAATTGGCGCACCGTAACCACGGCCCGCGCCGCCGGTTCGGTATCGTAGATAAATTGCCGGCGCTCCAACCCTTCCCAGGCGAACGGCTGGCCGGTCCGCTCCTGGACTGCCCGCCAATGGTGGCGTAATTGCTCTCGAAACACCGTATCCAAAGGTACGGCCGCTTTTCCGGGACGCAATCCACCCACCATCAACCGAAAGCCGACGTGGGGCAGCAATTGCTCGCGCAACCGATCAAGCACCGGGGTGAATCCCCAACACCAGGAACACATCGGATCGCCGATATACAGTATTGTCGTCACTGCCGTATTCATGCCAAACCCCGCTGCGGGGCACACCCTCGCGCGATGATGCGCCCCGATCGAACGCCGCGTGGTTTCCCTCGGTCCGGTGAACCACGCGGCAAGGAAAGTGGGCCTTCACATTGCGGTTCCGATCCGGGTCACGATAGAGTCCTATCGATCAATAACAAGCACTCATGACCTCGGTGATATTATGCCAAAATCCATTCTGATTACCGGATGCTCCTCCGGCATCGGTCTGTGCGTAGCTCAAGGTCTTCACGAACGCGGCCACCAGGTATTCGCGACCGCCCGTCGCCGCGAGGACGTCGAACGGCTACGTAGCACCGGCCTCACCAGTCTCGTCCTGGATCTGGATGATTCCGCTTCCATTCGCGACGCGCTGGATGAAGTTCTGCGACAGACCAGCGGTACACTGGATGCCTTGTTCAACAACGGCGCCTACGGACAGCCCGGCGCCGTGGAGGATCTGCGGCGCGAAGTCCTGCGCGCGCAGTTCGAAACCAACGTTTTCGGTCCTTTGGAACTGACCAACCGGGTATTGCCGGTCATGCGGCGCCAGGGCCACGGCCGCATTATTCAGAACAGTTCGGTGCTGGGGTTCGTGGCTTTGCCGTATCGCGGCGCTTATAATGCCAGCAAATTCGCCCTGGAAGGCTTGACCGATACACTGCGGCTGGAACTCGCGGGAACCGGGATACATCTGAGCCTGATCGAGCCTGGGCCTATCATCAGCCGCTTCCGTGAGAACGCCTACGCGGCTTACCAACGCAATATCGACAAAACGGGCAGTGCGCATCGAGACCGATACGAGGCGATGGAAAACAGGTTGACCACCCAGGGTAGTGTGGCCCCTTTTACGCTGCCGCCGGAAGCCGTTTTGAAATGTGTCGTTCATGCACTGGAAAGCCCCCACCCGCGAATTCGTTATCGAGTGACCTTGCCTACCCATGCCTTTGCGATTCTGCAACGGCTATTACCCGACAAGGGGATGGACTGGCTGTTACGCCGGATAGCGGCTGCGGAAAGCCGGCGTTAGGTCCCAACATTTTGATCACCTATTACAAGAACGGCCTGTACGGACACTTTCGCATCTTCCCAACCTAATAAGCCCTGCCCATCAGAAGCCGAATAACCCGCATCCTATGGACATACAATCAATACGTGCCTTGGTTCAGGAGGACATGCAGAACGTCAATCAACTGATTTGTCGTCAATTGCATTCCGAAGTGGCGCTCATTAATCAGATTGGCGCCTATATCGTCAACAGTGGCGGCAAGCGATTGCGACCGCTGCTGGTTTTGCTGGCGGCCCGCGCCAGTCACTATACCGGCGACAGGCACATCGACGCCGCCGCCATCATCGAATTTATTCATACGGCCACCCTATTGCATGACGATGTGGTCGATGACTCGGATTTACGGCGTGGGCGGGACACCGCCAATGCGCTGTGGGGCAATGAGCCCAGTGTCCTGGTTGGGGACTTTCTCTACTCCCGCGCCTTCCAGATGATGGTCAGCCTGGGCAGCATGCGCATCATGGAAATACTCGCCGATACCACCAACACCATCGCCGAAGGCGAGGTCATTCAACTGCTCAATTGCGGCGACCCCGACACGACCGAGGAACGCTACCTGCAGGTCATCCACTGCAAGACGGCCAAACTGTTCGAAGCCGCCGCTCAACTCGGAGCGGTCCTTGCGCAGCGTCCCGCTGCCGAAGAACAGGCGCTAGCCGATTACGGCCGGCATTTGGGCAAAGCTTTCCAACTGGTGGACGATTTACTGGACTACCAATCATCCAGCGCCGAGATCGGTAAAAACATCGGCGATGATCTGGCGGAAGGCAAGCCTACGCTGCCCTTGATTCACGCCATGCGCGCCGGCACCCCGGCGCAGGCCGACCTGATTCGCCAAGCCATTGAACAGGGCGACCGGGGAAACATCAATGCTGTCCTTGAGACTATTGAATCGACCGGTGCAATCGCCTACACTGCAAAGCTCGCCAGCAAGGAGGCGAACTTGGCGATCAACGCCTTGCAACCCTTGCCCGCTTCTCCGTACAAGGAAGCCTTGGTGGGACTGGCGGAATTCTCCGTGAAAAGAACCCACTAAACCCACATCGGGGTGTAGCTCAGCCTGGTAGAGCACTGCCTTCGGGAGGCAGGAGTCGCACGTTCAAATCGTGTCACCCCGACCATGTAGTCTTTTCATACCCACTTCCCGCTGCGCGCAAGACCTCCTTGCGAAAGTTCCCCAAAACGCGCTAAGTTGCGTTGCGTCATTAGCAATGCACTCAATAGCAGGGGGACTTTGTGGAAATCGCTTGCCTGGATTTGGAAGGCGTATTGGTTCCGGAGATCTGGATCGCGTTTGCCGAACGCACCGGCATCGACGCACTGCGGGCCACCACCCGCGATATACCCGATTACGATGTGCTCATGCGCCAGCGCCTGGCCCTGTTGGATCAGCATCGGCTACGCCTTGACGACATCCAGGACGTGATCGCTTCCTTGCGTCCGTTGGACGGAGCCGTCGAATTCGTGGACTGGCTGAGGGAACACTTTCAGGTCGTCATCCTGTCGGATACCTTTTATGAATTCGCGGCGCCCCTGATGCGCCAATTGGGTTGGCCGGCGTTACTCTGTCATCGCCTCGAAATCGATGGCGATGGGCGGGTGGTTGACTACCGGTTGCGTCAAGCTCATCCCAAGCGCAGCGCCGTGCTGGCGTTCCAAGGACTCAATTACCGCGTCATCGCCGCCGGTGATTCCTATAACGACATCGCCATGTTGGACGCGGCCGAAGCCGGCATTCTTTTCCGTCCACCGCAAAACGTCATCGACGAATTTCCGCAGTTCCCCGTTACCCGTTCCTACGAAGAACTGCACGGCGCTTTTTGCGCCGCCAGCCAGCGTCCCCTGTCATAACGGCCCTGGACCACCTGACGGCCCCTTTGTTAATGGGCAGGGCTGGGTTATGTTAGGTGGGCCGCTGTTGGAACCCGAGAAATCCCGTGATTGAAGAATCTTACAACCCGCAACGCATTGAAGCGGAAGCCCAGGCGCACTGGGAAGAACAGAAAACCTTCAAGGCCAGCGAAGATCCCGGCCGGGACAAATTCTATTGCCTGGCCATGTTCCCCTACCCCAGCGGTCGATTGCACATCGGGCACGTGCGCAATTACACCATCGCCGACGTGATCGCCCGCTATCAGCGCATGCTGGGTAAGAACGTACTGCAACCCATGGGCTGGGACGCCTTCGGATTGCCGGCCGAAAATGCCGCCATAAAAAACAATGTGCCACCGGCTCGCTGGACCTACGAGAACATCGACCACATGCGTGGGCAACTCAAGCGCATGGGTTTCGCTTACGACTGGGACCGCGAACTGGCTACCTGCCGCCCCGAGTATTACCACTGGGAGCAGTGGTTGTTCACCAAACTGTTCGAAAAGGGCCTGGCCTACAAGAAGAACGCCACGGTCAACTGGGACCCGGTAGACCAAACGGTCCTCGCCAATGAACAGGTGATCGACGGCCGGGGTTGGCGTTCCGGCGCCCTGGTCGAACGCCGCGACATTCCCCAATGGTTCTTGAAGATCACCGCCTACGCCGATGAATTGCTGAACGAATTAGACAGCATGGACGGCTGGCCGGACGCGGTGCGCACCATGCAACGCAATTGGATAGGCCGTTCGGAAGGATTGGAAGTGGAATTCGGCATTCCCGGCGAGGAGCAGGGACTGCGCATCTATACCACCCGTCCCGATACCTTGATGGGCGTCAGCTTCATGGCGGTGGCCGCCGAACATCCATTAGCCGTCAAGGCCGCCGAGAACAATCCGACACTGGCCGCGTTTCTGGACGAATGCCAACGCAACGCGGTGTCCGAAGCCAGCATGGAAACCATGGAAAAGAAAGGGATGGATACGGGCTTGGCGGTCATTCACCCCATTACAGGTAAACGAATACCGGTGTGGGCGGCCAATTTCGTGCTCATGAGCTATGGCACGGGCGCGGTCATGGCCGTGCCGGGGCATGACCAGCGCGACTACGAGTTCGCCCGCAGATACGGTTTGCCCATCTTGCAGGTCATCGCGCCCGTCAACGACGAGCAGGAGATCGACTTGCATCGGCAGGCGTTCACCGAAAAAGGCGTTTTGATCGATTCGGCTCAGTTTACGGGCCTGAGTTCGGCGGATGCGTTCAATGCCATCGCCGATTTCCTGGGAGAACGAGGCAAAGGCCAGCGCCGGGTCAACTACCGGTTGCGCGATTGGGGCGTATCGCGACAGCGTTATTGGGGCGCACCCATCCCGATCATCAATTGCCCGAGTTGCGGAGCGGTGCCGGTGCCGGAAAGTGATCTGCCCGTGGTGTTGCCCGAGCAGGTCGAATTCGAGGGGGTGGCCTCGCCCCTCAAACAAATGCCGGAATTCCTCCAGGCTGCCTGCCCAAAATGCGGCGGCGCGGCGGAACGGGAAACCGATACCTTCGATACCTTCATGGAATCGTCCTGGTATTACGCCCGCTATGCTTGCCCGGACAGCCGCCAGCGGATGCTGGACGAACAGGCCGGTTACTGGCTGCCCGTCGACCAATACGTCGGTGGCATCGAGCACGCCATTCTGCATTTGCTGTACGCGCGGTTTTATCACAAGTTGATGCGTGATGCCGGTCTGGTGAGCAATGACGAACCCTTCGCGCGCTTGCTGACGCAAGGGATGGTGCTCAAGGAAGGCGCCAAGATGTCCAAGTCCAAGGGCAACACGGTCGATCCCCAGGAACTGATCGAACATTACGGCGCCGATACCGTGCGCCTGTTCACCATGTTCGCCGCGCCACCCGAACAATCCCTGGAGTGGTCGGACGCCGGCGTGGAAGGCGCTTACCGGTTCCTGAAACGGTTGTGGTCCTTCGCCGTCGAACACGCCGCCGCGATCGGCCAGGTCGCGACCGAACCCGACTGGACGCGAACCTCCCCCGCGCTGCGGGCCAGCCGCCGGATGATTCACGAAACCCTGCAACAGGCGCTGTTCGATTTCGGCCGCTACCAATTCAATACCGTGGTGTCGGCGGGGATGAAAATCCTCAACTGTCTGAGCGAAATCGAAAGCGATGCCGAGGGAACGGCCGATGCGCTGCGCCGCGAAGGGCTGAGCATTCTGCTGCGGTTGCTGTCACCGGTGGTGCCGCATGTCAGCCATGTGCTGTGGCGGGGCCTGGGTTATCCCGACACCCTCATCGGCGCGTCTTGGCCGGTGGTCGACGAAACGGCCCTGGTGCGCGACGCCATCGAATATGTCGTCCAGGTGAACGGCAAAGTACGCGCGCAAATCTCCGTCCCCGCCGACGCCGCGCGTGCGCAAATCGAGGAAGCGGCTTTGACGGCGCCCAATGTGCAACGTTTCGTGGAGGACAAGGTCGTGCGCAAGCTCATCGTGGTGCCCGGCAAGCTGGTCAACATCGTATGCTGAAGCCGTGGCTGTCGGCCGCTAGTTTCCCGGTAACCGTTCGAGCCGGTGCGTGGCGCGCGGCTTTGGTCGGGCTTGTCGCTTTCGTCATGCCGATACTCGGCGGTTGCGGGTTCCATTTGCGCGGCCAGGCGCAACTGCCGCCGGAGATGGCCGTAACCTACATTCAAACCGAAGGTTCCCCCAGCGAACCGCCCAGCGCACTCAAGCTCACCTTGCAACGCGCGCTGGAAGCGAACGGCGTGACCGTTACTCAGGACCCCGGCCAGGCGCAGGCCCGCTTGATCATCCTCCATGAGAAAAGCCGGCGGCGCACCCTGGCCGCTGGCGCGGGTGGAGACTCACGCGAATACACCTTCACCTATACGGTGGACTACACGGCGACCAAGGCCGATGGTACGCCTTTGATTCCCAAGGAAACGATTGTCCGGGCTCGCGATCTGCTGTATTCGGAATCCGACGTGCTGGGCCGTGACGCCGGCGAGGAAATCGTGCTGCGCGATCTGCGCTCGGACATTGCCCGTTCCATCCTCCTGAGGTTGCAGCTCATCAACCAACCATGAGGTTGCGCTTCGAACAACTCGCCGCCCATCTCGCCAAAGGATTGGCGCCGGTTTATCTGGTCCACGGCGATGAACCCCTTCTGCTGCAGGAAGCCGGCGATGTCATACGCCAGGCGGCCCGTGCGCAAGGCTATGCGGAACGCGTCTGCCTCACGGTGGAAACGGGGTTCGTCTGGCCAACGCTATTGCACCATGCCGCCAATCAATCCCTGTTCGCGGACAAGCGTTTGCTGGAATTGCGTTTGGACAACGCCAAGCCCGGCGACGAGGGGTCCAAGACCCTATGCGCGTATACCACTCAGCTTCCCCCCGACGTCGTACTTCTGGTCACCGCGGGCAAGCTGGACCCGGCAAGCCAGAAAAGCCGCTGGTTCACCGCCCTGGATACGGCGGGCGTTATCCTGCCGCTATGGCCCATCGACAGGCAGCGCCTGCCAGCGTGGATCGAACAGCGGTTGATCGGCAAGGGTCTGCGACCGACGCCCGAGGCCGTCGCCTTGCTGGTCGAGCGGGTGGAGGGCAACCTGCTGGCGGCGGCTCAGGAAATCGATAAACTTTATCTGCTCTACGGAACCGGCCCGCTGGACGCCGAACAGATAATGGCTGCCGTCAGTGACAGCGCCCGTTACAATATCTATGAGTTGGTCGATGCGGGATTGGCGGGACAAGCCGCACGAGCGGCGCGCATTCTGTCCGGCCTGCGCGGGGAAGGATTGGAGCCGGTACTGGTGGCCTGGGCCCTGCACCGCGAGATACGCCTGCTGAACTTGCTGGCTTTCGAACTCGGTAAGGGACAATCGACGGAAACCGCGCTGACCCGCCATAAAGTCTGGGAAAAGCGTAAGCCCTTGCTGCGCCAAGCGTTGCAGCGCCTATCTCTGGCAAGCTGCCGCGCCTTGCTCAGGGCCTGTAGCCATTTGGATCAGGCCATCAAGGGGGCGGTATTGGGCGATCCCTGGGACATGGCCCTGCAGATCAGCCTGGGGCTGGCCGGGCAACCCTGGCTGACAACGGATAGGATGGATGAGCGATGATCTTTCGCAAAGGTTCCAATGACATGAATGCTCCAATACAATCCCCACCGATCTCGATCTCGGACTATATGACGGAAACCGGCCTACGGGCGCGTGCGGCTTCGCGTGTCATGGGACGAGCCGAAACGGCCGCCAAGAACAAGGCGCTGTTAGGCGGCGCGAATGCCCTGCTGGCCAGCCAAGCGTCGTTGCTCCAGGAAAATCGCAAGGATATGCAAGCGGCCGCGGAAGCCGGGCTGGATAGCGCCATGCTGGAACGTCTGGAACTGAACCCGGCGCGCATTGCCGCCATGGTCGAAGGGCTGCGGGAAGTGGCGGCATTACCGGACCCGGTCGGGCAGATCTCGGATCTCAATTTCCGCCCTTCCGGCATTCAAGTCGGCAAGATGCGCGTACCGCTCGGTGTGATCGGCATCATCTACGAGTCCCGCCCCAATGTCACCGCCGACGCCGCCGCGCTCTGCCTGAAAGCCGGCAACGCGGCCATCCTGCGCGGTGGTTCCGAGGCCATCCACTCCAATCGCGCCATCGCCGCCTGTTTGCAAGAGGGTTTACGGCAGGCCGAATTGTCCGAAAACAGCCTGCAACTGATCGAGACCACCGACCGGGCCGCCGTGGGCGAACTGATCCGCATGAAAGACGCTGTCGATGTCATCGTGCCCCGCGGCGGCAAGAGCCTGATCGAGCGCATCAGCGCCGAAGCGCGGGTGCCGGTAATCAAGCATCTGGACGGCATCTGCCATGTTTATATCGACGACAAGGCCGATATCGACAAGGCCATTCGCATCGCCTACAACGCCAAGACCCACCGCTATGGCGTGTGCAATGCCATGGAAACCTTGCTGGTCGCCGAAAGTATCGCGATGCAGGTCTTGCCCAAGCTGGCTAGCCTGTATCTTCAAGCCGGGGTCGAAATGCGTGGCTGCGATGGCGCCCGCCGGCTGATTCCGGACGCCAGACCCGCGCACGACGACGATTGGGACACCGAATACCTGGCCCCGATCCTATCCATAAGGATCGTCACCGACCTGGACCAAGCGATTGAACATATCGCCCGCCATGGTTCCGGTCACACCGACACCATCGTGACCGAGGACTATAGCCGGGCTCGTCGGTTCTTGCGGGAAGTGGACTCCAGTTCGGTCATGGTCAATGCTTCAACCCGTTTCGCCGATGGTTTCGAATACGGCCTGGGGGCGGAGATCGGCATCAGTACCGATAAACTGCACGCGCGCGGGCCAGTGGGCCTGGAAGGACTCACCACCCAGAAATTCATTGTACTGGGAGAGGGACACATCCGCGTATGAAACGCCAGTGAAGCGCAATGTGACTCCGGCATGCCGCTGATACCGATGGCGCCCCCCATCGGTATCCTGGGCGGCACTTTCGATCCCATCCATTACGGTCATCTGCGTGCCGCCCTGGAGGTTTTGGATCACCTTCAACTCGCGCAAATCCGCTTCATCCCCAGTCGTCACCCCCCCCATCGGGATACGCCCAGCGCCTCTCCCGGCCAGCGGCTGCTGTTGTTACAACAGGCGCTGGCCGAGCAATCGGGTTTCGTAGTCGACGATCGGGAATTGCGGCGTGAAGGCGCCTCCTACATGGCGGATACTTTGACTTCGTTGCGCGCCGAACTGGGCAACGTGCCACTGTGTCTGCTGCTGGGAATGGACGCCTTCAACGATTTGCACCGCTGGCATCGCTGGCGGGAAATTCCGGAACTGGCCCATCTGGTGGTTTTATACCGACCGGGTTACGATTTGACCCATTCGGAAGCACTGGCCGACCTGGTCACGCACCGGCGGATTCGGCATCCACGCAGACTCGGCGAGCATCCGGCGGGAAGCATTTTGTTTCAACCCATAACCCAGTTGGCGATATCCGCCACGCGTATCAGGGAATTACTGGCCCAGGGCCACTCACCGCGCTATCTTTTGCCGGATTCGGTATTACACGCCATTCAAACGCAGGGGCTCTACCGGGAACCGCGTTGAGCAATCACTTCAACGAAAAGCAGCCAAACGTAAGAAAGCAACCTAACAGCATGCAATCTGATGAGCTAAAAACACTGATCGTAGACGCTCTGGAAGAAATAAAAGCCGTGGACTTGAAAGTGCTGGACGTCCGCAAGGTGGCCAGCTTCACCGATTTCATGGTGATCGCCAGCGGCACTTCGGACCGGCATGTCAAAGCGCTAGCGGACAAACTGATCGAAAAGTGCAAGCAAGCCGGTAACCGTCCCCTGGGCGTGGAAGGCGAACGCCAGGCGGAGTGGATACTGGTTGATCTGGGCGACATCGTGGTCCATATCATGAAACCGGACGTCCGGGATTTTTATAATCTGGAGAAGCTGTGGTCGGTTCCGCAAACGACCCACAGCGGCTCTGCGCGGGCCACTTGAGTGCCCTTCGAAAAACCCGGCCCCCGTTTGTCCCATGCGCATTCTGCTGGTAGCCGTCGGCACGCGGATGCCCTCCTGGGTACAAACGGGATACGAGGAATACGCCAAACGCCTGCCTCGCGACTGCCGGCTGGAACTGGTCGAGATTCCGCCCGCGAAGCGGGCCAGGACCACGCCGGTGGAACGCCTGCGGCAGGCCGAGGGAGAACGCTTACTGGCCGCCGTACCGCCGGGCGGACGTGTATTGGCGTTGGACGAACGGGGTTTATCGTGGTCGACAAGGGAACTAGCCGAGCAACTGACGCACTGGCAACGTACCGGTAAGGACGTGGCCTTGCTGGTCGGCGGTCCCGATGGATTGTCCGACGCCTGCCGCGAACGGGCCGAAGGGCTGTGGTCTTTGTCCAGACTGACCTTGCCGCATGCGATGGTACGGGTGATCGTAGCCGAGCAACTGTACCGGGCTTGGAGTATGCTGACTCGTCATCCCTACCACCGGGACTGAGCATGGCCACGACAACGCAAGTCTATCTGGCTTCGAGTTCGCCGCGCCGTCGGGAATTGCTGGAACAAATCGGCATCCGGTACAGCCTGTTGAACGTTTCGGTGGATGAAATACGTTTGGCCACCGAACAGCCCGCCGATTATGTTCGCCGCCTCGCTTTAACCAAGGCCAGAGCCGGCTGGGACAGTCTCGGCGCCGACCCCTCTCGGCCGGTCTTGGGCGCCGATACCGCCGTCATCGTGGATGGCGCGGTGCTCGGCAAACCGCGCGACCGGACGGAAGGTCTGGCCATGTTGAGCAGATTATCCGGGCGCGAGCATCAAGTACTGAGCGGCGTAGCCCTGGTCATGGCGGAGCGGGAAGCCGTGCGGGTCCAGACCAGTCGGGTACGCTGGCGGGCGTTGAGCGCGGCCGAATGCCAGGCTTACTGGGAAACCGGCGAACCCGGCGACAAGGCGGGCGGTTATGGCATTCAAGGGCGAGCGGCGGCTTTCATAACCGAACTGCGCGGCAGTTATTCCGGCGTCATGGGCCTACCGCTGTTCGAAACCGCTGAACTGCTTGGGGAGTTCGGCATCCATGTATTGTAACGATTGATGACAGACCTTAGCTCTCTCCAAGCATCGAAGCCAGCCGATCCGGCTCCAGGGATCACTATGGCAGCAGAGACACGGCGCACCAATGAAGAAATCCTGATCAACGTCATGCCACGGGAGACTCGCGTCGCCGTCGTGGAGAACGGGGTGTTGCAGGAGATTTTCATCGAACGGCAACGCAAGCGGGGCCTGGTCGGCAATATCTACAAAGGCCGGGTCAGCCGAGTCTTGCCGGGCATGGAAGCGGCCTTCGTGGATATTGGCCTGGAGCGGGCCGCCTTTCTGCATGTATCCGACATCCGCATCGACGAAATCGAGGACAGCGGTTCAGGCCCCGCCAATCGTTTCCTAGCGATCGCCGATCTGATTCATGAAGGACAGGAGGTCGTGGTCCAGGTAATCAAGGACCCCATCGGCACCAAAGGGGCGCGGCTCACCACGCATGCCACGCTGCCTTCGCGTTTTCTGGTGTTTCTACCCGATTCCCGGGTCGAGGGCGTTTCCGTCAAAATCGACGACGAGGCGGAACGTCAGCGTTTGAAGGATATCGTCAGCGTTTTCCGCGCGGAGTTCGGTGGGGGCTATATCGTGCGTACCGCCGCGGAGGGCATGGAACCCTGGGCGCTGCGGGCCGATATGCAGTTTTTGCAACGCCTGTGGGACTCTATTCAGGAACGCATCAAGGACATGAACGGGATCGGCGTGATTTACGAGGATCTGCCGTTGGTGTTGCGCATTCTTCGGGACTTCGTCGGCGCCGATGTCGAAAAGGTGCGGGTTGACTCCCGCGAGACCTGTGATCACCTGCTGCGTTTCGCGGAAAAATTCATTCCGGAAATGCTGCCGAGCATCGAATACTATCCCGGCGAACGACCCATTTTCGATCTGTATAACATCGAAGATGAAATCCAGCGCGGTCTCAGTCGGAAAGTGCCCTTGAAATCAGGGGGCTACCTGATCATCGACCAAACCGAGGCGATGACCACCATCGACGTGAACACCGGCGCCTACGTCGGTCATCGCAATCTGGAAGAAACCATCTTCAAGACCAACCTGGAAGCGGCCCAGGCCATCGCCCGACAGCTTTGTCTCCGCAATCTCGGCGGCATCATCATCCTGGATTTCATCGACATGGCCAGCCAGGAACATCAACAGGCCGTGCTCAGAGCCCTGGAGAAACACCTGGAAAAGGACCGGGCGAAAAGCCATATCTCGCAGGTTTCCGCGCTGGGCCTGGTGGAAATGACCCGTAAGCGCATTCGCGAAAGCCTGGAGCAGGTGCTGTGCGAGCCCTGCCCGCAATGTATGGGACGGGGCACGGTTAAGACCGTGGAAACGGTATGCTACGAAATTTTCCGCGAGTTGCTGCGAGAATCCCGACAATACGAAGCGCGGCAATTCCTCGTGCTGGCCTCGCAGGAAGTAGTGGATCGTATGTTGGACGAGGAATCCACGAGCCTGGCGGAATTGCAGGAACTGATCGGAGTACCCATCAAATTTCAAGCCGAGCAGTTGTACGCCCAAGAGCAGTACGACGTGGTGCTGATGTAGCCGAATGCGGCTGGCTTTATGACGGTTCGGCATGCCCCAGCACGGGGAATCGGCAAATGGCTGGAGCGTCTGCTTTTAGGCGGCGTCCTGCTGAGTATTCTGCTGTTGCTCGTCGTGCGCTTTGGCTGGCCGCAATTGGCCGAATACCGCGGCGAGATCGAAGCGGGTCTCAGCCACTATCTGCGGCGGCCGGTGCGTATCGAGCAATTGTCGCTGGGCTGGCAAGGTTGGCAACCCGTATTGCGCGTTCAGGGATTCAGCCTGCAGGACACGACGAACAATCTGCCTCTGGTTCGCTTCCAGCGGGCCGTCATTCATCTGCGCTTATTGCGCTCCCTGTACGCGTTACGCCCAGAGCCGTACAGCGTGCGTCTGGAAGGCGGTTATGCGAGCCTGACCTATAACGCGGCCGGTGCGCTGAGCCTGACGCCGTCATCGGTTCGCGGCCGGGCTCCCGCACTGGAGGAACTGCTCGCCTGGCTGGTCGGTATCGAATCCCTGGACCTGCACATCGATGAACTGCGCCTGCCACCCTTCAAGGACAGGCCGCCTTGGGTCCTGCATGATCTCCGCTTGAGTCTGCGCCATCAGCCCGAGACGCGCCTGGGCGTATCCGTCGAATTGCCGGCGTCCCTGGGTCGACAACTGCACCTGGTCGTGGCCTTGTCCGGGAACGATCCCAACGCGCCCGCCCAGTCGGGGCATTTTTACGCGCGCGGCATGGATCTTCAGCCCGCCGGTTGGCCCCTGCCGGTGACCTTCACGCAAGGGCGCGTCGATACCCTGGAGTTATGGGGAGCCTGGCATGATTTGACGATGACCCGCTTGCAAGGCCAGTTCCAAGGCGGCGGCTTGGCGCTCATTCCGCCGGCGGCCGAATCTGTCCCGGCGTTTTTCGCACCGGACGCGGCCACATTGACGACGCGTTTCGACTGGCGACGCCGTCCCGAAGGCTGGAACGCCGAGGTTGGCTGGCAAGGTAGCGACGCGCAAGGATCGCCTATTTTCAACTCGGCCATGGGCTTGGCTTGGGCAAATCCTCAGGCCGACAGACCCGGACGACTGGCGGGAAACGTCAACGATTTGCGCCTGCAGGATCTGCTCGCCGGTGTTGGGCCCTGGCTGACCGCGAGCCAACGACGCGGGCTGGAACAACTGTCCCCGCATGCCCTGTTCCCTCGGGTGGAAGGATGGTTCGAACCGCACGCCACCCAAACTGGCCCGAATTACCGTCTCATTGCCGAATTCAACGACCTGCGAACCCAGGAATGGCAAACCGTACCCGCCATCGGGGATCTGGCCGGCCGGATTGAACTCGACGGGGACCACGGTGTATTGACCCTCGATAACACAGCGCCGACTCTGACCAGCCGCCAATGGCGGACGCCGCTCAAGTTGGAACAACTGGGCGGCGCGGTGCACTGGCGGTCGGAAGACGGCGGCTGGCGTGTGGCAACCACCGGCCTACAGTTCGGCAATACCGTTTTTAATGCCACGCTTCGGGGTGATGTGAATCTGCCGTTACAGGATAGCCCACGGCTCGATACCCAATTGGATTTCGAGGTGGCCGACATCGCCCGGCTCAAAGACTACCTTCCGGCCAAACTGTTACACCCGCGCTTGGTGGATTGGCTGCGCCAGGCCCTGGTGGGTGGCCGACTCACTGCCGGGCAATCGACGTTACAGGGTCGCTTGAGCGATTTCCCCTTCAGCGATAGCCCCGGCTTGTTCGAGACCCGATTCCAGTTGCACGACGCCACCCTGGATTATTCTCAACGCTGGCCACGCCTTGAAGAGTTGGAGGCGGCGTTCACCTTTCGCAATCAAGCCATGGACGTAGCAGTGCAAGCCGGCACAATGCTCGGCGCCGATGTTGAGAAAACAACGTGCCGTATTGCCGATCTGCGCCAGGCGATCCTGAACATCGAAGGACGCATTCGCGCATCCAGCGCGACGTTGTTGCGTTTTCTCAAAGATAGTCCATTGACCAAACGGGCCGGACCCCATGTCGCGAAACTGCAGGCGCGGGGCGAGAATACTCTGGATCTCGTGCTCGCTATTCCCCTGAACAAACAGCCCAGTCGGGTGAAAGGCGTTGTGGGGTTCACCGGTGGCGAGATCAGCGTGCCCGGTTTCGGTTTAACCCTGGGCGACATTCGGGGCGATCTGGCGTTCGACGGCGGGAGCCTGAACGCGCGTGACATCAAACTGCTGTTTCGCGGCGAACCGGCCACCCTGGACGTCAATACGGAATCCGGTTCCATCGGGCAGACGATCCATTTCAAGCTGAGTGGGATTTGGGATTTATCCGAGTTGGTGGGCAGCAATGCGCTACGTTCCTATCTCCAGGGCAAGGGACCCGTCGCTATCGATTTGCAGGTACCGAGCGGCGGTGGCGACACCTCGTCGACCCTAGCACTTGCAGCCAGCACTGACCTGCAAGGGATTGCGGTCAATCTACCGTCCCCCCTGGGAAAGCCTTCCACTGGGAAACGCCTTTTGACCATCAAAATCGACCTGGACGATGACGATAAAAAGGCGTTACAGATTCTCATCGATTATGAGCCGGACACCCAAGCCATTTTGGAGTGGGGCGGCTTTCCTCGGCAAGCGCGTTTCCTGCGTGGGGCCGTACATATCGATGCCGGGCGAGCGAAATTGCCGGAAGCACCGGGTTTGACGTTGATCGCCAACCTCCCCTATTGGCGTTTGTCTATTCCGGGACCAGGAGAGGGTGGCGGGGCCTCGATATGGCAGAATTTGAACGACATCACGGCCCACATCGATAAGCTGCAGTGGGGGGATTGGATAATGGATGATTTATCCCTGCACGCGACGCCCGACCAGAATGCCGTCCATGTCGATTTGACAGGCACTGCGGCCAACGGGCGGCTGGCTTTGCCGATCCAATCCGGTACGCCGCTGCAGGTCGAATTACGCCACTTGGTTTTGTCCCATCCGACCGCGACGCCTACGTCCGCCGAAAAACCCGCAAATACGCCGGCCGCAAAGACTGAGGAACCGGACCCACGGCGCCTGCCGCCCCTGCGGATTGTGATCGAGGATCTGATATTGGATGGCCACACCCTGGGCCGCTTGAAGTTGCTGACCGACCCCAGGAACGACGGAATGAGTTTGACGGAACTACAACTGCATTCCAATGTGCACGAAGTGTCGGCCAGCGGCGATTGGTCGGTAACGCCCGAAGGGCCGTTGTCGCGGATACAGGTGGGTTTCAATAGCAAGGATTTGGGGGCCAGCCTACAATCTCTGGGCTATGCCGCCACTATCCAGGGCGGCGAGACGCGGGCCGATTTTACCGCCAGTTGGCGAGCGCCTTTGCCCGCAGTAACGTTGGCCTTGCTGAACGGGCATCTGGATTTCACTGTGGGCGCGGGCCAATTGTTGAAGGTCGATTTGGGCGTAGGCAGAATCTTCGGGCTGTTGAACTTCAGCAACATCATGCGCCGTTTGCGCCTGGATTTCAGTGATCTGTTGGAGGAAGGCTTGACCTTCGACAGTATCACGGGCAGTTTCGACTTCGATCAGGGTCAAGCCAACACCGACAACTTCGTGATGGAAGGACCCGCCATCCGCATCGGCATAACGGGACGCATCGATCTGCTAAAACGCCGGTATGACCAATTGGTCACCGTTATCCCACAAGTGGGCAGCCCATTGACCATCGCTGGAACCATCGCCGGTGGCCCGGTAGTCGGAGCCGCCGTTTTTGTCGCCGAAAACCTACTCAAACCGGGTATCGACGAAGTGGCTAGGCGTCAATACCGCCTGAGCGGCTCCTGGGACGACCCGAGTTTCCAAGCGGTCGGACGCGAATCGCTAAGGACCACGCCGCAGGGCGGACACGGCAACAAATGACCCTCCGCCGACGGGTTACACGCTTGTCAACGTCCAAGCATGCATACAAGACTTGCCAAGGCCCCAAGGCTTCGGTAATCTTTCTCATTCTTTAGGCGCGTAGCTCAGCTGGTTAGAGCACCACCTTGACATGGTGGGGGTCGTTGGTTCGAGTCCAATCGCGCCTACCAAATTGGCGATCGTGTTGTAACTCATCACCAAACATCGTTAGAGGGCGTGCCGTTGCTTTCTTAATGGAGGTAAGCGCGGCTCGCCTTTTGTGTTTTCACGAGCCGTAGATTTCCAGGGTTAATGTGAGGAAACTCAACAATGCCGGTCATCACGCTACCTGACGGTAGTCAGCAATCGTTCGCCGCCTCCGTACGTGTACACGAGGTCGCGGCGGCCATCGGCCCCGGTCTGGCCAAAGCGGCTCTCGCCGCCAAGGTTGACGGTCGGCTGGTGGACACGAATTTTCTGATCGAACAGGACAGTGTGCTGACACTCATCACCGCCCGCGATGCGGAGGGTTTGGACATCATCCGCCATTCCACCGCGCACTTGCTGGCTCATGCCGTCAAGCAACTGTTTCCCAGCGCCCAGGTGACCATCGGGCCCGTGATCGAAAACGGCTTTTATTACGACTTTGCCTTCGAGCGTTCCTTCACGCCCGAGGATTTAGCCGCTATCGAGCAACGCATGGCGGAACTGGCCGAGCGCAACATCACGGTGGAGCGACAGGTAATGCCACGCGAGCAGGCGGTAGCGTTCTTCCGGGAAATGGGGGAAAGCTACAAAGCCGAGATCATCGCCAGCATTCCCAAAAGCGAAGAGGTTTCCCTCTACCGGCAAGACGACTTCATCGACCTTTGTCGGGGCCCCCATGTCCCCCATACCGGGCATCTCAAAGCATTCAAACTGATGAAGGTGGCCGGCGCCTACTGGCGGGGCAACTCCGACAACGAAATGCTGCAACGAATCTATGGTACGGCTTGGGCCGACACCAAGGCTCTGAACGCCTACCTGCACCATTTGGAAGAAGCCGAAAAGCGCGACCACCGCCGCATCGCCAAAGCCCTGGACCTGTTCCATCTCCAGGAAGAAGCGCCCGGCATGGTGTTCTGGCACAACAACGGCTGGCAGATCTACATCACGGTGCAGAACTATATCCGCCAGTTGCTGCGCGAGCACGGCTACCAGGAGGTGCATACTCCGCAGGTGGTGGACCGCAGCCTGTGGGAAAAATCCGGGCACTGGGAAAAATTTGGTGACGAGATCTTCGTCACACACTCGGAAGAACGGGATTTCGCCCTCAAGCCCATGAACTGCCCCTGTCACCTCCAGATCTTCAATCAGGGGCTGAAGAGCTACCGCGATCTGCCCTTGCGCATGGCCGAATTCGGTTCCTGTCATCGCAATGAATTGTCCGGTGCGCTGCATGGGCTGATGCGGGTGCGCAATTTCGTTCAGGACGACGCGCACATTTTCTGCACCGAGGAACAAATCCAGGAAGAAGTTTCGGCCTTCATGGATTTGATGTTCCAGGTTTATGCGGACTTTGGCTTCAATGACATTCTGGTCGCCTTATCCACCCGTCCCGAGAAGCGGGTCGGCAGCGACGCCATCTGGGACAAGGCCGAACAAGCACTGCAACTGGCGCTGGACAAACGGGGCTTGGCTTGGCGATTGCAACCGGGTGAAGGGGCGTTCTATGGTCCCAAGATCGACTTCTCCTTGCGCGACTGTCTGGATCGGGTCTGGCAGTGCGGCACTGTGCAAGTCGACTTCAACATGCCCGGTCGGCTGGATGCCAGTTATATCGCCGAAGACGGTGGGAAGCGGACACCGGTCATGCTGCACCGTGCGATGCTGGGCTCGCTTGAACGCTTCATCGGTATCCTGATCGAACATTATGCCGGCGCCTTGCCAGTTTGGCTGGCGCCCACCCAGGCGATCGTGTTGACCATCACGGACCAGCAACATCCTTATGCCACCGAGGTGGAAAAATCGCTTGCACAACAAGGATTCCGCATCAAGGCAGACTTGAGAAACGAGAAAATCGGCTTTAAAATCCGCGAGCATACCTTGCAGCGGGTACCGTATCTGTTGGTCATAGGGGATCGGGAGGTGGATGCCAAGACCGTGGCCGTGCGCACACGGGACGGCGTGGATCTGGGCAGCATGGCCCTAGTCACCTTGACGGAACGTTTGCATAGCGATATCGCCAAACGCAGTCGTGAGTTAATAGAGTAGTTGTGGAGGATTGAATTATAGCCACCATTAAAATTCGGCTTAATGACGAGATTACCGCGCGGGAAGTGCGTTTGATCAATGAGAATGGAGACCAGGTAGGAGTCGTTCCGTTAGCTGCCGCCAAGCGCAGCGCTGAAGAAGCCGAACTGGATCTGGTAGAAATCTCACCCAACGCGATTCCGCCGGTTTGCCGTATCATGGATTATGGCAAATTCCGTTTCGAACAGAACAAAAAACAGCAGGAAGCCAAGAAAAAACAAAAACAAATCCAGGTCAAGGAAATCAAATTCCGGCCTGGTACCGAAGAAGGCGACTATCAGGTCAAACTGCGCAATCTCATACGCTTTCTGAGCGACGGGGACAAAACCAAGATCACCCTGAGATTTCGGGGACGGGAAATGGCGCATCAGGATCTGGGTCGTAAGCTGTTGCAGCGGATCGAGGCCGACCTCGACGAATACGGTACGGTCGAACAGCATCCCAAGATGGAGGGGCGTCAAATGGTCATGGTCATCGCCCCGGTACGGAAAAAATAAACACAGGTCCAGCGGCGTGCCTTGCAGGCGGGAGTCGTGGACGTAGGGTTGAGCCCAGTGGAGTTATCATGCCCAAGCTGAAGACCAATCGCGGCGCTGCCAAGCGCTTCAGTCCTACGGGTAGCGGCGGATTTAAACGTTCCAGTTCGCACGCCCGTCACATTCTCACCAAGAAGTCGCCCAAGCGGAAACGGCAGTTGCGCGGCACCACCATGGTGCACGAAGCCGATGTCTCGCTGGTGCGTCGCATGATGCCTTATAGCTAGCGGGAGGAAAACATCACCATGGCTAGGGTCAAACGGGGCGTCATCGCACGCGCTCGGCATAAGAAGGTACTGAACAAGGCCAAGGGCTATTACGGTGCCCGCAGCCGCGTCTACCGCGTCGCCAAACAGGCGGTCACCAAGGCTGGGCAATACGCCTATCGAGATCGTCGTCAGAAAAAACGGCAATTTCGCGCTCTGTGGATTGTGCGCATCAATGCGGCGGCCCGTGAGCACGGCTTATCCTATAACCGGCTGATCGAAGGGCTGAACAAGGCCGCGGTCGCAATCGACCGTAAAGTACTCGCGGATCTCGCCGTTCAGGATAAACTCGCGTTTACCGCCCTGGTGGACAAGGCCAGGGCCGCTCTAAGCGTCGCGTAATAGCGCCCGGCATCGCTCGGTGCCGGTCAGCGTTGCTGTAGAAAGGGAAAGGCCCAAGAACCTTTCCCTTTTTTTGTGGTTAACAGATGGCTGTAACGGCCGGAGAGATGTCCCTTGGAAGAATTGGCAAAACTCGTTCTCGAAGCCCAGATGGCCTTGGCACAGGCCGACGATCTCGGCCGCGTGGAACAACTGCGGGTGAATTACCTTGGCAAGAAGGGAGTGCTGACCGAACGGCTCAAACAGCTTGGAAAACTGCCACCCGAAGAGCGCCCGGCCGCAGGACAGGCCATCAACGATGCCAAGCAAGACATCGTCGTAGCCATCGAGGCACGCAAGGCCGTGTTGGCTGAGGCGCAACTGGACGCTCAACTGGCTAATGAGGCGGTCGACGTGACCCTGCCGGGTCGTGGCCAATCGCCGGGGGGCTTGCATCCCATCACCCGCACCATGAGCCGGATCGAGTCGCTGTTCACACAGATTGGATTTTCCGTTCTGGAAGGCCCTGAGATTGAAGACGATTTTCACAACTTCGAAGCGTTGAACATCCCCGACCATCATCCGGCGCGGGCCATGCACGACACTTTTTATTTCGACGACGGGCGGCTGCTACGCACGCATACCTCCAATGTGCAGATCCGGGTCATGTCGGTCCAACCGCCACCGCTGCGGGTCATTGCACCCGGACGAGTCTATCGTTGCGACTCGGATTTGACCCATACGCCCATGTTCCATCAGGTGGAAGGATTTCTTGTCGATGAAGGGGTGAGCTTTGCCGATCTCAAGGGCATCTTGAATGATTTTCTGCGCAACTTCTTCGAGCGTGATCTGCAAGTGCGGTTTCGTCCCTCCTATTTCCCCTTCACCGAGCCCTCGGCGGAGGTGGACATGGAATGCGTCATATGTAATGGCGTGGGTTGCCGAGTTTGTAAGCAAAGCGGTTGGATAGAGATATTAGGATGCGGGATGGTTCATCCCGAGGTATTCGCGCATGTCGACATCGACAGCGAACGTTACACCGGTTTCGCCTTTGGCATGGGTGTCGAACGACTGGCCTTGCTGCGCTACGGCGTCAACGATATGCGCCTGTTTTTCGAGAACGATCTGCGCTTCTTGCAACAATTCCGGTAAACAGGGCACTGATAAGGTCAAGCAATGAGATTCAGCGAACAATGGTTGAGGGAGTGGGTCAATCCCGCCATCTCCACTACGGAGTTGGCGAACCAGGTCACGATGGCCGGCTTGGAAGTGGACAGCGTGGAGCCGGCCGCCCCCCCATTCAAGGGCGTCGTGATGGGCCGCGTCGTGGAACTGAGCCCGCATCCGACGGCGGAACGTCTGCAAATCGCGCAAGTCGATATCGGCCAGGGCTCCGCGCTAACCATCGTGTGTGGCGCGCCCAACGTGACGGTGGGCATGGTGGCGCCGGTGGCGCTGGAAGGGGCGGAACTGCCCGGCGATATCCATATCAAGAAGACCTCCCTGCGCGGCATCGAATCGAACGGCATGTTGTGCTCCGCCCTGGAACTGGGACTTGGGGAATCCGGCGAGGGCCTTTGGGCGCTACCGGACGACAGTCCGCTGGGTGTGGACCTGCGGGAATGGCTGGGCTTGGACGATTGTTTGATTGAAATCGACCTGACCCCGAATCGAGGGGATTGTCTCAGCATCAGTGGGATCGCGCGCGAAGTCGGCGTATTAAACCGCTGCGAATTGACGCCCGTGTCGGCCAATCCGGTCGAACCCGACATTGATGTCACCTTCCCCGTCGTCATCAGTGCCCCGCATGCCTGCCCACGGTATGCCGGGCGTGTCATACGCGGCCTGAATCCGGCGGCCACGACGCCACTGTGGATGATTGAACGCCTGCGCCGCAGCGGGTTACGCAGTCTGGGCCCGATGGTGGACATCACCAATTACCTGATGCTCGAACTCGGACAGCCGATGCACGCCTTCGATCTGGACAAGCTGTCCGGTCGCATCGATGTACGGTATGCCGTGGCGGGTGAGAAGCTGGAGCTGCTGAATGGCAATACCATCGTTCCCGACGCCGAGACCCTGCTGATCACTGACGCCAACGGCCCGCTAGCCTTGGCCGGAATCATGGGAGGACAGAGCAGCGCCGTCGGTCCTGATACCCGCAATGTTTTCCTGGAAAGCGCCTTTTTCAACCCGATCATTATTGCCGGTAGAGCACGACGCTATGGGTTACACACGGATTCCTCGCATCGCTTCGAGCGGGGCGTGGACCCCCAATTACAAAAACAGGCTTTGGAACGGGCGACCCAACTCTTGACGGATATTGCGGGTGGGCAGGCAGGGCCGATTGTGGAAGCGGCTATCCCCGAGGCGCTACCAGCCGAACCGGCCATCCGCCTGCGTCCTGGGCGCGTGGAGCGGTTGTTGGGGTTAAGCATCGACCCGCAGGAAATAACCGATATCCTACGCTGGCTGGGAATGGCCGTTGCTTCCGAAGGCGACCATTGGATCGTCGCGCCCCCATCCTTTCGTTTCGATATCCGGATCGAGGCCGACTTGATTGAGGAAATCGGGCGGATCTATGGCTACAGCCGTTTGCCCAGCCATCGACCCGTCATACGCTCGGAGATGGCTCCCCAGCCCGAGGCAAAATTAAGTCTTGACCGCCTGCGGGAAACGTTGGTACAGCGAGGTTATCAAGAAGCCATTACCTACAGCTTCGTAGACCCGGCCTCGCAACAATCGCTCGCGCCCGAACAGCAAACCTTGTCCCTGGCCAATCCCATCTCGGCTGACCTCGCCGTCATGCGCACCAGCCTGTGGCCGGGTCTGCTCAAGGCCGCCCGGAATAATCTACAGCGTCAACAAGACCGTGTCCGGATTTTCGAAAGCGGACTTTGCTTCATACAAGCAGGTGACGATCTGGTTCAGGATGCGTACTTGGGCGGAGTGATTTGTGGCGATCCTCTGCCAGAGCAATGGACAAACGATAAGCGTGCGTTGGATTTCTTCGACCTGAAAGGCGATGTCGAATCGCTATTGACATTGACAGGACGCCTCGCAGCATTCAACTTCGTCGCCGCGCGACATCCCGCTCTTCAGCCCGGACAAAGCGCGAGAATCGAACATGACCATCGCGTTGTCGGATGGCTGGGCGCCGTGCATCCACGGATCGCGAAACAATTGGATTTGACCGGCAAGCCCTTCGTATTCGAGTTACGGTTAGCTGACTTGCAACAGGCCAGAGTCCCTCAATTCAGCGAACTCTCCCGATTCCCGTCCAGTCGGCGCGATATCGCCATCATTGTCGAAGAAGACGTGACAGCCCAGGCTATCCGGGAATGTATCCGAGAACACGGAGCTGACCTGTTGCGGGAAATACTGCTGTTTGACGTCTACCGTGGTAAAGGTGTGCCCGACGGACATAAAAGCCTGGCCTTTGGCTTGATTTTACAAGATATTTCCCGCAGTCTAATGGATTCCGAGCTGGAAAAGACTGTTGCAACAATCGTAACCGGGCTGGAAAAACGGTTCGGTGCAAAGCTTAGGTAATACACACATGGCATTGACAAAGGCCGATATGGCGGAACGACTTTTCACGAAATTAGGACTCAACAAAGGTGAGGCCAAAGAATTGGTAGAAAGCTTTTTCGAGGAGATTCGCACAGCATTGCAACATGGCGAACAGGTCAAGCTATCGGGTTTTGGCAACTTCGACTTGCGAGATAAGAATCAACGGCCGGGGCGCAATCCCAAAACGGGACAGGAAATCCCGATTACCGCCCGCCGCGTGGTGACTTTCCGGCCCGGCCAGAAACTCAAAGCGAGGGTCGATACCTTCGATGGCCAGCAAGAACCCGAGTAACGTTTGCCAAAAAGACAGTTTCGGATAGAATAACCGTCTTAGACCTTTCGGGGCGTAGCGCAGCCTGGTAGCGCACCTGCATGGGGTGCAGGTGGTCGGAGGTTCAAATCCTCTCGCCCCGACCAAACAAAACACAAGCTGTAAAAAACGGGCCGGCTCCAGCTGGCCTTTTTTGATTTCCCACCTTTCATTATAAAAGTCGGCATCAGCCTAGACTATCCTGTCAGGCCGGCCCGACAGCGTGATACTCCATCGCATGCACGCGCCCGTAGTTGGGCAAAAGAGGGAAAGCCAAAGTCTCGCCACACCGATCACCAAGCCCGCCTGGAAAAAACCAAGTGGGCCTGGTGAACAGCGTGAATCAGGACAAATAACGAAAATAAACATAAACGCTGCAGATGGCGATGGACATCAGCATCAGTGGGAAAGCCATCAGCGTGAACCGAACGAAGCGAATCGGTTGCCCGGCGCGTTCGGCGAATCCAGCCACCACCAGATTGGCGCTGGCGCCGACCAAGGTCCCGTTGCCGCCCAGACAGGCGCCCAGGGCCAGTGACCACCAGAGCGGCAACAATTGTTCAGTGCCGCCGAAGGTGGGCGCCATCGACTTAATCAAAGGAATCATGGTGGCGACGAAGGGGATATTGTCCACCACCGCCGATAACACCGCGGAACTCCACAGGATAACCATGGCCGTGGCTTGCAGTTCGCCTCCGGTCAACTCAAGAATCTTCGTGGCCAACCAGTTCAGCAAACCGGTACTATCCAGGCCGTGCACCACGATAAACAAACCGAGGAAGAAAAAGATCGTGACCCATTCAACCTCGCTGAAAGCATGATGCACGCCCTTGGATTGCTCCTCCGCATCGCGGCCAAAATTATGAATCAGTAGCAATACCGCCGCACCGAACATCGCAACGGTCGCCGCCTCCAAACCCAATGGATGGGCCAGGACAAAACCCAACACCACCAAGCCGATAACCATGAGGCTTTGTATCAGCAGACGGCTGTCGGTGATCGCCTCACGCTCATTGAAACTCATCACCCGCTGTCGATCAGTATCGGCAGCCTTCAACTTACGGCCCCAGATCAGATAAATCGGCACCAAGGTCGCCAGCATCACCACGATCGCCACGGGAGCGAGATTGATGACGAAGTCGTTGAAGGTCAATCCCGTGGCGGAACCGATCATGATATTGGGCGGGTCGCCGATCAGCGTGGCGGTCCCGCCGATGTTGGAGGACATGATGATTGCGAACAAAAAGGGATAGGACGGAACCTTGAGTTCCTCGGTGATTAGCAAGGTCACCGGAACAATCAGCAGCACCGTTGTGACGTTATCCAATAAAGCCGACAGGATGGCCGTGACCAGGGATAGCATGACCATGATTCCCCATGGCCGTGCCTGAACTTTCTTCGCGGACCAAATAGCCAAATATTGAAACACGCCGGATTGGCGCGTCACCCCGACAATGACCATCATTCCCGTGAGCAACCCCAGCGTGTTGAAATCGACCCCTGCCAGGGCTTGTTCCTGATTGATGACGCCGCCGATGATCATCAGGCCCGCCGCCGCTAACGCGACGATAGCCCGATTGATGCGCTCCGTCATCACGATGATGTAAGTGAGCAAGAATAGGATCGTGGCGAACCACATGGGGTCCAAACCGAAGATAACTGTCGAAACCGCTGCCTCAGTACCATGCATCAGGCTTTCTCCCCGACAATTTTCTCCAACGCGCTCCACGATGAAATCATCCCTTCCAATCGCCCCGTCGTCTTATCCACCACCGGCAGGGCAATGCGTGCGCGCAGCAAAGTCAAAACGGTGTCCAACAGCGAAGTATCCGGGTGCAATACCGGAATATCCTGACGTAGACAACTGACCACCGAGGAATTCCACTGCTCATGAAGATGCTCTCGCAGTTCCTCCAGACCGGCCTGAAAAAATGGAACGCTTTCCAGGCCCTGCTCCAGGGTGAGCGCCTTGGGCAAGGTTAAGCGCAACAGGGAATAAATACCGAAAATACCCACATAGCGGCCATCATGGTCCACCACCGGCATATGCCGCAGGTGATGACTCAGAATGGATTCGACGGCCGTGCCCACCGTATCGGTCTCTTTCAAGACTACCGGTTGCGAAGTCATTATCGTTTGCGCAGTCATGGCTACACCTCGGACGCATCTGGGAAGGAGCAAGGGTGCTCGACGTATACCCGCACTCCCGCGTGGAACCGTCCAAGCGCAAGCCTGGAGACCCGATTGAGGAGATATACGCCGGGAAACCGGTTGATATAAAAAAACGGCTGGCTACGGAACGTAGCGCAGCGCGAGGTTTATATGGGTTAACAACGCGACAAGCATAGAGCTTTGTGTGATTCGGTGCAAAGCAATGTTGCGCGATACATTCACCCCGACTGGAATGCCGGAGAGCGCCACACTGCCCGACCTAGAAAGCGCCTGTGACCTCTCCGACAACGACCCGACAATTCATTCGACAGGCTTAGGCGATGCGCTCCACTTCATAAACCCCACCGATCACCCCATATTCATCCTCGCCTTTGAGAAAACCAGGCAACATGCTGTTATAAAACATGATCTTCACCATGGGGACTTGGGTATACAGCATGTGATCACCGAACTCATCGGCCCGCTCAGGGGAGGAAGTGAAAGAGCTGAGATTGTTCAGCAATACGATTCGACGACGGCGATCCAACTGGTCCAATGTTTGATCGTCGCCCAGATGGTTGAAGCCCCGATATAAACCCAAGTGAGTCTGGCCAGGGAATTGCCGCTGGAGTTCGTATTGGCAATAGGTATAAAGCAGATCCAATTGCGATTCCAAGGCGTTGGTATTGTACAACCCCTTGCTGCGAGCCTCTTGATAGCGCAGATAGACGTCCGTGGTGCGATCCGTGAATTGCCCGCCATGGTAGAGCGTCATTAGACCGAACCGGGATTCTACCCACGCTTTAAGTACGGCGCCTTCCCGGCAATCGGAATCGAAGGCCCAGCCGCGCACCATACGTAAGTAATCCGCCCGCCCACGCAAGCGCTTCATACCGGGCCAGTCCGACAGACCGACGTCTTGCAAAGCCTCCAAGCGAAAATAAACCACCATATAGTCCATGAAATAGCTCGCCCGCAACTTGAAGTCGGACAAGGCGTCCAGATGGGCAAAAAAGCGGCGATGAATGTCCCGCACACCATCGATTTCCAACGGGGCCGGATGCTTCTGGAAAGTCAGGCTGCCCAGAATAACCGCGGGCAGGTTGCAGCGGTTGATCGATAACCGCGCGTTCTTGGGCAGGCTAGGCGGATTGTACGGTTTGTCGTCAAAATCCTCCTGCACCGACTTGGACCGCTTGTCGTTAACCCTACAACGCAAAGGGCTTGTCATAATTGTCACCCGTTAATTTCATCGAGAAGTCGATAATAATATAAATATAATCAATTAGTTATTCTGTTTTTCTTGCTTGGCACAAGGGTTGCTGCATAGAGGTCAGTGCGCTCCATGAACTCACCTATGAGGAGATTATTACAAATGGCTATTCGTCAATGCGCAATATACGGTAAAGGCGGTATCGGCAAATCTACCACCACGCAGAATTTGGTTGCCGGACTCGCATCCCTTGGCAAGCAAATCATGATCGTAGGTTGCGACCCCAAAGCCGACGCCACCCGGTTGATTCTGCACACCAAGACGCAAGAAACCGTCATGCATTTGGCCGCCGACGCCGGTAGCGTCGAAGACCTGGAACTGGAAGACGTGCTGCGAACTGGTTTTGGCAACGTTCGTTGCGTGGAATCCGGTGGTCCTGAGCCGGGTGTTGGGTGCGCCGGCCGTGGTGTTATCACCGCCATCAACTTCCTTGAAGAAGAAGGCGCCTACGAAGATGAATTGGACTTTGTTTTCTATGACGTGCTGGGCGACGTGGTCTGCGGTGGTTTTGCCATGCCGATCCGCGAGAACAAAGCCCAAGAGATCTACATCGTGGTTTCCGGCGAAATGATGGCCATGTACGCAGCCAACAACATCTGCAAAGGTATCGTGAAATACGCGACTTCCGGCAGCGTGCGTCTGGCCGGTCTGATCTGCAACTCGCGTAAAACCGACCGTGAAGCGGAACTGATCAGCGCCCTGGCCGCCAAGCTGGGTACCCAGATGATTCATTTCGTGCCGCGCGACAACGTTGTCCAACGGGCTGAAATCCGTCGCATGACCGTGATCGAATACGATCCCAAATGCAACCAGGCCGACGAGTACAGAGCGCTGGCCCAGAAGATCGTCGACAACAAAATGTTGGTCGTTCCCAAGCCCTTGACCATGGATGAGCTGGAAGAACTGATGATGGAATTCGGCCTGATGGACGAAGACGATGAAACCATAGTCGGTCAGACGGCCGCCCAAGAGTCCGCCGGCGCCACGGCCTAACCTAGAGACGGGAGTCAACCACCAATGGCTATGAATCGTGAAGAAAGCGATAAGCTTATCCAAGAAGTTCTGGCTGTTTATCCGGAAGAAACCGGGAAACAACGTGCCAAGCATTTGATGGCCAACGATCCGGAACTGGAAAAGTCCAACAAATGCATCGTCGCCAACAAGAAAGCCCTGCCGGGCGTTATGACCCAACGCGGTTGCGCCTACGCCGGTTCCAAGGGCGTGGTGTGGGGTCCGGTCAAGGACACCGTGAATATTTCCCACGGACCGATCGGTTGCGGTCAGTTTTCCCGCGCCGGCCGTCGTAACTACGTCACCGGCTTCAGCGGCATAAACATTTTCGGTGACATGAATTTTAGTTCCGATTTCCAAGAAAAGGACGTGGTGTTCGGTGGCGACAAGAAATTGGATACCCTGATCAGCGAAATCGATGGTCTGTTCCCCCTGGCCAAAGGCATTTCCATTCAGTCCGAGTGCCCGATCGGTCTGATCGGTGACGACATCGAAGCCGTTGCCAAGAAGAAGGCCAAGGAAATCGGTAAGACCGTTGTCCCGGTGCGTTGCGAAGGGTTCCGCGGTGTGTCGCAGTCCCTCGGCCATCATGTCGCCAATGACTCGCTGCGCGATTGGGTGATTTCCAAGCGCGACGGAAAAGAACCCACTTTCGAGAGTACTCCCTATGACGTGGCTATCACTGGTGACTACAACATCGGTGGCGATGCCTGGGCTAGCCGCGTGCTAATGGAAGAAATCGGCTTGCGAGTCGTCGCGCAGTGGTCGGGCGACGGCAGCTTGCCGGAATTCGAATCCACTCCGCGGGTCAAGCTGAATCTGTTGCACTGCTACCGGTCGATGAACTACATCAGCCGGCACATGGAAGAAAAGTATGGGATACCCTGGCTGGAGTACAACTTCTTCGGACCGACCAAGATCGTCGAAAGCCTGCGTAAGATTGCCGCGCGTTTCGACTCCACGATCCAGGAAAATGCCGAGCGGGTCATCGCCAAATACCAACCCACGATGGATGCAATCATCGCCAAGTATCGCCCGCGCCTGGAAGGCAAACGCGTGATGCTGTTTGTCGGCGGTTTGCGCCCACGTCACATTGTCGGTGCCTACGAAGATCTGGGTATGGAAGTGATTGGCGCCGGTTATGAGTTCGCCCACAACGACGACTATGACCGGACCTTCAAGGAACTGCAGGATGGTGCGTTGATTTACGACGATGCCACCAGTTTCGAGTTGGAAGCGTTTGCGGAACGTCTGAAACCCGACCTCATCGGTTCCGGTATCAAAGAGAAATACGTTTTCCACAAGATGGGCATCCCCTTCCGGCAGATGCATTCCTGGGATTATTCGGGTCCCTACCACGGCTACGACGGCTTTGCCATCTTCGCCCGTGACATGGACATGACCGTCAACAACCCCTGCTGGAAAAACGTAAGGGCCCCGTGGAAACCAGCGGTATCCGAAGACGAAGCCGCCGCCGCTTAATTGATCCCTTGGTGCGTCCCCCGAGCTGCGGGGACGCGCACTTCTCTAAAAAAATATCCAATTGGCGCGCGCGTGCCGGCGGGCGCAGAGGAATTCAATATGGCTCAAGATGTAGAAAACATCAAACAGGGGTATCCGCTGTTCTCGGAACCCGAATATCAGGAGGCCTTTGCTCGCAAGCGGGTTTTCGAAGAATCCGCTGATCCCGCGAAGATCGAAGAGGTGTTCCAGTGGACCACCACCGAGGAATACAAGGCCCTCAATTTCGACCGTAAATCACTGACCATCAATCCGGCCAAAGCCTGCCAGCCCTTGGGCGCTGTGCTTTGCTCGCTGGGCTTTGCCAATACCCTGCCCTACGTGCACGGTTCGCAAGGTTGCGTGGCTTATTTCCGGACCTATTTCAATCGCCATTTCCGTGAGCCGATCGCCTGCGTGTCCGACTCCATGACCGAAGACGCGGCCGTGTTCGGCGGTCAAAAGAACATGTTCGAGGGCTTGGAAAACGCCAAGACCATGTACAAGCCGGAGATGATGGCGGTTTCCACCACCTGTATGGCCGAGGTCATCGGTGATGACCTCAACGCCTTCATCAACAATGCCAAGGCCGACGGCCGCGTTCCCAAGGATTTTGCCACCCCGTTCGCCCACACGCCGAGTTTCGTCGGCAGTCATGTGACGGGTTGGGACAACATGATGGAGGGTATTCTGCGTTATTTCACCCTCAATACCATGGAAGGCAAGGCGCCCGGCAAGAATGGTAAGCTGAACGTTATTCCCGGTTTCGAGACTTATCTTGGGAACTACCGGGTCATCAAGCGCATGTTGACTGAGATGGGGGTTGAATACACCTATCTGTGCGATCCGGAAGAAGTGCTGGACGTTCCCACCGATGGCGGCGGATACCAGATGTATGCCGGCGGCACCACCCAAGACGAAGTGAAGGATGCCCCGAACGCCATCAGCACGCTGGTGCTGCAACCATTCCAGTCGACCAAAACGCTCAAGTACCTCAAAGACATCTGGAATCATGAGGTGCCGAGCCTCGATATTCCCATGGGTTTAGCCGCCACTGACGAGTTCCTGATGAAGGTTTCCGAGCTGACTGGCAAACCGATCCCGGAATCACTGGCCAAAGAACGCGGTCGCCTGGTCGACATGATGACCGACTCCCACTCGTGGTTGCACGGCAAACGGTTTTCTCTGTGGGGCGATCCGGATTTCGTGTACGGCATGTGCCGGTTCCTGATGGAACTGGGCGCGGAGCCTCTGCATGTGCTTTGCCATAACGCCAATAAGCGTTGGGGTAAGCTGATGTCCAAGTTGCTGAAGGATTCGCCTTATGGTCAGGACGCCGAGGTTCACGTCGGCAAAGACCTTTGGCACATGCGTTCGCTGGTGTTCACCAACAAGCCGGACTTCATGATCGGCAACTCCTATGGGAAATTCATTCAGCGCGACACCCTGCATAAGGGCAAAGAGCATGAAGTGCCGCTGATCCGCATCGGCTTCCCGTTGTTCGATCGCCACCACCTGCATCGTGATACCACCCTGGGTTACGAAGGCGCCATGTACATGCTGAAAGCCCTGGTGAATGCCGTGATGGAGCGCCTGGACGCAGAAACCATGATCATGGGTCAAACCGACTACGGTTTCGATCTCATCCGGTAAGGGTTCTACAGGGTTTAGGTTTACCCACCCACAACCGCCCCGCGTCGCGACGCGGGGCGCAGTCGTTTCGACGCCGGCGGCACGTTCTTTTCTCCAAGAGGGAATCAATACAGTGGCGGTGGCAATGTTCTGAACAGAATGATTAAGCGATAAGGAAAACAGTCATGCCGAATGTTATGTTGCGTAACAATGACAGCGGCGAACTCGTATTCTACCTGGCCAAGAAGGACCAAGAGGAAATCGTCGTATCTATCGAGCATAGCGGCCCCGAATCCTGGGGCGGCGAAATGCAATTATCGGATGGTACGCGCTTTTATCTTGAGCCTTTCGACAAGCCACCGAAATTACCGATTACGGTTAGAGTCCGCAGATTATGACGAGTCACGAGGGTCTTACCCGCTCCACGGCGCTGCGCATCGGCTTGGCCGCGCGGGCTTTGCCCGACGCCACGGTAGAAAGCCTGATGCGGGTATTAGTGAGTTCTTTGGGCATGCCGTTGACCGACGCCAAACTTGACAGCGTGTCGGTAAAGCTGTTGAAAACGGCGCAGGATGGCGCGTTTTCAGAGATTGAACCGATCTATCTCAAGCAGGCGGTTGGGTACCTCAAGGGTGAGCTTGGGTTGGAGGAAGTAGAAATTCCCCAACCGCAGTCGTACCAGGAAGGGGACATGCCGGATTCGATCCGGGTTGCCTTTTCCTCCAACAGTGGCGCGCGTTTGGATGGCCACTTTGGTTCCTGTCAGCGATTTCTGATCTACCAGGTCAGTGCGGACAGTGCCCGGTTGGTCGATGTCCGTCCCGTGGTCGTACCGGAATTGCAGCCCGGCGAAGACAGGGCCGCTTATCTGGTCGATCATATCCGCGATTGCCATATTCTCTACGTAGTCTCCATCGGTGGGCCGCCGGCCGCTCGCGTGGTCAATGCCGGTATTCATCCCGTCAAGAACCCTCAACCCGTGGAAATCAGCGAGTTGCTGCCGCGTTTGCAACAAGTATTGGCGGGTACTCCGCCCCCCTGGCTCAGCAAGATTATCGGCCGTTTGCCGGTTTCCGCGCCCGAGGGTTTCAAGTCTTCAGAAGCTGAGGATGAGCCATGATCAGCCCGGAACAATTGGATCAAGTCGCGGATTTCGTCACGACCGAGGGTTTGAACGAAAGTGTGGTAGCGCGGCTGCGGACCCAATATCCCGGCACGCATTTCACCTATTGCCTGGATGATGACATCGTCGACGCCGATCCAGTTAAGGAGTATCCCGGCTTCAACATGTATTTGGTCAATGGTCACATGCACTGCGTGCGTTTAACCGATGATCCGGAACACGCCACCGGAATCGTGTTGGCGGAAATCCTGGACGATTTGTGACCTGATACCGGGTGTAGCTGGCTCGACAACCGGCTGCCGAGCAGCATCGCTCGTACGCACGTTCCCCGCTTTTTATCTTTTTGTCTCAGCTGCTTAACTTGCCCTCTTCCCTCTCGCCCTTCTTTGCAAGGGGGAGGGGGGAATTTTAGGGCACACCCGAACGCCTTCCCTGCTTCACCCCAAGTCCTGCAAGAACCCTTGCATGCCTCCATCGCGTCCCCGCCGCTTGCCAAATATTCAGCGATGCTTAAGCTAGGTCTGCCACAGTAATGGGCTGATAAGGACTTCCCGTCCTCAAGGGCGGTGAGTGCGACTCTAGACAAACCGTTGGGGAAAAGCTGTTATGCAGCGAGATGTACTCTTTCAGAACCCGCAGAAAACAATCGGCGACTTCAATTTCGGCCAGCAAACCGCCGCCGTGTTCGATGACATGCTGGAACGCAGCATCCCGCAATATCGCGAGCTGCAGCGGATGATCGGAGAAATCGCCGCAAAATTCGCCGTCACCGACACGCATATCTACGACCTTGGCTGTTCCACCGGCATCACGTTAGAGACGATCGATCACGCGGTCAGCAACAGAGTCATTCTGATCGGCGTCGATTATTCGCAGCCCATGCTAGACAAAGCCCGTGAACGCTTTCTGGAACTCGGTTCCACCAAACCCGTGGAATGGATGTGCGCCGACCTCAACAAAAAACTGCGTATCGACAATGCCTCGGTGGTCTTATTGAATCTGACCTTGCAGTTTGTTCGGCCGCTCTATCGCCAAACACTGATACGCTCCATCTACGAGGGACTCAATCCCAACGGCTGTTTGATTCTGGTCGAAAAGGTGCTGGGCAACGATTCATTGTTCAATCGCTTGTTCATTGAGTTCTATTACGAAATGAAACAGCGCAACGGCTACAGCACCACAGAGATTTCTCAAAAGCGCGAGTCCCTGGAAAACGTGCTGATCCCCTACCGCACCGACGAAAATATCGAACTTCTCAAAGGCGGAGGCTTCGAGCACGTGGAGCAATTCTTCAAATGGTACAACTTCTGTGGATTTCTGGCGGTTAAGCAACCATGACCAAACTCATTCCGCTCGGTCATTTTTTCTTCCATTACCGTAACGCCGTTTTCCCGTTGCTGTTGCTCGGCGCCGTCCTGCTCGCCCATCCGGTGCATCCACTGGGCAATCCGATGCTGGATACCGCATTGGACCTGATCGGTGTTCTGGTCGCCTTGAGTGGACAAACCATCCGTGCGCTTACCATCGGTTACGATTACATCAAGCGGGGTGGAAAGAACAAGCAGGTTTACGCCGACCGACTGGTGCAGGGCGGCATGTTTGCCTTGTCCCGCAATCCGCTCTATCTGGGCAATGGGCTGATTTTGTTGGGGCTGGCGTTGATCATCAATGCCCCGTTGTTCTACGTTCTGGCCATTCCCCTAACCGTGTTGATCTATGCTTCGATTATCGCCGCCGAGGAACAATATCTGCAGCAGAAATTCGGCGCCGAATTCACCGACTATTGCTCTCGCGTCAACCGACTCTGGCCACGGTGGCGGGATTTTCCCCAGGCTATCGATGGCATGGCATTTCATTGGAAACGTCTGCTCGCCAAGGAGCACAACACCACGTTCGGCTGGCTGCTGGGTGCAATCGCCGCGAAATTATGGAGTGAATCGGTGATTCAGGGCCTGGGCTACTGGGAGCATCGACAGGCTTTGATCCTGAGCGGGTTGCTCGTTTTGACCGGGCTTGCCTACGCGCTGGTGCACTATCTCAAGAAATCCGGCGCTCTGGCGGAAAAAAGCCCGCGTGCGGTCGACGGCTATTCCCCAGCCGATGTGTCGTAATTAACGCCAAACTCTCGGAATCCTCTCAAGGCCGGATCGCGGCAAAGAAATCCGCTTGGTAGGTCGGCGGTTCGCCGATTTCGACGACGACCCGCCAATCGCTCCGGCCACTGCTGCACACCGGCAGCATCGCCTGACCATGCCAAGTCGTCGAATCCTGTTGGGATAGGATGAAGCGATTGTCGCCCATGTACATGCCCACCATGGAAAAACTGACAGCCACGTCCGTGGGCTGAGACGATGATGAATTCCGCACCTGAACCGTTACGGAGAAAGGCACGAGGGTGCGGAGCGGACCTTGCAGGGACAATCCGACCGTCATTCCTGGGAAATCCACCGTACAAGTTCGTTGACTGGGATCACACTGCGGATCGCCGTGCAGCACGATAGCCGGCTTCCGTGGGGAGGCCGTCCACCAGGCGCTCAAGCGCGGGTACAGCAAGGCCGCCATAAACCCAAGCAAAAACAACGTGCCGAAGCCCCCGATCAATCGCACGGGTGAACTGCTCATCGAAAGGTCGGCGACTTCGTCACGGGTAATGGAGCGAATGGATAGCCACTACGAACGCCACAATCCTTGTCGAACAGGGCCTATAACGCGGATTTGCGCCGTACCGGCCGACGCGAGACTGGCTCATTCATCGCGGCTTTCGCCGTGCTCAATAACTCATGACCTTGGCGCTGCCATAGAGGGCGGGCAAGGTGATCTCGGGTTTGCCCAACGTCGTGCCGGGCATCAAATCCTCCGGCGTGAAGCCGGAATGCTTCAAGCACATGGGGCACACGATGACTTTACCCCCCGCATCCAAAATCTCTTGCAACAACTGTTGCGCGGTCTTGCCCGTCACCCCATCGGAACTCGCAGGCACTTTGGGTACCGCCAGCCGTACCCCGGTTACATTCAAGAATACGGTGACGGGATGGCCCGCCTTGATATTGGCGGCCGCGAATGAAAGCGCCATGTTGGCGCGCCAGACATCATCGGACGTCAAATTAACGAATAGGCCCTCCGGCTGATTCTCCGCGTGCAGGGCCTGAACGCCGGACAGAAAAAACATTAAACACAGGACAAAAGAAACAGGAAAAACTCGCTTCACAATAGTCTCCCAATAAGTGGGTCGTTAAGTCATAGCGACCTCACCCGCCATGCAACTCCAGTCCCGATCAGGATCTGGCTTTTTCGAAGTACCCTTTGATCGACAGAAGATCGCTAGCCAGCTTGTCCGCGGAACCCGTATCGGTCAAAACCGCCTGCAGTTCGCCCTGGGGATTGATCACGATGATCGCCGCCGAATGATCGACGAGATAGTAATCCGAACCCGGCTCGGGCTTGTGGATTTGATAATACACACCGAACTCCTTGGCCAGCTTGTCAATCTCCCCGCGTTCGCCGGTGGCGCCCCGAAATTTCGGATTGAAGAACGCGGTGTATTCCTTGAGCTTTTCCAAGCTGTCCCGCTGGGGATCCACGGACACCATCCATACCGCCACATCCTTATCCTGGCCTTGTTTGGCCAGAAGAGCCATGGCGCGATTGAGCGTGGTCAGCGTGGTCGGACACACATCGGGGCAGAAGGTGTAACCGAAATACAGTAACGACCAGTGCCCTTTGAGATCCGCCAGAGTAAAAGGCTGGTTGGCCTGTTGGCTCAGTGTGAAATCCACGACGGGTTTAGCTGGCACCAGAAAGATGCCGCCGATTTGCGGCTTTGCGGGCTCACCCTCCGGCATGAAATACTGGCCTAAGCCAATACCCAAACCGATGGCCAAAATGCCAACGACAATAATCAAAAGCGGTTTGTTACGCATGGTGATTCGGGGAAGTCACTGATTTTTGGGAACAGAACCGGTGTCCCGGTTCGTCTTTGGAACGGCCTATTTCGGCGGCTGGTGAACAGCCACCTCGACAGTAACCGCCCCGGCTTTCTCGAAGTTCAACGTCAGAGGGAAGGTTTCACCCTCCACCAGTGGCGCCTTGAGACCGATCAGCATGACGTGCAGGCCACCGGGTTGTAACTTCACCGTCTTTCCCGCCGGCACTGGAATATCGTCCACCTTGCGCATCTCCATCACCCCGTTTTCCATGTGATGGGTATGCAACTCGACAGTCGTCGAAACGTCCCCCTGGGCCGACAACAGCCGGTCATCCGGGCCTTTGCCGTTGTCCAGGGTTAAAAAGGCGGCTCCCGCGCTGGCCACGGGGGGTGTCGGTCTGGCCCAGACTTGGGTTATCACCAGATCGCCGGCCGTGTAGTCCTCGGCCATGGCGCCACCGGCAAACGCCAGAAGCGATAGTAAAAACAGCATTCGATACATCGGGTTATTCTCTCGGTCAACACAAATAACATCCCCATGGACGTACGCCGAAGCGGGCGTCCATGACGCCATCCGAATCACAGTCGGAATTGGGAGTCAGCCGAGAAGGAAGGGCGGTGCGCGCGGCTGAGCCGGCTTATGGCGGTGTGTGCTGAATGTCCCGTCGGCTGGGCGCGCGACGATGCGTTCCAGGTTGTAGATGGGTAGCGGCAATACCGCTAATCCCGGCAGAACCGGCAGGCTGTTGCCGCCTGTAGCCTGGAGCTGGCAAATCGGACATTGGAAGGGATTGGGCGCCGGAGCCTTTTGCTTGCCCCGTTCGGAACCCAGCGTCAGAGGGACCGATTTCACCCCACCGTAGGTTTGACAAACCAACAGCATTCCCGTTGGGCTTTGCCACGGGACGGGTATCGCCTGACTGAAAGGAATCAGCGTCTGCAGCAACAGCGCCCACAGCCCCAGCCACGCGCCGCGTCTCAACGGACGGGTACGGACGAATGGGTTAGGGGCGGCGGTGGATCTCATCTTTTTGACTATATCTTACCCGCCGGGTCAGTGACAATAACTGCGGTTCCCCCTCAAGAAGCGTGCGGGGGTATCGCCGAATCGACGACGCCCCGTAGACTGAGCTGCCGAACCGCTTGAAGCCACGGTGCGTCGGGTACGGGTTTACGCGCCAAAGCCTTCCAAAACAATCTTGCCGCGAGCCTTGCCGCTTTCCAGCAACACGTGGGCGCGCTTGAGGTTGGCGGCGTTGATAATGCCGAACTGCTCGCCCACCGTTGTCCGGATCAGGCCGGCATCGACCAATGCCGCCACCTCGTCGAGCAAGCGATGCTGACTCAATAGATCGGCCGTCTGGAACATGGACCGGGTAAACATGAACTCCCAATGCAAAGACACGCTCTTGCGTTTGAGCTTGATAATGTCGAAAGTCGCCGGATCATCGATCAGGCCGAATTTGCCTTGCGGCGCGATGGCTTCGGCGATGGCGTCGAGATGTCGGTCGGTCTGGGTCAAGCTGACGATGTGGCTGACGGTAGGCAGGCCGATGCCTTTCAGCTCCTCGCTCAAGGAACGGCTATGATCGATAACGTGATGCGCGCCCAGTTCCTTTACCCAAGCTTGGGTTTCCGGCCGCGATGCGGTTCCAATCACCGTCACACCCGTCAGGCGTCGCGCCAACTGCGTCATGATCGAGCCGACACCGCCGCCGGCGCCGATGATCAACAAGTGATCGTCCGTCGCCTGCTTGCCCGTCGCGATCCGCAAACGGTCGAACAGCATCTCCCAGGCCGTGATGGTGGTCAGTGGCAACGCCGCGGCCTGGACGAAGTCAAGCGTAGCCGGCATGTGCCCGACGATGCGCTCATCGACCAAATGCAGTTCCGAGTTGGTTCCCTGACGCGTCACGTCACCGGCATACCACACGCGATCGCCCGGTCGAAACAGAGTGACGTCCGGACCCACGGCGCGCACCACGCCCGCCGCATCCCAGCCGAGCACTTTCCATTGCCCCTCGGGCGGTGCAGCGTTTTTGCGGATCTTGGTGTCCACCGGGTTGACCGAAACCGCCTTGATTTCGACCAGCAAATCGTGGCCGCTGGGTTGCGGATCGGGCAGAACGATGTCGATCAAGGAATCGGGATTGTCAATTGGCAGGGACTGCTGATACCCAATGGCTTTCATGCTGTGGCTCCTGTGTTATGGAGGGAATAATCGGTGTAATTCTGGCTATCGCCCCCGAACAGCGTAGCGGGATTGAAACTGGCCGGTGGCCTGAAACGTCGGAGGAGATTGGGATTGGCTACAAACCTCATCGATTGATCTCCAGACTGCCAACAGGCGTTGCAAACGATAGCGGTCGGATGTGAAGCCGTCGCGACCGGCGGTTCAGGCGTACAAGGCACATTGCAGATGTCGGTGCCTTCCGATCTTGGACGCAATGTGCTGTTGCCGTGGTTGGACGATTTTCAAGCCCTGCATCCACGTATTCAACTCCGCCTATCACTATCCGATCGCTTGGCGGACATCTATAGCGACGCCGTGCACCGTTGGGCGTTAGCCGGGCATGGCATCGTCTTCAAATCGGCGCTGGATGTAGCCAATAGCCTGCGCGCCGGGCGACTCATCCGCCTTTGTAACGATTGGCAGGGTGAACAGGCTCCATTGAGCATGATTTGCGCCGATCGCTGGCAGATCAATCCGGCCGTACAGCGACTACGTGTCTTTCTGATGGAACGGTGCGAGACACTGCTGTCCGAACTTGCCATTCCGAACACCGCGCGTTAGCGACCTGGGAGAACAGGGAAACAGCAGCCGCTTCAAGCAGGATTCGTTCAAGGAGATCAGATCCGAGCACGACGGGCATCCCATCAAGAGGTCATCCGTGCGTGCGATCCATCGCTTGGATGGACGGTTCCATCGCGTTTTTATCGTCCCAAGAAGTCCAGAACCTTCCAGTGAAAATAGTCGAAATAGTCCTTCTCGAACATCAGCACATGGGAGGCGCCATCGATAGTGATCATCTGGCTGCTCTCCTTCTGTGGCAGTTCCTGAAAGGCATGGTCCAGCGCATCCCAGTTCAAATAGGGGTCGTGCGTACCGCCCACCATGAGCACCGGCATCGGCAACTGAGTGACATCAAAAAGGCTGACCTCCTTGCTTTGCAACAAATCGCGCCGGCCACCATTCGGGCTACGTTCGCCATCGTATCTCCAACAGTTGGACAGATAGGTCGCAACGACCGCGCGATCGGCGATGGAATAGTCGATGTCCCCATTCGCCCGCTTTTGAAAATCGTCAGCCGCATGCACCCAGTTGTTCTTGTGCCAGGGAGACAGTACCGGCTGAGCACCCAATCCTTTATAAATGGGCGCATAAAGAATTAACTTATTGATCCACTGGGGATATAAGGCCGCCATTCGAGCGGTGGTGACCGTTCCCCAACTCCAACCCAGGAGGTCGATTTTTTCGACACCGGCCGCCGCGCGGATCGTATTGACGGCGGCAGCGATGTCCTGTGCCGCATAATCCGAATCCGGGGTAAACCCATCCGTCGGATCGCCTGACCTGCCGTAACCGGCGATATCCATGATCCAGACGTGATAGCCGTGCTCCGCCAGCCACCTCACCAGACTGTAATTTTGATAATCGACATCGAATTCATGGGAAGAATACGTCAGTCCGTGCACCAACAGGATATGCGACGCATCGGCCGGCAGACTTTCCTCGTGATATTGTCCTAAAAAGAGCGGAATACCGTTTCGTTCCAGCGGGTGCGTTTTGAAGACGATCGCCGCATTGGCGGAAAGGGCGAACAGGATCAAAACAACCGACAGGAAAAATACCTTTCCGACTTTCGATAAGTTCATAATCTTCTCCTCGAATATTCGGCCGTTCGGCACGACAAAGAACGAATCGGCCCCATCTGAGTTCGCTTCGTCGACCCGTTCACTCGTTCCCGACAAGCCACTGACTCTCCCTTGGCCCCCTAATCCAGTCACCTCGCCCAACAAAAACCACTGGGCGCGCGATGGCGAATTCAACGCTCGGTTTCGCTGCATTCTTCGGGTCCGATGGGGATCGAACGGCCATCGTCTTCCTTGGCTTCATCCGGCACCACCAATGCCTGTTGCGGTGCCCGGATGGTGATCACGGCGACGCCGGTAATCGTCAGCAACCCCCCCAAGAGCAACTTCCAGGTTAGCGTATCACCCCAGAATACCACCCCAAAGAACACGGCCAACACCGGGGTCAGCAGCATCAACGGCGCAGTGACGCTGACCGGATAACGCCCCAGCAGATAGTACACAATCCCGTGTCCGACCATCGAGGCGCCGACCGCGGAATAGGCCGGCGCGGCGAAATTCAACCAATCGGCCGTTTCCAGCGCCTGGACCTGACCGGATTCCAGCAACAGAGTCAGCACCAGCATGCCCGGCGCGGCGATGACGGCGATCCACGCCTGCAGGGTAAATACCGGCACCCCCTGCAAACGCCGCATCATGACGGTGGCGATGGCCATGACCAGGGCGGCCGCCGTCGTAAAAAACAGCGCATCCAGATGCTGGAACACCAGCGGATCGAAACCGATCACCAGAACCCCGGAAAAGGCGCAACTGATACCAAGAATCCGCCGCCAACCCAGTTTCTCGCCGAGAAATACCACGGCCAGCAGTGCCGAGAACGGCACATAGAGTTGCGCGACAATCGCCACCGAGGAAACATCCCCAGCCGCCTCCAGACCCAGGAAAATCAGCCCGAAGTGGAAAATGCCCAGCACGAAGCCCAGGGTGATCACGGATTTCATCTGGCCGGGTATCCAGCGCAGAAAAGGGAACAGCAGCAACAAGAGCATCCCGAAGCGCAAACTCGAAAACAGCAAAGGGGGAAAGTGACTGACGCCGGCTTTTCCGGCGATAAAATTGAACGCCCAGGCGGTATTGGCGAGCAGTGCGAGGGCAAGATCGGTGGGATTCATGATGTGCTAAGCTTCGTGGTCGAATCGATAAAATGGTCAATGGTTTATGACGTCCCCAATCTCGGCGATGAATCCTCCCCACGCTACGCAACAGCGCATCGGTAAAACCCTGCTATTCATGGCTTGGCTGCTGGTGCTGGGATTGCTGACGCTGTTTTTCAACGCCTGGCTGGATAAGCGGGATAACCCGAACCGCAATCTGGTATCCCGTACCGACAACGGAATCCGGGAAGTCGTGCTGCAACGGAATATGGCCAGCCATTATGTCGCGCCGGGCCTGATCAACGATCAGCCGGTGCTGTTCCTGATCGATACCGGAGCCAGCCGGGTCAGTATTCCGGAGCGCATGGCCGATCGCCTGGGATTGACCCAGGGCGCACCGCTAAGCTCCAGCACGGCCAACGGCACCATCACCGTCTATTCCACCATCGCCCGGAAGGTTACCCTGGGAAACATCGAAGTCTACGGCGTACCCGCCGATCTCAATCCCTACATAGAGGAAGACGTGGTTCTGCTCGGCATGAGCTTCATGAAACACTTGGAACTGGTGCAGAAAGACGGAACCCTGACCATTCGCCAGCACTGAAAAATCCCACTCGAAAGCCACCCATTCAAGTGTCGCTTACATGGCGAAATCCACGGCGGGTTCTTCCGCGACTTTCGCGAAGTGTTCGCGGATCACGTCCGCCAGTATCGTCAGTCCCTGCTCCATGCGCTCCGGTGTCGAGTGGCTGAAATTCAGACGCATGTAGCACCCATTGGCCGCATTGGCGAAAAACGGCTCGCCAGGCATGAAAGCTACATTGCGTTCCAGGGCTTTGACCAGCAGGGCGCGGGTATCGCAAACCCGCTTCAAACGGACCCAGAAGAACAAGCCGCCGTGGGGAACCTCCCACTCGGCGATCTCGTGGAAATGGCGCAACAACCCGGCCTGCATAGCATCGCGGCGTTCCCGGTAGAAATCGCACAACCCTTCGATATGCCCCGCGTATTCGGGAGATTTCAAAAAGCGGGCGCTCCACCATTGTCCGATACGGTTGCTATGCAGATCCGTGCATTGCTTGAGGCGCACCAAATAAGGAAAGACATCTTCTGAGACGGCCATATATCCGATGCGCAGGCCCGGCACGGCGGTCTTGGAAAACGTCCCGAGCAACATCCAGGCTCCCTTGCGCAGGCGGCTGCACACGGGGATGCGGTCCACGGATTCATACATCAGATCCCGGTAGGGATCATCCTCCACCAGCGGCACGCCATGGCGTTCGATAACCTCGGCGATCGCCGCCCGCACGGCCTCCGAATAACACACGCCCGATGGATTCTGGAAGGTGGGAATCAGATAGGCGAAGCGAGGGCGGGCACGGGCGAAAAGATGATCCATCTGACCGGGATCGATACCGTCCGCTTGCAACGGCAATTCCTCGAACTTCGCGCCAAACAGGCGGAACGATTGGATGGCGGCCAGATAACTCGGCGCCTCCAAGGCCACTGGAGAATCTTTGTCGATATACAGTTTCGAGATAAGATCGATGGCCTGCTGGGAACCGGTGGTTATCAAGATCTGCTCCGGCTTGCAGCGCAACCCGCGTTCCGCCAGATGATCGGCCAAACCTACCCGCAACTCCCACTCTCCTTCGGTGGCTCCGTACTGTCGCAGATTCTCAGGCACATCGGCCATATCCAAAATCGGCATGGCGTCCTGGGACGGCAAACCGCCGGCAAAAGAAATGACTTCCGGTTTCTGGGTCAGCGCCAGGATTTCGCGGATCAGGGAACTGGTCAGACGGTCGATGCGTTCGGAGAACATGGCGGGCGATGCTCGGGTTAGGACGTATTAGCTTTCTATCATAGCGCAAAGTCTTATCGGACATATGCCCGCAACCCGCCGCCCAGGGGTGGAACGCTTCCACCAGGAGAACGGCTCCACCCATCGGTACAGGCCGTAATTGGAATCACTTATCGGGGCTGGCTTCCCTTGAGGCCAGAACGATCTCATGACCGATACGGCCTTCTATACTGAACGATGGGTTCCCTCAGGTAAGGATCGCAACATAGCACCGCCTGAGGTCCGTCATATGGAAACCCTATAATGATTTACGCGGCGGCCGTGCCGCGCGTACGCGGAGCCGAGTGAACTCGAATACGGCGTTCTGGCGTTTTGAGCCAGAAGTCGTTCGAGTTGACTGCGGTGTTGAAGTTCCACCCACAAGCTGGCTCCACTTCGACATCCTCGCGGCTCAGCTCCGCGATTCGCTTCAGGAGGAAACGCCGATGAACGCCACGGAACTTTGGTCCGGCTTGGATGCATGCTTCGATTCGATGGCCTTTCAAAACCACTCAGCCCGACTGATCAAGAAACTCTGCCAGGGGATGCCCAAGCGGCGCGTGTGGTCCAGGCCGCGGTCAACCTGGCTCATGACCTCGGAATGAAGGCGGTTGCCGAAAGCATAGAAACGATAGAAGCCTGCGGATTCCTCCGTAGCATCGGTTGCGACATCGGGCAGGGATTCTTGATATCACGGCCTATGCCCAAGGAAGCCCTGGTGAATTGGCTAAAAATGCGTGCAGTGGGTACCCACGTTGTGTAATACCGTAAAAATTCGCTTCCCGAATTCCACGATAAAATCGATTCGTAAAAGAAATGTTCGCCATGAAAAAAACTATTGTGATCGCCATCATCCTAGTAGCTGGATGGTATGGGAACTTTCTATACAGGCAAAATGAGTTTCCATTTATTCAAAACTCGATTTCTAACGCCCAATCAGGGGAACAAGTCAAATGTATTACCAAAGATGGCCGAGTTATCTATGGAAGCGCGCCGCAGGGAACCCTTTGTGAAAGACGGGAACCGGTTAAAGGTTCATTGACGTTAGTCCCCGGTAAAACCATGACGTTAAATGAAGACAGTAATCGGCAGATTTCCAGTTTCAAATGCGATGGCAGGCAATATTGCAGTCAGATGAGATCACGGGCTGAAGCCGAGTTTTTCATCAGAAATTGTCCAAATACCAAAATGGATGGAGATCGTGACGGAATACCCTGTGAAAATGATTCCAGGTTTTAGATCGGTCAGTGTATTTCGATCCCAATAACATCATGAAGAAAGGCCGCGGAGAAACCGACACTCGTCTTTATTGAGCATCGAGAAACGGGCGGTCGACCACCCGTTTCCCATTAGCGACAGACGTTGAATCGGGCAAGCTCAAGCCTCGCCCGATCCGAAAGAGCGCGCGACTACGGATGTCGATCAGACATGATCGAAATAGGTAGTCACCAATTGATCATGAATGGCGCCAAGGCCGATTTGCAGTTCATCAATGAACTCGTGCAAGCCCTCGCTGGCCAGTTCAGTGATCTTGGCGTCAGCCAGTTGCTGCTTCATTTTCGCGATGCACTCCATTGGTCCATCGTTCTTGGGCAGATCCTTGAGGGAAATCTCCAATTCCTTCTGACAATGCAGCACGGAACGGGGGAAATGAGGGTCCTGCAACAGAAAGCGCAATACATCCGGCCCACGGACCCGCAACCGGACTTGTTGCCGGTACATTTGGTAAGCGCCCAGGGATTTCAGCACACTCATCCACTGAATGTTGTCGAAAGGATTTCCCTCCTGCTCCTGCTCGGCGTTCGTCGGTTGCGATTGGACCTGCGACTGCCCGATCAGCAAATTGGCTGAACGCACATCGACGATGCGGGTGGTCATATCCGCACGCTCCAGATTGCGGCCCAGACGCACGAAATCATAAGCATGAGTATGGCTCATGGTGCCCGCCAACAGTCCGGTGATCTGCTGCGAACCATGCAGGATGCGGCGCAGGAATTCGTGCCGCCCGCGCCGGGACATGCCAATCACCAGGTGATCGCGCACGTACATGTACAGGGTGTTGATCTGTTCCCAAGCCTCACGGGGCACCACGTCGCGGGTGGTGCGCAGATTCTCGCGGGCGAAAGACAACGCGGACAGTATGGAACCGGAGTGCTTGCGATCACCGACCAGGAACTGAATAACATTCAGTTCATTGACTTCGGCGTTGTTCTCGAAGAACTGATCCTGGCCGCCACTCATGAACAGCAGGGGAGCCCAACCCAGGGAATTCTTGGGCAGATCCAGCAGCAGGATATCGTTGACGCTGATCAGCCGGGCGGTATCCTCAGCCCGCTCGATATAGCGGGCCATCCAATAAACATTTTGTGCTACGCGTGACAGCATGGTTCTTTACCCCTCGACATCGACGATCCAAGTGTCCTTGCTGCCTCCACCCTGGGAGGAGTTGACCACCAGCGAACCCTTGTTCAAGGCTACACGGGTCAATCCGCCCGTCGTGACATAGGTCTTGGGACCGGACAGGATGAAAGGACGCAAATCCACGAAACGCGGTTCTACGTGGTCGCCGCACAGGGTAGGCGTACTGGACAGCGTCAACGTCGGTTGCGCCATGTAGTTGCGAGGGTTCTTCTTGATCAGTTCGGCGAATTGCTTGCGATCCTTGCTGCTGGCGTGGGGACCGACCATCATGCCGTAGCCGCCCGACTCGTTGGCCGGTTTCACGACCAGTTTGTCCAGGTTGGCCAGGACGTATTCGCGGTCTTTATCCCGCATGCAGAGAAAACTCGGGACATTGGGAATGATCGGATCTTGGTCGAGATAATACTTGATCATGTCCGGCACGAAGGCGTAAACGACCTTGTCGTCGGCTACGCCAGCGCCGGGCGCGTTGGCCAGGGCGACCTTGCCGCTGCGCCAGGCGCGCAACAGACCGGCCGCGCCCAGGGCGGAATCGGGCCGGAACGCCTCCGGGTCCAGAAACAGATCGTCCACCCGCCGGTAGATCACATCGACGCGCTGCAGACCCTCGATGGTGCGCATATACACGCAGTCTTCGTCATCGACCACCAGGTCCGAGCCTTCCACCAGTTCCACACCCATTTGCTGAGCCAGATAGGCGTGCTCGAAATAGGCCGAGTTGTAAATGCCCGGCGTCATAACCACGACCGCCGGATTGTCTCCCGGCCGCGGCGACAAGGAGGCCAGCATGTCGTAAAGCTGGGAGGAATAATCGTCCACCGGCTGGATCAACTGATGCTCGAACAGTTCGGGGAACACCCGCTTGATCACCAGCCGATTCTCCAGCATGTAGGACACACCGGAGGGAATGCGCAGGTTATCCTCCAGCACATACAGTGTGCCGTCCTTGTCACGCACCAGATCGCTGCCGCAGATATGCGCCCAGACACCGCGCGGCGCGGTGATACCGACGCATTGTTCGCGGAAGTTGACCGAATCCGTCAAGACATCCGCGGGAAACACCTTGTCCTTGATGATGCGCTGGTCGTGATACAGATCGTCAATGAACATATTCAGCGCCTGAACGCGCTGTTTCAGGCCCGCTTCCGTGTGATCCCATTCCCGCTTAGGAATGATGCGGGGAATAATATCGAAGGGCCAGGCCCGATCGATGCTGCCGCCTTCGTAATACACGGTGAAGGTAATGCCCATCACCTGAATCGCCAACTCGGCGGCCGTACGCCGTTCGTTCAATTCCTCATCGCTGAGCGAAGCCAGGTATTCACACAACCAGTGCGCCGAGGGGCGCGGCTCACCCGGTGCGCTGATCAATTCATCGTATAACCCTTCAGTCGGGTAATGTTGCCAATCTATCGCCATAGGATTTCCTTTGCGCTACCGAAGCAAGGCCAATTACAATCGCCGCTCTGCAAGGCGCATACCAGCGTCACTTGCTAAGAACGGGGCTGCTGTTTTGTGAAGCATAGATTAAGCGATGATGAACTACGCTATATTCAATCCAGTGAAGGTGACGCTCGGGTATTGCCCATTAATGGTGCTCAATGCCGCCATTACGCACCATTACGAAACACAGGACGCGTTTACAACAGCGCCATGCCCGTAATTTCGCCAGCGATGTGATGCAACCTTTAGAAACACACGGCGCTGTCCTGGGTGTCTCCAACGGGAATGGTTGTTGCATTGCCCGCCGAAAACTCCACTCCACAAGAATGTCTGCATACCGACCATGGCCATCCGCGTAGCTCTTAATCATAAAACGTCGTATCACTACGATCGGCTAATCAATGTTTCCCCGCAAGTGGTGCGTCTGCGCCCGGCAACACATGCCCGCACCCCGATTCACGCTTACTCCTTCAAGGTGCAGCCGGACGATCATTTCCTCAATTGGATGCAAGACCCTTTCGGCAACTTCCAGGCACGCCTGGTGTTTCCGGAGAAAATCCATGAACTGGTCATCGAAGTGGATTTGGTCGCCGAAATGGTGGTCATCAATCCTTTCGATTTCTTCGTCGAAAGCGACGCGGAATACTACGCTTTCGAATACGCACCGGAACTACGCACAGAACTCGCTCCGTATCTGGAAATCAAGGAACGCGGCCCACTGCTGATGCAGTGGCTGTCCAAGGTCGATCGCAGCCGTCAGCGTATCGTTGATTTTCTTGTGGAAATCAATCGGCTGCTGAACCAAGACATCTTTTACCTGATCCGCATGGAGCCGGGCGTGCAGTCCGCCGAGGAAACCCTCGGCAAACTCAGCGGTTCCTGCCGCGATTCAGCTTGGTTGCTGGTGCAGATTCTCCGCCATCTGGGCTTGGCCGCGCGTTTCGTGTCGGGGTATTTGATCCAGTTGACTCCCGATGTCAAATCCCTGGACGGGCCGTCGGGCACCGATCACGATTTCACTGACCTGCATGCCTGGACGGAAGTCTTCATCCCCGGCGCGGGCTGGGTCGGTCTGGACCCCACGTCCGGTCTGTTCGCGGGCGAAGGACATATTCCGCTCGCCTGCACGCCGAATCCAGGCAGCGCCTCGCCGGTGACCGGTTCCCACGAAAAATGCGAGGTGGATTTCGGGTTCACCATGAATATCACCCGTATTCATGAGGACCCGCGCGTCACCAAACCCTATTCCGAGGAGCAATGGGCGCGCATCGAATCCTTGGGTCATGATGTGGATGCCCGTCTGCTGGCGGGCGATGTACGTTTGACGCTGGGTGGCGAACCGACCTTCGTATCCATCGACGATATGGACGGCGCCGAATGGACGGTCGCGGCCGTCGGCCCCACCAAGCGCAAGCTGGCGGGCAACCTGGTCAAACGGCTGCGGCAAAGTTTTGCCCCGAGCGGCTTTCTCCATTACGGCCAGGGCAAGTGGTATCCGGGCGAGTCGTTGCCCCGTTGGGCGCTGTCTTGCTACTGGCGCACCGATGGCAAGCCGCTGTGGCGTGATCAAGCACTCATTGCCGACGAGGAAAAGCCGCGCGGCAATGAGTCCGATGACGCCAAAGCCTTCGTCACGGAGCTTTGTCGGCGCTTGGGCGTCAAGCCGGACTGGGCCATACCGGGTTATGAAGATGCTTACTACTACCTGTGGAAAGAGCAAACCCTGCCGGTCAACGTCGATCCCCGCGAATACGACCTGGACGACGACGAAGAACGGCGACGCCTATCCCGCCTTCTGGAACAAGGATTGGGCAAGACCGTCGGCTACGCTCTGCCGCTACGTTGCCGTGAAGTGGACACCGCCAGTCAGTGGGTCAGCGGTCCGTGGGTATTACGGCGCAACCATCTGTATCTGGTGCCGGGCGATTCACCCATGGGCTTTCGCCTGCCGCTCGGCGCGTTGCCGTGGATCAAGGAAGAAGAGCGGGAGATTCCCCACGAGCAGTCGCTGTTCGAATTCCGCGCCGCGCTGGGCGATGCGCACGGCGAGGTCATGCGCCGTTACAGCGAATGGCTAAAAGCCCAGAATCCCCATCCCGAGGTACAGGAACAAACGGAGGACGATTACTCCGAAGTTTTACACACGGCGTTGTGCGTGGAGGCGCGGGAAGGCCATCTGTATGTCTTCATGCCGCCCTTGGGTCGTCTGGAGCATTATCTGGACTTGCTGGCGAGTATCGAACACACCGCCGCCGATCTCGACATGCCGGTGCTGATCGAAGGCTATACGCCGCCCAATGACTGGCGCTTGAAGAAACTGGTGGTGACCCCCGATCCAGGCGTCATCGAGGTCAACATTCATCCCGCCCATAACTGGACCGAACTGGTTCATAACACGGAAATCCTCTACGAGGATGCCCGTCAGTCTCGCTTGGGCACGGAAAAATTCATGCTGGACGGTCGCCATACCGGCACCGGCGGGGGAAATCATGTCACCGTGGGCGCCGCGGTTCCGTCCGACAGCCCATTCCTACGACGGCCGGATTTGCTGCGCAGCCTGCTGACTTATTGGCAGCATCATCCCAGCTTGTCCTATCTGTTCTCGGGCATGTTCGTCGGTCCCACCAGCCAGGCGCCTCGCGTGGACGAGGGTCGCCACGAAGGCTTGTACGAACTGGAGATCGCTTTTCAGCAAATGCCCCCCGGCGAAGTTCCCCAGCCGTGGCTGGTGGACCGCCTGCTGCGCAATCTCCTGATCGATGTCACTGGCAACACCCACCGCGCCGAGTTCTGTATCGACAAGCTCTACTCACCGGATTCGTCCTCCGGACGACTGGGCCTTTTGGAAATGCGGGCCTTCGAGATGCCGCCCCACGCCCGCATGAGTCTGATGCAGATGCTGCTGGTGCGTGCGCTGATCACCCGCTTCTGGGAAGATCCGTACGAGCACCGGTTGGCGCGCTGGGGCAACGGGATCCACGATAAATTCATGCTCCCGCATTACATCTGGCAGGATTTCAAGGATGTGATCGAAGACCTCAACCGCCATGATTTTCCCTTCGAATTGGGCTGGTTCGCGCCTTTTCAGGAATTCCGCTTCCCGCACTACGGCAGCATCGTGCAACAGGGCGTGGAATTGGAACTGCGTCAGGCGGTGGAACCCTGGAATGTACTGGGCGAGGAAGGCGTATTGGGCGGAACGGCCCGTTACGTCGATTCGTCGGTGGAACGCATGCAAGTCAAGGTGCGGGATTTGGTGGACGAACGCCACGTGATAGCCTGCAATGGCCGTCGTGTTCCTTTGCACCCCACGGATACCGCCGGCGAATTCGTAGCCGGCATCCGCTACCGGGCCTGGCAGCCGCCGTCTGCCCTGCATCCCACCATCCCCGTGCATACGCCGCTGGTGTTCGATATCGTCGATACCTGGAACAAACGCTCGATAGGCGGCAGCACGTATTTCGTGGCCCATCCGGGCGGACGCAATTACGACACCTTCCCCGTCAACGCCTACGAGGCGGAAAGCCGCCGCTTTTCGCGGTTCTGGGGTTACGGTCACTCGCCAGGCCCGACTGAAGCACCGCCCGAGGAAATCAATCACGATTTCCCGCATACGCTGGACCTGCGGCGCAGACCCCGGTTCATACGGTGATGGTCTGAGCGCCCATAACAGGGCCTGATCCTGGTGTGGCGGGCGAGGTGAAAACTCCGGCGGGATGATCCATGCTGTTAAGGCGTGATGCGCCATCACGCCGGTCATCCCTCGGGTTCGCCCGTTCCATCCAGGAGAAGGCCATGCACGCTCGCCTTTCCCGCAAACTCGTTTTGATACTAGCCGTAGGCGGCACGACCGTGACTACGGCCTTGGCCGCGCCCTTATCCGATCCCATCCCTTCGAGTCCGCCCAGCGTCGCCCTGCGCGTTCAGTTGCAAACCGTGGCGACCGGGTTGAACGCTCCCAATTCCGGTGTCGCCGCACCGGGCGACGCCGCCGATTTATTCGTCACCGACCAGAACGGCGTGCTCTGGGCGATCGACCTGGCCAGCGGGAACAAGCGGGTATTTCTGGACCTTCGTGATCAGGTGTTGTCCTCCGGCGAACGGGGTTTGTTAGGCGTGGCCTTTCATCCGGATTTCGTGGACAACGGTCTGCTCTACACCTATACCTCCGAAGCCACCGATTCGGCGGCCGATTTTCCCGTTCCCGCCGATGGCGCCCCCGATCATCAGGGGGTGATCAGGGAATGGCGGGGCGCCGACCCCGACAGCACCCGCGTACTGCTGCGCGTCGCCGAGCCGCAAGCCAATCACAACGGAGGAGCCCTGGCCTTCGGACCGGACAAGATGCTGTATATCGCATGGGGTGACGGCGGTTCAGCCGACGATCGGGGTTCGGGACACAGCCCGGAGGGCAACGGCCAGGATACCGGCAATGTGTTGGGCACGATTCTGCGTATCGACCCTCTGGGTTCCAATGCCGCCAATGGCCAGTATGGCGTACCTCAAGATAACCCTTTCGTGGCGCAAAACGACTCTGCACCGTTTGGGGGCGAATCAGGTTGTGCGGATGGCGTTTGCGACGAGATTTTCGCTTATGGCTTGCGCAATCCGTTTCGCCTGTCCTTCGATAGGGAACGCGGCGATCTTTACGTGGGAGACGTTGGCCAGAACGCCATCGAGGAAGTCGACGTGGTGACCTCGGGCGGCAACTACGGCTGGCCGCTCAAGGAGGGCTCGTTCTGCTTCGACCCCAACGGTGGCGATCCCGGCTTCGTTACCGATGACGCCGATTGCGGTCAGGACGGGTTGCTCGATCCCGTGGCCGAGTATGACCACGACGAAGGCAGCGCCGTCATCGGCGGCTTCGTCTATCGCGGGCGCCGTCTGCCCGGCCTGCGCGGACGCTATGTTTTCGGCGATTTCTCACGCCAGGGTGAAGGACGCTTGTTCTTTCTGATTCGGAAAAACATCGTACGGGAAAACGGCATTCAGCCAAGTCGGATCATCGAACTGCGCCTGACCGATCAAGACGGACTCGGCATGCAGCTTCTGGGATTCGGCCAGGATACGGACGGCGAATTGTATGCTCTGGGCCGAACCCCCACCGGGGATGGCGTGGTGCGTAAGCTGGTGCGCGCCAGCGGCCGATAATGGGTCGGAAGCCCCCTGCCGGAGCCGTCTGAAACTTTCACGACGACCAGCCGGCCACCCATACATTCGTGGGACACGCCACGGGACTTACGACGGACGCCTAACGAAACGGCCGATCAGATAGTCGATGGACAGTTTGCCGGGACCGTGGAGCACGAATACCAGCAACACCAATCCCCAGGGCAGATGATCCTTCAGGGTCGCGTACTCGTAGGAAAGCAAAGCGACGATATTCAAAACAAAAAGAGCCAAGGCGCTCACTCGCCCGGCCAGCCCGACCATCAGCAGGGCGGAGCACCCTAATTCCACGATGGTCGCCAAGTAGGCGGCCAAGGCCGGCGGCAACAACGGCACCGTGTATTCATTCTCGAACAGGAAAATAGCGTTCTCGATCGGCAGCTTGGTCAAGCCCGATTTATAGAACTGCCACGCGACCCAAATGCGCAGCAACAGAAAGGCGACCGGAGAGACGAACTCCAGCTTCGCGACAATCGCGTCATAAAATCCGACTATCTTAGTCAGAAAAGAGGGATCCAGGCTGTTGTCCACAAGGTTTGGGGTTGCCATTCAATGGTTCCTCTGATGGAAAGGTCTTGTGCGCCGCACGCTAAAGGGAGAAACCGACCAGGGCGCCTTGCGCCACATGACGACGAAATCCGGCGGGGATATCGAAATCCGGCTGCGCCGTCATGGCCTGTTCACAGGCGGTCGCGAAATCCTGTCCATCCCGCAAAGCGCGCAGCAGCGCGCAATCGCCGGCGGACAGATTCTGTATCTCCACATCCATATTGCGCTGACGGATAACCAGCAGTTCAACGCCCCCGGCATTCAAATCGACGCTTTGATCACCGTGATAACCCTCCTGGTTGACCTGCCAAATCCGCAGAATGGGAAACGTGGAACTCAGTAAACGACTGGCCGGATTCAGGATGAACCGGAGTTCGCCATAGCGTTCCTGGGGAACGCGGGACAACGCCACGGTATCCAGAAAATCGCCCTCGGCGGCGTAAAACACCTGTTCCTGCGCCAACTCCAAACGGGCCACGTCGGCCAGATAAGGCAATTGGGCGGCGGCCTCGAAGGTTTCGAGAAATTCCGGAAAGCTTCCGCCGAATTCCTGCAAATCACCCGAAGCCGAGGGATGTTGCGCCAGGTATTGAACGGCGGCGTAACGGAAAAAACCGTCCCCGACCAGCCGGTCTACAACCGGATAGGTGATGCGCAAGGCATCCGTGAAATTAGCCTGCGTATTATTGCGGTAGATGCTCAGACGTTGCTCGCCGCGCAGGCCACCCGCTGAGCGAATATGCGCGGCAAACTGGTGATCGTTGGCGAATATCGCCGCGGCGAAACTCTGTTGTAATTCACGCAGGGAGGCCATGGCATTCGTCCAATAGGGCATCCGCGTGCCGAGCTTCCCCCACCAACACGTCCAAGGGCGGCAAATCCGAATCCCATTCGATCAAAGTCGGTACCGCCGCACCCAGATGTTGCACGGTCTGGCGATAAAGACTCCACACATCATCACAGACCGGGCGACTGTGGGTGTCGATCAAGATGGACCGGTCAGCGACGGTATTCACGGTGAATCCCGCCAGATGAATTTCCTGCACCAATCCCGCCGGGATGGCCCGTACATAGGTAGAGGCATCGAAATCGTGATTGCAGGCGTTGACGTAGATATTGTTGACATCCAGGAGCAGGCCGCACCCGGCCCGTTCGGCAAGCGCCGCCACGAACTCCCATTCCGGAATGGTCGAGGACTCGTACTGCAGATAGCTGGACACGTTTTCCACGAGTATCGCTCGGCCCAGATAATCCTGGATTTGCGACACGCGCGTGACCATGTGAGCCAAGGCTTCCTCCGTGTAGGGCAGGGGCAGCAAATCGTTGAAATAGCGCCCGTTCACGGAACCCCAGGACACATGCTCCGAGACCAGGGCCGGCTCGAAGCGTTCGATGAGCCGCTTGAGCTTGTCCAGATGCCGGGTATTCAAGGGGTCCGTGGAACCGATCGATAAGCCCACGCCGTGCAGACTCAGCGGATAATGCGCGCGCAGTTGCTCCAGATAGTGCAGATGCTTGCCGCCCACCGCGAAAAAATTCTCCGGATGCGCTTCCAACCATCCGACCGGGGGGAGGGTTTCCAGCATTTCCCGATAATGTCCGGACCGTAGTCCGACCCCGGCTCGCGCCGGGATCGGATTCGGACCAAGACCGCTCATTGTCGGCTTGGATAACATGGTTGGGCGACTACTTTACGCAGGCTTATCCAGGCTACCGCCGACCAGTTTCTCGCAGGTGCCGGTAGGAACATAGATCCAATTGGCGCCGCCATCCTTGGTGGACTGGCCCGCGCAGGAATGACCGGGAGCACCGCAATCATTCTTGCCGGCTTTCACCACGCCATAGCATTTTTCCTTGCCTTCGTCGGCCGCCGCCGCATTGTTGGCCACGGCCAATACACCCAAAGCAAACACACCAGCCAGCGCCGCATTCATAACAGTCTTGGTCTTCATCAGTGAGATCTCCGTTGCTTAAACCTAAAAACGATTAAGTGACAAGTTAAGTGAATCGAGTCAGTTGACCGGAACACCATCCCGGCCGGGACCACGACGGTCCATTAAAGCCCCCGACTTGAACCTGGGAGCCTTAGGGGACAGCGGTGGCTGCTTCCATTGCAGGTGTTATACGCCACCCTCCAGGTTCCGGATGCACAGGTTCGGCAAATTTTTAAGTATGCAGCTTGCCGATCGGCGGTCTGACGCGACGCGGCGCCGCCAGACGAGCGGCACTCCGACGATTCATGTTAACAATCAGACTATTACAAACGGATGAACGGCCTGGAAAAAATCGGCAGGCGAGGAAAAAACTGAATCACTATCGCTGGCGCCTGGGCAACAGCCCCGCGCCCTGATCACGTCGGGGTATTCGAGGGGAACGGTGGCTTAGGGCCCGGACCCGGTTCTTCCGCTCGCAGAATCGGGTCGGTAACGACATCGTCTTCCGCCTGGTCACCCAGGCAGGCCGCCCGCTGGGCACGCAGTCTTCGGCAACCGGCGATCATTTCGTCTATCAAGTCGTCGTTCCAAGCAACCGGTTTCTGGGTACGCATGACACGTTATCTCCAGGACAATCCATCTTGGATGGGGGAGAAACCGCTGGGATTTTCCGCGCACGCCGCCGCGCACCGTCCCAGTGCTCCCGACGCGGAGGTCAAGCGGCTTTTTCCGGATAGCCTAGTTGCTTTAGCGCCGCACTCAACTCGTCACGGATATCCGCCGTGCCGGTAACGGAAACCACGCCGCCCGCCACATCGACGTCCACCGACTGGACCCGCCTATTTTTGCCGAGCCCGTCCTTGATGGCGGTCGCGCAACCATTGCATTTTACGTTCTGTACTTGAAACTCATATTGCATATATCGCTTTCCTCAGGTTTTTCAAAAGCTTTCTTTCCGAACCGGACCAGTCACGCACTATGTCGCCGGGAACCGCGTTTGAGATGCACCAGCAACAAGGAAATGGCGGCCGGCGTCACGCCGGGAATCCGTCCCGCCTGCCCCAAGGTCATGGGCCGTTGCCGATTGAGTTTCTCACTCACTTCGGCGGACAGACCCCGGACCTGCTGGTAATCGAGATCGGCGGGCAACAACCACTCTTCATGGCGGCGGCTGCGTTGAATATCCTCTTGCTGACGCTGAATATAACCGGCGTACTTGCACTGAACTTCCACTTGTTCGGCCACTTGCGGGTTGTCCACGCCGGGACCGATGTCGGGCAGACTGACCAATTCCTCATAGCGAACCTCGGGCCGGCGCAGCAAATCGATGGCGCGGCTTTCACGGCTCAACGGCCCCTGCAACACCTGTTGCGCATCCGCCAGGCTCAATTGGGAGGGTTTGACCCAGACATCGTGCAGCCGTTGCTGTTCGCGTTCGATGGCTTCCCGCTTTTCGACGAAAACCCGCCAGCGATCGTCGTCGACCAACCCCAGCCGGCGGCCCAACTCGGTCAAACGCAGATCGGCGTTATCCTCGCGCAGTAACAGGCGGTGTTCGGCGCGGCTAGTGAACATGCGATAGGGCTCGCTGGTGCCACGGGTGATCAGATCATCGACCAGCACCCCGAGATAGGCTTCATCACGACGCGGCCACCAGGGTTCCTCGTCCCGCACCCACAAAGCGGCGTTGACGCCCGCCAACAGCCCCTGGGCGGCGGCTTCCTCGTAGCCCGTGGTGCCGTTGATCTGTCCGGCGAAAAACAAGCCTTGGAGATAACGATTGTGCAGCGAATACTGTAAATCACGCGGATCGAAGAAATCGTATTCGATGGCGTAACCGGGTCGGGTGATGTGCGCGTTCTCCAAACCTTTGATCGAACGCACCAAATTGAATTGCACATCGAAGGGGAGGCTGGTGGAGATACCGTTGGGGTAAACCTCGCGCACGTTCAATCCCTCGGGCTCCAGAAAGATCTGATGCGAATGCTTGTCGGCGAAACGCATGATCTTGTCTTCCACCGAGGGGCAATAACGTGGCCCGACGCCTTCGATGACGCCGGTATACATGGGCGAGCGATCCAGTCCGGCGCGGATGATGTCATGCGTGCGCTCGTTGGTATGGGTGATCCAGCAGGAAATCTGCGCCGGGTGTTCCTCGGCCCGACCCAAATAGGAGAATACCGGCGTCGGAAGATCGCCGGGCTGTTCGATCATCTGACTGTAATCGATCGTGCCGCCATCGATACGTGGCGGTGTCCCCGTCTTCAAGCGGCTCACCCGCAACGGCAGTTCGCGCAACCGACTGGCCAAGGCGTTGGCGGGCGGATCGCCCATGCGCCCCCCTTCGTAATGGGATAACCCGACGTGGATCAACCCGCCCAGAAAAGTCCCGGTCGTCAGCACCACGGCACGCGCCGAGAAGCGGATACCGGTCTGCGTCACCACACCCCGCACCTGCTCGCCGGAAACGATAAGATCGGTCACGGCCTGTTGAAAGATGTGGAGATTGGGCTGAGTCTCCACCAACGTGCGCACCGCCGCCTTATACAAAACCCGATCGGCCTGGGCGCGCGTCGCGCGAACCGCCGGTCCCTTGCGGCTGTTGAGTATGCGAAATTGAATGCCGCCACGGTCCGCCGCGCGCGCCATGACCCCGCCCAAGGCATCGATTTCCTTGACCAGATGCCCCTTGCCGATACCGCCGATGGCAGGGTTACAACTCATCTGACCGACCGTTTCGATATTGTGGGTTAACAGCAGCGTGCGGCTTCCCATACGCGCCGCCGCCATACACGCTTCGGTGCCCGCATGGCCGCCGCCTACCACAATGACGTCGAATTGTTCCGGATACTGCATGGACCGGCTACTCCAAGGCTGATTGACGAGCAATAACCCAGCATTTTACACAGTCTTTGCCGGGGATTTAAGTCTAGCCCACCACACCCAGCGGCAACTGCATGGTCACGCAATGCAGACTGCCATACTGCCGGATAAGCGTTTGACAATCGATACCGATAATTTCCCGCTCCGGAAAGCACGTTTGCAGGCGTCGCAGGGCTTCCTGATCGTTCGGATCGGCGTAGGTCGGCGCCAGCACCGCACCATTGATGATCAGGAAATTGGCGTAACCGGCCGGCAGACGTTCCCCCTGCTCATCGAATACGGGCTCCGGCAGGGGCAGGGAAACCAGGCGATAAGGCTTGCCCTGGTGGGTGCGGAAAGTTTCCAGCTCCCGCGCCATCGCCCTCAGCGTGGCGAAATGCGCATCGGCGGGATCATCGCAGCCTTGGTAGGCAATCGTTTCGGGATCGCAGAAGCGCGCCAGCGTGTCGATATGGCCGTCCGTATCATCGCCTTCCAAAGCCCCCTCGCTCAACCACAGGAAGCGTCGAACGCCCAGGCATTCCGTCAAATGCCGCTCCAGTTCCGCCTGTTTCCAGCCGTTTCGGGTGGCCGACAGCAGACAACGACGGGTAGTCAGCAAGGTCCCTTCCCCAGCGGATTCGATGCCACCCCCTTCCAGTATGATCGGCACGCTTAGCAAAGGCGTGTCGCCAAAAGCGCCGAGCGCGTGCAGATGTCGAGTGATCCGATCGTCGAGTTCATGTTCGAACTTGCCGCCCCAGCCATTGAAGCGAAAATCCAGCAACAACGGCCGACCATCCCGCAACACGGTCAACGGGCCGTGATCGCGCGCCCAGGTGTCGTTGGAAGGCGCCACATAAGCCCGCACGTTGTCCAGACGGCCGCCGGCCGTTTCCAAGGCATCGAGTACATGGCGTCGATGCGCCGCATCGTAACAAGCGATGACCAGACGTTGGCGGCGACTGATCTCGGTGGCCAGGCCGGTGAATGTGCGATCCGCCTCCGGCAGCCAGGGTAACCAGTCGCTCCGTTCATGGGGCCAGGTCAACATGACGGCGGATTGCTCGGTCCATTCGGCGGGCAGTTGGGTAAGGACGGACATGGTGGCGGATTCCGGTGCGCGAGCTTGCTGGGTCAACTAGGCTGATAGAGGTTACGTATCACTGAAAATCAATATCCATGAGGACCTCATTATGCCCCGTTCCGTGCCGGGACTGTTATTGAGCGTCGCCTTGTCACTGCTTCCGCTGCCGGTCCTATCGGACACCTTGGAAGTCATCGAACTGCGCCATCGCAACGCGGAGGACATCATTCCCTTGATCAAACCCTTGCTGCAAGGGCAAGGTGTGGTGACGGGACGCGGCAATCAGCTGATCATCCGTGCCGACCCGGAACAGCTTCGACAACTGCAGGCGCTGATACCGGCGCTGGATGTTCCCGTCAAGCAACTGTTGATCAGCGTGCGGCAGCAGCAACAGGGCCAAGACACCCGCCGCGCCGCCGCTTTGTCGGGAACCGTCGATCTCGGCCACGAAGGGAGCCTGAGTATCGGCGGGGGAGTTCCCGGCTCCGGCGTGCGGATCGGCCTGGCCGACGGGCAAACCCAGCGCGATGCGCGCCAGACGCAACAAATCCGGGTGTTGGACGGCGGCGAAGCCTATATCCAGGTCGGGGAAGACATTCCGTTACAGGAACGCTATGTCATCCGCGATGGGCGTAGGATACGAGAATACGGGCACACGGAGTTTCAATCGCTGGGCACGGGTTTTTATGTCCAACCGCATTTGCAGGCAGACCAAGTCACACTGGAAATTTCCCCTCAACAACGACAAATGACCGGGGATGGACGCATTGCCACGCAAAGCCTTACCACCACGGTATCCGGGCGCTTGGGCGAATGGTTGCCCGTCGTCTACAGCGACATCCGGAATTCGGCCCAGGACAGCGGGCTGTTGCGTCATGGACACGAAACCACACGGGCTGAGAGTCAGATATTCCTCAAAGTCGATGTGGCCCCCTGATTCCCATTCCTCTTGTTAATTGTAATAATGACCGTCACCGAGAGGATATTGCTATGGAAAACCATAAAGTCACCGTTCGTTGGCAACGCGCCACACCCGATTTCGATTACAAGACTTACGATCGCTCCCATACCTGGAATTTTCCCGGCGGTCAGATTCTGCAGGGTTCGGCGGCGCCCGCTTTCCACGGCGACGCGAACAAGGTCAACCCGGAAGAAGGGTTGGTAGCCTGTCTGTCGAGCTGCCAGATGTTGACCTTTCTGGCCATCGCCGCGCTCAAGGGTTACCAGGTCGATAGCTACGAGGACGAAGCCACCGGGGAGGTCGGCAAGAATTCTCGTGGCAAGCAAATGATCAGCCGCATTACCCTGCGTCCGAAGGTCACTTTCAGCGGCGCCAAAATCCCCGATGGCGCCGCCCTGGACGATCTACACCACAAAGCCAAGGAAAGTTGCTTCGTATCCAACTCCCTGCTCACCGAAGTCATCCTGGACCCACGGTGATAATCGGTATCGCCGAGCGCGACAGACAGTCAACTACGCCCATCACGATGAACAAGCCAACACCCATCGTCTTGATTTTTCTTCTGGGGTTAAGCTGTCTTCTGGCGGCTTGCGCTTCGCACCAACAAACCGCCACGGTGGCCGTCGAAACGGAAGTCATTAAGCAACCTCCACCACAGCCGGCGAGGACCGATCCCTGGCTGCTGATCGATACCAAGGCCGAAACCCTGACGGTAATGGAGGGCAACCGGCCCATGGAGGTTTTCAACAATATCGCCGTCGGTAGCCGTGGGGCCGGCGTCAAGCGCACGCGCGGCGACGAAATTACCCCCGTGGGAAATTTCACGATCGGCTGGGTCAATCCGACCAGTCGCTTCAACCTGTTCTTCGGACTCGATTACCCTAACAAGGAATACGCAGATACCGCCTATCGCGAAGGCCGTATCGACCGGTACACCTATGCCCGCATCGTCAACGCGTTGAGCCAGGGTCAGACCCCGCCGCAAGATACTCCCTTGGGAGGCTCCATCGGCATTCACGGCCTGGGAGCCGGAGACCCGGAAATCCATTCGCTGTTCAACTGGACCACCGGCTGCATTGCCTTGGACAACTACCAGATTGAGCGTCTGGCGCACTGGGTACGTATCGGGACCCAGGTGGAAATACGCGGGTAGCGAGCCCCCCACGGCCGCCAGAGGCCGGACGCCGATCCCATCCGCGCCAACGACTGACTGATTAAACAGGTTTTTCTCATTCAAATTAGCCCACTTGTCTTGGGTTGAAAAATTTGCTGGTATATGCGCACTCGTTGCATTTTGTGGTAGTGTTGCAATTTAGAGACGATTTGTTGCATAAGCGTTAATGATGAGTACCCCGAATTTTCCAAGGAGTTAAGGTATGAGTTTCAAACCCTTGATGAGATTAGCCGTGTTTGTCCTAGTTGCCGGGCTGGGCGCGGGTTGCGCCACCACCAGCGATCTGGAGGAAGTACGCGCCGAGGCCCGTCAGGCCCAGGCGACCGCCAACGATGCCAAGTCCACGGCGGACTCTGCGTTGGCTACCGCCACGGAGGCGCGTTCCGCTGCCAATGAGGCCATGTCCTGCTGCCAGGCCAACACGGAACGCCTCAATCGCGTGTTCAGACGGTCCATGTACAAGTGACCCATGCCTTGCCGAACAGGCATCGCTGCCGTCAGATTGCGCTGATTTCAGCCCACTGATCGCACTAGGAAGTTTTAATCGAAAGGAAAATAGTTTTCCTGTCGACGAGGAAAAGAAGGCAAGGGAGTGCCTGCTGAGTCATTCACAGGTCGTGTTCTTTTCATGATGTAGTAAGGCGTTATTTCCTGATCCATTTGGGAGGTTGTTCAATGACTTTCATCAATCCAATCAAGGTTCTCACCATCGTTCTCGCCGCCGGTATGGCCGTGGGTTGCGCCACCGTCACCAAGGAAGATCTCGATCGCGTGGAAGCCAAGGCCAATCAGGCCCAAGCGACCGCCGACAGCGCCCTGGCCGCGGCCAACGACGCCAACGCCAAAGCCGAATCGGCCTCACGCTGCTGCAACCAGGGTTTCCGTCAACGGCAGTACAAGTAACCGAACCGTTCCTGGACAGACCCCGCGGGCATCTCAACCGCGGGGTTTTTTCTTTCCAGCTTCGGCCTGCACGGTCTTGCTCGTGCGCAAGGCGCCTAAGCGGCCGGCGTGTTCAAGCATCGGCCGCTCAAGTATCCTGTGATCTTTCTTCCACCGACGCCGAGAGTCGCCATGTTGCGTTTGCGAGGAAGCCCCGCCTTATCCGCCTTTCGTCTGGCCAAACTGCTGGCCGCGGCACAACAGCGCGTGCCGTCGCTAACGGCCATCGCCGCCGATTTCATTCATTTCGTGGATACCACCACCGGTCTGAACGAATCGCAGCAAGCGTTGTTGCAACGATTGTTGCGCTACGGACCCCGCCGCGATGGACCCAGTCCGACAGGCGAACCTCATTTGTTGGTCGTACCCCGCCTGGGCACCTCCTCACCCTGGTCTTCCAAAGCCACCGACATCGCGCGGAACTGCGGGTTGGGGCAGGTGCGTCGCATCGAACGAGGCATCGGGTATTATTTGACCCTGCGTAGCGGCCCGCCGGACACTCAGGAACTGGCCGCCATCCGCCCCTTGCTGCACGATCGCATGACCCAGGCGGCGCTCCAACCCCAGGACGATCTTCAAGCCTTGTTCGTCCAGGCCGAGCCCGCTCCCCTGCGCACCGTGGATATTCTGCGCGAAGGCCGTCAGCCGCTGGAAAGGGCCAATCGCGATCTCGGGCTGGCCCTGTCCGACGACGAGATCGACTACCTGCTGGAGAATTTCTCCCGGCTGGAACGTAACCCCAGCGATGCGGAACTGATGATGTTCGCGCAAGCCAATTCCGAACATTGTCGGCACAAGGTTTTCAACGCCCGTTGGGTGATAGACGGCGCAGAGCAAGCGGACTCCCTGTTTGCCATGATCCGCCACACTCATGCCTGCGCCCCGCAAGGCGTGCTATCCGCCTATCGGGACAATGCCGCCGTCATCCAGGGCTGGCAGGCTCAGCGATTTTTTCCGAACCCCACCGACGGCGAATACCGCGCAGTCGATGAAGCCATCCACATCATGATGAAAGTGGAAACCCACAATCATCCGACGGCCATTTCCCCCTTCCCCGGCGCGGCGACGGGAGCGGGTGGGGAGATTCGTGACGAAGGCGCCACCGGACGGGGCGCCAAACCCAAGGGTGGGCTAGCCGGATTCACCGTATCCCATTTATGCATTCCTGATTTTCCACAACCCTGGGAAACCGACTACGGCAGACCCGAACGCATCGTCTCGGCCCTGGACATCATGCTGGAAGGACCGATAGGCGCGGCGGCCTTCAACAACGAATTCGGCCGGCCTAATCTGCTCGGGTACTTCCGGACCCTGGAACAGCAGGCCCCCGACGGTCAGATGCGCGGTTATCACAAACCCATCATGATCGCCGGAGGACTGGGCAATATCCGCGAGAATCATGTCGCCAAGCTGAATTATCCGCCCGCCACGCCGATCGTGGTGCTGGGCGGCCCGGCGCTGCTGATCGGCTTGGGTGGCGGCGCGGCGTCGAGCATGGTGTCCGGAAGCAGCAGCGAGGGTCTGGATTTCGCCTCGGTACAGCGGGACAACCCCGAAATGCAGCGCCGTTGCCAGGAAGTGATCGACGGCTGTTGGGCGCGTGGAGACGCCAACCCCATTCTGTCCATACACGATGTGGGTGCGGGCGGACTGTCCAACGCCATCCCCGAGATTCTCAACGACGCCGGGCGAGGCGGACATCTCGAACTGCGCGAGGTGCCCAACGGCGATCCCGGCATGTCGCCGCGAGAAATCTGGTGCAACGAAGCGCAGGAACGCTATGTGTTGGCCATCAACGCGGCCCGTCTGGCGGATTTCCGCGCCCTGTGCGAGCGGGAACGCTGCCCTTACGCCATACTGGGAATGGCCAGCGACGACGGGCAACTGATACTGGCGGACCGTCATTTCGCTAATCGGCCCGTGGACATGCCCTTGGACGTGCTGCTCGGCAAACCTCCTCGCCTGTTGAAATCCGTGCAACGCGAACGTGTGCAAGGTCGGCCGTTGGGGCGGGAAGCCATCGTCTTGCGCGAAGCCGTGGAACGGGTGTTGCGCCTGCCGGCGGTGGCCGACAAGAGCTTTTTAATCACCATCGGCGATCGCACCGTCGGCGGCCTGGTCGCGCGCGATCAAATGGTCGGTCCCTGGCAGGTTCCGGTGGCCGACGTGGCTGTCACCGCCAGCAGTTTCACGGCCCATTACGGCGAAGCCATGGCCATGGGCGAACGTTCTCCGCTGGCCGTGCTGGATGCTCCGGCCTCCGGACGCATGGCGGTCGGCGAGGCGATCACCAATATCGCCGCGGCGCGTATCGACGAACTCGGCGCCGCGCGTTTGTCGGCCAATTGGATGGCGGCCGCCGGGCATCCCGGCGAGGATGCGGCCCTGTTCGACACCGTGCGGGCGGTGGCCCTGGATCTGTGCCCGGCCCTGGGCATTGCGATTCCCGTGGGCAAGGACTCTCTGTCCATGAAAACAGTTTGGGAGCAGGCCGGCGGCGTAACCCGCAGCGTGGTCGCGCCGCTGTCCCTGATCGTGACGGCCTTCGCGCCGGTGCGGGACGTCCGCGCCACCCTCACGCCGCAGTTGCGCACCGATCAAGGCGCCACCGAATTGCTGTTAATCGACCTGGGGCGTGGCCGGCAACGGCTGGGAGGTTCCGCCCTGGCCCAGGTCTACGGACAATGGGGGGAACGCACCCCGGACGTGGACTCGGCCGACGATCTCAAAGCCTTTTTCACGGCGGTACAGGATTTGAATCGGGCGGGATGGCTGCTGGCCTATCACGACCGCTCGGACGGTGGCTTGCTGGCGACCCTGTGCGAAATGATGTTCGCCGGCGGGGTGGGCCTGAGCGCGACCCTGGACTCGCTGGGCGACGATCCGCTGGCGGCGTTGTTCAACGAAGAGCTCGGCGGCGTCGTGCAAATTCGCGTTCGGGACCGGGTTCCAGTCATGGCCCGTTTGGCGGCGGCCGGCCTGGACGATTGCACGCATGTCCTGGGTGCGCCGAACGATGAAGACCGATTGCTCCTCTGTTACCAAGGAGCCACCCTCTTCGCCGAAACCCGCACGGCCTTGCGCCGTACTTGGTCCGAAACCAGCTATCGCCTGCAAGCCCTGCGGGACAATCCCGAATGCGCCGAAGAAGCCTTCAAAACTCTGGCGGCGGCGGACGATCCGGGGCTGACGGCACACACGCCCTTTGCCGTGCAAGACGACATCGCGGCGCCGTACATCGCACGTGGCGCGCGCCCTCGCATCGCCATTTTGCGCGAACAGGGAGTGAATGGCCAAGTGGAGATGGCGGCCGCGTTCCACCAGGCCGGTTTCTCGGCGGTCGACGTTCACATGAGCGATATTCTCGGTGGCCGGGTTTCCCTGGCGGACTTCCAGGGCATCGCGGCCTGCGGGGGATTTTCCTACGGGGACGTGCTGGGCGCAGGCGAAGGATGGGCCAAATCCATCTTATTCAACAACCGTGCCCGCGACGAATTCGCGGCTTTCTTCGCGCGCGCCGATAGCTTCGGGCTGGGCGTGTGCAACGGCTGCCAAATGTTTTCCAATCTGCGGGAACTGATTCCCGGCACCGAACTGTGGCCACGCTTCGTACGCAACCGCGTCGAACAATTCGAGGCCCGCTTGAGCCGGGTGGAAATCCTGCCCTCACCGTCCTTGTTTCTGGACGGCATGGCCGGCGCGCTGCTGCCCATCCCGGTGGCGCACGGCGAAGGCCGCGTGGAATTTTCGGACGATGGCGGCCCCGCTCGTGTGCTGGATGCGGGTTTGGTCACGCTGCGTTACGTGGATAATCACGGCCAGGGCGCCGAGATCTATCCGGCCAATCCCAACGGTTCCGTCGGGGGGATCACCGGTTTGACCAGTCGGGACGGGCGTTTCACCATTACCATGCCGCACCCGGAGCGGGCCTTTCGTACCTGTCAGCTTTCCTGGCATCCGGCTGACGATTGGGGAGAGTTCAGCCCTTGGCTGCGCATGTTTCGCAACGCGCGTGTCTGGCTGGGGTGATCGGGTTGGCTTATGCGGTGGGCGGTGTCCTTCTACCGCCGCCGAGAGTGAGGTGTTGACGGAGCGCGGTGGTGAGCCGCGCCGAAGGGCATGGCTAAATCTGGGTGACTTCCCACGAAGGGCGAGTCGCTACGAGGCGGTTAATCGACGGTGCTAGGACCTTTCCATTCACCAGTGGAGATCCCTTAAATCCTCTGGATTGCCTTCGAATAGCAGATCGTCCAGATGTTGCTGCAACTGCTTCATCTCCCGATAACGCTCGATTGATCGCCACGCTTTGGAGGCCTTGGCCGTTACTTCGGCCATATCGTTGCTGTTACTCGTTTCCTCAAGTTCCTCTTCATCCTCGTCTGCATCTGCAATGAATTCTTCGTCGCGCATGGCTGGCTCCTGAAAACGAACCGGTTATGATCGAACCCCTGCTTAGACGGCCGTGGGCTGTAAAAGCTCCGGGTAGTGATACGTTGAAATAAGCATATAAGCCGATTCGTAGACCAAGTAAATCCGTTAAAACCCGTATCAGAACCTGGCTTGCTTGTCAATCGCCGTGGGTCTCCGCGCGCGGATGCGCAAACTCCCATGAAACCCCGACGGCACGATTCGGTCCTAGCTGTAACACCACCAGTCCAGGATTACCGTGATGCTGATAAAAAAACCCGCCGACATCCGTTCGTCCGAAATCACGACACCGCAGATTTATCAGGATCGCCGCCGTTTTTTCAAGCTATCCGCGCTGACAGGCGCCGCCGCCCTGCTGGCCGGTACGGCGACGCGGCGGGCACGGGCGGAAGGCGAGAAATTGCCTAACGTACAACCCGGTCCTTTCGGCACGAACGAAGAGCGGACACCCCTGGAAGACGTCACCCGTTACAACAACTTCTATGAGTTCGGAACCGATAAAAGCGATCCCGCGCTGTACGCCCATACGCTGCGCACCCATCCCTGGACGGTGCGTGTGGAAGGTCACTGCGAGAATCCGGGGTCCTATGCCCTGGAGGATTTTCTCGCGCCCCACGCCTTGCAGGAACGTGTCTACCGGCTCCGCTGCGTGGAAGCCTGGTCCATGGTGATTCCCTGGGTGGGCATCCCTCTGGGAGACCTGCTTAAACGCTTTCAGCCGACGTCCAACGCCAAGTATGTGGAATTCGTCACCCTGCTCGATCCCGAGCAAATGCCCGGCCAGAAATCCCCCGTTTTAAATTGGCCGTATCGCGAAGGACTGCGCATCGACGAGGCCATGCACCCCCTGACCCTGTTCGCGGTCGGACTGTACGGCGAGGTGCTGCCCAACCAGAACGGTGCGCCGCTGCGCTTGGTGGTGCCATGGAAATACGGCTTCAAGAGCATCAAGTCCATCGTCGCCGTGCGCTTCACCGAGGAGCAACCCGTCACCAGTTGGGCGCAACAGAACCCGACAGAATACGGTTTTTACGCCAATGTCAATCCGGCCGTCGATCACCCACGCTGGAGCCAGAAAAAGGAACGCCGGATCGGTGAATTCTTCCGCCGCGAGACTCTGCCATTCAACGGTTATGCCGATCAGGTCGCCGGTCTCTACAGCGGGATGGACCTGCATCAGTACTTTTAGTATCCCCTTGCGTTGACGGTATACGACAGCAAGACGCACCGACTCAAGATCTGTTACCTTCCTCGGGTGATACCGTATGCCGCCACGGTGGGGACCGTGAACGGCACGGCGGTTCCGGCCGTCTCTCACTTAGTCGAGCGGTTGACGCAACGCACGCATGCGTCGGGCGCCGACCGAAAACAAAAACGATAGAACATCGCCTATGGAAGCCATTTGGATCACCATCGCCTTCGTCCTGGGTTTGTTTTTCCGCCAATTGGGCCTGCCGCCGCTGATCGGCTACCTGGTAGCCGGCTTCGGGCTGAACAGCTTCGGGCTGCAAGGGGGGCAAGCCTTGGAGCACATCGCCCATCTGGGGGTGTTGCTGCTGCTGTTCGCGGTCGGTTTAAAGCTGCGTCTGAACAATATTCTGCGGCCCGAAGTGTGGGGTACGGCCCTGTTGCATTTGCTGGTCAGCGCCGGTCTGCTGGGTTTGGCTATTCACTGGATGGGCGGCCTGGCATGGCAAACCGCGGGAATACTGGCCATCACCCTGGGCTTTTCCAGTACGGTGATGGCCGCCAAGGTACTGGAGCAGAAACGCGAGCTACGGGCTTTTCATGGTCGCATTGCCATCGGCGTGCTGATCTTTCAGGATCTGGTGGCGGTAGCCCTGTTGAGCTGGACGAGCGGCGCGACCCCATCGCCTTTCGCTTTGCTGGTCTTGGGCCTGCCCTTGTTGCGGCCCGTGGTGCATTGGTTGCTGGATTTCAGCGGCCATGACGAATTGTTGTTGCTTTTCGGCTTATTGCTGGCGCTGGTAATCGGCAGTCAGGGATTCGAGGCCGTCGGCTTGAGTTCCGAACTCGGCGCGCTGCTCATGGGGGTGCTGCTGGCCAATCATCGACGCGCCAGCGAATTGGCCCATGCCTTGTGGGGCATCAAGGAATTGCTGTTGATCGGCTTTTTCCTGCAGATCGGCATGGCGGGCCTGCCTTCCTGGGAAGGGCTGGGATTCTCATTGCTCCTGGCCGTGTTGTTGCCCTTTAAGGCGGCTCTGTTCTTTTTCATCCTGGTACGCTTCAAGCTGCGCGCCAGGACCGCTTTTCTCACCGGCCTGAGCCTTGCCACCTACAGCGAATTCGCCTTGATCGTCGCCTCCCTGGCCGTCAAACAGAATCTGCTCGATGCGCATTGGCTGGTCTGGCTGGCAATGGCTGTCTCCGTCTCCTTCGTCGTCGCCGCACCGCTCAATCGTTGGGCGCATAGCCTCTATGAACACTGGGAACCGTATTTGAGCCCCTACGAACTCCATGAACGTCATCCCGATGAGCAGCCGCTGGCTCTGGGCGGCGCCAGCATTCTCATCATGGGCATGGGACGGGTCGGCGTAGGCGCTTATGATTTTCTCACCCAGCGCCACGAGCGGGTGGTCGGCCTGGATTCCGATCCCGATCGCGTAGCCCGCCACTTGAAGGAAGGCCGACGGGTACTCTACGCTGATTCGGAGGACCCTTTTTTCTGGCAGCACCTCAATGTGAGCAAGCTGCGCGTCATCATGCTGGCCATGCCCGATCCGGAGGCGAAGAAGATCGCCATCACGCAATTGCGCCGGCGAGGTTATGAGGGCCTGATCAGCACCACGGTCATTTTCAATGAGGAAACGGCGCCCATTCTCGATGCGGGCGGCGATCTGACCTTCAACCACTATGACGAGGCGGGCGTGGGCTTTGCCGAGCGGACCTGGGAGCTTCTGTATCCCGAAACCGCCGATACCTGACGCTGGCCATTCTTTCAATTCTTGCCTCTAGGTTCGCCGATGCAGTTAACCGAATGCCTGCAAACGCTACGCTTCGCCCTGTTATTGATCGCCCTATGCGGTGGGTCGAGCACCCGCGCCCAAGACAATCCCCCACCCGATGATCCTGTCGTCGTTCAAGACGACACCCTGCCTGCCAGTGAACAACAGCAGACATTGAACGAGGAAAAGGACGCCATAGCCCAGGAGCAGAAGGAACTGGACAGCCGCGAAGCCGGGCTGCCGCAACAGATACAGGATTTGCAAAACCGTGAAATCGATGACGCCTTGCTGGATCAGGCCCGATCCGATGCGGAAACCGCCCGCCTGCGGTATGCCGATTACCAGACGGCGATCAAAAGCGCCACGGCAACCTTGGAAAAGCTGAAAAGCCGTGTCAAGGAACTGGAAACCCGCGAACAATTGCTGCAAAACCCGGCTCGCCAGGACCAATTGACCGGTGACGACAGAGCGGCGCAATTGCAACAAACCAGCGCGGATTTAGTCGATCAGCGCGCGGCGCTCCAAAACGAGCAGCGACGGCTGGAGAATCTGCAGCAACGCCTTGATTTAGCGACCAGGCGCCAAAAGCTGGCCGAGGACTGGCAAGCGGCGGTGGCCGAAGCTTATCAACGCCAACGCGCTCAGCGGCTGGCGGAAAATCAGAAAGACGAGCTGAGCCGACTCCAGCAACAACTGCAAGATTATCTGGAGCAAGCCGATGCACTGCGCCAACGCTTGGACCAATCCGGCGACAGTCTCTCCGAGGCCCGTCGTCGCCGTCTCGCAGCCCAGTTGCGCAATGCCGAGGAACGGGCGCAACTCGCCCAATTGGATATCAATCTGTTCAGCACGCAAAGTGCGCTGAATCAGTTGGACATACTGGTCGAGCAGACAGGCGCCAGTCGCATGGAACTGCAAAATGGCATGCAGCAACTGGACAGTCTGCTCGACGAGTTGGATCGGCAGGCAGGGGTTTTGAAAAGCAAGCTGGAATGGGCCAAGCAGCAACGGCAGTCCAATCGCGCACAGAGTGAGCGCGTAGCTGGGGATGACCGGCAGCAGTTGGAAGAAGCGGGCCAGTTGCTGGACAAGTTCATCGGCGCATTGGAGCAGCGGTTGGACAGCGTGCAAACCCAATCACAGCATCTGGAGCGCGTGGATAAACAGTTATCCGCCCGTTTCGGCAAAGCCTTGAGCGCCGATTTGCTGAGTCGCAAAACTCCACCGGCCAGTGTCACGGCGTGGCGGAAATTGCTGTCCGAGTTGGCCGACTCCCCACAAGTGCTGTTTTATCAGACCCGTTTGAGCGTGGAATCGGCCTATAGGGCCATCATCAAGGATACCAATCCGTGGCGCTGGGCGGGATTTCTGGCCTTAGGCCTGGGTTTCACGATTTTGTTGACCGTGGCGCGGCGCGGTCTGCGACAAGCCTCGAACCGGCTGGAGCCGGTTAAAGGCGCCAATTACTCCAATCAACTGCTGCGCGGCAGCACTGAACTGTTGCAGAAGAATTATTGGAGCGTGGGCTTCGTGATCGCCGTGCTGTTGGCGATCTGGATATTCCAAGTGCCCCAACCGGGCCAAGGCATCATCGCGACCCTTGTCCTAATGGTCCTGGGCAGCAAGATCGCCATCGATCTGGCGGCCTGGCTGCTGATCGCCCCGCATCTGCCCAGCGAGCGGCGTGATCCCGTCTTGTACCGGCGCTGGTTCATTACGCTGCTGGTCGGCGGCGTGTTGGCGACGTTGACCCTACTCGCCCACCTCAGCGCCGTGCCCAAATCGGTCATCGGTTTCTTCGACTGGCTGTGCATGCTCTATTTCCTGCTGGTCAACGGGCCTGTTCTGCTCGTCCGCCGCCATTACATCGAGCAACTCTCGCCGTATTTCAAAGGGCGTTACTGGTTCATGGGCCTGCGCCTGGTGACCCTCAGCCTGCCTGTTTCTTTGCTGGGCGCGGCACTGGTCGGACTGGTGGGCTATATCAATCTGGCCTGGACCTTCGCCTGGCATCTGGCCCTATTCACCTTGGTGGTCAGCGGCTGGTGGTTACTGCGGGGGATTCTCAACGACCTGGCCGTGTATTTGAAAAATCTCGCTCTAGTCCATTCCAGCGACGGTTTACTGTGGACACAGGAAATCATCCGGCCCGTGCATTTTCTGGTTCGCGTCGCCTTGCTGATTGGCGCCCTCTGGGTGTTATCGATGTTTTACGGCTTGACGGATGCCTATCTGCGGGCGCTGGAAAGCTGGAAACCGGTGTTGCTGGCCATGGGAGGCTCGTTGCTCGCCTGCGTCGGCATCTTTGTCGGGGCGGGATTCTACATCGCCCAGACCGAAAGTACGCCCGGCGCCGCGCTGATCCGCCACGCACGGCAACCCTTGACGGTGTTGTTACCGGCCGTCGCCGCGTTGGTGACGCTCTATGGCATGCCGCTGGACCGAGCGCACGTCGGAACCGTGCGCCATGCCCTCGTGCTGACTATCATCTTCGCGGTCGCCTGGGGCGTGGTCCGTTTGGTCTCGACGCTGGAGGAGGTCATCGAAAAGCGTTACCGGATCGATGCGAAGGACAATTTCGGGGCACGACGGGTGCAGACCCAGGTGCGGATTCTGCGCCGTATCGTGGTGATTGCCGTCTATTTAATCGGCATATCGGCCATGTTGATGACCTTCCCCACCATCCGGCAACTGGGCGCCGGCCTGTTGGCCTCGGCCGGCGTCGCGGGCTTGGTGGCCGGCGTCGCGGCGCGACCCTTTCTGGAAAATCTCATCGCCGGCATTCAAATCGGCCTGACCCAGCCGATCCGCCTTGACGACGTGGTGATTGTGGAAGGGGAGTGGGGTAAGATTGCCGAGATCAACGCCACGTATGTGGTCATCCGGATCTGGGACGAGCGGCGCTTGGTGGTTCCCCTGAATTACTTCAACACCCAGCCCTTTCAGAACTGGACCCGGAGCAGCTCGGACCTGTTGGGCACGGCGTTCTTCTATGTCGATTACACTTTTCCCGTGGAGGAGGGCCGCAAAGAATTGAAACGCATTCTCGACGCCAGCAATCTCTGGGACGGTCGCGCCTGGGGCTTGCAGGTCACCGACGCCACGGCCCAAACGGTGGAGCTGCGCGCCTTGATGAGCGCGGCCGACGCCTCGATCGCCTGGGATTTGCGCTGTCTCGTGCGGGAAAAATTCATTGCCTTCCTGCAACAGACACATCCCGATGCCCTGCCGAAGACACGCGCCTTACTGGGGCAGGGCGCGTTTGTCTCCCAACTGGGACGTTCGCATCTCAATCCCGCCACTTGACGGCGATCACCATCCGACGCAACGGGCAACCGGTGAATCCCCGCACTGGGCGGTCCGGTGACCCACATTGACCCTCATGACGATACGCCAAGCCACGCTGGACGATCTCGACGCCCTGGTTAACCTGGAAAACCGATCTTTCGCCAGCGATAAGTTGTCGCGGCGGAATTTTCGCTACATGCTCACCAAGGCGAACGCCACCATCCGGGTGATCACGGCATCCGACCGCGTGTTGGGCTATGTCCTGGTGCTGTTTTCGCACGGAACCTCGATGGCGCGCTTGTACTCCATCGCGGTCGATCCGGACGCACGAGGCCAGGCCATCGGCTCACAACTGGTTCAGGCGGCCGAAACCGCCGCCCTCGATCACGGCTGCGTATCGATGCGCCTGGAAGTCAGGCGCGATAACCCGGCCTCGCTCGGGCTGTTTCGGCGTCACGGCTACAAGCCTTTCAAGGAAGTGTTGGGCTATTACGAAGACCAGATGGACGCCCTGCGCTTCGAGAAGAACCTGGCCCCGCATCTGAATCTCGATCTGGTCCGAGTGCCCTATTACCAGCAAACCCTGGATTTCACCTGCGGCCCGGCCTGTCTGATGATGGCCATGAAAACGTTGGACCCGGATCTGGAGTTGAATCGCACCCTGGAGTTACGCCTGTGGCGCGAAGCCACGACCATTTTCATGAATACCGGGCATGGCGGCTGCGGTCCCTATGGCATGGCCTTATCCGCTTTTCGACGCGGCTTCGAGTTGGAAATCTACGTCAACGAGACCGGCGTATTTCTGGTGAATTCGGTGCGCAGTCCGGAAAAGAAAGAGGTCATGCGCCTGGTGCAGGAGGATTTCGTCGCCGAGATCGAACGTTTGCCCATCGCCCTCCACCAAGGCAGCCTCGGCGTCGATGCCCTGCAGGAGAAGTTCGAGGAGGGTGGCATCCCCGTGGTGTTGATCAGTTCGTATCGAATTTACGGGGAACGTTTTCCCCATTGGGTTATCGTAACTGGCTTTGATGAACACTACATTTATGCCCACGACCCCTTCGTCGACGAGGAACAAGGCGAAACTGTGACCGACTGTATCAATATTCCCATTGCCCGCCGGGAGTTCCAACGCATGGCGCGCTACGGTAAGGCGGCCCAGAAAGCCGTTCTGATTCTGCGCAAATCCTCCTCCGCTTCCAGCGCCTGAGTCCGCAGTCATGGCCGACCATATTGTGGTTGTGGAAAACGCGGCCGACTGGAAGTCGGATTATCCGAACATTCCCGTCGTCAACGCCAAGGACTACCTGATCGCGCCGGAGTATTTCAAGGCGCGCGATCTCAACGTGCTCAACCTGTGCCGTAGCTACCGATATCTGAGCGAGGGCTATTATTGTTCGCTGCTGGCCGAAGCACGGCGCCATCGCGTGATACCCAGCGTGCGCACCATCAACGATCTCAGCCGCAAGGCGATTTACAGCCTGGATATCGAGGATTTGGACGAAGGCGTGCAACGGGTGCTGGGCAAGCCCCGCTCGGGGTTTACCGCCACGGCCTTCGAACTGGACGTGTTTTTCGGCCAGTGCACGGAGAAAAGCTTGCAAGATCTGGCGCGGGAATTATTCGATGATTTCCGTTCGCCCCTGCTGCGGGTGGAATTCCGCCTGCAAGGCAAATGGCGTATCGCGGCCATCAAATCCACCCACATCCATACCCTGTCTTCCGAACAACAGGATGCTTTCGTCACGGCGTTGAGCACCTATTTGAGCAAACGCTGGCGACAACCCCGCGCGCGCAGCAACTTCCGTTACGATCTGGCCATTCTGCACAACCCCAAGGAACAGTATCCCCCTTCCGACAACCGGGCCTTGCAGAATTTTATCCGCGCCGGCAAATCCTGCGGCGTGGACGTGGAACTGATACAGCGCAAGGATTTCGCCCGTCTGGCGGAATTCGACGCGCTGTTCATCCGCGAAACCACGGGCATCGCTCACTACACCTACCAGTTCGCCAAGAAAGCCCGAAGCGAGGGCATGGTGGTGATAGACGACCCGGACTCGATCCTGAAATGCACCAACAAAGTCTACCTGGAAGAGCTGCTGCGCACCCACCGGGTGAAAACCCCAAGAACCGTCATCGTGCGGCGCGATACCCTGGATGCGCTGGATCGGGAAATCGGCTACCCCATCGTGCTGAAAGTGCCGGACGGTTCTTTCTCGCGCGGGGTGTTCAAGGTGCAGAACCGGACCGAACTGGCGGAAACCGCGAATCGTCTGTTCAAGACTTCGGATTTGATTCTGGCCCAGGAATTCCTCTATACCGAATACGATTGGCGGATCGGCATTCTGAACAAGGTACCGATTTTCGCCTGCCAGTATTTCATGTCCGAGCACCATTGGCAGATTTACGATCACACCAAAAAGCCCAGCGATCAGGCCGGCGCCTTCAAAACCTTCCGGGTGGAGGACGCTCCGGAACTGGTGATCAAGACTGCCTTGAAAGCCGCCAATCTGATCGGCGACGGTCTGTACGGCGTCGATCTCAAGCAAACCGAGAAAGGCTTGGTGGTCATCGAAATCAACGACAATCCCAACATCGACGCCGGTGTGGAAGACCTGGCGCTCAAGGAGGATCTCTACCGCGTCGTCATCGAGGACTTGGTCTGGCGTCTGGAACGCAAACGGTCGCGATAGCGTGATCTCCGATTTCCCGACCCCGATACTCGCCTGTCGCGAAAACGGTCACACGGGACGCTTATCATCGATAGGGGCGTTTTCGGTTCCCGAATCGGACCCGCCTGAATGACACGCCGGGCACCGGGTCCGATACGCTTCATCTCCTTCAAACCTGTGATAGATCATTACCCGTACTCATGAGCAAACAAGAAGACGAACAATCGCTGCGCTTGGGCATTCCCAAGGGTAGCCTGCAAGAAACCACGCGCAAGCTGTTCGCCCACGCGGGGTTCAACTTGCGCATTTCCGGGCGTTCCTATTATCCGGACATCGATGATCCGGAAATTCAGTGCATCCTCATTCGCCCTCAGGAAATGGCCCGCTACGTGGACAAGGGCGTACTGGACTGCGCCATCACCGGCCAGGACTGGCTGTTGGAGAACAATGCCGATGTCGCCGAATTGGCGGACTTACAAGCGCCCTGGCCGAATTACGGCATGGTGCGCTGGGTGATGGCCGCCAAGGAAGGATCGCCGTTCAACAGCGTGAAGGACTTGCAGGGCAAACGGATCGCCACCGAGGCGGTGGGCATGACGCAACGCTTTCTGGCCGAACACGGTGTGCAAGCCAGCGTCGAGTTCTCCTGGGGCGCGACCGAGGTCAAACCACCGATTCTGGCCGACGCCATCGTCGATGTATCCGAAACCGGCTCCAGTCTGCGCGCCAACAATCTCAAGATCCTTCATGTCGTGTTGGAGAGCACGCCGCGTTTCATCGCCAATCACCGTGCGCTTGAGAACGACTGGAAGCGCAAGAAAATCGAACGCATGGTGATGCTGCTCAAAGGCGCCATCGCCGCCGCGACCCGTGTCCTGCTGGCGATGAACGTACCCCGCGACCGTATCGAGGCGATTTTGCACATCCTCCCCGCGCTGGCCACACCGACCGTATCCACCCTGTCCGATCCCAACTGGGTGGACGTCAGTACAGTGGTCAAGGAAAAGCAGGTCCGCGACCTGATTCCCCAGCTCTACGAGGCCGGCGCGCGCGGAGTCATAGAACTGCCGATCAACAAGATCATCGAGTAAGTACCGACGGGGGATAATTCGTCATTCCCCCTGCACGGTAATCGTCAGCTTGCGTTGATGGCCCATGCGCCGGTGCTCCCAGAGATAGACCCCTTGCCATACGCCCAGGGCGCAGCGTCCGACGCTCACGGGAATCGTCAAGCCGCTCTGGGTCAGCACCGTGCGCACATGCGCCGGCATGTCGTCAGGTCCTTCGTCGGCGTGCTCGAACCAGGGCGCGCCATCCGGCACCAGACGGGCCATGAAGGTTTCCAGATCCTGGCGCACGGTGGGATCGGCGTTTTCGCAAAGCATCAAGGAGGCGCTGGTATGATGGACGAACACGTGGACCCAGCCCGTTTGCACGCCGGATTCCCGCACCGCACCCCGCACCGATTCGGTGATATTGACCGTACCTCGCCCGGAGGTGCGGACCGTCAGGATCTGTTGGGCGATCATGGGCAAGGATTGGGTTGGCGAACGTGGATCGCTTCGATTTCATCCAGCACCGCCGCGGGCAACTGCAAATCGATGCTGCCGATGTCGATAGCCAATTGCTCGACCGAAGTCGCGCCGATGATATTGGCGGCCAGGAAGGGCCGGCTGTTGACATAGGCCAGGGCCATTTGCGCCGGGTCCAGTCCATGCCGCCGGGCCAGTTCCACATAGTCGCGTGTCGGTTGTTCAGCTTCGCGCGTCTTGTAGCGTGAGAAACGCTCGAACAGGGTCAAGCGGCCTTTAGGCGGCAGTTGGCCATCCAAGTATTTGCCGGTCAGCATGCCGAAAGCCAGTGGCGAATACGCCAGCAGTCCCACCCCTTCGCGATGGGCGATTTCCGCCAGACCGATCTCGAACGTCCGGTTCAAGAGATTGTAGGGATTTTGAATGGTGACGATGCGCGGCAACCCCATGCGTTCGGAAACCCGCAGATATTCCATCACGCCCCAGGGCGTCTCGTTGGAGACGCCGATATAGCGAATTTTACCGGCCCTTACCTGTTCGCCCAGAACCTCCAGCGTCTCGGCGATGGGGATGAAACGGTCGTCGTTGGGCTGATAGCCCAGCCGCCCGAAAAAGTTGGTCTGGCGATCGGGCCAATGCACTTGATAGAGATCGAGGTAATCGGTCTGCAGACGTCTTAAGCTATCCTCCAAAGCCTGGACGATATTGCGCCGGTCCAGGCAGACGGGCGCGCGACGCAGATAGGACAACTCTTGGGAGCGACCGGCCACCTTGCTGGCCAGCACCAGTTGCGCCCGATTGCCGCGCTGTCTCATCCAGGTCCCGAGGTACTGCTCGGTGCGTCCCTGGGTGGCGGCGCGCGGCGGCACGGGATACATTTCAGCGGTATCCATGAAATTGACGCCCTGCTCTACGGCGTAATCCAACTGCGCATGGGCCTCAGCTTCACTGTTTTGCTCGCCCCAGGTCATGGTGCCCAGACAGATACGGCTGACTTTCAAAGCGGTGTGTGGCAGATGAGCGTATTGCATGGTTTTGTTCCGTGTGGCTGGCTTGCGGTCGAGTCCGATTAACAACGTTGAAACAGCAAATCCCAAATTCGATGGCCCAGTCGCTGACCGCGCTGCTCGAACTTGGTGAACGGACGATGGGAGGGACGCGGCGCGAAGTCGCGAGTCGTATTGCGTAAATGGCCGCACGCGCCCAACACGGCGAGCATGTGTTCAGCGTAATCCTCCCAATCGGTGGCCAAGTGCAGATAACCACCGGTTTCCAGTTTACGCGCCAATAAGGCCACGAAAGCGGGCTGTACCAGCCGCCGCTTATGGTGGCGTTTCTTGGGCCAGGGATCGGGAAAAAACACTTGAATGCGGGCGAAACCGGCGTCGGGCAGACGGGGCACGGTTTCCGCCGCGTCGGCGCACATCACCCGCAGATTGTTCAAGCCCAAGGCGTCGGCCCGTAACAGCAGATGCCCGACACCGGGACGATGCACCTCGATCCCCAGGAAATCCGCTGCCGGCTGGACCTGCGCCATCACCGCCAGCGATTCGCCGTTGCCGAATCCGATTTCCAGAATCCGGGGCGCGGCGCGGGCGAACAGGGTGTCCAGATCCAGTGGCGAGGCCGCCGCCGTAACGCCGTAACGGGTCCACAAGGTGTCGAGCGCACGCTGCTGAGCGTCCGTCAAGCGGCCTTCACGGCGCACAAAACTGCGTATCGGACGAAGCGGCGGCAAATTCGCGGCGGGCATGGGCGGCAACGGGCTGGCGGAGAGTTACGATCCATGGGAAGCATAGCGCAAGAAACGGCTGCAAGTCTGCAACGGTGACGGGCTACCTTTCCCACCGCCCGCCATCCTGACGGTCGCTGGCCCTTGTCGAACGCGGCGGAAGATGCGTTAAACTGCGCGTGTTTAAATCAGGAAACGAATGATGCAGATAAAATTCACCGAAACCGATGAAGAGATCGCACGCTGTTTTCCCGTGATGTTGCAACTCCGGCCCCATTTGATCGAATCCGAGTTCGTGGAACGGATTCGCGTACAGGAACGACAGAATTACCGCCTGGCCTTTGTCGAGCGGGAGAATAAAGTCTGCGCCGTAGCGGGTTTAAGGGTGAATGACAACCTGTCCTGGGGGCGCTTCATGTATATCGACGACCTGGTCGCGGACGAAACCGAACGCTCGCAAGGGTTGGGCAGCCAGTTGTTCGAATGGTGCCGCGACTACGCCTTGCGGATGGGCTGCTCTATGCTTTTGCTGGATTCGGGGGTGCAACGTTTCGATGCCCACCGCTTTTATTTGGGCAAGCGGATGAGCATCAGCAGTCATCGTTTCAGCATGGGCCTCAAATAAGGCGACCAGCCGCGCCGCGCTGATCAATCGTCGTCGTCATCGTCTCCATCATCGTCGTCGTCATCGTCACCGCCACCGATCTTGCGCTGCGGCACGGTTTTGGGATCGACCGTGATCGGCCGGTAAATCTCCACCCGATCGCCATCGCTCAAGGCGGCGTCGAGCTTGATGAATTTGCCATACACCCCCACCTTCTGTTTCTTCAGGTTGATGTGGGGAAAGCGATCCAAAACGCCCGAGAGTTCGATAGCTTCCCGCACCGTACCGCCATCGGGCATTTCCACGAACAACCAGACCTGTTGTCCGTCTTCTGAATAGGCCACGCTGACCTGCAAAGTGATAACCTCGCTTACAGTAAATTGTGGCTACGCAACCGGGCCGGGCTCACCGACCCGTCGTCTCGACAGCGCAATGGAACTGCGCCGTCGCCGCCTTTTTCTGCCGCAGATCCAACAATTGCTTGCCCGCCAATAGAAAGCCCAACACCAGGAAGCCTCCCGGCGGCAGCATCATGACCAATACCCCTTTGTAATCGGAGATCAGTTTCATCTCCAGGAAGCTGAAATGGTCGCCCAGCAGCAACGGAGCACCCGAAAACAAGGTGGCGCTACCCAGTATCTCCCGGCAGGCGCCAAGGAGGACCAGCGCCAGCGTGAAACCTATGCCCATCATCAGACCATCCACCAGGGCCGCCCGAACCGGTTGGCGCGAAGCGAAGGATTCCGCACGGCCCAGGACCGAGCAGTTGACCACGATCAACGGGATGAACAGCCCCAACACTTTGTGCAATTCATGCAGCCAAGCGTTCATCACCATGTCCACCAGCGTGACCAGCGTGGCGATCAACAGGATGAACACCGGGATACGGACCTCCGGCACGATGAGCGAGCGCCCGGAGGAAACCAGCACATTGGAAAGCACCAGGACGGCTGTGGTCGCCAGCCCCATGCCCAGACCATTGGTCGCGGTGGTGGTGACCGCCATCAGCGGACACAGACCCAGCAACTGGCTAAAAACGACATTGTTGCTCCACAGCCCATCGCGAATGATTCCGCGATAATCGACGTCACTCATGAAGACCTCCCGACGCACCGCTGTTACTGGTCTCCAGCATCTCGCTGGCGTGCGCATCGAAAAATTCCAAACCTTGCTTGACGGCTTTCACGACTCCGCGTGGGGTGATGGTCGCGCCCGTGAATTGGTCGAACACGCCGCCGTCCTTCTTGACGCCCCACTTCTCCGGAGGCGGATCGGACAAGGAACGTCCGGCGAATCCAAGCACCCAATCGGACTTAGCGGTTTCGATCTTGTCCCCCAATCCCGGCGTTTCCGCATGACTCACCGTGCGCACGCCCAACAGTTTGCCGTCGGGGGCGACCCCGATCACCAGCACGATATCGCCACTGTAGCCTTGGCCGATAATCTGATACGCCACACCATCGACCTTTCCGTCTTTCAACACCCGATAGACGACGACGTCATTGCCGGCCTCGTCCTTGACGGTTACCGGATTCCGCAGGAGTTCGTCGCCTGGAGGAGCCGAAGGAAGCACCTGGCGCAACGACACCAGCCGGTCCTCAGCCTGGCGTTTGGCAATGTCGCCGCTCGTTAGCTGAAAACCGATGGAAATGATCGCGCTGGCCAGTAAGGCGACGCCGCCCACCAGCAGGGTCTGATACGGTACGGTGGAACTAGGCTTAATCCAGGCAACCATCAGCTTTTCTCATTTCGCGGACGCTTGATCGGCAACGGTTGACCAGAACGCGAACGCCCATAAACGCGGGGACGCAGATAATGGTCAATCACCGGGGTCAAGCTGTTCATCAAAACCACCGCGAAGGCCACGCCTTCCGGATAACCACCCCAAGTGCGAATCACGTAAACCAGCAGGCCGCAGCCCGCGCCAAAGAGGATTTGCCCTTCTTTGGTGGTGGGCGAAGTCACCGGATCGGTTGCGATGAAAAACGCGCCGAGGATCAAGCCGCCGGAAACCAGGTGCACCATCGGGCTGGCATAGTGGTCGGAATCGACCAGGTAAAACACACCCGCCAACAACACCACCGTGGCCAGCATGGAAAGCGGGATATGCCAGGTGATGTAGCGTTTCTTGAGCAGCCATGCGCCGCCCGCCGTCAACAGCAGCGCCGAGGTTTCCCCGAGACTGCCTGGCATCGACCCCATCCCAGCGCTAAACGGACTGTAAAATCCTTCCAAAGCCTGGCCCAGGGTATGATCACGGGATAATTCGGTCTTGATGTGGCCGAGAATGGACGCGCCACTGATGCTGTCCGGTTCGGTCAAACCACTGAAGGTGATGGCCAAGCCATCCATGAAACCGGGCGCATGCGCGGAAAACAGGTAATGCGGTTCCAGCCACAGGGTCATTTCCACCGGAAATGACACCAGCAAGGCGATGCGGGCCAGCATGGCGGGATTGAACACGTTCTGCCCCAGGCCGCCAAAAATCTGCTTGCCGACGATGATGGCGAACAACCCCCCTATCAGGCCAATCCACCAGGGAGCCCAGGGCGGCAGGGATAATGCGAGCAACCATCCGGTCAGCAGGGCCGAGCCATCGCCCAGATATTCACGCAACGGACGGCCATTCATCCATAGGCCCAATGCCTCGCCCAACAGGCAGGCCAGCACCGTGACACAGAACAGATTGATCGCCGGCCAACCAAACAGATAAAACCCATACAGGGTGGCTGGCAGCAACGCTGCCAGCACCCCGAACATCAGTTGGGGAATAGTCCTATCCGTATGGATATGCGGACCGGCAACAGGAAGTGAATCGCTCACACGGTTGCCTTTTTGTTCTTACGAGCTTCGCGTTCCGCCTTGCGCTTGGCCGCTGCTTCCGCCTTAGCCTGTTCTTCCCTTTCCAACCGGGCTTGCCGCCGTTCCGCCGCCTGGCGGGTGGCCTTAGCCTTCTGCTCGACACGTTGATTGACCGCCAATTCACCTTTGGCGAATTCCAGATACTGAACCAAAGGAATGTGCGCCGGACAGGCGTAAGCGCAGGAGCCACAAGCCATGCAGGTTTTCAAGCCGTAATCCACGGCGCCTTGGATATCGCCGTTGTGGGCGCGCTTGGCGACCTCCAACGGCATCAGACCCATCGGACAGGCTTCCACGCAGCGTCCACAACGGACGCAGGGATGGCTGGGTTGATCGTCCATTTCCTCGGCGGTCAACGCCAGAACGCCATTCAGACCTTTAACGATGGGCACGTTGGTATTTGGCAGCGGCAAACCCATCATCGGTCCACCCATCAACAAGCGTTCCGCTCTATCCGGCTGATAACCGCAATAGGCGAGCAGTTCCGAGACCAACGTGCCAATGGGCGTTTCCAGATTGCGCGGCTTGGCAATGGCTTCGCCGCTGACCGTCACGATGCGGTTCAGCAACGGCTCGCCGAAGCGCAGGGCCCGGTGCACGGCGTATGAAGTACCGACGTTGTAGACCACGACTCCCGTATCCGGGCTGCGCGCGCCAGCCGGCACTTCCATCCCCATCACCGATTGAATCATCTGCTTGTCCGAACCCATGGGGTAACGGGTCGGCACCTTGACGATGGTCACCACGGTGTCGCCTTCGCTGGCCGCGGTCAGCGCCTCGATGGCTTCCGGCTTGTTGTCCTCCACGACGACGAGAACCCGTTTGGCCTGGGTCGCATGACGCAGCAGCAAGACACCGTCGATGATTTCTTCCGCCCGCTCGCGCATCAGCCGATCGTCGCTAGTCAAATACGGCTCGCACTCCGCGCCGTTGACCAGCACGGTTTCAACACCCCGGCGGCGCGCCAGATCGAGCTTCACGGCGGAGGGAAAGCAAGCGCCGCCCAGGCCGACGATGCCGGCGTCGCCCACTTGGCGGGCCACGTCTTCGGGCGCCAAGGTGAACGGATCGGGTAACGGCGCCCGATCCGGCCAGCGATCCTCGCCGTCCGTTTTCAGAACGACGGCCCGCACCGGCAAGCCCGAAGGATGAGCCGCCGTAACATCGGCGATGGCTTCGACCACGCCGGAGGTCGAGGCGTGCACGGGGGCCGACACCTTACCTTGGCTGTGGCCGATCACTGCGCCTTTAAGCACATGCTGGCCGACCTCCACCAGGGCCACAGCCGGCGCGCCGACATGCTGTTGCAAGGGAATGTAAAGTCGTTCGGGCATCGGCAGCCGTTCAATCGGGTTGGCCGCGCTCAGTTCTTTATGGGTGGGAGGATGGACGCCGCCCCGAAAACCAAACAGTTTCACAGCATCACCATAGAGTTCGTGAAAGGATTCGTTTAACGCTTGTTCTCACGCACCGGACGCAATGCGTCTTACGCGGTAGCCACAGCGGGCTTCGACCACACCCAGGTATTCACGTCGGTTGGGATCGGTTGCAATTGCAGGCATTCGGTGGGACACACCTTCACGCACTCACCGCAGCCGTTGCACACTTCGTTGAGAACGGTGTGAATATGCTTGGGCGCGCCCATGATTGCGTCGAGGTTGCATTCCTTAATGCAATGGGCGCAGCCGATACAAAGCGCCTCGTTGACAAAGGCGACCCGTGGCCCGGTGTCTTCCATATCGCCGACGTCAACGCTGACGCCCAGCTTCGCGGCCAACTTTTCCACCAGGGCCTTACCTCCCGGCGGGCACAAGGTCACCGGCGCCTCGCCTTTGGCCAAAGCCTCCGCCGCGGGCCCGCAGCCTGGATAGCCGCATTGACCGCAATTGGCCCCGGACAGGAACGATTCGATCTCGGCCGTCAAGGGATTCGTTTCGACCTTCAGATAGCGAGCGGCGACGCCGAGCAGGAATCCCAGGGTCAACCCCAGGATAGTCAGACTGGATACGGCAGCGAACATGGTGAACATAAGCGTTATCTCCTCCTCACACCCGGACAACTACTGAAGAAGCACCCTGCGCTCAACCTGTTGGTAAGCCGGTAAACCCAAGAAAAGCCAGCGATAGTAAGCCGGCCACGATGAAGGCGATAGGTGCACCCTTGAAGGCGGCTGGCACCGCGGCCAGCGCCAAACGTTCCCGCAACCCCGCGAACATCACCAGCACCAGGGTAAAGCCGATGGCCGATCCGAACCCGTACAGCAAACTGTGCAGAAAATCGCTGCCGTTCTGGACATTAAGCAGGGCGATGCCCAACACGGCGCAATTGGTGGTAATCAGGGGCAGAAAAATACCCAGCATCTGGTAAAGCATCGGGCTGGTCTTGCGTATGACCATCTCAGTGAATTGCACCAGGGCGGCGATGACCAGAATAAAGGCCAGCAGGCGCAGAAAAGTGATGTTCAGCGGGACAAGCACATAGTGCTCCAGCAGCCAACTGGCCGCCGACGCCAGCGTGAGCACGAAAGTCGTCGCCATCCCCATGCCCAGCGCGGAGTCCAGTTTGCTGGAAACTCCCATGGTGGGGCACAGGCCAAGGAACTTGACCAGGACTACGTTGTTGACTAGCGCCGTCCCCAACAGGATCAGCCAGTACTCGCTCATTACACACACTCGCTGGGATTGTTTCGCGATCGTCAAAGCAGCTACTATGCCAGGTCCAAAACGCCCCCGAGCCCCCTGGGCTATCCTTGTCAAATCATCGGCTTGCCCTACCTACGTCCATTGCACGTCTCGTCAATTGTCGGGCATCCTCCCCAAGACACCGCATCTTTTGTGGTCATTCCTGCAAGCCATCCCCACCCATTGTTCTATTTGCTACATTCCCGCACACTACGCTTTGGTTGGCGGCGGAATACGGCTCGAAATAAGGTTCTAAGCGATTGATTCTGGAATGCCGGTATCGCCGTGGATTCCCCGGTTGTGACAGAGGGCGTGAGGCACGAATTTTGCTGACCTTGCGCATCAAATAACTTCCGTGCAGACACCAACCACTTAAGCGATATACAACACAGGTGGCCCATGAACGATGATGATCTTACCGGCACCATTCTCAACGTTACGTTGAGCCAGGCTTCACATCGGGTCATCGATAAATGCGCCTGCGGCGAGTTGTTGCCGGGGGTCTTCGCCAAAGCCATGGACCATCTGGCGCTGGCCATCTGCATTACCGATACCCAAGCCAACATTCAGTACGTCAACCCAACCTTCACCGGACTGACCGGATACGACCTTGATGAAGTGGTAGGCAAAAACGCCTCGATCCTCTCCCACAACAGCACGCCCGCCCGGGTTTACGGTCATATGTGGGGGCAGTTGCGACGCCAGCAACCGTGGACGGGTCTGCTGGTCAACCGCACCAAACAGGGCAGCGTCTATCTTGCCGAACTGACGGTCGTGCCCTTGCCGGACGAATCGGGCAAAACCACGCATTTTCTCGGCATGCACCGGGATGTCACGGAAGTCCACCAACTGGAGCAACGGGTACTCAATCAGAAAGTCCTGATCGAATCCATGGTCGACGCGGCGCCGACCATCATCGCCTTGCTGGATGCCAATAGTCAGGTCATTCTCAGCAATCGCGCCTACAAGAAACTGCTGCAGGACATGCGTGGCCGGGAGCCCGCCGCCGAGCTGCTGCGAGCCTTGCAGGAAAGCTTGGGCGAAGCCTTCACTCAGGATGTGCAGCAAAGTTTCGCCGACAAGGAAGTGAACTTCGAGCCCGGTGGACACAAGGAGACCCGCTGGTTTTCCTGTTCCGGAACCTGGTTCCGCGAACGGGACGACCGGGCCGACGCCTTTTTCAAGCCTATCCGTCAGACCTATCTGCTGCTGATCGCCAATGACATCACCAATTTAAAACGTCAACAGGAAGCCGTGCAGATGAACGCCATGCGCGCCCTGTTGGCCGAGCAGGAGCGGATGCGCAGCATGCGCGAGACCTTGGAAGGCGCCATTTTCCAGTTGCAGGTGCCCATGAATCTGATCGCCGCCGCCCACGACATCCTGGAACGACGCGGCGCGGCGCATGGCGAAAACATGGCCCTGCGCAACGCGCTGGCGCAGGCCATGACGGTCAGCCGGGAGGCGCTGGACAGATTGCAGAACTCCGTTCCCGAAGTCCCGCCGGAAGCGGTGGTGCCAGTCAATATCAATCACCTGCTGCGGGAAGTGCTGAGCCTTTGCACGCAGCGGATGCTGGCCGGCGGCATTGTCGTGGAATGGCAGCCGACTCCGATACTGCCCGCTGTTCCGGGCCAGGAAGGGCGGCTGCGCGGGATGTTCAAACAACTGGTGGACAACGCGCTGGACGCCATGGAATCGCATCGATCGACCCAGCGTGAATTACGCATCAATACGCATTTGCAGGACGAAATGGTGCTCGTCACTATCCAGGACACCGGGCCAGGGGTACCGAGTCTCTTGCGTCTGAAGGTTTTCGAACCGTTTTTTACCAGCAAGGGCCGAGCCGATCGCACCGGTCTGGGGCTGGCCATGGTGCAAGATGTGGTCAGTGAACACCGGGGAATGATCAGCATCGACCCCGATTATGCGCGTGGCTGCCGATTCAAGGTACTGCTGCCGATTCAGCGCAGTGACGGTTTCGGGGAATGAATGCGCCGTCTGAATTTCGTGATAGGGTGGTGACTTTGCACCGTTCTGAACTATTGGAAATTGAACTGGAGACACTGTTTCACGTCAGCCAAGTGCTAAGTGGTCCGTTCAAATTGCAGGAAACTTTGCAGGAATTATTGCAGGTGCTCCACGAACGTGGAGGTATGCAGCGGGGTATGGTCTCGCTACTCGATCCGGAGAAAGGTGATTTGCTGGTCAGTGCGGTGCACGGCCAAGCGCGCCTGGGTGGACGTGAAGTCCGCTACCGTCTGGGGGAAGGCGTGGTTGGGCAAGTCCTGACGCGCGGCGAAACCATCGTCCTGCCGCGGGTGGCCGACGAACCGCGTTTTCTCGATCGCTTGAATCTCTACGATCCGGCGCTACCGCTGGTCGGCGCGCCGATCTCGGTAGGCCGGGATGAACATGCCGGCGTCCTGGTCGCCCAACCGCCTTGCTTCGACGAATTGTTGCAGGAGCGCGCGCGTTTTCTGGAAATGGTGGCCAATCTCATCGCCCGCAGCGTGCGGCTGTCCTGGGAACTGGAGCGCGAACGCCGGGACCTCACCGCGGAACGTGACAGCCTGCGCCGCGCGGTGCGGGGCCGTCACGGTTTCGACAGCATCGTCGGCCACAGCCGTTTGATGCAGCAGGTCTGCGGGCAGATCCGGCAGGTTTCGAAATGGAATACCACGGTACTGATCCGTGGCGAATCGGGCACTGGCAAGGAATTGGTGGCCAGCGCCATCCATTACAACTCCCCGCGCGCCAGTGGCCCCTTCATCAAACTCAATTGCGCGGCCCTGCCGGACAGCCTATTGGAATCCGAACTGTTCGGCCACGAGAAAGGCGCGTTCACGGGAGCGGTCAATCAGCGCAAGGGCCGTTTCGAGCAAGCCAACGGCGGCAGCCTGTTCCTGGATGAAATCGGTGACATCTCGCCGGCGTTTCAGGCCAAGCTGTTGCGTGTACTGCAGGAAGGCGAACTGGAACGCCTGGGCAGTAGCCAGACACTGCGCGTGGACGTGCGGGTGATCGCAGCGACCAACCGGGATCTGGAAGCCCATGTGGAAAGCGGCCAATTCCGGGAAGATCTGTATTATCGCCTGAATGTCGTGCCGATCCGTCTGCCGCCATTACGGATGCGTCCCGAGGATATCCCCGATCTGGCGCATTTCCTGGTGGAAAAGATCAGCCGTCAGCAACAGCGTCCGCTGCAGATTACCGACAGCGCCGTACGCCTGCTGATGCGCCACGATTGGCCTGGCAATGTGCGGGAACTGGAAAACTGCCTGGAACGTGGCGCCATCATGAGCGAATCCGGCCTCATCGATCAGGACGTGATCGAACTGACCGGGTTGAACAGCACGACCAACTCACTGTTGCCCAGTCAAGAAAAGGTCGATCTACAGGACGAGGAACTCGACGAAAGGGAACGGGTCATCGCGGCTCTGGAACAGGCCGGTTGGGTGCAGGCCAAGGCCGCGCGCCTGCTCGGCATGACGCCCCGGCAAATCGCTTACCGCATTCAGATACTGAATATCAAAGTCAGACGCCTTTGATTCGCTCCGCTCCCCCCTCCGTCCGGACATCTTTCGCCTGGGGTGGCGGGCAGGCTGAGCCCTGACGCCAGTGCGACAACCAACGCCATAAATAGCCATCGGGTCTTTCCTCTCCGGTCAAGACATAATCCAGGGCGTTTTCGTTGAGCAATGTCCAGGTCATGCGGGCCGCGCTGTGGTGACGCGAGCAAAACAACAGACGATCACCGGACTGCAACGGGATATCCTCATCGGGCAGGAGGATTTCTTCATCGCCCCGCACCAACAGCAGGACCATACAAGGCAAGGCGGCGGAACGATCCTGGGGCGAGCGCAACAGGTGCTCGATCCGGATTTCCCGACCACGAGACAGGGCGGCGTCCACCGCGGGAGCCTGAGTGGCGTTTAATTGCAGCGACCAGGTCTGGGGTGTAACGCCGTCGCACAGATCGCCGATTCTGGCCAGCAGCTTGGCCGCCCATTCCTCACTGTGATGGCGTGCCTGGTGCAGAAAGCGGCTGAGCAACGGTACCGTCAGCAAAGGCAGGATGCGCCAGACGATGACCCGGCTGCGGTGCATGACCAAACCGACGTTGGCGGCCCGGAACAAAGGATCGTTCCCTCGGCGATTCTGGCGCGCGACCAGGTATAGATTGGGATTGAGACGGCGCGCGGTCAGAATGATGGACAGATTGTCCGCGTCCTGATTAGTGCCGGCGACGATGCCGACCGCCTTGTCCACACCCGCCGCACGCAAGGTAACCGACTGGGTGCCAACGCCGATCACGGCGCCCTCCGGCGCTTGCTCGGCATGGGGTTCGACGATGACCGTGGGCATGCCCTCGAAACCCATGTAACGGTGTACCGCCTTGCCGAAGCGCCCGTAGTGACAGATGATCCAGGCGCCGCGCGGCGGATGGATCAGCTTGGGCAAAGGCAGATTCGGCACGCTGATCAACCATTCGTACAGCAGATGGACGCTGGGAGCGCGCAGCGTCATGGTGAGATGATCGGCGAAGGTGTTGAAAGGATCGATGATGTGTTCGACGCCAAAGGAGGCCAGATTCGCGGCGGTCTGGGGCATTTCCGCACGGCAGATCACCCGCAGTCCGGGATTGAGCAATTTGCAGGTGATGGCGATTTTGACATTGATCGCATCGACGTTGGTCATGGCCACCACGCCGATGCACTGGGGATGTTGCAATCCACCCTCGATCAAATAGCGTGCTTCCCTCACATCGGCGCACAGGTTGGGTATGTCGAAGCTCAGATTTTCCAGAGACAACGACTCGATTCGCTCCGCGTCGCTGTCGATGACCACGCTTTGCACATCCCGCCGATTCAGCGCGCGCACCAACAGACTGCCGGTCTCCCCGTAGCCGCAGATCAAATAGAAGGGCACTTTCAGGCGGCGCACCCCGCGCGCGAAACGCTGCTCGGTGACCGCCCGCTTGAAGGCCGGGTCCTGCAACAGGGTCAGTATCGTACCGATGGCGTACAGCCAACCGATGACGGTGAGATACATGGCGACCGTGGTCCACAGGCGCTGCGCCGAGCTGAACGCGTAGGGTATTTCTCCGAAACCGATGGTCGATCCCGTGTAGCTGATGAAATAAAAGGCGTGAAAAAAATCGAAGCGCCAGGGATTGCCCTGATCATCCATCCCCGGCATCAACACCAGCCCGCCGATGGAGATGGCGTAGACGCTGATCAGAACCAACAGCGGCATGCGCATGCGTCGCAATACCAGGAAAATGACATGCGGGGTAGTGTTCGCCTCCTGCGCCGAGGGTAAAGAGGCATCCGATAGAGGGGATTGCTGACGTGCGTCTTCCGACCACTGGCGAACGCGTTGCAAAAACGTCAGGATCAGGCTGGACATGGCCGCCGCTAACGACGCAGCGTAACCGTCTCAATCATCAGCAGAACGACCGATGCGATGTTGGCCAACAACGCCCCGCCCGACAAGGACACCACGGTAGAGATCACCGAGGCGGTAGTGCCGTAATCCAAAATGTACAATGCCATGCCCCACACCAGCGTGGCTGCCAGCAACTGAATGTCGGCCACGATGCTGGTGGCCAACAGGACGGCGCCGATATGCGTGCGGTCGCCGAGTTTCAACACGGTCGCAATCAAGCTGACGGTGAGCGCGGCGAACAATTCCATCGGGTGGTGATGATCTGGATTATCGATGTCGCCCATGACAAAACCGAAATTCAGGGTCAGCGCCAATAGAATAAAGGCGCTGAAAAACACCTTCTCCAGATTCATGGCGAACTAATCGGCCTTGAGCGACTCGTTGCGGGTCGCCGAACCCGTCAGCAACAGGGTCGGGGTGGCAGGGGCACTCTTGTCACGGAGCGCAAATCCGTAATCGAACAGAGCCGATACGTCCTTCCACAGGAAATTGCGGTTGGTGCTGCCCAACACGCTGACAATCAGGTTGACGTCACCGCGACTGGCTTCACCCACATAGCAATTCCTGGCCAGCCGGGTATATCCGGTTTTGCCCCCCTGATTGCCGGCGTAGGAATACAACAGGCGATTGCTGTTGCGCACCGGAACCCACCGGACATTGCCCCGGAATTGATAGCCGGGTTCGACGCGCAGCTCGGCGCTGCGGGTACGGACGATTTCCGCGAACATCGGATTCTGCATGGCTTCGCGGAAAATCAAGGCCAGATCGAAAGCCGTGGTGTAGTGATCGGAATTGGGCAGACCGTGTGGATTCGCGAAATGACTGTGACGGGCGCCGATTTGCCAGGCCCGTATATTCATGAGTTCGGCAAAGGTCGGGATGGCTCCGCCCACGGCTTGGGCAATGACCTCGGCCGCATCGTTACCGGATTTCAGCAACAGCCCATAGAACAGGTCCTGCGCATATAACACTTCCCCGGCGTGCAGACCGATGCGGCTGGGCTCCACGGCGGCGGCACTTTCACTCACCGTGATGCGCGTGTTGGGGTTCAAGCGTTCCAAGGCCACCAGCGCCGTCAATACCTTGGTGGTGCTTGCCGGTGGCAGGGGTTGTTGCGGTTGGCGGGCGAACAAAACCTCGCCGCTGGCCATATCCATCACCACGGCGGCACGTGCGGTAATGTCTGGAGGCGAAGCGGCCATCGCCCAAACAGGCAACACCATCAACAAAACGATTATCGGGCCGAAGATTGAATAAACGGAAAATGGGCGAGGAAGCGTGGGTATCGGCATGGCGATGCTCGCTATTGTTTGGGTCGAATGACGTGAATACACCAGCTTTAGCGGCTGGTGATCGATGAAATGCATTATAATTTACGGCTTTTGAACAGCCGTTTTCCCGTGCTTCGGCTGGGACCGACACGGTCTCCTCGGCAAATCGGCTAGTGTATAGGCATCATTCTAGCACTACCCCAAACCGGCTGGCTTGGCATTTTTCAGCGTAATAGCGTGGGAATGACTAGGATCAGTCGATCAGTGGATCGCTGCAGCCGTTCTGGCGAATCGATTATGCCCGTACTAAATTTAAGGTTAAAAACGTGAGCCACTTATTGGAGCCTATCGGCAGGAAACCACGATGATCAATAGAAAAACCCTTTCCCTTCTTGCACCCCCATTCGCGGTCATGAAGCATGGTTGCGCCAGTTGTACCGCGGCGCCCATCGCCGTGTTTTGGCTGGCCAGCCTGGTCAGCATCGGCTATGGTCTGGTCGGCGGCGTATTGGGCTCGCCGGGCCGGAGTTGGACTGAAATCTTTCTGGGCATCATTTTGTGGGTGATCGCCGCGGCGTGGGCCCGTCTGGTGATAGGTGGCGTCACGGAAGACACGCAAGCCAAACAAAACAGTCCCTTGCAACGCCGGGTGGTCCCTGGCACCGACGAGCCCGAGCCATTCGAGGAAGCGCGCAAGGCGCATTGATCCGCGCCACAGCATGCTTGACGACGCCGCGGGTCGGGACTGCCACCCCGCGCGCGGCGTTACTTGCCAAGAGTTGACCCGTGGCGACATCCTGGCAACCGTCGTCAGGAAGCCGCGCTTAAGCTTGTATCCCTTGATCCAGTTATCCCGTGTGTGCCAATCCCGCACCTTCGGGCGCCAATGACGAGTCTTCCGCACGTCCTTACCCCCCCAGTATCTCCTTGATGAACTAGCGTTCCCCTCGTCCCAGGATAACGGCCCTGGCGATCACCGATTCCAAATTTCGGACAGTGTCTGGCCGATCGATCCCACCGGCACTTCCTAGATTGGGAGATTGGCGCGTCCTCCGGCACTGAGCGCCATGCTCGGCGTGGCCTCTAGCCTCGCCGACGGTCAGGGGAACATTGACCTGTGTACTTGTGGTCTCGCGCTCTGGAAAGCATATGCTTAAGATAGCGTCCCACACCTTAGCGTGGCAGCCACAATCCGTATCGGCAAACGTACGCCGCTACGGCGTGTCTGAGGATTTTTGCTATTGAGATGCTATAAAACCTTAGTCTGCGAGGAACGTTTCCAACATGCACGGTCAAGCTGATGTTCTCCATCCTGTTTTGTTTGGCCTCAATCCACTGTGGTTGTCCACAATCCTATTCGTGCTGACTTATGTCGTGGTGATGACGGAGCGCGTCAATCGCGCCATCGTCGCCTTATTGGCCGCCGGTCTGATGATCATCAGCGGCGTGCTGAGCCAGGAAGAAGCCCTGCACGGGGTGGATTTCAATACCCTGGGACTGTTGATCGGGATGATGGTCATCGTAGCCATCACTCGCCAGTCGGGTGTTTTTCAGTACCTGGCCATCTGGTCGGCCAAGCGCGTCAACGCGCATCCCTGGGGTATTCTAGTGATGTTGTGCCTGGTGACAGCCACGACTTCGGCGCTCCTGGACAACGTCACGACCGTGCTGTTGATCGTGCCGGTTGCCCTGTTGATTACCGAACAACTCAAAGTCTCGCCTTACCCCTACCTCTTTTCGATCATTTTCTCTTCCAACATCGGCGGCACCGCCACCCTGATCGGCGATCCGCCCAATATCATGATCGGTTCGGCCGTCGGGTTGAGCTTCAATGACTTTGTCTTCAACCTGACGCCCGTGATCGTCGTGATCCTGGCTATTACGCTGTTACTGATTTATTTCATTTGGGGACGCAGTCTGTACTCGGCGCCCGAAGACAGGCAACGGGTCATGGCTTTCAACGAGCGTGAAGCCATCACCGATTCCCGTTTGCTCAAACAATGCCTGATCGTGATCGGTCTGGTGGTAACATCTTTCGCACTAGCTCGCCAATTGGGTTTGGAAGCGGCCACCATCGCCATGTTCGGCGCGGCCATACTGCTTCTGCTGCAAAACTTGCCCCAGAAACCGGATGATCAATCCAAGAACGTTCATCATGCCTTCAGCGAAGTGGAGTGGGTCACGATCTACTTCTTCATCGGCCTGTTCATCGTGGTACACGGCGTGGACGTCTCCGGTCTGCTCAAGCTGCTCGGCAAGTATTTGGTCGAGGCCACCGGGGGTAATCTGCACACGACGGCGTTCGCCATTTTGTGGGCCTCCGCCTTGCTCTCAGCCATGATCGACAATATTCCCTTTGTCGCCACCATGATTCCCCTGATCAAGTCCATGGCGCCGACTTTCGGCGGTCCCGAAGGACTCATGCCCCTCTGGTGGGCCTTGGCGCTGGGAGCCTGTCTAGGTGGCAATGGCACGCTGGTGGGTGCGAGCGCCAACCTGGTGGTAGCCGGGTTCGCCGAGCGGGCCGGTCAACCCATCCGCTTCGTGCGCTACACGCTGGTGGCGTTCCCGCTGATGCTCATATCCATCGCCATCTGCACGATCTATCTATACTGGCGATTTCTGAAATAAGCCGGATCGCGGCACGCATTCGGGCCGCTATGCCGTCATTGCGCTACCGATGAGATTCCCGGCGGGTGGATCGCCATCCGCCGGGACAGACAGCCAGACGTTCTGGCCAGGATAAAGACGTAGAAGGCTGGTGATTCTCACGCTGCGCTAGGACATCAACATCGGGTATAGTGCCTCGCGGGAGGGCGTGCGCCAAACGCACGGGCGGGGCGGCCGTACTTTCTCCAACCTATCTCTCTGTTTCCATTCAGTCGAACCGGTTCCACCGTCGTCCCGACGTTACGTGGCGAGGCGGACGGTTTCCGCTGAAATTCCATTTCCGCCCCCGTACTGTATGATCCCGTTGGCATGGACAGCGACCCCACGCGTTCGCCCGGAAATGTTCTCTTGGGACGCGGCGGAGGACCGGCGCCTGTCAGTTCAATAGGCAGTTCATTCAACTTAACCTTTAAGAGATATTCCCTATGACGGTCCATTTCGGATTTCCCTTGGAGACGATTCTCATCTTTTTCGCCGCTATCGGGTTTTCGGTGTATGTGGATTTGCATGCACACAGAAAGCAGACCGAAATTTCCTTCAAGGATGCTTCGCTCTGGTCGCTTTTTTGGATCGCCCTCGCCCTGACTTTCTACGCCTATCTCTGGTTACGCTTCGATAAGAAATGGGCCGATCTGTATCTGACTGGATATGTGCTGGAAAAGACCCTCTCCGTGGATAACCTCATGGTATTCATGGCTATTTTTTCCTCCTTCGCCATCAAAGGCATCCTTCAGCACCGCATCCTGTACTGGGGCATTATCGGCGCGCTGATTTTCCGCGCCATCTTCGTGGTTATCGGTACGTCCCTGTTCTTCGCCTCGGCCTGGGTCGGCTTTCTATTTGCCGCCGTGGTGGCCTGGAGCGGCTGGAAAATGCTGGTCAGCCGCAGCGACGAGGAAGAAATCCACGATTATTCGAACCATTGGTCGGTACGCATGACCGAAAAGCTGATGCCGGTATTCCCCCGCCTGCATCTGGATAAATTCTTCGTGACCGCTGCGATCGTGAAGGATTTACAGGACGCCGACCCTACCCTCCAGGTCAAGAAGGTCGCCGCCGTGCTCGCCACGCCAGCCTTTCTCTGTCTGATGGCCATAGAAACCTCGGATGTGATGTTCGCCTTCGACTCGGTTCCGGCGGTCATCGCCATTACGCAAGAACCCCTGCTGGTGTATGCAGCCATGATTTTCGCCATCCTAGGCTTGCGTAGTCTTTACTTTGTGCTGGCGTCACTCACCCGTTATTTGATCCATCTGGACAAGGCGGTGATTGGCCTATTGTTCTTCATCGCCGCCAAGCTGGCCCTACAGAGCTGGAATCACGCCATCGGCGATACCGGCATCCACATTTCGCCCAATCTCAGCCTGATCATCGTACTGGGCACGCTGACTCTGGGGGTCATCGCTTCCCTGGTCTTTCGCGAAAAGGAAGACGCGCAGTAAAACGAACAAGGCGGATTGGACCCAGCCAATCCGCCTTGCTTTCAGATATCGGCGACCAGCGTCTAGATCATTCGATCATGTCTCCCCTTCCCATATAACCCAGCCTTTCGCCGACCTTCGGAATATGGCCTATCACCACTCAGGGACGATCGTCAGCCGCCTCCTTAACCTTGATTAACAGATCGTCCCGTTTCAGACCCAGTTCCAAGGCGCCGGCGCTGGCGATATAGATGGATGAATACGTCCCCACCACGATGCCCACGATCATGGCGATCGAGAAACCCTGCATCACCGGCCCGCCAAACAGGTAGAGAACGATACACGCCAGCAGCGTGGTCAAGCTGGTCATGATGGTGCGCGACAGAGTTTCGTTGATCGAAATATTCATGATCTCCTTGGGAGTGCCCCGGCGCAGCTTGCGAAAGTTCTCTCGAATGCGATCCAGCACCACCACCGTGTCGTTGACGGAATAGCCGATGACCGCGAGCACGGCCGCCAGCACGGTCAGGTCGAATTCTACCCGGAACAGGGAGAACAAACCGATGGTGAACACCACGTCGTGGGCTGTCGCGGCGATGGTGCCCACGGCCAGCCGCCACTCGAAACGCAGGGCGACATAGATAAGGATACCGATCAGTGCGAGCAGCATGGCCAGACCGCCGTCTTCCACCAGTTCTTCACCGACCTGCGGCCCGACGAATTCGACCCGCCGCATCTCCGCCTTCTGCCCACCCTCGATGGTTTTCAGGGCGGCCAGCACCTGACTGCTGACATCCGCCGAATTGGCGGCCGGACGTGGCGCGATACGGATCAGCACATCGCTGGAGGTGCCGAAGTGCTGGGCCTGAGCCTCCGTGAATCCGGCCTTTTGCAAAGTCTCGCGGATCGGCGGAATTTCCACGGGTTGCGGATAGCCCACCTCGATCACCGTGCCGCCAGTGAAGTCCAGCCCGAAATTCATACCCCGGATCGCCAACGACAGCACGCAAATGACCAGCACCGCGGCGGACATTTTCAAAGCCAGCCGTCCTTTGCTGAGAAAATCGATCTGCGTTTCGTCCTTTATCAGTTTCCGAAAGGAAGTTGTCTTCGCCATGGTGCGGTCTCAGATCGGTAGGTTTTCGAGACGGCGGCCGCCGTAAAAATAATTGATCAAAGCCCGTGTACCCAGAATCGCGGTGAACATGGACGTGAGAATGCCGATGCTCAGGGTCACGGCGAAACCTTTTACCGGTCCGGTGCCAAAACCGAACAGCACCACGGCCGCTATCAAGGTCGTGATATTGGCGTCGAGAATGGTCGAGAACGCCTTGTCGAACCCGGTATGAATCGCCGCCTGGGGTGAATTACCCAGCTTAAGCTCCTCACGGATACGTTCATAAATCAACACATTGGCATCGACCGCCATACCCATGGTCAAAACAATGCCGGCGATGCCCGGCAAGGTGAGCGTAGCCTGTAGTATGGATAACGCCGCAATCAACATCGTGATATTCACGACCAGCGCCACTACCGATATGACGCCGAAACGCCGGTAGTAAAAGCTCATGAACGCCAGGATCACAAAGAAGGCAATTACGCCGGAACGAAAACCCTGATCGACGTTTTCCCGGCCCGCGCTGGGACCTACGGTCCGTTCCTCGACGATCTCGATGGGCGCCGCCAACGAACCGGCGCGTAGCAACAGAGCGAGATTACGGGCTTCCTGGGTACTATCCAGGCCAGTGATCTGGAAACGCCGCCCGAGACGGTCGCGAATGGTGGCCACATTGATGACTTCTTCCACCTTGTACGAGACGCGCTTCGATTCGCCATTGACTTGCCGGGTTTCAGTCTTGTTCTCGATATAGACGACCGCCATCGACTTGCCGATATTGTCCTTGGTGGCATCCTCGAAACGCTTGGCGCCCTTGCCATCCAAGGTGATAAAGACCGCCGGACCGCCGCTCTGCGAATCCAATCCGGAGGCGGCGTCGACGATGTAATCGCCAGTCAGCATCACCCGCCGCTGCAGTAGAATGGGGCGGCCATCACGCTCCCGATACAGTCGTGCGCCGATCGGAGCCTTGCCGGTGGATGCCGCCTGCGCGGCATCCCCGCCTTCGAATACCAGACGGAATTCCAGGGTAGCGGTTGCACCCAATATTTCTTTGGCCCGCGCGGTATCCTGCACGCCCGGCAACTGCACCACGATGCGGTTATCGCCCTGACGCTGAATGATCGGCTCCGCCACACCCAGTTCATTGACCCGATTACGCAAGGTGGTGAGATTCTGCTGCAGAGCAAGATCTTGTTTCTCCTTGATTTCCTTTTTACTCAACGTGGATCGCAGTTCGAGATCGCCGGCGTCATCGGTTTGTAAATTCGCCAGTTGTTTAGCGAGCACGGAGCGAGCCTTATCCCGTTCAGTGGCATCCGGGAAGGTCATCAGGATACCGCCATCCGCGCCACGGGCCACCGTGGTGTAACGCACTTTTTCGTCGCGCAGCAGGTTGCGGATTTCATCCGCGTAACTTTCCTCGGCCACCGCCCGGACAGCATCCATATCGACTTCCATGAGAAAGTGCACGCCGCCGCGCAGATCCAGGCCGAGATACATGGGTTGCATTCCCAAAGCCTGCAAAAACCGGGGCGTGGACGAAGCCAGATTCAACGCCACCACAAAGTCGTGGCCCAAGGCTTGTTTAATGACGTCCGCCGCCTTGAGCTGCACTTCGGTGTCCGAGAAGCGCACCAGCAAACGCCCCTGATTCGTATCCAGTTCCAACCGTTTATAGGGGATTTTTTCCCGATCCAGCGTCGCGACCACCTTCTCGTACACCGCCTGATCGACGGCGATGCTGGCGCGGGTCGCGGAAATCTGCACCGCCGGATCTTCGCCGAACAAATTGGGCAACGCATAAATAAACCCGATTCCGGCCACCAAGCCGATGATCAGGTATTTCCACCATGCATACTGATTCAACATGAGTCAGGTTTCCTGGACCGTGGACGTGGCTTACAGATCGCCTTTCGCGGTACCTTTGGGCATCAGTGAAGCGACGGCCTGTTTCTGCACTTTTAGCTGCAAACCCTCGGCGACCTCCAGATTCACGAAATTCTCGCCGACCTCCATGATACGACCCAGCACACCGCCACTGGTTACCACTTCATCGCCTTTTTTCAAGGCTTCCATCATCTGTTTGTGTTCTTTGGCCCGTTTAGTCTGGGGACGGATCAGCAGAAAATAGAAAATCACGATCAGCGCGATGGGGAACAGCAACCCGGCTAAGCCTGGGCCTTGTTGAGGTGCGGCCTGGGCCATGGCGTCGGCAATGAAAAAACTCATGATGCTTTCCTATGACTGAGTTACACGTTCAGGGAAGGGGAAGGATCTGACTAAAAGTGATCATTATACACAGCCGGCAGTCTCTCCCCGCGGCTTTCATAAAAGGCGGCGATGAACTCGGAAAGCCGGGCGTTGGCGATGGCGGCACGCAGGCCGGCCATTAATTCCTGATAGTAATACAGATTGTGGATGGTGTTCAGACGCGCGCCGAGGATTTCCCGACACTTGTCCAGATGCCTGAGATAAGCCCGACTGTAGTGGCGGCAAGTATAGCAGCCGCACTGGGGATCGATAGGCCCGGTATCGAATTCATAACAGCGGTTGCGGATACGGACATCGCCGTAACGGGTAAACAGATGGCCGTTGCGGGCGTTGCGGGTCGGCAGTACGCAATCGAACAGATCGATGCCGCGCCACACCGCTTCCACGATGTCTCCCGGCTTACCCACCCCCATGAGATAGCGCGGCGCCGACTCGGGTAAACAGGGTACCGTGCTATCCAATACACACAGCCTTTCCGAGGGCGATTCGCCGACCGACAGCCCGCCGATCGCATAGCCGTCGAAGCCGATGGCCCGCAACGCCTGCGCGGATTGCGCCCGCAGATCGGGATACATGCCTCCCTGCACGATGCCGAACAACGCCGCCGGGTTGTCTCCATGCGCCAGTTTGCTACGTTCCGCCCAGAGCAGGGACAGTTCCATGGACGCGCGCGCTGCCTCTGGGGTAGCGGGGTAGGGCGTGCATTCATCCAGAATCATCACGACATCCGAACCCAAGGCGCGTTGCACGGCCATCGATTCTTCCGGCCCCAGAAAAACCGGACTGCCGTCAATGGGAGAGCGGAACTGAACGCCCGATTGCGTCACCTTACGCATGGACGCCAGGCTGAATACCTGAAATCCCCCGGAATCGGTTAGGATCGGACCAGGCCAGTGGATGAATTCGTGCAAGCCGCCATGACGAGCGACCACCTCAACTCCCGGCCGCAACATCAGATGGAAGGTGTTGCCGAGAATCATCTGCGCGCCGCTCTCCCGGAGTTCCTCCGGAGTCATCGCCTTGACCGTCCCGTAGGTTCCCACCGGCATGAAGGCCGGTGTTTCGACGGAGCCCCGTGGGAAGCTCAGCAACCCGTTTCGGGCCTGTCCAACGACGTGACAAACTTGGAAATGCATAATATTTTCTTAGAACACGTTTAAATATCGCGAGACCGCGCAACCGTGACGGACAGCGAAATGTATAACTGAAAGACTACCTTGCAGAAATTCCGAAAATAGCCGTTTATCCCTAGATAAATAGTGGTTTCTGGAGAATTTGCAGGTAGTTAGAGATGGATTATAATCAGTTGATGCCCAAGCTAGCCGGATTAAGATACGGACGGCATTGGTTTTTTCCACCAGTAAGCGAGTCAGGCTTGGTGTGCGAGACTTTGCGGCGTGCTTGATTGAGTCTAATTCCCCTTCATAGGGTGGGAACGTGCAATGACAGGTCCTGATTCCCGTAAAGTCATCGATATTGCGTTGGTCAAACAAGTATGCAGCAATTGCAATCTGCACCAATTGTGTTTGCCCATGGGTATCGACATGGAAGATGTCGAGCGCCTTGACACCATTGTCAAGCGCCGTCGTCCTTTGCCACGGGGTGGTTACGTATTTCATCTGGGTGACGAATTCATCGCGCTGTACGCGATACGTTCAGGGTCCGTCAAGACCTATACGATCACCGAGGATGGCAGCGAGCAGATCACCGGATTCCATCTACCCGGTGAAATCATCGGCCTCGATGCTATCAACACCGGCCGCCATCCCTGCGGTGCGCGCGCTTTGGAAACGACCAGCATCTGCGAGATGCCCTTCATCCGCCTGGAAGAGTTGGCAACCACCGTACCCGGTGTCGGCCGGCAACTGCTACGGGTGATGAGTCGCGAAATCAACGCGGAAAACGAGCTACTGACCTTGCTCGGGAAAAAATCCGCGGAAGAACGCCTAGCGGCTCTGCTGCTCAGCCTTTCCATGCGTTACAAGGCACGCGGCTTTTCCTCCCGTGAATATCACCTGAGCATGTCCCGCCATGACATCGGCAATTACCTGGGGCTCGCCGTGGAAACCGTCAGCCGACTGTTCACCCGTTTCCAACAGCAAGGACTGATCCATGTACGGAACAAATATATCCAGCTCATAGAAATTGAGCAGTTGCAGCAACTGGCCGGGATGAAGAACTGCACGGCCAGTTCATAGACCACGATTCAAGCACGGTACCGGACCATCTGGGCCAAGCCCCTCCTCAATTCATCAGGCGGCGACGTATCAAACGAACCGCCAGCACAATCGTAATCACGGCATAGCCAATCAGCACCAGCAGATGCAACACCGGCTGGTGCGGCGCCGTACCGGTTATCAGCGGGCGCACCAGTTCCACCGCATGGGTCAGGGGTAGAATATGCGCTCCCCATTGAATGACCTCCGGCATGTGCTGCAAGGGGAAGAACACCCCGCTGGCGAGTAACATCGGCGTTACCAGCAACGTATAGTAATAGAGGAAGAAGTCGTAATTGCGGGCGAATGCGGTCACTACCAACGCCATGGCCGCGAAACACAAGCCCGTCAATAGCATCACCGGCAGGGTCAACAACGCCATCCAACCGGCCACCGCTCCCAATGCCGCCGCCACGATCAATATGGCCGCTCCGCTGAAAACGCTCTTGGTGCTAGCCCACAGCGCCTCACCGATCACCACGTCGCGAATATCCAATGGGGTCGCCAACATCGCATCCCAGGTTTTCTGCACCTCCATTCGGGTATAGGCCGAATACATCCCCTCGAAGGTCGCTGTCACCATGGTGCTGGAACAGACAATGCCGGAAGCCAGAAACACGAGATACGGCATATCCTGCACGGCGCCCACCAAACTGCCCAATCCGTAGCCCAAGGCCAGCAGATACAGTAACGGTTCCCCGAAATTTCCCAGTATGGCTGGAATCGCCAGCTTGTACCACACACGGAAATTGCGCTGCCACACCGGCACCCAACGCAATACGGGAGCACGCAGCCGCGGAGTCAACAGGGGAGAGCGCAGAGTTTCGGACACGGCTTGATCCTTGTTCATGAATGACCACGATACGTCGAATAATGCGCGATACGCGCGCGACCCACAAAGGCAGAACCTGGAGACAAGCGGCGTAACCGACTAATAAATCACAATTTATGGAGCTGGCGATAGGAATCGAACCTACGACCGGCTGATTACAAATCAGCTGCTCTACCGACTGAGCTACGCCAGCTTAATGGGGAGGGATAATGGCTTAGTCTAATGCATCAGAGAACCGTGGGCAAACCGACGGAACCGGTCCAAGGCGCCGATCATCCGGGAAATCTGAACCCGAGTCGGCTCAGTTCGGCGCGAACTTCAGGCTGTTGCAGCGTATCGAGAAACGCCCGCACCGCCGGCCGCTCCAAACGGTTTTTGGGAATTACGAAATCGTAGTGTTCTTCCTGCAGGGGAATGAATCCCAGTCCGTAGGACCCGGCCACCGTATCGATGGCTATTCCCCAATCGGCACGCCCCTGCACCACCGCCGCGGCGACGGCATTATGTGACTTGGTCTGTACACCGTAGCCGGGCGGCCGTTTCCCATCCAGCAACTTGTCGATCAAGATGCGCGTACCGCTGCCTGCATTGCGGTTGACCAGCGTGCAATCCGCGTCGCTCAGCGCCGCGACGATGGCTTCGTTCAACGTCTTGCCCGTGAAACGAGCATCGTCCCGGCGATACACGATACCCTGCAATCGCCGGTATCCCTCCTGCAACGCCAGATCCGGCGTCAATAAATGACGGTTGTAACCCGCTGTTTGCGGGTCCATCAGGTGGATGCCTGCGATATCGCATTCCCCACGACGGGCGGCGGTCAACCCCCCCATACTGCCCACATACAAGGCTTTGGCGGTGATCCCTTGGCGCTGCATCATCGTCAGCAGGTAATCCAGACCCACGCAGTGGCTGCCGATGAACACCAGATCGGCCGGTTCCAGCTTCTGACCGAGCAATTGCACCGTCACCACGCCACCCCCTTCCAACATCTCGGTATGCTGAGGAATGACGATGAATCCGTCGGCGTAGCTGAAAGTCGTCACCGCGCCCGAGCCCTTGCCCATGGGATAGGCGACCAACCCCTCGGCGACCTGCACCAGACTGACCAGCAGATATTCGGTGCGTCCCCGTTCGGAATTGACCCGTATCGGCAAGGTGGCCGACACGGTCTCCTCGCGCGCCAGCGCCAGCCCAGCCAATCGGCGCAGTACGGGCGCGACGAATTCATGAAACGTGAAGATCGCCGACGTTGGAAACCCCGGCAGAATGACCACCGGCTTGCCCTGGGTAATCGCCAGACAGATCGGCTTGCCCGGCTTGAGTGCGACGCCGTGGACCACGACTCCCGGATTTTCCAAGCGGCTGACGACGCGATAAGACACATCCCCGGCCCCCTTGGAAGTGCCCCCGGAGAGCAAGACCATGTCATAGGCCAACCCCTGGCTCAGAATCGCTTGCAATTGCGGCTCATCGTCCGCCACCGCGCCCAAGGGGACGGCCTCTCCACCCAACTCCCGCACGGCCGCCGCGAGTATCGCCCCGTTGGAATCGTAGATGGCGCCCGGCGGCAACGTCTGGCCAGGAGGAATGATTTCGTTACCCGTGGAAATGATGGCGACGCGCGGCCGCCGATAAACCGCCACACGGTCCAAACCGATCGCGGCCAACACGCCGATTTCCCGCGAGGTCAACACCTGACCGGCACGCATTACAGTTTCACCGCGCGCCACGTCGGTGCCCGCGAAGGCGATGAATTGGCCGGGCGTCACCGCTCGGCGAATTTCCAACCGCTCGGCGTCGCGGGTGGACTCCAGCAATTCGGTGTGCTCGATCATCACCACGGCATCGGCTCCGCGAGGCACCATACCCCCCGTAGCGATGGGCGTTGCGGTTCCCGATCGTACCGTGACCTGGGGCGCCCGTCCCGGCACGAGTATTTCCGGATTGAGCGTGACGCTACGGGGTTTTTCCTCGGTAATGCCGTAAGTATCGGCCGCCAATACCGCGAAGCCGTCCACATTGGAGCGATCGAAACCCGGCACGTCCACCGTCGCCGTGATGTTGCACGCCAACACGCGTTGCAATGCCTGATCCAGGGAAACGATTTCCGTGCCCAAGGGTTTCAGAATAAGATGGCTCTGAAACCGGGCCTCGGCCTCATCGCGGGTGACGACGTCGAGAAACTGCTCCTGACGGGCGGCTTGCCGCAATTCGTGAATCTGGCGGGACGCGGGCATGAGGGCCTCTTGCGGTTCAATTCAAGTATCGAAACAGTACACGGTGACTTCCGCCCCAGGCGGATAACCTTCGCAGGAGCCGGGAACGATCACGAAACCATCGGCTTGAGTCAGACTGGACCACAACGCCGCGCTCCCCGCCGCGATGGGCACGACGCCCTGGGCATCCAACCGCACGCGATAATAGTCCACCGTACCAATCCCCGAAACGATCTTTTGGGCGACCACAACCCGTCGTTGGGGATGCGGCCAATCCGATCCCCGCCCTCCCAGACGACGGATCGCCCGCCCGCCGAAAAACTCGTAGGCACACTGGCAAGCGACCGGATTGCCGGGCAACAGCAATACCGGCACGCTGCCATGGACCCGGCCCAAACCTGCCGAACCGGCGGGCCGAAGAGCCAGGCCATGAAAAGCCAATTCACCCCGCTCCCTGATGACGAGTGGCGCACCGTCCTCGCCACCGACGCCGCTCCCACCCGTCACCAAGATAACGTCCGCTCCGGGCGCCAGCAGCTTTTCCTGGATCAGCCCAGGATCGTCTGAAACGGACTCGCAGGATTCCAGCACACCGCCATCCCGTTCGATCAGCTGACGCAACATCAACGAATCGCTTTCATGCAGTGGAATCGAGGCCGACGCCAGTCCAGGCATCGCCCATTCCGTGCCCGTAACCAGCAACCGAACGCGAGGTCGGCGTATGACCTCGATGCGCTCCTCTCCCAAAGCCGTCAGCAATCCGAGATCATGGGACAGCAGCAGCCGCCCAGCAGGAAACACCGGGTCGGCGCGCGCGAAATCACACCCGTGGCGGTTAATGAGATCGCCCGGAGCGATGGCTGTGTTGACTTCGATCCGCTCGTGATCCAGTACGGCATATTCGACGGGTAGAACCGCATCCGCTCCATCGGGCAAGGCGGCTCCGGTCGAAATGCGCACGGCCGTACCCGCCGCCACCGATTCCGGGTAAGAACGTCCGGGTAAGGCCACGCCCCGGATTTGGAAGAGAAGGGGATTGTAGGCGCTGGCGCCCACGGTTTCGACACCTCGCAGCGCGTAGCCGTCCATTGCCGCGCAGTCGCACGGTGGCAGATCCCGCACGGCCGTCAACTGTCCGGCCAGCACCCGTCGATGACCATCCGGCACCGCGATGGTTTCCACTCCCAGCGGCCGAGTGAATTCATCCAACCAAGCCAACGCATCCTCCACCAGCGATCGCCGAGTGAAACCATGTAACCGCACATCTTTAGGTTCAACCCGTTCAGCCATCATCGCCTCGCAACAAGAACATCATGATCAAAACTTATGCCCTTTTACGATGATTTGCACGGGACTTCCTCCCATCGACGATTTCAAACGCCACTCGGCTCAATGGGTATTTATAGGTGTACAACTGTTTTTATTTCGGGATTTCTCATGACTTTGTATTTGAAGCACATCTAAGCCATAATTTTTTTATACTATTCCACGACCATGAACATGAACGATTTCAGCGCCGCCTTCGGCACGGCATTGCACTTGATCATCCACCTCGATACGGATCTGGTCGCTATCGTTCTGTTATCGCTGCAAGTCAGCCTGAGCGCCGTGTTGCTCGCCGCGTGCATCGGTTTGCCGATCGGTGCGGCGGTCGCGGTATTTCGCTTTCCGGGACGAGGCGTGATCATCGTGCTGTTGAACGCGCTGATGGGCTTGCCACCGGTGGTCGTGGGACTGATGGTGTACCTGATGCTGTCGCGGGCCGGACCCTTGGGCGAACTGGGATTGCTGTTCACGCCCATGGCGATGGTCATCGCGCAAAGTCTGTTGGTGACACCCATCATCGCCGCGCTCACCCGCCAGACCGTGGCGGATCTGCACGACGAATACGCGGAGCAGCTCCGCTCCATGGGCGTGGGGCCGCTACGCGCCATCGGCACACTGTTGTGGGATGGTCGATTCAGCCTATTGACCGGCATTCTAGCCGGGTTCGGCCGGGCCAGCGCCGAGGTCGGGGCGGTGATCATCGTCGGCGGAAACATCAATCACGTCACGCGGGTCATGACAACGACCATCGCCCTGGAAACCAGCAAAGGCAACCTGGCCTTGGCCTTGGGCCTGGGACTCATCCTCATGTTGTTGGCCTTGGCGGTCAACGGCGCCGCGCAAGTGTTGCGCGACAGTGCCCAGAGAGCCTACGGATGACGCAAGCAGCCGCCCTATTACCCGAATGGCGACTGGTCATGCCAGCCAGCCAACCCATTCTGCCCCTGGCCTTGCGGAACGTGGATTACGAAATCCGGGGCGCCCGGTTATTGGAAAATATTTCCCTGGCCCTGGAGACCGGACCGCGCACCGTGGTGATGGGGCCGAATGGCGCGGGCAAAAGCCTGTTACTGCGGATTTGTCACGGTTTGCTCCAACCGAGTCGGGGCTCGCTGCAGTGGGCCAATCCAATTATGGAACAGGTCCGTCACGCGCAGGCCATGGTGTTTCAGCGCACCGTGATGCTGCGTCGTTCAACCGCCGCCAACATTGCCTATGCGCTCGCCGCCTATCGTGTCCCTCGCTCCCAACGCAATGCGATCATCGCCGAGGTGCTGGAACAGGCTGGCCTGGCGCATTTGGCTTATCGTTCCGCGCGAGTCCTGTCCGGCGGGGAACAGCAACGTTTGGCGCTGGCGCGGGCCTGGGCAGTCAAACCGCAGGTGCTGTTCCTCGATGAACCCACGGCCAATCTCGACCCGGCCGCCACGCACGCCATGGAAGAGATGATCGGTCGCATCCACGGTACGGGCACCAAAATCGTGATGACCACTCACGATCTCGGCCAAGCCCGCCGGCTGGCCGACGAGGTGTTTTTTTTGCATCGGGGACGGTTGCTGGAACAGGCTCCTGCCCGGTCGTTTTTTGCGGGACCCCAGTGCGCGGAGGCCGCCGCCTTTCTGGAAGGCAAACTGCTCTGGTAGGTCCGGGATCACAATAAACCCAAGGGGAGGTATCCATTCATGTTACGTCGTGCTTTTCTCGTCACCCTGATCACTCTGTTCGTCACACTGCCGCTGAGCGCCGCCGAGCGTTTCATCACGGTCGCCTCGACGACCTCGACTGAAAACTCCGGGCTGTTCGATTACCTGTTGCCGAAATTCACGGAAAAAACCGGTATCGAGGCGCGGGTCGTCGCGGTGGGTACGGGTCAAGCCATCGAGTTGGCTCGCAAGGGAGATGCCGATGTACTGTTCGTGCATCACAAACCATCCGAGGAGAAATTCGTCGCCGACGGGCAAGGCGTTAAACGCTTCGATGTCATGTACAACGATTTCGTGATCGTCGGACCGAAAAGCGACCCGGCCGGCGTCAAGGGCATGAAGGACGCGGCAGGCGCCATGAAGAAAATCGCCGATTCCGATAGCCCCTTCGCATCGCGTGGCGACGACAGTGGCACTCATAAAATGGAGTTGGGTCTGTGGAAAAACGCCGGGGTGGACGTTAAAGCCGCCAGCGGCGGCTGGTATCGGGAAACGGGTTCCGGCATGGGCGCGACCTTGAATACGGCGGGCGGAATGGATGCCTACGCGCTGACCGATCGTGCCACCTGGCTGAATTTCGCCAACAAAGGCGATCTGGAAATTGTCGTCGAAGGCGATCCCAAGCTGTTCAACCAGTACGGCATCATCCTGGTCAATCCGGAAAAACATCCGCACGTCAAGGTCAAAGACGGTCAGGCGTTCATCGACTGGATACTGTCGCCCGAAGGCCAGCAAGTCATCAACGGCTACGAAATCAAGGGTCATCAGGCGTTTTTCGCCAACGCCAGCGGCTCCTAAGGTCAGGGAGGCGACGCAATGAGGCGCATCCAGGGACATTATTCGTTCAGCTACGCCATCGTCACCGCGTTGGTCTTGTGGAGCGTGTCGGCGTTGGCCGCCGATACATTCAAGATCACGGCGACCTATGGGGATGGTACTCACCCCTTCCACTTGGCCACCGGCAGTCCGGGGGAACTCGGTCTGCTTCAGGCGCTGGCGCAAGCCTTCGCTAAACAAACCCCCTCGACCTTGCTCTGGGTTAAGGCGGGCAGCGGAGCGTCGCTGGATCTACTGAAAAATCGGCGGGTCGATATGGTGATGGTGCATGCCCCGGCCGCCGAGAAGAAAGCCGTCGAAGCAGGTTGGGCGGTGATGCCCACCCTGGTCGGCTCCAACGAATTCTACATCGTGGGGCCGATAGCCGATCCGGCCGACATAAAGCATGCGCAATCGGCCGCCGATGCCTATCAGCGTATCGCGAAGGCCCAAGCGCCGTTCATTACCCGGGCCGATAATTCCGGTACGAACAAAAAAGAATTGCAAATCTGGAAGAAGGCCGGCATCGAGCCACAAGGCGAATGGTATATCCCGACGCATGATTTCATGACAGCCAGCTTGAAGAAGGCCGATGAAGTCGACGGATATTTCATGACCGACAGCAGTACCTGGGTGGCGGAAAAGGCCAATGTGCCGAAATTGACGGTGTTGTTCCGGGGCGATCAATTTCTGGTCAACACCTACCACGCGCTGGTGGCCCCGGAAGGCGCCACCGAAGCGCGGGATACGGCCGCCGCGTTCGTCGAGTTCGTGGGATCGGAAGCGGGGCAGCGCATCATCGGCGAATACGGCAAGGACCGGTATGGGGAATCGCTCTATCAGGATGCCGCGTACGCCAAGCAGTTCGTGGAATGAAGACACTCCCCCAAGTCCTTAGCGGTTTTATCAAGAATCAGGTCCGTGCGACGGCTACTGATCTGTCTGTTTTGTAGCGCCTTGCTGGTCGCGGAGGCCCACGCCCAACGGCTCGTCACGGATTCCGCCGGGCGTGTGGTGAATCTACCGGGCACGATTGAACGGATATTCGCCGCAGGCCCCCCGGCCAGCATTTTTTTATATGTCCTGGCGCCGCAAACGCTTCTGGGTTGGCCACGCGCTCCGAGCCCGGAAGAAGCCGCCTTTCTGGCGCCCGCCGTTCGGGATCTGCCGGCGCTCGGCCGGCTGACCGGGCGGGGTAACACCGCCAATATCGAAGTCGTGTTGCAGGCCCACCCCGATCTGATTCTTGATTTCGGCTCCACGACCGCCACCTATGTATCCCTGGCGAACCGCGTGCAAGAGCAGACCGGTCTGCCCTATCTGCTGATCGACGGCCGCTTGGACAATACCGCCGGCTCGCTGCTCCTCCTGGGTGGCATGCTGGGTGTCGAGGAGCGCGCCGAAACCCTGGCGGGCTACGCCGATCAAGTATTCACGGAATTGGACGGCGTCCTGGCGAAAATTCCCCCGGAGCAACGCCCGCGCGTTTACTTCGCGCGCGGCCCGGAAGGGCTGGAGACCGGCTTGCGGGGTTCCATCAACACCGAAATCATCGAGCGCGTCGGCGCCGTGAACGTGGCCGATGCGCCGGGTCAGCACGGCCTGGCCAACGTCACCCTGGAACAGGTGCTGAAATGGAACCCGGAGGTCATCATCACCCTGGATGATCGCTTCTATACTCGTGTTCAGGGCGATCCCTTGTGGCAGACCCTGCCCGCGGTGCAAGCTGGCCGGGTCTATCTGGCCCCCACTCTGCCTTTCGGCTGGGTCGATAGACCCCCTTCGGTGAACCGCCTGATCGGCATCCAATGGTTGAGTCGCTTGTTTTACCCGGAACATTTCGCCGATGACCTGCGCACCGTGACCCGCAATTTTTACCGCTTGTTTTATCATCTGGATCCCAGCGCGGAACAACTCGACGAACTGCTGGCGCACGCCGGTCGACGTTCCCCTTGAACCTTGCGGTCGGCTACTGGCGCGCGGGTTTGTGGCCCCTGCTGTTGCTTCTCTGTATTCTGGTCACGATGTCCTTCGCCATCGGCCAGTACCCCATCGGCGTGGCCGATGTGCTCAAGCTGATATCGCAGAAACTGCTGGGCGTCCCTCATCATCTCCCTACCGTGGCGGAAACCGTGATCTGGCAGGTGCGTCTACCGCGCATCGCCGGCGCTTTGCTGGTTGGAGCGGCGCTCGCGGCGGCGGGCGCGACCTATCAAGGCATGTTCCGCAATCCCCTGGTTTCGCCCGATATTCTCGGGGTGTCCTCGGGAGCCGGGCTGGGGGCCGTGCTCGGCATATTCCTGTCCTTGCCGGTTATCGGGATTCAATTGCTGGCTTTCGCCTTCGGGTTGGCCACGGTGTTTCTGGTCTATTTGCTGGCCACGACCGTGCGGGGCCACGAACCCGTATTGGTTCTGGTGTTGGCCGGCGTGGTGCTGGGTACGTTGACCGGGTCCGTGATTTCGCTGCTGAAGATTCTCGCCGATCCCTATGACCAACTGCCCGCGATCACCTTTTGGTTGCTGGGCAGTTTGGCCGCCGTGAACGTGGATGACGTTCTGACCGCCTTGCCGGCCGTGCTTCTGGGCCTGATACCGCTGACGCTGCTGCGCTGGCGCTTGAACGTACTCGCGTTGGGTGACGAAGAGGCGTCGACCTTGGGCGTCGATGTGAAAAAGCTGCGGATCACCTTTATCGTCGCCGCCACCCTGATGACGGCGGCGGTGGTTTCCATCAGCGGGACCGTGGGCTGGGTCGGTCTGATCATGCCGCATATCGCCCGCCTGTGGGTGGGACCCAATTTCCAGCGTCTGCTGCCCGCTTCCATGCTGCTGGGGGCTGGCTATCTGCTGCTGGTCGACGATCTGGCCCGTTCTCTGACCCGTATCGAGATCCCCCTAGGTATTCTGACGGCGTTTCTCGGAGCGCCGTTCTTTCTCTGGCTGCTGGCTCGCAGCCGGCGTGGTTGGCAATGAATCTGGCGGTCTCAGAACTGGCCTTCGGTTACGGCGGCAAAACCATCGGCAGCGACGTCAGCTTCAGCCTCGCGGCGGGAGAGGTGCTCTGTCTGCTCGGCCCCAACGGCGGCGGCAAAACGACCCTATTCAAAACGCTGTTGGGCCTGCTCAAGATGCACGGCGGCTCGATCACCGTGGAAGGACGCGATATCCGCCACTGGTCACGGCGTCGCTTGGCGCAGGTCCTGGCCTATGTTCCGCAGGCGCATAACGCTTACTTCCCTTTCACCGTACTCGATACCGTGCTCATGGGACGCACAGCCCGTTTGGGACTGTTTTCCACACCGTCACGGCGTGACGTCTCGGTCGCCGAAACTCTGTTGGCCACACTGCGGATCGCCGAGTTACGCGACGCCGCCTATACCCAGATCAGCGGCGGTCAACGACAACTGGCCTTGATCGCCCGCGCGCTGGCGCAGGAGCCACGCTGGCTGATCATGGACGAGCCGACCGCCAGCCTGGATTTCGGCAATCAGGTGAGGGTGTTACAGCATATTAAGGCACTGGCGCGGCAAGGTATCGGGATCGTGCTCTCCACGCATGATCCCGATCATGCCTTGGCTTGCGCCGATCGTGTCGCCCTATTGCACGAAGGGCGACTGGTGCGGTTGGGACCGCCGGCGGAAATCATCACTTCGGAGAGTCTGCGCCTGATCTATGGCGTCGATGTCGAAGTCGCCAAGCTGGCTGAATCGGACCAGCAGGTCTGCGTACCGCGCTTGATGCCCTGGGAAAGAAGCTGAAGAATACCGAAGCGCCACTCCGTAGAAATACGGAAGGCAAGTGTACGACAGCAGGGATTATACTTTCTCAGTCGGACATTACGCAGTGATGCTTGCTGAATCAATCGATACAATTCGAGGAGCCTAATCCTGATTTACAAGCTTGCCTGGCGCCAATACAGCTTGCCAAGGAGATGAAGCGGCACCCAAGCTTGTACGCCGTAAACGTTATGGCAATGCTCTCTTGGCTGTATTCAATTTCAGAAGAAAGACCAGAACCACCGGTTGATTATTGGATGAACTGATTATTCTCCTGGGCAAGCAGGTAGTCTATAAGCTGGAAGCAGAAGAGCCCGATATTATCGAATCAGAAGACAAGAAAGATCCGCTGGGGCCATTCCAGGAATTGTCTGTCAGCACCAATCTGTCACTGTAATAAATTACTTTAGGATATCCACTCAAGGAACATTAATATTACTCAGATCTTCATTTGTTTCTTATTGATTATTATATAAAAAATCAATAAAAATTTTCCATGATAAGTCATTCTTGTGTATAATGCTTAGATAACGACTATTCACATTTGGTTATTTTTCCCAGCGATCCTTTCTGAAGCGCAATGCACGAACGCAAGATCAAACGGTATGGAGCCTATTTCTTCGGTTGGTGTCAAGCTTTCGGAGAGCATGAAATAACTTATGAAGAAGAGCACGACATTTACTGGCTCTTTTCGGAGTCACGGATAGGCATTACTGTCGCGCCCCGTTTGAGAAGGCGCGCGCTCAAGGAAATACTCAAGCAAGTCGATAATCCCACGATCACGTTGTCTTATTCCCACGCTAGACTCAACGATTTAACCTATACGCCGCAGACTGAACAGGATAGAGAAGGACTTAGACAGGTCGTGGATTTTCTGACACGAAACGATGCGGCGCATGTTTTTTTGACCAACCACTTTTGCTATCCACCTGGAACTAAAATTCTCACCTTATCCAATAAAAGCCCACTCCTTATTTTGTATAAGGAAATTCCACCATTGACGGTAAGGATCGAATGAACCCGCCCGTATCGGATCTATCGAAACGGCGTGGAATAATGTCGAGGAGTCGGATGCATGGCTAGAACCGGCCTGGTATTGACCGGTGGAGGGGCGCGCGCCGCGTATCAAGCCGGAGTGCTCAAAGGAATCGCGGAAATCATCGAACGCAAGCCTGGCGATCCTTGGCCGTTTCCGATTTTGGTGGGTAGTTCGGCCGGCGCCATCAACAGTTCCTTTGTCGCCTCGCAAGGGGATCACTCGTTTTCCGAGGCGGTTGGCGAGCTGTGCCGGCTTTGGCAGGAACTGCGAACCGACCGCATTATCCGTACCGATTTGGCTTCATTGAGCGGCTTGGCGCTAAGCTGGCTCAAGGATCTCAGTCTGGGTGGATTACTGGGCGAGAGCCGCTCCACCCATTTGCTCGATACGCGGCCCTTGCAGGAATTTTTAACCACGCATTTGAATTTCAAGGCGATCGCCGAACATCTGAAAAACGGTCGGTTGCATGGCGTCGCCGTTTCCGCCACCAACTATCAGACCGGATCGACGGTCGTGTTTTTTGACGGCTCGCCCACCATCCAGCCATGGTTCCGCAGCACACGGGTCGCCGAACGAACGGAACTGACGTTGCGCCACGTCATGGCTTCGGCGGCCATCCCGATCTTCTTCAGGCCGGTGCCGATGAACGGGTCCTTTTACGGGGATGGTTGCGTGCGCCTGAATACGCCGCTGAGTCCGGCTATTCATCTGGGGGCGGACCGCATTCTGGTGATCGGAATCCGCTACCGGCGTTCGGACGAATTGACTCTCAAATTGAATCGGCAAGGCAGTATGTCCAGTATTTCGCTGGTGGACATCGCCGGCGTCATGCTCAACGCCGCCTTTCTCGACGCACTGGAAATGGACATTGAACGGCTGCGACGTATCAACAGGACCTTGGAGCTATTGAGTCCCGAAGCCCGCGAACGACATCCCAATAAACTGCGGCAGATTCCCTTGCTGGCTATTCAACCTTCCCGCGATCTGGGAACGCTGGCCTCCGAGCAATTCAAGAATTTCTCACCCATGTTGCGCTATCTGTTGAAAGGCATCGGCGCTTCGCAAAAAAAGGGGTGGGACTTGCTCAGTTATCTGGCCTTCGACGAGGCGTATACCGGACGGTTGATCGAACTCGGCTATCAGGACGCCTTGGCCCAGCGCGAGGAGATTCTGCCTTTTTTCGCCGATTGACTTGCACAAATCCTCACTTCGCGGGACCGGGGCATCGGGGTCATCGACCCACGAGGCTGTTCGGTTATCGCACCCCTGTCTTCTACAATCTAGGTTGTGGGCAGACGGTCACGCGTCTTCGAAAATCACCGTAGAGCCTGATTCATGTCGCGGCTATCGCTGATCCTGCTGTTTCACGTGCTTCTGTCGGGCTGCGCTATACTCAATACCGACAATGGGTTGGTCGATCTTGCGCAACAAGCACAGCAGGCTCGCGCCGCAGGGCGGTTCAGTGACGCCGAAACCGCCTATTGGGCGCTGATCCAAGCTCACCCCGAAGCCATCGAACCCTGGTTTCAGTTGGGCAATCTCTATGCGGAAAACGGCCGTTTAGAAGAGGCTCAACAGGCTTATCGGAGAGCTCTCAGGCAAGGTGACGAACCGCAAGTGCGGCACAACCTGGGACTGGTACAGTTGCAATTGGGAATCCGGAATTTGCGAGAGGCCCGCCAGCAATTGCCCGCTGACGATCCAGCCCACGACGCAGCCCGTCAGTACCTGCAAATGCTTTTGCAAGGGGGTCTTTAGGCACTGACATGACGGGCTAAGCCTACGACTCAATCGCCGGGTGTCCAGCAGGCGCCGACCAGGAGGCGAAGACAGTGCATTTTCCGGTACGTGTTCTTTTTGTCTGTTATCGCAATGCCACCCGCTCGCAAATCGCAACGACCCTGTTGCGCCGTTTGGGTGGTGACCGAGTGGAAGTGTATAGCGCAGGCATCCAACCGGAGCCTTTCGATCCCTTGGCCATCGAAGTGATGGCGGATATAGGGCTTGATATTTCAGGGCAAATGAGCAAATCGATCGAACACTTTCTCTATCAGGAGTTCGATTACATTATTATGCTGTGCGATCTGTCCCAGGCATATGTCGCCGAGTTCCCCGATGCGCCCATACATTTGTGCTGGCCTTTGCCCGATCCCGCGGAGTTCCAGGGTAGCCCGGAGGATCGACGCGCGCTGCTGCAACACATGTATGTCGAATTGACCGGACGCATTCGCCGCTGGCTATCCGCCATTCCAGAATATCAGCCGCTGGCGGGACAATGCCTGTAATCCCCCGAGTCGATCGATGAGGCGAACGCCTTGCAATGACACCGCATCGGCCTGTTCCGTGGGGCGGCGGATTTCTCGCCGAATGCCTTGCTGGCGGGGGCACGCGCCTAGCCGCAGAGCTGAACATCGAACACGTTGCCCGGTGGGGATGGTGACCGCGCCATCGACCCAAGCCGGCACCCTACAGACCGTGACCGATCATCCAGCGGATTGGCGGGTGGTCGGCAGCCACGGCCGACACGGCCTAGCCCTGCCGCTGGGCTCCACGGCCAACGCCATGATGCACAGAGCGCCCTGTGACATTCTGGCCGTGCGTATTCATAGCAATCAGCAACCACAAGGCGGAGGCATAACCGATCATGGGTAAAGTGCTGAACGACGATATTATCAATGCCTGGACCGAATCACAGAAACAACTGTGGGACAGCTTTTCCAATATTCTGCCGCCCGGCCAATCGCCTCCCAATCTGGAGGCTTGGCGACAAGCCTATCTAAAAAACCTATCGCTGTGGGAAGCCACCGTCAAACAAACGCTCACCAGCGAGGCCGCCTTGCTGGAGCAATGGACCAAAGCGATCGCCCAGGAGAAGAATTTAGCCAGCCCCTTGGGGGGCTTGACCCATCAGGTGGAAGGCGCGATGCGCCATTGGCTGCGCAGTCAGGCCAAAATCTGGGATGATTGTTTCGCCCTCCTCAGAGGCGGCAAATTGGATCGCAATGTCCCCAACACCGACGGCCCCGATCCCGAAGACGCCTGGGAAGAGCCTGAAACGGCCGATTCGGCCGAAACGCCGGAATCTCCGGACGAGATAATCGAACCGGCCGAACCCGACCTGGCCATTGCATCCGTCGAGCCCGCGGCCTCCTTCCCGGAGGATAATCTACGGACCATCACAGGCATCGGTCCGACATTGGAAAAAAAGCTCAATGCTCAGGGCATTACCAGTTATCGCCAGATCGCGGCCCTGAGTGAGGCCGAAATCGCCCATTTGGAAAGCACGGTGATTCGCTTTACCGGCCGCATCCGGCGCGATCGATGGATCGAGCAGGCCAAGGCCCAACATCTGGCAAAATACGGCGAATCACTCTAATTACCGGGATTCGCTTACGCATGTCTAGCTTCGCCATCGCCACCCTGTTGCAGGGTCACATTCCACTAGGCCAGACCGTGACGGTGCAGGGTTGGGTCCGCACCCGTCGCGATTCCAAGGCGGGCCTGTCGTTTATCGAATTACATGACGGCTCTTGTTTTGCCTCGTTACAAGTGGTCGCTTCCGCCGAACTCCCCAATTATCAGGACGAGATCGCCCGACTGAGCAGCGGTTGCGCGGTGCGCGTCCGTGGCGACCTGTTGGAATCTCCGGCCAAGGGTCAGACAGTGGAGGTGCGCGCGGAGCACGTCGAGGTCGTCGGATGGGTGGATGAACCGGAGACCTATCCGGTCACCCCCAAGCGGCATACCTTCGAATACCTCCGCACGGTAGCCCACCTGCGTCCACGCACCAATGCCTTGGGCGCCGTGAGCCGGGTACGGCACTGCCTGGCGCAAGCGATTCACCGCTTTTTCCACGAACAAGGCTTTTATTGGATTCACACGCCGATCCTCACCGCCAGCGATTGCGAGGGCGCCGGTGAACTGTTCCGAGTCAGCACCTTGGATTTGACCAATCTGCCCCGTACCGCCGAGGGCCAAATTGATTTCGCTCAGGATTTTTTTGGCCGAGAGACGTTTCTCACCGTCTCGGGCCAGCTCAATGTGGAAGCCTACTGTCTGGCCCTATCCAAGGTCTATACCTTCGGTCCGACGTTCCGTGCGGAAAATTCCAACACCAGCCGGCATCTGGCGGAATTCTGGATGGTCGAGCCGGAGATCGCCTTCGCCGATCTGCAAGCCGACGCGGATCTCGCCGAAAAACTGCTGAAAGCCATCTTCACGACGGTGTTGGAAGAACGCGCCGACGATATGGCCTTCTTCGCCCAGCGCATCGACAAAAGCTGCATCGAACGCCTGGAGCACGTTATCCGGTCTCCCTTCACGCGCATGGATTACGGCGAAGCCATCCGGATTTTGGAACGCGCGCCGAAAAATTTCGAATATCCGGTCAGTTGGGGGCTGGACCTGCAATCCGAACACGAACGATATCTGGCCGAGGAACATGTGGGTCGGCCCGTGATCGTGATGAATTATCCCACCGAGATCAAAAGTTTTTACATGCGGCTCAATGAAGACGAACGCACCGTGGCGGCCATGGACGTATTGGCGCCCGGCATTGGGGAGATTATCGGCGGCAGTCAACGCGAGGAGCGCCTGGACGTGCTGGATCGCCGGTTGGATGCTTTTGCCATAGATAAAAAGCACTACGATTGGTATCGGGACTTGCGCCGTTACGGCACGGTCCCGCACGCCGGTTTTGGCCTTGGATTTGAACGCACGGTGAGTTATGTCACCGGCATGAGCAACGTGCGCGACGTGATCCCTTTCCCACGCACACCCAAAAACGCAGATTTCTAAAACGGTCGGACCATGATCAAGCAGGAAGATCAGGACCTTGAGAGACTCAGCAAAGCAGAACTCCAAAATCTGATTCGCGAGTTGCAGGCGCAACTCACCGCCGGCGCTGCCGCCGAAATCACCGATCTGGAGACAACCCATCAGGAAGCCGGTATTTACCGGGGATCTCCTCCCGTTGGGGAAGCCGATGTCTTAGCCACCTACCGACAGGTATTGGCCGAACGCTGTGCGGTGACCCTGCCCGGTAGACGTGAGCCGACTCGCGCCATGATCCAGCAATGGCCCGCGTTGCAGCGAGTTTTCGTCGATCCGGGCGCATTTTCCGCTACTTCCCCAACCGGCGATGCCCAACCTCCCTCTCTGCTGCAGGCCATCGTCGAACATCGCCGGTTGGTGATCCTGGGCGGCGAGGGTTCCGGCAAAACAACCCTGCTACGGCGCTTGTGTCTGGCCCTTGCCGGCGATCAGTGGAACGGTCTGGAAAGCTGGCCGGAGAACGAACGCGATTATCTTCCCTTGTTGGTCAGCGGACGGGAATTCGCCCGTTGGTTGCAAACGATGCCGTCCCTGCCCGATGCCTTCGCGGCGCTATTGTGGGCGCATATCAGCGAGGATTTGGCCGCACGTGGCCTGGCTTTCGCCGAAGAAGCCTTAGCCCAGGCGGTCGATAAGGGGCGGGCGTTGGTCTTGCTGGACGATCTGCAGGACGTGCCGCAGGCCCTGCGCAAGACCGTTCTGGATAGCCTCACCGACTTCGCGAAAAGCCACCACCGCACCCGATTGCTGATCACCTGTCAACCCGCCGCTTACAACGAACGGTCCCGTCAATTACCGGAAAAACGCTTTCCCCACCTGAATCTGGCCTCCTTGGACCGCGGCCGCAGCGACGCCGTCATCGCCGCCTGGTGCGCCGATTCATCCGACGCAGACTGGTCCCGGATTCTGCAGCAGCCCCCGTTCCAGTCTCTGACCACCAATCCGCTGTTACTCACCCTGCTGCTCTGGCTGGGCACGCGTCATCCCCCGCTGCCAGGCCGGCTGAGCGGCTTCTGCGCCAAGGCGGTCAATGCGTTGCTGGGGTCCTACCCCGATGGGCAAAGTGCTGAATGGTTGCGTCTGCTGGGGCAATTGGCCTGGGATGCCTGCGTTGCGGACGACGACCCGGCAGCCGCCGTACAGCGATTGACTATCGACCGGCAAACCCTGCTGACGGACTTGGCCCAACTCAACGAAACGCACGATGAACAGGCCGCGCGCGACGCTTTGTCGGACTTGTGCGATACGGGGTTACTGATCGAGAAAGAACCGGCCCATTACGGTTTTCCGCATCCTCTGCTCGGCACCTATCTGCTCAGTCTGCCGATGGCGATGGATGATTGCTTTCTCGGTCACGCGCTGAAACAAGCCCAAACTCGAAGCCATTTGGCCCACTTGCTGTTGCCCTCGGCGGCCACTTACAAAGTGGAGATACAGAAGGATTGGGAACCGGTACTGGATCTGCTGGAGGCGCTGTGCGAATTCGACGAAGGATCGCAAGCCGGGCATAAATCCTGGTTGGCTGGGGACATCGCGGCCGCCATAGGCGTTGCGGAGTTGCGCAATCATTCCACGGGCACGGACAAGCTCGCGCAGGTGATTCTACGATTGGCCCAAGTTCTCGAACAGGCGCAAATGACGCCCCGCGAACGCGCCGAGGCCGGCGCGATTCTGGGCAACCTAGGCGATCCCCGCTTCAGTTCGAAACGCTTGTATCTGCCCGCCCGATTTCAGGGGCTTCCGGAAAAAGGCTTGGGTTTCATCATCATCAAAGCCGGCAGTTTCTGGATGGGCAGCCAAGCCGACGATCCCCTGGCGCATCCCGATGAACTGGGACAGACCGAAACCCTACAAATCACCTACCCTTATTGGCTGGCCCGGTATCCCGTCACCGTAGCGCAATACGAGGCTTTTATCCTGGCGGGCGGTTATGGCGATGAATCCTTGTGGCGAGGCGAGGCGGCTCGATCCTGGCGGCTGGCCTCGCAACGCTCCGAACCCGATAACTGGAGCTGGCAAAGCCAGTATCCCAACTGGCCCGTGACCGGAATCAACGGGTTCGAAGCAGCGGCTTATTGCAGTTGGCTGGACACGCAATTACGCCTACCCACCCAAAGCCCCATTCCCGAAGACTACGAGATTCGCCTACCCACCGAAGCGGAATGGGAAAAGGCGGCGCGCTGTTCGACCCGTGGCCGCTACCCCTGGGGCAATGCCGAATGGGAACCGGAACGTTCCAACGTCGCCGAGAGTGGACTTGCTCATCCCAATCCGGTCGGTATGTATCCCTATGGCATGACGCCAACCGGTTTGCTGGACATGACGGGCAATGTCTGGGAATGGACCCTGAGCGGGGCCGGTCATTACCCCTACGATCCCACCCACAACCACCTTCCTCTTACCACTCCCCGTATTGCGCGGGGCGGTTCCTGGCGCGCTTCCCTAGCGCAATCCCATTGCATGTCCCGGCGCGTTCAGGCTTTCGGAGATTGCGATACCGACCTTGGATTCCGGGTGGTCTTGTCGGTCGCGCATTCCGCGTTTTCCCGCTATCAGCTTTTTTAGGGCGTCTTTCTCGTCTGTTACAGGTCAGCCCGTATCCACCCACACCGCCATAACCTTACTTTTCCCGTAATATTTAATGAGTAGAATTACCCACAAAAGATGAGAAAAATTACCAACTTTAACAATGGGTTGGAATTCATGATAACTGATATTCTTTATCAAAACACAGTCGCAGACATTCCAAATATCGTGGAGCACGCCTTATGGATCTTTTTCGTACGTACAAACATCATCAAGCCCCTGCTCGTCGCCGCCTATTGCCGATTCTGATCGGTGAGATTTTAGCTGTCGGAACATTAAGCGGGGCTCAGGCGGCGACGATCAATGTCGCCGCGGGTGCGGTTTACATCAATAACAATGGTGTCTGCTCCCTGATCGAAGCGATCCACAATGCCCAGCAGGGCGCTACTTACGGGGATTGCGCGGCAGGTGACCCGCTCGGGCAAGACACTGTCAATCTGGCATCCGGAAGTCTCTATTCGCTGGATGTTCTGGTGGATACTACGGACGGAAACAATGGCCTACCGACCATCACTTCTAAAATCACCATCAATGGCAACGGATCGACCATCGAACGCGATGACATGGCCGACCCTTTCCGGATTTTTCATGTAGGCGCGTCCGGAAACCTCGCACTCGTCGACCTAACCCTGCGGAATGGCTCGGTTACAGGTAGCAGTTCGGCCACAGGCAGCGGAGGAGCCGTATTCAATCGAGGGATATTGGGAACGTTTAACAGCACCTTTTCCTATAACTCTGCAATACGGGGCGGGGCAATTCGTAATGATGGCCAGGGCATCCTCTCCGTCACCAACTCCACACTCTCGCAAAATACAGCGGTCGGCAATGGCGGCGCCCTAGCCAATAACGGGATGACAGCCATACTGCTCAACAGCACCGTCACTGGAAATGCCGTGACGAATACAAGCGCTAAGGGCGGAGGAATATACAATGCGGGTTCGTCGACGTTGACCGTGTCAAATAGTACCGTATCGGGCAACGATTCCAGAGGACGTGGAGGCGGCATCTTTACTTGGGGCATTTCAGTGCTGAACAATAGCGCCCTGACGTTCAACACCACCCGCTTGGATGGCGGTGGGATATACAATGCAAGTTTCGGCCAACTGGCCGTTAGTAATAGCACGCTAGCCGGCAATACGGCCGCCTCCGACGGCGGCGCACTTTGGAATTCACATAACGCCGTTCTCACCAACTCCACCTTATCGGGAAACGTCGCCTATTCCGGCGTCGGCGGCGCCATTGTCAACGAGTCCAGTGATACGCTTTTCCTAACGAACGTCACCCTAGCGAATAATATCGCGGTCGCCGGAGGCAGTGGCTTATGGAGTGCCGCCAACGATTTCGTAACGATGAACAACACGATCATCGCCGATTCCGCAGGGGGCGCCAACTGCGTGGGTTTTCTGGACACCGCCCCCAGCAGCAATCTGTTTGATGACAATAGCTGTGGCGGCGCGATCAGTAACACCATCGACTTGGATACTGTGCTCATGGACAACGGAGGTCCCACCTTAACCCATGCCTTGCTGTCCGGCAGCGCAGCCATTGATGCGGGCGACACGACTGTTTGCGCCGACGATGCGCGGCTGGATTTCGACCAGCGTGGATTAGTGCGCGATAATTTCTGTGATATCGGCGCTTTTGAATTCGACGCGGTGAGCTTTCTCGATGTACCCCGTACTTACTGGGCTTGGTCAATGATCGAGAAAATTGCCGCTGCCGGCATCACTGGCGGCTGTGGGGCTGGCAACTACTGCCCGGAAGCACTCGTCACCCGCGCCCAGATGGCGGTATTTTTGCTGCGTGGTATTTACGGCGGAGCATACATCCCACCCTCCGCCACCGGCGCCGTCTTCAATGACGTGCCAGTCACCGCCTTCGCCGCCGCTTGGATAGAACAGCTTTCCGATGAAGGCATCACCGGCGGATGTGGGAGCGGCAATTACTGCCCCAATGCCGCCATCACCCGCGCCCAGATGGCGGTATTTCTGCTACGCGCCAAATATGGCTCGGCGTATCAGCCGCCCCCGGCCACCGGCACCGTATTCGGCGATGTACCGGTGAACGCCTTCGCCGCCGCTTGGATCGAGCAATTGGTCACGGAAAATATCACCGGGGGTTGTGGAAATGGGAACTATTGTCCCAATAGTTCGGTGACCCGTGCTCAAATGGCTGCCTTTCTGGTGCGGACATTCGGACTGTAGCCTTTCTGTACGCCGAATCCACCACCGGTCGGACAGCTTGGCAGCAAGCTGTCCGACATTGCCCACGGAATTCAGATCGCCGATGGCCCTCTCTTTCACCAGCCAACATACCGCTTCGTTCCCCCTGCTTTTGCGCCAACTCGGCGCTTCCGTCGTTGTATCCACCTATCAGGCTGGGCAACTCATCATTCTGCGCGACCAAAACAGCGAAACCTTGAATACCCACTTTTGCGGCTTCGACCGGCCAATGGGGTTGGCCGGGGATCACGAAAAGTTCGCCGTTGGCACTGGATTTCAGATATGGGAGTTGCGCAATTTGCCGGCGGTTGCGCCAAAGCTTGAACCGCTAAACCAGCATGACGCCTGCTATCTACCCCGCCAAATCCACGTGACAGGCGACATTGATGTGCACGAAATGGCCTATGGCTCGGATGGGGAATTATGGCTGGTCAACACCCGGCTATCCTGCTTGTGCACATTGGATCAAGCCTACAGCATAGTGCCGCGCTGGCGCCCCCCATTCGTCAGCGCCTACGATCTGACCGACCGTTGCCATTTGAACGGCATGGCCTTGCGCAATGGACAGCCCACCTTCGCCACGGCGCTGGGAGCAACCGATCGTTCGGAAGGATGGCGCGCCAACAAAGCCCGCGGCGGCGTGTTGCTGGAAGCGCCCAGCGGTCGGGTCATCGCTGCAGGGCTATCCATGCCCCATTCGCCCCGCTGGCATCAGGACAAACTTTGGTATCTGGAATCCGGGGCCGGACAACTGAAGCAGATCGACCCCGCTTCCAACCAACCCACGCTCGTCGCTGAATTTCCGGGTTTCACCCGAGGTCTGGATTTCATCGATCGCTATGCCTTTGTCGGTTTATCGCAAGTCAGGGAAACGGCCGTATTCAGCGGCCTACCGTTGACCACCCGCGTTTCCGAAAGGCATTGCGGTATCTGGGTAGTCGATACGATCACCCGACAAATCGTGGCCTATGTGGTTTTTACCGGCTCCGTTCAGGAAATCTTCGCCGTCCAAGTATTACCGTGGCGTTTTCCCGCCCTGCTGGATATAGGCGATCCGCTGGTGCGATCGTCTTATGCCTTACCCGACGAGGCGATCAAGGACGTTGCCCCGGCAGATCCCCTGTACATTCAACTGGAGCAGGCCACTCACATTCATCGTCAGGGAGACTTCGCAACCGCCATTACCCGTTATCAGGAACTACTCAAAATTCATCCCGATCACCTGCCGCTTCACTACCAACTGGGACTGGCTTTGGTCGATGCCGAACGGTGGGACGAAGCGGAACTCGAACTGAACTGGGTCATCGCACGCCAGCCCAAACACGCCGAAGCTCACAACAGTCTGGGCGTCAGCCATCTGGAACGGGAGCATTACGATCAAGCCTTGCAACACTTTGAACAGGCCATCGCCGCCGATCGGCAATATGCCATCGCCCATTTCAACCGTGGCTTGGCGCTGCTCAAATTGGGCGATTACTTACCGGGGTGGAGAGAGTACGAATGGCGCTGGCAGATGTCGAGTTTCACTCCCTTCCAATGTCCACAACCGTTATGGACTGGGGAAGCGATTTCCGAAAAGGTGCTGCTGGTCCACACGGAACAAGGTCATGGCGACGCCATACAGTTCGCCCGTTTCCTGCCGCTAGCGGCTCGGCGGTGCAAAAAACTCATGGTGGCCTGCACGGAGCCTTTACGAACCTTGTTCGCCTCCATCGACGGGGTCTCCGAAATCCGCTTGGCCGGTGCTCTGCCGCAGGATTGCTTCGACCTGTATTGTCCCTTGCTGAGTCTGCCCAAGGCATTGGGAATCACTTTGGAAAGTCTGCCTGCGCAAGTCCCCTATCTCACTGTACCCGCGCATGTGACCGTACCCCCACTGCCAGCCCATGACCATTTGAAGGTCGGCATCGTCTGGGCCGGCAGCCCCACCTATCAAAAAAATCACTGCCGCTCCTGCTCGCTGGAGTCATTCCAAGCCTTGTTCGAATTATCCAGGATCGCCTTTTATAGCTTGCAAACCCCCTTATCCACCGCAGATGCCCGTACGCTCGACACGGGGGGCGTCATCGATCTGGGCAAGGAGCTGACTGATTACGCCCGCACAGCCGCGTATATGCAGCAATTGGATCTGGTGCTCAGCGTGGATACCTCGGTCGCCCATTTGGCGGGTGCGCTGGGTCGCCCGGTGTGGGTACTACTCCCCTACAACGCGGATTGGCGCTGGCTGCGAAAACGCGACGATAGTCCCTGGTATCCCACGGCCCGGTTATTTCGGCAATCGAATCCAGGGGACTGGGAAGAATTGATGCAGCGAGTGCGCTCGGCGCTGCAGTCCCTGCGCGCCCATTTCAGATAACCCCGTCATCTCGCAAGCGGTCGATTTCCGTTGCCTCCAACCCCAGCAGTTCCTCGAACACTTCGCGATTGTGGCTACCCACCGCCGGGCCGGGCCAGGATGTCGCGCCCGGCGTCGAACCTAGCTTGGGGAGAATCGCAGGGATTTTAAGCGGCTGGCCGTCGATTTCCACGGTTTCGAACAACTCACGGGCCTGAAAATGCGGGTCCCGCAACATATCGGCAACACTGTAAATCGGTCCTGCCGGCACTTCCGCCGTATCCAGGCGGGCCAGCACCTCTGAACTATCCAACGTGGCGGTCCAGTCGGACAGCGCCGCGTCGATTTCCCGTTCGTGTTGCACCCGCCCGGCATTGTGAGCCAACCGTGGATCGGCCGCCAAATCCGAACGTTCCGCGGCCTCCATCAGACGCTTGAAAATGGAATCGCCATTGCCGCCAATGATCACGTATTTGCCGTCCCGGCAAAGATAGGTATTGGTCGGCACAATCCCCGTCACCGTAGATCCGGCAGGCTCGCGAACGATTCCCGCTCCATCGTACTCCGGCACCACCGCCTCCAAGAGATTGAACACGGCTTCGAATAGCGCCACGTCAACGGTCTGACCTTGTTGGAGCGGATCGTTACGCCGCTGCCAAAGCGCCAGCATAATCCCCAAGGCGGCATGCAAACCGGCCAAGGTATCGCCCAAACTGAGATTCGGACGCACGGGTTTTTGACCAGGGAATCCATTGACGTAACGCAAACCGCCTATGCCCTCGCAAACCGAGGCGTAGCCGGGCCGCTTGGCGTACGGGCCGGTTTGCCCGTAGCCGGAAATTCGCGTATAAACCAACCCCGCGTTCACCGCTTTGAGTTCAGCGGGTCCAAGACCCCATTTTTCCATGGTGCCAGGCCGGAAATTCTCGATCAGCACATCGGAACGCTGGGCGAGGCGGCGCACCAACTCACGCCCGGAGGGATTTCGCAAATCCAGCGTGATGCATTTCTTGTTGCGCCCCAAACTGCGCCACCACAGCGAACTGCCATCGCGCACCACCCGCCATTGACGGATCGGGTCGCCACCGCCCGGAGGCTCCACCTTGATGACTTCGGCGCCAAAATAGGCCAACAGTGTGCCGGCAAACGGACCGGCCAGCAATTGCCCCAACTCCAGAACACGTACGCCCTGTAGTGGTCGGGAAGATGAAACAGTCATATCAAGCATGGGGGTTATCCTGTGACTGGAAGATGGGACGGGGTGATTCGCCGTGGGCTTGGGCTGATTACGCTAGGCACGCTGATTATCACGCCGCGTATGCTTAATTCACTAACTTAATGATAATGCAACCTTTAGACTGGCATAGGCGTTTATACCAAGAATTGTGGGACAAGGATCTGCCTTCACGCCCACCCTTGAAACGGGCGTTGGTGCGGCTGGCGCGGGTACTGTACGGAGTTGCCGGAAAATTCGCCGATGGCGAACTCATTCTCAAAGCCAGCAGTCTGGCTTACACCAGTTTGCTCTCGCTGGCGCCCCTGCTGGCGGTCAGCTTCTCGATTCTGAAAGCCTTCGGCGCCTACAATCAGTTGGAGCCCATGCTCATGGAATTCCTCAGCCCACTGGGCCTGCAAGGGCAGGAGGTCGGGCGCACCCTTTTGGATTTCGTCGGCAATCTGCGGGTCGGGGTCTTGGGCTCGGTGGGCATCGCCATGTTGTTCTACACGGTGATTTCCCTGATTCACAAGACGGAACAGGCTTTCAACGAGATGTGGCATATACCCACCGATCGAAGCCTGGGCCGCCGGTTCAGCGATTACCTGAGCGTGATTCTGACCGGCCCGGTGTTGATCTTTTCCGCCGTAGGATTGGCCAATACCGCTCTGGATAACGCCTTTACCCAACGTCTGCTCGCCGTCGAACCGCTTGGCGACTTGATTCTGAGCGCCCATCGCTTGGTTCCGTTTCTGTTGATCATGGTGGCCTTCGCCTTTCTGTACGGATTTTTGCCCAACACTCGGGTGCGATGGAGCGCCGCCATGGTCGGAAGTGCCTTCGCCAGCCTGCTGTGGTTCACCAGCGGCAAAATTTTTGCGCATTTCGTGGTCAGTTCTTCCAATTATTCCGCGATCTATTCCGGTTTTGCCGGCGCCGTACTTTTCATCATTTGGCTGCAATTGGGATGGCTGATTATTCTGGTGGGCGCGCAGATAACCGCGTATTGGCAGAATCCCCGCCTCCTTGACCCAAGGCGCAACGAACGCCTCGTGGACGACCGCCAGCGCGAACGGCTGTTATTGGAGATCATGGCCCGCATCGCTCACGCGCATTATTACAACGAGCCGCCGTTGACCCTGGGCGCCCTCCAGAACCGTTACCAGCAATATCATCTCAATGCGATCGAGGAGTTGGTGGGAATGCTCGAAGGACGGCGGCTTATCGTGGCGACCCGCGACGAGCCGCCCGCCTATTTGCCAAGCCGCGACATCGAGACTATCAGCATTCACGATGTACTGAGCGTGGTACGTGACCGAGAGACCCTGCACGAAATACACGAGGCACTGCCCGAGGTGACAGCGATAATCGGCGAAATCGACGCGGCTTTCGCTGAGCTTTTAGCCAATCGCACACTCAAGGATCTTATACATCCCCAGTCGCTGGAGCGACAGGCGACGAGCTGCACTTTCCGAAGTTAGGCTCATCTCCTTTTCGCCACCACGCCGTTACTCCACATGCCGCGCCCAATTTCTTAATGCTGTAACAAAAGGACGTCTTAAATTTACGTCGGCAAGACCCTTTGGCTCCTATTTTTTGATAAGGGAACTCACTCATGCGAACACGACTCCATATGTTCATCGAAGGCATTGTGACATAATCAGCCTCATTGTGTTTTTTTTGCAACAATCCTGATGAAACTAAGGGTTGAGATTATTCTTCCGTGGCATCCAAGGAGTTTATCTTCCAAAAACAACACTGCTTTACCGCGTCTCGGATGACAAAATCATGACGTTCAATGTATCAGCGTTTCGGCTTGATCTTTGTGTTTTGCAAATTTGGCGATCGTTCGGATTTCACCTATTCAGGTCACCATCCTGTTTTCGTGAGTTGTAGCTGATTGACTGGCGATACCAGTCTGGACAAGCTTCGAGGAAACTACCATGGTAGTTCATGTTTTGGGCAGTGTTTACCGGCGTCCCGTCAGGTACGTCGTGCGAATTGGCACGGAGGAAAAAGAGGACAGCGGTCTTTATTCTCTGCTACAACAGTTTCATGTTTCAAAAAGGCGTAATCACGCCACCCAAGCCAGTTTCAAGCTGGATTCACAGCTCGACGAAGATGAAGCTTGGTCCGTATTACAGGAAGCCTGCGCAATCGGCGATCCCATCGTCGTGGAAGCCGATTTCGGGCAGAAACGCGAACGCATCATGCGTGGCCGTATTTGCGGCATCAGCAGGGATACGCCGGAACCGGGCAACCGCTTCGCCGTCAACCTGGAATGCCAGGATGAATCCATCCGCCTACAAAAACGGCGAGAGCACAAGATCTGGAGCCCCGACCGATCGGTCAGTGATCAGTTCATCGTATCCACGGTTTTAACCAAATATGGCCTGGACCTCGACCCCACCAGCGCCCAAGGTTCCCAATGCAGCGCGCTGGAGCAGAACGCCACCGATTATGATTTCCTTCGGCAACGCGCCGAAGTCAACCGCTATGAATTGCTATTCGAGCACGATCAGGTGTATTTCGGACCGATGCGGTTTGACGCCAGACCTCAGAAAAGCATTCAGGTGATTGGCGCCCAGGCTAATTGCGCGCGTTTCTCGGTACGCCGTCACGATCAGGCCCCGCCCGGATTTGGCTTTATCCGCGCGGAAGGTGAGTTGGACGGCGGCCACTACGGGCATGTACTGCATGTAGGCAAACCGGTGGAAGTCAATGCCTTGGATGAATGCTACGGCGGCATGTATTACGTGGATACCGTCAAGCATAGTTTCACCCGCACCAGCTACCGGCAGGAATTCAACCTGCTGCGCCAGTTCGACACCGATAACTGTGTCGGTGATTTCTCCGTAAATACCATCACCTTGCCCGGTTCCCTGTATCAACTGCTGTAGTGGCTGTCCGCAGCACATCGCTCACTATTAGCGTGAGGGCCGCTATCTGCTCTGAATAGGGATTCATCGACGAAGTTGGGTGGACGCCAGGGTCGGCGCATCCGCCCAAGCGGCCACCGCGACACGTCGAACCCTTTAATGCCTTAGACTTTTCCATGGGGTCCATCCATCGCCCAAGTTGTGCACAGCGCCTGGGAAGCAGCCGGATGTTCGGTATCTGAATCAGGCCATGGGCAAGCGGAAGACCCGTGCTTCCCTTGCTATGCTTATCCGAACATGAAATCGCTCTGAATCGCTTTTTTCTGGGGACTCATCATGAAAGTCAACATCAGCGTAGAAGCCACGCCGCAAGAGTTGCGCGATTTTCTCGGCCTACCCAACGTACAACCACTGCAGGAAAGCATCATCCATGCAATCCACGACAATATGCAAAAAGGTGTGGCTGGCTTCGATGCGCTTAGTCTGATGAAACCGCTGCTTCCGATGCAGACGCCCCTGGATATTTGGCAAAAGGCATTCTGGGAAGCGTTCTCCAAAGCCAACGAATCAGCCGGACCCAATACTGGAACATCCGACAAGCAGAAAAAATAACCTACCAAGCAACATTGAGTCCCTCCGAGGAATTGCGTGATGCCTCACAAGATATTAATCGTGGACGACGAACCTAACATTGTCCTGTCTCTGGAATTTCTCATGAAACAGGCTGGCTTCCAAGTCCGCACGGCATCCGACGGTGAAGCGGCCTTGGCCAGCATGCAAGCAGACTGCCCCGATCTGGTATTGCTGGATGTCATGATGCCTCGCAAGAACGGCTATGAAGTGTGTCAATCCATTCGCGGCAACGCCGATTGGAAAAATACCCGGATCATCATGTTGACCGCTAAGGGTCGGGATGTGGAGAGAGAAAAAGGACTGGCCCTGGGAGCGGATGATTACATTACTAAACCCTTTTCGACTCAGGAAGTCGTGGAACGAGTCAAAGAATTGTTGGCGACCCTATCCTCCTAATCCAGCCCTGCCAAGCACGGTTTAGAGGCGCGACGATGCCTTCACCCAGTCATGCCGCGTAGTCGGACAGTCTTCTGGCTCCTGATTCTAATACCCTTTGTTTTGCTTGGCTGTTTCATAGGCTTGGCCATCTGGCGCTTGGGAGCGTTTATGCTCGATAGCCATCTACAGTTGCAGGCCATACTGTTTCTGTTGTTGGGAGGACTCATTCTGATGACTTCGATCGCCCTGGTCTGGGCCTTGATCGATTGGAGCTGCTTCCTGCCACTGGCGGCATTGGTGCGAGGTGCGCAGATCATGGCCCGCAGCAATCCCGGCCATGTTCTGGAAGTCGATCATTTCACGCTACTTGACCCCCTGCCCGAGGCCCTGACCGAGTTGGGGGAAACCTTGCGCGAATCACTCAACGAAGTAGAGACCGCCATCGCCGTTGCGCGCAACGAGGTCGAAGAACAAAAATCCCGGTTGGAAATCGTGCTTAGGGAAATTTCCGAAGGGGTGCTGGTTTGCGATGCCGCGGCGCGCATCCTCCTCTACAATCCCGCAGCCCTGAAGCTCCTGCCCAATCGTGAGGCCCTGGGACTGGGGCGTTCGCTCTATGAACTCTGGGCACGCCCACCGATTGAAAACACCCTGGAATTTTTGCGCTATCAACGTCAGAGCGCCGGTGAGCGCCCATCCAATTCCCCATCCAACAAGGACGTCGAATTCGTCTGTACCACGGTCGATAACAAGGCGACCCTCCATTGCCGTATGAGCCTGTTGCCCGCCACTTCGGCATTGCAATCGGCGTTCGTCATCACGTTTCGTGATATGACCAGCCAATTGGAACAGGTGGGTAGAGGCGCCCCCCCATTGCAATCGGCCGCTCAGGACTTGCGGCAACCCTTGGCCAACCTACGGGCCGCGGCGGAAAACATCTCTCACTACTCCAATATGGCGCCAGCCCAAAAAGAAGCATTTCAGCAGGTCATTCTCAGCGAAAGTGAAACCTTGAGTCAGCGGCTGCAAGGCCTGTCACGCGAACTCCGCATTCTGGGCGTTACCCAATGGCCGATGAACGATGTGTACTCGGTCGATATGGTCGGCAGCGTCAACCACCACCTGCAACAATGTGGCGGTCCCGGCGTAAATCATGTGGGTGTGCCCCTGTGGCTGCATGTGGACAGTCATTCCATCATGCGGGTGTTGCAAGACTTACTCAGGGAACTACGGGATCAGACCGGCGCTAACCCATTCGAAATCGAATGCCTGCTCGGCAATCGGCGTGTCTACCTGGACATTATCTGGACCGGCCAGCCTCTATCCGCGGCATTTATCGAGGAGTACGTAACCCACACCGTGCCGGATTTGGTCGGGGCCGCCACAGTGGCCGAAGTGCTAAGTCGCCATAACAGCGAACTCTGGAGCCAAACCCATCGGCGGCAAGGTTATGCACTCTTGCGTCTGCCGCTACCCTCGTCCAAGCGGCAATGGCAAACCGATCAAATCCTGCCCGAACGCCCTGAATTCTATGACTTCTCATTGAGCCGGGACAGCGCCGCACTCGGTGCGCTGGCGGACCAACCGTTGGCCACACTGGATTATGTCGTATTCGATACGGAAACCACCGGCCTGGAACCCTCCAAGGGCGACGAAATCATTCAGCTCGCCGGCGTACGAATCGTCAACCGGCGTATCCTGACGGGAGAGACTTTCAATCAGTTGGTCAATCCGGGGCGAGCCATTCCCCAAAGCTCCATACAATTTCATGGCATTCGGGAAGAGGACGTAACCCATCAGCCTCGCATCCAGGAAGTCCTGCCGCGATTCAAAGCGTTTCTGGGAAATGATGATACGGTGCTGGTCGCACACAACGCCGCATTCGACATGAAATTGCTCAAACTCAAGGAGTCCAGCAGTGGCGTGCAATTCCCTAATCCCGTGTTGGATACTTTATTGTTATCCGGCTTTCTACACGATCACACCGGTCAGCATACCCTGGGCGCCATCGCCAAGCGTTTGGGTATCGAAGTTCATGGCCGTCACACCGCCATGGGGGATACGCTTGCCACCGCCCAAGTTTTCGTAAAACTCGTGGAGTTATTGGAAATGCGGGGTATACACACGCTCGGGCAGGCCTTGGCCGCCACGGAGCAAATGGTACTTATCCGCAAGACGCAGGCCCGATTCTAAAAACTAGGGGAGTTCCCGATAAAGGCTGTCCGCATCATGAAACAACGCGTCAGTGAGTATACGATCATTTTGTTCATTGCCAGTCTGCTGGCTTTGAATTACCCACTCTTATCTAGCGTCAACCATTTGGTGTTAATACTAGGCATCCCTTTGTTATATCTTTATATTTTCCTAATTTGGTCAGCCATTATTGTGTTTATGGCCCTAATTTCGGAACGCGCCGCGCGACATTCTGACGATAGAACCGACTCCTGAAATGTTGAAAGATTGGATTATCGTCTGCGCCGCGCTCACCTACATGGGGATTCTCTTTGGGGTCGCCTATTTCGGTGATAAGCGAGCCGATCAGGGCCGATCCATCATCGCCAACCCCTATATCTATACCCTGTCCATTGCAGTCTATTGCACCGCCTGGACCTTTTATGGCAGCGCGGGCCGCGCCGTCTCCAGCGGGATTGGTTTTCTTCCCGTTTATCTAGGCCCCACGTTGGTCGCAGTATTGTTTTGGTTCGTACTGCGACGAATTGTGCGCATAACCAAAGTGCACCGCATTACCTCGATAGCCGACTTCGCAGCCTCCCGCTACGGCAAGAGCGGTCTGTTGGCAGGTCTAGTCACCGTGATCGCCGTCGTGGGCATCATGCCTTACATTTCCATTCAGTTGAAAGCTATCGCCACCAGTCTGGACGTCTTGCTGCAATACCCGGCGGTCGTCATGCCTGCTTCTTCGGCAACCGAGCCGGTATGGAGCGACACCAGTTTTTATGTCGCTTTGGTGCTGATTGCTTTCGCCATCCTGTTCGGTACGCGACATATCGATAACACAGAACGCCATGAAGGTCTGGTCGCGGCCGTCGCATTTGAGTCCCTCGTCAAACTACTGACGTTTTTGTTGGTGGGTTTTTACGTCACCTTCGTGTTGTTCGATGGCTTTGGTGACGTTTTCGGTCGAGCTGTGCAGCATCCGGAATTAGCTCAGTTGATGCGGTTTGAAGCCATACCGGGGGGAGGTTATCTGGATTGGATGGCGTTGACCTTTCTGTGCATGACGGCCTTCATATTTCTGCCTCGACAGTTTCAGGTCCTCGTTGTAGAGAATGTGAATGAAAGCCACATCCTCAAGGCAACCTGGCTGTTTCCGTTGTATCTGCTGATCATCAATCTATTCGTGCTACCGATTGCCTTCGCCGGGCTGTTGGTTTTCAAAAACACCAACGTGGATGCAGATACTTTCGTGCTGGCCTTGCCCATGGCTGAGAAACAACAGGCTCTGGCCCTGTTAGTATTTATTGGCGGGCTGTCGGCCGCGACCAGTATGATCATCGTCGAAACAGTGGCGCTCTCCACCATGGTCTGTAACGACTTGGTGATGCCGGTATTGCTCCGTGTTAAATCCTTCCATCTCAACAAACACTCGGACCTGAGCGGTTTATTGCTGACCATTCGCCGGAGCAGCATCGCACTGATGATTCTGCTGGGGTATCTGTATTTTCGTTTTATTGGCGAATCCTATGCGCTGGTCGCCATGGGTCTGGTGTCGTTTACCGCAGCGGCCCAGTTCGCCCCCATGATTCTTTTCGGTATCTACTGGAAACGGGCCAATCGCCTGGGCGCGCTATTGGGTCTGGGAAGCGGCTTTCTGGTCTGGGGTTACACCTTGTTGTTGCCGGCGTTCGCTCGCTCCGGTTGGTTAAGTTCCACCTTCCTTGATGAAGGCCTGTTCGGCATCGGTCTGTTGAGACCCTATCAATTGCTCGGTATCGAGGGAATGGACCCTTATACCCATGCCGTGTTCTGGAGCATGCTGGTCAATATCAGCGGCATCGTGCTGGGGTCCGTGCTCGGCCACCAAGACGCCATCGAACAAGTTCAAGCCAGTCAGTTCGTCGATGTCTTCGAACGTGATCGGCATGATGGTGACTCATTGCTGTGGAGGGGTGTCGTCGAGGCTCAGGAGCTACGAAATTTATTGGCTCGATTCATTGGGCCGCGACAGGCTGACAAGGCCTTTGCCGAATATGCCCACAATCAGGGGGACCATCCCCTGCAAGCCGACTCTCGCTTGATTCATTACACGGAACGCTTGCTGGCTGGAGCCATTGGTTCAGCCTCCGCGCGCGTTATGGTGTCTTCCGTGGTGATGGGGGAGGTACTTAGCATCGATGAAGTCATGACAATTCTCGATGAAAGTTCACAAGCCATCGAATA
>JACKMZ010000001.1:0-462500 GCA_024235135.1 Gammaproteobacteria bacterium | reverse complement strand
TGGCTTACTGGGGGTTCTAACCTGGGCCCGTTATCCGGGTCGGGGACCGTGCATGGTGGGTAGTTTGACTGGGGCGGTCTCCTCCCAAAGTGTAACGGAGGAGTGCGAAGGTACCCTCAGCGCGGTCGGAAATCGCGCACTGAGTGCAAAGGCAAAAGGGTGCCTGACTGCGAGACTGACACGTCGAGCAGGGTCGAAAGACGGTCTTAGTGATCCGGTGGTGCTGGATGGAAAGGCCATCGCTCAACGGATAAAAGGTACTCCGGGGATAACAGGCTGATACCGCCCAAGAGTCCATATCGACGGCGGTGTTTGGCACCTCGATGTCGGCTCATCACATCCTGGGGCTGTAGTCGGTCCCAAGGGTATGGCTGTTCGCCATTTAAAGTGGTACGCGAGCTGGGTTTAGAACGTCGTGAGACAGTTCGGTCCCTATCTGCCGTGGGCGTTGGACGGTTGTGGGGAGCTGCGCCTAGTACGAGAGGACCGGCGTGGACGGACCGCTGGTGGACCGGTTGTATCGCCAGATGCATAGCCGGGTAGCTATGTCCGGACGGGATAACCGCTGAAAGCATCTAAGCGGGAAGCCCACCCCAAGATGAGCCGTCCCGCGTCGTTAAGACGCCTCAAGGTCCGTCGTAGACCACGACGTCGATAGGCGGGATGTGGACGCGCAGTAATGTGTGAAGCTAACCCGTACTAATTGACCGTGCGGCTTGACCATATAACACCTAAGCAGTTCGATGGCCCAGGCCAGGAACAAGAAAACCCTTCCCAAATTCAGGTCGGCTTGCGCTAACAACCGCTCGGGTTACCCCCGCGCCCGCGTAAGCCACCTAAACCCTTTCAGCCTGGCGGCTATAGCGAGTTGGAACCACTCGATCCCATCCCGAACTCGTCCGTGAAACAACTCAGCGCCTATGATAGTGTGGGGTCCCTCCACGCGAAAGTCGGTCACCGCCAGGCCCCTTATTTTTATCTTGTTTGTCGAGTCACTGACTCGCCGATTTATTCGGTGGGTTCGTCCGCTTTGGGTGAACCTCTGTGGAGAGTCGAGGATGTACGCTGTCATTAAAACCGGAGGCAAACAATACCGAGTTGCCGAAGGTCAACATATTCGAGTGGAGAAGATTCAAGCCGAGGAAGGCGCCTTGATCGACCTCAAAGAGGTACTGATGGTCGCCGCTGGTGATCAGATTACCTTCGGTGCCCCGTTTGTGGAGGGAGGCCTAGTCACAGCGGTGGTAAAAACCCATGGTCGGCTCCCCAAGGTAGAGATCGTCAAATTCAGACGGCGCAAGCATTTCCGCAAGCAAATGGGACATCGGCAATCCTATACGGAATTAGAAGTTACCCGGATCGCCGGCCCAGGGGTCGGTGCATCTATGTCCGGTGATGCAGAAAATGCTGCCGCAACATCCTCGGCCGATCCTATCGACATCGCGGATAATTCCGGCGTATTACTCGAAAAATAACGGAGTTATCGAATGGCTCACAAAAAAGCAGGCGGTAGTAGCCGTAACGGTCGTGATTCAGAATCCAAGCGTTTAGGTGTGAAGCTGTTCGGTGGCCAACAGGTTCAAGCCGGAAATATCCTCGTACGGCAGCGTGGCACCCGATTCCACCCTGGAATGAATGTCGGCTGCGGCAAGGATCACACCTTATTCGCTAAAATCGACGGTCAAGTGACTTTCGAAATCAAAGGTCCCCGCAAGCGTAAACAGGTGAGTGTTTATCCGACCGGCTAGTAATCGTATCGATAACGCCATACGAATACAAAAAGCCCCCTTGTGGGGCTTTTTTGCTGGCCTCTCGGCGTAAAGTAGGGCCTGGAGGTGGATGGACAATGAAATTTGTTGATGAAGTCATCATAAGCATCCAAGCCGGAGACGGGGGTAATGGATGTGTCAGTTTTCGCCGGGAGAAATTCATTCCGTTCGGCGGTCCAGATGGCGGGGATGGCGGCGACGGTGGCAGCGTTTACCTGATCGCCGAGCCCAATCTTTCGACATTGGTGGATTATCGTTTCGCGCGTACCTTTCGGGCCGAACGGGGTCAAAACGGCATGGGCAACAATCGGATCGGGAAAAGCGGTCAGGATTTATGGTTGAAGGTACCGGTTGGCACCACGGTTACCGATGCCGACACAGAGGAATTCATAGGCGATCTCACCACTCCAGAGCAGATCCTGCTAGTCGGCAAGGGAGGCTTGCATGGGATCGGTAATGCCCGATATAAAAGCAGCGTCAATCGCGCACCTCGCCAAGCCAAGCCCGGTGCGCCCGGTGAGGCGCGCAAATTACACCTGGAATTGAAACTAATCGCCGATGTCGGTTTATTGGGAATGCCCAATGCCGGAAAATCCACGCTGATTAGCACTTTGTCTTCAGCACGCCCCAAAGTAGCCGACTACCCCTTTACCACACTTTACCCCCAGTTAGGGGTCGTGCAGGTTGGGCTATTCCGTAGTTTCGTCATGGCCGATATTCCTGGCCTAATAAGCGGAGCTGCTGAAGGAGCCGGTCTGGGAATCCGTTTTCTCAAGCATTTGTCTCGTACACGCTTATTGTTGCACTTGGTGGATATCAGCGATATGAGTGATAGTGGTGATCCGGTACAAGATACTCAGCTTATCGCTGCGGAAGTGCAAAAATTCAGTTATGAACTGGCAAACCAGGAACGCTGGCTGGTACTCAACAAACTCGACCTTTTGCCACCCGAACAACGCGAGCAACGTCAACGAGATATTTTACAGGCCCTGCGATGGCAAGGCCCAGCTTTTGGCATTTCCGCCGCAAGCGGTGAGGGTACTCGTGCTCTGGCTCAGGCTGTCATGAACCATATCGAAAACCCAGGGCAACAGCCCTCGCATTCCCAAGTACCCGAAGAAGACTACAATGATTGATAAGACTCGGGGAGAACTGGGTAAATCTCGGCGTTGGGTCGTCAAGATAGGTAGCGCCATCATCACCAACGATGGACGCGGACTGGATGCCGGCGCCATCAGCAATTGGGTCGAGCAACTGGCGACCCTACACTTGGACGGCAAAGAATTGCTCTTAGTATCTTCCGGAGCCATCGCCGAAGGTATGCGCCGACTCGGGTGGAACAAACGCCCCAGCGCACTCTATAAATTGCAGGCCGCCGCAGCGGTAGGGCAAATGGGGTTGGCTCAAGCCTACGAGTCGCAGTTTCAACGTTTCGGCATACGCACGGCGCAGGTACTGCTGACGCACGAAGATGCCGCTGATCGACACCGCTATCTCAACGCCCGTGGGACTCTGACCACCTTGCTCAAAATGAGGGTGGTTCCTGTCATCAACGAAAACGATACCGTCGTTTTCGACGAAATCCGTTTTGGCGACAACGACACCTTGGGCGCCATGGTGGCTAATCTCGTCGAAGCCGACCTTTACGTCATCTTAACCGATCAACAAGGGATGTACGACAAGGACCCACGGCGTTTCACGGATGCTCGGTTGTTAACCGAAGCTCAAGCTGGAGATCCGATACTTGAGCAGATGGCCGGTGGCGCCAGCCTATTAGGCCGGGGAGGCATGTTGACAAAAGTCCGGGCTGCCGCCAAGGCAGCTGGTTCGGGAACACCGACTCTGATCGCCTGTGGCCGGGAATCTACCGCCCTACAGCGTATCGCGCAGGGTGAGACATTGGGAACATTGTTGCGTCCACAGCAAAATCCCGTAGCCGCCCGTAAACAATGGCTAGCGGTACAATTACAAGTCCGTGGGCGCCTATATCTGGATGCCGGTGCGGCTCAAGTCTTGAGGACTTCCGGAAGAAGCCTGTTACCGGTTGGCGTCACCCACATCGAGGGACATTTCTCACGGGGAGAACTGGTAGCCTGCATTGACCAAAACGGCGTCGAGTTGGGCCGGGGGCTGGTCAATTACAACGCGTCCGAAACGGCCAAAATTATCGGACAACCCAGCGATCGGATTGAGAAATTGCTTGGATACGTCGACGAACCGGAATTGATCCACCGCGACAATTTAGTGGTGTTTTAAACGCTGCGGCGCTGGTTAGCCCCTCGCCACAGCTTGTTCTTCAGGCTTGCTGCATGGTGCGGATGCGTTGATTCAAACGGCTCTTGTGGCGAGCAGCCTTGTTGGCATGAATCAAACCCTTATCGGCGGTACGGTCAATGATGGAAACCGCTTCCCGATAGGCGGTTTCCGCCTCGTTTTTATCACCCGTGGTTATCGCCTTTAAAACTCGTTTGATATAAGTGCGTAGCCGGGAACGCAGGCTGCTATTATGCAGACGCGCTTTCTCCGCTTGGCGGACCCGTTTTTTGGCTTGAGCAGTATTAGCCAAGAGGTTGTTCTCCTAAATATGTCGATCGAAACAAGCAGTTGATTATGAAAACAGGTCCGCTAGTATTGTCAGCCGCCCGTCAGATGTCAAGCCATTAATTTTATTTGAATTGCAAAGCCTTATGCGCAATCGGACGTTACTCAAGTCCACCGGCGTGGTGAGCGCCATGACTTTCGTTTCCCGCATTCTTGGGTTTGTCCGGGACATGGTGTTTGCCCAGTTTTTCGGTGCAGGCACGGCCACCGATGCTTTCTTTGTGGCCTTTCGCATCCCTAACTTGATGCGGCGTTTGTTTGCGGAAGGAGCTTTTTCCCTAGCGTTCGTACCAGTATTCTCGCAGTACAGAACCCAACGTTCCCATCAGGAACTGCAGCAACTCACAGATGCCGTAGCCGGCACCTTGAGCGCGATACTGATGGCGGTAACGGCCCTGGGCATTCTGGCGGCACCGCTGTTGGTGTGGACTTTCGCCCCTGGCTTCAGCGATGATCAGGACAAATACACGCTAACCGTGGCAATGCTGCGGATCACCTTCCCCTACCTTCTTTTCATTTCCTTGACGGCAATGGCTGGCGGCATTCTGAACAGCTGCGGGCGTTTCGCTATCCCGGCGCTGACCCCGGCAATTCTCAACATCGTCCTGATCATCGCCGCGATCGGGGTCGCTCCCTCCGTGGGTCAACCCGTCGTAGCGCTGGCCTGGGGCGTATTCTTTGCCGGCTTGCTGCAATTGCTTTTCCAATTACCTTATCTTGAGCAACTTCGCCTCCTACCTCGCCCCCGCTGGGCTTGGCGATCCCCAGGCGTTCAGAAGATCCTCAAGTTGATGTTGCCGACACTGTTTGGTTCCTCCGTCGCGCAGGTCAATTTATTGTTCAGTACCCTGCTAGCTTCGTTCTTGGTTAGCGGCAGCGTCAGTTGGTTATATTATTCCGACCGTCTGGTGGAGTTTCCCCTGGGCATATTCGGAGTGGCGCTAGGCACGGTGATCTTACCCAACCTATCGAGGAAACACGCCGCCGCTTCCGCCGACGAATTCTCCCACATGCTGGATTGGGCCCTGCGCATGACCTTACTGATCGGCCTACCGGCGACGATCGCTTTAGTTATTCTGGCAGGCCCCCTGTTGGCCACCTTGTTTCAATATGGGGAGTTCGGCGCGCACGATGTGCTCATGGCCAGCCGCAGCCTGATGGCTTACGCCTTGGGGTTGTTGGCATTCATGCTGGTCAAGGTGCTCGCGCCCGGTTTCTACGCCCGCCAGGATACCCGGACCCCGGTACGGATCGGCGTCGTCTCCATGCTAGCCAGCATGATACTTAATCTGATATTGGTCATTCCTCTGGCCCACGCCGGTCTAGCTTTGGGGGCGAGTCTTTCGTCCTACCTCAACGCCTTCTGGTTGTTTCATCTCTTACGTCAGCGTGGGGTTTATCGTCCGCCAGCCGGTTGGGCTCGGTTTCTATGGCAAGTAGGCGCAGCAAACCTGTTCATGGGACTAATCCTCTGGTACGGCAGTGGCGCACCGTCAGATTGGGTTGCCGCTACCGCCCATCAGCGCGCGATGCATCTGGCCCTATTGGTCGGTGGCGGTTTCTTGACATATCTCGCCGGTGTTTTGCTTGTCGGTATCCGACCCCACCATCTCAAGGTCAAGGTTTGACATGCCGTGTGTATAATCCCGCCAGGGTCTTTATAATCCTCGCTAATTCGGCATAGGCAAACCTAAACCTTTCTGGCATGGAATTCATACGCGGTCTGCATAATCTCCGGCCCCGTCACCATGGCTGCGTGGCGACGATCGGCAATTTCGACGGAGTACACCTCGGCCATCAAAGTATTTTGCGCCAACTGGCTGAGAAGGCGGCTGTTTTCCAAGTGCCGACGTTGGTGATCACCTTCGAGCCACAACCCCAGGAGTATTTTGCCCGCCATGCCTCGCCGCCACGGCTGATGCGACTACGCGAGAAACTGCTGGCCTTGAAAGAGTCCGGCATCGACCGGGTCCTGTGTTTAAAGTTCGACCAACGTCTGGCGAATCTGGATGCGCGCCGCTTTGTCGACGATCTGCTGGTCGCCCAATTGGGTGTACGCTTTCTGGTCGTGGGTGACGATTTTCGCTTCGGTCACGGCCGCCGAGGGGATTTCAGTTTATTGTGTCAGGCCGGTGATAAGCACGGCTTTCAGGTGGCCAATACCCACAGTCTTCTGTGGGAAGGCAGCCGTGTCAGCAGCACCCGTATCCGCCAGGCCTTGGGCCAAGGGGACCTGAACCACGTACATTGCCTGCTTGGGCGACCTTATGCGATTTGCGGGCGCATCGTCCATGGCGACCAACGAGGCCGGCTCTTAGGCTACCCCACCGCCAACATTCATCTGCACCGGGAAATGACCCCCTTATCCGGTGTCTATGTCGTAGAACTGCACGGCATCGGGCCACACCCCTTGCCCGGAGTGGCGAACGTCGGTCGGCGTCCGACGGTGAATGGCACCCGCGATCAACTCGAAGTCCATCTGTTCGACTTCCAGCAGGACATCTACGGGCGCTACGTTCAGGTGGATTTTCTGGCGCACCTGCGCCCGGAATGGCGTTTCGAATCGCTGGAAGCGTTGCGTGAACAAATCGACCAGGACGCCCGTCAAGCCCGAGCGCATTTCGCCGCGCAAGCCGGTGACGTGTTGCCGCATCCCATCTGAAATTTTCCATCCATTTCACGGACCGAATCATTCGAGGTCAATCGTGGCTGATTATAAAGATACCCTGAATCTTCCCCAAACTCGCTTTCCTATGAAGGCCAACCTGGCGCAGCGCGAACCTGAGATGCTGCGCTACTGGCAAGAGCTAGCCTTATACGACCGGCAACGCCAAGTGTTCGCGGGCAAGCCCAAATTCATTCTCCATGACGGACCGCCCTACGCGAACGGGGAGATTCATATCGGCCACGCCGTGAACAAGGTACTCAAGGACATCATCGTCAAATCGCACTCCATGAGCGGCTTCGATGCACCTTACGTACCGGGCTGGGACTGTCACGGTCTGCCCATCGAACAGATGGTGGAAAAAAAACTCGGCAAAGTCGGCGTCAAGGTGGACGCCAACACCTTTCGTCAAGCTTGCCGCGAATTCGCCAAGCAACAGATTGCCAAGCAGCGCGAGGACTTTATCCGCCTGGGGGTCATGGGAGATTGGGCGAATCCCTATCTCACCATGAATTCCCACACCGAGGCCAATATCGTTCGGGCACTGGCCCGCATCATCGCCAATGGCCATGTATATCGGGGCTCCAAACCAGTCTACTGGTGCATTGATTGCGGTTCCGCGTTGGCCGAAGCCGAGGTGGAATACAAGGACAAACCCTCGCTGGCCATCGATGTGCGTTTCCCGGTGGTGGAAGAAGAAGCACTGTTGGCCCGTTTCAGTCATGTCGAAGGGCATGCGGGGCACGGCCCTCTCTCCGTCGTGATCTGGACCACTACACCCTGGACGTTACCCGCCAACCGCGCGGTCACCGTGCATCCCGCCTTCGATTATGTCGTGGTCCAAGCACAGACCGAGCTCGGCCAGGAGCGCCTGGTATTGGCGGATGCCTTATTGAAGGATTGCATGATTCGCTGGGATGTGGAGCACTACCAGGTTATCGCTTACGGTAAGGGCGAGGCGCTGGAAGGCATCTCCCTCCAACATCCTTTTTATCAGCGTCAGGTGCCTTTGATCTTGGGCGATCATGTCAATTTGGAAGACGGTACGGGCGCCGTACACACCGCACCCGCGCATGGGCAGGAAGACTATGTGGTCGGCTGTCGTTACGGGCTGGCCGTGGACGATAACCCGGTGGGACCCGATGGCCGCTTTTTACCCGGCACGGAACTGTTCGCCGGACAGCACGTCAACGACGCCAACAACCATGTCATCGAAACCCTCAGAGGGCACGGCCGACTCATTCACGTAGAGCGCGTCAACCACAGCTATCCGCATTGCTGGAGGCACAAGACTCCGATCATCTTCCGCGCCACCCCGCAATGGTTCATCGGCATGGAGCATAACGGTTTGCGGGAAAAAGCCCTGGCGGAAATCCACAAAGTCCACTTCACTCCAGACTGGGGGCAGGCGCGTATTCAAGGCATGGTGGAAAACCGCCCGGATTGGTGTATCTCACGACAACGCTATTGGGGCGTTCCGATTCCGTTGTTCATGCACAAGCAGAGTGGTGAGTTACATCCCGACACGCCGCAACTCATCGAGCAAGTCGCCCAGCGCATCGAACAAGGGGGCATCGACGCCTGGTTCAATCTGGACCCCGCTGAATTGCTGGGCCAGGATGCCGAGGATTACGACAAGGCCAACGATACCCTGGATGTTTGGTTCGATTCAGGCACCACGCATTTTTCCGTTCTGAACAACCGTGCGGAACTCAAGTTTCCCGCGGAGCTTTATCTGGAAGGCTCCGATCAGCATCGCGGCTGGTTTCAATCGTCTCTGCTGACCTCGGTGGCGATGCGTGGAGTCGCGCCTTACAAGGGCCTGCTCACCCATGGGTTCACCGTGGATGCCGAAGGGCGGAAAATGTCCAAATCGCTGGGCAATGTGGTGGCTCCGCAATCCGTAGTAAATTCCCTGGGCGCCGATATACTTCGGCTGTGGGTCGCCGCCACCGACTATCGGGGTGAAATGGCGGTATCCGATGTGATTCTCAAGCACATCGCGGATTCCTACCGGCGTATGCGCAATACCGCCCGCTTTCTGCTGGCCAATCTCAATGGTTTCGATCCCGCCATCCACGCACTCCCATCGGAACAGATGCTGGCGTTGGATCGCTGGGCCGTGGACCGGGCCCTACGTCTGCAGCAGCAAGTACAGGAAGCTTACGAGCACTATCAATTCCATGTCATCTATCAGAAGGTGCATAACTTCTGCTCCTTGGATATGGGCAGTTTTTACCTGGACGTCATCAAGGATCGCCAATACACCACGGGCCGCGACAGCATTCCACGCCGTTCGGCGCAAACCGCCATGTACCACATCCTGGAAGCGATGGTGCGTTGGCTGGCCCCCATTCTGAGCTTCACCGCTGAAGAAATCTGGCGGCACATGCCCGGCACACGGCAACCCTCCATTTTCCTAGAGACCTGGTACACGGGCCTGTTTACCCTTCCGGTGGACGACATACTCAATGCGGTCTATTGGGAACGGGTCATCGCCGTCCGCGAAGCGGTTGGCAAGGAACTGGAGAAACTACGCGTGGCGGGCGGCATCGGTTCGGGCCTGGATGCCGAAATCGATCTGTATTGCGGCGACGGACTCTTCGCCGATCTGCGACGCCTGGAAGACGAACTGCGCTTCGTACTGATCACCTCCTATGCCCGTCTCCATCCCTGGAGCGCCAAACCGGACTCCGCTCCGGCCCTACGGGTGAATGATCACGATCTGGCTGTCGTCGTCAGTCCCTCATCCCATGGCAAATGCGTGCGCTGCTGGCATCATCGGGAAGATGTTGGGCAACACGCCGACCATCCCGAACTCTGCGGACGCTGTGTGGAAAACGTGATGGGCCCAGGCGAATCCCGCCGTTTTGCCTGATGCCCATGCTTAAATGGTTATGGTTGAGTGGCGTCATCATCGGTCTGGACCAATTCAGCAAATGGCTGGCGGAACAGACCCTGGCGCTATACCAGCCGCACCCCGTGTTGCCCTCGTTCAACCTGACTTTAATGTACAACCCCGGTGCGGCGTTCAGCTTTCTTGCCGAGGCGGGCGGCTGGCAACGTTGGTTTTTCCTGCTGCTATCGATGACCGTCAGCGTCGTCCTGGTGCTTTGGCTAAGCCGCCTCAAGACCGGCCAATTTCGACTGGCGGCCGCTCTAGCTCTGGTACTGGGCGGCGCGATCGGAAATCTCATCGACCGAATCTGGCACGGTCACGTCATCGATTTCATCCAGGTCTATTATGATCGCTGGTATTGGCCCGCCTTCAATGTAGCGGACTCGGCCATCACAGTGGGGGCAACTTTGTTGATACTGGATAGTCTATTAAGCACGCGACGATCGCGAGACCAATAACCGGCCCCAAGTCCGGACAAACGCGCGCATCCTACGCTGCTCTATGTCCGAGGAAATCATCCATGCATATCCATCTAGCGAATCCAAGAGGCTTTTGCGCGGGCGTGGACCGGGCCATTGGCATCGTCGAACGAGCCTTGGAGCTGTTCGGCGCGCCCATTTACGTGCGCCATGAAGTCGTGCACAACCGTTTCGTGGTCGACGATTTGCGTGCGCGGGGCGCGCTATTCGTCGAGGAATTGCACGAAGTACCCGACGGAGCTACGGTCATTTTCAGCGCCCATGGGGTATCACAGGCCGTGCGTCGGGAGGCGGAACGACGCGCCTTGAAAGTGTTCGACGCGACTTGTCCGCTGGTCACCAAGGTCCACATGGAAGTCGCTCGCTACAGCCGAGACGGGCATGAAGCGATTCTGATCGGCCATGCCGGCCACCCTGAAGTGGAAGGCACCATGGGACAATTCGAGGAGGGTCACGGTGGACGCATGTATTTGGTGGAAACCGAAGCGGACGTCGCCCGTCTACGAGTCAGAAACCCCGACCAACTGGCTTACGTGACGCAAACTACCCTGTCTGTGGACGATACGGCACGTATCATCGACGCGCTCCGGCAACGTTTCCCGAAAATTCAAGGACCGCGTAAGGACGACATTTGTTACGCCACGCAGAACCGGCAAGATGCCGTACGTGAACTGGCTCGCCAATGCGATTTGGTGCTGGTGGTCGGTTCACGCAACAGTTCGAACTCGAACCGGCTGCGGGAATTGGCCGAAAAGGAAAACGTCCCAGCATATCTGATCGACGGCCCGGAAGACATTGACGCCGCCTGGTTGGAACAGCACGAAGCCATCGGCGTCACGGCCGGCGCCTCGGCCCCGGAAGTGCTGGTGCAACAAGTGATCGATCGCTTGCGCAGTCTGGGAGCGGCCGATGTCGTCGAGAACCAGGGCTGTGAGGAAAATGTGATTTTCTCGTTGCCCCGCGAGTTGCGATAAAGGCGCTCGCTCGGTAAGCCCTTGACCGTCGAATAGGCCCGGCAAAAACAGGGCCGCTTGAAAGCGGCCCTGTTGATGGCTGACCCTCTCCAAGACGCTACCAACAAGTATCCAATGCCGCCGTTCCAGAACGCCCTTTGACCCCTGTGTTCGTATAGGTCAAGTTGCCACAAGTATCACTCGTTTGCGGTCCCGCAGGCGTTGCCGTCAGCGTGAAAGCGTTGGCGGACACGGCGCTGATGGCGATGGTGTAGAAGGTATCTCCCCCTGCCTTTGGAGATTTCGTCAATGGAAATCCAGTCGGAGGATTACCGGGATTAGCAGGGTCATCATAGCGATTATTGGCCGTATAATAGCGTTCCATCCATTGCGCGGCCTCCAGCAACACCGCCTCGGCATCCCCCCTTCTCGCCTTGCGTATTTGATCCTGATACGCCGGTAAGGCGATCGCCGCCAAAATAGCCACAATCGCCACGGCAATCATCAGCTCAATCAAAGTGAAGCCTTGGACTTCCGGGCGGCGATTCCGCCGCCCGCTGCACCGCTGCTGATGATTCAGTCCGTCAATGCCCATTACTGTAGCCCCAATTGCCGCCAGGATTGCCGACCCAGCTCGCTGCCGGCGATAGAGATATGTTCTACGCTACCCTCGGAGGTGCTGACGTAAGCGTTGAAATGCGATGATCCTGCTTCCACATCAGTTGCCTTCATAACGTTCGGAGCCGAGGCGATACCGACAATTTCGATACTGCTCGGCGTAAACCCGGTCGTCGTCTCCGTGATGAGCGCACCGTCGGTAGCCTGTCCACAACAAGACACGAAACTCTCCTTGGGACGTTGGCCAGTGATCGGGTTAAGAATATTCAACCAACTGCTACCACCGAACAGGCACGGATCTTCCTTGGGCTGAATGCTCGTGAACAGGATACGCGCACCGATGAGCAGAGGATCTCCGACAACCCGTTCACCCGCATTCTTGGTGAGATCAAGATACCACCCTCGTTTATCCGTCGTCGTCGTGTCATCGAAATCATAGGTGACCGAACGATTGGACGTTACACGATAGGTTTTGCTGTTAGTATCAAACTCGCCGGCGGAATCGACGAGGTCGCCATCAGCATTGGTTATCTGACAGGTAGGGTCCGCTGGATCTCCTGGACAGAAAATTTGCGCCTGCAAGTCATCCCGGGTCAGCGCCGTCGAACTCGTTTCACGATTATCCCACACACCGTAGAACGTCTGTGTATCCGTGTTGGTAATATCCGTGGTGCCTATATACCGTCCCGTGCCAAACAACACCATGAAGGTCGGCAGATCGTCCGCAGAATCAGTCGGGTCTGCGCCGGGATTGCGCAACGGATGTAAGACCACTTCCGGTGCGGACGTGATCGGTTGCGCTTTACCCGTGCCGTCCTGGGCAACGAAGAGCTTGGAACAGGTCCACAGATCTTCATTCGGGTCGCTGATATCGAACTTCCACAGATTCCCCTTGATATCACCGGCATAGACGGCATCCGCGATCAGATCTCCATCGCTATCGATCACGGTGGGAGTAGACAACCCGTTTTCGTCATCCGCCAAACACGTCACGATGCTATCGCCCTTCGAAGGGTCGGGGAATTTGCGGCGAATGGATCCATCCTGCACATTCAACACGAACAAGGCGGCCTTGCCCGACCCGACATTGTTGTAGCCGTTGCCAAAGACCACGACCCAAGGATTGTTGTCATTGTCATTGTCGCCATCGGCTACGCGCACCAGGGAGGGCTGGCTGAAACTGTAGCCCAAATCCTTTCGGCAGAAGTTTTTATCAGTCTCGTCATACCCGTTCAGGGGTTGACCATCGGCGTCCACGGTTACCGTACAGTTGTCGTTGTTGGGTGTCGCCAGGTTGACGTTACGGAATTCCCACAACGCGACATTACCCGCGTTGGCTTCGGTCAAGCCTGAATTGGCGTCCGTCACGTCCAGGGCATAATAGCCCAGCCCACCCGAGCGCAAACTGCCCACCAACAAGGTATGCCATTGCTCACCGGGAAACTGCACGTCACGCACCGTCGCGGAACCATCCACATAGTACTGATGGGCGTCGTTGTAACCGATGTTGCTGAGTTTGGCCAGATTGTCGTAGACCGTGCTGGGTACATAGGCAAAGACCTCCTGGCCAGTTTCCGCATCGAATCCATGCAACAAACCGTCATTGGCACCGATATAAATCATCGGCCGACGGTCGTTATATACTGCTGCGAAACTATTGCGGTAATCGCCAAAGCCGTACCCCGAGGCGGGTGGTCCGACATAGAACGGGTTGGAATTGACGATGTCGCCTAGCACCGTTTCAGGGTTCTTGCCCGCCGCGCGGTCGCGGAATTTAAGACCTTGCGATCCTTCGTTGGATGTATCTCCCCGCAGAAACGCCAAGCGTTGGGCGCCGTTACCATCGACGCTGTTCAGGGCCGCGCATTGGGCGGCGTCCAGATTTGTCGTATCATCGCAAGCCGCCGCTGGCCACAGAAACGGCGTTCCGGCGCCGTCGCCCCCACTGGCGGAAGGATTGAACGTCAGAATCTGGCGGCCCGTTTGGTTGATCAGAAGATCCTGGGCCGCCCACTCCTCCAACGGATTACCCTGGTTATCAGCCTGGATCTCGCCAGTCTGCGGATCAACCGATAGCGCACGCAGTTCACCACTCCAATCGGTACTATCGAACCGGGCCTGATAGACTCGGCTGCCGACGCTGAGGGAGCCCGTGTTCACGGCCACCGCCGCCGCGGAAGTCGTGCGTTTGGCAATTTCAGTAAAGGTCGAACGCAACTGCTCCAGCAATGCGCCGGCGTTGGTCACCAAAAAGTACGCATCGGGTTTGCCATCGCCATCCTGATCCCATTCCCCTCCTCTAACCTGGTCGCCACCATCCAACTGATGGTTATTATTAGCATCGACAAAACCGCCCCATTTGGCTGCCAGCCACAGCGGGTCGACGGGGATATAATTGGCCGTTGACTCGCCCGCCGTAAAAGTACGTAACGCAACCACAGGAAGAGTGGTACTGTCCTGCCACGTCCCAGTGCCCGAATCAGGGGCAGGCGGCACGCCCGTAAAGGTCGATGGCGTATCCAGGAAGTAATCGACATCACTTGATGGATTGCGGCTACCGCTAGGGCCGTTGGCGTCACGCACTTCCAGATACAAACCGTCTTTAGTGGTACCCGAAATCACATAGCCAATGTGGTGCAATATCCCGCCTGCCTCATAATCGGAACTCAATGCGACAGTCAGGGTTTTGTCACTATTGACAGTCAGGGTATACGTAACGATCGCGTCCATATCATGATCAGACCCGTATTCCGAGTCTTCGAAGTTGATACGGAAAACCACTTGGGGTCGCCCACCATTGATCGAGGCGTCATCATTCCCTTGACCCGTGTTGGCAATTTGCTCCACATAGAAATCCACGATGGTGTTAGTCGGTTGAAACTGACCCCGGGCCGCGTTGATCCCACTACCGCCTACTGACTTGGCGAAGGGTACAATCGTGATAACGTCCGGTGTGTCCGGGGGATTGCCCACGACATAGTTGACGGGAATTTCGATACGCGGCAAAGGCGACGACAGCGCCACACCAAACGTATCGGTCCGGATAATATGGCCGTTGGCATCGGCGTCATCAACCGTTCGCACCCCTACCGTTTTACCGTGATAGGCGACGCTGGCGGCGTAATATCCGCCTTCTCGGGTCGGCTCGTCAGGAGCGAGACCCCGGATATTGCCGAAACTGTTGATAGTTTTGGGTGTCGGCGCGGTATCGTAAGTTGGCGTATTGGCAAGGGACTCGCCGATAAACGCCGGCGACGGTTTATTGCCGGCGTACTCGCCACTCCAGATGCTCCCCGCTTCCGACGCCACGGACATGCCCGTTACATTGCCGGATAGGCTAGCCACATTCGATGTGGCGGTGGGGCTGAAAGCGGACCCTGGCAATTGATCCGTATCGAAAGAAGGCGCATCCGCGATCACGATCTCGAAGGGCTTGGAACACCAACTATAGCCAGGATCATTCGCATCGTCGGGATCGCGGTAGGGATCTTTCCATTTGTTGGAGAGATTCGCAAACGAGAGCGTCGGATCGCTGACGCCCCCCGAACCGCTGTATTCCGGTTGCGAGGTAACGTTGAAAGCGCTGGAGGGGCCCGCATTCGCAAAATACCGCAAGCCCTCATACATCATTTCGGCAACCGGATTGCCCCACATCGCGCAGCGGCCCTGTTTCATGGGGATTACCATGGGCACCGTACATTCGCCGTCCGCGTAAGCATAACTACCCTTGAAACCCACTATCTGAAACTTATCGATAGTATCCACAATGCTGCCGTTGGCCGCCAAAATGGCGGCATAGGCGGTATCGCTCGTATCGTTCTTTCTGAATACACCAGTGTCGGAATTAATTTCGTTGGCGAATGACGACATGTTCTTGCGCAAAACGCCGCCCGATAAATTCTTCTTGTAGGAGCCGCTTATCAAACCAAAAGCCATCCGCCCCGTCTCACCATATTCATGCAAAATGCCCGTGGGTTTATAGACTTTAGTGTCCTCGTCGTTATCGCCCAGTTGATAGGCCTTGCACTCGGGTTCCAAACGGAAATCGGGATCATCAACGCAGGCGTCCACCCGGACCACGTAATTGTTCATGGTCGAAGCAGGAATAGTACGTCGCCAGTAGAGATGGTAAGTATCCCCGCCGTAACCTTCCTCATGGCGAAACTCAATCGTGTGGGTACCGGCGCTTAACGTGATGGAGCCTGTATGTGTCTGGCAGTTGCACTCGCCATGGCCGCCATACCAGCCGACAACGCTTGTACCATCAATGATCAATTCCACGGCGTCGTCGCCATCCACGGCAAAGGTATAACTGCCTGTTGTAGGAATGACGATTTGTCCCTGGAAGATATTGAGATAGTCATCATTAATATTGTTCGGATCGAAAGGATTTCCACTACCGTCAATATCAGCAACCGGCCCCGACCCAAATTTCCGGGCGGTGGTCCCATAAGTGGCAACCATCGTATTGAAATCCGAATGGTTGGATGGATGACCCACATCCACATCATTATACGGATACGCTGGGTCACGGAAAGTATATGTGGTTTGCGTCAAATTCTGAAAAGCCGAACTCGGAACGATTTCCCATACCGTCCCACCCCCCACAGCGCAATTCACGCGCGAGCCACCGACGCCTTTAACGCATTGATAACCGGCTACCGGGCGTTCAATCGACAACCATTCCCACACCCGGAATGTCGAATTACTCAGTACACGCAACAAAGGAAGTCCCGTGCCGGCAAACGTGGCACAGGCTGAATCATTATTATTGGCAGGGCACAAAAGAGAGGTGTTAGCAAAAAGATGCCGAGTATCGGTAGTAGGTAGGTCCAATGAAGTGAATTCACGAATATCGTATCCGTCGTGCGCTATGCTCAGATACTCCTTGCCCCAACTATGCGCGTCCTGCGGTACGCGGGCACGTTCCAACACCGTGGCGCTATCGGTATCAACTACCCGATATCCGCCATAAAGCACCCGGCGAACCGCATCGATACGAGCGGTTGTCAAATAATTAAGAAAGTCACCACTCCAAGTATCGCCAAGGCCGGCTCCAGTGCATTTGTTATTTCTCGTTACATTGCCGTCGGCATCTGTGCTTTCCACGTCCGTGTTGCCCACTGGCTCGAATTTTCCACTCACGTCGCTCGGTAAGCTACCCGAATACCTGTAACATTTATAGGAATCGAAATAGCCGTAATAATCGAGTTGATCGCCATATTGGTAGCTGCCATTGCCAGCTTCGTCGTAGACAAATTTATATTCCCTTAGATCGGGCTTATATCCGACGTCCAATTCACCGTCCTGATTCAGATCCGAGGCATCGTTGTAAGCTTCGTAATACAACTTGTGATCGCGCCCCATGACCAGCATGGATAGCGGTGTACCGCTTCCACCCAGAAATAGTGGTCGATTGGCGATATCTACTACATCCTGGGCATTCACTGATAACGTAAATGCCGCCACCATAATCCCCAACAATAACCCCGAGAATCCCCGCCGACAGCGCAAACACGTATGCTTATTCATCGGATGAATCTCCAAAATCTATTCCCAATAGCTACACGAATGTGAAATACCGCTTTCTCGCCTATTAAATTCATTAGAGCATTCATTCGCTTTACTTCCCGTAAATGGACTGCACCATGACTTGAGCCAATGGTCTGGGTGGATTGACCGAATCATCCATGCCGATGCCGAATCCACGGGAAGTCACGCGATAGTAGGCTACTGCTCCGGGCGGAGATGGCGTATAACCGACCCGTCCTACGCCCAACGATTTCAACGTATCCAAACGCTCGACAATATAATCGGGTTGCTCGCGGCCCGCGGGCGGCAAATCGGGAATCCCCGTCACATCGCCATAGCTGCGGGGGCTGTATTGATTGGCGACAGTCGTCCATACCGCTGATCGTTCCCATTGCGGATCACCGGATGTCGCCGGTTTGCACAAGCCGTCCAACGAGTTGTCGCTGTTGTTGCAGTTACTGGTGAAATCGGTCTCGAAATAATCATCATGCAGCTCGTTGCCGAGCAGATCGCGATTGCGAATATCCTGCTCACCGTCCAACAATCCCGATTCGCTGGCTTGGAAGGCGTTGTTGTAATCACGCACATTGCCTGACATCCGTTCTTCCAGAATCGTGGTCTGCATCCCGCTGGTGCCAATAATCAGCATCAACACCAAAATGATGAGGCTGATGATGAGTGCACTACCTTTTTGTTTATTGGGTGGAATCCGTATTGACGACATGGCGTGATCCTATGAATCAGAGCAGTCTGTTGCGGAGAGTGACGGTAGTGGTGAAGATGCGGCATAAACGGCGATCCGCGCACGTCGCGTTGACCCCTGAGCAATCCTGGTAGGTCTGTAAACCCACGCCTTCGGCCATCAGGTTGGGCTCGTCCGATTGCAGCGCCACACAGACGCGGGCGCTCACAACATTGTTCATGTCGCCCACATTGCCCGCCGATACATAACGGTTGGCGACTTCGTTACTATCCGTGTCCTCTCCATATAGAATTTGAAAATCAATGACATTCTCAAGCACCGCCTGGGTTTGAGTGACCACTGGATCACCCACGACGGACACGCATTCCAGATCGGTTCCGTTCAGTTGCAAAGTGTTGCGGGATGCCTGGTCGGCTGGAGCTTGACGATTCAGACAATCACGAACCTCGCCTTGTAGTGCGTTTTCCGTTCCCTCGAAATTGACCGTCACCACATCGGGGGGATTAGGCGTACCCGTACCACCGTCAACACCCCAGATGGGCCGTCGGTCAGGGTTGGAGTCGACCTCGAACTTGTCCTCGAAGGATTGCCCGACTTCTATGGTGTCCCGAGCCCGGTAACCTGCCAGACGCAAACTCCGGCTGAGGTACTCCAGAGCATAACGACCGCTTTCTTGAACGCGTGAAAGGTTTTCCTGCATACGGAAGGATTGGCGGGTGCCGACAAATAGCTGAAGCAATCCCGCGATGAGCATCAGCCCCAAGGCGAGCGCGATCATAATCTCGATCAGGGTTAAGCCCCGTTGTTTTTTTGGAAACATACGTGTCATGGCGCTCATGATGAAAACTCAACCGCTACTGGATGGGCGAAAGGTTGTGGCGAAACGCTGTAAGGTGCCGGACTGGTCATCCACCCACTGGATTCGCACGACATATTGGGCGGTAGCCACCGACTCGTTGGCGTTGATCACGCCATCACAGGTATCCGCCAACAACGTGGCATCGTCGTCGTCGGGGGTGCTATCCACGCATACGATGCCTGCTCCCGAAGGCAAAACATTGGCGATCGCGGCGTTCCATTCAAACAAATCCTGCTCGGCCATGGCTTGCGGATCACAGTTCGCGCCGGCTGCGATACAACCGTTATCAGCCGCATTCCCACCGTTGTTGTTGTAATAGCCGTCTTTCGCGCCCTTCAAGTTGGCGCGTATCCGATCCACGATGTCGTAGGACAATAAAGTTGCCTGAGTACGCATCTGGGCGCTGTGATTGGATCGCAAACCGACGGCCTGCAAACTGGCTAGACCCAATAGGCCGATAGCCAGAATGATCAATGCCACTAGAACCTCAAGCAGGGTAAAGCCACGCTGACCGCAATCAGAACCCGCGTGGTGGAGGATAAAACGATTTTGAAAGCGACAAGTTCTCATGGGCAGGCATCCGTCGGAACGCTGACGAAATTGTTATGGTCGTCCTCGACTCGGGTCCGCCCCGTAAAGTTGACCACGATCTGGCGACCTTCCTCGATACCGCGACTGTCACAGAACGTCATGGAATCGTTAGGTAGCCCTCCGTTGCCTAGACTGGTGCCGGAAGGCAGATAAGCGATCCAGCGACCGAAGTTACCCGGCCCGCGCAGGCGGGCGCCTCCTTCAAGAGCCGCATGGGTCTGCACCGTTTCTCCAGCATCCAACGCGGCATCCCCATTACGATCGACGAAAACCACCCAGCCGTTTTCCCACACACCCGTGCTGTCTGTAGCCAGTGTGGTGCCGTTCGTGCTACGCCAGACATAGGCTCTTGCACTCGCCTTGATGGCCTCGGAGCGGGCTAAATTGAGGCTGGTGACGAATTCATTGACCTGGGCCGCGCGGCGGTTATTGCGGATTATGTTTTGGAACCCCGGAACCGCAAAAGTCAACACCAACGCTGCTATCACGACGGTGATCAGCAACTCAATCAAGGTAAAACCGCGATGTTTCGTGGGCATGTCACTGAATCCTTCCGACCGGCTGCGCACGTCCAGTCTTTTGCAAAAAGCAATGGGTGAAGCCATGGTTTTTTCTCATCAGGTAAGTTATCAAAGCACAATGTGCGTACCCAGAATGGGAAGACGAAACAATCGATTTTACCGACGAACGGAGCACCGGCGCGCGTTAGCCCGATGCCGTAGAAAGGACCGCTCACCTGCCGACGAGCGCCCTGCCGAGCCTTCTAGGCAACCGAACTCAGACGCGAGTCTTACGCCAAACCAGCGTGCGGTTATTGACCGGCATGGAATAATCACGAAACAACCGCAAACCATGCCTCACGGCCAGTTCGTCGAGATCATCGAAATCGCGCACGCCGCGTTGCGGATCGGTTGCTTTCAGGTAGGCATCGAAACGGACGTTGCTGGGACTGGTGTGCTGGCCACCATAACTGAACGGGCCATAAAGACAGAAAAATCCGCCTTCTTTTAGAGCCTGACCGACTCCACGGAAGAATGCCTGGACTTGTGGCCAGCCCATGATATGCGCGGTATTCGAGGAGTAAACGCCCTCTACGCCAGTCAAAGGCCAGGGCTGTTGCGTCGCGTCCAGGACAAGCGGCGAACGGATATTGGGTAGAGCCGCCTCGGCCAGCCACGCTTCGATACCCGGCAACGCTTCGGGCAGATCCGATGGCTGCCAAATCAAATGGGGCAAATGCCGGGAGAAATGGACGGCATGCTGACCGGTGCCGCTGCCGATTTCCAGAATCACCCCCGATTCCGTGAACACTTCCCGCAACACGTCCAGGATCGGTTCCTGGTTCTGCTCGCTGGCCTCGCAATAGGGTTTATGACTTGATGGCATTGGAGGCGAGATGGGCCGATTACTCTGGCCCACCCTCGCAAGGCAGCCAACGGTCGAGAAAGCGATCCAACCATCGTTCAAAGGCGGCATCGTGACGCAGATTGCCGGCCCGTTGCTGATCCGGCGACTGCGCACCAGGCAAGCCCAGCTTATGGGCGGCGCGTTCCAACCACGTTTCCATGATGTCGGCGGTGACTTCCGGATGAAACTGGATACCGAAAGCCTTGTCGCCATAGCGGAAAGCCTGATTGGGAAAACGCTCGCCCTGCGCCAGTAACACCGCATCCGAAGGGATTTCAAAACCCTCCTGATGCCAGTGATAAACGCACAACGGGCCATCGAATAATTCGCCGCCATCCACCGTGGGGCATACGGGGAAATAGCCGATTTCCGCCATTCCTGCGGGATGGGGAGCCACCCGCGCGCCCAGCGCCCGAGCCAGTAATTGCGCGCCCAGACATATCCCTAGAAACGGCTTGCCGGACTCCACCACCTTGGGAATCCACTCCAGTTCCGCGCGGATTCCCGGCAAAGTCGAATCGTCATTGGCGCTCATCGGGCCCCCGAACACCACGGCGCCGGCATAATCGTCCAGGGCTTCGGGTAACGCATGACCGCATTCGACCGGACAACGTATTTCCAATTCATATCCCCGCTCGCGCAGTTTACGGGCCACCCGACCGGGATTGGCCTGTTCGACCTGCACGACGAGAAGGAAAGGCTTGCTCATTGCCAAACTCCCTTGCCCCTTAGGCCCGCATCGCGCCACCCGCGACGCCGGGTGAATAGGATGGTTCGCCTTCGGCCTCCAGACGATTTTGCCGGAATTCCTTCAGGGTCTCGGCGATGAGAAAGGCCAGTTCCAGACTCTGCGAAGCATTCAGACGGGGATCACAATGGGTATGGTAACGATCCGCCAACCCCTGCTCCGTAATGGCCTGAGCGCCACCCGTGCATTCGGTGACATCCTGACCGGTCATCTCGAAATGCACGCCGCCCGGATAACTGCCTTCGGCCTGATGCACGGCGAAAAAGCCCCGAACCTCGTCGAGAATCCGTTGAAACGGTCGAGTCTTGTAACCGCTGGAGGATTTGATGGTGTTGGCGTGCATGGGATCGCAAGACCAGACGATGCGCCGCCCCTCGCGTTGCACGGCGCGAATCAACGGCGGCAAGACATCTTCCACCTTATCCCGGCCCATGCGACAAATCACGGTTAACCGGCCCGGCTCGTTGGCGGGATTCAAGGCATCGATCAGGCGCAGCAACGTATCGCCATCACTACTCGGGCCCACCTTGACCCCCAACGGATTGGCGATGCCCCGCACGAATTCGATATGCGCCCCGTCCAACTGCCGGGTGCGTTCGCCGACCCATAACAGATGGGACGAGGTGTCGTACCAGCGCCCGCTCAGACTGTCGACCCGGCACAGCGCCTGCTCATACCCCAGCAATAACGCCTCATGGCTGGTAAAAAACGTGGTTTCGCGAATCTGCGGCACCGTATCGGCATTGATGCCGCAGGCTTCCATGAAAGCCAGACTTTCGGCGATACGATTGGCCAGATCCTGATAGCGCTCGCCCTGTGGACTGGCGGCCACGAAATCCAGGTTCCAACGATGGACCCGATGCAGATCGGCATAGCCGCCCTGGGCGAAGGCCCGGAGTAAATTGAGCGTCGCCGCCGCCTGGGAATAGGCGCGCAACTGCCGTTGAGGATCAGGTAGGCGAGCCTCCGGCGTGAAATCCATGGCATTGACGATGTCGCCCCGATAACTCGGCAGGGATACGCCCTGGCGGGTTTCCAAGGGTTCGCTGCGGGGCTTGGCGAATTGACCCGCCAGCCGGCCGACCTTGACCACCGGGCAAGCTGCGGCGAAGGTGAGAACGACCGCCATCTGCAGCATCACGCGCAGGGTATCGCGGATATGCGGGCCGCGAAACTCGGCGAAGCTCTCCGCGCAATCCCCGCCTTGCAATAAAAACGCCCGACCTTCGGCCACCTCGGCCAGTTGCCGGTGCAAAGTACGCGCCTCGCCGGCGAACACCAGCGGCGGAAAGGTCGCCAGTTGCCGTTCCACGTCGGCCAACTCAGCCGCATTCGTATATTCCGGCATCTGCGCGGCGGTCCGTTGCCGCCATGAATCGGGCCTCCACTCATTCGTCATCGGAACGTCTCCAGAAAAGCCGCCCGCCCAACCTCCGCCGCCCATTGGCGGGAAAGGTCCTGTTGCTTGGCCCCAGCGGCGGGAAACGGGGTATTCAGTTCAAAGGCACGGGTAAGAACGGGGTTACGATGGAAACCCCTCTCCCCAGGAGGAGAGGGGTAGGAGATCAAGACTAGAAGCACCTCAATTCACTTCGGCGTACTTGCCTTTGTCATCCCATTGATACATGACGTAGTCGATCTGCTTGAGATCGCCCTTTTCATCCCAGGACTTCTCGCCCATCACCGTCTCCACGCTGTTTTTGTGCAACCAATCCGCCAACACGTCACCTTCGGTGCTGTTGGTGGCGGCCATGGCGGCCGCGATAGCCTGCACGGCAGCGTAGGCATACAGCGTATAGCCTTCTGGCTCATAACCGGCGGCCCGGAACTTCTCGATGACTTCCTTGCCCTCGGGAATATTGCGCGGATCACGGCCGAAGGTGTGATAAACCCCCTTGACGAACTGGGCTCCACCGGCGGACGTCACGAGATCCTCGGATACGATGCCATCACCGGAAACGAAGGCCGCGGTCAGTCCCTGCTCACGCATTTGCCGAACCAACGGGCCGGCTTCCGTGTGCAAGCCGCCGAAATAGACCACATCCGCATCCGCCGCCTTGATCTTGGTGACCAGCGCATTGAAGTCCTTCTCGCCCCGGGTCAGACCTTCGTACAACACTTCCTGGACTCCCAGGGTATGCATGTGGTCGCGCATGGCGTCGGCCAGCCCCTGACCGTAGGTGTCTTTATCGTGCACTACGGCCACTTTCTTGGCGCCCAGCGTCTTAACGATAAATTCGGCGGCCACCACGCCCTGCTGATCATCCCGTCCGCAGTCACGGAACACCGTGGGAATCTTGCGCTCGGTCACTTGCGGATTGGTAGAAGCCGGACTCATCATCAGAATGCCGGCTTCGGCATAGACTTCCGAAGCAGGAATGGTGGACGAGGAACAGAAATGGCCAACCACGGCGGCCACCTTGTCAGAATCGACCAACCGATTGGCCACCGAGACCGCCTGTTTGGGTTCGCACGCATCATCCCCCTTGACCAGTTCGATCTTTTTGCCGTTAATCCCACCGGCGGCGTTGATATCCTCGGCCGCCTGCGTGGCTCCACGCCAGAATTGCTCGCCGAACGCGGCATAAGGACCGGTATGTGGGCCGGCCACTCCAATCTTGATAGTGTCGGCGGCATTGGCCATCCCCATCATGGCCAAAGTACCGGCCAATACGAATCCCCACCAACCGGTTTTTCTTGAAAGGTTGTTCACGGTTTGAAAACTCCTCAACTTGGTTTAGTACGCGATGTGCGTTACCGCGGTATCCAGTAACAGGCTGTCAGTCAGGATGTCGCATTCCGGCTCGAACCGGCCGTTCTTCGGCGACGTAGGCAATCCTACACTATTGCAGACGCTTTGTGGCGTGCGGAGCACCCCGGCCGAAGGCGCACTCGGTCGGGAAATTCAGAATGACTTCGGGGATTTAGCGAGAAAGATGGCACGTTCCGCCGCATCCGGGATATGCCCGGCGAGGCGGTCGTACAAATCCTTCAGGGAACTGGCCTGCGGGGCCGTTTTTTTGACCAGCACCTTGGCGATCGGGCCGAGATAAGCCGTGAGCTGCTGCTGAACTTTCTCAAGATCCTGGGGATTGAGCGCCTGACGATAACCCGTGGCTCGCTGTGCCGAGGTGAGGGGATTGATATATGTCTGCGTCGAGGTCAATTTCATACGCCGCAGGAACTCGCTCCTTTCCACCTCGGTGGGGATATTCCTGGCCAGCGTCTGATAAAACTGCTCGGGGTCCTTGTACTCTTGCGCGGCGCGCTTCACGACCAGTTTGGCCACCGGGCCGATATAGACGGATAGGGCTTCCGATGCCTTGCGCAATACATCCTGTTCCCAACCGGAGACCATGCTGTCCTTCCAGGAAGACGACCCACTACCGAGATCGGGTAAGGGAACGGGCTGCACCAGGGTGGTGTCAGGCATGGCTTCCATGGCTTCCTGCAACGCATCAGCGAACTCCCGGGCCGATTGATAACGCCAGCCGGGATCCTTGGCCAAGGCTTTCTGCACCACATTGTTCAGGGAATCGGGCACGGTAGGATTCAACTCCCGCACGTCCCGCATCTCGCTGCTGGCGACCTTGTAGAGAATTTCCGTGAACGTTTTGCCGGGATAGGGTATCTCCCCGGTCAACAACTGATACAGAACGACCCCCGTTGAATAGAGGTCCGTGCGCAGGTCCACCTCTTGGCCACGAAACTGCTCCGGCGACATGTAGCTGGGCGTGCCGATCAGCACGCCTTGCTGGGTGATATTGGTGGATTCGATGCGGGCGATGCCGAAATCGGCCACTTTTACCTGGCCGCTGTCCAGGAGAATGATGTTACCGGGTTTGATGTCCCGGTGGACGATGCTGAATTGATGGGCATATCCCAAGCCAGTGAGCACCTGGGAGACGATGGAAAGCGCTTCTTGTAGATTGAGTTGTTTTCGTTCCTTGAGGAATTTGCTCAATTCCCGCCCGTTCACATACTCCATGGCAATATAGGGTATGCCCTGATGCTCGCCGTAATCGAACACCGCGACGATGTTGGGATGCAAGCAACGGCCCGCCGCCCGTGCTTCCTGCTTGAAACGGCTCAGCCAACTTTCTCGCTCCTGACCCTCCGCAAGATGCGCATGGATGGTTTTCAGCGCGACAAATCGCTCCAGCACGGTGTCGTATCCCTTATACACCACGCCCATCGCACCTTTTCCCAATACCCCTTCGACACGGTATTTGCCAAGGGTTTGCAGGGTAATCAGTCGATCATTACCCGGCTTGTCCGCCAAGCACTTATTCTCCCAGCATCTTCATGGCGTTCTCCAAACTACGACGCATCCGGTTGAATGAAGCGGACAGCGAAGCGATTTCGTCTTTGCCGGGTTTGACATATTCCGGGACTTCCTCCTCGCCCAGGCTGACTCGGCTGGCCATGTCGGAAATCTTCACTACCGGCTTGATCACCACCACATGCAACAAAATATTGAGGATGATCAGAATCACCAGAAAGACGGCGCCTTGGATCGCCATGAAGGTAATAAAGGTTTCCTTGGCCCGTTGCAACGGCAAGGACATCGGCACCGTCACGACCTGGGCTCCGACGACTTCGTTCAGTTTCCAGCCGTAGCCATTAGAGTCGCCGTACACGGCGCGCATCGTCGCCGGCGCATTGGCCGGGATGCTATGACATTCCAGACACCCTTCGTTCTTGATCTGAATGGGATGGGCAAAACTCAAGGCCGGCCCCAACGCGGTCTGACGCTCGACAACGAGTTCCTTGCGTTCGGAATTGTTGCGGAATTCGTTGATGATATCCGCTTCCCAGTCGGTGGCCCTATCCTTGGGATTGGTCGGATTGAGCGTGGCCTCCTTGTAGGTGAATTCCGGATATTGCTGGGTCAAGGCGGCAAAATTCTGTTGCGCCGCGTAGGAGGGTACGGAATTCGGAATGAACTGCCGTTTCATTTGCAATTCCAACAGCGGCCGAATTTGCTTGACGGTGTATTCGCGAGTAGCCTGGGCGCCTTGCATCATGATTTCGGCGTTCTGCCGCACTTCGTCGCGTGCGTTTTTCTGCACCGTCTGATAAAGCAAATAGGCGGCCAGTCCCATACCGATACCGAACGCGAGAATGAACACTAGATTGAATTTTGTGCGTAAGCCCATCTTTCCGATACTCTTTCGCGAGACAACCCGCCATTCCTGTCCCGATCCAGTTTGTTCACGAAATGGGGATTGGGGATGAAAGCGGCGAGGGCCGACTCATAAAGTTAGAACCATTCGGGATGTGAAACTCAGCGACTTCCCATCGCCGTACCCACGGCTGCGCCTACTATGAGAAAATATTAGACCATCGAATTTGCGTAAAAGATGTTCAATTCGTGTTGTCGGTGACCTCGATACGCAAATACTTTCCTATTGCACCGGCGCATGGCAATTCGCCAAGCCCTCGTAAGCCTTGGTAAATCCCCGCAGACTGAACTGGGCCGGGAAACTTTCGGTAGCCGGCCAAGTCGGCCAGAACCTCAGATATACCTTAACCGCGTATCCTTTTTTGAACTGTGCGACGATAGCCGCCATGTCCTGCTCGAAGACAACGGTTTTCTCACCGACGACTTGCTTCGTCTGGATCGGATTTCCTTCATCGATCACCAACCGCAAGTCGTTAAACGAGGCGTCTATCGTGGATGTCGTCACCGCGGCCAAATCCCGCTCGCTGATCAGCAAGGTGACGTCCGCTTCCCCATAACCATCGGAGATACTGACCTTTGCACTTTGCAACATGCACTCTTCCTGTTGAGTCAGCGGATTCTTCACGGTGGCCAAGGTCCAGTTCGGAATCGCGGCGTTGGCTTGCTGCGCCAGCGCACCGGCTGGCGCCAGCAACAAGGCTGGCAACAATACAATGCAATGTTTGAACCATTGCCACGGATAACGGATAGGTTGTTTTACATCACGCCAATTCACGGCCGTCACGATAACTCTCCAGTCTGCGACAGGGTGTAGGGCCTCAACGGGGCGAGCCAATGGCTTGGCATTATAACGGCTTTCCATCGATGCATCGTGGGCGGCCCCCGTGCCCCTAGCCTTAGCCTACCCGCCTGTTTTGCAAAGCCATGAGGAGACGCAGACGGCCCCGAACCCGCCAGCGCCCGTCCGACGCTAAACCCGCTCCAGCTTGGCGTAAGCCGCCACCAACCATTTAGCGCCCACCCGGTTGAAACGCACCTGCAAACGCTTGCGACTGCCCTCGCCTTCGACCGACAGAATCACACCCTCGCCGAACGTAGCATGGCGCACCCGCTGACCGGGATGCGGATCATCGGGGCTTGCCTCCACCGCGCGGGGACGGTTGAATACCGGCAGGCTGGCACGGGAACGGGCACGCACATCCCGCGTCAGTTCGGCGGGTATTTCGGCCAGAAAACGGGAGGGCATCGGATAGATTTCCTTGCCGTGCAAACGACGCTGTTCGGCATAACTCAGAGTCAGTCGCCGCCGAGCGCGGGTGATGCCGACATAGGCCAGACGCCGCTCCTCTTCCAACCGTCCGGGCTCCTGAAGCGATTGCTGATGCGGAAACAACCCCTCCTCCAGCCCGACCAGAAACACCAGCGGAAACTCCAAACCCTTGGCTGAATGCAAAGTCATCAACTGCACGCAATCCTCCCAAGCGGCCGCTTGACCTTCACCGGCCTCCAGCGCGGCGTGCGTGAGAAAGGTCGTCAATGGCGACAAGGTTTCTTCCCCCTCCTCGACCGCGAACGAATCCCGGTCGGCGCCAGCGGCATTGACCAGTTCCTCCAGGTTTTCCACCCGGGCTTCGCTTTTGTTGTCCTTGGCCTGACGGTACATCTCCAGCAAGCCACTGGCATGAATGACGTGGTCCACTTGCTCGGGCAGGGTTAGCGCCTGGGTGTCACGATCCAGATTGTCTATCAGCAGCAGGAATTCCTGCAGCGCATTCAGCGCCCGGTTCGGCAATAGTTTCTCGACGAACACGCGTTGCGCCGCCTGCCACAGCGTCAAGTTCAGTTCGCGCGCGGCATCCCGCACGGCGTCCAGGCTACGTCCTCCGATGCCACGGGTCGGCGTATTGACCACCCGCTCGAACGAAGCGTCATCGCCGCGGTTGGCGATCAAGCGCAGATAGGCCAATGCGTCCTTGATTTCGGCGCGCTCGAAAAACCGAAGACCGCCATACACGCGATAGGGGATCTGCGACCCGAGCAAATGTTCCTCGAATAAGCGGGATTGCGCATTAGAACGATAGAGTATGGCGACCTCGCTACGCCGCTGGCCTTGCGCCACCCATTGGCGAATCCGCTCGATCACGAAACGCGCTTCGTCGATGTCGTTGAAGGCGGCGTAGGTCGCTATCGCTTCCCCTTCGCCATCCTGTGTCCAGAGATTCTTGCCCAAGCGGCCGCTGTTGTGGGCGATGAGCTGATTGGCGGCTTTGAGAATCGTACCGGTGGAGCGATAGTTCTGTTCCAGGCGCAGAGTCTGGGTGCCGGGGAAATCGCGTTCGAATTGAAACATGTTTTCGATGCGGGCGCCGCGCCAGCCGTACACGGATTGATCGTCGTCCCCGACGATGAACACATCACCCTGTCCCCCGCACAGCAAGCGCAGCGATTGGTATTGGATGGTATTGGTGTCCTGGAATTCATCGACCAGCACATGCTGGAAACGCTGTCGATAATGCCCCAGCAGGGCCTCGTTATCCCGCCACAGTTCGTAGACTCTCAGCAGCAACTCGCCGAAATCCACCAGCCCAGCCCGTTCGCAATTCTCCTGATAAGTCTCGTAGATGCGCAACCACTGACGGATGGCCACTTCGCCCTTGTCGTCTATCTGCGAGGGTCGCAGTCCTTCGTCCTTGCGGGCATTGATGAAATGCAGGGCCTGTTGCGGCGGCCATTTCTTTTCATCCAGATTCAGGGCCCGTACGACCCGTTTCACCAACCGCGATTGATCGTCAGCGTCCAACACTTGAAAGGTGCGCGGCAGCTTCGCTTCCTGCCAGTGAATACGCAACAGGCGATGAGCGATGCTATGAAAGGTGCCGATCCACAGCCCGCTCATGCCGGTACCGAGCAGCGTTTCGACACGCCCGCGCATTTCGGCCGCCGCCTTGTTGGTGAAAGTAACGGCCAAAATCGACCAGGGCGAAACCCGCTCGACGGCCAGTAACCAGGCGATACGCCGGGTCAGGACGCGGGTTTTGCCACTGCCGGCGCCCGCCAGCACACGCAACGGGCCGGGCGGCGCGGTGACCGCCTGGCGTTGCGCATCATTGAGATCGTCGAGAATCAGTGATAGGTCCATGGGGCAGGGATTGTAACAGAAGCACATCCTTTTCCGTGGCCCCGGCGGTCGATAATCCCACTGGCACTCGATGCTCAGTACATGGGCGAGACGACTCTAGCCATACCCAGAAGCAGGGATATACCGAGCGAATCGGGAAGCTGCTCGGGGACGATGCGCTCGGCCTGTCGCAGCATGTCGTCGAATTCAGCCTGCATGTGAAGGCTGGCGGAATGCGCGTACAACACGGTCGTCAATTCGAAATTCAGACGGAAACTGCGCTCGTCCATATTGGCGGAACCGATCATGGCCCAGTCTTCGTCGACGATCACCAGCTTGGAATGCAGGAAACCGGATTGATACTCGTAAATCTCGACGCCCGCGGCACACAATTCGCGATAATAACTGCGCCCGGCCCATAGGGCGATGCGGTGATCCGTCCAGGCCGGCACCAGCAGTTGTACGCGGACTCCCCGGTAAGCCGCCGTTTCCAGGCTGAGCACCATGGTCGGATCGGGAACGAAATACGGCGAGGCGATGCGTACCGTGCGCCGAGCCGCGGAGATCGCGGCCAACAGCAAATGGTGCATGATGTTGGCGTCGTAGTCGGGGCCCGAGGGAATGATCTGTACGACTTGCCCCTGATCACCCGGCGTGACCTCCGGCTGCGGGAAATAGACCGGATCATACAAATCTTCGCCGGTGGCGTAATGCCAGTCCTCCACGAATATCTCCTGCAATTCATGCACGGCGGGACCGCGCAGTTGCAAATGGGTATCGATCCAGTTCTGCGATACCTTATTCACTCCGAAATACTCATCGCCGATGTTCTGGCTGCCGGTAAAGGCCACCCGTCCGTCAATGACGGCCAATTTGCGATGGTTGCGGAAGTTCAGCCGCAAGCGCCAGCGTTGATGGCGCCAGGGAAGCACAGGCATGAAGAACGCGACATCGACGCCTGCATCCAGCAGGGCTTGCGCGAATCCCTTGGGCCACCCCCACGAACCGACATGGTCCGCCAGCAGGCGGCAACGCACTCCGGCGCGGGCTTTCGCCTGGAGAATCTCGGCGACATGCCGACCACTGGCATCGGCGCTAAAAGTGAAATACTCCAGATGAATGTGGGACTGGGCATGCTCCAGAGCCTTCAGCAAATCTTGCCAGACCTGGGGCGCCTGGTAATGATAGATCGACACCTGGTTTTGCCCGGTGGGCGCCCGTTCGTCGTTGATGCGTGTGGACAGATCGACGAAGCGGCGCAAATCAGTCTGATTCGGTACGGACTCGAAGTGCGGTGCATAACGCTCGTGCACCGCTTCCAGATGCCGCCAGAGTTCGGGATTGAGGCGCTGCCGCCGGCGGTTCAACCGGCGGCGGCGACGGCGCAAGCGTGCGTCGCTGAGCAGAAAGAACAGCAACACACCCAAAGCCGGCAGTAATAGGAAAGTCAGCAGCCAGACCAGCATCGCCCGTGGCTCACGCGGATGGCGCAGAACGTGATAATACCCGAACAGCACCAAGCCAAGGTTCAGCAAGGAAAGCAGAGAAATATAATGCATCATCGTGCTTGCCAACAGAGGCTGCCGATCTACTGCGTACCTGATCAACAAAAAAGCCGATCGTGACGGGATCGGCTTTTCGGGTTACCCCTAGATCGGGTCAAAAACCGGAATAGTTCCATCGCTTTGACCGCATTCCCGATGGGAAGCTCGCCAATCCGTTGGCGAATTCGGGTAATACCGCTACCGTAACTACTTGTAGTAGGCGCTGCGATCCGAAGAGTAATTGGGATAATTGTTGTTGTAGGAACCGTTGTAGGAATTACTGCCGCCGTAGGGATTCTGGCTGTACCCACCGGAATCCAAACGTCTGGGTGGCTCTTGATAAAAGGAATTTTGGTTCTGATCGTAGGCGTTGCCGATCAATCCGCCGACCAGCGCACCCGTGGCGGCGCCGAAATAAGCGCCATTCTTGTGATTGATCTGATGTCCCGCCACGGCGCCCAGGGCCGCGCCGGTGACGGCACCACCCATAGCGTACTGATGGGGTTGATAAGTGGTGGCGCAGGCGCCCAGCAACAGCGTACTGCCTAACAACAGGGTTTTCAGCATGGTTGACATTTTTTCTTCCTCGGCTGGGTGGGAAACACTTTTGTTTGAGACTAGTTTCCCTCAAGCAAAATGAACACAAACTGAACGCTGGCGGAATTCAGGTCGACTTGAGATGGCTCAGCGTGGTTTCATCGAAGCACTGCGGCACGATGCCAAGCATACCGCAGCTGGCTACGCTGTCCCCGACAGACTCCAGGGAAGTTTGATCATATCGAAACCCCGCGCCTGGGGATGAGCCGCCGTGGCGTCCAGGTCGCCACCGCGCACCAGTTGGCAGGTATGCAGCCCCGCTATGCGAGCTGCGTCCAACTCTTCCACCACATCCGACAAGAACAGGATATCCTTCGGCGTCATACGCAGGGTATGGGCGATGATTCGATAGGAATCGGCCTCGCGCTTATGCCCGATGGTGGTGTCGAAATAACCCGAGAACAAGGGCCGCAGATCGCCGTAGTCGGTGTGTTCGAACAATAGGCGTTGGGCGTGGACCGAGCCCGAGGAATACACGTACAAATCCAGTCCCTGCCGCTTCCACGCCTGCAGTCGGTACCAGGCGTCACGATACACATGTCCGGTGAAATCGCCACGCTTATAGCCATCCTCCCAAATCAGACCCTGCAGTTCTTTGAGGGGGTTGATTTTCTGATCGGCATCGATCCAGGCCGTCAATTGTGCGATCAACCCCGCCTCGTCCAACTCGATACCGGCTTCGGCGCGCGCATCCGCCAAAATGCGCAAGACCAGCGCATCATCCTTTCGGGTTTGAACAAACTCCGCCAGACGCTCTCTGGCATAGGGGAATAGCACGTCCTGGACAAAGGACAGGGATGAAGTCGTGCCCTCGATGTCGGTGAGGATCGCCCAAGCCATGGGGTTATTCCCCGTAGCGCGGAAAACGGCCGGCGATGTCGCTGCCAGTGAAATTGGCGACCCAACCTTCCGGGGTCGTGAACAGGCGGATGCACTTGAAATCCGGCTGCGGCCCCATGTCGAACCAGTGCGTGGTATTAGCCGGCACACTGATGAGATCACCCTGTTCGCACAATATCGCATAGACCCGGTTTGCCGTGTGAATGCAAAACAGACCCTTGCCGCCCACGAAGAAACGCACTTCGTAATCGCTGTGCGTGTGTTCGTCGAGGAACTTAGCGCGTAGCGCCTCTTTGTCTGGATGATCGGGCTTGAGGCTGATGACGTCCGCCGACTGGAAATCGTACTCTTTCATCAGGCGTGCGACGGGCTCCCGGTACGCGGCCAGGACCTCCTTCTGATCGGCTTGTGCGGACAGGGGGCGGTCCGCCGTCCAACGTTCGAACAGCACGCCGACGGCGTTCAGCTCGCGAGCGATCGCCGGGTAGTCGCCATACACCTGGGCCGAGCCCGGATCGGTATCGGGGAAGATTTTCAACTCACTCATTGGCCTAGCCTCCGCGTCAGCACTTCACATTCAAACAGGAACTCGAAAGCTTCGATATGCCGGCAAGCATCGTCCACCGAATTCCCCCAGGTATACAAGCCGTGCCCGGCGATGAGATAACCGGGTATGGGTTGGCGATCCAACAATTCCACGACCCGATCAGCCAATCGCTCCATGTCCTGGTCATTGGGAATTATCGGCACCGTGATTTCACAATCATGGCTGTCGATGCCGGGAAACGCCTTCTGTACTTCGTAATCCCGCAAACGCAGTTCGGTGCGGCCGGTTTTCGATAATACCGTGGCGTTGACGGAATGGGTATGCAATACGGCGCGGATGTCCGGGTCGCGCCGGTACAACAGGGTATGCAACAGCGTTTCCGCCGAGGGCTTCCGGCCCGCCGACAGGGATTGGCCTTGGCCATCCACGAGCATGATGTCGGCTTCCCCTAGTCGACCCTTGTGCCGCCCGGACACGGTGATCGCCAAGCGATCGTCATCCAGCCGGGCGGAAAAATTGCCGCTGGTCGCGGGCACCCACCCGCGCTCGAAAAAAAATCGCCCGACTTCGATAAGCTGTTGGGCCTTAACGGAAAAATCCGGGGGCGCCTGCTGCATGATTCTTCCCTTGAATTAGGAGGGCCCGATACTCTAAAGCATACTCGGAAATCTGTACACCGTCGCGACGCCACTCGCCACTCGCCTAGAAACGTCGGCCTGACGTCTTTATCCCCAAGAAGCAGGAACCGCCAGGGGTTCGCTAGGCGGCAGCAAATTACCGTAATCGGCCTGCTTTTCGAGAAACTTTCCGAATTTCTTTTTCAAACCCGGAATATGGAAGGTCCGGTCCATATATTTCATGCGATTCTTCCATTTGATCACGGACGACGGGTTGAAATAAGCGACTGCGTTTTCCGTGGACAATACGAAGGGCGGCTTGCCGTGACGCACCAGCTCCAAGCTGGCGATCAACGAGCCGGTGCGGTGATTGCCTTCGATGAATAACTGCGGCTGGCAGAGAATGCGCACATAAACCCCCGCCGCGCGTTTGTAAACCGGGTCTTTGCGATGCGAGGCATACCAGTCCCTCACCCAGTGCAGATTGCGGGAAAATTTTTCCTCGGTGGCCAAAATGTGCCGAAAATATTCTTTGCGCACCGACGGCTCCTCGCCGCACAAGATACGATGGTTCAGTTCCAGCAACTCTTCGAGTCCACTATCGGCGAACAAGTCATCGCGACGATCCACCAGATCATCCAGATAGCGGTAAGCACAGAGCAGATTATGAACGAGTTCGTCGGTCATATCCTCGCGCTTGACATCCAACTGGTCGTTGATAGCCGTGAAATCCCGCTGCACTTGGCGCAGGGACTGCTCAATATGTTCCAGATTAAGATAACGCATGGACCGGTATGTTCGCCCAGACCAGCCCCTCGCGTAACCGGTCGATCGAGATGAGGAGAATCCGACGGCAACCTACTGCAGTTCGATAATCCGCATGTTGTTGGTGGCGCCGGGATGCTGGGAAGACGGCCCCTGGGTCAGCACGGCCATGCCCTGGGTGACGCCCTGCTGGGTCAACCAATGTCGGGCGTAAGCCTCCCAATCTTCCTGATATTCCACTTCATGCAAGGGATAAACCCCGTAGGAAAACTGTAGCGCCTGACAGGTCGCTTCCCGCGTGCTCATGGCCATCACCCAGACCGGAAGGCGGAAACGCGCGATACGGCGGGCCGTCGTCCCGGAATAAGTCGGCGTCAGCACGGCAACCGCCGGCAATCGCTCGACGGAATTTTGCACGCTCATGGCGATCAAGTCCTCGACACTGATGGTGCCCTGCGCCATGGCCCGGTTGAGGATTTCCCGCACCCGCTCGCCTCGCCCTTCGTTTTCCGTCGCACTGGCAATGCACGCCAACATATGGACTGCGTCCAGGGGATAGGCGCCGGTGGCGGATTCCTCCGACAACATGACGCAGTCCGTGCCATCGAGTATGGCGTTGGCCACATCCGTCACCTCGGCGCGGGTCGGCCGACGGTTGGCCGTCATCGATTCCAACATCTGGGTCGCGGTGATCACGGGCTTGCCCAATAGGTTTGCCTGACGGATCAGCCGTTTTTGCACGACCGCGATGTTTTGCAGCGGAATCTCCACACCCAGATCACCCCGCGCCACCATCACGCCATCGGCGACGGCCAGGATGGCTTCGTAGTTGTCCAGCGCCAGCGATCGCTCGATCTTGGCGAAGATCATCGGCACCCGGCCACTCGCCCGCGCCGCTTCCCGCACCGCCACGATGTCGTCGGGGTTTTGCACGAAGGATTGACTCACCGCGTCCACGCCATTTTCCACGGCGAACTGCAATCCCCGGCGATCGTCTTCGGTAAAGGCGCTGATGCCCAGATCCACGCCCGGTACGTTCAGTCCCTTGTGGGAACGCAAGACACCCCCCACCATGACCCGGCATCGCACGGTCTGTTCGGCGACCTCCAGGACTTCCAGTTGAATGAAACCATCATTGAGAAATATGGTTTGCCCGCTGCGCACGACCTGCGGCAGGGTCGAAAAATTGACCGGTACGGCGATCGTATCCTTGGGCTCATTCTCGGCGCACAGCGTCAACGTGTCTCCGTGCGTCAACTCGCGCGGCTCGGCCAGTTTGCCAACGCGAATCTTGGGGCCTGGCAGATCCGCCAGGATGGAGACCCGCTGGCCAACCGCCTGGGCGGCCGCGCGTATCGTGGCGATGGTGGTCTTATGGGCCGCGAAGTCGCCGTGGGCGAAATTCAGGCGCGCGACATTCATCCCCCGTCGTATCATTTCCTCCAGCACCGGCTGACTATTGGAAGCCGGACCGATGGTGCAGACAATCTTGGTTTTGTGATCAGGAAGTTGCATGTCACCTATCTCAAGCGCACGCCAACAAGCCGGCTACTGGCTTTGCCCTATTTGCTGCTGAATACGTTCGCGCAAGGAAAGCAGACTGGGATTATTCGGTGCCGAGCCGAGACAACCTTGTACCATCCCCAAGGCCAGGTGCAACTCGTCACGATTGGTTTCCGGCTGTTGCGCATAGGCGCGCGCGACATCGTCGAGTCCACGGAGCGCCGCGGCATTATTGGCATCGAGCTTGAGCACCTCGCAATAGCCGTAAGTCGCATTGAGGTTATACGGCGAAATCAGGAACCCGATATTCAGATTGGCCGCCGCGATCCGCAAATGACTGGCGATCTGTTCGCTCACATTGGCGATCTTGGGCGGTTGCACGGGTTGCGGCGTGGGTGTGGGCGTGACCACGTTGCGGTTCATCGCCAGATACGCTCCGGCGCCTCCCAGCAACAACACGAGTACGATACCCACCAACCACCCGATCCAGGTTTTCTTGCTGGGAGGCGCCGGGGATACCGCCGGTGGCTTGGGTGGAGGCGTCACGGTCTCGGTGCGCTTGACGACCGGCGGCGGCATAGCCTTACCCGTGGTCTGCACATGCGTTGCCGCCTTGATCAGTTCCTCGGCGTGCGCAAACCGGTCGTTGGGGTCCTTGGCCAGTAGATTGTCAATGATGCCCTGGTAGATGGCCAGATTGTCCGGCAACCGAGGGATGGGCTCGCTGACATGCTTCAAGGCCAGGGATATGGAATCCGTTGCCTTGTAAGGGCGGGCGCCGACCAACATCTCGTAAAACACCACACCCAGCGCGTACAGATCGCTGCGCGCATCAAGTGTTTTGCCCAGGGCCTGCTCCGGGCTCATGTAATTCGGCGTGCCCAGCGTCCAGCCCGCCATGGTCAGCCGCGTGCTTTCGTCGAAACCGCGGGCGATACCGAAATCCGAAAGCACGGCCGTTTCATCGTCGCGAAACAGGATATTGGCTGGTTTGACATCGCGATGCACGAAACCGCGCCCATGGGCGTAACCCAGCGCCTTGGCGATCTGACAGAGGATGCTGACCGCGCGCTCGGGGGGCATGCCGCGTTCGATACGTTCCCTCAGCGTGCCGTGGCCAATGTATTCCATGGCCATGTAGTAATAGCCTTCGTACTCACCGATGTCGTACACCGTGATAATGTGCTGATGACTGAGCTGGCCAATGATGCGCCCTTCCTTCACGAAACGCCGGCGGAAGGTTTCATCGACGCTCAGCGAGCTCGCCATCACCTTGAGCGCCACCTGGCGTTCCAGTGCGTTCTGCACAGCCAGATACACCGCCGCCATCGCACCCTTGCCCAGGGGCTTTTCGATCGTGTAGCCGGGTATCTGCGGAACTTTCTGCTTCTCGTCCGCAGCGGCCGCATCTATGTTCGATTTTGCTGACATATCATTGCCCATGGTGCTGGAATCAGAAACAAGGCGCGCCTCTCGGGCTGTAATGAGGAAGTCCTGGCGACTCAGCCGAGCCTGGCCGCCATGATACTGGTGTATCGGTTATTCGCCTACCGATTTTCCCCATGGATAGCGATTTCACCGCGTTCCGACTCGGCTGACTCCTCCGAAGTTTTCGACTGCGACAATCCGCCCCTCGTTCAACCGCCGAGCCCGATTGACGAGGCGCCGCCCGCCTAGCCCGAGCAAACTATAGCCGGTGTCGGGGACAGACCGCGGAAGGCGCCCGCGCGACGTTTGCATCGACACGGATTAACGCGCATAACGTGACATGCTGCGGGGGAAAAAGGTTTGTTTTTCGTAATGCTTGAAACGATACAACTGCGCGGGCCGGCCAACGCCATCGCGCAGCTTTCCGCCGATCTCCTCCAGCATATCCGCCTGGCCGACCCGCCTCCGAAACGAACTCTTGTCCAGCGGCACCTGCAAAATGATTTCGTAGACTTTCTGCAGTTCCGGCAGAGTGAACTCCTCGGGAAGAAGATGCACGGCGATATGAGTATATTCTAGTTTGGAGCGCAACCGTTCGACGGCATCGGCCAGAATCAGACGATGGTCGAAGGCCAGCTTGACATCCACACTGTCACCGTGGATGGGCGCCCAGCGTACTTCTTTCTGATTACCTTGCAGAGTGACCTGATCGGAAGCCATGAGGGCGAAATACACTGTGGTCGCCGTCCAGTCGCGCGGATCGCGATCTTTGGAACCATAGGTTTTGAGCTGTTCGAGATAGGGCGGGCTGACTCCGGTCTTGAGCAGCAAAGTACGCAGCGCACAGGACTCAATCGTACTGTCCCGCAAGGGGTCGATGAACCCGCCCGGCAAGGCCCATCGCCCCATGGCGGGATGCTCGGAACGCTTGACCAACAGTACGTTCAGGCGATCTTCACACACGGTGAAGATCGCCAGATCGACACTGAATGAAGGCTTCCGGTATTGGGCAGCATCGTACCCAGCCAGGAATTCTTGTTCATCGATGGATCGAGATTGCATTTTGAAACGGGGAATCACCTTAATTCTGACCGCGTCTCTGGAATGGGGGCGTTCCAGGATGCATTGGGATGCACGGGTTATAGTGCAATCATTGTGCGCCAGTGTATCCTACAAATCGTCGTCAATTCTCTTGATTTCTACTGACTTATCGATGTCTTCCTGGACCGCAGAACAGGTTCTCGCACTGGCTCCCGATCCGGCCTCCGCTAAGGCCGGCCGCACGCTGGCCGTCGCCGGCAAATGGCTGCTCCTGGGCAACACGCGCCAAGCGCTGTGGGGCGAGTGCAAAGGCAGCGGCGCCAAGCCTTATCAAACCCAGGTCGAACTGGGCGAACCGGCATTCAAATGTTCCTGCCCCAGTCGTAAGTTTCCCTGTAAGCATGCTTTGGGCCTATTTCTGTTGTTCACGACGCAAAGCGAGGCTTTCACGGCCGAGGAGGAGCCGCCCGCTTGGGTCGGGGAATGGCTGGCCAAACGGGAACGCAGCACGCAGGCTAAACGCGCCAAAGCAGCGGACACGGCGAATGCGGACGACCCTGAGCAGCAAGCGCAAAAAACAGTGGCCAAGGCTAAACGCGCCTCGCAGCGTCAGGCCAAGGTTACGGCAGGGCTGGCCGAACTGGAACGTTGGCTAGGCGATTTGATCAGACAGGGACTGGCTCATGCCCAAACCCAACCGGTCCGCTATTGGGATAACATGGCTTCGCGTCTGGTGGACGCACAGGCCCCTGGCTTGGCTCGCTGGATAAGAGAAATGTCCGGCATCGCGGCTTCCGGCGAGGGTTGGAACGAGCGTTTGCTCGCCAAGCTGGGACTGTTGCAACTATTGTTGGCCGCTCACGGGCATCTGGACAGACTGCCTGAACCGTTGCAAGCCGACGTGCGGACCCAGATCGGCTGGACCTATAAGGCCGAGGATCTGCCACCGGCCGCCTGGCTCCAGGATGACTGGTCGATTCTCGGGCAACGCGGTTTCCAGGAGGACCGTTTGCAAGTGCGCCGTACCTGGCTCTGGGGCCGGACTCACCGCCGCCAAGCGTTGCTACTAGAATTCGCCTTTCAGGGACAAGCGTTGGACCCAGCGTTGGTCCCCGGTCGTCAACTGGCGGCCAGCGTGGGTTATCTGCCCAGCGCCTATCCACTGCGGGCCATCCTAGGAGAACGCCATGACAGCGTGGGCGATACCGCCGTGCCGGCCGACGGCTATGGCGCCATCACCGACTTTCTGACCGCCTATGCCGAGGCCCTGAGCCGACAGCCCTGGTTGGAAAACTTTCCGGTCACCCTCCGCTCGCTGGCGCCGGGCTGGCGCGACGAGCAACTGCTTCTGAGTGACCCCCAAGGGCAGGCGCTGCCCCTGCATCCTGGTTTTCCGAATCTATGGCACTTGCTCGCCCTCAGCGGCGGGGAACCCTGTCATGTATTCGGCGAATGGGACGGTCGCCATTTATGGCCGTTGAGCGTCTGGGCACAGGGCCAGACCGCCTACTTCTGAACAGCGGAGCCTCCCCGCACGATCATGCGTATCTGGCAAGAATTGGTCACTATCGCCCTGGTGGGAACCGCCCAACAGCCCCCACAATGGGAAACGCCTCGTGGTCCGCTAGGCGATACCCTGCAACGGCTGGTCCCCGACGAACCCGCCACCCATTTATTGACCGCCGCCGGCATCGTGGCGCTGTGGCGGCAAGTCGCGCGCGCGCCCGACGCCGGCGCGCCCGCTGGCGTTGAACGCTGCCCCGCCGATGTCCAAACCCGTTGCGGCCCACTGGCCGGACAACATCTCGCCCTCATGCTGGCGGGACACCACAGTGACGTGCTGCCCGAATGGCTGGTGGCAGTTGCGGAAAGCGGCCGGCGTGTGGCGGAGCCCTATTTGCCTGGATTACTTGAGGCCGGCCGCGCGCGGACCGGACTGCAAGACCCCATACGCCGGGTTTTGGGTGAGCGTGGGCGCTGGCTGGCCCGGCAAAACCAAGACTGGCATTATGCTATTGAAATTACGGGTGATACGGTTTGGCAAACCGGCGATAGAGAGCAACGCCGGAGGCTGTTGGCCCACCTGCGCCACCGGCAGCCGGAACAGGCTCGCACGCTCTTGCTGTCCACCTGGCAGCACGAATCCGCCAAGGACCGCGTGGCGTTTCTGCAACTCCTAGCCGAACGATTGAGTTTGAAGGACGAGCCTTTTCTGGAACAAGTCTTGGACGACCGCAGTAAGGAGGTGCATCGCACGGCGGCCGATCTTCTGGCTCGTCTGCCGGAATCCCGTTTGGTGCAGCGGCTGCGCGTGCAGGCCGAGTCCCTGCTCACTTTTCAGCAGGGCCATCTGCTGCGCAAGGATGCCCTGACCCTACAACCGCCCACCGCGATCGACGCCACGCTGCTACGAGACGGCGTGGACGACAAGAATCCTCACGTCTATAAGAATCTGGGCGAACGCGCCTGGCTGTGCGCGCAAATCATCGCCGCCGTGCCGCCCTCACTGTGGTGTAGCGCCTGGGACAAAAACCCGGCCGAGTTACTGGAAGCGGCCCGCAAAAACGAATGGCGCCAGGCCTTGTGGGTCGGCTGGACGCTGGCGGCGTTGCGCCACACGGACAGCGCCTGGGTGGAAGCCCTGTTGGCGGAACTGCCCGATGATTGGCCCAACGGCGGCGAACTGGTGGCGGCCTTACCTACGCCCAGACGGGAAGCCCATGTGCGGCGTTGGCTGAGTCGCGCGTCGCTGACTTCCGATCGTTTACTGCAAGCGTTACGCGCCGAGCCTGCCTGGAGTATTCCACTCACCCGCGCCGTGCTGGATAGCTTGCGCACTCACATGGCTTCCGCGAAGTCTGCGGATTGGCGGCTACGTGCGGTGCTGGATAGCCTGGTGCGCGCCGCCCCGCCCGAGCTGGCCGACGAAGCAACGACAGGCTGGCCAACTCAGTCGCCCCACTGGCCGCCTTGGAACAACATCGTGCAGGAAAGTCTGGCTGTGCTGAATTTTCGTCGCGACATGCTGAGGGCGATACAGGCCGATTGAGCGGCCCCGCGTTCCCGCCATCGGCCGAATCCCGCGTATTACCCCGATTGATACCCGGCTTGTTACATTCCGTTACAAAACGCCCGGTAGGTGACAAGCCCATGTTACAAGCCGGGCTTCTAATGAGACCGTGAAAACCGTATAGCTAACCCAATGGAGAACGACCATGAAAGTCATGAATAAACGCTTCGCGATTATCTCCACGGCGGCCGCCTTGGGACTGGCCTCGCTGGCCTGGGCCGGACCGGGCGGCGACTGTCCCGGCTTTGGCGGCGGTCCCGGCGACGGTCCCGGCGGCGGCATGCGCGGTGCTCCCGAGCAACGCTGGGACATGATTCAGGAACGTCAGGAGGCGCGGCTCAATCTGTTGAAGGAGCGGCTCAATCTCACCGACGACCAGCAACCGGCTTGGCAGACATTCGAAACCGCCCAGAAGGCTCAACGGAGCCTGAACAAAGGTGACATGGAACAGCTCGAAGCGGCGCAAACCGTTCCCGAGCGGTTCGCCCAACGAATCCAGTTCATGGAACAGCGATTGAGTTCCATGCAAACCCTAGCCAAGGCGGCGGACGATCTGTACACCCAACTCAGTCCAGCCCAGAAGGCCGTGATGGATACCCAATTCGCACAGCGTGGAGGTCGCCACTGGTAGTGCGCTAACGCGGGAATTGCGTCGAGCTTCCCAGCCACCGGGTTTCGTCACCCGTCACAACGAAAGGGAGGGCGATAACGCCCTCCCTTTCGTTATTTCTCGCCTCATCCATTCACAACGGAGGAACCTGTCTGCTATATGATTGGCATACTGTCAATGCCATCGGCAGGTACAGTCAGTCATGAAAAGCCACCGACTACACGACTGAAGGAGCCATTATGGATACCGACCGAGCCACCGGCTATATGTTTGAATTGATTCAATTGATGCTGAGCAAGAAGGGATTCGAAATCTTCATCACGGCCGGCAGTCCACCCGCCATCAAGGTCGGCGAGGAAATTCAACGGGTGGGGGAGAACCGCCTGACACCGTCGCAAACGGAAATTCTGGCTCAATCCATCATGAATGACCGGCAGCAAAAGGAATTCGATACCCGCAAGGAAAGTAATTTCACCTTGAACTACCCGGACATCGCCCGGCTACGGGTCAGCGTCTTTCGCCAGCGGGGCAGCGTTGGCATGGTGTTACGGCTGATCAACCCCTATATCCCGAGCTTCGAGGAACTCGGCCTGCCACCGATTCTCCAACATCTCTCGATGGCCAAACGCGGTCTGATCGTCTTCATCGGTGGAACGGGTTGCGGTAAATCCACTTCCATCGCCTCCATGGTCGATTACCGCAATGAACACAGTCAGGAACACATCGTGACCATCGAGGAGCCCATCGAATACTATTTCCGCCACAAAAACTGTCTTGTGGATCAGCGGGAAATCGGTGTGGACGCCGAATCCTACGATGTTGCCTTGAAATATACGATGCGCCAATCGCCCAACGTCATCGTGATCGGCGAAGTCCATGACCGCGAATCCATGAAATATGCCCTGATGTTCGCGGAAACCGGTCACCTGTGCCTGACGACCCTCCACGCCAACAGCACCGATCAAGCCTTCGAGCGAATCATCAACATGTTTCCCGACGACCGACGGGAACAACTGTTCATGGATCTGTCCCTGAACATGCTGGCTTTCGTGGCGCAACGGCTGGTCAAACGCAACGACCAAAATGGACTGGTTCCCGCTGTCGAAGTCTTGTTGCGCACCCCGCGCATTACCGACCTGATTCTCAAAGGGCAAATCGCCGATATCAAAGACGCCATGTCACGCTCCGGGGAAACCGGCATGAAGACCTTCGACCAAGCTCTGTTCGACTTGTACGAAGAGGGAAAGATAAGCTACGACTCGGCCATACGTCACGCCGATTCCGCCAACACCGTGCGCTTGAAGATCAAACTGGGAAGCAAACGCCCGCTGCCGGCGTCCTTGCAAGGGTCGGGCGACGATCTGCAGATGGAAACCCGGCCCGACGACGACCATTCAACGCAATGGATGTGATTCGCCGGCGCATCGAGGCACCCTAACACTATCCAGCGGCACTCACGCCAGTTGGTTTAGTCGGTCGAGACAGGGATTGCGCGCTTGCCGACAAGCGTCCTCGACCCCGATTATTCCGGCCGGCGCGGCGAATTTTTTCGGCACGATATCCGTAGCCAGCCAGCGATAGGTATCCAAACCGACCGGGACATCGGCGGCGATCAAGGCGGCGGCGCACGCCGCCAGATGAGCCAGACCGACGCCCGATTCGAAAACGCTGCTGATGACGGGTCTGATGCCCAGCCCTTCCGCCCGTTCCTTCAGACGCAACAGGTGTTTGACACCGCCCAGGACCGCCGGTTTGAGCACGAACGCGACCACTCCCTCTGGAATGACGGATGATTCCAGAGGATCACCCACCAGCGATTCATCCAGGGCCAGCGGCATTCCCGTCGCGCGGTGCAGGGCGGCGAGCCGACCGGCCTCACGCAACGGCTCTTCCACGTAGTCCAGCCGGCAATCCGCGACCTGCTCGCCGAACCGCGCCGCCGTCGGGAAATCCCAGGCCCGGTTGGCATCCACCCGCAGTGCTACTGCATCGCCGCAAGCCTCGCGCACGGCTCGCACCCGGGCAACATCCCTGGCCACCGATTCCCATCCGACTTTGAGTTTGAGCGCCGTATAACCCTGGCTGACCAATTGCCTCGCCTGGACGGCGACATCGCCCTCACGCGGCAATAAACCGTTCACGGCGATACGGTGCCGGCAATCCGGATTCAACCAGGCGGGCAGAGTTTTTCCTTGACGGCAGGCCAACAGATCGAACACGGCCCATTCCACCCCATGCCGCAACGAGGGGCACAGCGTTGGAACTTCCCAATGTCTTGCCTCCAGCCAATCCCGCTCCGGCACGGTCAGCGTTCCGTTCAGAACACACGCCCGAAATACCTTGAGCTGCCTCAGGACAAGCGCCCAGTCTTCGCGATGCAGGCCAGGCAACGGCGCCACCTCGCCATACCCACAATGGCCATCCCGATCCCACAGGCGAATCAACAAACCCCGGCGAGTCCGCACATAATGCCCCCCGATCCTTAGAGGCGTCGTTAACGGCAGTTCGTAACCGAAGGCTTCGCAGCCCGCCAAAATCAAGGTAACAGCCTAGCGAGCGTTGACTGGATATCGCGTTGCAGTCGCTGGTGGCTGGCGACGTTGGCCTGCCGATCGGAGGTGACTTCGATCAGGGTGGAACCCGAACGGACCAGTGCCGCTTCATAGGCCATGATGAATTCCGCCGGGGTGGTCGGTGCGGAGTAGGCCAGTTTGAACAACGCGGCGGCTGGCTCGAAACGCAGATGAGGGGGGGCAGCGAAATAGGATTCGAAAACGTCGGTGAAACGAGCGATGGGCAAAAATGAAAAAATTCCACCCCCGTTATTGTTGAGCACGACAATGACGAGGGGAGCACTACTGTTGTGCGCCAACACCAGTGAATTCAGATCATGCAGCAAAGCCAAATCGCCCAACAACACGGTAACCGGCCGCCGCAGACCCGTCGCGAAACCCACGGCGGCGGCCAGCGTACCGTCGATACCGCTGGCGCCCCGATTGGCGCCGACGCGCACGGTATGAGCCCGTGGCTTGCCGTACATGTCCATGTCCCGAATCGGCATACTGCTCGCCAGCCACAAGCCTTGACGCGCTGGAATCCGCTCGGCGATCAGTCGCGCCACGGCAATTTCGCCCAATGACTCCGGATCGGCGGCCAAGGTCTCGTCGATGGTCGCGCCTATGGCCTCCGAATACGCTTGCAGGGTCTGAGTCAAGGCGTCCGGTTCGCGCTCTTCCAATGTGGCCAACAGCGCCACGCTGGCCGCTACGATGTCGGCTTCCATGCGCAAGGTCACCCGGTGCCCAGGATCGTGGCGGAAGGGGTGACCATCAATCAGCAGGTATTGGGTGGTTTCGCTCAATTGCTCGCTGAATTCCAAAAAACGTTTGGACACCAGAGACCCACCCAGGTGTAAAAGAGTATCCGGTTGTAACGACTGTCGAGTCTCCGGACTGAGCAGCAATTGATCGAAATAATGAATGATCGGCACATCGCCGGCGCCCAGACGCAGGCCGGAGGTAATATCCACATGAACGGGCCAACGCAATCGTTGCAGCAACCGAAGCACCGCGCTGCGCTCCCGATCCGTATTCAACCGCCCCACGGCCACCAAACCGCGCCGGGTCTTGCGCAGGATCTTGCTCAGCGCACGCACCGCGATGGCGTCGGGAGTACGAATAGGCCGTTGGTACTGAGTCAGCGGCGAACGGGTTTGCAACCAGTGACTCAAGCTGTCCAGATAGTCGGCGGAGACGCCCAGCGGTTCCGGGGCTAAGGGCTCACGGAAGGGACAGTTCAAATGTACCGGTCCGGGTGGGGCCGTCCAGCTTTGGTGTATGGCCTGATTGAGCGTAGTCAACACCATGCGCGCCGACACTTCGGTACTGGGACAGGGCAGTTCACACTGCCATTTGACGTAGTCGCCGAACATCCGGGCTTGCTGAATGGTTTGGTTGGCGCCGGTATCCAGCGATTCGGGCGGTCGATCGGCGGACAGGATCAGCATGGGCAACCGATCCATGGCGGCTTCGATGACCGCTGGCCAATAATTGGCCAGCGCCGTGCCGGAGGTGCAGATCAATACTGCCGTGCGGCCCGTGGCCCGGGCATAGCCCAGGGCGAGGAAAGCCGCGCCGCGCTCGTCGTGGCAAATGATTTTATGCGCGTCGGGATGCCGTGCGGCCGCAACCGTCAACGGAGCGGAACGGGAACCGGGGGAGATGCAAAAGTGATCGATACCGTTGCGCAGCAATTCCTCAACGATCAAATATCCCCACAGACTATTGATATTCTCGCTCTCCAGCGAGAGGTCGGCAGACATCTCAATGGTCTTCCAAGGCAGCCATAAATACGCTGATCTTGCTTTCCATCTCTTCCCACTCCAATTCAGGTAGGGAGCCGGGCACGACCCCGGCTCCGGCAAACAGACTGAGCGATTGGCCGTGCAGCATCGCCGAACGTATGCCGACGGCAAATTCGGCCGCATCGGCGCCAAGCCAACCGACCGGGCCAGCAAACCAGCCACGATCGAAAGACTCCAGCTCGGCGATAGCCTGTCGTGCTTGGAGTTTCGGCAAACCACCCACCGCCGGTGTGGGATGCAGGACCCGCAGCAGATCGCCATCACCGATGCCCTCTCGCAATCGGCCGTCGATGATGCTGTACAGGTGTTGCACCCTGGATTGCTTAAGCAGGCAGGGTTCCGCGCTGGCTTCCAGGGACAGGGTCAGCGGTCCCAGCGCGTCGAGTATGGCGTCGCTGACCAGTTTGTGTTCCCGATATTCCTTATCCGAATACAACAGGGCCTCTCCCAAGCGCCGGTCCTCCCAAGGTGTCGATCCGCGCACGCAGGTGCCCGCCACCGCTTCGCTGTAAAGCTTGCGGCCGTTGCGTCGAAACAGGCGTTCCGGGCTAGCTCCGAAGAAGGCGCGGCGAGCCTGCGGCTGGAAGCAGAAATGGTAGGCTCGCGGTTCGATCGCCTGCAACTTATCCAGCAAAGCCAGGGGCTCGGGCGGCTGCGCGAAGGACAAGGTCGTTCTGCGGCTAAGCACGACCTTGGCAATCTCACTCGATCCCAGTCGGTGCAGCGCCGCCTCGACATTGCGCAGCCACTGCTCTTTGTCGGGATTATCGTGACGCCGCGGCGCCAGCGTAGCCTGAACCTCATCGGCCTTGTCGCCAGTCTCGCGTACGGCGGCCAATTCATCGCACAAAGTCGACGGCGCATCGTCCGCTCCGACCACCCAATTGCAGGCAAAGCAAGCCTGGCCCGCTTCCACCAGGACTTCGAAACGCGGCAAAACGAAAAAGTAGCTGCCGTAACTTTGCCAACAACGATCGGCCTGGCGCTGGGGATCGAAACGCATTCCACCGAAATAACGGGCCCGGCCCGAGACCTCGGTAAACTGCCGCAAACGCCGCGGCAGCGATTCCATGAACTCGCCGTGCGCATCCCCCCGGATCAGGTCGGCGATGCCGATACCCGCCATCTGCAATTCCTGCCGGCGATCGGACCAATAACAGCGTACGGGATGATTCTGCCAACGCAGCCATTGCATGGGGACAGCCCCTTCCACGGGCACTTCCAGGCGCACAATGCTCCTGGGAGGCAACGCCACACGTTCCCGACTGCGGAACCATTGATACAGGTTCTCCAGCATACTGCTTTTGGCGGTGGCGAAACCGGGTGAATCCGGCAACAAGGAACTGGAAATCGGCTGTAACGGTAAGCTCATGTTCAAGGAGCGATGGGTCTTGTCATCGGGCTCGCACTAAAAGAAAGCAATAGCCCAATTTGCAATATTTAGAGGTGCGCGCATAGTAGCATGGGGTCGTTCCGACCATGGAACGCTCGGCATCCGCGCGGTCCCCGGATCAGGCTTTTTCCCCTGGAGACCACGCAGTCTGACGGGACCCGGTTCCACGCGTTCGACTCTCACGAGGCACGCTGGTCGGGTGATGCGCGTATCAGTCGAATAGTCCTGACACCGACAGATAACGCTCGCCAGTATCGTAGCAGAAGGTCAGTATCCGGCTACCGTCAGTCATGTCGGGCAGTTTCTTGTTGATGGCCGCCAGGGCGGCCCCGGATGAAATTCCGATAAAAATGCCTTCCTCCTTGGCGCAGCGCACCGCGAACTGGAAAGCCTCTTCCGCGGCCACTTGTATGATCCCGTCCATCAAATCCAGACGCATCACCTTGGGAATGAAACCCGCGCCGATGCCCTGAATGGGGTGCAAACCCTTTTGACCGCCGCTCAACACGGGTGAGGCTTCGGGTTCGACAGCGAAGACCTTGAGCTGCTTGAAATGGTCTTTCAACACTTCGGCGCAGCCCGTGATATGCCCGCCCGTTCCGACGCCGGTGATCAAATAATCCAGTCCTTCCGGAAAGTCCTCCAGGATTTCCCGCGCCGTGGTCCGCCGATGCACGTCCACATTGGCGGGATTTTCGAATTGCTGCGGTATCCACGACTTCGTTTGCTCGGCGGCCACTTCCTGCGCACGTTCAATAGCGCCGCCCATGCCCTTTTCCCGTGGCGTCAAAACCAATTCCGCACCCAGCGCCGCGAGATAACGGCGACGTTCCAGAGACATCGATTCCGGCATGGTGAGAATCAGACGATAGCCCTTGGCCGCCGCCACCAGAGCCAGCCCGATACCGGTATTGCCCGAAGTCGGCTCCACGATCACGGTATCCTTGTCCAATATGCCGCGTCGCTCGGCGTCTTCGATCATGGCCAGCGCGATGCGGTCCTTGATGCTGGCGCCCGGATTGGCGCGTTCAAGCTTCATCCAGACCTCGACGCGCGAGTCAAACAAACGGTTGAGCTTGACGTGGGGGGTGTTGCCAATGGTATCCAGAATGGTGTTCGCCTTCATCGTATCTCCACCTGATTGCTGTTGATGGAACCACGCACTGCCTATTGCGAAGGCAGCCGATACTCCTGACGAGGCAATTGCAAGAACCACCCTCGCTCTTGCAAATTGCGCATGACTTCAAGCACGTTTTCCTGGGCTAGTCTGAGCGTGGGGCTCAACTCCAAATCCATAACGTGCACCGGTTCGCCAAGCATGGTCAACAACGCCTCAGGCACATTGGCGAACTCGTCTTTGTCCGCAAGATACAGATAAGCGTCCTGCTTCCGGGTGCTTTTGTAGATTGCGCAAAACATGGGGCTCCTGGGAACAATGGCCACGCCGATCGCGATAAGAATAGGGAACACAGCCGCGAAAACCGGTTCCCTCGATTCGAAATCATTTATTATCTTAGCCTAAACCCTAAAACAAACGCCCGATTGGATGCGCTGAAAGTTTTCCTATGTTACCTGTTATTGCCTTGCTGGGGCGGCCAAATGTCGGCAAATCCACGCTCTTCAATCGACTGACCCGAACCCGCGACGCCCTCGTTGCGGACATGCCGGGTTTGACCCGCGATCGCCAGTATGGCGTGGGCAAGATTGGCCGGAGTCCCTACATCGTGGTCGATACCGGCGGGCTGGGAGGCAGCGACGATCAACTGGCCGACTTGGTCACCCAGCAAGCCCGGCGGGCGGCGGAAGAAGCCGATGTGTTGCTGTTCCTGGTGGACGGCCGGGAAGGTCTGAACGGCGCGGACGAGGACATCGCTCAGATATTGCGCCGTCTGGGCAAACCGTTGTATCTGGTGGTGAACAAAGCCGAACATTTGGACAAAGTAGCCGTCAGCGCGGAGTTTCATCGTTTGGCTCTGGGCGAACCCCACCCGGTTTCAGCGACCCACAATCATGGGATCGCCGAATTGCTGGACGAAGTGCTGGCAACGCTGGCTACAGCCGACGGCCCGGCGGACGGATCGAACGATGGGGACACGGCGGGCGAAGTCGGCGAAACGGATGTCGTAACGGACACGACAAACGAATCGGACGCCCCGCAAGCCGCCGGCGAGGACGGCCCGGACGAGCGGATACGCCTGGCCATCGTGGGCCGCCCGAATGTGGGCAAATCCACTCTGGTCAATCGACTGTTGGGTGAAACACGGGTCTTGACGTCCGATCTGCCCGGCACCACTCGCGACAGCATCGCCATTCCCTTCGCGCGCGACGGCCGGACCTACACTCTGATCGACACCGCCGGCATACGGCGCCGCAGCCGGGTTCACGAGGCTATCGAGAAATTCAGCATCATCAAGACCCTGCAGGCAATCGAAGCGGCCCACGTCGTGGTTCTGATGCTCGACGCCCGGCAAGGCATCGCCGACCAGGACGCCACGCTGCTGGGCTATGTGCTGGACAGCGGTCGCGCCCTGGTGGTGGCGATCAACAAATGGGACCATCTGGGGCCCGAAGTTCGGCAACAGGTGCGCCGTGAGGTCGAACGTAAGCTGCCTTTCCTGGATTACGCCCGAATACACTACATCTCCGCGCTGCACGGGTCGGGTATCCTGGAGGTCCTGGGCAGCGTCGACGCCGCCCACGCAGCGGCGACGCGCAAACTGTCCACACCGGAGCTGACGCGCATTCTGGCGGAGGCGGTCAATGCCCATCAACCCCCGCTGGTGCAGGGTCGACGCACTAAGCTGCGTTATGCCCATCAAGGCGGTCAGAATCCGCCGTTGATCGTCATTCACGGCAGCCGTACCGACCACATTCCGGCCGCTTATCGCCGCTACCTGGAAAAGAGTTATCGCCAAGCCTTGGCTTTATGGGGCACACCGATCCGTATCGAATTCCGGACCGGAGACAATCCCTATGCCCCCAGTCACCCGCCGCGCCGGCCATTGCCACGACCACAACGCGCCGGCGTCAAGGGAACGCCTTCCAAGAAATCCAGGGGCCGGGGTCCCTGAACGCGACAGAGGATTCAAAAGGCCGGTAGGCTGGCACGCGGTGTGCTGAGGAGTTGTTAGGAGTCGCTCAATGACTAAAACACTAATTCTCATCCTCCCCCTGACGATCGCACTGATCGTTGCCGATACCAGCCTTGCGCAAATCTACAAATACCAGGATGCGCGGGGCAAGTGGCACTTTACCGACCGCCCCCCCGCCGGTCAGGCCCAGGACATCACGACCGTGACGCCATCGGTGGAGGACAAGCAGGACGGCAAGGATCTGAAAGCCACGCTGTCCGAGAAATACCCGCCGCAAACCCCTGTGCAGGAAGCGACCCTGGCCACGGTCATGATCAAAACACCCTTAGGCACCGGGTCCGGATTTTTCGTATCCGAAGCAGGCCACATTCTCACCAACAAGCATGTGATCATCCCCAGCGAAACCCAGCTTGAGGATTTGGATAACCGCATCGCCGCAGCCGAACAGCAATACGCCACGTATCGCGAGCAATTGGAATTCGAAGAGGCGCGCTTAGAGAAGCGGAAAAAAGACTTGGCGACCTACAAGAACCACATCCGTTCGTTGGGTGATGGTCCCTACAAACGCAGCGAACAGGAAAATTACGACTTGATGCTAAAACAATCCCAATTATGGGAGAAGAGCATCGCCGAGAAACGCCGTGAATTCCGTGAGAAACAAGCCGCTTTCGACAAGGAACAGCGCGACTTCAACTGGAAGCGCCATGTAACCAGCGCCAGCCGCCGATACATTGCCGTCTTGAAAGACGGAACCGAGATGAACGTTCGCCAAATCGCCGTCAGCAAGGATCACGATCTGGCCTTGTTGCAATTGGATGGCTTTCGGACTCCGCGATTGGAAGCCGCCACGCGGGGTGAACTGGGCCAGGGGGTGACGGTTTACGCCTTGGGCAATCCCATCGGCATCCATGATTCCATCAGCGCCGGCGTGGTGTCCGGTTTCGAAGATTATTACGTGCGCACCGACGCCAAAATCTATCCCGGCAACAGCGGCGGTCCGTTGATACTGGAAGATGGGCGGGTGATCGGGATCAATACCATGAAGCGTATCAGCCAGAAGTTCGAAGGCATCGGCTACGCCATCGACATCGACACGGCGCTGGCGAACTTCGCCAGCTACCTGCCCAAGAAGGATGAGCAGCCTACCCGTGAAGCGGAGTAGGCGACTCGCTCACGTCCCGGATAGTGCGTGGTTTATTGCGCGCCGCCCGGCGAACCCGGCGTTTGATTCTGCAAAGGACAGGTGTTGATCCCCAACAGGGAATACGCGGGACAATTGCCCATCAAGCCGGTCGCTAGCGGCACGACGCCGATCCAGCCCCACCAGCCGATCGTACCGACCAGGGCCAATAGAATAAGCAGCAAACCAACCCCTATGCGAATGCTCTTGTCGACGGTTCCAACGTTCGTTTTCATGGTTTCTATTTACCTCCAGATAATTAGCATGTTCTAATTTAGTAAATAACGAACATCATGGCAAGCTCGGCCGTCGCATGCGGGCCGGACCCCCCATCAGAATATGTCCAGATCCCCCATCGTGTAATACAGGCTTTCCCGTACTTGCGCAGTAGCCAGACGGGGTTTCCGGATCATGTGAGTCGTGACCACTTCGGTAGCCGTCGATGGCCCGCCAGCGGCGGACCGCCACGGCTCGGGCAACCAGATTTTGCTGGAATCCGCTCCGGCCCGCCGCGCCGCGTGATCCAGAGCCCGGAGAACCCCATTCAACCAGCGCCGGCGACACAGCATATCGACGATCAGCCACTGATGCGCTTCCTCGCGAACGACCGCCCAACCCAATAACGCACCGAGTACGAAAACCCCCAGCAAGCGGTAGGCATGAAAAGGGTTGGCGGCATAACGCCAGCTCAGAAAATCGCTGTCCCTTACGAGCGTCAATGGCAAGGTAGCACGCATCGTTTTCCAGAATGTATCCAGTCGCTTATCCCGCCAATCCATGGCCCTGACGGAATAAAACGGCTGTTTGAAGCGGCGTGCTGGCCGGGTGGTTTCCACGGCGATCTCGACTTGCTCATAAACCCCCACCCGCTGCCCAAGCAAAAACGGCCGACGGCCTGGGAACCCGTAACAGAACGCTTGAGGATAGTGCTGGGCGATATCATCCAGCAGTTGACGCAGCAAAACCGTGAACACGTTGCGCGCTCCCCAATGCCCCCTGGCTTGGGGATGCACCATGACATCACATATTTGGAAAATGGGAATCGGATGGCCATGATAATAGCCTCTCAACGGTATCGCACCGGCGTGACCCAACAGTTTGCCGTCGGCTGCGAAACACAGCTTGGCATGGACATTTTCCCTTGGGTCATTTCCCTGAAATTTCCACTGCCATTGTGCTAGAGTAATCACCGGCCCGAAAACTTCCGCGAATAACTCCACAATCGATTTTTCATCGCCACTGACGTAATCTCGAAAAATGTATTCAGCCTTTTCTGGCATTTCATTCACTGGCTCGGGGTATCCTCTGACACAAGGTTTATTCATTATCAAGTGGGTTTTATCTCGCCATTTTCCAACGATTATTAGCCCGCCCACTCATTGCATTTTAGGCTTCCATTATAAGTCAGGATTCACTGGAGACAGGAATGCCCACAGCCGGTAGTACCGCGCAAAATTCCTCGGCCACCGGGCCAACCCCGCCTTTGGTGTCCGTCATCATTCGCAGTATGGGGCGCCATACGCTGCGCGAAGCACTGGACTCGGTAGTCCGTCAGAACTATCCCGCCTTGGAAATCGTGGTCGTCGATGCGCTAGGTTCGGGCCACCCGTCACTGCCTTGTCAATATGGCGACATACCCTTGTCGCTGTGCGGTACGGGGCAACGCCTCGCGCGCAGTCGCGCCGCGAATCTGGGTATGGCGCAGGCACGGGGACAATATCTCATTTTCCTCGACGACGATGACTGGTTCGAGCCATCGCATATCGACGCCCTGGTAAAGGGGTTGCGTGAACGCCCCCATGCCCGTGTGGCCTATGCCGGCGTGCAATGCCTGCATTTCGACTCTCAAGGCAACAGCCAACCCATACTGGAATACAACGCCCCTTTCAATTCCATCAGAATTCTTTTCGAGAACTTCATTCCCATACACGCCGTATTATTCGACAAAAGTCTTTACGAGGCAGGCTGCCATTTCGACGAAGATCTGAATTTATATGAAGATTGGGATTTCTGGTTACAACTCCGGGAAAGAGGCACTTTTATTCATGTCGATCAGATCAGCGCCATTTATCGAATAGACGCAGCCAATAATCTGGGCTCCACTGCCAATAAAGGCTTATTACCCGATGGAGTGCTGCGCATTATCAATAAATGGCGCAGCCATTGGACTGATCATGAAATCAGTCGACTATTCGATTATGCCAGAAAAGGCGTGACCACGGCGGGAAATAATGAAAACTCGCCAAAACAGAATATCGACCATCCAGAGCCCCCATTACCCGCTGAGATCAGCAAACTGCATGAGAAAATCGCGCTACTGACGACGCAATTACAGGTCAGTATGACGCAATTGGATACGGTCACAGCTCGTCTCAATGCCATTGAAACATCAAGCATCTGGCGTTTCAGTTACCCTTATCGCTACCTGATGAGCCGCCTGCGCGCTCTTTTGCACAACCGTCGTCCAAAGTCCATCCCCGCGCCGCCGCAAACGGTTCGACCCGCCGGAAATCGCGAGCCGAATCCCCATCCCGTCGATATTATCGTTCCCGTCTACAAGGGCCTGGAGGAAACCCGCCAATGCCTGGAAAGTCTGCTGGCCGCGGAAAACAAGACCCATCAGGAAATCATCGTCATCGACGACGCCAGCCCCGAGCCGGCTCTTGTGGAGTATTTGCAGGAATTGGCTCAGGACGGAAAAATTACGATTTTGCACAACACCGAGAATTTGGGTTTCGTACTGACCTGCAACCGGGGCATGGCGCTGCATTCGGAGCGGGATGTGGTACTGCTCAACAGCGATACACAGGTCGCCAACGATTGGCTGGACCGCTTGGCCGCCTGCGCCTACCGGGACAGCCCTATCGGCACGGTAACCCCCTTTTCGAATAACGCGACGATTTGCAGTTACCCGATATTTTGCGCGGATAATGCCTTGCCTCGCGATTGTTCCCCTTGGCAGATGGACGACTTGTTCCGTCGACTGAATTCCGGCCAAGCCTTGGACATACCGACCGCCGTCGGATTCTGCATGTATATCCGGCGGGATTGTCTTACCGAAGTCGGCTATTTCGATACGGAACACTTTGGCAAAGGCTACGGTGAGGAAAACGATTTTTCCCTGCGTGCCCAAGCTCTGGGTTGGCGCAATGTGCTATGCGCAGACACTTTTGTGTACCACACGGGCGGCGTTAGCTTTGCCGATCAGCAGAACGAGAAAAAAGACCGGGCAATGGCCAAGCTGAAACGCATTCATCCCGAGTATTGGCCTAGGGTGCTTAGCCATATCGAGCAAGACCCCGCCCGCCCCTTGCGCCTATCCGTGGATTTGGCCCGAATCGCCGCATCCGAACTGCCAAACCTGTTATTCATCACCGGCGACTCGCCGGAAGACTTCCTCGCCACGCTGGATGGGCCGACCCGCTCTCTGTTAGATACGGCCCAGGTGTTCCTGCTCCATCCGGACGATAGCCGGCAGCAGATCGTATCCTGGTTGCGCGAGGGCGAAGCCTTCCGTCTTTATTTCGGCTGGCCGGCCGACCGCTCAGCCCTGCAGTCATTTCTTAGGGGGCTGAATATAGGCCGACTACATTTCCACGCGATCGCCGGGCTAGACCCTTTACTCTACCAACTGCCGGGGCAACTCGGCTTATCCCAGGAGGGCGCGGCGCGCAACCGTGCTTCCGGCTCCGAACGAGAGCACCCGCTCATCGATTGGTTGCCCTTGTTGCGAATTCACGCCTATCCGCGCCCCGACGCCTCAGCGCGGACAGCCGCCGAGACGCCGCCGAACCGGTCCCGATTCCTGGAGAAATTCAGGCGCTTGACACCGCGCGGCGCACGCAGCGCGTGATTTCAGCCGGCTGTGTTTTCGGATGGGGATTCATCCCCTTGCAACTTAGCGACAGCTTGAACCCGCTTCAAACGAAGACCTTCCGCCAACGCCGCGCCGGTCAATCCCCGCTCCAGCAACGGACGAACATCTACGACCGCCGCCTGATAGGCGTTTCGCAAGAAATCCGCCTGAGGATAAGGGCGGTCCTCCAAACCCGTACGACCACGGGCATCGGCTTCGCAAGCCAATAGAAACTGCTCGAAACGCTGCGGTTTGCGAAAGGCGTCCAACGCCTGCAAGGTTTTCACGATGGCTTCGGGAGGCAAGGTCCGCGCACGGTGGCACTGCGTGTGATAACGCGCCGTCATTACGCCCAGATCACGATATTCACGGGGTGTACGCAGTCGTTGACACAGCGATTTGACCAGATCCTCTCCACGCTCCTCGTGATTGGGATGGCGGGGCCACTCGGCGGGAGGCGTCGTGCCTTTGCCCAGATCGTGTACCAATACGGCGAAACGGACCATGCTATCCGTACCTAAGCGCACGGCCTGCTCCAGACACAGCAATGTGTGCACGCCGGTATCGATTTCCGGGTGGCATTGGGCTGGTTGGGGTACGCCGAACAATCGGTCGATTTCGGGAAAGATGCGAGCCAAGGCGCCGCATTCCCGCAACACTTCGATAAAGCGCGCGGGCTGCCGCGTGCCCAGGGCGCGCACCATCTCCGCCCAGACCCGCTCGGGCACCAGCGTATCCACTTCACCGCTGGCGACCATATCGCGCATCAATTCAACGGTCTCGGCTGCGACCCGAAATCCCAGCGGCGCATAGCGTGCGGCAAAGCGAGCCAGCCGCAGAATGCGTACGGGGTCTTCGGCGAAGGCCGAGGACACGTGCCGCAGGCATCGATGCTCCAGATCGCGCAAACCACCGTAAGGGTCCAACAACTGACCTTCGGCATCGCGCGCCATGGCGTTGATAGTCAGATCGCGCCGCGCCAGATCGTCCACCAGGCTGACATCAGGCTGAGCATGAAAATGAAAGCCGTGATAACCGGGAGCGACCTTGCGCTCGGTGCGGGCCAGCGCGTATTCCTCATGCGTTTCCGGATGCAGAAACACCGGGAAATCCTTACCGACCGGCTTGAATCCCCGTTTCAACAAATCTTCCGGCGTCGCGCCCACGACGACCCAGTCCCGCTCCTTGACGGGCAAACCCAAAAGTTCGTCACGCACCGCGCCACCTACCAGAAAAATCTCCATCGCATTCCGTGGTATTAAATTGTGTTCAAAATCAGAAGGTATCCGGACAACACCGGTTTCCAACTTCAGTGATTGAAGCGGTCGCCGTCGGCCGAAAGAAAGTCCGTAAAGATTGGCAGTCCAAAGGTCGGCGGCTGTTGAACTGGGCGATCCTGCATCTTGAAACCCAAATCCTGTCGCTTGTATTCCCTCTCAAAACCTTGGAAGTCCTGCCGCTGGATCGGTTCGGGCCTTGACGGCAAACTGCGTTGCCGCTGTCGTTCTTGCCGATACATCTGGCTCCGAAGTTGTTCCTGTTGATATCGCCAAGCCGGCTGTTGGCTACCCTGGCCGGCTTGGTCCGAGCGGGACCGGATTTGTCGCTGGCGGGTTTTCAAATCGTAGGACTGTTCGCGCTGCTGACGCTCCAGTGGATATTGATTGCGGTTAGCGCGATATTCCCGATAATCCGTTTGCGCGTTGAGGACGGCGGAACCCAGGCAGAGCAAAACCAGACAGCCGCCGAGGATTCCAACGATTCGGCGCATCGCTCCGGAATACACGACGAGATCAGGGAGCGGTCGGCCGGGAATGGCGGCCACGCCGCCCCACCCATCCGGCCAACCCCAGCAACAGGGCCATCAGAATCACCACCGGACGATCCCCCCAACGTACGTAAGGGGTTGCGCCTTGCAACGGTTGCACTGGGTTGGTCAAAGCCACGGCCTGAAACAGCGGGCTGTGTTTGACGATCCTTCCATGCGAATCGATAAAGGCGCTGATGCCGGTATTGGTGGCGCGCGCCATGTAACGCCCGGACTCCAGGGAGCGCATCTGGGCGATCTGCAGATGTTGGTATGGTGCCAGCGACTCGCCGAACCAGGCATCGTTGCTGACGTTCACCAGGAACCGCGCGTCCGGCAAAGTCCGCCGGATCTCGCTGCCGAACACCGCCTCGAAACAGATCGAAACCCCGACCGGCTGCCCGGCGACCCGCAATAATGTTTGCCGCTTACCGCCCGGCGTGAAATCACCCAGCGGAATATCGACCAGATTGTGAAAAAAGCTTAACAGTTGGCGCAGTGGCAGATACTCACCGAAAGGCAATAACCGATGCTTGTGGTAAAAACCTTGGGAACTCCCCAAACTGAGGACACTGTTCTGGAACACACGGGTCGTCCAGGACCCCGTCGGAATGCCGATCAGATAATCCACTCCGGTTCTGTGCGCGTAGGCTTCCAGTTGCTCGACGAATTCACGGGCATCATCATAGAACATCGGAATAGCCGTCTCTGGCCAGATGATCACGTCGCTGTCGGGCGTAACCTGGGCGCTCATTTCAGCGTAGCGCCGCAGCGTGTTATCCAACTCCTCCGGTTCGAATTTACGATCCTGGGAGATATTGCCTTGAATCAAGCTGACTCTCAGCGGCTCACCGGCCGGCTCCACCCAAACGACCTGCGCCAACATCCATGCGCTGATCCACAACACGCCTGCGCCTAGTCCCACGCTCAGACGCCGCCATCCCTGAGCTCGAAATAACATCAAAAGCAGCCCGGCGCTCATGGCCACCGCCCAACCGACCCCGAACACGCCGAAATACGGCGCAAAACCACTCAGCGGGCTGCTGATCTGGCTATATCCCATGGCCATCCAGGGAAACCCGCTGAACAGCCAACTACGCACCCATTCCAGAACCGTCCATAAGGCGGGCGCCGCCATCAACCAACGCAACCCATCGCCACGCGGTGCCCAGCGGACCAGCAGATAACCCATGATGGCCGGATACAAGGCCATCGCCAGGATCAGCGCCAAGGTCGCCAACACGGCGAATGCGACTGGCGCATGGCCATACTGATGCAGACTGATGAATACCCAATAGATGCCGACGCCGAACCAGCCCAGCCCGAACAGTCCCCCGCGCCAAGCCGCGCGACGTGGGCTCTGTCCTTGCCACAACCCGAACAAGGCGGCCAGCCCAAGGATAGCTAGGGGCCAGACATCGAAAGGGGCGAACGCCAGCGGCAGCAACGCTCCCAAGACTACGGCTAGGACATCGCCTATGGCGGAAGCCCGCCAAACCGGTAAATTCATGATGTTTGCACCAAATCCGAAACCCGATCGCGTGCTGGCTTAATCGGCTTCGGCCTCATGGCGCAGAGTGAGTTCCAACAGATGCAGGCGACGATTATCGGCCCGCAACACCTGGAAACGATAAGGCCCCAATTGCGCGACTTCGCCCCGCTTGGGAAGGCGGCCAAGTTCCATCATCACCAGGCCGCCGATGGTATCGGCTTTCTCGTCGCTGAGATCGGCCTTGAAATAGTCGTTGAAATCCTCGACTGGCGTCAGCGCCTTGACGAGGTATTTGTTGTCCCCCTGCAGGCGGATGAAGGGAGCCTCCTCGTCGATGTCGTGTTCGTCGTCAATTTCACCGACGATCTGTTCCAACACGTCCTCGATGGTCACCAATCCAGCCACGCCACCGTACTCGTCCACCACGATGGCCATATGCAAGCGGGTACTGCGAAACTCCTTGAGCAGGGCATTGAGCCGTTTACTTTCGGGAATGAATTTGGCGGGACGCAATAATTCCTGAACGTTGAACTCGCCATTGCCTTTGGCCAGAAAACGCAGCAGATCCTTGACCAGCAGGACGCCGATGATGTCGTCGCGATTTTCCCTGATGACCGGAAACCGGGAATGCCCGGATTCCAGCACTTCGTCCAGCACTCGCTCCAGGGTCCAGTCCTGTTCCACGACCACCATCTGACCCCGCGGCAACATGACGTCCCGGACCTGCATTTCCGAGACTTCCATTACACCTTCCATCATGTGCAACGCGTCGAGATCCAAGAGATGCCGCTCATGCGCGTCGCGCAACATGTCCAGCAGTTCATCCTGATCCTTGGGCTCTCCCAAGAGCGCGAAACTCAGCTTCTCCAACCAGGAGCGGTGTCCACCGTTACTGTCGGATCGGTCGTCCTTCATGATTCGATAACATCTCCGTAAGGATCGGGGTATCCCAGGTCAGCCAAAATACGGGTTTCCAGCTCTTCCATATCACGGGCTTGACTGTCATTACCGTGATCATAGCCCAGCAGATGCAGAACGCCATGCACGACCAGATGAGCCCAGTGCGCTTCGGGCGGCTTGCCCTGCGTAACCGCTTCCTGCATGACCAAAGGCGCGCAGATCACGATGTCGCCCAACAGGTTGACGGGAATATCGGCGGGCATCTGAGCCGGGAAGGACAGGACATTGGTCGGACCCTGTTTGTGGCGATAGGTGGTATTGAGCGCCTCGCTCTCGACCTCGTTGACCATTCGTATCACCAGTTCCGTGGCTTGTTCCCGACAACCTCCCGCCAGAGCCGCGGTGGCCCAGCGGTGCAGTTGCCGATCGTCTGGCAGTCCGGGACTGTCCAACGCGATTTGCACATCAAGTTCCAGGTTCATGTCACTTCATCCGATTGATGGCGCTCATAGGCACTGACGATGCGCTGCACCAGGGGATGGCGCACGACATCGCGAGCATTGAACAGGGTCATGGTGATGCCCTCCACGCCTCTTAGCACTTCCAGAGCGTGGCGCAATCCCGATTGCGCGTTGCGCGGCAGGTCCACCTGGGTGATGTCGCCGGTGACCACGGCCTTGGAACCAAAACCGATGCGGGTCAGGAACATCTTCATCTGTTCGACGGTGGTGTTCTGTCCCTCGTCGAGGATGATGAAAGCGTCGTTCAAAGTCCGGCCCCGCATGAAAGCCAGTGGCGCGATTTCTATCACATGGCGTTCCGTGAGCTTGGCGACCCGCTCGAATCCCAGCATTTCATAAAGCGCGTCATACAGCGGGCGCAGATACGGATCGATTTTCTGTGCCAGATCACCCGGCAGGAAACCCAGCCGTTCGCCGGCTTCCACCGCCGGGCGCACCAATACCAAACGCCGCACCTGATCCCGCTCCAAGGCTTCCACAGCGCAAGCGACCGCTAAATAGGTCTTGCCGGTGCCCGCGGGGCCGACGCCAAAATTGATGTCGTGCTTGCGAATATTCGCGATGTAGGAAATTTGATTGGGACCGCGTCCACGAATCAAACTGCGATGGGCGCGGATGACGAGATCCGGGTCGGCTGCCGCGGGCGGCTCGGCTATTCCCGCATCCTGCAGGAACAGGTGGACGCGAGCCGGCGTCAACGGTTCCTCACGGGTACTGCGGTAGAGATCCTCGACCACGTTCACGGCGGCACTGACGGCGCCGGGTTCGCCACTGACTCGAAAGTGATTGCCGCGATTGCTGATTTCCACGCCTAGCCGACGTTCGATCTGACGCAGATGCTCATCCAGTTGGCCGCATAGATTAGCGAGTCGGAGATTATCTACGGGTTCGAGCAGGAGTTCTTGCGCTTGCTGAGTCACAGTGGGTGATTGCGCACCATCAACAGGTCAGGCGAGTGCGGATGCGTCGATTCCCAATTCCGGGCAAGCCAGCATTTCGCCCCGCAAGGAATTGGGCAGCGCCTCGGTGATCGACACGTCCACGAAATGTCCGAACAATCGCCGAGAACCGGCGAAATTCACGACACGATTATTCTCCGTGCGTCCGGATAGCAGCCGTGGGTCCTTACGCGAGGGCTTATCGACCAGCACGCGCTGCACGGTGCCAACCATGTTCCGGCTGGTCTTTCGCGCCCCCTGTTCGATCAACGCCTGTAAGCCAGCCAGGCGCTGCTTCTTGACCTCCAGGGGCGTTTCATCCGGCAAATCGGCGGCGGGAGTTCCGGGACGAGGGCTGTAAATGAAACTGAAGCTTTGATCGAAATCCAGTTCCTCGATCAAACGCAAGGTGGCCTCGAAATCGGCTTCGGTTTCACCGGGAAAACCCACGATGAAATCCGACGACAAACTGAGACCCGGGCGGATGGCGCGCAAACGACGCACCTTGGATTTGTACTCCAGCACGGTATGACCGCGCTTCATCAGCGCGAGAATACGATCGGAACCGCTTTGCACCGGGAGATGCAGATGATTGACCAGTTGTGGCACTTCAGCGTAAGTCTGGATCAGACGTTCGGAAAACTCTACCGGGTGGGAGGTGGTATACCGGATACGCTCAATGCCGTCAATGGCCGCGATGTAGTGGATCAGCAGTGCCAGATCAGCCGTTTCGCCGTCATGCTGGAGACCACGATAGGCATTGACGTTCTGACCCAGCAAGGTGATTTCCCGCACGCCCTGTTCCGCCAGCACGGCGACTTCGGCGATCACATCGTCGAAGGGACGGCTGACTTCCTCACCGCGCGTGTAGGGGACCACGCAGAACGTACAGTATTTGCTGCAACCCTCCATGACCGAGACGAAAGCCGTAGGCCCTTCCGCGCGAGGTTCCGGCAGGCTATCGAATTTTTCAATCTCGGGAAACGAGATGTCCACGACCGGGGTCCGATGCTTTTGCACTTGCTCCAGCATGGCCGGCAAACGATGCAGGGTTTGCGGGCCGAAGACCATATCCACAAACGGAGCGCGTTCGCGCAATGATTCGCCTTCCTGACTGGCCACGCAACCACCAACGCCGATCACCACAGCGGGCCGCTTTTCCTTGATCCGGCGCCACAGTCCCAGCTGCGAGAAAACCTTTTCCTGAGCTTTTTCCCGAATCGAACAGGTATTTAACAGCAAGACATCGGCCTGTGTCGGATCGTCGGTCAATTCCAGATCATGCGAATGACCGAGCACGTCCACCATTTTGGCGGAGTCGTACTCATTCATCTGGCAACCGTGGGTCTTGATATAAAGTTTACGTGGCATGGGCGCAACAACTACGATTCGTGCGGATTAGTGTAGCACGGATGAGACTGACCCATACTCATACCCATGACAGGCCCCAGCACGCAATAATTGCCGCTGACCGACCATTGCTCAAAGATGTGCACTGACCGCTTTCCCCTAAAGAGCATAGCCCTCTCTCACATAATAATTATGAATTGTAATAGGTATTTTTAAATCCCTATGGTTATTAGGGACCCATTTCACATTAGATTTTTTAACCTCAAACCCCTATCAATGAGTGGTCACAATAAAAATTGATTTGCCGCATTGACTGGCAAAGCACGGTTGATGTTTTCTGATACCGTTCCAGAATAGGGCAATGGATTAGGGCTTCCGGAAGGATGATATGAACCCAATCGCCATACCGATGAGTAACGCTCAAGAACTGACCCATGATTTATCGAATTGCTCTATTTCCACGGCGTACAGGAGTCAATTGCATGGCGCTCCAAGAGGATAATCCCATAAGCGGTATCCACCGCAAATTGAAAACCGTTTAAATCAGTGCTTCGAAATGGAGTCGCTTTTAAGCGGTTGCCCATAAACCATAACAACGCTCGTAAGAGCCATCAAAATGGTGGCAAGCAACGCAAATAAACTGGGTGGCCTCGGGACGAACGCTGGATACAGAACTTCCCCGCACGCAGGCGCAGGACCACCCAAGGCACGGAGCGTCACGCAGCAAGGTGAAGTACTCAAGCACTTCTTCCGTATCCATGGATTTACGACTAGCACCAACCAGCAGATTGCATTCCCACTGAATGCTTCTACAAACAAAAAAAATGCTATTACGTCATCATCTGGCTCTTTGATGAAAGAGTAAACCAGTCCGTAATAGTCTCATATTTTGACATAAAAAATTCGGAACCGTTGACATGTCATCAAAACCTAATACCTCATCGTTAATCGCATCTCAGCGACCACCTCATATTTCATGGAAATCACGTAATTCATCGCTCTCTCCATTCGGACACATTGATGAGTCTGATAGGAAGTCTACAGAATTTGGGACGAATAAACCCCTCATGCTTTCCCAAAAGGAAATCGAATTGCTAAGCAATTATGGCAATTTATGCCGGTATCCGAAAAACTGCATCGTAGTCGCCGAAGGTTCCGCTAACGATGATTTTTTCTTGATTCTAAAAGGACACGTGCGGGTTTTCGTGAGCGACGAACAAGGCAAGCAAGTCACCTTAACCCTACAGGGGGCCGGCGAGTTTTTTGGGGACATCACCCCGCTCGACGGCCATCGCCGCGTCACCTCGGTCATCACCTTGGAACCATCCAAGTTATGTGTGGTATCCAAACCCGGTTTTGACCGCTGCCTACAGGAAAACCCCCAATTGCTGAGCAGGCTGTTGGTAGCGGCTTTGTGGCAGATCCGAATATTGACCGAAAACGTCAAGAATCTGGCCTTGCTGGACGTCTGCGGGAGGGTCACCGCGACTCTGGAAAGCTTGGCGAAAGAGAAGGATGGCGAGCTGATTGTCGGACGCTTAAGTCAACAAAGCCTGGCCAATATGGTCGGAGCATCCCGCGAAATGGTTGGAAAGATCATCCGTGGACTCATGGCGGACGGTTTTATCACATTAAAAAATGGCGCCATGGTCATTCAAAAAAAACTGCCGCGCAGCTTTTGAAGATTCACTTTCTACTTTACGTCGGTCGAGACGGGAAGCCTCTCCATAATTGATTGGAATCAACATGCGCCCATAAAATGGTAATTTTACACATCTTTTTTGGTAATATTTCCATAGTTTTATAGCGGTTATTCTGCTATAAAATGAACCTAGGGAGTCCCAGGGCAGGGACAGGGATGGTGAACGGGTAGGATGCCTCCAGGGTTAGCAGAGGACAGCGTGCCGCGCGCACATCATTTCAGGTCGATTGCTCAAGCTTGTACAGGAGTTCTACGGAAGGGACAAGGATTTCACAGGAAGCATGGATGCTTCCCCATACACCAGACCCGCTTATTCCAAAGCCGTTCAGGGGCGTCCCCGAAACGCTTGGTCTAGACCCTCTCTTCCGTATCCGCACTCATCAGACCCGCCGCCATCGGACGGGAATCCGATGGCTTCAAACCAAAAGACCCCGCGAGCGTGCATAAGCGCCGACGACAGCGGCGTGACCGAATGCCAGCTCCAAACTCAGGGCATCCTGGACACTGAACCAACCGGTTTCGGAAACTTCCGATTCCTGGGCTTGTAGCGTACCGCTGGCGGTACCGGTAAACATCAACACGACATGGTGAATGTCACGGTCAGCGAATATTTCATCGAAATAGTTGAAGAATTGCGGATCGAACGCTAAGCCGGTCTCTTCCCTAACTTCACGAATCACAGCGTCCCATGCCGTTTCATACCGGTCGATATGTCCTCCCGGCAAACACCATCGACCCTGGAAAGGTTGGACATTGCGACGTGTCAACAGAATTTTCTCGCCGCTATCATCCTGTACGCGAATGATAGCGCCTACGGTGGTATGCACGCCCTTGCGCATGGGTAGACTCCTATTTACGCGTGCCGGGGAACGTGACGTCCGTAGTGGCCGCTCCCAAACGCGCCAGCAACCGAGCAACCGGCAACAACTCCAACCACCACTGATAACGGGGTCTCGAACAACCCCAATCGACCACACGTGGAAAATCCTCCAAACTCTGGATGCGAACCTGTCCGTTTTGCAGACCGATAAATGCCGCCTCCTTTTGCCCGTTCTCCGCTCTGTCAATCAAGAACTTGATGCAGCGCGCCGCTAAGCGTGTCGCCTGAATGCGATCGAAAGGCGTCGGATTGCCCCCTTGCTGCAGATGACCGAGAATCGATTGGCGCACCTCGAACATACCCTCGCCCTCCTGGCGAAACAACGCAGACATGAAGTCCGCGGTATAGATCGGATTGCAGCGTTCGTTACGTATCAATAAGCCCAACCGCCGTCCAATCTGAAAGCCAGTGATTAAATCTTCCACATCGCGCTGCAAGCCTTTCAGGGTAACGCCTTCTTCGCTGAGATAGACTTGTTCGGCGCCGACCGCCAGATTGGACATTAAGGCCAGATAGCCACAGTATTGGCCCATGACTTCCACGACGAACACCCGACGGGTGGCCACCGCGGACTGCTTGACCTTGTCCATGACCTCGACGATGCTGTTGAGCGCCGTATCCGCTCCGATACTCAACTCCGAGCCGGGCAGATTGTTGTCGATACTGGCGGGTAAACAAATCATCGGGATATTGAAAGCAGGAAAGTTTTCCCGCTCCTGGTAAAGTCGGTAAGTAGCTTCATAGGCATCCCAACCGCCAATGACTAGCAACCCATCGATTTGTTCCCGCTCCATGTTTCGCGCTATCGAATAAAAATGACGGCGGTCCGGGATCTTGCGGGTGGTGCCGAGTTCAGACCCACCCATGGACGCCCAACCGGCCACCGTCATCCAATTCATCTCCCGGATATTACCCTTGATCAATCCCTGATAGCCGTTCTGCACACCCAACATGATGTGGCCTCGATCGATTCCCAGTCGAATCGCCGCACGACTCGCGGTATTCATACCGGGCGCCGGTCCACCGGCATTCAACACGGCCAAGCGAAATCGTTTCTGGCCCGGTTCCGGCGGTCGAGGCAAGGCCCGCACCAGTGTCCGGAACGTGTTCAAAGCTTCCTTGAAACTGCCGCCACGCAAATCCATCGCTTTGTCGTAATCGCCGGCGGCAATGGTGGTCGCCACTTCCTGGGTCTTCTCCACGCATTCCATCAGCGGTGCGCGGCTGATGCGATTGGCGCGAATACTGATCATGTAGCATTCGCCATCGGCATCGGCCTTGAGTAATTCCTCGACGGCCGCATGGCCCATGAGCGTGCTCATGAACCGATCGAAAGCACTGGGCGCTCCGCCCCGCTGGACGTGTCCCAAAATAGTGACGCGCACATCCAGACTCAGTCGCTCCTCCAGGGTTTTCTTGACGTAGTCACTGTGAATGGGCTTACCCTGACGATCGCGGGCACCTTCGGCTATCACAACGATGCTGTCCCGCCGTCCGGCCGCCCGTCCTTCCTTCAGAGCCTTACACATGGCTTCTTCCCAATCGTCGGCCTCCGGAGGTGACTCAGGAATGAGGATCCAATCGGCAGCGCCCGCCAAGCCGCCCATGAGCGCCAGGTAGCCGCAATGACGACCCATCACTTCGACGATGAAGGTACGCTGATGGCTGGCGGCGGTACTGGTAATTTCGTCGATCGTCTCAGTGATGCGATGTAGGGCCGTGTCGGCACCGACCGTCATATCCGTACCGCACATATCGTTGTCGATGGAACCCACCACGCCCACGATAGCCAGAAAAGGATGATGACGCGCCTCTTCTTCGGTGATTTCGCCGTTTTTCACCAGTTCAGCCAGCAGGTCCGGCCATTCCTGGCGAAACAGGTTGGCCCCCGTCAAGCTGCCATCCCCGCCGATCACCACCAGGCGATCAATATCGCAAGCCAACAGATTGCGAGCCGCCTGCAACCGACCCGCGCGTTCCCGGAATGCTGGGCAACGCGCCGTGCCGATGACCGTGCCTCCCCGTTGCATCATTCCACTGACCGACCACCAATCCATCTTTCTGATCCGATCTCCGCCGTCCACCATCCCCTGGTACCCTTCATAGATGGCATACGCGGCAATGCCCTTATCCAAGGCGGTTCGCACCACGGCTCTCACCACCGCATTCATACCGGGTGCGTCACCACCGCTGGTCAATACCCCCAGGCTTTTCATTTTTTTTTCGGACACTTTCGCGTATACCTCATGAGCGGATAACGGATTTGTTCGGAACCTTACTACTAAGCATCAAGCGGTCCCGCAATGCAAGCGCCTCCGTCGGAGCTGAACGCCACGGCGATGCCGAAGCAGAATTCCATGGGCTCGCCATGGCATCGCGAAAGAAGTCGACGGCGGATTAAACCGATCATCCTTCAATGTTATGATCATGTTTAGTTATTACGAGGACATGTCATGGAACTCGCGAGTTGGCTGGCATTTGCCCTGGCCGCTACCGTCGTTTTATTGATTCCGGGGCCCACTATTATCATGGTTGTCAGCCAATCGCTGAGTCATGGTCGGCGCGCGGCGATACCGCTTGTGTTGGGCGTCGTACTCGGTGATTTCACCGCCATGACCGGTTCCTTGTTGGGTCTGGGCGCGGCCTTGGCGACTTCCGCTCTGCTGTTTACGGTACTCAAGTGGCTGGGCGCCGCCTATTTGATTTATCTCGGCATCAAGACATGGCGTTCCAAAATACACACCGAACCCCTCGCACTCACGCCGTCTCGTCAATCCGCTTCGTTAATGCTGAGCACTTACGTGGTCACGGCCTTGAACCCGAAGAGTATTTTGTTCTTCGTCGCGTTTCTGCCTCAATTCATCGATCCACGGCAAGCCGCATTGCCACAATTCGTGCTGCTTGGCGCAACATTCCTGGTGCTGGCGGGGACCAACGCCGGTTTGTACGCTTACTTCGCCCATGTATGCAAACGCTTGTTACGTCAGCCCGGAGCCAGCCAAGTAGTCAATCGCATCGGCGGCGGCACCCTAGTGGGGGCGGGAATTTTTACCGCCGTCTCGAATGCCTGATGGCGGAGGCCGTGAATATCGGCCTGCTTATACCCTCCTGGTCGCCTAAGTGATCGCAACGGCCGTCAAGCACGGCCGTCGGCCACGAATCGGAAAGGAAGCATCAGCGGACTAACGCGATCGATGCGGTTTGCGTCGCGACCCGCGTTCTGGCTTGGGAACGGCGGCGGTTGACTCGGCTCTGGCACCTGTCGCTACTAACAACGAAGTCACGTCTTCGTCGTTCAGTTCATCCCAATGTCCTGGACGCAGTCCACGCCGCAAACTGATCGGGCCATAACGCACCCTCACCAAACGACTCACCGTAATCCCTTGGGACTCCCATAAACGCCGTACTTCGCGGTTGCGGCCTTCGCGCAGAATGACGTGATACCAATGATTGACGCCACTGCCACCGGCGTCGTCAATCGATTCGAATCGCGCCAAACCGTCCTCCAAGCGCACACCATCCTTCAAAATAGCCAACACGTCCGGGCTGACCTGGCCCAGCACACGCACGGCATATTCCCGCTCGATTTGGGCGGAAGGATGCATCAATCGATTGGCGAGTTCGCCATCATTAGTGAGTAACAACAGACCTTGAGTCGTCAGATCCAAACGTCCAACGGAAACCCAGCGCCCGCCATGTAAGGGCGGCAAGCGTTCAAACACGGTGGGCCGACCTTCGGGATCATTACGGCTGGTGATCTCTCCAACCGGTTTGTAATAGGCCAAGACCCGCCGTTCTTCGCTGACCCGAGGCAACTTCAATAAACGCCCATCCAGCCGGATAGCCTCCTGGCCGTGTACTTGACCGCCCAGTTGCGCGGGCGTGCCGTCAACCGTGATACGCCCTTCCCTGATCCATTCTTCTATTTGACGGCGTGACCCCAAACCCAGCCGCGCTAAAAATTTCTGCAGGCGTTCGCTCACGATGGACTTAGGCCGTTGGTCTCGGAGGACAAAGGAGGGTCCGGCACCGGATCGGCGGTCATCCGCAGTAGATCGAGTTGTTGCCCGATGGCTTCCAAGTCGCGAATTTCCGATAGCGGTGGCAAATCGGCGAGGCTGCGCAAATTAAAATAGTCCAGGAATACCTTGGTGGTACCGTAAAGCGCCGGTCGCCCCGGTACTTCCCGGTGACCCACTACTTTAATCCAACTCCGCTCCACCAGCGTCTTGATAATCGACGTGCTGACGCTTACGCCGCGCACATCTTCAATTTCGCCGCGAGTGATAGGCTGCCGATAGGCGATCAATGCCAGGGTTTCCAGCAAAGCCCGAGAATACCGGGCGGACCGTTCTTCCCACAATCTCGACACCCAGGGCGCGAATTCCTGACGTACCTGGATGCGAAAACCACTGGCGACTTCGACCAGTTCGATGCTACGCCCGGCATAATCCTGCCGTAAATCGGCCACGGCACGCTGCACGGTATCGCGGCTCGGTTGCTGGTTATCTTCGAACAGATTCTGCAAACGATCCATCGACAAGGGTTCATCGGCCGCCAACAATGCCGCTTCGAGGACGAATTTCAACTCCGGTAGCAGCACGGCTCAACTCCGCAACCGGACGTAGATCAGCGCGAAGGGTTCGGCTTGCACCAGTTCCAACAGGGCTTCGCGTATCAATTCCAGAATCGCCAACAGGGTAACCACTACGCCAGCACGACCTTCCTTGATGTCGAAGAGCACGGTGAAGGGAATGAATTCCGTGACATCGACCATCTCCAGAATCCGGCTCATACGCTCGCGCACCGACAAGGCTTCGCGCGTAATGCGGTGATGGCTGTAAAGCGCCGCGCGCTCCATGACTTCACGTAACGCGAATAGCAGATCCTGCAAGTCGACGGGCGGTGGTTTGCGGATGACTTCGCGCTGTAACAAGGGGGCCGAAGCTTGGAATAGATCCCGGTCCAGCCGTGGCAGGTTGTCCAAGCTTTCCGCCGCCTGCTTGTACCGTTCGTATTCCTGCAAACGCCTGACCAGTTCAGCTCGTGGATCCGCGTCATCCTCGCTATCCACCGTCGGTTTGGGCAGCAGCAAACGCGATTTGATTTCCGCCAGAGTGGCCGCCATGACCAGGTATTCTGCTGCCAGTTCCAGCCGCAGTTCCTGCATCAGGCCGAGATACTCCATGTATTGGCGGGTGACATCGGCGATAGGGATGTTGAGAATATCGATATTCTGCCGTTTGATCAGATACAACAACAGATCCAGGGGGCCCTCGAAGGCTTCCAGAAAGACTTCCAACGCATCCGGCGGAATATAAAGATCCTGTGGCAACTGAACAAAAGGTTCACCCTGGACCTTGGCCAGTACTTCCAGTTCAGCGACGTTATCCACTGAGTGTCCGAATGCCGATGGCATGCCGCAACCGCTGCAAAAATGGCACGCTGCGTTCGCGCGCTTTGGCTGCGCCTTCACACAACACCCGCTCGATATGGTCGGGATTGCGCATCAACTCCTCATAACGCGCCCGTGGCTCGGCAAGTTGGGTGTTCAAGTATTCGAACAGCAGTTGTTTCATTTCTCCCCAGGCGATACCGGCCGCATAACGCTCGCGCAGCGCAGCGGTTTCCTCGGGTTTGGCAAAAGCCTGATAAATCTGGAATAGGGTGCTGGTATCGGGGTCCTTGGGTACACCCGGCTCCAGGGAATTGGTCTTGATCTTGAGGACGAGTTTACGCAAAGGCTTTTCCGGAGTGAAAACCGGAATCGTATTGTTATAACTCTTACTCATTTTGCGCCCGTCCAAACCCGTCAGAACGGCGGAATTATCGTCTACCACGGCTTCGGGCAGGACGAAATGCTCGCCGTAATGGTAGTTAAAGCGCGCAGCGATATCCCGGGCCATTTCCAGATGCTGCACTTGATCCCTACCGACAGGCACTTTATGGGCATTGAACAAAAGAATGTCCGCCGCCATCAAGATAGGGTAGCTGAACAGGCCCATGGTGATTCCCTTATCGGGATCGCTCTCCTCATTAGCTTCATTGTCGGCTACCGCCGCCTTGTATGCGTGCGCCCGATTCATCAATCCCTTGGCGGTCATGCAAGTCAGCATCCACGTCAGTTCCATGACCTCCGGCACGTCGGATTGTCGGTAGAAAATGACCTTGTCGGCATCCAGCCCAGCCGCCAGCCAAGTAGCCGCCACTTCCAGGGTCGATTGCCGTATACGTTCCGGGTCCTGGCATTTGATGATGGCGTGATAATCCGCCAGAAAATAAAAGGAATGCACATCGCTACGGTGGCTAGCCTCAATGGCCGGCTTGATGGCCCCCACGTAATTTCCCAGATGTGGCGTTCCGGTTGTCGTAATACCCGTCAGAACGGTTTCTGTTGTCATGTCGCGTTGTTCAATAGCCGAAAACAGTAAATATCGCGGTCAGCACGGATACGATGATCGGCTGCAGGATATAGCCGAGCACGCCGCTCGCCAATAACAGCAGCAATATGATCATGCCGAAGGGTTCCAGACGCGCCATCAGTTGGCCGAAACCATCCGGCAACAAACCGCTCAGCACCCGCGAACCATCCAATGGCGGCACTGGAAGCAGATTCAAGACTCCAACCACCACGTTAATGATGATACCGGCGTGACCCATCAAATAAAGCGGTACTCCCAAATAGGGGAGCGACAGATAAAGAATCTGCCCGAGGATCATGACCAATCCCCAGAGCAGGGCCATGGTCAGATTGGCGCCCGGCCCGGCCAGAGCCACCCAAGCCATATCCCGCTTGGGATGGCGTAGCCGATAGACATTGACCGGCACCGGTTTGGCCCACCCAAAGATGAAACCACCCAGGAGAAACAGCAGCAAGGGGATCAAGACCGTGCCCATGGGGTCGATATGGCGCAGCGGGTTGAGACTGAGGCGACCCTGGCTTTTTGCGGTGGTATCGCCAAACATCAGGGCAGTCCAACCGTGAGCGACTTCATGCAGGGTAATGGCCAACAAAATGGGCGGCGCCCAGATGATAAGGCGCTGAATCGTGTTCAATTCTTCCATGGCCGACATTATACGCAGGCGGCTTGTAGCGCGCCATCCATGATCACGCCAGACCCCGGCAAACATCCGGGTTGCGCGATAGCTCCCGAGTTACACGAGAAAGGGGTCGGCGTCGCCCCGTCCCTGACGCACGAGGACGGGCGTATCGCCCGTCAGATCCAATACGGTGGTGTATTCGGCACTGCAAGATCCGCCATCGATGATCAGATCCAATTGATGCTCCAACTTCTCCCGGATGATTTCGGGATCATTCAGTGCCAAGGTCTCGCCGGGTAGAATCAACGTGGAACTCATGATAGGCTCGCCCAGCGCCTCTAACAAAGCGAGCGTGATCGCATTGTCCGGCACACGGATGCCGATGGTTTTGCGTTTCGGATGTTGCAAACGCCGGGGCACCTCGTGAGTCGCCCGCAGAATGAAGGTGAAAGGACCCGGCGTAGCGGCCTTGAGCAATCGGTATTGACTATTATCCACGCGGGCATAAGTCGCGATTTCCGATAGATCACGGCACACTAAGGTGAAATTGTGGTGTCTATCTGTACGGCGAATGTCGCGAATGCGCTCCATAGCCGTCTTATCGCCTAGGTGACAGCCCAGCGCATAACTGGAATCCGTGGGATACGCGATGACTCCGCCGGAATGGAAAACCTCCAAAGCTTGGCGGATCAAGCGCGGTTCGGGATTAACCGGATGGATGCGAAAATACTGACTCATGGCAAAAACTCTACAACAGCCAAACATCCGTGGCTACCGGAATCGCCGGACATCCACGCCCACTCGTCCCACGCGACAACAACCATGGCAATCAACTGCTGAACCCGGTACCGCTACTGCTGAGCCAGATGATTGTTCCAAATCCTGATCTAACCACGCCCCCTTAGGAGTAACATCCATGTTGTATGTCATCATCGGCCGCGATGCGCCCGCCACCCTGAACAAACGGATGGAGGCACGCCCCGCCCATCTGCAACGCCTGCAAACTTTGCAGGAACAGGGCCGCGTGATCCTGGCCGGCCCTTGTCCAGCCATCGATAGCCCCGATCCAGGCCCCGCGGGTTTCAGCGGCTCCGTCATGGTCGTGGAATTTCCATCGCTGCAGGAAGCGCAAGACTGGGCGCAAAGTGATCCCTATGTGGCTGCCGGAGTATTTACCTCAGTTGAAGTCCTGCCGTTCAAAAAGGTATTACCGTGAGCGTGCGGGTCGCCTTATTGGAGCAGCGCCTACGCGCTGCTCTCGCCCCCAGCGAATTGCAGATCATCGACGACAGCGCCGCACACGCAGGTCATGCCGGAGCTCGTAGCGGGGGAGGTCACTTCAATCTACTCATCGTATCGGACACTTTTGTCGGGCAATCCAGACTGCAACGCCACCGTCTCGTATATCAGGCGGTCGGCGATCTCATGGAACATGAAATTCATGCGCTGAGCATTCGAGCGTTGGCGCCTGACGAGCTTTGACCCTTCATGAAAACGGTTATGCCTTTATTCAAGTCCAGTTTGCTAATATCGGTAATGCTGATCAGCATGCCACTTTGGGCGGTGGAACCGACAACGCAACCCATCAAGAAACCGGGAACAACCCCGACCACCGAGAGTTCCACGCCTCATGCCGACCTACCCGATCCCGTGGCCGTGGTCAATGGCGTATCACTTCCCAAAGCCCTGATCGAAGCTTACGTTCAACGTCATCAACGCCAAGCCGGTAACAAGCAGGCCATCGATATGGATAGTCTGATTAGCGACTTGGTGAACCAAGAATTATTGCTCCAGGAGGCGGAGCACGAAAAACTGCTTGAGCAGGATGCCGAACTGGCTTTGCAGTTGGAAATCAGCCGCCGCAATCTGATTACGACCGCCGCGGTGCACCACCTGTTCGAAGCTCAGCCCTTGGGTGATGAAATCTTGACACAGGAATATGAGAAGCTGCTACCCACCCTAGTGACGCCGGAGTACAAAGTTCGCCATATCCTGGTGGACAATGAAGACGAGGCCAAACAATTAATACAAGAACTTAAAGAAGGAGCTGATTTCTCAGAGTTGGCCAAGGCGCATTCCAGCGATAATTCCGCTCAGCGAGGCGGTGACCTGGGGTGGTTCAGCGCGGATATCATGCCCGAACCGTTTAGCCAAGCCGTCGCCGGTCTGAAGAAAGGCACGTTCACGCAGCAACCTGTGAAAACCCGCTTCGGCTGGCACATCATTTACCTGGATGATTCACGGACCACGGAGGCCCCTTCATTGGAAGAACTACGGCCTCGACTCGTGCAAATGGTTCAAGAACGCACGCTCCAGGATCACTTGCAGAAACTGCGTGAATCGGCCCAGATCGACATCAAATCCAGCGAATGACAAAAGGCCATCCGCCCGGCTTACTCTTGCGATCTCAGTGTGTTACCCGAGTCGTCCCATCATAGCCGCGAAGCACTCGTACCCGATCACCGGGATTGAAGGGCTCATCGGCTTCCTGGGTCACGGCAATAAATCGTCCGTTGTCCAAACGCACGGTGATCTCAAAACCCTGGCGGCGAGTGATCGCCTCTTCCGTTGCCGCTCCCGCCATACCGCCGAGCACGGCCCCCCCGATGGTTGCGGCGGCCTTACCCCGACCACCGCCTACCGTGCTACCCGCCAAACCACCGAGCGCCGCACCGGTAACCGTTCCGACCGGGGTTTTGGTACCCTCGATCATGACGTTGCGCACACCTTCCACAACGCCGAATTCAACCTGCTGAGTCTCACGGGCCTGCGAGCGAGAATAGGCGCTACCCGACAAGCTGGGAGCACAACCGCTCACCAGCAAACCGGCGCAGACCATCGCCGCCGCCATCGGCGCAATTTTTGTTGTCATGGCTTCAACCTTTTCATCAAGCCTACCGATCATCAGTGAATTTGAAACAACTGAAGTCATTATCTTCAGACAAACTGAACCGACCCTGAACTAGCCATCTTAGCTGGTCTCCAGACCCAGGGTTCCCAGGGAGCCTACGCCATCTATCCAATACTCTCGGTCATGATCTGAATACCACTACCGACCCGCAGATCGAAACACTTTGCTGCGCTGCCTTGATTAACGGCGATTTCCACCAGACCACTGGAATTCTCGTACCAGAATCCCTGCCCCACGGGCACCTGCGCGAACGTACGCGACCAGCGAAGATCCTGTCCGTCAATAATCAACTGCGCGGCCTGGGGTATAGCTTGGGCCCGTATGCCAGTCATGGCATTGCCGTAATGATCGATATAGATAATGCGCGGCAGTTCTTTGGGCCAATCATGCAATTTCAATTCAATCCGCTGACCTAAGGCATCAGCGATTGAAGGTTGGGTAGCCAGCATACCTGCAACCGGGGCAAAAAGATCACGCCCATGGAATGACGCCGACAGGCGCGGAGGGTGCCAAGTAATCCGCCAGGCTTCGAATCTTCCGGCACGGGCGGCCACGCGATCGAACAATCCGTTGTCCGGACCGACCAACCAGTAATCGTCAGCGTGGACGATCAATCCGTCACGCGCGCTGCCGACGCCAGGATCGACGACACCGAGAAACACAGTACCCTTGGGAAATTCTGGCACATACGCGGCCAGCAAGTAGGCCGCCGCCTGGCTCTCGAAAGGCGGTACGTCATGAAACAAGTCGATGACGGGAACACCCGGAGCCCACTTGGCCAGCGCAAGTTTCAATAAACCGGTATAAGGCCCGTGTAGCCCAAAATCGGTAAACAAGCCTAACATAACAAAAAGAAAAAGCCGGGTTTACCCCCGGCTTTTACCATCGATAAACAAGGTTATTCCGCAACGATGCCGGGCCGATCCACCAACTCAACGTAAGCCATCGGCGCACTATCGCCTGGCCGGAAGCCGCATTTCAAAATCCGCAAATAGCCACCGGGACGCTGCTGATAACGGGGTCCCAGCTCATTGAACAGCTTAGTCACCACAGCCCGATCTCGGAGCCGGTCAAAAGCCAAGCGCCGATGCGCCATACCATCCTCCTTGGCCAATGTAATCAAAGGTTCGGCGACCCGGCGCAGTTCCTTGGCCTTGGGCAAGGTGGTTTTGATCAATTCATGGTTGAACAGCGAAACAGCCATGTTACGGAACATGGCTTGGCGATGGCTGCTAGTGCGACCAAATCTACGACTGGCTTTACGATGGCGCATAGGACTTGTCCCTTAACTCACTTGACTTAACGAGGCCGTACCCAAAAGGGAGCCTAGACCGTAGTCTTGATTTCGACTTTTTCTCCGCCAAGGCTTGGCGGTGGCCAATTTTCCAGTTTCATCCCTAAGGACAGGCCATGGGCGGCCAATACATCCTTGATTTCGGTTAACGACTTCTTACCGAGATTAGGCGTTTTCAACAATTCCACTTCGGTACGCTGAATCAAATCACCGATGAAGTAGATATTTTCCGCCTTGAGGCAGTTGGCGGAGCGCACGGTCAATTCCAAATCATCCACCGGGCGCAGCAAGATGGGATCGATATCCGGGGGCGGAAGCTCCGGTTGCGCGTCCTCCTTGCCTCTGAGATCGACGAACACCGATAATTGATCCAGCAAAATCCGAGCAGCGGTGCGAATCGCCTCTTCCGGGTCGATGGTGCCATTGGTGTCCAGATGAATAATGAGCTTATCCAGATCGGTGCGCTGTTCAACGCGAGCACTTTCCACCTTATAGCTGACCCGGACGATCGGACTAAACGAGGCATCCAATTGCAAACGGCCAATAGGACGGCTTTCTTCTTCGTTTACAGCACGCCGTATAGCGGGCCGATAGCCGCGCCCCTTCTCAACCTTGAGCCTCATGTTAAGCTCACCGCTCTTGGTCAGATTGGCGATCTCGTGCTTGGGATTGACGATTTCGACCGTGTGTCCACACTCGATATCTTCGGCCAATACTGGACCGGGTCCCTTCTTCGTCAAACGCAACATAGCCTCGTTAGCACCATGCAAAATCGGCGCAACCCCCTTAAGGTTCAAGAGAATATCGATGACATCCTCCTGCACGCCTTCAAGCGCCGAATACTCGTGCAAAACCCCATCGATCTCGCACTCGACTATGGCGGCGCCGGGAATCGAGGAGAGCAGAATACGGCGCAGGGCGTTACCCAGCGTGTAACCGAAACCGCGTTCCAATGGTTCCAACGTGATGCGTGCCTGTTTACGATCGACGACATCAACATCCACAATACGCGGTTTGAGAAATTCGAAAGGGCCTGACATCAGCTCACTTCACCTTAGGCATTACTTGGAATACAACTCCACGACAAGCGATTCATTGATATCGGGAGGCAAGTCGCTACGATCCGGTATCCGCTTGAACACACCTGTCATTTTGTTGACATCGACATCCACCCAGTCGACGAACCCACCCGTACTCTGCGCGAGCTGCAGCGCGTATTGAATACGAGTTTGAGACCGACTTTTCTCGTACACCGCAATAACATCTTCCGGTTGCACTTGGTAAGACGGAATATTGATACGTTGGTTGTTGACCGTAATGGCCCGATGGGAAACCAGCTGTCTAGCCTCCGCGCGCGTCACACCCAACCCCATCCGATAAACCACGTTATCCAGGCGGCTCTCCAGCAATCGCAATAGATTTTCGCCGGTAGCCCCCTTACGGCGCGCCGCTTCCTTATAGTAATTCAGGAATTGCCGCTCCAGCACTCCGTAGATACGCCGCAGTTTCTGCTTTTCCCGCAACTGCAATCCGTAATCGGATAAGCGGGTACGCCGGGCGCCATGCTGGCCTGGCAACCGTTCCAAATTACATTTGGACTCAAGAGGACGTGCCGCAGATTTCAGGGCCAGATCGGACCCCTCGCGGCGACTCAGTTTACATTTCGGTCCGATGTATCGTGCCACGTAAAGACTCCCTTATACTCGGCGCTTTTTGGGAGGACGACAGCCGTTATGCGGAATCGGCGTGACATCCATGATGCTGAGAATTTTGAATCCAGCGGCGTTTAGCGCACGTACAGCCGATTCCCGGCCCGGACCCGGCCCCTTGACGTTGACCTCAAGATTCTTGAGGCCGAACTCCTTGACCACGTTGCTGACTTTCTCAGCCGCCACCTGCGCGGCAAACGGGGTACTCTTTCGCGACCCGCGAAAGCCGGAACCGCCGGCCGTCGCCCAGGCTAAAGCATTACCCTGGCGATCGGTAATGGTAATAATGGTATTGTTGAAAGAAGCGTGAATAAAGGCGATGCCTTCCACTACGCTCTTCTTGACGCGTTTACGCGTCTTAGCGGCGGGTTTGGCCATTGATCAGTTCCAGTTTTTGATTATTTGCGAATAGCGCGCCGCGGTCCCTTGCGGGTACGGGCATTGGTGCGAGTGCGTTGCCCTCGCACCGGCAAGCCGCGCCGATGGCGCAGACCCCGATAACATCCCAGGTCCATCAATCTCTTGATGTTCATAGAGATTTCGCGGCGCAGATCACCTTCCACACTGTATTTGGCTACCGCTGCGCGCAGTGCTTCGACCTGAACCTCTTCCAAGTCTTTGATTTTTGTCTCCGGCGCTATCGAAGCGGCCAGGCAGATCTCTTTAGCGCGGTTCGGCCCCACGCCGTAGATCGACTGCAGGGCGATCACCGCATGTTTATTAACCGGGATATTTATACCTGCAATACGGGCCATGCCCTACTCCTATCCGAAACAGTGAATTTTTCAGTATATCCCAAAAAACCCGCGCGAACAAACTCAGCCTTGGCGCTGCTTATGCCGAGCATCCACACAAATGATGCGCACAGAACCATGACGGCGGATAACCTTGCAGTTGCGACAGATTTTTTTTACAGAAGCTTGCACTTTCATCTTTGTACCTCCAACGGGTGCGAAACAGCAGCAACCCCACTAAAACTGACCCGACAGGGTTCCACGACGTTGCTTAACGCAATAAACCTTGTCCACCTGGATTCTTCAGACCGGCCTTCTTCATGAGGCTCTCGTATTGATGCGACATCAAATGTGCCTGCACCTGAGCCATAAAATCCATAACCACGACGACGATGATCAACAAGGACGTTCCACCGAAATAAAACGGCACATTCCAATAAAGAATCAAGAACTCCGGCATCAAACAGACGGCGGTGATGTAAACAGCACCCGCCATCGTCAGGCGAGTCAACACCTTATCGATATAGGCGGCGGTCTGAACGCCCGGCCGAATTCCTGGGATGAAAGCACCCGACTTCTTAAGCTGATCCGCCGTTTCCTTGGAATTGAAAACCAATGCGGTATAGAAAAAGCAGAAGAAAATGATCAATCCAGCATAGCAGGCGACATACAGTGGTTGACCCGGCGACAGCGTTGAACTGATGTCCGCCAACCAACCTAAGCCGGGCGCGTTACCGAACCAACTGCCCAGCGTGGCGGGGAACAGTATCAGGCTGGACGCGAAAATCGGCGGAATCACCCCAGACATATTCAGTTTCAGCGGCAGGTGGCTACTTTGCGCTGCATACAAGCGCCGCCCCTGCTGGCGTTTGGCATAGTTCACCGTTATCCGCCGCTGACCGCGCTCGACGAAAACAACGAAAGCCGTCACCGCCAAGGCGATAATCAGCAGGAATATCACCAGCAAAGGGTGCAATTCACCTACCCGCGCCAGTTCCAGAGTGCCACCGACGGCATGGGGTAGCCCGGCCACGATTCCAGCAAAAATAATCATGGAAATGCCGTTGCCTATTCCTCGCTCGGTGACTTGCTCACCCAGCCACATCAGAAATATCGTACCTGTTACCAAAGTCACCGCCGAGGTGAATACAAAGGCAGCACCCGGCGCGATGACCACGGATGAACCGCCGATCACTTGATTCTGCAAGGCAATACTGACGCCGATAGACTGGAAGGTTGCAAGAACCACCGTCAGATAGCGTGTGTATTGCATGATCTTGCGGCGTCCGGCGTTGCCTTCTTTCTTCAACTGCTCCAGGGCAGGAACCACCACAGACATCAACTGCAAGATGATGGATGCCGATATATACGGCATGATGCCCAACGCAAAAATGCTTAGACGCTTAAGCGCGCCCCCGGAGAACATGTTGAACATGTCCAGAATCGTGCCTCGTTGTTGATCGAACAACAACGCCATGGCGTGAGGATCGATGCCAGGAACCGGAATATGCGTGCCGATACGAAATACGACTAATGCGCCCAGCAAAAACAACAAGCGCTGGCGCAATTCGGTCATCTTCCCCAGATTGGGCAGGGTGGCAGACATGCAATGCGCTCGGTTATTCTTCCAGCAAAGAACCGCCAGCCGCTTCTACCGCAGCCCGCGCGCCTTTGGTCAGCAACACACCCCGCAACGTCACGGCTTTGTCCAATTTGCCCGAGGCGATCACCTTCACACGTTTGGCAAACACAGGAATAATATCGGCCGCCTTGAGTACTTGTAAATCAATGACCTCGGCATCCAGATTCGCCAACTCTTGAAGTCGTACTTCGGCCGAGTCCTTCACGGTCATTGAACGAAAGCCCCGCTTAGGCAGACGCCGTTGCAACGGCATCTGGCCACCTTCAAAACCTACCTTGAAATGGCCAGCGCGGGACAGTTGCCCCTTATGGCCACGTCCACAGGTCTTACCTAGGCCCGAACCAATGCCACGACCGACTCGCTTGCGGGAAGGCTTACTGCCGGGAGCCGGCTTTAAAGTATTCAAACGCATGATCACGCCTCCTCAACCTTGAGTAGATAAGACACCTTATTGATCATTCCCCGGTTCTCCGGGGTATCGGCGACCTGCACGCTTTGCCAAATACGCCGCAGTCCCAACCCTCGGACGCAAGACTGGTGCGCCGTCAAACGACCGTTGAGACTCCTAACCAAAGTGATCTTCACTTGCGCGCTCATGGGTTAAAAATCTCCTCGACTGGCCGGCCACGCTTGGCAGCGTAGTATTCTGGCGAGGCCATCTGGTTCAGCCCACGAATCGTCGCACGCACGACATTGATCGGATTACGGGAACCGATGCATTTAGCCAGTACATCCTTGACGCCCACCACTTCAAACACGGCCCGCATGGCCCCACCGGCGATAATTCCCGTACCTTCCGAGGCCGGCTGCATGTGCACCCGAGCCGCCCCATGCCGCCCCATGAGCGAATATTGCAGCGTACTACCCTGCAGCGGCACATTGACCATATTGCGGCGCGCTTTTTCCATCGCCTTCTGGATGGCGATTGGCACTTCCCGCGCCTTACCGTAGCCCATGCCGACCCGGCCATTGCCGTCGCCAACCACAGTGAGCGCGGTAAATCCAAATTGCCGGCCGCCTTTAACCACTTTGGCGACACGATTGACCGCTATGAGCTTCTCGCTCAACCCATCGCTGCTTTGCGTTTCGACGTTCGTTGCCATCAATCAACCTTTTTAGAATTGCAGACCCTGTTCGCGAGCCGCATCGGCGAGCGCCTTGATCCGGCCATGATAGCGAAAGCCGGAGCGGTCGAACGCCACATGGGTGATCCCCGCCTCCAGGGCCTTGCCAGCAATCGTTTTACCAACAGCACGGGCCGCATCGACGTTACCGGTGCTGGTCAGCCCCTCTTTAACAAGCTTTTCCAACGTGGACGCCGCCGCTACCACATGTCCACCGTCGGGTGTAATGACCTGTGCGTAGATATGGCGCGGAGTGCGGTGGATGCACAAGCGATGAATGCCCAACTCGCGAATTTTCATACGGGTGCGCAAACCACGCCGCAAACGCGCTGCTTTCTTGTCCATGCTTATTTCTTCTTGGCTTCTTTGAGAATGATGGTCTCGTTGGCGTATCGCACACCCTTACCCTTGTAGGCATCCGGTGGGCGATAGGCACGAATCTTGGCAGCGACCTGCCCCACCTTCTGCTTATCGGCTCCACGAACCACAATTTCCGTTTGGCTGGGTGTTTCCACAGTAATTCCTTCAGGCACACTGAACTCCACTGGATGGGAAAACCCGAGCGTCAAATTCAGAACGTTACCCTGGGCCTGCGCGCGATACCCCACACCGACCAGCTGCAGACGGCGCTCGAAACCGCTGTGTGCTCCGGTGACCATATTGTTGACCAAGGCCCGCATGGTGCCTGCCATGCAACGATGCTCGGCCAATTCGGAACGTGGCACGACCTTCAGTTCATCGCCTTCCTGTATCAAACTGACGGTACGATGCAGCACCATTTCCAAGCTGCCTTGCTTACCCTTGACCACCACCTGATGACCGTCGATAGCGACCTGGATGCCAGAGGGTATAGGGATAGGTTGTTTAGCAACACGTGACATAACAGCTTCCTCAATTTCAAGCGACGATGCAGAGCACTTCGCCACCGTACCCCGCAGCACGCGCCGCACGATCACTCATCAGCCCCTGCGAGGTTGAGATGATCGCCACCCCCAGACCACCCATCACCTTGGGCAATTCGTCTTTTCCCTTGTATACCCGTAAACCGGGGCGACTGATCCGTTGCAGTTTATCGATGGCAGGCCGCCCCTCGAAATACTTGAGAATCACTGTGAGATCGCGTTTGTTACCGTCTTCCACTACGGCGAAGTCAATAATGTATCCTTCGTTTTTCAATACAGTCGCGATCGCCATTTTCAACTTGGACGAGGGCATACTGACCTGCGCCTTGGCGGCAGCCTGCGCATTGCGAATACGGGTCAGCATATCCGCGATAGGGTCGGTCATGCTCATTTAAGGAACTCCCTAATCATCATTATCGGCTGGCGCAAAACACTCGGATACCTTGCTTTCCGATCACCAACTAGCTTTGCGTAAGCCAGGTACATCGCCACGCATAGCGGCTTCCCGAAGCTTGTTGCGGCTCAAGCCAAATTTCCGATAGAAACCCCGCGGCCGCCCCGTCAAGCGACACCGGTTATGCAGCCGCACGGGACTGGCATCGCGAGGTAATTCCTGCAACTGCCGTTGTGCGTTTCGCCGTTGTTCGTCGCTCAAACCGGGATTAAGGATTGCTTCCTTGAGTTCAGCTCGCTTGGCGGCATATTTTTGCACCAGTCTGACGCGTTTCGCTTCCCGGTTGATGATCGATTTCTTTGCCATGGAAAACCCTTAGCTTCTGAAGGGAAAGTTGAAAGCCGCCAACAATGCTCGGCCTTCTTCATCGGAACGGGCCGTGGTGGTGATGGTAATGTCCATACCACGGATGACGTCGATACGGTCGTAATCGATCTCTGGGAAGATGATCTGCTCCCGCACACCTAAGCTGTAATTCCCACGACCGTCGAACGCCTTGGAGCTGAATCCCCGAAAATCGCGAATACGTGGTATTGCCACATTAACCAGGCGATCCAGAAACTCATACATATGGTCGCGTCGCAAGGTTACCTTGCAACCGATAGGCCAGCCGTCACGAATCTTAAAACCAGCGATCGATTTCCGCGCCTTGGTGACAACGGGTTTCTGTCCGGCGATCAGCGTCATATCATTGACGGCGTTATCCATTACCTTCTTATCCCCGACGGCTTCCCCCACCCCCATATTCAAAGTGATTTTGAGCAGGCGAGGGGTCTGCATTGGATTCGAATAGGCGAACTGCTCTTTGAGCTTGGGAATCACCGTATCCTGATAATATTCATGCAATCGTGTCATACCCGGCTCCTTAAACATCGACTACTTCGTTATCGGCCTTGAAGTACCGCACCTTGCGTCCATCTTCCAAAGTTCGGAACCCGATACGCCCCCCCCGCTCCGTGCGCGGGTTGTATAACATGACATTGGAAATGTGGATCGGCGCCTCGCGCTCGATAATTCCACCGGGTGCTCCGGCCGCGGGATTCGCCCGCGTATGACGTTTGACCAGGTTGACGCCCTCCACCAGCACCCGTTCATGATCGACAATACGCAGCACCTGACCGCGGCGACCCTTGTCTTTTCCGGCGATAACGATGACATCATCGCCGCTACGAATCTTGCGCATGACTTGGTATTCTCCGTGCGCCCTAGAGCACCTCAGGTGCCAGGGAAATAATTTTCATGAAGCGTTCGCTGCGAAGTTCACGGGTCACGGGTCCGAAAATGCGCGTGCCGATCGGTTCTAACTTGCTGTTCAGCAGCACTGCGGCATTACCATCGAATCGGATCAGCGAACCATCGTTGCGGCGCACCCCTTTACGGGTACGAACCACGACGGCGTTGTAAACCTCGCCTTTTTTGACTTTGCCACGAGGAATCGCTTCTTTGACGGTAACTTTGATGATATCGCCGATGTTGGCATAACGGCGATGGGAACCCCCTAGCACCTTGATACACATCAGACGGCGCGCACCGCTGTTGTCCGCGACATTCAAGACCGTTTGCATCTGAATCATGTCTGTATCCCGCTCCGGTTAGCGCCGCGATTACAACTGGGCCCGTTCGACGATCTCCACCAGTTGCCAAGCCTTGGTCTTCGCCAAAGGGCGGCACTGCTGGATACGCACCAAATCACCTTCCTGGCACTCGTTATTTTCATCGTGCGCATGCAGCTTGGTGGAACGACGCACATACTTCCCATACACGGGATGGCGCACCAGACGTTCAATGACTACAGTAATCGTCTTGTCCATCTTGTTACTGGAGACTCGTCCTAGCAGCGAACGCTTGAGTTGTACCTGTTCGTCATTCATGTCGGCTTACCTTCCTTTTCACGCAATAAGGTTTTGATCCGGGCGATACGCCGCCGCACTTGCCGAAACAGATGAGGCTTACTCAGCTGGTTAGTCGCTTGCTGCATGCGCAGATTGAATTGTTCGCGTCGCGAATCCAAGAGTTCCTGGTTCAATTCCTCCACGCTTTTCTGGCGAAGCTCGCTTACTTTCATCACATCACCATCCGACTGACAAACACGGTGTGGACAGGCAACTTGGCCGATGCCAAACGGAAGGCCTCGCGCGCGATAGACTCGGGCACACCTTCCATTTCATACAACATACGCCCCGGTTGTACCCGCGCGACCCAGTATTCCACGTTCCCCTTACCCTTGCCCTGACGGACTTCCAAGGGCTTTTTGGTAATAGGCACATCGGGGAAAATGCGTATCCAAAGCTTGCCGCCACGTTTGATATGCCGGTTGATTGCGCGACGCGCCGCTTCGATTTGACGAGCCGTGATCCGGCCATGAGCCGTACACTTGAGGCCGAATTCGCCGAAACTGACCTTGTTACCACTCGTGGCGACGCCCCGGTTACGGCCCTTGCGCTGCTTACGGAATTTCGTTCTTTTCGGCTGTAACATGGTTATCCTCCGTCACCGATCAACCTGCGGCGGCTTTCTCGGCCTTGGCCTCGCCTGGGCGATCAAAATCGAACACTTCACCCTTGAATATCCAGACTTTGACTCCAATCACCCCGTAGGTGGTTCTGGCTTCCGCAAAGCCATAGTCAATGTCGGCACGCAAAGTATGCAAAGGCACCCGCCCTTCCCTATACCATTCGCCGCGAGCTATTTCCGCTCCGTTCAAACGACCCGCGACGGCAATCTTGATGCCCTGCGCGCCCAACCGCATCGCATTGGTAACAGCCCTTTTCATCGCACGCCGGAACATGATGCGTTTCTCCAACTGCTGAGCCACGCCTTCCGCGACCAGTTGGGCATCCAATTCAGGCTTGCGAATTTCCTCAATATTGATATGCACCGGAATCCCTATCATCGCCGATACATCTCGGCGTAGGGTTTCGATTTCCTCGCCCTTCTTGCCTATCACCACGCCGGGTCGGGCCGTATGAATCGTGATATGAGCGGTGCGTGCTGGGCGCTCAATCTGTATCCGCCCGACCGAAGCATGTGCCAGCTTTTTCTTCAGGAAGGCGCGAACACGCAGATCCATTTCCAGGAAATCGGGAAAATTCTTAGAATCGGCAAACCATTTTGATGTCCAGTCGGACGCAATGCCTAAGCGTATGCCAACCGGATGTACTTTCTGACCCATAGCGTCCTACTCGGCTACTTCAACGGTAATGTGGCTGGTGCGTTTTTCAATGCGGTTACCCCGCCCTTTGGCACGCGCCTGGATGCGTTTGAAAGCCGGCCCCTCATCGACGAAAATCGCGCTGATTTTGAGCTCATCTATATCCGCACCCTCGTTATGCTCGGCGTTCGCTATGGCTGATTCCAGCACGCCCCGGATTAGACCGGCCGATTTTTTGTTACTGAACGTCAGCAACTCCAAGGCCCGCCCCACCGGTAAACCACGTACCTGATCAGCCACAAGCCTGGCTTTCTGGGCCGAGACACGGGCATGTTTCAATCTAGCGACTGCTTGCATGACAATCCCTATTTCGATTTCTTGTCCGCCGTATGCCCGCGATAAGTGCGAGTAGCGGCAAATTCACCGAGTTTATGGCCCACCATGTTTTCACTGACGAGAATCGGAACATGTTGGCGACCGTTATGCACTGCAATAGTCAGCCCCACCATATTGGGTATCACCATTGAACGGCGCGACCAGGTCTTAATGGGCTTCTTGCTGTTGGTAGCCACTGCTTGAGCCACCTTTTCCATTAGGTGGATATCGACAAACGGCCCTTTTTTTACAGAACGTGGCACAGTCGTTTCCTCGCTTGGCTCGGCAGATTATTTACGCCGGCGCACGATCATATTCCCGGTACGCTTGTTGTGCCGGGTCTTATGGCCTTTGGTTGGCACGCCCCAAGGACTAACCGGATGACGGCCACCCGAAGTGCGACCTTCACCACCACCATGGGGATGATCAACGGGATTCATGGCAACTCCTCGCACCGTTGGGCGAATACCGCGCCAGCGCTTGGCGCCAGCTTTACCCAATGAGCGGAGCGCATGGCTTTCATTGCCAACCTCTCCAATAGTCGCCTTGCAATCGACGTGTATCTTGCGGGTTTCCCCGGAACGCAGCCGCACCGTCGCATAGCTGCCTTCACGCGCCACCAGTTGCACAGAGGCCCCCGCACTGCGGGCTATTTGCGCACCCTTGCCAGGCTTCATCTCAATACAATGCACCGTGCTGCCGACCGGTATATTACGCAACGGCAAGGCGTTGCCCGCTTTGATCGGAGCGGCAGTTCCTGAAATAACGGTCGCGCCAACCTCTACCCCGCGAGGCGCGATGATATAGCGCCATTCCCCGTCAGCGTAGCGCAACAACGCGATGTGTGCGCTCCGATTGGGGTCATACTCCAGGCGCTCCACAATGGCGGGTATGTCGTCCTTGTTACGCCTGAAGTCAACGATCCGATAATGCTGCTTATGACCGCCGCCCTGATGCCGGGTCGTAATCCGACCCAGATTATTACGCCCACCTTTGCGGGTTTTCTTAGACAACAGCGGCTTGTGAGGCTCGCCCTTGTGTAACCCAGGGGTGGTTATCGTGACGACGAAGCGGCGGCCCGGTGACGTCGGTTTTTGTTTAACTATCGCCATAGTAATTAACCTGATTTCGCAATCGCCCGCCGCCCATTCATTCCGCGATGAACTGTATTTCCTGGCCTTCAGCCAAGGCTACGTAGGCTTTTTTCCAATCGCCACGGCGTCCAAGACGGGCACCAAAACGCTTTTGCTTACCCTTGACATTAGTAACCGTGACGGATTCAACCTTGACATTGAACATCATTTCCACTGCTTGCCGGATTTCCGGCTTGGTAGCGTCCTTGGCGACCTTGAACACAACCTGGTTGGATTGATCCGCAACCCTCGTGCTCTTCTCGGAGATATGCGGCGCCACCAAGATGGTCATCAAACGTTCCTGATTCATTGCAGCCACTCCCCGACCCACTGCAGCGCGGCAGTGGTCATGATTACCTTGTCGTAGCGCACCAGATCGACTGGATTTAAAGTTGCCGCTTCACTCACGCCGACGCCTGGAAGATTACGCGCGGCGAGATACAGATTGAGATCCGGCTCCAGAATCACCAGTAATACGCTCTCATCGACGTTCAGGCGCTTCAAACAGGCGGCTATCTCCTTGGTCTTAGGGGCGCTCACGGTGAGCTCATCCACGATGAGCAACCGTTGCTGGCGCAGCAATTCCGAAAGGATGGCCCGCATCGCTGCCCGATACATCTTCTTGTTGAGCTTCTGGCCATAATCCTGTGGCTTGGCAGCAAAGGTCACACCGCCCCCACGCCACAACGGGCTACGTATCGTACCGGCGCGTGCCCGCCCGGTACCTTTCTGGCGCCAGGGCTTACTACCGCCGCCACTGACTTCCGAACGAGTTTTCTGCGCCCGGGTTCCCGCGCGGCTGCGCGCCAAACAAGCGACGACCACCTGATGGACCAGTGATTCGTTGAAATCGCGTGCAAAAACCGCATCCGACACCATCGCTGTACTCGCGGAAGCGGGATCACGGCTGTTGATAACTTGCAGATCCATGGTACCCAACTCCTCTAACGGCGTGCCTTAACGGTTGGACGAATAATCAAATCACCCCCCTTGGCACCGGGCACAGCCCCTTTGAGCAGTAACAGATTGCGTTCCGCATCGACGCGTATCACTTCGAGATTCAGCACACTGCGCCGCACGGCGCCAAGCTGTCCGGACATTTTCTTGCCCTTGAACACACGCCCCGGCGTCTGGTTCTGACCGATGGAACCCGGCACCCGATGAGAAAGCGAATTACCGTGGCTGTTCCGTTGACCCTTAAAATGGTGTCGCTTGATAGTACCGGCATACCCCTTACCAATCGTGGTACCCGCCACATCAACTTTTTGTCCGGCCTGAAACAAATCCACCTTGAGCTCAGCACCGACTACAAAATCGGCACCTTCATCATCGGCCAGTCGGAATTCCCACAAGCCCCTTCCAGGTTCAACGCCTGCTTTGGCGTAATGCCCGGCAGTGGGTTTATTGACTCGGCTGGAGCGGCGTGTGCCCGCCGTTACTTGCAAAGCGCGGTAACCATCCACAGGGATGGTTTTCACCTGAGTCACGCGATTGGGTTCAACCTCGATCACGGTCACCGGCACCGAATTGCCATCTTCAGTGAAAACGCGCGTCATGCCGGCCTTACGACCAATCAATCCGATTGCCATTGGAAAACCTCTTTTTTATTTAGGCCAGAGGAGGGATGGCATCCCTCATGCGCCGCGGTTTTACACCAAGCCAGCCTCGGGCCTGGCGAAAACCGTATCGTCTCCCGTATCTTGCGAACAGAGATAGGGATAGGGCAAGGCGCCCTTAATTCAACTTGATCTGGACATCAACACCCGCGGCAAGATCCAGCTTCATCAATGCATCGACTGTCTTATCCGTCGGGTCCACAATATCCATCAAACGCTTGTGAGTACGGATCTCGTATTGATCACGCGCATCCTTGTTAACATGAGGTGAAACCAACACGGTAAAACGTTCGTTCTTCGTCGGCAACGGAATGGGACCACGGACTTGCGCTCCAGTGCGCTTGGCGGTCTCCACGATCTCCCGTGCCGACTGATCAATCAAGCGATGATCGAATGCCTTGAGTCGGATGCGGATTCTCTGATTCGCCATGATCGTCACTCGATAATTTTCGCGACGACGCCGGCGCCGACGGTTCGACCGCCTTCCCGGATGGCAAAACGCAATCCCTCTTCCATGGCAATCGGCGCAATCAGGTTCACCACCATCTTAATGTTGTCCCCCGGCATCACCATTTCCACACCTTCAGGTAGCTCCACCGAACCCGTTACGTCCGTCGTGCGGAAATAAAACTGTGGCCGGTAACCCTTGAAAAACGGCGTGTGACGCCCGCCCTCTTCCTTGGTCAACACATACACTTCCGCTTCAAAATGCGTGTGCGGCGTGATCGTCCCCGGCTTGGCCAACACCTGGCCCCGCTCCACATCGTCCCGCTTGGTTCCACGCAGCAACACCCCAATGTTGTCGCCCGCCACGCCTTCATCCAGCAGCTTGCGAAACATCTCCACACCCGTGCAGGTGGTCTTGGTGGTGGCCCGGATACCCACAATCTCCACTTCCTCACCCACCTTGACGCGGCCCCGGTCAACCCGTCCCGTCACCACCGTCCCACGCCCGGAAATCGAAAAAACATCTTCAATCGGCATCAAAAACGGTTTGTCAATCTCCCGCTCCGGCTGCGGAATGTAAGAGTCCATCGCTTCCACTAGCTTCAGCACCGAGGACACCCCAATGTCACTGCTGTCCCCTTCCAGCGCCTTGAGCGCCGACCCCACTACAATCGGTATGTCGTCACCCGGAAAATCATACTTGGAAAGCAATTCCCGCACTTCCATTTCCACCAATTCCAATAACTCCGCGTCGTCCACCATGTCCGCTTTGTTGAGGTATACCACAATGCATGGCACCCCCACCTGCCGCGCCAACAAAATGTGCTCCCGCGTCTGCGGCATCGGTCCATCCGCCGCCGATACCACCAGGATCGCTCCGTCCATCTGCGCCGCCCCAGTGATCATGTTCTTGATGTAGTCCGCATGTCCCGGACAATCCACATGCGCATAGTGCCGCGTCGGCGATTGGTATTCTACGTGCGCCGTAGCAATCGTAATGCCCCGCGCCCGCTCTTCCGGCGCCGAGTCAATCTGATCGTAGGAGCGAAACTCACCCCCAAACTGCTCCGCCATGATCTTGGTCATCGCCGCCGTCAGCGTGGTCTTGCCATGGTCCACATGCCCAATCGTCCCCACGTTTACATGCGGCTTCGTGCGCTCAAATTTCTCTTTGGACACTTTTAGATCACCTCAATCTTCAGTCAATGTAACGCTCACGACGCCTTTTTAATGACCGCTTCCGCAATATTGTTGGGCGCTTCGTGGTATTTCGCGAACTCCATGGAATAATTGGCCCGCCCTTGGGTGATGGAACGCAGATCCGTAGCGTAACCGAACATTTCGGCTAACGGGACTTCCGCCCGAATGGCCTTGCCTGTCGGCGTGTCTTCCATACCCTGCACCAGGCCACGACGACGGTTGAGATCACCCATCACATCGCCCATGTATTCGTCGGGAGTAATCACTTCGACTTTCATGATGGGTTCCAGCAGGACTGGCGAGGCTTTTTTCGCACCGTCCTTAAACGCCATGGAACCGGCAATTTTGAAAGCCATTTCACTGGAGTCCACCTCGTGGTAAGACCCGTCGAACAGCGTGACCTTCACATCCACCACAGGGAACCCCGCGATCACGCCGTTCGTCATCTGTTCCTGAACGCCTTTATCCACGGCCGGAATATATTCCTTAGGCACCACGCCGCCGACAATGCCATTCACAAATTCGTAGCCAGATGCCGGCTCGCGCGGCTCCAAACGCAGCCACACATGACCATACTGACCACGGCCACCGGATTGACGGACGAACTTGCCTTCCTGCTCCACAGCCTTACGGATCGTCTCGCGATAGGCCACTTGGGGCGCACCGACATTGGCCTCGACCTTGAACTCGCGTTTTAACCGATCGACGATAATTTCAAGGTGCAATTCACCCATGCCAGAAATGATGGTTTGTCCCGATTCCTCGTCCGTGTGTACCCGGAACGAAGGATCTTCCTGAGCCAGTTTACTCAGCGCAATACCCATCTTTTCCTGATCGGCCTTGGTTTTGGGCTCGACGGCCACGGCAATAACCGGCTCAGGGAATTCCATGCGTTCCAGTGTGATGACCCGATTCTGATCGCACAGGGTATCGCCCGTACTCACCTCTTTCAGGCCCACAGCGGCGGCGATATCGCCCGCCCGTACTTCCTTGACGTCTTCGCGGCTGTTGGCGTGCATCTGCACGATGCGACCAATACGTTCCTTTTTGCTCTTGACCGGATTGTAAACCGTATCGCCCGATTGCAGGACGCCAGAGTATACACGGAAAAACGTCAGGGTTCCCATGAACGGGTCAGTGGCAATCTTGAAAGCCAGCGCAGCAAAAGGCTCGTCATCGGAAGAATGCCGCTCGCCTTCTGTTCCTGACTCATCCAATATCCCCTTGATCGCGGGCACTTCGGTCGGTGCAGGCATATAGTCGATGACCGCATCCAGCACCGCTTGCACACCCTTGTTCTTAAAGGCTGATCCACACAAGGTGGGAACAATCTCGTTGGCCAAGGTGCGGACCCGCAATCCATGCTGAATCTCGGCCTCGGTCAAGGGCTCGCCTTCCAGATATTTCTCCATCAGTTCGTCGGATGATTCAGCTGCCGCCTCAATCAGCGTATCGCGCCAATGGGAGCAAGCTTCCTGCATCTCGGCAGGCACATCGCCGTACTGGAAGGTCATACCCAGGTTTTCCTCGTCCCACCAAATGGCTTTCATTTTGACGAGATCGACGACCCCCTTGAAGGTTTCCTCAGCGCCGATAGGCAATTGCAAAGGTATTGGCTGCGCCCCCAATCGATCCTTGATCTGGCGCACCACGCGCAAAAAATCGGCCCCGGCGCGGTCCATCTTATTGACGAACGCCAGACGCGGAACGTGATATTTGTTCGCTTGCCGCCACACGGTCTCGGATTGTGGCTCCACGCCGCCTACGGCACAGAAAACGGCGACAGCGCCATCCAGCACCCGCAAGGATCGCTCAACCTCAATGGTGAAATCGACATGTCCCGGCGTATCGATGATGTTTATACGATGCTCTTCATACTGCTGAGCCATACCCCGCCAAAAACAGGTCGTGGCTGCAGAAGTAATCGTGATGCCACGTTCCTGTTCTTGCACCATCCAATCCATGACGGCGGTGCCATCGTGCACTTCACCAATCTTGTGGGACACCCCCGTATAGAACAACACGCGCTCGGTCGTGGTGGTCTTTCCGGCGTCGATGTGCGCCATGATCCCGATGTTGCGATAACGCTCGATAGGGGTTTTACGCGCCACGGTTCACGTCCTCGTCATTACCAGCGATAGTGAGCGAAAGCCTTATTGGCTTCCGCCATGCGATGGGTATCTTCGCGCTTTTTCACGGCGGTGCCGCGATTTTCGGCAGCATCCATCAGTTCCCCGGCCAAACGCCGCGCCATCGATTTCTCACCCCGCTTGCGGGCGGCGTCGATGATCCAACGCATCGCCAGCGTCGTCCGGCGCACGGAGCGGACCTCGACAGGAACCTGATAGGTCGCGCCGCCGACTCGACGCGATTTCACCTCAACCAGCGGGCGCACATTATCCAGGGCCTGCCCCAGCACTTCCATGGGCTCGCCCTTACTGCGCTCGGCCATTTGTTCCAGCGCGCCGTAAACAATATTCTCGGCAATCGATTTCTTACCGCGATCCATCACCATATTGACGAATTTGGTCAGCATCTCGCTGCCGAATTTCGGGTCCGGCAAGATAATACGTTTCGGAACTTCTCTTCTTCTAGGCATGATCGCCTCGAACCTTTAGTCGATTGCGCTCAGGATTTTGGACGCTTAGCGCCATACTTAGAGCGTCCCTGGCGGCGCTTGGCCACACCAGAGGTGTCCAGGCTGCCGCGGATCGTGTGATAGCGAACACCGGGCAAGTCCTTGACGCGCCCCCCGCGAATCAGCACCACCGAGTGCTCTTGCAGGTTATGGCCTTCGCCACCAATGTAACTGGTCACTTCAAAACCGTTGGTAAGCCGTACACGAGCCACCTTCCGCAAAGCCGAATTGGGCTTTTTCGGAGTCGTGGTATAAACTCGAGTGCATACGCCCCGCTTCTGGGGACAGCTTTCCAGAGCCGGCACGTTGCTTTTTTCCTTCTTGCGGACGCGCGGTTTGCGTACCAATTGATTGATTGTCGCCATTCGCTCTCTAAACTCCGACGGCACAAATAAAATCGCAGCCCACGGTTGCGGCTGCAAAGACGTGGAAATATAGGGCCATAGGTCCTAGCTGTCAAGGGCCGAAGGCGGGTTTCGAGTATTTACCTTGGGGCAGACCGAAGGAATCCGCGTATCGGACTTCGATCAAATAGAGACCTTCGGGAGGCGCCATCACCCCCGCCAAGCGCCTATCGCACCCCGCCAACACATCCCCCGCCCAGTCTATTGGCCGTTCACCACCCCCGATTGCCAGCAGCACACCCGTGATATTACGCACCATGTGATGTAAAAAGGCATTGGCTTCGATATCCAGCACGACATGATCGCCGTGACGTTCGACACGGATTGCATGCACGGTACGCACCGGTGTTCGGGCCTGACAGTGACGCCCGCGAAACGCACTGAAATCGTGTTCGCCCAGCAGATCCTGAGCCGCTTTGTCCATGCTGTGAGCGGACAAGGGCTTATACCACCAAGCCGCCCGGTGACGTTCCAAAACAGGGCGATAGGGTCGATTCAGTATCACGTAGCGATAGCGACGCGCCACGGCGGAGAAACGCGCATGGAAAGTCTCCGGGACCGGTTGAGCCCACAGCACGCCAATATCGGCCGGGAGGTTGGAGTTACCTCCCATGATCCACGCCTGTGCGGGCCTTCGCGCCGAGGTATCAAAGTGCACCACTTGTCCAATGGCATGCACCCCCGCATCAGTACGGCCTGCACAGAATGTATGAATGGGGTGATCGGCAATGGAGGACAACGCCTGTTCCAGGCAACATTGCACGGTCCGGACTCCCTTTTCCTGAATCTGCCAGCCACGAAATTGGGAGCCATCATATTCCAAACCCAGGGCAATCCGCATTAAGCCGTGCTTGCTTGCTACCGTCAGCCGTTCATAATGATCGCGCATAAATCATGACAGGATCGGTCGCGATGCGTCAAAGTCCAAACCATGCCCAGCGTCGGGACGCCGTGTTGTTACTCTTGATCTTCGCGGCTTTTATGCTGGCCTCGCCCTTTTTCCGCTGGTTGGCGACCTCGGATCGCCCGTGGTATTTACCCTATCTGGTATGGGGCGGGATCATCGTGTTCATCTTTTTGATTCAACGCCATTATCCCCACGACGGTCAGTAGTCTTAAGTTTCGCCCCGCTTCTGCACCCAATCGCTAGGCGCGGCGCAATATTTCAATATTTATGATGAAATCGAAATCGGCCACACCATTCACCCCCGAAGGACTCTTGATACACGTGCGGGATCTGCGGTTTGCACGGGGAGATCGCGTGATCTTCGACGGTATTGATCTGGATATTCCGCGCGGTCGCATCACCGTCATCATGGGTCCCAGCGGCACCGGCAAAACCACCTTGCTCCGTTTGATAGGAGGACAATTACGTCCGCTTACTGGAACTATCGATGTGGCCGGTGAACGGGTACATAAACTTTCCAAACCCGACTTATACCGTCTGCGCAAACAGATGGGCATGCTGTTCCAAAGTGGTGCTCTGTTCAGTGATTTGTCGGTATTCGAAAATGTCGCTTTTCCAATACGGGAACATACTCGCCTGCCCGAGACGCTGATTCGCACGCTGGTGTTGATGAAACTGGAATCAGTGGGGTTGCGAGGTGCTTGGCGGTTGATGCCCAACCAGCTATCCGGTGGTATGGCGCGACGGGTTGCCCTAGCCCGCGCCATTGCCCTAGACCCGATGCTGATCATGTATGACGAGCCGTTCGCCGGCCAAGATCCCATCTCCATGGGCGTCCTGGTCAAGTTGATTCGCACGCTCAACGATGCGCTGGGAATGACCAGCATCGTCGTCTCCCACGATGTACAGGAGGCCGCATCCATCGCCGATTACATTTACCTGATCGCCGATGGCCGCGTGATGGAACAAGGCACCCCGGAAACCCTCGGTCAGGCCCCCTCGGCATGGGCACGGCAATTTATGCAGGCGCTGCCCGACGGACCGGTCGCTTTTCATTATCCAGCGCCGGACTACGCGGCAGATCTGCTGTCTGGGGAAGTCCAATGATCGCGCAACTGCGGCGGCTAGGACGGTTCGTCTTAGACAAACTGGGCCGCCTGGGGCGGGCTAGCCTGTTCTTCATGGACATGGTCATAGCCCTAGGCGCTTTTCTCTTCACCCGCCCCGGTTTGGTAATCCAGCAAGTCTATTCGGTTGGCGTTCTGTCTTTGCCAATCATCGTGGTTTCCGGGCTTTTCGTCGGCATGGTGCTCGGTCTGCAAGGGTATACTAATCTGGTGGATTTCGGCGCGGAATCATCCTTGGGCGCGGTTGTGGCCCTGTCCCTGGTCCAGGAATTAGGACCTGTAGTCTCCGCCTTGCTCTACGCGGGTCGGGCCGGTTCGGCGCTGACCGCCGAGATCGGCTTGATGAAGGCCACCGAACAGATCTCCAGCATGGAAATGATGGCGGTGGATCCTTTTCAGCGTGTCATTGCTCCCCGCTTCCTAGCGGGTCTCATCGCCCTGCCGTTGTTGGCTTGTATTTTCACAGCCGTCGGCATCTTGGGCGGGTATTATGTCGCTGTGCAGCAACTGGGTGTAGACGCGGGCACGTTTTGGTCACAAATGCAGGGGCGTGTGGAATGGGTGGACGACATCATTAACGGTGTGCTAGTCAAAAGCATCGCCTTCTCCCTAGTAGCCAACTGGATTGCCGTATTCGAGGGATACGACGCCATCCCCACGTCGGAAGGCATAGGGCGAGCCACCACCCGCACGGTGGTCAATACTTCGCTGGCGGTACTGGGACTGGATTTCATGCTGACGGCCCTGATGTTCGGAGATAAATAAAATGGCCCCGACAAAAACGCTGGAAACAGCCGTGGGTTTATTCGTGGTATTGGGCCTGGCGGCATTATTCATGCTCGCCATGCAGGTCAGCAATATCCGTGAACTCGGCAACAACGACGGATACACAGTCAATGCGAATTTCGAAAACATCGGCGGCCTCAAGGTCAGGGCCCCGGTGACTCTGGCAGGCGTGCGCATCGGGCGGGTCGTGAATATTGCCATCGATCCCCAAACATACGAAGCCGTCGTGCGGTTCACCATCGCCCCCGAATATCATCTGCCGACGGACACCAGCGCCAGTATTCTGACGTCCGGCTTGCTGGGCGAACAGTACATCGGCCTTGAGCCCGGCGGCATGGACACCGATCTTCAGGAAGGCGACACCATCAAACTGACCCAGTCCGCCCTGGTGCTGGAAAAACTGGTCGGGCGACTAGTGACCACTCTGGCAGGAAGTGACAAACCGTAGGCTCGCAACCGACAACCGCGTATACATCGGATTCTGATAAACTGAGCGGTTGATTCTGTAAGCTTTTGTAAAGGCAGCCACCATGAAAAAACTACTGATCGCGCCATTGTTGCTATTTCTATTAGTGTATTGTTGCGCTATCCCAGCGGCGGATTCACCCCAGGATCTGGTACGCGAAACTTCCGATCGCATGATCGAAGCCTTGCGGAACAACCGGGACCAACTGCAAAAAAATCCGGCGCAGATTTACGATCTGGTCAACGACATTGTGCTGCCTCATTTCGATTTCACCGTCATGTCGCGCTGGGTATTGGGTAAGTACTGGCGGCAAGCCACACCGGATCAACGGGAGCGGTTCACCGACGAATTCCGCACGCTGATGGTGCGCACCTACTCCCAAGCCTTACTGGAATATTCCAACGAAGAAATCGTATTCCCGCCCTCTCCCCCCTTGGCGTCAGACGCCACCGAAGCCACGGTGCGTTGTGAATTTCACCCGAAAAGCGGTCAGCCCATTCCGATCAACTACAGCGTGCATCGCATGAACAATGGGTGGAAAATTTACGATGTAACGGTCGACGGAGTCAGCTTGGTCACCAACTACCGCAGTACTTTTGCTGATCAGATTCGCACCCAAGGCATGGACGCGACAATAGACAGTCTGGCGCAACGCAACCGGCAGAACCTGACTTCGTGATGACGGCGAGTCTTGAACCTGTGGGTGAGGGCCGATTCAAGGTCGCTGGCGAACTGAGCTTTGCCACGGTGAACACACTGTGGCAACAAGGCGCCCAGCTTTTCGCTCCGCATTCCGCGTTGCTGGTCGATCTGCAAGGCGTCACCCGTGCCGACAGTGCCGGAGTGGCCTTGCTGGTCGAATGGTTGCGCCAAGCTCGGCTACGTAGTCAGATCTTGCAATTTGCCCATATTCCCCCGCAGATGCGGTCCATCATCGCGATCGCCGATTTGGACCGCGTGTTGCCCGTATGTAGCGATATAGTCACCGACATACAGTAAAAACATTTCAGAAACGATCGACATGTATAAACAATCAGCGATCACAGGACCCAGGAGTTACCCCTATGCAAGCGAGTGAGATCGAAAGCTTGATCAAAGAAGGATTGCCCGGCGCACAACAGGTCACGGTACGGGGGGACGACGGTGTGCATTTCGAAGCGACCGTCGTCAGCGAAGCGTTCAACGGCAAATCCCTATTGCAACAACACCGACTGGTTTACGCGACGTTGGGCAGGCGTCTGAACAACGAAGAAATCCACGCACTGGCTCTGAAAACCTATACCCCGACCACTTGGCAACAAAAGCAATCATAAAGAAGCCCTTATCCGCCATGAGCCGTTTGTTTATCCAAGGCGGCCTTCCGTTGCACGGGGAGCTGCGTGCCTCGGGGGCGAAGAACGCCGTTCTACCAATCCTATCTGCTACGTTATTGGCCGAAGACCCGGTGACCATCTCGAATGTGCCACACTTGCAGGACGTCACCACAACCATGGAATTGCTGGGGCGCATGGGCGTCAGCCTGGTGGTCGACGAACACATGCACATCGAGGTCGACTCACGTTCCGTCAGTCACTGCTGCGCGCCTTACGAACTGGTCAAGACCATGCGCGCCTCGATTCTAGTGCTTGGCCCGCTGCTGGCGCGGTTCGGTCAAGCCGAAGTTTCCCTCCCCGGAGGTTGCGCCATCGGTTCGCGACCAGTGAATTTGCACATCAAGGGGCTGGCCGACATGGGCGCCGACATCCGGGTGGAAAACGGCTACATTCGAGCGCAGGCCAAGCGTTTGAAAGGCGCTCGCCTAGTCATGGATTTAGTCACCGTCACCGGCACGGAGAATCTGATGATGGCCGCTACCTTAGCCAAAGGTACGACCATCATCGAAAATGCCGCGCGCGAGCCCGAAGTGGTGGATCTGGCGGAATGCCTGAACGCCATGGGAGCCCGTATCAGTGGCGCCGGCACCGACACGTTAATCATCGAAGGAGTGGATCGGCTACATGGCACCCATTATCGGGTGTTGCCCGATCGCATCGAAACCGGCACTTATCTGGCGGCGGCGGCCATCACGGGTGGACGGGTCAAGGTCAAGGATACCCGGCCTGATCTCCTGGAAGCGGTATTAAGTAAGCTGGAAGACGCCGGCGCGCGCATCAACGCCGGGCCGGACTGGGTGGAACTGGACATGGCCGGACAACGGCCCAAGGCCGTGCACATTCGTACGGCGCCGTACCCGGCCTTTCCAACCGACATGCAGGCCCAATTCGTGGCCCTCAACGCCGTAGCCGAGGGCGTTGGCACCGTTACCGAGACCGTGTTCGAAAACCGCTTCATGCACGTTCACGAACTGCAGCGCATGGGCGCCCAAATTCAGTTAGAAGGCAATACCGCGATCAGCGTCGGCGTGCCGACATTGACCGGCGCCCCCATCATGGCGACCGATCTGCGGGCCTCCGCCAGTCTTATTCTGGCCGCCCTGGTCGCGGATGGGGAAACCGCAGTGGACCGCATTTATCATATCGACCGCGGTTATGAATGCATCGAGGAAAAGCTGTCGCAGCTCGGCGCGAGAATTCGCCGGGCGCCCGGCTGAGTCATGCCACAGATCCTCACCCTGGCCCTGGCGAAGGGGCGGATTCTTGATGAAACCCTGCCACTGCTGGCCGCTGCAGGCATCCATCCCAGCATCGATCCGGACACCAGTCGGCAGTTGATTCTGCCCACAAACCATCGGGAAATCCGGCTCGTCGTCGTGCGTTCCTCCGACGTATCCACGTATGTGCAATACGGCGGCGCCGATCTCGGCGTTGCCGGCAAGGATGTGCTGTTGGAACACGGTGGCGAAGGGTTGTACGAACCGCTGGATCTGCATATCGCGCGTTGTCGACTCATGCTGGCCAAACGGATCGACGCGGACAAAATACACGGCCGCCTGCGCATCGCGACCAAATATGCGAATATAACCCGGCGTTATTTCGCCACGCAGGGTCGCCAGGTGGAAATCATCAAACTATACGGCTCCATGGAGTTGGCCCCGCTGGTCGGATTGGCCGATTACATCGTCGATGTCGTGGATACCGGCAATACCTTGCGCGCCAACGGTCTGGTACCCATTGAACCTCCGCTCGCTCACAGCAGCGCCCGACTGGTCATCAATCGGGCCGCCATGAAAATGAAACACGCCCCTATCAAGGCACTGGTTCACGGCTTGGGTAAGGTGGTCGCCGCGCGGCAGGGTCAGCCGCAATTGCAGAGGACAAGCCAACAATCATGGTCAATATCAGACGCCTGAACACGCAAGACGCCGATTTCTGGGGTCTTCTGGACAGTCTCGTCGCTTGGGACGGTCTTTCCGACAGCGTCACGGAAACGGTCCAGGACATCATCCATCAGGTTCGCAAATGCGGGGACGAAGCCCTGCTGGAATACACTCGCCGCTTCGACCGGGTGGCGGTGGATGACGCCGCTCAGTTGGAAATTCCGGCAAGCCGCCTGCAACGGGCCTTGCGGACAATTCCTTCCGAACAGCGCGCCGCGTTGGAAACCGCCGCCTCCCGATTGCGAACCTATGCGGAACAACAGCGGCTGCAGTCCTGGCATTTCACCGAGACGGACGGTACCTTGCTCGGGCAACAGGTCACCCCGCTGGACAGTGTGGGGCTTTATGTACCGGGTGGCAAAGCCGCCTATCCTTCCTCGGTGCTCATGAATGCCATCCCCGCGCGCGTGGCCGGTGTCGCGCAGGTGGTGATGGCGGTCCCCACGCCCGCCGGCGAACTGAACGAACTGGTGCTGTCCGCCGCCGCCATTGCCGGCGTCGATCGAGCATTCGCCGTCGGGGGAGCCCAAGCCATAGCCGCCCTGGCCTATGGCACGAAGACCATTCCTCGCGTCGACAAGATTGTCGGTCCCGGTAATATCTATGTCGCCACCGCCAAACGCTTGGTCTTCGGCGCCGTAGGCATCGACATGCTCGCCGGCCCTTCGGAAATCCTGATCGTCTGCGACGGCCATACCGATCCCGACTGGATCGCCATGGACCTATTCTCTCAGGCCGAGCACGACGAAGACGCTCAGCCCATACTGATCAGCCCCGACGGCGCCTTCCTCGATCGGGTGCAAGCCAGCATCGACCGACTGTTGGACGACATGGAACGGCGCAACATCATCGCCGCGTCGCTGACGAATCGAGCCGCCTTCGTCCTGGTGCGCGATCTCGCGGAAGCCGCCCAGGTAAGCAATTTCATCTCCCCCGAGCACCTGGAATTATCGGTCGCCGATCCTCAGGCCCTGCTGCCCTTGTTCAAACATGCCGGGGCGATTTTCCTGGGACGCCACACGGCCGAGGCACTGGGCGATTATTGCGCAGGACCCAATCACGTGTTACCCACATCCCGCACGGCACGCTTTTCCTCGCCGCTGGGCGTCTACGATTTCCAGAAGCGATCCAGCCTGATTCAATGCTCGCCGCAGGGGGCCGCCACATTGGGACATACGGCCTCGATATTGGCGCGCGGCGAGGGGCTGACCGCCCATGCCCGTTCCGCCGAATTCCGGCTCAACAAGGGCTGAGCGATGGCCACTATCCGACCGGCCGATTTAATCAGGCCCGAAATCCGGGCGCTGCAAGCCTACCCGGTACCGGACGCCCGTGGTTTGATCAAGCTGGACGCGATGGAAAATCCCTACGTCTGGCCGGACGCTCTGCGCGATGAGTGGCTGGCGAGATTGCGCGAGGCTCCGCTCAACCGTTATCCCGACCCACAGGCGTCGCCTTTGAAGGCGAGGCTTCGACAGGCGATGGCCATACCCAACGATGCAGCCCTGATTTTGGGTAATGGTTCTGACGAATTGATACAACTTGTCATTCTTGCCCTGGCCGCTCCAGGTCGCACGGTGCTGGCGCCCGAGCCCAGCTTCGTCATGTACCGGATGATCGCGGATTTCGCCGGCATGAGCTTCGCCGGCGTACCGCTACGGGACGATGATTTCAGTCTGGACCTGACCGCCCTGCTCGCCACCCTGGAGGACCGACAACCCGCCGTCGTGTTTTTGGCCTACCCCAACAATCCCACGGGAAATCGATTCGCGCCCGAAGAGGTCGAGCGGATCATCGCGGCCGCACCGGGCTTGGTCGTGGTCGATGAAGCCTATTTCAGCTTCGCGGAACACAGTTTCCTGGACAGCGTACCGAACCACGACAATCTGTTGGTCATGCGCACCGTATCCAAAATGGGATTGGCTGGACTCCGGTTGGGCTTGCTGGTAGGCGCCCCGGATTGGCTGGCGGAACTGGAAAAGTTACGCTTACCCTACAATATCAATGTTCTCACCCAAATCAGTGCCGAATTCGCGCTCGAACATACCGCACTGCTGGCCGAACAGGCCCGTTGCATTCGTCGCGACCGCGAACTTCTGGGAAAAGCTTTAAATGCCCTGCCGGGCGTCACGGCCTATCCCAGCGAGGCGAATTTCATTCTGTTCCGAACCCCTCCGGGCTCGGCCAAACGCGTGCATGGCGCACTGCGCGAAGCCGGCGTGTTGATCAAGGATCTCAGCCGAGCCCATGCCCTGCTGAACGATTGCCTGCGGGTCACCGTAGGAACCCCGGAGGAAAACCAGGCTTTTCTGAACGCATTGGCTCAGGCCCTGCGTGAAAGGCCATAATTCCCATGCCGTCGCCACGGCCACGGACATGTCACTTGACCAAACCCTGGGTATTGTAAGAAAATCATCGACTTAAATATGCCCAATAAAATCATATAGATGGTACCCGCTACGATGTCGATTTATCGCATAGCGGGCTCATCACGACTGTTCTTAGGAGAGCGTTAATGAGTACGGCAGATAGCGTCAATCCTGAAAGGCGCCGTTTCCTGACCCACACAGCAGTTGTCGTAGGCGGCGTCGGTACCGCGTTCGCCGTCGTCCCCTTCCTGAAATCCTGGTCGCCCAGCGAGCGCGCCCAGGCTGCCGGTGCTCCGGTGGAAATCGATTTCAGTCAATTGGAGCCCGGCGCCTTGATGCGCGTCGAATGGCGTGGCAAACCCGTATGGCTGGTCAACCGCACCCCCGCCATGCTGGAAACCTTGCCGGAACTCGACGGTGAGCTACGCGACCCCAAAAGCGAAGAACCCCAACAACCGGAATACGCGAAAAACGAGCATCGGTCGATCAAACCCGAGTTGCTGGTCATGGTTGGGATCTGCACCCACCTGGGCTGCTCGCCGACCTTTCGTCCGGAGCCCGCTCCCGCCGATCTGGGACCGGGTTGGAAAGGCGGATTTTTCTGCCCCTGTCATGGCTCGAAGTTTGACTTAGCCGGTCGGGTCTTCCAAGGCGTGCCAGCCCCCCTCAACATGGTGGTTCCTCCCTACAAGTTCCTCAGCGATACGCGTGTGATCGTCGGTGTTGATTCGGAGACTGCATGATGGCCAATACACAAGGTACAACAGGCTTGCGCGGCTGGATTGACGAGCGTTTTCCGCTCACCCAGTTATGGCGCGAACATTTGGGCGAGTATTTCGCCCCCCCCAACTTCAACTTCATGTTCATTTTCGGTGTGCTGTCGCTGGTTGTCCTGGTCAATCAGTTGGTGACGGGCCTGTGGCTCACCATGAACTACAAGCCTTCGGCCGCCGAAGCCTTTGCCTCGGTGGAATACATCATGCGGGATGTCGACTGGGGCTGGCTTATCCGTTACATGCACTCCACCGGCGCCTCGGCATTTTTTATCGTGGTCTACCTGCACATGTTCCGGGGCCTGATGTACGGTTCGTACAAAAAACCGCGGGAACTGGTGTGGCTGATCGGCATGCTGATCTTCCTCAGCTTGATGGCGGAATCCTTCTTCGGGTATCTGTTGCCCTGGGGCCAGATGTCCTACTGGGGCGCCCAAGTGATCATCTCCTTGTTCGGGGCTATTCCTGGCATCGGCGATGATCTGACTTTGTGGATACGCGGCGATTACGTCGTATCCGACGTTACGCTGAATCGATTCTTCGCGCTGCATGTCGTCGCCATTCCGATCGCTTTGCTGGGTTTGGTGGTAGCCCATGTCATCGCCCTGCATCATGTGGGTTCGAACAATCCGGAAGGCATCGAAATCAAAAAGTATGTGGACGAACACGGCAAACCGTTGGATGGCATTCCCTTCCATCCCTACTACACGGTCAAGGATTTGGTGGGTATCGTCATCTTTCTGTTTATCTTTGCGTTCGTGGTGTTTTACTGGCCCGATGGCGGCGGCTATTTTCTGGAGCATCCCAACTTCGAACCGGCCAATCCTCTGAAGACACCGGAGCACATCGCCCCGGTCTGGTATTTCACCCCTTACTACGCCATCCTGCGCGCCATTCCCGACAAGTTGACGGGCGTAATCGCCATGGGTCTATCCATCGTCCTGCTGTTTTTCCTACCCTGGCTCGATCGCTGTCCGGTGAAATCCATTCGTTATCGCGGCGTCACCTGGAAAATCGCCCTGATGCTATTCGCCATCTCCTTCGTCGTGCTCGGATACGTGGGCGCCAAACCGCCTAATGACACGCTGACCTTCATCGCCCGGTGTTTCGGTATCATTTACTTCGCCTTTTTCCTGGGAATGCCGTTCTACACCCGAAACGAGAAAACCAAGCCTGTGCCGGAGCGGGTTTCGTTTCAAACCGTGACTGTCCAAGGGGCGGGCGAAGCTAAAAGCGCCGTTCCCTTCGGTGAAGTGGACAAAGCGAGGATGTCAGCGCAATGAAAAAGTTATTGATGACGCTGTTTCTGAGCGTGCCCTGTTTGGCGTACGCGGCTGGAGGCGGTTACCACCTGGATCACGCCCCCATCGATGTGACCGACAAAAACTCACTCCAGCGGGGCGCCAAACTTTTTGTCAATTACTGCATGGGTTGCCATTCGGCGCAATTCGAGCGATATAACCGGCTGGCCAGGGATCTGGGACTGCCCGAGAAATTGGTGCAAGAGAACCTGATTTTGACGGCGGGCACCAAGATCGGCGATACCATGAAGATCGCCATGCCCACAAATCAGGCCAAAGAATGGTTCGGCGCCGCGCCGCCGGATCTGAGCGTGATCGCGCGCGCCCGCGGCACCGATTATCTCTACACCTATCTGCGCACCTTCTACCTCGACGACAGCCGTCCCTGGGGAGTCAACAATGCCGCCTTCCCGAGTGTCGGCATGCCGCACGTGTTATGGCAGTTGCAAGGCTGGCAGAAACCGATTTACGAAACCGACCCACACGACGCGAACAGGCAAGTCATTACCGGCTTCGAATTGGTTCAACCCGGCTCCATGACGGTACCGGAGTTCGATCGCGCCGCAGCTGATCTGGTCAATTTCCTGTCCTATGTGGCCGAGCCCATTCAACTCGAACGCAAACGCGTCGGCATTTGGGTGTTGCTGTATCTGGTGTTGTGCTTCGCGGTGTTCTATCCGCTCAAAAAGGAATACTGGAAGGACGTCCATTAAGGCACCGTCACGCGTTGAAGAAGCAGGAAGTTTCCTCAACGCGTATTTTCACAGACGAGCGATTCAGCCAGAACTAGGGGGCGTCGCCCAAGATGACATCCAATCGGCCTTACTTGATACGCGCGCTTTACGAATGGATCACGGACAACGGGTTAACGACCCACCTACTCGTGAACGCCGAATGGCCGGAAGTCGTGGCGCCCACACAGTATGTCCAGGAAGGGCGCATCGCCCTCAATATCAGCCCCTCAGCGGTGGCGGGTCTGCGACTGGGTAACGACTGGGTCGAATTCAATGCCCGCTTCGGCGGAGCACCGTTCTCGGTCCGCATTCCACCTCCGGCTGTCATGGCCATTTACGCCCGTGAGACTGGCCAAGGCATGGTCTTCAACGACGAGCCCGAGGGCGAACAACCCCCGCCGACCACCCCATCGCCGAGCAAAAAGCCTTCGCTCAAGATCGTCAAGTAAGAGGCTGACACCACTTACGTTTCGATGTATTCGAACAGCGTGACGACCTTCTGCACGCCGTTGATACCGCGCACCGTGTTGGTCACGGCCTCCGCCTCGGCGGGCGTGACCAAACCGAACAAATAGACTTCCGCTCGCTCGGTCACCACTTTTACCCGTGTCGGGTCGAAATTCGGAATGCCATCCACTTGCAGCAAAGCGGCCTTGACCTCCGCCGTCAGTGCCACATCCGCACTGCGACTGGAGAAAGAACTGGCTGGACCGACAAACAGTTCGTTGTGCACGTATTTCACCTTGTCGATCTGGCCCACCAAATCACCGGCCCGCTGTTTCAAGTCGGGAGTGGCGACTTCACCGCTGAGTAACACCGCATTGTTGTAACTGGTGACGTTAATATGGCTGCGTCCATTTAATTGCGGGTCTCCCTGTATGGCATCGTAAGCCTTCATCTCGATCGTCTGGTCCTCCACAATCGTGCCGGACGTACGCCTATCGTGCGCCACAGACGCCGCACCGACCGCCGCTCCCCCCAGCAACAAACCGACGCATCCGTTCAGGCTACCGGCTACCAGCACGACAAACAATAAACACCCCAGACAACGCGCCATCATCAACTCTCCTCGCCGAACAGCAATTGATCAACCAGATCACACAGACAGTGAATGGTCAACAAATGGGTCTCTTGGATTCGGGCAGTCGAGGTACCCGGAACGCGGATTTCCACATCGTGCGGCCCCAACAGGGTAGCGACCGTTCCGCCTTCCCGACCGCTAAGGGCGATCACCGGCATGCCATGCTCATGTGCGGCGCGAATGGCGCTGACGACATTAGGCGACTCGCCACTGGTGGAAATGGCCAGAAGGACATCGCCGCCGCGCCCCAGGGCGAGTACCTGCCGGGCAAACACCCGATCATAGGCATAATCGTTGGCGATCGAAGTGATGATCGAGGAATCCGTGGTCAACGCCACGGCGGCCAAGCCAGGGCGTTCCTTCTCGAAACGATTGACTAGTTCGGCTGCGAAATGCTGGGCGTCGGCCGCTGATCCCCCGTTACCACAGATCAAAACCTTGCCTTCATGGGACAGGCTGTGGGCAAGACAACGGGCGGCGCGGACTATCTCCGGCCCCACGCACGGCAGCGCACGCTGCTTGGTTTCGATGCTGTGCTCGAAATGCCGCTTGACTCGCTCTAGTAAATCCATGGCGGTAACTCAAGTTGGAATGGGTTCTAGATGGAGGAATCCGGCCGTATACGAAAGCGGCGAATCGGCGGTCACGGAAACAATAGGCGCAGCCCTGAATCGCGTTGTGAGGCATCCTGGGTCGCCTTGCGGCGCAGGGCATCCTCGATGATTTCTCCAAGCAGCGCCGTGTACGTCAGAGGGGGCGAAGAATTTTCCCACAGATAATAGGACATCGAGCCGGGCAGTGGGTTGATTTCGTTGAGGAACACTTCACCCGTCGCCTGATCGAGAATACAGTCGATGCGCGCAACACCGGCACAGCCAATGATCTGGAAGGCTTTCAACGCCAGTTCCTGGGCCTGAACCTTGGCGGCTCCAGGCACGTCCTTGGGATCGATACGCCGCTCGGCGTCGGCGATACTTCCCGTCCGCCGTTGGCCTTTCTTGGCCTTGCCGCTGGAACCGTATTTGTCGGCATACGTCAAGACGCCGGTTTTCGACAACGGCCGCTCCACGACCGAAGCCCGCAATGCCTGGCCACGCACGACACTCACGTTCAGTTCGGTAATAGCGACGACCTGCGGTTCCACCATGGCCACATCGTCGTAGCGAAAGACCTGTTCCAACGCGGCATCCAAGGCATTGGCATCGGCCGCAGCCGAAATGGCAATGGAAGAACCCAAATTGCAGGGTTTGACGAACAAAGGAAAGCGATCGGTGCCCGGCGTGGCCAACACCCCCTCGCGGGCCGCCACCGGGTCCTGTTGCCAGACGCTACGCGCGACGGTGGACCAAGGTAGGACGGGAACGCCATGGGACTGTAGCAGACGCTTGCACTGGGATTTATTCATACTGAGCGCGGAAGCCAACACCCCGCTACCGACATAAGCCACATTGGCCATCTCGAACAATCCCTGGATACAGCCGTCCTCGCCATAGGAACCATGAAACGCCGGGAGGAACACATCGATAGGCAGCGTTTTCGGCGTTTTCTTACCCGCCAAGCGTTCGGACAGGCTCACAGTCTCGTCCAACACGGTCAGTCCCTTGGCATGACCGTTGGGCAGTAGGGTTACCGGTATTCCCTCCTTGAGCGAACCCGGTAAACGGCTGTAGAAAGCCTTGTCGCCCACGCTAGAGCCGGCATACCAGCTACCGTCCTGGGCGATATACACCGGAATCGCTTGATACTTGCGAACGTCCAGCGCCCCAACGATTTCCAGACCGGTAATGACCGACACCTCGTGTTCCGTGCTTTTCCCACCGAACAAGACGGCGACTTGAGTAAGATTCGGATCTATCTCCATGGTTTATCGTCTCTTTCGCTAATGCCTTTCTTCAGATCGGTCAAAAACGCGGCTGATCCTCGTAGAGATCGGGCAGATCGTTTTCCCAGAGTATCACATCGCCTGACTCGACGGTCTCGTCCAGAAACGCCCTGGCCTGTTCGCGATGGGCGAAATGCCGGATCTGTTCGGGGCTGGCGCCACCCGCTCGCAATCCCTCTAACAGCGCCTTGGCATTGGTATCGCCCACCACCACCACTTGGTCGCAGATCGTCGCCGCCAACTCGGCCAAGCGCCGGTTTTCGGACTCTTGGATAGCGCCCAACTCCACCATACCCGGCGTGACCAGCCGTTTCCGCCCCCCGGGCACCTGCTTGAGAATATCCAGGGCCTCGGCAAAACCCACCGGATTGGAATTATAAGTGTCGTCGATCATCAGTGTAGCGCCTTGCGGCCTGACCTCCAGACGATGCGCGGCAGGACGCAGATTGCGGGCGGCGGCAAGCAACGCAGCGGGATGAGCGCCTAAGGCGCAGGCCAGGGTAAAGGCGGCCAGCATATTGGATAGCATGGGCTTGCCCAGCAATGGCGTGGCGCCTGGATAGGTCTGACCCTGCCAATGCAGGATGAATTGAGTGCCGGTCGCGCTCACCACCAAATCGGACATCCAACAAGCCAGTTCGGTATCGTCCGGGTTGAAGCCATAGAGATAGGTCTGGCGTTTCGGGTATTTAGCAGCGACCCGACGGGCGCCGGGATCGTCGCCGTTGCAAACCAATAGACCGTCTTCAGGCAGGGCTTGGGCCAATTCCGACTTAGCCTGAAATATCGCTTCCGGACTGCCGAAACGTTCAAGGTGCATGGCGCCTACGCAGGTAATAATGGCCGCTTGGGGCGGTGTCAGGGCGCACAGTTTGCGTATGGAACCGATGCCGTAGGCTCCCATTTCGATGATGGCGAAACGGTGGCCGGGCTTCAGATGCTCGCGTATTTCACGCACGATGCCCATTTCCGTGTTGATGCTGCCAGGCGGCCAGAAAATCGGCCCGGCGGTTTCCATAAACGTCGCCAGCACGACCTTGGTGCTGGTTTTGCCATAACTGCCGGTGATACCGATGACTAGCGGATGCACCTTGCCGAGCAAGGCGACGGCCTCATCGCGAAACCCTTTCTGCACCCGCCGCTCATGAGGGGCCAGCAACCGATTGGCGGCGATCAGCAACAAGGGCGTGGCCTGGATCAGCGGAATCAGGCACAGCCAGAAGACGGAAGCGTAGGAACGCAGCCCCGGCAAAAAAAACGGCGTACTCACCAGTAGCGTCGCAATGGCGAACAGCCCGCAGGACAACCACCAGATGCGGCGGGCGCGTTGAGTGATTTTGAGGGTGATCTTGCCGGTGCTCCGCGGATCTTCTTCGCGCCAGGCACTCCAGATCAAGACTCCCGAACCCAGCAACCATCCCAGCAGTGCCGGTAACGATCCGGCCACGCTCTGGATCAAAGCCGTTCCAATAGCCATTCCCAGGCAAACCACCGTACCGCGCCGATCGAAAGCACGGTGGCGACGCAGCCAATCCACAAAACGTTTGTCGTTATATTCCTCTTGTTGGAAATAACGCAGATAACGCAGTACCCGTCGGTAATAAAATCCACACACGCCGCACACGGCGATCCACAAGGCAAGAACAGAGATCATCAAGTATTCCTATACGGGAAGCTCGGGCGACGACGACAAAAATTCATCGACTATTTGAGCGCAGGCGTGCACACCGGCGCCGACGAAGGGAAAGTGATCGCCCGGCAATACCACCACTTCGGAATCGCGGATCAGGGCGCCGAAACGATGGGCCATCTCCACCGGTGTTTCCCGGTCATCCGCCCCCCACAACACCAGAGTTGGCGCGGTTATCAGGCGGACATTGGCAGTTTGATCCTCGGCAACCACCTTAACGAAGGTGCCGCGCAATTCACCGGCGTTTTTGTAATCACGTGAACCGTAGCGTTCACGATACCAAGCCAGCAGCGATTGGGACCAGAACGAGGGCAGGGAGCGAATCACACGACCCAGCGTGCGGATCGCCAGCAGCCGTCCCCGCTGTGACCAACTGCGCCGGCGCGGCAGGCCCGCCGCATCGACCAACACCAGACGGCGTAGCCGCCCAGGCCATTCGCTGGCAATCCGCAGACCAATCCGACCGCCAAAGGAATGACCGAGTAAATCCACGCGATCCAAGCCCGCCTGCTCCAGGTAGGACAGCACACATTGGGCGTAATCGCGTGTATCCCAGTCCTGGCCGGGTCCGGGAGACCGACCGAAGCCCGGCAGATCGAGAAGATGCACCGGGCGATGCCAAGCCAGACGCTCTCCCAAGGGTCGCATGATCTCCAAATCCTGTCCCCAGCCGTGCAAAATCAGCAGCGGAGTAGGCTCATTGTCCGTGCCCAGAATCACGGCGTGCAGCGCGTCTCCCAGCCTGCGCATGGCAGCGGGTTGCGCCGTAGTGGGTTGTTGATTGGACATATCAAAGTGATTGATCGATTAGTTGCCAGCCATCAATCCGCTTGAAACGCATCCTTGATCCATTCCAAATCCAAGGCTGCACCCCGTTGGGTGATGGCAATCACATCGAAGCGACAGGGCAAACTATAATTGTTTTTTTGCAGAAAATAGGTGGCTGTCCTGATCAGACGTTGTCGCTTGCTATGATTGATCGTTTCAGCGGCACTGCCATAACGACTGCTTGCACGGCTGCGCACCTCGACAAAAACCAGTTGCTGAGCATCACGCATGATCAGATCCAACTCGCCGAGACGACAACGATAGTTGCGGCTCACCAATGTCAGTCCCCGCGCCTCCAAAAACTGACAGGCCAGGGTTTCGGCCGCACTGCCGCGCTGCGTGTTGCTTATGCCGACGTCATCTGAACGCCTGCCGTTTTTGGGCTGGGTCATGCTAGCTTCCTTATAGCGGTTGTCCAAACTCAATGGTTATCGAACCCGGTGTGTTATACGTCGTCGCCACGCCCATCGGCAATCTGGGCGATATCAGCGCCCGCGCGCTCCAAGTGTTGCGTGAAGTGAATTGGGTGGCTGCTGAGGATACCCGGCATAGCCAAGGTTTGCTACACCACTTCGGTATTCGCACGCCTTTGCTGTCCCTGCACGATCACAATGAACAGGATCGCGTTCCGCGGTTGCTGGAAGCTTTGCGATCCGGCGAATCCATTGCCCTGATCGCCGATGCTGGTACGCCGCTGATCAGCGATCCGGGCTACCCTCTGTTACATGCCATTCGCGACGAGGGCCTGAAAGCCGTGCCCATCCCCGGCCCCAGCAGTCTGCTGGCGGCGCTTTCGGTAGCCGGTCTGCCTACCGATCGTTTTGTCTTTGAGGGTTTTCCCCCCAGCAAGCCCCAGGCCCGCCGGCAATATCTGGAAACACTGCGCCATGAGCCGCGAACCCTGATCTTCTTCGAGTCCAGTCATCGCATCCAGGAGTCCTTGGCCGATATGGCGGAAATTCTCGGCCCCGATAGACCGGCCGTTCTGGCTCGCGAGTTGACCAAACAGTTCGAAGAAATCCATGCGGAGCCATTGAGTGCGATACGCGACTGGTTAGCGGAAGATCCTAACCGCCGCCGCGGTGAATTCGTGGTGATGTTACACGGTACGACAACGCCTCGTTCCGCGTCCGTCACCGTTGAAGTATCCGAATTACTGGCGCAGTTATTGGCCGAACTGCCGGTCAAGCAAGCAGTCGCACTGGCCACGCGCATCACGGACTGGCCCAGAAACACGCTGTACCAACAGGCGTTGGCGATGAAAGGAAAGGGGGCGCTTGCAAGCGATCAGCGAAAAGAGGACACTGAAATTTAAGGAGTTGGCTGGACAGCCGCCGCCCCGCGCGGAGGAAAGTCCGGGCTCCGCAGGACAAGGTGCCAGGTAATGCCTGGGGGGCGCGAGCCCACGGAAAGTGCCACAGAAAACATACCGCCCAAGTCCCCAGTGGACCGGTAAGGGTGAAAAGGTGCGGTAAGAGCGCACCGCGTTGCCGGTAACGGTAACGGCACGGTAAACCCCACCTGGAGCAAGACCAAATAGGGGAGTAACAACGTGTGGTCCGCACGACTCCCGGGTAGGTCGCTACAGGCGTATGGTGACATACGTCGCAGATGAATGGCTGTCCCAGACAGAACCCGGCTTATAGGCCAACTCCTTTCCTTTCATCTCAGTTCATCCAACCGCTGATGTTCTTCTTGTTGGCAAACAATAAGACGCGCGAACGGTTAGTTTTCAATACCCTCCCGAATGGTCAATGGATCACTTAATACCTATTTAATGGACGGCTAATGAACAACTAATTACCGCCATTAATCCATCCCACTGTCTCTTAATGGAGACATCGTTGTATCTCGCCAACATTCCCGTATCAGAACACCACTTATCCTTATAAAATATTGAGTTATAAATAAATATTGCAATTAAATTTCGACAATAATTGTCTTGACAGGGGCCTACAATCCTTCCTATAGTGTAGAAAAGTGGGGAGATGTGGGATAGAAGGAGCATGAAAGGGGAGGAGCAACAATAATTGTTCAGGGGCTGTAATCCCTTGTCGCTCGACAGCAAAGGACGGCTGTCCGTGCCGACTAAATACCGGGACCGTTTACTGGAATCCTGTGCGGGGCAATTGGTGATTACCATTGATCAAGACCCCTGCTTGTTGATCTATCCCTTGCCCACATGGGAAACCATTGAACAAAAACTGATTCAGCTCTCCAGTACTAATAAGCGGGCAAGAATATTCAAGCGTTTATTAATGGGGCACGCCGAAGAGTGCCTTATGGATAGTCATGGCCGTATTTTACTACCGGCCACCTTAAGGGAGTGCGCGCATTTGGATAAACGCGTGGCGTTAATCGGTCAAGGCAATAAATTCGAGTTATGGGACGAGCCGACGTGGCATCAATTCAGAGAACGTTGGCTCAGCGAAGACTATCAGAATGAAAGCAGTCTTTCAGACGAGTTGGAAGACCTATCCTTCTGATCAACATGGAAAGACATGCCCCATTTCAGCACCAGCCCGTGCTACTTGGCGAGGCTGTGGCGGCACTTCGTATTGTAGCGGATGGCGTGTACGTAGACGGCACGTTCGGACGAGGCGGTCATACGCAAGCCATCCTGGAAACCCTGGGTCCACGGGGACGATTGTTCGCGCTCGACCGAGACCCCCAAGCCGCGCGTTGGGCACAAGCGCGATTTGGCGGCGATGCGCGTTTCTTATTCGAGCGTTGTTCGTTTAGACACTTATTAGAAGTTGCGGAACAGTATCGGATCGTGGGACACGTCCAGGGGATACTCCTGGATATCGGCGTGTCGTCGCCACAATTGGATGATCCGCAAAGAGGTTTTAGTTTTAGCACAGAAGGTCCCTTGGATATGCGCATGGATCCGACAAACGGCATGAGTGCCGAGCAATGGTTGGCTTCCTGTGCTCAGGAGGAAATCGCCCGAATACTTCGGGATTTCGGCGAGGAACGTTATCACCGCCGCATCGCCACTGCGATCGTCAATGCCCGGTCCGAAGCGCCGATCACGACCACCCTCGAACTGGCGCGGATCATCGCAAATGCCGTGCCGACCCGCGAGCCGGGGCAACATCCGGCGACCCGCAGCTTCCAGGCGATCCGCATTTTTATCAATCAGGAATTGGCGGAACTGCAAGCCGTGCTGAAACAGGCTGTGCAGGTGCTGGCGCCGGCCGGACGTTTGGTCGTCATCAGCTTTCATTCCCTGGAAGATCGTTTGGTCAAGCGTTTCCTGCGTGACCAGGCTCGCGGCCATACGCTGCCGCCGGAACTACCGGCCACTTCAAACCACTGGGGTGCAACGCTGCAGTTGATCGGACGCGCCATGCGTCCTAGCGATCACGAGATCACCGCCAATCCACGGGCGCGCAGCGCGCTCATGCGTGTCGCTGAGCGTCTCCCATGAATTCTTCCTGGCTCGTGTTGGCGTTGCTCGCCGCTGTGCTGGTTTGCGGAAGCGGAGTCATTTATACCAAGCATCAGACCCGCCAATTGTCCATCGAATTACAATCGCTGCAGGATCGCCGTGACGAGTTGGAGATTGAATGGCGACTCCTGCAGTTGGAAGAAAGCACTTTAGCCACCGCTTCCGAAGTAGACCGGGCTGCACGCATGCGCTTGGAGATGGTGATTCCTCCCGCCGATTCCGTGGTGTATGTCATCCGATGATTCCGCCCAAACGATTCGTCAATCCCTCCCCCAGGACGCGCCGCGCCATGGTGGTCGGCCTATTGCTGGTAGGCACCCTGGGAATTCTGGCGCGAGCCGTGTATTTGCAGATCCTGAACAAGGATTTCCTCCAGGACCAGGGCTACGAACGCTTTTTGCGGGTCATGGAAATACCGGCCTATCGCGGCGTGATCAAAGATCGTCATGGTGAACCCCTAGCGGTCAGTTCGCCAGTAGACTCCGTTTGGGCCAACCCGAAAAAACTGCTGCAATACAGCGATCGCCTGGGTGAATTGGCGCATACGCTCGGGATCAAGACCGCTGAGTTGGAGCAGCGTCTGCAAGTCAAAGCCGACAAGGAATTCGCCTACCTGCGGCGCCAAGTCCCACCGGAAATCGCTCAACAGGTCATGGACCTGCACATCCCCGGCGTGGCCCTGCAGCGCGAATATCGTCGGTATTATCCGACGGCCGAGGTGACCTCCCATCTTCTGGGTTTCACCGACATCGATGACATCGGGCAGGAAGGTCTGGAGTTGACCTTCAACAAATCGCTACAGGGCATACCCGGCAAAAAACGGGTTATCAAGGATCGCCTGGGACGGACCGTGGAAAATCTGGAAAGCGTTCTCCTTCCCGTACCCGGCCAAACCCTGGTCCTGAGCATTGATCGTCGCATTCAGTATCTGGCTTACCGGGAACTTAAAGCCGCCGTTCAGGAAAACAAGGCCAGCAGTGGCACGGCCGTGATGTTGGACGTTCGCACGGGCGAAATTCTGGCCATGGTCAATCAACCGGCGGCCAATCCCAACGACCGTAATCAGTTGCGCAGTGAATTTCTGCGCAATCGCTCGGTCACCGACGTCTATGAACCCGGCTCCACGGTGAAACCCTTCACCATCGCCATGGCGCTGGAAAGTGGGGCTTACCGGCCGACCACCCTGATCAACACCAGTCCCGGCATCTTGAAGGTCGGGCGTAACCGGGTGCGGGATGTCCACAACTACGGACTGATCGACGTCGCTCGGGTCATCAGCAAATCCAGTAACGTGGGAGCGAGCAAGATCGCCCTGTCCCTGCCTGCCGAAAAGCTCTGGGATATTTACAGACGGCTCGGTTTCGGCTCGGCCACACACATCGGATTCAGCGGCGAGCAAAGCGGCGTGCTGCATCATTACTCGCATTGGAGTGCGATCGGGCATGCCAATCACTCATTCGGCTACGGATTTTCGGTGACCAGCCTGCAATTAGCGCAGGCCTACGCCGTGTTGGCAGCGGATGGAATCAAACGGCCGCTCAGCATCTTGCGCCTTGATGAGCCCCCGCGTAATGAAGAACGCATCATGTCGGCGGCCACCGCCCGTCAGGTGCGCACCATGATGGAAGCCGTAGTCAGCGACAAGGGCACAGCGCCCAAGGCGGCCGTAGCCGGTTACCAAGTAGCTGGCAAAACCGGCACCGTGCACAAAATCGTCGACGGCCGATATACCACCCGCTACCTGTCCCTGTTCGCCGGCATGGCTCCCGCTGATCACCCTCGCCTGGTACTGGTCGTGGTGATCGACGATCCCCGTGCCGGCCACCACTACGGCGGGCAGGTTGCGGCCCCCGCGTTCAGCGCCATCATGAGTGGCGCCTTGCGTCTGCTCAATGTGACACCCGACGTAGTACCGACGGTGAATATGGCCTCGGTAGCCGCCGATAGGGCGCGCAAGCCATGAACGTATCGTGGCCGCTGAGCGATCTGCTGGCCGGATTCGCAGAATTCCCGGCGACGTGTGATCGCCTTGTCACCGGATTGAGCAACGACAGCCGGCAAGTCCGGCCCGGCGACCTGTTCCTCGCCACGCGCGGTTTTCATCATCACGGCCTGGAATTTCTCCCAGCGGTTCGCGCCGCGCGGGCGGCGGCGATCGCCTGGGAGCCTCCCTTCGCGGGTGAACTACCTCAAGCGGCTGACCTGCCACTGATTCGTGTCGACAATCTAAGCCGCCGAATCGGACCCCTTGCCCGCCGTTTCTATAACGATCCAGGCCGGGATCTTCGCATCATCGGCATCACCGGCACCGATGGCAAAACCTCCTGTGCTCATCTCATCGCCCATGTTTTGCAGGATGAGCAAGCACCGTGCGGCATTCTCGGCACCTTAGGTCAAGGTGTTCTGGGCGTCGCCCAACCCGCCGCGCACACAACCCCGGACGCGCTCACCGTGCAGCGGTGGTTGGCGGATTTGCGTGGCCAGGGTGTCCGCTTCGCAACCATGGAGGTATCATCCCACGCCCTGGACCAGGAGCGTGTCGCGGGCGTGGATTTTGCTATCGCCGTACTGACCAATCTGGGACGCGATCATTTGGATTATCACCGCGATGTGGCTTCCTATGCCGCCGCCAAGGCCCGTTTATTCATCGACCACCAGCCGAGTCAGGCGGTCTTGAATTTTAATGATCCCTTCGGCCGACAGCTCATGGCAACGCTGTCAGACCGCTCCGTCATAAGCTATGGGATAGGCGCCCCGCCGCCCCTAACCGGGGGGGAACCCGTCTGGGGAGAAGCACCGACTTTCTCCGCCCGCGGGGTGAATGTCAGCTTCCATTCGTCTTGGGGCGAGGGCCTTCTCGCCAGTCGGTTGCTGGGCCATTTCAACGCCAGCAATCTGCTCGCCGCCCTCTCCACCGTCCTGGCGTTGGGCATGCCCTTGGCCGATGCCGTGCAACGCCTGTCCAGGGCGGCTCCCATCATGGGGCGCATGGAACGCTTTGGCGGCGAACACGGCCTGCCTCTGGTGGTTGTGGATTACGCTCATACTCCGCAAGCGTTGGAACAGGCCCTGCGTGCTTTGCGCAATCACTGCGCGGGCCGTTTGTGGTGTGTATTCGGTTGTGGGGGTGATCGCGATGCCGGCAAACGTCCGTTAATGGGCGCCATCGCCGAGCGGGACAGCGATCAGGTCATCGTTACCGATGACAATCCACGCAGCGAAGACCCGGCCCTCATCGTGCAAGCCATCCTGTCCGGCATGCGAAAACCCGCGCAGGTCCAGGTCATCGAGGACCGTCGCCAGGCCATACAGCAGGCCATCGCCGAAGCCGCGACGACGGACGTGGTGCTGGTGGCCGGCAAGGGCCACGAGGACTATCAACTGGTGGGCAACCGGCGGATCGCCTTCAGTGATCGGGAAATCGTGCGGGACTGCCTGGCTGCCCGCGACCCGATCGGTGAACAACGGAGAGCCTCCTGATGCTGGTGCCCCTCGCCGAACTGCTGGCCCAGTATTACAGTGGCTTCAACGTCTTCCAATATCTGACCCTGCGCGCCATTCTCGGTGTGCTGACCGCACTGTTCATCTCCTTCATTGTCGGCCCCGTCATGATCCGGCGGCTGAGCTTTTACCAGATCGGCCAGCACATCCGCGACGACGGACCGCAAACCCATTTATCCAAAGCCGGCACCCCAACCATGGGAGGCGCGCTCATCCTCGTAGCGGTGGCCATCGCCACCTTGTTGTGGGCGGATATGCGTAATCACTACGTCTGGCTGGTGCTGCTGGTTACCCTCGCTTTCGGGGTGATCGGTTGGGTGGACGATTATCGCAAGCTGGTGCTACGCAACTCCAAGGGTCTGCCGGCCAGGACGAAATATCTATGGCAATCGGGCGTGGGTTTGGCTGCGGCCGTCTTCCTGTATCTGACCGCCCAGAGTCCCGCCGAGACGGAACTGCTCGTACCCTTTTTCAAAACCGTCTCCATCGGCCTGAACGCCTTCTGGTTCATCGTCATGACCTACTTGGTCATCGTGGGCTCCAGCAATGCCGTCAATCTGACCGACGGACTGGACGGACTGGCCATCATGCCAACCGTCATGGTGGCGGGCGCCTTGGCGATCTTTGCCTACGCCACCGGCAATTTTAAATTTGCCGAATATCTGGGCATTCCCTATGTACCCGGTGCGGGGGAAGTGGTCGTCTTCTGCGGTTCGCTGGTGGGGGCCGGCTTGGGCTTTCTATGGTTCAATGCCTATCCCGCCCAGGTATTCATGGGGGATGTCGGGGCGTTGGCCCTGGGCGCCGCGCTGGGCATCATCGCGGTCATCGTGCGCCAGGAACTGGTGCTGCTCGTGATGGGCGGCGTGTTCGTCATGGAAACCGTCTCGGTCATCCTGCAGGTCGCTTCCTTCAAGCTGACCGGCCGGCGGATTTTCCGCATGGCGCCGCTACATCACCATTTTGAACTCAAGGGCTGGCCGGAACCTCGAGTGATCGTCCGCTTCTGGATCGTAACGGTCATTCTGATCTTGATCGGTCTTGCGACACTCAAGATACGCTGAAGCCATGATGTCTACGCCACCCACCCTCTCCCCCACCTGGCACCCATCCACTGCGGAAAGCGTATCCCTCGATTTGCCGGGACCGACGCTGGTCGTAGGCCTGGGTCGTAGCGGGATGTCAGCGGTCCGCACCCTGGTCGCATTGGGCGCGGAGGTCGAAGTCAGCGACAGCCGTACCGAGCCGCCGGAACTGCCGAACTTGCTCCGGGAGTTTCCAGAACTGTCCTGTCATTTAGGAGGCTTTCGCCCCGAGGCGTTCGCCCGAGCCGCAAGACTCGTGGTCAGCCCTGGGGTCGCAGTGCGAACGCCGGTGATTGCCGCTGCGCAAGCGCGGGGTACACCGATCTGGGGGGATATCGAGTTGTTCGTCCGACTGGCCAAAGCGCCGGTCGCGGCAATCACCGGCTCCAATGGCAAAAGCACTGTCACCACCTTGTTGGGCAATATGATCGAGCAAGCCGGGATTCCGGTCGCGGTCGGCGGCAATCTGGGTACACCCGCCCTGGATCTATTGCGCATGAGGCCAACGCCCGCGCTTTACGTGCTGGAGTTGTCCAGTTTTCAGTTGGAAACCACCCACAGCCTCGACGCCCAAGCGGCGACCGTGCTTAATATCAGCGCCGATCATATGGATCGCTACGTGGATCTAGCCAGTTACGCACAAGCCAAACAGCGAGTCTTCCGAGGCAGCGGTTGGCAGATCATCAACGCCGATGATCGCCGGGTCAACGCCATGGTCGATGCAAGCCGCCCGATTTACCGCTTTACCTTGAATACGCCCGGCCCCGAGGAATTCGGACTGCGCCGCCGGGCGGACGGCGCGGGCTTCCTGGCCTTCGGCGACGAAGACTGGCTGGCGGTAGAGGAACTCAGAATACGCGGCGCCCACAACTGGGCCAATGCACTCGCGGCGTTAGCGTTGGGCCGAGCACTGGACGTGCCGCGTGCAGCCTCTCTCGATGCCTTGCGCTCGTTTTCGGGTCTACCGCATCGTACCGAGTGGGTACGGGAACGGCAGGGCGTGCATTGGTTTAACGACTCCAAGGGAACGAACGTAGGCTCCACCCTGGCCGCGGTACAAGGTTTGCCTGGACCGCTCATACTCATCGCCGGAGGCGATGGCAAAGGGCAGGACTTCGCTCCATTGGGTCCGGCGCTAGCCGATAAGGTGCGTGATCTGGTGCTGATAGGTCGTGACGCGCCGTTGATCGCCGCCGTGGCCGGGAATGTTCCCACCCATCGCGCCGCCGACATGGAGCAGGCGGTGACGCTGGCCGCGCGTTTGGCGCAGGCGGGCGACAGCGTGTTGTTGTCGCCCGCCTGTGCGAGTTTCGACATGTTCAGCAACTACGAGGAGCGGGGCGCGATTTTCACCGCCGCCGTCCATAACCTGCCATCATGTTAAAAACCGCGACGCCCCGCTCCCCGACCAGTTTACCGGCTCCCGATTTATGGCTGTGGCTACCTGGCGTATTGCTATTGGCCCTGGGTTTACTGATGCTCACTTCGGCTTCCATCCCGGAAGCCGCCCGACAGGGCCAACCGTTTTATTTCGTGATCCGTCAGTGCTTCTTTCTGGGCGTGGCTCTTCTAGCCGGTCTCCTAACCTACCGGATTTCCTTGGAAAGCTGGTATCGCTACGGACCGTGGCTGTTATTCGCGGCAATTCTGCTGCTCGTACTGGTTCTATTACCCGGCATCGGTAGGGAAGTCAAAGGCAGCGCCCGCTGGATCGGTCTGGGGCCGTTCAATCTGCAGGCATCGGAGCTAGCCAAGCTGTTCGTCCTGGTCTATGTGGCGGGCTATCTGCAACGCCACCGGATCGCTCTGCAGCATACCCTGGAGACGATGATACGCTTGTTGGTGGTACTGGGCCTGGTGGCGGTTCTGATGTTACTGGAACCCGATTTCGGGACCACCGTGGTGCTGATGATTACCGCCTTGGGCCTGGTTTTCCTGGCCGGAGTCAACGTCTGGCGTTTTGCCGCCCTGCAGGGTCTGGTCATCATCGCCATGGGTTTGCTGATCTACTCATCCGAGTATCGTTGGGCGCGGCTCATCAGTTTCATGGACCCCTGGGCCGATCCTTTCAACAAGGGCTTTCAGCTCACTCAGGCGCTAATCGCCATCGGTCGGGGCGAGTTGTTCGGCGTGGGACTAGGCGCGAGCATTCAGAAGCTATCCTATCTTCCGGAAGCGCACACCGATTTTCTGTTCTCGATTCTGGCCGAGGAACTCGGTCTGATAGGCGTGCTGGTCACCATCGGCTTGTACGCCGTTATCGTCTATCGAGCATTTGCTTTGGCCGCCCTGGCGGAACAGCTCGAACAGTATTTCGCCGCCTATTTGGCTTATGGATTGGGCTTGTGGATTGGAATCCAGGCGCTGTTCAACATGGGAGTCAATATGGGTGTGCTGCCCACCAAGGGATTGACCTTGCCATTGATCAGCTACGGCGGTAGCAGTTTGATCGTCATGTGCGTGGCCTTGGCCCTGTTGATACGCATCAACGGGGAGATCCAGGCTCTGCACGACGCCGAAAAGCCTGCCGGCGCACCGGTTCGCGCCGTGGCCGGAGCCAGTCCATGAGCGGGCAGGCGCCGATCGTCATCATGGCCGGCGGCACGGGTGGCCACGTATTCCCGGCTCTGGCGGTTGCCGAACGCTTTCAGGCGCGGCGGATTCCGCTGGTCTGGATGGGAACACAGCGAGGCTTGGAAGCCCGCTTAGTTCCTCCTACCGGCATACCCATGGAATGGATCGGCGTAGCGGGGCTGCGCGGAACCGGTTGGCAACGCTTACTTGGTGCGCCCGCCATGCTGATTTGCGCCCTTTGGCAGGCGGCTTCCATTTTGCGCCGTATCAAACCCCGTCTAGCACTGGGCATGGGTGGTTTTGTCAGCGGACCGGGCGGATTGATGGCCCGTTGCTTAGGTATTCCGCTGATCGTACACGAGCAAAATGCCTTGCCCGGCACAACCAACCGTTGGCTGTCGCATTTGGCGTCCCAAGTGCTGGAAGCCTTCCCAGGCAGCTTTCCGCCCGGTCGCCGGGCGTTGCCGGTCGGCAATCCCGTACGTCCTGCCATCGTCGCCTTGGAAGAGCCCCGCAGCCGCTTCACGCGGCACACCGGGCAACCGCGGCTGCTGGTCGTGGGGGGCAGTCAAGGCGCTGCTGCGCTCAATCAGATGGTACCCGCCGCACTGACCTTGCTGGAGGAAAGCGAACGGCCCAGCGTGCGTCATCAAACCGGCGAAAAACTCTATGAAATCACGGAACGACACTACCGCGAATTGGGCATTGGCGGGCAACTTTCTCCATTCATCAAGGACATGGCCGAGGCTTATGGATGGGCCGACCTGGTCTTGTGCCGCTCGGGCGCGCTGACGGTCGCGGAATTGGCCGCTGCCGGGGTGGGGTCCGTCCTTGTGCCATTTCCCCACGCCATCGGTGATCACCAGACGGCCAATGCCCGCTTTCTCGAACAAGCGGGCGCCGCTCTGATCCGCCCACAAAGCGCCTTGACCCCAGCCAGTCTGGCTACCGTGCTGCGCGAACTGCTGAGCGATCGCGACCGTTTGCTGGGCATGGCCGAAGCAGCCCGCCAAGTGGCGAAATTGGACGCCGCTGAGCACATCGCCCAACTGTGTCTTGGCCAGATCGGCGTCGAGAATTGAGTCATGTCCGATCCACAGTCTCCTTTTAGCGAAACTCCCCAGGATATGCGGCGCATACGCCGCATCCATTTCGTCGGCATCGGGGGGGTCGGCATGAGTGGCATCGCCGAAGTGCTGCTGACGTTAGGCTATCAAATTTCGGGTTCCGATCTAAACAGCAACGCCGCCACCGCACATCTACGGCAACGCGGTGCAGTCATTTTCCAGGGACACGAGGCCAGTCATATCAGCGGTTGCGATGCCGTCGTCATCTCCAGCGCCATCAACCCGGACAATCCCGAAGTGGCGGCGGCCCAAGCGGCCTTGATACCGCTGGTGCCCCGCGCGGAAATGCTCGCCGAACTGATGCGGTTCCGCTACGGCATCGCCATAGCGGGCACGCATGGAAAGACCACGACCACCAGTTTGATTGCCAGTTTGCTTGCCGAAGGCGGCCTGGACCCGACTTTCGTGATCGGTGGCCGCCTCAATAGCGCCGGCAGCAATGCCCGATTGGGCGCCGGCCGCTACCTGGTTGCCGAAGCCGACGAGAGCGATGCGTCGTTTCTGTATCTCAAACCGATGGTGGCGGTGGTCACCAATATCGATGCCGATCACTTGTCGACCTATGGCGGAGATTTTCAACGGCTGCGCGAGACTTTCGTCGATTTTCTACATCGTCTGCCGTTCTACGGCCTGGCCATATTGTGCGCGGACGATCCGCAGATACGCAGCATCCTGCCCCAGGTCGGACGTCCGGTACTGACTTACGGCAGCGAGGACGACTGTGATTTACAGGCTGTCAATATCGTTCAGGATGGCATGCAAACCCGCTTTCAAGTGCGCTTGCCCAATCAAAGCCAGATGGGATCGATAACTCTCAATCTGCCGGGACGCCACAGTGTGCTGAACGCCTTGGCCGCCATTGCGGTGGCGAATGAACTGGGCGTGCCCATAGGCGCCATTCAGAAGGCTTTGGAAAATTTCCAGGGCATCGGACGCCGTTTCCAGTGTCGCGGCGAACTCAAGATACCCGGCGGCAGCGTCACCTTGATCGACGATTACGGCCATCATCCGCGCGAGTTGGAAGCCGTCCTGCAGGCCATTCGAGCCGGTTGGCCCACACGGCGCTTGGTCCTGGTCTTTCAGCCGCATCGCTACAGTCGCACACGGGATCTGCTGGACGACTTCGCCCAAGTGTTGTCCACGGTGGATTTATTGCTGCTGACGGAAGTCTATCCGGCCGGCGAAAAACCCATTCCGGGTGCCGATGGACGGGCTTTGAGCCGGGCCGTGCGGGTACGCAGCCTGATCGACCTGGTGTTCGTCGAACAGGTCACCGAACTGCCGCAGGTATTGCCCCAAGTCTTAATGGATGGCGACTTATTGCTCTTGATGGGCGCCGGCAATATCGGTGCGGTGGCCGCCCAATTAGGTCGTGACGGCCTGGGGTCCGCGGCATGATGACCGCTTTGGACCATTCCCGTCACCCCAAAACGCTCGGTGAGATTCGCTTACACGAACCGATGGCCGGATATACCTCCTGGCGAGTGGGTGGACCCGCGGACCGTTTGTATCGGGCGGCCGACTTGCAAGATTTGGCCCTATTCCTGGAGCAATCGTCCCCGACCGAACCGTTATTCTGGCTGGGACTGGGTAGCAACCTGCTGGTGCGGGATGGAGGCATCCGCGGCACGGTCATCGCCACCCAAGGCGCTTTACAAAACCTGACGCGGGAAGATGCGCACATTATACGCGCCGAAGCCGGTGTCCCCTGTGCCAAGGTAGCCCGTTTCGCGGCCAAGCATGATCTGTGTGGCGTCGAATTTCTAGCCGGCATTCCGGGTTTGATGGGGGGTGCCTTGGCGATGAACGCCGGCGCCTGGGGTGGCGAAACATGGGACTGGGTCCAAGCGGTGGCAACCCTGGATCGGCACGGCGTGCTTCGTCAGCGTGATCGGACTGAATACACCACCGGCTACCGGCAAGTGCAGGGACCGACCGAGGAATGCTTCGTGGCGGTTTATCTGCGCCTGGAATCGGGCGATGGAGCCGCCTCCCTGGCACGCATCAAGCAGTTGCTGGAAAGGCGTTCCCAGACGCAACCAACCGGCGTAGCCAGTTGCGGCTCAGTGTTTCGCAATCCGCCCGGTGATTACGCCGCTCGGTTGATCGACAGCGCCGGCCTAAAAGGCTTGCAGATCGGCGGAGCCTGCGTCTCGACCAAGCATGCCAACTTCATCATCAACACCGGATCGGCCACGGCCCTGGATATCGAACGGCTGATACAACAAGTGGCCGCGACAGTGCAGCGCGTCCATGGCGCACTGTTGCAGCCGGAGGTGCGCATCGTCGGCGAATTCGGCCAAGCGGGAGCGACCAGCGATGAAATTTAAGGTTGGCAAGCCGCATGGCGCTACGCCATTGCCTCAGTCCGACTCTCCACAGCCGGGTTGGCGTCCGGCCTGGAAATCTGGCCTGCGTTGGATAGGCATACTCGTGGTGCTGGGAGGGGTGGGGCTGGGGGTCCAAATACTTGGTCAGCACTTGTTCGACCCCACACGCTTTCCCCTACGCCATGTGCGCCTCAGTGGCGAGTTACACAACATGGAAACCGGCGATCTGCGAGCTTTGGTCGAAAATCGCCTGGGCCAGAATTTTTTCGCGTTGGACCTCGACACGATACTCGCCGACCTCGCCGCAGCGCCTTGGATCGAGCAGATCAGTGTGCAAAGACGCTGGCCGGATACGTTGGAGATCCACTTTCAGGAACGGGTCGCCTTCGCCTATTGGGGCGACAAGGGCGAAATGGTCGATATTCACGGCCAGCGTTTTCATCCTCCGCGGCCCCCACGCGAGGGGGGGCCGTGGCCACGCCTCGCGGGTCCGGACGGCAACGAATTGCAGGTTATGCAGGCTTATCGCGCGGTCAACGATAAACTCCGGCCCATTGATCTTAGCGTGACTCGGCTGGTACAGGATAACCGACGCGCGTGGTCGATGACTTTGAAGAATGGCCTGGAGATTAACCTGGGTCGCGAGCAGTTTTTCCCAAGATTACAGAGACTGATCGACATCTATTCGCGGATTCTGGCCGATCAGGCCGAGCGTATCGCAGTCGTGGATCTGCGTTATGTGAACGGATTCGCCGTCCGCTGGGCCGATCCGCCCGAGGCTGGCAAAACACAACAAGTAAGTAACGCCAAAATACCCCAGACAGATCGCAAGCAACCGGCTACAGCCGGCTGACGCAGACTGGGGGAAAGAGGAATTATGCCTAGAAAAGACGAAAAGAGCCTGATTGCCGGCCTGGACATTGGAACATCAAAAGTGGTGGCCGTGGTGGGCGAAGTAGGTGCCGACGGCGCCATCGAGGTAGTAGGCCTGGGCTCAAATCCGTCACGGGGTTTGAAGAAGGGCGTAGTGGTTAACATTGACTCCACCGTGCAATCGATCCAGCGCGCCGTCGACGAGGCGGAGCAAATGGCCGGCTGCCGTATCCACTCCCTCTATACCGGCATCGCCGGCAGTCATATTCGCAGCCTGAATTCACATGGCGTCACCGCCATCAAGAATCACGAAGTCGTGGCGGCGGATGTGGACAGAGCCATCGAAGCGGCTCGTGTTGTAGCCATCCCCGCCGATCAGAAGGTGCTGCACATACTCCCCAGGGAATTCATTATCGACACCCAGGAAGGCATTCACGAGCCGGTGGGCATGTCCGGCGTACGTCTGGAAGCCAAAGTTCATATCGTCACCGGCGCCGTCAGCGCCGCACAAAACTTGATCAAATGCATTCACCGCTGCGGTTTGGAAGTCGATGATGTCATTCTGGAGCAACTGGCTTCCAGTCGGGCCGTTCTCAGTGACGACGAGAAGGAACTGGGGGTATGCCTGGTCGATATCGGTGGCGGCACCACGGATATCGCGGTATTCACCAACGGCTCGATCAGCCATACGGCGGTGATACCCATCGCGGGAGACCAGGTGACCAACGACATCGCCATCGCCTTACGCACGCCGACCCAGAGCGCGGAAGAAATCAAGGTGAAATACGCTTGCTGCCTGACACAGATGGCGAGTGCGGATGAAAACATCGAAGTGACCAGCGTCGGCGATCGCGCGCCACGCCGTTTCTCGCGGCTGAGTTTGGCGGAAGTCGTGGAGCCTCGCTATGAGGAGTTGTTCACGCTGATCAAAGCGGAATTGCAACGCAGCGGCTATGAAAATCTAATCGCCGCCGGTGTGGTGCTAACGGGCGGGAGCGCCCAAATGGAGGGGGCGACAGAATTGGCCGAACAGGTCTTCGAAATGCCGACGCGTCGGGGGGCTCCCCTGTCGGTGGCAGGCCTGGCCGAGGTCATACGCAACCCGATTTATTCAACATCAGTAGGCTTGTTGCTGTTCGGCAATGAAAATCGCCAAGCCAAACTCAATGCCTCATTGGCCGTGGGAAACAAGAGTTTACTGGCGCGCATGAAAAGCTGGTTCAAAGGAAATTTCTAGCAGTGAGTGGAAGGACAACCAAAACCTATCGTCTTGTGAGGAGATGCCGTTATGTTCGAATTGATGGATGCTAATAACGATAGCGCCATTATCAAAGTCATCGGGGTTGGCGGCGGCGGTAGCAATGCCGTCCAGCATATGATGAGTTCCAACATCGAAGGTGTGGACTTCATCTGCGCCAATACCGATGCGCAGGCTCTTAAGACCTGCTCCGTACCCACCACCTTGCAGTTGGGCTCCACGATTACCAAGGGGCTGGGCGCGGGCGCCAACCCTTCCATTGGCCGGCAAGCCGCCATGGAAGACAGGGAGCGTGTGCGCGAAGTGCTGGAAGGCGCAGATATGGTTTTTATCACCGCCGGCATGGGCGGCGGAACGGGCACCGGCGGCGCTCCCGTCATCGCACAATTGGCTCGTGAAATGGATATTCTCACGGTTGCCGTAGTGACCAAACCCTTTCCCTTTGAAGGTCGCAAACGCATGGAAGTGGCCATGAGCGGCATCAAGGAACTCAGCGATTGCGTGGACTCGTTGATCACCATTCCCAATGAGAAACTGCTGCTGGTGCTGGGCAAGACGGCAAGCCTGCTGGACGCGTTCAAGTCCGCCAATGATGTGTTACTCGGCGCTGTGCAAGGCATCGCCGAACTGATCACCCGGCCTGGTTTGATCAACGTGGATTTCGCCGACGTGCGTACAGTCATGAGCGAAATGGGTATGGCCATGATGGGCACCGGCCGAGCCGTCGGCGATGGCCGCGCAAGAGAAGCGGCCGAGGCGGCCATCCGTAGCCCCTTGTTGGAAAATATTGATCTGGCCGGAGCCCGGGGTTTGCTGGTCAACATCACGGCCGGTATGGACATTTCCATCGGTGAATTCGACGAAGTCGGCAATACCATCAAGGAGCTGGCCTCCGACGACGCCACGGTGGTGGTAGGCGCGGTCATCGATCCTGAAATGCAGGGTGAATTGCGGGTCACCATCGTCGCCACCGGCCTCGGCCAAGAAATGGCCAAAATGTCGGGAAATCCCGAAGTGGCCGTGATCCCGCCCGTCAAGTTGGTACAGCGCAACGCCGGCGGCAACGGCAGCGGTCATCGACGCGACCAACGTGCCCCAGCCCAGCAGAAGGGTGGGGAAGACTTCACCAGCCGTACTTCCGACAACAACCTGGAATATCTCGATATTCCTGCTTTTCTGCGACGTCGAGCCGATTGAATTGACGAGATATTCGAAATATTAAAGCGGGGGATGCTGGCCATTCCCCCGCTTTTTCCGCCGACCAGGGAAAATGAAACAGACATTACGCGGTGTAGATTTCTTTGTGTTATATTATCAACAACAGTTGCGGAAGGGAGACACAAGTTGCGAATTGGAGACGGTTGCGCTATCTTATGACACAATGCACACCGGCGTAAACGGTCAAAAGGGGGGGGTATCGCCCCTTTACCTCACCAGCTTTAACAGAAAGCTGCGACGCCGTCCTGGTTTGGTGGAAGAGTTGGGGATAATGAATGATTAGGCAGCGAACCTTGAAAAACGTTATTCGGGCCACCGGCGTCGGGCTGCATACGGGAGAGAAGATTTACCTCACTCTGCGGCCGGCGGCGCCCGATGTGGGAATCGTCTTCCGCCGGGTCGACCTGGCACAGCCGGTGGAAATCAAAGCCAGTCCACAAAATGTCGGCGATACTCAGCTGTCGACCTCGTTGGCCAAAGGACGAGTCCGGATTTCTACCGTCGAGCATCTCTTGTCGGCTTTCGCCGGACTGGGTGTGGACAACGCCTATGTCGATGTCAGCGCCCCTGAAGTACCCATCATGGATGGCAGCGCGGGTCCCTTCGTGTTCCTCATTCAATCGGCTGGCATCAAGGAACAGAACGCACCCAAGAAATTCATCCGCATCAAACATTCGTTGGTAGTCAACGAAGGTGATAAATGGGCAAGATTCGACCCTTTCAACGGATTCAAGGTCGGCTTTACCATAGAATTCGAACATCCGGTATTTAAGAAACATCCTTGTGAAGCCGTTGTCGACTTTTCTACGACTTCCTTTGTCAAAGAAATCAGCCGGGCTCGCACATTCGGGTTCATGCGTGATATCGAACAATTGCGGGAACGGCGGCTGGCCTTGGGCGGCACACTAGACAATGCGGTGGTCGTGGACGACTACCGGATTCTTAACGAAGATGGCTTGCGTTACGAGGATGAATTCGTCAAACACAAGGTTTTGGATGCCATCGGCGATTTGTATCTACTGGGGCACAGTCTGATTGGATCGTTTACTGGCTATAAGTCCGGCCATGCGCTCAATAATCGGCTGTTACGCACCCTCCTGGCGGAGCGCTCCGCATGGGAAGAAGTGACTTTCACCGACGAACGGCTGGTGCCCATTTCCTATTTGCAACCAGCCCAGATTGCAAGCAGTTAGCACGTCATTCCAGTCGCCGCCGCAAGCCCAGCACGCTGGCCGTAATGGCCAGCCCTTCTCCCCAAGCCCACGTGATTAGCCTTCGCCCGTTATTCACGTGGGCTTATTGTTGTTCCACGCTAATCCTATCGATTGGGAAATGATTTAAAATCAATCATCCCAGCAATCTGTTAGAAGGCTCCTGCATGGTAAGCAAGGTACTGAGTAAGGTTTTTGGCAGCCGTAATGATCGCGTGATCCGGCGTTTGAATAAATTGGTCGTCCAGATCAATGCGTTGGAACCCTCGCTACAGGCCTTGACGGATGCCCAATTACAAGCCAAGACGGGTGAGCTCAAACAGCGTTTAGCGGCAGGGGCTACGCTAGACGACGTTCTACCCGAGTCATTCGCGGTCGTTCGCGAGGCCGGCGTTCGTACTCTGGGCATGCGCCATTTCGACGTACAACTGATTGGCGGCATGGTTCTGCATCAAGGCAAAATCGCCGAGATGCGCACCGGCGAGGGGAAAACTCTGGTCGCCACATTGGCCGCCTATCTCAACGCGCTCACCGGGAAGGGCGTGCACATCATCACGGTCAATGACTATCTGGCCCGCCGCGACGCGCAATGGATGGGACAACTCTATCAATTCCTAGGAATGCGTGTCGGGGTGGTGATTGCGGGCCTGAGCCCCGAGGAAAAGCGAGAAGCCTATAACGCCGATATTGTATACGGTACAAATAATGAATTCGGCTTCGACTACTTACGCGACAACATGGCCTTCAGCCTCGCGCAGAAAAGCCAGCGCGATCTGCATCTCGCCATTGTCGACGAAGTGGACTCCATTCTTATCGACGAAGCCCGCACGCCACTGATCATCTCCGGTCCGGCGGAGGACAGCTCTGATTTATACCGCCGTATCAACGAGATTGTGCCCCGTCTCACCCTCCAGGAAGTTGAAGAAGGTCCAGGCGATTATTCCATCGACGAAAAGCTCAAACAGGTCTACTTAACCGAGGATGGGCATCAACAGGTCGAGGACCTGCTCGCGGAAGCGGGTTTGCTCAAGGAAGGGGAAAGTCTCTACGACTCGTCGAATCTTGGGCTGTTCCATCATCTTAACGCCTGTTTACGGGCGCATACCCTGTTTCACAAAGACGTCGAATACATCGTCCGCGATGGCCAGATCATCATCGTCGATGAATTTACCGGCCGCACCATGCCAGGTCGCCGTTGGTCGGATGGGTTGCACCAGGCGATCGAAGCCAAGGAACATGTCGCGATCCAGTCGGAAAATCAAACGCTGGCCTCCATCACCTTTCAGAATTATTTTCGGCTTTACGAGAAATTGTCCGGCATGACCGGCACGGCAGATACCGAAGCCTATGAATTCCAGCAGATTTATGGGCTGGAGGTCATCGTGATTCCCACTCATAAAAAGATGATCCGCCAAGACCGGGGCGACTTGGTGTTCCTGACAACCCAGGAAAAATTCGAGGCGGTGGTCGAGGACATCAAGGATTGTTACCAACGCCGTCAGCCCGTATTGGTTGGCACCACCTCGATCGAGACTTCGGAATACCTGGCCAAACTGCTCGAAAAGGGCAAAATCGCACATCAGGTCCTCAATGCCAAGCAACATGAACGAGAAGCGGAAATTGTCACTCAAGCCGGTCGTCCCGGTTCCGTCACCATCGCGACCAACATGGCGGGCCGCGGTACGGACATCGTACTCGGCGGCAATCTTCAGGCTGAACTGAATGCGCTGCCGGCGGATTCCGATGAGGGCGCCCGCGAGGCTATACGTCAAGCTTGGCAGAAACGCCATGATGAAGTCGTCGCTGCGGGCGGCCTGCATATAGTCGGTACCGAACGCCATGAATCCCGCCGTATCGACAACCAGCTACGTGGGCGTTCCGGTCGCCAGGGTGACCCCGGCTCCAGCCGTTTCTACCTGTCCCTGCAGGACAACCTGATGCGTATTTTCGCTTCTGACCGGGTAGCGGGTCTGATGCAGAAACTCGGCATGCAGAAAGGCGAAGCGATCGAGCATCCTTGGGTTACCAAGGCCATCGAAAACGCCCAACGCAAAGTGGAAGCGCACAACTTCGACATACGCAAGAATTTGCTGGAATTCGACGACGTCGCCAACGACCAACGCAAGTTCGTCTACAAATGGCGTAACGAACTGCTGGCCAGTGAAGACGTCGCCGACACGATCCACTCAATGCGCCGCGACGTGTTGGAAAGGATCATCAACGCTTACATCCCCCCGCAAAGCCTGGAAGAGCAGTGGCGAATCCCGGAACTGCAAGAAGCTTTGCGACATGATTTCGGCTTGTCAGTGCCCATTGGGGAATGGTTGGAAACGGATTCCAGTCTCCATGAGGAACCCTTGAGGATGCGCATTCTCGAAGAATTGGAGAAGGCCTACACCTCGAAGGAAAATTTGATTGGGGCCGTTGGAATGCGGCATTTCGAAAAAGCCATTTTGTTGCAAGTGCTTGATACCAACTGGAAAGAGCATTTGGCGGCCATGGACTATCTGCGGCAGGGTATTCACTTACGGGGTTACGCTCAGAAAAATCCCAAACAGGAATACAAACGCGAGGCTTTCGAAACATTCACGATTATGCTGGAACGCATCCAGCACGAGGTCGTCAGCGTCGTCTCGCTCGCTCAGTTCCAGATGGAGCGCGCCCCGGAACCCCTGCCCGAACCCCGGCCGCAACCGAATACGGCCCTGCGCTTCGAACACGCCGAAGTATCCGCTCTTGCCGGCGAGGACGGGGGAGAAGTCGCCGAGGAAACACACGCGCCTTTCGTACGGGAAGGCCGCAAAATCGGACGCAACGAACCCTGCCCCTGCGGTTCAGGTAAAAAATTCAAACACTGTCACGGTCGTTTGCAGTAACAGCGCCCATGGTCGATACCAAGCCGATTATTGAGCCACCGTATCCGATCGCCGGCATAAGATTGGGTAGTACCCGTGCCGGTATCCGTTATGCCGACAGACGCGATCTGGCGATTGTCGAAGTAGCGCCCGGCAGCACCTGCGCCGCGGTATTCACTCAGAATGCTTTTCGGGCGGCTCCTGTCGTCATAGCCCAACAACACCTGCTATTGGATAATCCCCATTATCTGGTCATCAATACCGGTAATGCCAACGCGGGCACTGGCTGTCAAGGCCTTAGCGATGCGGAGGCTACTTGTAGCGCATTGGCGGAGTTAACAGGCTGTCTGACACATCAAGTGTTACCCTTTTCCACTGGCGTGATTGGTGAACCCTTACCTGTCAAACGCCTAATCACGGGTTTACCCGAGGCCCTTGCAACACTGGATAGCAATGGCTGGATTGACGCCGCACACAGCATAATGACCACGGATACCCGGCCCAAGCTGGCTTCCCGTCAAACCCTGATCGATGGCCAGCCCATCACGGTGACTGGCATGGCCAAGGGCGCCGGCATGATCCGGCCGGACATGGCGACCATGCTCGCTTTCATCGCCACCGACGCGAGCTTGGATCAGAAGCTGTTACAAACGTGCCTCATGGGGGCCGTCGAGGATTCCTTCAATTCCGTCAGCGTGGACGGTGATACCTCCACCAACGATGCCTGCGTGTTGCTGGCCACTGGTCGTGACGACCGGACTCTGGCTGCGGATTCCACGGCCTTTAGCGAATTTAAAACATTGCTTCATGCCGTTTGCGTGGAACTCGCCCAGGCCATCATCCGGGATGGTGAAGGGGCGACGAAATTTATCACGCTTTTGGTTGAAGAAGGCGCCAACCGCGACGAATGCCGCCGTGTCGCCTACACGATCGCTCATTCGCCCTTGGTGAAAACGGCGTTTTTCGCTTCCGATCCCAACTGGGGCAGAATTTTGGCCGCCGTGGGACGCGCCGGTTTGCCCGAACTTGATCTGACGGGTGTCTCCATCTACCTTGATGAGGTCTGCATCGTCCGTGCTGGCGAGCGCGCCGCCGATTACACCGAAGACCAGGGGCAATCCGTGATGAATCGCACCGACATTACCGTGCGTATCCAATTGAGTCGCGGGACGGCCCAGTCGCGCATCTGGACCACCGATCTGTCCCTGGATTACGTTCGCATCAACGCAGAATACCGCACCTAAGGCCACTTGACCCAAATCATTCATGTCGCCGTTGGCATACTGGAAGACGCCAACGGGCGAATTTTGATCGCACAGCGGCCGAGTTCCGTCCATCAAGGTGGACTCTGGGAGTTTCCGGGTGGCAAAGTGGAACCGGGTGAATCGGCGGAAACAGCCCTAACCCGCGAATTACGCGAGGAACTTGGAATCGAAGTGGCCACATCCCGGCCGCTCATCCAGATTGGTCATGCCTATCCCGACCGTCAGGTGTTGTTAGACGTATGGCGGGTCCGGGATTATCACGGGCATCCTCGTGGTCTGGAGAACCAGCCGTTGGATTGGCTGTTTCCCGAGCAGTTGCTCGAACGTCCATTTCCTGCCGCCGACCGCCCCATTATTACCGCGCTACGTTTACCCACCGTGTACACGGTCATCGGCAACCGTCCTCATGAATCACCCGATCGTCTGCTGCAACGCCTGACACAGCGTTTGCACGGTGGCTCGAAACTGCTACAACTGCGTATCGCCTGCCCCGCAGAGAACTTCTATCCGATTGAATTTTATCGAGAGGCAATGGTTCTAGGCAAACGCCACGATGCCACGCTCCTACTTTACGATAATCCCGATCTTGTACAGACCCTGGATGCCGACGGCGTCCATCTCAGCGCATCCCAACTGCTGGCGCTACGGAGCCGACCGCTAGCGCAGAATCGTTGGGTTTCCGCCACTTGCCACACCCTCCAGGAGTTACACCACGCCTGTAGGTTAGGGATTGATTTTATAGAGATTCCCAACGGATTCCGCCATGACGCCATACCGATAGAAAGCTTACGGAGCCTGATCACGGAGGCTCCCATGCCGGTATACGTACCGGCTGACGCTATAGCCTTCTCAGAGGATATCCTCGTCACAGAAGGACTAATACAACAGGCTTATCAACTCGGTGCTCAGGGAATCACGATTTCGAATGATTAAGTTGACTTCTGGCAATGGCGAATCGACGCACTCTCGGATGGGTAAGGTAACGGGACCTTAAAACGTACAGCATGCTACGTTGAACGTAACGTTGGCACTCGTTTGGCGTGGACGTTGGTTGAAATCATCCTGTTCCATGAAACGGACCGAGAATCGATGCTTGCTACCGCTAATTTCGGGAAACACCCAAGAGCCCGCAGGTAGAAATACGCGCACCAATTGATTAGGACTGTTATTGCTCAATGATTTTTGGTAAAGACCCGCAATCGCGACATCCTCCTCGGGCACGGCACTATCACGAATCAACTGTAGCAACAACGCTGTCGCATCTTGCAAGGGCTTGAATGGAACCAGCCACTCGTCAAAATAGCGGATATGCACCTTGGAATCCTGACGTAACCAATGATGTAAAGCGGGCAGATCAAAGGCACCGGTCGCTCCGGGCATGGAACTGCGTTGACGAATGGTATTGAGGAGGTCGAGTTTTCGAACTTCTTCTTGCGCGGGATTGCTTAATTCCTGAACGCTTTGGCTGACTTGGCTGAGCCGGGCCAAAACGTCATCTAGGGCGCTGGTATCCACATTGGGTACCGCCCTCAAGTTCGCCAGCGTGCTAGATTGGCGTTCAAGTTCCTTGAGTAGTTCAGTTTTTAATTCGGCCCGGCTAGTCAGACCACAAATACCGAATAATCCCTGCAGCGCAGCGAACCCGCTCCACTCCGAACTCACACCAACATTCTCGGCGATCTGGCGAAAGAACACTTCAAGCCGTAACAGAACTCGAATCCGTTCATTGAGGGGATGTTCATAGCAAATCGGCACATTAACCCCTATTGGCGGCACAGTGGATGTCGTAAACCCTGTTCATGTGTCCTCAAACACTCATCAGACAGGACCGACAAAAAACGTCTAGCTCATGGAAAGATATTTCTCATGCAATGCTGAAACACAGTCATCCAAATCAGCCAATGTGCCAGTATTACTGATGATATCGTCGGCTCGCGCCAATCGCTGCGTACGGCTGGCTTGGGCATTGAGGATACGTCTCACCTGTTCTTCGTCCACTTGATCACGCTCCATGACACGTTGCACTTGTACCGTATCTTCCACGTCAACCACTAGGACGCGCTGCATCAACTCCATCAAGCTGTTGGTTTCGATCAATAAGGGTACAGCAACGATACAATAGGGGGCTGAAATAACCCCCAAGCGTTCACGGACGGCTTGCCTAATGCGCGGATGCAGAATGCTTTCCAAGCGTTCGCGTAGCTGAGGATCGGCGAACACTTTTCGCCGTACCTGCCCACGATCCAATTGACCTTGATTATCTAGACAGTCTGGACCGAACGCCGAAACGATCTCCTGGAGGGCAGGCTGACCGGGCGCAACCAACTCCCGCGCCAGCCTATCTGTGTCGATAATGGGCACACCCCGCTTCGCAAAGGCTTCGGCAACCATGGATTTACCACTGCCTATGCCCCCCGTCAGGCCCACTACCAGCACAGATATCACAACCCGACCAGGTTAAAATATCCTTGCTGCAAGGGCTTACCCCAGAGCAAAACAATCCACCCCGCCGCTGCCAAGAAGGGTCCGAAAGGCAACGGCGCATGACGATCACGATCACCGACCAGTATCAACGCTAAGCCTGTCACAGCGCCGACCATCGATGAGACCAGCACTATCGTCACCAAATATTGCCAGCCTTGCCAAGCGCCCAGCATAGCCAACAGTTTGAAGTCCCCATACCCCATGCCTTCCTTTCCGGTCAGTAACCGAAATCCTTGATAGACCGTCCACAGTGACAGATAACCCGCCATCGCCCCGATCACACTGCTACGTAGGTCGGTGAATGCTCCAAATAAAGCCAAAACCAGGCCCAGCCAGAGAAAAGGTAACGTGATGCTGTCCGGCAATAATTGATGTTTGTAATCAATCACTGTCAGAGCGATCAATGCCCAGGTCAAAGCACAGGCAGCGATTGCCGGCCAACCGAATCCGAAATGCCAGGCGACAACCGATGTTAAGACGCCGCTCAGCAACTCGATAAACGGGTACTGCAAGGAAATTGACGTCTTGCACTGAGTGCAACGCCCACCTTGCCACAGATAACTGATTACCGGGATATTTTCTGCCGCCGTGATCATATGTCCACATTGGGGACAATGTGAGCGCGGCTTCCATAAATTCAATGGCGTCGCCAGTAGTGTCTCGGGAGGTTGACCCATCAATTCAGCGCACTGCTCTCTCCATCCGCGCTCCATCATAATCGGCAGGCGATGAATAACCACATTCAAAAAACTGCCCACCAACAATCCAAACAATCCAGCTAAACCAACAAACAATGCTGGTAACGATCTCAACAACTCCAGAGCAGCCATTACTCCAGTTTAAACCGCCATTGCCAGTTTGAAGATAGGTAGGTACATGGCAATGATCAAACTGCCAACCAGCACAGCGAGTATGCACATGACTATGGGTTCGATCAGTGTGGTTAATGTTGAGATGGTGGCATCCAGTTCCTCTTCGTAGAAATCTGCCACCTTGGCGAGCATATCGCCCAATGAACCGGCTTCCTCACCGATAGCGACCATTTGCACGACCATATCGTTGAATAATCCCGTTTGGCGCATTGAAAAATTAAGCTGCTGGCCAATGGAAACGGCATCGCGCATATCCAACGTGGCTTTCTCATAGACATAATTACCTGTTGCCCCGGCCACCGATGTCATCGCATCGACTAAAGGCACGCCCCCGGAGAACATCGTGGACAAAGTCCTTGCAAATCGGGCCGTGGCCGACAGCGCCGTAATATGACCGAATAGAGGTACTTTTAGAATCCAGCGATCAATAGCCTGGGAAAATTTGCGTGAGCGCCTTTTAGCTTCGATAAAGCCCCAGATCGAACCGCCAATACTGCCAAAAATCAACCACCAGTATGTTTGAAAGCCTTGAGATACACCGATAACGAATTTTGTGAATGCCGGTAAATCCGCTCCAAAGCTTTTGAACAGATTCTCAAAGGTAGGTATTACGAATAGCATAATGAAAGCAGTCACACCAAATGCGACCACCAAAACGATAGTAGGATAAAGCAACGCTTTTTTGACCTTCGATTTGAGTGCCTCAATCTTCTCAAGATACGTCGCTATCTTATGAAGTAGCGCCTCCAACACGCCGGCCTCTTCACCCGCGCGAACTAAGCTGCAGTAAAGATCGTCAAAATAAACATGATGCTGCGCCAGGGCATTGGCAAGCGTGGACCCCGCTTCCACATCGGTTTTGATTTTCAAAATCAGTTCCTTGACTTTGGTCTTCTTAGCACTGTACGCAAGCATATCCAAAGCCTGAACGATGGCTATTCCGGAGTTGAGCATGGTGTATAACTGGCGGGTAAACAGCATGATATCCTTGGAATTGACTGTTTCCCCCAGACCAAATGATTTTGCTTTTTTGCGCACGCGCAGTGGTGTAATGCCCTGGCGACGTAACTCGGCTTTGACCAAATTCGGGTCATTACCGCGCATTTCTCCCTTGACGCGTTTGTTACGTTTGTCCACACCCTCCCAAGTAAAGGTGGGTACTTCCAAAGTCTGCTTTTTTGCAAGAGTGGGTTTCTTTGCCACGATTAATCCTTGGTCACTCGATTGATTTCTGCTAAACCGGTCACCCCAGCACGGACTTTCTCTAGGCCGGATTGGCGCAAATTACTGACTCCTTCGCGTTGCGCCTGATCGGCCAATTGCATCGCATTGCCGTTCGCCATAATGAGCCGACCCATCTCCTCTGAAACCGGCATGACTTCATATATACCGACCCGTCCCTTATACCCATTGGTGCATTGCTCGCAGCCTACCGGCTTATAAACGACTAAATCCTCCAACTCGTCTTCTTCGAACCCTTCCTCCAACAAGCTCTCCAGGGGAATCTGCCTGTCTTCCTCCTTACAATTGCTGCATAAACGGCGCGCCAGGCGTTGCGCAATGATCAAGGAAACGCTGGAAGCAATATTAAATGGAGCCACACCCATGTTCATCAAACGAGTCAGTGTTTCTGGTGCGCTATTCGTATGGAGAGTGGACAACACCATATGACCGGTCTGGGCTGCTTTAATGGCGATTTCCGCCGTTTCCAGATCACGAATCTCACCCACCATGATGATGTCGGGATCCTGCCGCAAGAATGCGCGCAAGGCATGCGCGAAGGTCATGCCTGTCTTGACGTTGACGTTGACCTGATTGATGCCCGCAACTTGAATTTCCACGGGGTCCTCGGCTGTGGAAATATTGACTTCGTGAGTATTAAGAATATTGAGTGCGGTATAGAGCGTAACGGTTTTGCCACTGCCCGTAGGGCCAGTTACCAAGACCATGCCTTGGGGCTTGGCAATCGCGTCCATGAACCATTCTTTCTGAAGAGCCTCGAAACCCAACGCATCCACGCCAATTTGTGCCGAGGTCGGATCGAGGATACGCATCACAACCTTTTCGCCAAACTGGGTAGGCAACGTATTGACGCGAAAGTCGATCGATCGCTTTTTCGACAGATTCATCTTAAAACGGCCATCCTGCGGCACACGACGCTCGGCAATATCCAATTGAGCCATCACCTTGATACGCGCAGCGATGCGTGGAGCCAAATTGACCGGCGGTTTGGCGACCTCGTGCAGGATGCCATCTTGGCGGAAACGTACGCGATAGGATTTTTCGTAGGGTTCGAAATGGAGATCGGAAGCACCTCGATTGATAGCATCTAGCAACGCCTTGTTGACGAAGCGCACGACAGGCGCATCATCATCCCCCGGTTGGGTTGCAGCATCTGACCCTTTGTTATCAACCTCGGTTGCAATATCGACATTGTCCAGATCGTCATCTAATGCCCCCAACGCATCGTTGGCGCTATCCAGCGCCCGTTCGATCAAATCGTTCAGTGGCGTGTCAACGACGACGACCGGTTCCGTATTGAGCCCGGTTTGAAACTTGATATCTTCCAACGCGCGGGTATTGGTTGGATCAGAGAGCCCGATGAACAAGCGGCCGCCACGCTTGTATAACGGTAATACTCGATGGCGCCGGATTAATTTCTCATCCACCAACTGGAGTACATTCGGATCAAGCTCCAAGGCACTGATATCGAACAGAGGCAAATTGAACCCTTTGGACGCCAATCGCGCGACATCCACCGCTCGAACCAGCTTGTTCTCAATCAAGTAGGCGATCAAAGAAATCTCGCTCTTATGCGCCTGATCCACAGCTTTTGCTGCGGTCTCCTGATCGATTAAATTATTACTGACCAGCAACCGAGCCAAGCCACCCAAACTCACGCTACCAGGAGTTTGCACAATTGTGTTGACGTCGTTGGAGGTGATTACCATAAGAATTCACGCTGTCCTGAAAAGCTAACGCACATTGAAACCGGTCAGTAACTGAACTTTAGACCATCCAAGAAACCTTGGAAAGGGATCAAGCATTTGCCTGAAAAACCCTGTCGCCCCTTGCAGATCCATTGAAAGCACTATGGTTTATTCACTTTAGGTTGGAGCGAAAATCGATAAGCCCACCCGACAAACGCTAGTCCTATCGGGATCATGGGCAAACTGAGCAATTGGCCCATGGTTAACCACCCCGCCGCGATATAACCCATTTGCACGTCCGGCTCACGCACAAATTCCACGAGGAAGCGAAATATCCCATAGCAGAAAAGGAACATCCCGGAAACCGCCATGGTCGGGCGTGGCCTACTGGAATACAGCCATAGGATCACGAATAATCCTATCCCTTCCAAGGCCGCCTCATATAGCTGGGAAGGATGCCTAGGCAAAACACCCGCCCCAGGGCTATGGAACACAATCGCCCACGGTACGTCCGTCACTCGCCCCCACAGCTCACCATTGATGAAATTGCCCAGACGCCCAAATAGTAGTCCTGGCGGCACCAACGGTGCGATGAAATCAGTAATGACGAAAAACGGCTTGTCCACCTTGCGAGCGAACAACCCCATGGCGATCAAAACCCCCAAAAAACCGCCATGGAAAGACATCCCACCTTCCCATACTTTGAAAAGCAGCAACGGATTGTGCAAAAACGCTGCCAGATTGTAGAACAACACATAGCCAACCCGGCCACCTACAACGATTCCCAAGGCGATGTAAAAGAGCAAATCATCGACTTGTTGCCCGGTCCAACCGGAAGCTGGACGGGCGGCACGATAGCGCCCCAGCGCCCATCCCACGGCAAAACCCACCAGGTACATCAAACCATACCAGCGCACTTGGAGCGGGCCCAGTTTCAAGGCAACGGGATCGATTGTGGGCTGAACAAACATAGGATTCAGAATGACGCAAGGTTTATGAAAAGGTTTATGAATATGAACTTATCGTGAGGGAGCCCGCATCAACTAGCCATGGCAAGGCAAGAAGGTCCCTGTTCCACCGACAGACTGATGAAGCTTTAGGAAAGGCCACTGACGCCGTATAGTCCAACGCTTCAACAACATGCTGCCAAATTAGATGCCAGATCCACCATGCAACAAACTCATCACTGTCTTCCACCGGCAAATGACTCACGTCCTCATGAGGACGATACTGGGCCAAGCGCCAGCCCGGCCTGAGGCCGGAAGGCTAGACATTATCACTGAAGATGATGACGCTAAAATGCCGGCAGCAATCCATTTGCCAAGAATTTTAATGTGCTGGGAGCATCTCCCCATCAACTGGCCATGGCGGCAATTGGGTACACAATGGCAATTAGGGTCAGGATAGTCCATTTTTTGCGTAAAACTGTCCCTGCATACCATTCAAGGCTCTACGGTCCCATCGGCGGGCGGGAGATTGGAAAGTCCGGTCAGACTAAACCAGAACCGCTGCTTGCCCCGGCGGAATCTCCATGAGATGGCCACGCCAATCCAACCAGAGGGAACTGCGTGAAGGATTGCGCAATTGCCGATTAGACGACGACCAAGTCGCCCACCTAAGCGCCACAACATAATCCATCAAATCAATGGTAGTGGTGTAATGCACCGCATCCTGGCCGTGCAACAACTGGCATACCGATTCCATAAATTGCCAATTCTTGCTCGCATCGCCCGTCATAAAACCATCCAATTCATAACTGTGGCCCCAAATGGACAGTACTTGCAATTGACTACTCATGCTTTGCAAAAACTGTTCGCCTAACGCCCATGCATTTTGATGATGCGTGGTTGGCTGCCACGCGGCCAGGGTTTCCGGCAATCGAAAATCTTGGGTCGATGAAGCTGTCCGTGCGTACTCAATACCCAGTTCTGGCAATAGTTGAACGATGCGCTCGTCATAGGTCCCGAAGGGATAAGCCAATCCACGCACGGCTTGGCCTGTCAATGCCTCCAGTACGGCACGATCTTGCTCGATTTCCCGGCGGATATCGGCAATCGAAAGGTGGGTCAGATCAGGATGATTGACAGTATGGCAGGCAACCTCATGGCCCCGGTACAGATCTTGAACTTCCTGCATGGCAATATGATGAGGCTGATTCAGCTTGCCGGAGTTCAAATTGAAGGTACCCTTTATCTCCCAGCGGTTAAACATTTCGACTAAGCGGCGATCGTGTTCGCTGCCATCATCGTAACTCATCACCAAGGCTTTGGTTTTTCCGCCCGGAAAGCGAAAGCACCGGGCAACCGACGAGCCTGCTGGCAGATTATCGTTCAAGACGGCGTACTGAAATGAGTAATGACGTAGCGTTCCACGATCTCCTGGAACTCGGCAGCAATGTTGTCGCCTTTCAAAGTAACGGTTTTTTCACCATCGATGTAGACTGGCGCTACAGGCCGTTCGCCCGTTCCCGGCAAGCTGATTCCGATATTAGCCATGCGGCTTTCCCCCGGCCCGTTGACGACGCAACCCATCACCGCGACCGTCATATCTTCTACGCGCGGGTACCTATTTCTCCAGACTGGCATCTGTTGCCGCAAATAGATTTGGATGTTCTGGGCAAGGCGTTGGAAGTAATCACTCGTAGTACGGCCGCATCCCGGACAAGCCACGACCAGCGGCGTGAACGAACGTAAGCCCATGGCCTGCAATATTTCCTGAGCCACTTGTACTTCCTGGGCACGATTGCCACCCGGCTCTGGCGTCAAGGAAACGCGAATGGTGTCACCGATACCTTCCTGCAGCAACACCGCCAAACCCGCGGTGGATGAGACAATGCCCTTGCTGCCCATGCCAGCCTCGGTAAGACCCAGATGCAAAGGATAATCGCAGCGGCTGGCCAAGTCGCGATATACGGCGATCAAGGCTTGCACATCACTGACCTTGGCAGACAGGATAATACGATTGTGAGCCAAGCCGATTTCTTCGGCCCGCTGGGCGCTCTCCAGGGCCGAAATCACTAGGGCCTCACGGGTTATCGCGGCAGCGTCACGTGGTTTCGTCTGTCGAGCGTTTTCATCCATCATCCGTATAATCAACGCTTGATCGAGGCTACCCCAATTCACCCCGATTCTCACTGGCTTCTCATAGCGGCAGGCCAATTCGACGATGGTGGCAAACTGCTCGTCCTTTTTTTTGCCACGTCCAACATTGCCGGGATTGATGCGATATTTTGCCAAGGCTTCGGCACAAGCCGGATATTGACTGAGCAACTTATGGCCATTGAAATGAAAGTCGCCAATCAAGGGCACATTGGCGCCAAGTTGTTCCAGTCGCTCGCGAATCATCGGCACAGCCCGCGCCGCTTCTTCATTGTTGACCGTGATGCGCACCAGTTCCGAACCCGCATTGGCGAGTTGCGCCACTTGCTTGGCGCTGCCCTCGATATCGGCCGTATCGGTGTTGGTCATGGATTGCACGACAATCGGTGACGTTCCGCCGATGATCAGCGAGCCGACTGAAACCGGGATACTCTGACGGCGTTTTACTGGGACATTAACCATGGCTGGAATCAGAAGAATCAAAAACCGGGGAACCGGTTGGTATCAAGCCTAGCTCACGCATATGTCCCAGCTATAAATCAAAAGCTTGGCGTGCAAATCCTGCCATCATCCAGGCTGAAAGCTTGTGCAAAAAGGTTTTCTTGCCAGCATAACTGACCTCGAACAATGCGGCATCCTGACTGACTTCCAACAGGTAATCGTCGCTGGTACGTAAAGCATCGATCAATTGAAGCTCCAGCGCCTGAGTACCATACCAATGCTCGCCGGTGGCAACGCGCTCAAGATCCAAACCAGGACGGTAGGTTTTTATGAAATCTTTGAACAGGCGATGGGCGTCTTCCAGTTCCTCCTGAAACTTATGACGGGCTTTGTCGGTATTTTCACCGAACATGGTCAAAGTGCGTTTAAATTCCCCCGCGGTATACAACTCGAAATCGACATCATGCTTTTTCAATAGACGATTGAAATTGGGCATCTGCGAAACCACGCCGATGGAACCCACAACAGCGAATGGCGCCGCGATAATTCGATCGGCTACACACGCCATCATATATCCGCCACTGGCAGCTACCTTGTCCACCGCCACCGTAAGGTTGATTTTTCTTTCCCGTAATCGCGCCAATTGCGATGCGGCCAAACCATACGCATGAACGAGTCCTCCGACGCTCTCCAAACGTACGATAACCTCATCCTGGGCTGAACCCACCATCAAGATAGCGGTGATCTCCTCGCGTAAGGCGGACACTGCTGAAGCCCGGATATCCCCGTGGAAATTCAGAACGAAGACCTTACGCGCCTTGGCTTCGGCCTGTTCAGCTTTATGCTGCTTTTTAAGGCGTTTGACGACGTGCTTGAATTCTTTCTTGGGCAGTATGGCGGCCTGCAACGTGCAGCGCAGGTTGTCATACAAGCGATTGAGATGCCGGATATCCAAATGATCCTTGTCTTTGGCGGTTCTTCGGGATGACGCAGCCACCATGCCGTTGATAACGACTAAGATGGCGATAACCACCGTCACCGCTTTGGCCAGAAACAACCCGTATTCGCTCAAAAACTCCATCGTCGCCCTCTAGGTAATTCATGCGTCGGCAGTTTAGCACGCGGGCAACGAAATCCGGCGTCAGGAAACCTGGCGATACTGCAACCACTCTTGAAGCTGATCTAAAGTGTCGCTGAGGCTGTTGGTGACGCGATTTTGCAACATGGCCAACCGATCCGTCTCCGGCGAAATAGGCATCTTGCTATCGAAGTGAAGGCTATCGTCTTCCAATACATCGACCCGAAGTTTGATACCGTGCCGAGCAAACAACGGCGCCAATTCATCCTTGCGGGACAACAGATCCCGACGCGTGGTCTGATACGCGTGCTCACAGACCTGACGGCGATTCGCGAAGCTGAACACGTTGCTGAAGAACATCTCGGCATCGCCGCTATTGGGTTCGAAGAGAATGACATCCTTGTTAGGATACTGGGTGGCATATTTCGACATGCCGATCTTCATACGTGAATGGACGATCGCGTAGAAAGTTTGCGACAACACAACCGGGAGCCCACCATCGACCAACCTCTGGTAGCGTTTGCTACGGGAATCAGCAAGATCCGCATTGAAAGGAACTATCGGATTGACGCAAAACAGAAGATCAGCGCCCGACGCTAGAGCTGTCGAGGCGTGCAGGGTGCGCCGCAAACCTCCATCGACATAATAACGACCTTCGATATCCACGGGCGGAAACAAGCCCGGCATGGCTGTACTTGCCTGCACAGCAAGGGAAATGGGCACGTGATCGCTGCCTCGATAGCCAAATTTCACGGCTTCCCCGGTATCGAGATTAGTTGCGATCACAAAGAGCTTCGATTTGAGTCGACGAAAGTCATCGGTACGACCCCGGCTGTTAAAAAGTGATTGCAGGAACAGTCCGATGTTCTCATTTCCCAATAAGCCCGCCGGAATGGCTCGACTAAGCTTGCTCATTGCCGCTACCACACTGCGATCGTGTGGATTACGGACAAATCCCAATAGGGCTTCCACCAATAGTCGGGGAAACGTGCCCAACCCTTTCAGATACTGACTGAATGCCGGTTTCAGAAAATGCTCAGGATCAAGCGGGTAGGCCCGTGATTCATTTCGCACAAAAATGCGACAAAGCTTGGCGGGAGTAAAGCCGTTGGCCAAGGCTGAAGCGATGACCGAACCGACGCTGACACCGACATAAACATGAAGCTGATTGAAATCGACCCCTTCCAGGGATTCCTCAAGAGCCTTGACGGCCCCGATTTCATAGATGAGTCCCAATGGACCGCCGCCCGCCAACGCTAAGCCAACACGTGTTTGACCGTGGCCTTCAGGGTTAGCGTGCTGCATCTTTGGCATTGAAGCCTCCTCCAAAGGGTTGCACCGGCAGAAGTGGGAGACTAGCTGGAATCGCCCAGATTGTTACTAATTAATAATTTTAGATAATACCACATCAGGCTGATACCGCTGAATGCCCATGGGGGCTTACAATTATTGTACAAGCTCCTATCTGGCTAAGACTTGAGATAGGCCAATAATTGGCCGCTCATGAGAACACTGAACCACTGTTGCTTTGGCGATCAGACGACTCGCCATGCCAGATCATGAAGGAATTTAGCGTAAAGTGCCTACTGAAAATCGGTCGGCTGTCGCGTCAACGCATCCCTGCGGGTACTTTTTCGGCCTTGGTATCCGATCGGTACATCAAGGATTATGAAGAGTGAAAGCTACCCAGAGTGCTCTATTCTTCCGGTAGCGACTGATCGTTGACCGCTTCCAGGGCTTTCTCAGGTACTAGCAGGATCTGCTCCACGAAACGAACCTGATAGGTCACACCGGCTGGAGAATCACGAAATATTTTTTCCACCTGTCCCTGATCGCCACTGGACACGACGATTTTCCCGTCGATGGCCAGATCCATACGGGCATACACCCATTCGTGAAACTCGAAGCGATTCGGTACCCACGGATCATCGGCCGCAATCAGCTCGGTTTCCCGGCAACCCACCACGCGCTGGTTTTCACCGAGAAAATGCACGACATAGATTATCTGATCCTGCAGAAACGTACCAATGTCCCGTACATGACCGATACTGCCCCGGCGAACCAACAAATGTCCACGGGACAATCCAGGGTAGGTTCCGTCATCACGGATATTTCGGATAACCCGGACGGCATCACCGTATTCGAATCGCGGTTGCATGACAACGGCTTATTTACGGAGTTGGTCAAGCGGGATTAGAACCTCCTGAGGATGTTCTTTGAACACCTTGAACACTTTTTCCGTGCGTGCGTCGGACACTACGAAATCCTGATAGGCTTGGCGCAGATAACCGGCATAAAGCGCGCGTTGCGCATCCTCATCATCCTCTGGGATCGTCGCCTGGTCGAGATAGTCGTGAAACCGTTGCAGGATATGCAACCGATTGACATGCACAACGGCGGGATCGAATTCAACTTCAAAATACTGTAGGAAATCCTCGGCGGATTCCATTTCGGACATGGCGGCTTTTATGCTCGATTCAGGCAACATGGATGTTTTCATAATTCACCTTCGGCTCATTGATATTCAGAAGCTCCCGATAAAACCCTTGCAGGTCTTGCGCATCGGGAGGATGCTTGGCGAGCCCCACAAAGGTCCTCACCCTTTCCAACAACAAAGCAGCCTGCGGGCGGCTCAGTACGATACCTAAATCGGCATAGACTTTCATCACCGCTCGGGTACCGGAATGCTTGCCCAGCACAACCTGATGCTCACGCCCCAGTTCCGCCGGGTCCACACCTTGGTAATTGAGTGCATCCTTAAGCAAGCCATCCACATGAATCCCAGCTTCATGGGTGAAGACACCTTCGCCGACCAGACTCTTATGCCAGGAAAGCGGTCGCCCGGCTGCGGAGGCAACCCGCTGTGACAATGCTGGGAAGCGAGTTAAATCGACATCGACCACAAAGCCGTAGAGCTTGCGCAACCCTAATACGACCTCTTCCAAAGCTGCATTACCGGCGCGTTCCCCTAAACCATTCACTGTGGTATTGACGTGAGTTGCCCCGCCTAGCACGGCGGCCAGGGTATTAGCGGTTGCCAAGCCCAGATCGTCGTGGGCATGCATTTCCAGTTCGATGTCCACAGCGGCTCGCAACCGCTGGAACAAAGCCAGTGTGGCAAAAGGCTCCAATACCCCTACCGTATCGGCGCAACGGAATCGTCGAGCCCCCGCCTCTTGTGCAGTCGCAGCCACTTCCAACAAAAAATCGCTATCGGCACGGGAGGCATCCTCCCCCCCGACAATGACGTCCAACCCCATGTCCAATGCCAAGGGCACATAGTGTCGAATAGCGTGAAGCACATAAGCCCGGTCCCGATGCAATTTGCGACGAATTTGCTGATCTGAAACGGGAATCGACAAATCCACGATGTGCACACCGAGACCACGGCAATGCCGTACATCTGGAGCATGCATCCGACTCCAGACCACGAGTTGAGCTTTTAAACCCACACCGGCCAAGACACGAATGTCCTCCCGTTCCTGGGCACCCATGGCGGGAATGCCGATCTCTAACTCAGGTACACCCAAGGTATCGAGTTGGGAGGCAATATCCCGCTTTTCTTCCATGGAGAAAACCACACCTGCCGACTGCTCGCCGTCACGCAGGGTAGTGTCATCAATGACGATGGCACGTTTGCAAGGCATGAGTATCTGTCTCTCCTGGAGTGAAAGTGATTCCCCCTGAGCAATAACCATGCCTCCATCATATGACGGATACTCATATGTTCTTATTAATTATTTTGGCGGGCAATGAAGTCCATGTGGGATTTAAGACATCGTCAGGATAGAGGTAATGTCACAATCCCGACAAACAGATGAGGTTCAACTGGACTCGACGGCCAATTCTTTGAACACGGTTTGGTATTTTTGCACCATCCGTTGGACGGATAGCTCCCTAGCCCGCACTAGGCCGAGTTCGCTCAACTTCCGGCGCTTCACGTCATCTTCCAGCAATCGTATGACGGCATCGGCCATAGCTTGTGGATCATTGGGAGGCACCAATTGTCCATATTGATTGTCGCCCAACACTTCACGCGGGCCATAGGGACAATCCGTAGCGATAACCGGTGTGCCGCAGGCCATAGCTTCGAGAATCGTATAACCAAACCCTTCGAAGTGACAGGTGTGTAGAAACAAGCTGGATTGATGCAGATAGGGATGAATATGGCGCCGAAAGCCTAAGAAACTTACGGCGTCCGCGATGCCCCAATCCTTCACGATCGCTTCCAATGCTGGACCTTCCGGTCCTTCGCCCAGAAGGATCAGATGAGCCTGTTTTCTCGCAACAACCTGGCGGAAGGCGGCTAATAAAAGATTGAGATCCTTCTCCGGAGCCAATCGAGCGGCCGCACAAATCAACGGCACATTCATTTTTTGAAGGGCCGCCAAATCCGATGGCGGTTGTTGGGCAATCCGCCACGCTTGCTTCTGGTCAATTCCATTAGGAATCACAACGATATTGCTATTCCGTCCCAAAAATCGTCGCTGCAACTCCAACCCCGTACCATGGGATGGCACGATAATCCGATCCGCTAATAAGGTAGTCGTTGTAACGGCGCTCCATAAAAAAAGCTTGCGGCGAGTTTTCTTTTCTTGGTGGCGTAAATATTCGTAAAATGGCCCACGAAAACTAGCTACCGTTTTCGTCCCTTTCCGCCCAAGCCGGGCACCCATTGTAATTAGTGCAGAAGGGTAATGCATCATTCCCAGGGCTACATCTGCTCGCACATCATTTAGCAGCCTTTTAGTTTTCCAGGCATCCTCCAGCAAATGCTTGAAGCCTTGGAAGCTGCCTTGCAAGCCATAGTCTGCGGTATCGACGTATGAATCATAACAGGTGGGTAATTGACGCTTCAGAATATCGGGAGCAGCCAAGGTAATATGACTCACCTCATCCCTGTTTAAATGTTCCAATAAATTACGGGTGGTACGCTCCGCACCACCTAATACAAAAGCAATATGCAGAATTAATAGTCTAATCTCTGTCTCCATTGATAGAAATCACAACACGTCCGCAAATCCGGTTTGTAACCGCCTGAATACGTAGATTCCACTTCCCAAAGCGCCTACTGTAAGCACCACCAAGACGCTGATGGTAAAAAACGATGGCCAGGCACTATCCAACAGAATGCTATGATACCCCTCAGCAAAAGCCGCAAAGGGATTAATAAAAACTAAAATATGGAATTTTTTCGGCACCAGATTCAAAGGATAAAGAATAGGAGCGGTATAGAATATGGCAGGCAATATCAACGCAAGAATCTGACTAATATCACGCAAATAGACCATCAATGCCGACAGCAATAAGGCTAAGCCACTGGTCGCCAACACTTGTAACCCCAACAGCATTGTCAAGGCAACCATCTGGCTTACAGTCACATGCCCTTCCCAACAAAAAAGTACAGACAAAAACAGACAGAATCCTATGCCCTGACTTATTGCGGCAGCAACCACAGCCGCCAGCGGAAAAATAATAACAGGAAAATGAACTTTCTTGACTACGTCCCGATGCGCAACGATTGCGGCAGAGCCTTTAATCAGCCCATCCTGAAAGGCAAACCAGGGAAGTAACGCAGAAAGTAGAAATACCAAGAACGGCCTGGATTCGGTTCCATCCGACACCGGAGCACGAATCTTGAATATTTCCGAGAAAACCCACCAATAAAGGAGGATCAAAAAAAGGGGCTGAAAAATACTCCATATTACACCACCCCATGAGCCTGCATACTGCTCGCGTATATTACGCCTGACGAATGGCATCAACAGGCGTATACGCCTGCCTAGAATAGGCATTCTAAGCTTTCAGCAAATCACTATATCAATAGCGCGTATATCGCACCCCAGCCATCTCTTCGAAATATTCCCGATACCAATCATCGTCGACAAAGACCCAAGTTTCAGTAAAGGAAATTTTCTTTTTCGGGGCACTATACATTTCCCCTGATGGTAGCTTCATTTCGTGAACAGACGCTTCACCTACGACCTTAACTTTAGCAATATTACCCTGCTTCTCTATGGATTCAATGGTAAAGTCATAGTAACCGACCTTGCCCATAACCATCCTATAATTCTTAAAAGGCCGGCGCGCTCTAAAGAAAGGGTCCAACAATGAATATGATGTATCATAATCATCATTCTTCATGGCATTCCAGTACGAGTCGACTCGCTCACGCAAGCGGGCTTCGGTTGCCTTTGAAGTCTGCATTTTATTTTTTTCAATGTCTTGCAGGCTCTGCAACCACGACGATGTCAGGGTATATTTAACCAGCTTGGAATTTATTAAGGCGTCGTCTGTAAATTGCCTTGCAATTAAATAATAATTTTCATTTTTCCCTTTGAATAAATTTTCCGAGTCGAAGGACAAAGTGAGGTTAGCTGGTCCTTGGCTAGCTAAAGGCGCTGGATCGCTCCAGGTTGCACCGCTGTCGGTCGAATAACTGGCATAGACATTGGCACGTATATTCCGCCAATCCTCCCATACCATCATGGCGGTACCCGGTTTTGAACCAAACGCAACCGATGGGTAATCAGCCTTGGTATTCCTAAATTCCGCTGGCCGTGGCCGTTTCGGTTCGGACCAAGTGGTGCCATTGTCAGTGGAACGCAAAAAATAAATATCATTTTTTGCTCCAGACATGCGGCCACTCAAAACAAGCAGTATATTCCCACTATCATCAATAGCAGGCTGAATATCGGACAAGTCGAAACCCTTTAGTGAATCCAGTGAGAATCGCTGCCAACCCTTTCCCTTATCATCCGAATATACTCCTTCTATCAAGAATTGCTTTCCATCATCTCCATAATGGCCCAACCAGAATAAAAACCAACGTTTATCTGACTTAAGTGTGAAGAAGAATGGACCAATTGGCGGTGCTTCAGCTATTTTTGTGAACGGCCCAAATTCCTTGGTTTTGCGATCAAAAACGCGCATAGCCATGCTAAATCTTTTATCGTCTTCAGGCACCCAGGAAAAAACTGGAATAACGTCATCATCGACTATCCAAGCTGGATAAATGCCAGCCATCAGCATTTTAGTATCAGATAATGACTGACCATCGGTCCCAAGATAGCGGAAATATAATTGATATTTCTTTTCTCCAGGATGGCTTTTCTCACCGTACCAGAGGAAATACGTTTCGCCTTTGTCTTTCACCACACTGAAACGGGTCAGCGCCTCTGTATCCTGATCAATGATTAAAGGCTCAGAGGTTTCTTTCTTCAATGTAATATCAGGCAAGAAATATAAGGTTTTTGTAGGAAGTTTATCTCGCCACATTACGGATAGCCCATCGCTCGATGGCGTAATGGCTAACCCAGAAAAAGCATTCGGACGATCAATGGGGTTTAATATAATCTCTGAATTATCAGGACGATGTATCACTAGCTTTTCGTCAGCACGGTAATATGCAAGCCAAAGCTTGTCCTCTTCATCAACCAAAGCTTTCCAACGCGGATACCTCCCCAGTGGTTGCTCAGTGATGACTGCGACATTTTCTCCAATTGTATTGGAAGATTTTGTTGTCTCAGAATAAACAAGGCCCGAATACAGACCAAGCATCACCAAACACAATGAAAGAAGCTTACTCATGCCATTACCTGAATCGCTAATGCTACTGGTGGAAAATTACAATGATGTATTTTGCCCGAACTTGCCGCGCTACCGCATCAACTTTTGCCGCCGATACCGCTGACATCAATGAGAAAGGTATAGGTGTATTCAGAAAAAATTGGTGCGTGACGAGAGCTTAACTGGCATGTGGTTTAATCAGGCCAGCTAGGTAGACAAGCTAACAGCCATTAAGTTTTGCTGATGCCTTTTCCATAGCCCAAGAAAAGAAAGGGCTGCCCGAAGGCAGCCCCATTTGGTTAACGCTCTAGTAGCAAAAAAATCTATTAGGGAGCGCTATAACCAGCATCACCCCAGGTCATTACGCCAGCGGGTGCAGCCACGTCGTAGACCGGGATCGGTTGCAACTGCTCGTAGGCCGGATAATGATCCGTACCGTTGCGTAGCCATACCGCGTTGTTGAGGACAGCCGGGTAAGGCTTGCCGTCGATCGTACCAGCCCGGTTATACTCAAGCTTGATGACTACAGCTTCGTCGGTATTATCGGTAGCACCACCACCCACGAGGATATTGGTCCAACCACCACCATCGCTACCCGTTGCCTCAAGCGAATTCAGCACGCCTTGGCTAAACAGATCACCGATGTCGCCGTCATCCTTCGTACCCAGATCAATGCCGCCAACGCAAGTCACTTGCTTGCTGGTGGGCCCAGAGATCAAGTTCTCGTCGCGGTCGACCGCAACAGCCGGCCCGAAATCGGCAGAAAATACGTACGGCGTAACGGTGGTAGCGAGGCTTCCCGAATTCTGAGAACCGATTTCAGCAGGGTAATCTAAACGACCATTGCCATTCGTATCCACGGAAGGCGCAATGGGCGTGACGAACAGACGGGTAACAAACTCATCGTCCGGGAAGAAAGAAATCGTATTCGGATTAAAGGATAGCGAGTCACTAAGCCCGCTCCCTTTCAAAACCTCGCCAGTCGTTTCAAACTGGTTGGAGAAGGAGAACGAGGTCTTGTAAAGACCCGCAGCGCCTTGTCCACTGGCGTCGATCGCCTCGTCCGCTATGGAGTTGTAGGCTTGATAGCCCCAAGCCGCACCCGATTGATATTCGATGACGATAGCCTCACCATACAACGATTCAACACCGATCGTATCCAGGAAGAGGTCATTATTGTCAATGATCAGGAAAGAACGCAGCGCGCTCTCGGGGTCGGCCAAATTCAGACCAGCGAAAGTCGCTTTAGCCGCCAGATAATTGTTGTTGATGCTGGGGTCATTGAAGAGAACCCCAAGAGCGCCCTCCTGCCCAAACGCATCCGACACATCGAACGTTTGAATATCATTGGGGCTGGTGGGACGACGGAAGTCAAGCTCGGAGCAACCACTCATATTTGCCGCCGCCGGCTTGTACCAGTAACGATAATGCAACTGCGCACTCGGCACGAACCCAAAGGGAGAATCGACAAGATTCCGAGTCACGACGGAAACCAGCGTGGTAACCGTGCTACTTTTCGCCACATAGGGGAACAAAATCTCATCCGCCGACGCATTCATACCGACCACTGATGCGCCAAGACCCACCGTAACAGCGGCCGCGATTTTTTTCATCTTAAATTTCATCGTTTCAGCTCCTACTTAAGCTTCGACTAAGGGGTCAAAGACAAATCCAGGTTTAGTTTGAGGCTTGCTCAGCTTAACTTACACCGCTCTCGCGGTGGCCATGGAGAACACCGCATCTGTTGTGGATTTTACACAACAATTTGTTGTTGTCAATACACGAGCGCGGTAAAAAACAAACTTTTCGACAACACATCAAAGTTGGACTGAGATAATTTAGCACGCTACCTCAGCGCCCCAAGCATTGCAAGAGCGGGTGGGAACCCCAGGGATTGCGCTGGATCAATCATGGTTATGTTGCGAGGATGCAACGTAGCCCAGCTATTGCGCATGATCACGTGATTCCAAAGGCTTTACCTCCAATAACCGCACCGCTTGGCCCGCCGCATGAACGGTCCATATCATCGAAAAGGCTTTTTCCAGGTGAGCGGCGAAACGCTCGGTGTCGAAAAGTGCGCAAAGCAAGCGGGCGGACTCAAGTCTCTGCCGAAGTTCCTGTAATGCGTCAGGCTTGCGCGCCAACTCCATTGCCCGCCGTTCAAAGGCGTCAGCATTATAAGTTATTAATTCGGTCAATCTTACGGCAAAAAGCAAGCTAGCGCAAACCCTGGAGGGGAATGTCTGCCCACACAGAGTCAACACTGGTAGTCCTGCCCACAAGGCGTCGCTGGCCGTGGTGTGCGCATTGTATACGACCGAATCCAGAAACAGATCAGCTAGCCGATGACGTTCCAAATGTTCGGCTTTCGGCACACGATTGGCAAAAACCAATCGATCCGGGTCAATTCCCTGAGTTTGGAATGCGGCGCGCAGATTGTTCATCATCTTTTCGCCATTTCCTAACAGCCACAGCACGCTTCCCGGAATTTGTTTCAGTATTCGCATCCATAACGCGGTAGACGCCGGATCGACTTTTTGACTTCCGTTGAAACAACAAAAAACAAAGGCATCGTCCGGCAAACCTTGTGCGGCCCGTGTCATACTAGTGGAACTGATGGGCTGCGTGTTATCGTTGATTTGATAGCAATCCGGTAAATAAATCGGCTTTTCGCTGTAGCAATTAAGCTCCTCTGCGGTCAACACCACCCTATCGGCAACGATGTAATCCATGAAATCGGCGCCCATTGTTCCCGGATACCCCAGGAAACTGACCTGAAGCGGCGCCGGTCGCAAGGCGAAGATCTCGGTTCGCGAAAACCGCGTATAGCCATGCAGATTGAGCAGGATGTGGATACCATCCTGGGCGATGCGCCGAGCCGCATCGACATTCGATAGCCGTGTCAAATCCACAAAGTGGTCACAGGCTTGAGCAATATCCTTCCAATAGGCGCTACCATCGTTCGGATGCAGGCTGTAGCCAAAAATTTCGAAGCGCGTTCTGTCGTGTACCTGGAATAGCTTACGCGCCAGATGGGCTGTGGCATGGTCACGAAAATCTCCGGATACATAGCCTATGCGTAACCGCTCGCCGGCTTCCAAACCCGGATACGCATAGGCAAGTGTTTCACGAAGCGGCGCGACATGCCGTGCAATATGCTGGGAACGCGAACGCGCGACAGTCGCTTGAAACGCCGGATCAAGCGGCAAACTCAGGAAGGCGAAAGGCTCCGCTCCCGCGATGCTGCCAAAGCGGTTCAAATCGTCTCGCAACAAAGCGGGCAGTTCAGCAACCACGCTTTCGTAATCCTTCCAATCGCATTCAAGCCGGGCGAAGTAGAAACGACTGAGATAAATCCCGCGAGCCGTGATGTGTTTGGGAGCGGCGTCTTCGGGAACAATCTGGTTGGGCAATTGAAAAGGATCGAATTCCTGCTCCAATTGTCGCTGTGGATAACGTTCTCGCAACTCATCCAGAAGCTGGTCGGCTTCCGAAAACCGCCGCATGGATACCAAGGCTCGGATTTTGTTGGCCAGCGCCTTGAAATGCAGCGGCGGTCGTTGGGCGATACCATCCAGATAGGCAAAGGCCTCATCATAACGCTGGAGTTGCACCAGCAGTGCGGCTTTGTTCAATAACAGCGTGGGCTCGTCCGGCGCCAGCGCCAAACCCTTGGCAAGTACTGCCAGCGCCTCTTCCTGCCGATCGAGGGAGGCGAGAATCGCAACCTTCGCCGATAGCGCGGTCAGCCGTTTGGGGACGGATAAACCAGCCTGTCCGAGCAGGCGTTCATGTACCGCCAAAGATTCTTGAGGCTGCCCCAACAGGCGCAATAAATGACCTTTATGCAACAACACATCGCTATTGTCTGGAGCGATGCGCTCAGCTTGCTCGGCCGCTTCCAACCCTTCCCGCAAGTGATTGCCTTGCCGACAGGCCAGAATCTTCGCGATCAAAACATCCAGATGATTCGGGCTCAGCGCAAGCGCCTGGTCGAATCCCGCCAATGCGCCTTGCGCAAGACCCAGTTCCAAATTGATCCTGCCGAGATTCCACCACACCTGGAAATCATCCGGGCGTTGTTCGCAGAGCTGCTCGTAACGGATTTTTTCCTGCGCCAACCAAGCGCGGCGTTGGGCCACTTGGGCCTGTCTATTCTGAGTCTCAGAGATGGTCATCGGAAACGAGGGTCTTGCAGACGGCGATTATCGGATTCATCCAGGTGGCTTTTGAACGTCAAATCCATGAAAGGCACCACCTCTTTCATCCGTTGCTTCAGTTCTTCGGTTGCCTGCTGGGCTTCACCGCTGTCCCGAATAATGCGTGGCGTAATCAGGATGATCAGTTCCGTACGATCCGTACTGTCCTCAACGCGACCAAACAACGGACCGATGAACGGAATCTTATACAGCACGGGTATCCCGCCGCGATCGTTCGTGACAGATTCACTGATCAAGCCACCCAACACGATGGTCTGACCACTCTGGACCGCCACCTTGCTCTTGACGCTGCGTTCGAAAAACGAACGCTGTTGGGTAGCTGCATCGATGGGCCCTACATCGATCACCTCTTGGTTTACATCCATATTGACCAATCCACCATCGTTGATCTGCGGCGCAACCGTCAATAGCACACCAGTATCCTTTAATTGAAAGGATTCGCTGACATTGCCACCATCCGTAGTTGTCGATCCCGTACTGATAGGCTGTTGATTACCGACCCGTATCGTGGCCTCGTGGTTGTCGACCACCATGACTTGTGGCGAAGAAAGAATCCTGACCTTGCTCTCAGCCGCCAAAGTGTCTATCAGCGCCCTAACGATACCCGCCTGGTCGCTCAACGTATAAACGAAGGAGGTTGGATTGGCCAGCCTACCCGTATCCGTCCCCAGGAGGTCATTAACATTCGCATCGATCGGCATCCCTAAAGAACCGATCCCACCGAAACGCCCGACATCGTTTTTGAACCACCATTGCAACCCGAATTTCAGACTGCCGCTCAATGTCACTTCGGCGATGGTCACTTCCACCAGCACTTGGCGAGGTGTCACATCCAACCGGTGCAAAGCTGACAGTATTTTCTGATAATCCTGTTTGTTGGCCCAAATCAACAAAGCATTATTGGTGGTATCGGCAATGATACGTACTTCTCCAGTGGTAATTCTCGACTGCCCACCGCCGCCGCCACTGCTTCTCGCGGACTGCCTGGACGCGCGCGAGGCGGTCGGCTCTGGAGTCAACGGTTTCGGTTCGGTACCGGAGGAACCGTTCTGGCTATTGGTATTGTTGCCAAGTAATGACTCGGACGACAATTGAGAACCGTTCAGACTGGGCGCGACTTCGCCTCCCGTAGTGGGACCGACGCTGGTAGTGGCCCCCCCAAAAATCTCCCCCAGCAGGGAAGCCACGTATTCGGCCTTGCTGTTCTGTACCGGATATATATTCAATTGCTCGCCGGCGTTGCTATCCAACCGCTGAACCCAGAAACCGATCTCCTGCAAATATTCCGGTTGAGCCGTAATCGCCATGATCGCGTTGAGCTTGCTGATCGGCACGAAACGAATCATCCCCGAAATCGGCAGATTCGCCCCTTCGCCGAAGATCTTGTCCAGTTCGCCCGCCACGACTTCACTGTCCATGTTTTGCAATGTGTACATACCGATGGACATGCCTTTCAGCCAATTCACATCGAAAATATTGATGGTTTCCTCAGCACCGGCAAGTTCCTGTGCCGAGCCCGCCAGAATCAGCATATTGCGCGCATTGTCCGCACTGACGATCGAGCCATCGGGCAGGAGCGGCTGCAGAATCTTTTGCATTTCGGAAGCACTGATGTATCGCAAGGGAACGATACGCAAGCCGTAACCGGGATACGGCCGCCCGACGTTGAGCCGTGGGGTTAAATTCCCCGAAGCCGCTGCGGCACTGGCGGGAACAATCTTATAAACGCCTTGTTCATGAAGTAATACGGCGCCATTCATGCTCAGAAACGATTCCAATGTTGGAATCAGCATATTCTTGGGCAGGGGGCGGCTGGTTTGCACTGTCACTTCACCCTGCACCGCCGGGTCAATAACGTAATTCTCCTGCAACGTGTCGAATATGACTTTGACGACATCGCGTATGTCCGCTAGCTCGAAGTTGAGGGTGACCTCACCCTCGACTTCCTTCAGTGGTGGTTGCTTTTTCGCCGCTTCGGTATTGATGAACTGGCCCGTACCGGGAAACAAGGTTACCGCCGTCTGGCGAGATTGATTGACATTGTCTTCCAATGCCTGTTGGGCAACCGAATGAGTGGTCGGCGCACTGGAAGTCCGTTCAGCCGCCTTAGCCTGCTGAGCCAACCACTCCTGGGCGGATGGGCTTTCCTCGGGAGTCGGCGTGGTCGTCGGCGTGGTGGTACAGGCGCTCAACATCAACGCTAGCGCGACACCACGCATCCCTATCAACAACAAGGATTGATTAGCCAATTGCTTGCCTTTGTTATCAGCCGACGGATTTCATTTATTGTTGAGCGGTTTCCTCAACATGATCAGGATTAACCGTTTCATCTGGCTGTTGGTTTCGGGCATCGTCCGATGCATTCGGACTATTCTTTTCTTGTGCTTCAGGCCGCATATTCCGACCGGGCGGTGGACGACGCGGCGTTTTGTCCGGCGGTTCGGCTTGTTTGGCACCGGTCGCGCGCCGACCGCCTCCCCTCTGCGGATGCGGCTTCTTGGGAACCGGCTTGTTACGGATCAACGGCACATCGACCACTCGATCCCCCGCGCGCAAACTCACCCCGTCGGCGCGAATGGCATCGACATGCCAGTCATCGAACGTATCCCCCATGCGCAATCGTAACACCTTATTCTGTTGTTCGATCCGCAGTAATGCCATCATGGATCGTGGCGTCAACATGACTCCCTGCAGCAGAAAAGTCAGTTCATCATTGGCGGCGCCAGTGGCCGGTCCCGCTTCCACCGTTTCCTCCTGACTGGGATCGGGCGGCCGCCGACTTTCCAAAAACAAAGGACGCTCAACAATATCCGCATACTCTTCCAGCGGGGGTGCGGCAAACGCCGCCACTGGCTCACCGATTGTTGTATCCGCCGGCGCGGGGTTTTTATCAGCGGCGGAGAGGGCGGGTAGAGTCAGTTGGGGAGGGTGCAGAATTTCATAGCCGATTATCCCAGCCAACACGGCGGTGCTTCCTGCCAGGCACAACGTGACTACCACACTGCTCCGGGTCGCCATTCAACCACCACTGCCTCTTAAATACCCCGCCAGTTCGAACTGGGTTGTCAGACTGATCTGTACGCTAGGCTGTTCTGTTCTACTGCGTCGCGGCTGACGAACGGGCCGCGCGCGTATCTGGATATTATCGACGAATAATAACGGGGTCTGCGCTTCCAAAGCGTACAGCGTTTTCTGCAAGGCTTCGGTATCTCCAGTCATTTGAACCCGGATAGCTACCTTGGTAAATGCCCCTTCGCTGGTTTCGGGCAAAATCTGCGTACTCATCAATTGCCCGCCATTCGACTCAATGGCCGTTTTGACCCGCTGTTGTAAATCCGTGGCGGCAATGGTCGGCGACGCCTGATTGAGATAATAAGCGTTGCTGGATTCGTTCTGTTTGACACGCTTGATCTGCTTCTCCAACTCCGGTCGCTGCGCCAACAAGCTATTGGCTCGTTCCAGGCGGTCTTGTATGCGTTCGATATGCTCCTGGTAATACTCGTGTCTAGCGAGCACCACTTCCTCAACGACCCAGTCCACGGCCACCACGATCAACAGGAGCAGCAACACCGCCGTCAAGCGATGCATGGCGCTGGGTTCCCGGGTGATCTTCATGCCGGATTGACGATCTGTGCGGCTACATGGAAGCGGTCCTTGCCGGTTCTGCGGTCAGCCGTAATGGGCGATCGGAAGGTAACGCCTTGTAACCATTTGGACGCTTCCAACAAACCGATTAAAGCGGAAGCTTGTGTCGATTGACCCCGGATCTGAATTTCATTGCCGCGGATGTCCAAATATTCGACCCAAGTTCCGTCAGGCAATATTCGCGTCAGTTCGCGCAGCAATCCGACCATCAGTGGCGTATCCTGCCGCTTCTGCAACAAAAAGCGCGAAGATTCCATGACGTTTTCCAGGTCTTGGCGCAAGGTGAGTACTTCTTCCGCTTCTTTTTGGGCGGCATCCATCTTGGGCATCAGGTTGATGACTAACATTCTTTGCTCCCATAGCGGCAGTACAACGGCACCGCACAACAAACCCACACAAAGCAGCGCCAGCGACCATTGCAAACGACGCAGACCCCTGCCGCGACGTGACCGTTTTTCCTCGGGTAACAAATTCAGCCCTGGATTACCTGTGACATCGACACTGGTCGGCGTCAACCCGATTTTCCCCAATTCCTCCACCAGGATATCGACCGTGGCACGCGGCACCGCGACCAGTTGCACCTGCATACGGCGCAAGGCTGGCTGATGCTCCAGCACCTCGGCATCATAGTAAACTTGTGACGCATTAAACGGGGTATAGCGGCCGATTTCGAAGCCTACGACCTGCCGTAAATTCGTTTCAGCCAGTGCTGGCAAATGGATTGTTTTTTGCAGAGATTGGATTGCCGGCAACCGCAGAGTCAAGGGCAGGCTCCGCATCTTTTTAAGTAGCGCGACGGGTAACTCCCGCTGAAACAGCGATTGTCGGGGATATCGGCCCCATTCCTCAGCGACGTGCCCTGCCTGCTCCTGATAAAGAAGGACTTCCTCACTGGCCATTTCAATAACCAGCCGGCGCTGACCTCCCGTCAGAGAACGCCGCAAGGACCCCGGCAAACAGGCCGCCAAGCCCGCTTGCCACCAAGCCCAGAAAGCTCCTAAGTTCAATTTCTTGAGCCAATTACCCATGGCGTGGTCAAAATCCTGTGGAGTGCGGTTTTACTCGGCTCGCCATCGTCATCTAACGACCTTCCCGCCAAGCGAGTATCGAATACGGTTCCGCCGCCGTATCGTCCCCCGCCGGAGGACGCTTACCGGTGCCGGCACCCCGACGCGACACAATCGCCTCGATCGACGTGGATGCCCCCGACTCCAGTTGCACGGTAACGACTACATGATAGGTCAGTCCACGGCTACGCGCATAATAAGGCCGGATCGCTTGGGGAGGTTGCGGTAACGGTTGGCCTTGCTCCTGACTGTCGGCGCGCTCTTTCAAATACTCATTCACAACCTCCGGTTCAACATCCGGCAAAGCGCGCAGCAACTCTGCCGAGGCTATTCCCACGTCCACGCCCGCCTGGTAAGAATTAACCGTCAACCACGGCTCCAGACGCTGATAGATCTCGGGTGTCATCCCCAACACCTGCTGCAATTCCTCCACCCGCGTGAACGGAGCATTCATCGGACCCAGCGTCCGCCCCGCCGCCTGATATTCCTGCAACTCGGCCCCATTCAGACGGCGCAGATCGTCCGGATCCCGCCAGTCCGCTATGGCGTCCAATAGACTGTCCAATTGATCGTCAGCCACACCGGCTGCTTTCAGCAAGCCCTTGAGCAAATTGCGATCGGCACGGTTGATATCGACCTTGCCACCGACGTCCGTCGCATCGATACGCAACACGGCCGACCCAAAATTCCATTCCCGAACCACCCCATCGACCCATTGGCGATGGCGGGGATCAGGATCGAGCGATTGCAACATCACATTGGCTATGCCGGCCTCGGCCAATGCGCGTGCCTGAGCACGCTCCACGCTGTGTGCGGTCAACAGGGTTTCCGTACGCATCGAATAGGAAAAGCTGGCAGCCATGACACTCAATAAGGTAATGATCCATAGCACGACGACCAGCACGATACCGCGTTCTTCTAGCGGATGAAAAGCCATGGTTTTTCTAATCCGTCAAGGCCACAATCAGATCCGGCCAGGCAACGCCCCGCACGACGAGGCTGAATCGCACCAGAAAGGGACGCTGCTGAACGCTGTCCCAATGATCGTACCAGCGGGCCTCATCATCATCCGGGCCGATGCCGAAATAAGACCATTGCACCTGGGATACATTGTCCATCAACAACGTGTCGCGAGCGTCCTCCTCGCCCTCACCCGCGGGCCGGTAAGGATACCAATGCAGCCGCAAATGACCCACGCCTTCCAATTCCACGCGATCCAGCGCCAACACGTACAGTCCACCCATGCCGAGGTAGGACAACATGGGCGCCACAAAGGTGAGATGCTGCTCATCTCCCTGAAACAGGATGACCTGCCCTTGCTCCTCATCGTTGCGAAAAACAGGCACGGACTGCTTGAGTTGCCGACGGATAAAATCCTGCGCCAGTTGGATGTCGCTCAGTTGCGTAGCCCGTTGCTCACCGGTGTCCCAGCCACGAATACCCAAACGCAGGCCGCCATACAGAATAACCAGCAACAACCCCATCAGACTCAGGGCGACTATCAATTCCAGCAGGGTAAACCCTTTGTGGCGAAACATGGTAAGGGTTCAGCCGCTGTTCACGGGCAATAGACGCAGGGTTTCCAGGCTGACCGAACGCTCTTGCACGACGCCTGGCCAAAAAACCTCCACCACCACGCGATAGGGCGCCATGGGCAAATCGGCCTGAGGCGGCTCGTCACCGAAAATGTCTTCCAAGGGATAGGGGGTTACCGTAATGCGCCACTGATATTGATCGTCGAACCGTCCCTGTTGGGATTCCACCGGTATTGCCGTCCCGAGCTGTTCCAACAAGGACTCCGCGTATTGCGAAGCCCGTGTGTACTCCTCGGCGTTGGCCACATTGCGCAGCCCGCTCGCGAACACCTGCAGCAACACGCCTAACGTCACGCTGAGTATGGCGAAGGCAATCAATACTTCCAACAGGGAAAACCCCCGTTGGCGTGAGCTAACGGGGTTCGCCATCAGGGCTGGCCTTGCTCAACGATGCCGACCCGACCCGTCAACCAATCCACATTGACATTATAGGCAAAGCGTTCGTTGCTGAGGGTGACATGGCCGCCGGTGGAACTGCCATCCGGAAAAAAGCGGATATTGCCCGACGTATCATCCAACAATTCGTCTTCGGCGGTATAAAGCTTGATGGCGATACCGTTCGGAACACGCACCGTGCGGGGATCGCCCGACACGCGAAACGAACGCTGCTCCAGATCGACCGTCACAGTCGCTTCCTGCTGCCTGAGCACGGCCGAACTGCGCGCCGCGCGTAGACCAGCCGCCAATTGGCGGGCCGCCGAACGCAATTCGGCACTGCCGCCGAACCCCAAAAACAACGGGGGCACTACGGCGGCGAGCAACACCACGATGACCAGCACCACCAACAGCTCCAGCAGCGTGAAGCCCTGGCTGGAGCGGGCTAGCGGCATGCGCGCGAATACCTTCAAACGGGATCACTGCCAGCTGACAATATCCTGGTCCTCTCCCTCTCCACCCGGAGCCCCGTCCGCGCCGAGGGAGAAAATATCGTAGGGTCCATGCTCTCCGGGGGAACGGTACTGATATTCGTTGCCCCAGGGATCGATAGGCAGATTCTTTTTCTTCAAATACGGACCGTTCCAGTTATTCACCCCAGCCGGCGCTTCCACCAGGGCGCTCAATCCTTCGTTCGAATTCGGATAGCGTCCCATTTCCAGACGATACATATCCAGCGCAGCACTCAGGTCTTCGATCTGCAAGCGCGCGGTCTGGGTATTGGCCGTACTCAGATATTTCATCACCCGCGGCCCGACCAAGCCCGCCAACAACCCCAGAATCACCAACACCACCAGCAATTCGATCAAGGTAAAACCACCCGCTTTGCGCAATGGCACATCATCTACCATGGACAAAAACCTCCGCTCCGTTACCGGAATCTTAAAAAGCTAAATCGTTCAGGCTCAGAATGGCCACTAAAATGGACATGATAATACCGGCGATGACGGCAGCCAGGCCGATGATCAAGGCCGGCTCCAACAACGTGAGCAACCGCTTGACGGTGGCCTGTACTTCACCGTCGTAGGTATCGGCCACCTGCAGCAACATCTCCTGCAATTGGCCGGTTTCCTCGCCGACTCGAATCATGTGAACCGCCAATTTGGGGAACAACCCCGTTTCCATCAAGGGCTCCGCCAAGCCCTGTCCTGCCTTCAGATTGTCCGCCACCGGGGTCAGCGCCGCGGACATGACTTGATTCGTCATGGTCTCCTTGACGATCGCCAAAGCATTCAACAAGGCCACGCCATTTCCGAGCAAAGTGCCCAACGTACGTGAAAAGCGCGCCATTTCCACCTTGGCGATCAGATCACCGACCAGCGGTATGCGCAAAAACCACTGATCCAAACGCAATCGTGCGTGCGGATCACTCATCTGCCGGCGCAAAAACAGCACCAGCAAAAACGCCAATCCTCCGCCTAGCCACCAGTAATGGCGCACCGCATCACCCAGCGCGATCACAATCTGCGTCGCGAGTGGGAGGGTCTTGCCGGCATCCGCGAACAACTGCTGGAATTGGGGAATCACAAAAGTCAGCAGAATGATCACCGACAAGGCCGCCACACCCACCAAAATCGCGGGATAGATCATCGCCGACGTCACAGATTCCCGCAGGGCCTTGGATCGTTCCATGAAATCCGCCAGGCGGTTCATGACCACTTCCAATGACCCTCCCGCCTCGCCGGCGCGAATCATGTTCAGATAAAAGCGAGAAAACACACCGCGTTGCGCCTCCATGGCATCGGCCAGGGATGAACCACCCCGGACCTGGTCCTGAATGCGGCTCAGCAACTGTTTGACCGGTCCCTCATCGGCAATGCCGACCAGGATCGTGAACGCCCGGTCCAACGGCAGACCGGCCTTGAGCAACTTGGCCATTTCCTCGGTCAGAATCACCAATTCCTTCTGGGAAACACGGTAACGTTTGCCGAACAAGGGCTGGTTCAGCCCGATCAAGGCGCTGGCGCCAGCCTCCTGCACGGTGATCAACAGCAAGCCCTGATCCTGCACCTGCTTGACGACGGCTTCCTGACTGGGCGCCTCGACGGACTCCTTGACGAGTTCGCCGGCTGCATTCACGGCTTCGTAACGGAACAAGGGCATGTGTTAGGCTTCCTGCGTGACCCGCAGCACCTCTTCGATGGTGGTCTGACCCGCCACGGCCTTGCGTAGCCCGTCCTCGTACATGGTATCCATGCCCTGCTCCTGGGAGACTCGCTGGATATCGCCGGCATCGGCGTGCTTCAGCACCAACCGCCGTAACTCATCGGTCATGATCAGGAATTCCATGATCGCCATCCGCCCCATATAGCCGATCTCCTTGCAATGTTCGCAACCCACCGGCTTGTACAACTGCACCTGAGGCGTATCCGTGAACCGACGCAGTTGCAACTCCTCCACCATTTCCGGCAAAGCCTGATAGGGCTCGCGACAATGCGTACAGAGCATGCGCACCAGACGCTGGGCGAGAATTCCGCCCACCGTGGACGTCAGCAGATAATCATCCACACCCATGTCCAGAAGACGGGTCACGCTACTAGCGGCATCGTTGGTATGCAGCGTGGACAGCACCAAATGGCCGGTCAATGCCGATTGCACGGCGATGCTGGCGGTTTCCAGGTCACGCATCTCGCCGATCATGATGACATCCGGATCCTGACGGACGATGGAGCGCAAGGCGCTGGCGAAGGTCAGATCGATTTGCGGTTTGACCTGAATCTGATTAACGCCTTCCAGTTGATATTCCACCGGGTCTTCCACGGTGAGGATTTTACGTTCCGGGGTATTGAGCCGCTGCAAGGCCGTATACAAAGTTGTGGTCTTGCCGCTGCCGGTCGGTCCGGTCACCAACAGAATACCGTGCGGCAAATTGAGGATTTCCATGAACCGCCGCAAGGTGTCGGGGCTAAAACCCAGTACGCCGAAATCAAGCACCACGCTGGCCTTGTCCAAAATACGCATGACCACGCTTTCGCCGTACAAAGTGGGCACGGTAGAAACGCGCAGGTCGATTTCCTTGCCCTGTATGCGCAACTGAATACGTCCGTCCTGCGGCAAACGCCGTTCGGCGATATTGAGTTTCGCCATGATCTTAATGCGCGATATCACCGCCGCGGACAGGCGCGCGGGGGGCGACTCCACTTCACGCATGACGCCATCGATACGATAGCGGATTTTGAGGCGATTCTCGAAGGGTTCGACATGAATGTCGGAAGCTCGCGACTCCACCGCGCGGGTCATCATCAGGTTCACCAGACGGATGACCGGAGCCTCGCTGGCCAAATCCTTCAGATGCTCGATGTCTTCCGCGTTGACCAGATCGTCGACCAAACTGAGGGATTCCTCGATCTGCCCCAGGGTCGATTTGCCTGCGCCATAGACCCGTTCATAAGCGGCTTCGATCTCGGAGCGCAGGCCGACACGGGGCACCACGCGCCTGCCAGTGGCCAGCTCCAGCGCGGCGATGGCATAGCTGTCGGTGGGATTGGCCATGGCCAACACCACGATCTGCTCCTCCTCGTACAGCGGCAAAATCCCCTGTTCCTTGAAGAAGCGATGAGAAATCTGTTTTTCCTCAAGCGGTTGCACTTCCGGATAGTCCCATTCCTTGACCAGAGGCAAGCCACACAAATGAGTGAAGGCTTCGGCCACGTCCCGCTCCGAAACCAGGCCGAGCTTGATCAGAATGGCATCCAGGCTCTCGCCGCTGGTTTCCTGAACCCGCTGCGCGCGCAGCAGGTTCGCCTCTGACAACTTCTCCCTCTCAATCAGGCGATTGCCCAACCGATCGATGCATTCCGAGGCATCGGCTTGCTCCGCTTCCGGTTCCGTAACCGCTAAGTTTGTCATGGGACCCCTGTCGTGTAACCGTACCGCCGCAAAGTGGCTCGCCGTCGTTTAGTGATAGATGGCATCCAGTACCGTCCGCAATCCCGCTGACCACGGGCAGGGCTGCAGGCCGAGTTCGACGATCCCGCGCCGGCAATCCAGGATCGAGTTCGCGGGACGCGGGGCCGGTGTCGGGTATTCCACCGTGCTAATCGCTACGACCTCCCGCGCCCGTAACGGTTCATAGCCCCTTCCGCCCTCCACGATGGCTTGCGCGAAACCATGCCAGGTGGTCGGCGGCCAACCACAATAATGATATGTCCCCCAGGGCAAAGCCGCATCACGGGCGAAGCGATCAACCAACAGCAACAGCGCATCCGCGATATCTCCGGCGTAGGTGGGGCAACCCCACTGATCGGCCACGACACGCAATTGTTCACGCTCCCCGGCCAAGCGCAAGATCGTCTTGACGAAATTCCGCCCATGCTCGCCGAATACCCAACTGACGCGCAAAATGATATGCGCGGACAATCGCTGCCGCACCGCCTCCTCGCCCTGCCATTTGCTCTGCGCGTAAACCCCGTGCGGGGAAGGCGGGTCGGTTTCACAGTAGGGCCCCGTCTGGGCGCCGTCGAACACATAATCGCTGGACAGATGCAACAAGGGAATACCCAACCGATCACAGGCCCTGGCCAATTGGGCCGGCCCATCGCGGTTGGCGGCGAAGGCCGCCAGCGGTTCTTGCTCCGCCTTATCCACTGCCGTGTAGGCGGCCGCGTTGATCACCAATTCAGCCGCGCTAGCCTCCAGAATGCGCTGTACCTGGCCGGATTGGGTGATATCCAGCGCCGTGCGGTCCAACGCGATCAGTTCGTGCTTCCCGGCCCGTTGGGCGATGGCCCAACCCATTTGGCCCTGGGCTCCGGTCAACAGGATTTTCATCCCAGCTCCCCGTACAACGGCAACTTATCGGGCGGTTGCTCGGAAAGACGGGGCAGACGCGCATCCTTTTCCGACAACACGAAAGGCCGATCCGGCCACTCGATACCGATGGCCGGGTCGTTCCAAGCAATGCCATATTCCGCTTCAGGGTGATAGTAATCCGTACATTTGTAAACGAAATCAGCGATTTCCGACAACACGCAAAACCCGTGAGCATAGCCGGGAGGAATGTAGAGCTGACGATGGTTTTCGTCATCGAGCATCACGCCTTCCCAACGCCCGAAGGTGGGAGAACCCCGACGGATATCGACCGCCACGTCGAAAACCTGTCCACGCAGAACGCCGACCAGCTTACCCTGGGGATGTTGCAACTGATAATGCAGACCGCGCAACACACCCTGCCGCGAACGCGAATGATTGTCCTGAACGAAGTGTCCGGAAATACCCGATTGCGTATAACGATCCTGGTGGTAGCTTTCCAGAAAGAAACCCCGTTGATCGCCGAATACGCGAGGCTCGACTATCACGACGCCCGGCAAAGTCGTAGCGATGACCTTCATGATTCCCGAATCTGTCTCAGCAATTCCAATAGATACCGACCATAGCCATTCCGGGCCAGGGGCTCGGCAAGACGCGCCAGTTGCTCGGCGTCGATAAAGCCCATGCGATAAGCGATCTCCTCGGGGCAGGAAATTTTCAACCCCTGCCGCTGTTCGACCACCTGCACGAAATTGGCGGCCGCCAGCAAGGATTCGTGGGTACCGGTATCCAACCAGGCGAATCCACGTCCCAATCGCTCCACCACCAAATCGCCGCGTGTCAGATAAGCCTTGTTGACATCGGTGATTTCCAACTCGCCACGCGCCGAGGGACGAATGGATTTGGCGATGCCGACCACGTCGTTATCGTAAAAGTACAAACCGGTCACGGCATAATTGGACTTGGGTTGTCTGGGTTTTTCTTCGATATCGACCGCTCGCCCCCGTTTGTCGAAGCTGACTACCCCGTAGCGCTGCGGATCACGCACATAATAACCGAACACCGTGGCGCCTCGCCGCCGCTCCAGCGCCCGCCGCAACAAGGCGGACAGCCCCTGCCCATAGTAGATGTTATCGCCGAGGATCAAGCACACGGGATCAGCCCCAATGAAGGCTTCGCCGATGAGAAATGCCTGGGCCAGGCCCTCCGGTTTGGGTTGCTCGGCGTAGCTTAGTTGGATTCCCCATTGTCTGCCATCGCCCAGAAGATCTTGAAACGCCACGGCGTCCCGCGGAGTGGTAATGAGCAGTATGTCGCGAATCCCCGCCAGCATGAGCACGGCCAGAGGATAGTAGATCATCGGTTTGTCATAAACCGGCATCAGTTGCTTGCTGATCGAACGGGTCAGTGGATGCAGGCGAGTACCTGATCCACCGGCGAGAATGATGCCTTTTTTGGCCATGGGCCTTACTCGGGATGATGTCCGGTGATCAGCCTATCCCGGTATGGGATGGCGATGAGGGAATGCCAACGTATCACGCGCCGCGCAAGGTCTTGAGCTTCCGATGGACCATCAGCACGGCCACGGCGCAAGAGGCCATGCGTTCCAGGTCGCCGTCGGCGCGACTGGTCAGCACAATGGGTACCCGCGCCCCGAGCACGATGCCCGCCGCCGCGGCATTGGACAGATAGATCAATTGCTTGGACAGCATGTTGCCGGCTTCCAAGTCGGGCACCAGCAGAATGTCGGCATCCCCGGCGACGGGCGACTGTATGCCCTTGGTCAAGGCAGCCTTTTTGGAAATGGCGTTATCGAAGGCCAGTGGACCGTCCAATATCCCGCCCACGATTTGCCCACGGTCCGCCATCTTGCACAAGGCGGCGGCGTCCATGGTGGCCTTCAGCTTGGGGGTTACGGTTTCCACGGCCGACAATATGGCCACCTTGGGCCGTTCCACCCCCATGACCTGCGCCAGATCGATGGCATTTTGAATAATGTCCCGCTTATCCAACAGGTCCGGATCGATGTTCACGGCCGAGTCGGTAATCAACAACGGTTTGGGATAGGTGGGCACGTCCATGACGAAGACATGGCTGATCCGCCGCTCGGTGCGCAAGCCACACGTGGAGCGGACCACTTCGGCCATCAGTTCGTCGGTGTGCAGGCTGCCCTTCTTGATGATTCCCACCTGCCCCGCGCGCGCCAGGTCCACGGCCTTGGCGGCGGCCGCGTGACTATGGGGCACATCGAGCAGTTCAAATGGCGTGATGTCGATCCCGGCTTCGTCGGCGGCCGCCCGGATCTTGCCGGCCGGTCCGATCAACAGGGGCTGAATGAGTCGGGCTTGCGCCGCCCGCACGGTACCGCCCAGCGAGACCGGATCGACGGGATGCACGACGGCGGTGGCGATCGGCTCCAATTGGGCCGTCATCTCCACCAGTTTCTTGTGACGGGCGCCATGCTCCTCGAAATGCACAACGGGCAGTTCGACCGGCGGACTGCATATTTTATGCTCGGGGGCCACGATCCAAATCGTACCGCTCAGAACCCGCTCTCCGGCTTGATCGAGGCACACGCAATCCAGGCTGACGCTGTGGTCCTGCGGGTGTTTGCCGATGACGGTCACGCTCACCTTGAGCGTATCGCCCACGCCCATGGCCTTGTGGACATGTAGATTATGGCCCCGGTAACGGCTGCCGGGTCCCGGCAGGCGGGTACCCACCACCCAGGAAATCAGTGCGCCACTCCACAGGCTGGGAGCGACGACCTCATGCAGCATGTCCTCGGTGGCGTATACCTCGTCGAGATGGCTGGGATTGGGATCGCCGCCCGCCAACAGGGCGAACAATTCGAAATCGCGCTGACTGAGCGTGCGGATGGAACTGGCCGAATCACCGATGCGGATTTCATCGTAGGTGCGGTTTTCCAGACATTCCATCGGCTCGCTCACTTGTCGTCAAGGCTGCAAGACATAGGTGCCCGGCGCGTTCTCCAGCGGCACATAGCCCCGCTCGGGATTGCCCAGGGGCGGCGGTGCGCTAGGTCCGCTGGACTGCTGGCTCAACCAATCATGCCAGGCGGGCCACCAGGACCCTTCCTGTATCGGCGTGCGTTCCAACCAAGCTTCCGGGTCCAGATAGCCCGCCCCGTCATGCGTGACCGAGATCCGGTAATGGCGATGGGGATGGCCGGGTTCATTGACCACGCCCGCGTTGTGGCCGCCATTGGTCAGCAGGAAAGTCACTTCGCTATCCGCTTGCAGCAGCAGTTTATGGACGGAATGCCATGGGGCGACATGATCCTGCTCGGTCGCCACGGCGAAGATCGGCACCCGGATATGGCTGAGCGCCACCGGCCGGTCACCCACCCGGTAACAGCCATTGGCCAAGGCATTGTTCAGAAACAACCGGCGCAGATATTCCTTGTGCATTTTGTAGGGCATACGGGTCGCGTCGCTGTTCCAGGCCATCAAATCGTTCATCGGGGCCCGGTCGCCCAGCAGATATTCGCTCACCATCCGCGACCAAATCAGATCGTAGGAACGCAGCAGTTGAAAAGCGCCCGCCATCTGGGTGGTGTCCAGATAGCCCTTGTCCCACATGATGTCTTCCAAAAAACTCAACTGACTCTCGTCGATGAACAGCCGTAGCTCACCCGCCTCGCTGAAATCGGTCTGGGCCGCAAACAGGGTCATACTCTGCAGGCGCAAATCGTTATCCCGCCCCATGGCGGCGGCCATGATCGCCAGCAGGGTGCCGCCCAGACAGTAACCCACGCTGTGAATACGACGCTCCGGGACGATAGCCGAAACCGCGTTCAAGGCATCGCCCAATCCCAGACGCAAGTACTCTTCCATACCCAGGTCGTGATCCTCCGCCTGAGGATTTTTCCAGGAAATCATAAACACCGTATGGCCGTGATCGACCAGATACTTGACCATGGAGTTATGCGGGGACAAATCGAGGATGTAATACTTCATGATCCAGGCCGGCACGATCAGTACGGGCTCGGCCTGTACCTGCGGCGTGCTCGGTTCGTATTGCAGCAATTCGATGAGGCGGTTGCGATACACCACCTTCCCCGGCGTGATCGCTATGTTCTTACCCACCTGATACTGCTCCGCCCCCGCCGGCCGCTCGTTGGCGATCTGACGCTCCATGTCTTCCATCCAGTTCTGCAAGCCCCGCAACAGATTCATGCCGCCCTGTTCCTGGGTGCGCTTGAGGATGACCGGGTTGCTCCAAGGGAAATTCGACGGCGAACCGAAATCCAGTAATTGCTTGGCCATGAACCAAGTCATGTTCTTATGATGGCGCGAGGGACCGCGCAGCGCCGTGGTCGCGGTATGCCACCACTGTTGACCCAATAAAAAGGACTGGTAATACAGATTGAAGGGCCAGGATTGCCACTCGGGATCACGAAAACGATTGTCGCCGGGCAAGGGTTTGACATACGGCTCGGTTTTCGGGTCCAGGGCCGAACGGCTCGCGTAAACGGCCAGTTGGGCCAATTTGCGGAATGTTTTTTGGGACAGTTCCCACTGCAGGCCGGGGGACATGGCCATGTGCAAGACCCAGTCCTGGTAAGCCTGGGCCAGCGCCACCGGGGAAATCCCCAGGGTCAGCCGCCCGATGAAGGCGCGCAGCATACGATCGCTGGCGCTATGGAACGTGGTTTGGGTATCAAGATCACGCATTGCAATACTCCTCGCCGAACGGCGGCGGCCTCACTGACAAAGGACCGGCCGGCCGACTTTGTGCATTGCACCAATTATACCGCAAACCACGCCGTCCCGAGTCGAGGTAAAACACCCGGCCGCGCCCTGCCGGAATCACGGCGGCATGAACGGGTCAGTCTTGTCCCAGCCGTTCTTTCAACGTGAAAAGATAATCGCGGAAGTCGTCGCCCAGTTCGGCATGCTTGAGTCCATATTCAATGGTCGCCATCAAATAACCCAACTTGCTGCCGCAATCATAGCGGTTGCCGTAGAACTCGTATGCCAGCACCTGTTCTTCCTGCAGCAAAGCGGCGATGGCGTCGGTCAATTGGATTTCGTTGCCGGCGCCACGCGGCGTATGTTCCAATAAGCCAAAGATACGCGGGGTCAGGATATAGCGACCGACCACGGCCAGATTGGAAGGGGCGTCCGCTGCCTTCGGCTTTTCCACGATACCGCTCACATTGCTGAGTCTTTCGGCGAACGGCAGCGGGTTGACGATACCGTACTTGAAGGTTTCCGACTCGGGAACCCGTTCCACCCCCAGCACGGAGCATTGATACTTGTGGAAATGCGCCGACATTTGCGATAGGGCGCTACCGTTGGGACTGTCGATCAAATCGTCGGCGAGCATCACGGCGAAGGGCTCGTCGCTGGTCACCGGCTTGGCGCACAAGACCGCGTGACCCAGGCCCAGCGCCTCCGCCTGACGAATGTAGACGCAATGCACATTCGGCGGGGTTATCCCCTGGACCACGGCCAACAAATCACTTTTATTCCGGGCGGCGAGCTCCGCCTCCAATTCGTACGCTTTGTCGAAATGATCGGCAATGGCGTTCTTGGTCCGGCCGATGATAAAGATCAGTGTCTCGACCCCCGCCTCCACCGCTTCCTCGACCGCGTATTGAATCAGCGGCTTATCCACGATCGGTAACATTTCCTTCGGGCTGGCCTTGGTGGCGGGCAAAAATCGGGTGCCCAAACCCGCCACCGGAAATACCGCCTTGCGTACTCTACGTTTCACTCAATCAGTCTCCTCGTCGTTATCCACTCGGCGCCCAGTGCGCCGCCGCGCGACTTATCCGCCGCACAGCAAAGGGGTGAGGAAAACCTCACCCCTTGCGTCGTCCTCGCCTTCCGGGCTTAGCCCACACCCTCTACGAAGGGCCGCTCATTCCTTGTGAAAAGTGAGCCGGCCACCCTCGGTATCGATCCGGATGGTATCGCCCGGCACGAACTCGCCAGCCAGTATCCGCTGCGCCAGCGTGTTTTCCAACTGCTGCTGAATCGCCCGCTTCAACGGGCGGGCTCCATAGACCGGATCGAACCCGGCCTCGCCCAATTGATCCAGCGCCGCTTCGCTGATCGCCAATTGCATATCGCGCTCCGCCAACCGCCGGCGCAGATAGCCCACCTGTATGTCCGTGATGGAACGAATCTGCTCGCGGCCCAACGGATGGAAGACCACGACCTCGTCAACCCGGTTGATGAATTCCGGTCGGAAATTGACGCTGACAATCTCCATCACGGCGTCCTTCATCCGCTGGTAATTGTCCTCGCCCGCCATTTCCTGAATCACCTGCGAGCCCAGGTTCGAAGTCATCACCACCACGGTATTGCGGAAATCCACGGTGCGACCGTGTCCATCGGTCAGACGGCCATCGTCCAGCACCTGCAACAGGATATTGAACACTTCCGCATGGGCCTTTTCCACTTCGTCGAGCAGAATCACCGAATACGGTTTGCGGCGCACGGCCTCGGTCAGATAACCGCCTTCCTCGTAACCTACGTAACCGGGAGGGGCTCCGATCAAACGCGCCACCGAATGCTTCTCCATGAACTCCGACATATCGATGCGCACCAAGGCTTCCTCAGTATCGAAAAGGAATTCCGCCAAAGCCTTGCACAGTTCGGTCTTACCAACCCCGGTCGGTCCCAGGAACAGGAACGAACCGTTGGGCCGATTGGGATCGGACAGGCCGGCCCGCGACCGGCGAATGGCGTCGGCCACGGCCTGTATGGCCTCCTCCTGGCCGATTACCCGGCGATGCAACACCTCCTCCATGCGTAGTAGCTTCTCGCGCTCGCCTTCCAACATCTTGGATATCGGGATGCCGGTCCAGCGGGACACGACTTCGGCGATCTCCTCGTCGGTCACCTTGTTGCGCAACAGGCTGAAGTGCTTGCCTTCGGCCTCCTCGGCCTCGCTCAACTGTTTCATCAGATCCGGAATACGCCCATACTGCAATTCGGACATGCGCGCCAAATCGCCGGCGCGACGGGCCGTTTCCAGTTCCAGCTTGGTGCGCTCCAATTCCTCCTTGATATGGGCGGCGCCTTGCAGTGAAGCCTTCTCGCTTTTCCAGATTTCTTCCAGATCGGCATATTCCCGCTCGGCCTTGCCGATTTCCTGTTCCAAATGGTCCAGGCGTTTCCGGGAGGCGTCATCGGTTTCCTTCTTGACGGCCTCGCGCTCGATCTTGAGCTGAATCAACCGCCGTTCCAGACGATCCATCACTTCCGGTTTGGAATCCATTTCCATGCGGATGCGGCTGGCGGCTTCGTCCATGAGGTCGATGGCCTTGTCCGGCAGTTGCCGATCACTGATATAGCGATGCGAAAGCGTCGCGGAGGCGACGATCGCCGGATCGGTGATTTCCACTTTGTGGTGGACTTCGTAACGCTCTTTCAGGCCGCGCAGAATGGCGATGGTGTCCTCGACGTTCGGCTCGTCGACCATCACCTTTTGGAAACGGCGTTCCAAAGCCGCGTCCTTTTCGACGTGCTGACGGTATTCGTCCAGCGTGGTCGCCCCGATGCAATGCAATTCGCCGCGCGCCAGGGCGGGTTTGAGCATATTGCCGGCGTCCATGGCCCCTTCCGCCTTGCCGGCGCCCACCATGGTATGCAGTTCGTCGATGAACAGGATGATGTTGCCTTCCTGCTTGGCGACGTCGTTCAACACGGCCTTGAGCCGCTCCTCGAACTCGCCGCGGAATTTCGCCCCGGCGATCAAGGCCGCCATGTCCAAGGCCAGTAACTGTTTGTTCTTGAGTCCTTCCGGAACTTCACCGTTGACGATGCGTTGCGCCAAGCCCTCGACGATAGCGGTTTTACCGACGCCGGGTTCCCCGATCAGCACCGGATTGTTCTTGGTGCGGCGGGCCAGGATCTGCACTACGCGGCGAATTTCGTCATCGCGGCCAATCACCGGATCGAGCTTGCCCTGTTCGGCGCGCTCGGTCAGATCGACCGTGTATTTTTCCAGGGCCTGGCGTTGCTCTTCGGCATTGGGATCTTCCACCCTTTGCCCACCACGCAACCGGTCGACGGCCTGCTCCAGCAGCCCCTTGCTGGCCCCGGCCTTGCTTAGCAGATCGCCCAACTCGCCCTTGTCCTCCAACGCCGCCAGTACGAACAGTTCCGAGGAGATGTAGGCATCCTTACGCTTCTGAGCCAGTTTGTCGGTTAAATTCAACAGACGGATCAGAGCATTGGAAATCTGCACGTCGCCACCCGCGCCTTCCACGCGTGGCAGGCGATCCAGCGCCTCGCTCAAATGGGAACGCAATAGATTGACGTTGACGTCGTTGTGCGCAAGCAATGGGCGCACCGCGCCGCCTTCCTGATCGAGCAGGGCCGCCATCAGATGCACCGGCTCGATAAACTGGTGATCGCGGCCCAGGGCCAGGCTTTGAGCTTCGCTCAACGCCATTTGGAATTTGCTGGTCAATTTATCCATGCGCATGATCGGGATTCCCCCATAGCTAAGAAATTTACTGCTTCCTAATATTGAGGTGAAAGGGGGTAATTCAAGAGAATTAGTAGGGAAATTCCTAGCTCGCCAACCAGATCAAACTGGCCATGCGCCCGGTGCGTCCATCCCGCCGATAGGAAAAAAACGGTTCAACTTCGGTGACCGTGCAGTGCGTCCCGCCATACACCGCCAAGACTCCCGCGCTCCGCAACTGCAAGCGCGCCAGGCCGTAAATATCGGCCAACCAACGACCGGCTGGCGAAGGCCGGAAACAGGCCGCGTAGTCCGCTCGCAACGCAACGAACGTGGCACGCACTTCATCGCCCACCTCGAAAACATCCGGGCCGATCGCCGGACCCAGCCAGGCCATGATCCGCGCCGTTCGACTCGGAGCCCGTTCCAACGTGGCCGGCAAGATTTCTAGCGCCAGGCCACGCCAGCCACAATGCACGGCCGCAACCCACGTACCCGCCTCATCGCAAAGCAACACCGGCAGACAATCCGCGGTTTGCACCACGCAGACCGGCCCCGGTCGACCGGTATAAACCGCATCGGCGGCGGTATCCGGCCGTACCGCCTCTGCGGCGATGACTTGTTTGCCGTGCACCTGGCGCAACCAGGCCGGTTCACCCGGCAAATCCAGCCATTGCCCCAATAACCGCCGGTTGGCCGCGACATCGGCCGCTTGGTCGCCGACGTGATCGCCCAGATTCAGACTGTCATAAGGCGCTTGGCTGACCCCGCCGAGGCGGGTGGTGGACGCGGCCCGCACCCGCGCAGGGGCTGGCCAATCCGGTCGGATCAGGGATCGCATGGGAATCCTGTCGGAATCACGTTGAGTGGACGAGTGTTTCTTGTTCCAGACAAACCAGGAGTTCCCTGAGGTCCGCCGGCCATTCGGCCCGCCATTCCAGACGTCGGCCCGTGCTGGGATGCGTCAGCGCCAGGCGCTGCGCATGCAGGGCCTGGCGCTGAAAATTCTCCAATACGGCCCGGCCCGATTCGGACAGCCCTTTGGGAAAATGGGGACGGCCCCCATACAATGGATCGCCGAGCAGGGGAAAACGCAGATGCGCCAGGTGTACCCGGATCTGGTGAGTGCGTCCGGTCTCCAGACGTACCTGCACGTGCGTATGGGCGGTAAACCGCCGCAACACACGATAATGGGTCACCGCCGGTTTACCGCCGGCGGTGACCGCCATGCGTTTGCGATCCACCGGATGCCGCCCAATCGGCGCATCGATCGTACCGCCCGCCACCATCACCCCGTTCACCACGGCAGCGTACTCGCGCTCCAGGGTCCGCGCCTGCAGTTGCCGAACCAACGCGGTGTGCGCGCGGGGATTGCGGGCCACCACCAACAACCCCGTGGTGTCCTTGTCCAGTCGGTGAACCAACCCGGCGCGCGGCAATTCCGCCAGTTCCGGCGCATGGTGCAGCAAGGCGTTGACCAGCGTGCCATCGGGATTACCGGCGGCCGGGTGGGCGACCAGTCCGGCCGGTTTATCGAGTACCAACAGATCGGCATCCTCGTAACACAGACCGAAGTCTATCGCTTGCGGTCGATCCGCCGTTTCCACGGGTAGGCGCAGCACGCCGCTGACCACCTCGCCCCCCAGAACCCGAACCGGCGGGCGCGTTACCCGCCCATCGACGAGCAGATCGCCGGCTTTGATCCATTGCTGCAGGCGACTGCGCGAATGCATCGGCAACAAATCCGCCAATACCTGATCCAGGCGCTTGCCCGCGCACTGCTCGGGAATCTGGAGAACTACTCGCTCTTCCTCGTGGTTTTCAGGCATGTTTTCAAGAGGACTGGCAAGTTATACTGGAATTCATTGGCCCAACCCACTGATTCATGACCATGTCGAATTCACTCTCTCGCCTATCGTTAACAGTCGCCGCGCTGCTTCTAAGCAGCCTGCTCGGCTGTTCCTGGCTGCCCGATAAGACCGATCCCACCGATGGTTGGTCAGCCAGCCAATTCTATACCGAAGCCCAGAGCGCCATGCAGAGCGGCAATTATCAGACCGCCATCGAATATTTCGAGAAACTGCAAGCGCGCTATCCTTTCGGCCGTTACGCGCAGCAGGCGCAACTCGATTTGATTTACGCCAACTTCAAGGAAGGCGAACCGGACGCGGCGCTCGCGGCGGCGGATCGCTTCATCCGTACCTACCCCCGCAACCCGTTCGTGGACTACGCTTATTATATGAAGGGACTGATCAACTATTCCCGCGACACCGGTCCACTCAATCGCTTCGTGCCCAGCGATCCGACCAAGACCGATCCGGGGTCCGCCAAACAAGCGTATGACGATTTCTCCACACTGATACGCCAATTTCCCAAAAGCCGCTATGCCGCGGATGCCCAGCAACGGATGATCTTTCTACACAATAATTTGGCCGCGTATGAAGTCAACGTGGCCAATTATTACATGCGCCTCGGCGAATATGTCGCGGCCGCCAATCGTGCCAAATACGTGTTGGAATATTATGCCCGTACGGAGGCGGTGCCCGACGCGCTGGCCGTCATGACCCGCGCCTACATCAAACTCGGCTTGGGTGATCTGGCCCGCGACAGTTTTCGCGTTTTGCAACTCAATTATCCGGATTCGCCGCATATTCCGGATTTGCTCGCGTTGCTCAATGGCCAGCCCCCCCCCTCCAAAGGTTTCTCGCTATTTGGCCTGAGATTATGAGCTAGCTTCGGGGATTGCGCTTATGTGGGATTTTTTCGAGACCGTACGCCACCGCCACTCAGTACGCCAGTATCAACCGGACATGCCGGTCGAGGCGGAAAAGCTGCACGCGATTCTGGAAATGGCCAGCGCCGCGCCGTCCGCCGGGGATTTACAAGCTTATCGTATTGTCGTCACACAGGATGCCGCCACCCGCGCGGCCTTGGGACGCGCCGCCCAGAAGCAGGTTTTTCTGTCCGACGCACCGGTATGCCTGGTGTTCTGCGCCGAACCCAATCGCTCGGCGCAAGCCTTCGGAGAACGCGGAGCCGCGCTCTACGCCTTGCAGGATGCCACGATTGCCGCCGCCTACGCGCAGCTCGCCATCGTCGCCGCCGGCCTGGGCTCCATCTGGATCGGTTACTTCGATGAGCCCAAAGTACGGGACATTCTCGATCTCGATCCGGAATTGCAACCCATCGCCCTCCTCTGTTTGGGCTATCCGGCGGAGTTGCCGGAATCCAGCCCACGCCGGCGGCTGGATGAAATCGTCATTTACCGCTGAGCAATCCTTAGCTCTGCGAACGCTTCAGTCCTTGTGTTCGTGTTCCAACCCGACGATGGGTTTATCGGTGAACAAATAGTCCTTCAATTCCTTGTCGAAGGTGGGATCGGCGCGCCGTATCCATTCCAACAACATCGCCGCGTGTTCTTTTTCCTCGTCCCGGTTGTGAGCGAGAATGGCTTTGAGTTCCGGGTCCGGGCAGGCATCGACTCGTTGGTTGTACCAATCCACCGCTTCCAGCTCTTCCATCAGGGACTGTATGGCCCGATGCATGTTCTTGGTCGCATCGCTTAATTCGCTTGCTTGTTCGTGAAAACCTTCGTTTGCCATGGGCAGTGCTCCCGATAGTTAGGTTTGCTCTTGTTGACATCCTCTCGGCCTGAAGACCGGAGATTCCTACGGCGCTCAGAGGCGGCCTTGAGCCGCCCCGGAGTCGCTTCGACGGGTTCCTGCTGCTGGCGGCCTTACCGCACCCGCTCACTTCACAGGCTAACCGGGCGTGTCCCACCCTTAAAATAATCAATCACATCAGACCCACGGGGGTGGGTCAATCATCGTCGTCCAGTGGTAGGCCGCCCTGCGCTATGATGCCACGCCGCTCAGACTCACGCATCGCCTGCTGAAACGCCGCTTCCCGCGCGTCCACCGGCGGCAGGCCCGCGTAGTAGCGCTGACGGCGTTCCATATCCTGAAAGTTTATCGGTTCATCGGCCGCGCCCTCGAAAGCCGCATAATACGCTTCCGCGGAAGCTTCGGTTTCCGCCGGGGCGGGACGCGCCTGACCGGCCGCGTCAAGCAGCCGGCTCAGATATTCGGCCAGTTCGGCCGCCTCAAGGTTCACCGCTTCGGCCGCCGCGCCCAAGTGTTTTAACGCCTGGGTCAGTTTAGCAAGCCGCACCAAGGCTTGCGCATCCTGACGCAACAGTGATTCGTGGAGTTTATCGTTCATGGATGACGATCCGATTTGAGGCGCTTACGCTTCCAGTAAGGCTTGAACATGAACGGCGACGCCAGACGTCAGGGCCGCCAGACTATAACCGCCTTCCAGACCGGACACGACTCGCCCCTCGCAACAATGGGCGGCGACATCCAATATCTCGCGAGTCAACCAAGCGTAGTCCTCGTCGATGAATTCCAACTCCGCCAAGGGATCCAGTTGGTGCGCGTCGAAACCGGCCGAAATAAAGATCATATCCGGCCTGAACGCGTGCAATTCGGGATCGACCAGGGTCACCCAGGCTTCCTGCAATTGCGTCGAACCGCTGTAAGGCGCCAGCGGTACATTGACGATATTGCTGGCCGAGCCGTGCTCGTTGCGTCTGCCGGTGCCAGGATACAGCGGCGATTGATGAGTCGAGACGTACAGGCATTGCGGCCGATCCCAGAAGATAGCCTGGGTCCCGTTACCATGGTGCACGTCGAAGTCAATCACCGCCACCCGCTTCAGACCATAGACCTCGAGGGCATGCAACGCACCGACCGCGACATTGTTGAACAAACAAAACCCCATGGCCTGATTGGGTTCCGCATGATGCCCCGGCGGACGCACCGCGCAGAACGCGTTTTTCGCCTCGCCCTGCATCACGGCGTCCACCGCCGCGCAGAATGCGCCGGCCGCCCTCAGCGCGGCCTCCCCGGAACGCGGCGACAACGCGGTGTCGGCATCCAGAGCCCGCAAACCGGTTTTCGGCACGGCCGCCATGATGCGCTCGACATGCGCGGCGGGATGCGCGCGGGTCAACTGTTCCCGTGTCGCTTCGGGTGCTTCGCGCCATTCGAGCGCGGCGAACGGCGGCTTCCTGAGGGTGTTCAGGATGACTTCAAGGCGTTCCGGACATTCTGGGTGGCCTGCGCCCATATCATGCTCGGCGCAAATGGGATGGTGATAGAGCAAAGTGGTCATGATTCAGCTTCTCCGCTCGGAAGTCGGATGTGTGGTAGCGCGGCGCAGGGCATGTAGCACATCCTCGCGGGAGATGATGCCGATCAGGCGGTTGCCTTCGACCACGGGAAAACTCTTGATGCGCATTTCGACCAGCCGTTGCAGCACCCGGCTGAGCGGCAGATCGGGAGTGACGGTCGCCGGCTCTTGCAACATGACAGCCTTTACCGGGTGATTCATGATCTCGTCGTAATGGGGAATGATGGTCTTGGACGTCAAAGTGAACGCCTTGAGCAGATCGAACTTGGTCACGACGCCGATCAACTCGCCTTCATCATTGAGCACGGGTATGCCGTTGAAGTCGTGCTCGTCGAAAATACGTTCCACCTCCCGCAGAGGCGTATCCGCGGTGGTGGTCATCGGTGCGCTCGTCATCGCGTCACGCACCGTGAGGTTAATGAACTCGTACATAGCGTGTATCTCCTGCTGCCGGGCGACGGCATCGCTTGCCCGTATCCGGGAAGGATGACTTGACTATAGTCCGGGCGTGATTCATTTACCCGTCGTGCCAGCGCCCGCGACCACGATTTCACGGGCCGCCGCCCAGGCATTGATGTCGTGGCGATTGATGGCCGCCGCCATGAGATCGGGGAATAATTCCGGGGTACAGGCGAAAGCGGGTACGCCCAGACCGGCCAGGGTGGCTGCCAGCGCGTGATCGAAACTCGGCGCGCCCCGATCGTCCAGGGCCAACAGCGCGATCATCTGCACCCCGGCCGCCACCAGGGCGGCGCTGCGTTTGATCATTTCCTGGCGATCCCCACCCTCGTACAGATCGCTGATCAGCACCAGAATGGTGTCCTGTGGCTTGCTCACCCGATGCTGACAATAGCTCAGAGCCTGATTGATATCGGTGCCGCCACCCAATTGCGTGCCGAACAGCACTTCCACTGGATCGCTGAGCTTCTCGGTCAGATCCACCACGGCGGTATCGAAAACCACCATTTGGGTCTTGAGCGCCCGTATCGAGGCCAGCACCGCCGCCAAAATACCGGAATAAACCACCGAGGTCGCCATGGAACCGCTTTGATCCACGCACAGGATCACGTCGCGTAGAGCCGTCGTTTTGCGACCGAAGCCGATGCGCGTTTGCGGAATAATCGTGCGGTAGGCGGGCTGATAATGTTTGAGATTGGCGCGAATGGTGCGATCCCAGTCGATTTCGCTGTGCCGTGGCCGACGATTGTTGCGTTGCGCACGGTTCAGGCTGCCGGTGACCGCTTGCCGCAGCGGATTGGCCAGTTTGCGCTCCAACTCCTCGACCACCCGACGCACGACCTGACGGGCGGTGTCCTTGGTTCGTTCCGGGATGACTCGGCTCAGGGACAGCAAAGTGGCGACCAGATGCACATCCGCCTCCACGGCGGCCAGCATCTCGGGTTCGAGCAACATGCGTTGCAGACCCAGCCGATCCAGGGCGTCCTGCTGCATGACCCGCACGATCGGGGTGGGAAAATACTGGCGTATGTCGCCCAGCCAACGCGCCACGTTCGGCGCCGATCCTCCCAAACCGCCGGTACGCTGGGCATCGTACAGGGCGTGCAGACAGCGATCCATGGCCAGATCGCTTCCCTGCAGGTCATAACCCGTGCCATCGGCCTCATGGCCACCAAGAATCAAGCGCCAACGGCGGAGATGCTCATTACTCACGGCCATTCTCGAAACAGGGCGACAGGGCGGGTATCGGGCTGAAAAAAGGAACCTCGTCGCTCAAGGCATCACCCCTTGCGCAGATCGGGGAACGTAGCCCCCATCAATCGGCCGCTTCCAATTGCAGACGGATGTCTTCCGGCAAGGCGTCCATCGTCGTTTGCTCCACGTGCTGGCGTACCGTAGCCCCGCTTTCCTGCCAATCCTTGTCAGCTTGACACTGCTTGACGAGGACGGTGTTGTCCTGCATCAAATGATACTCGGTCCATTGCTGCCAGCTTTCCGTGGGATCGGTGTGGCGGATGAGCAACCTTTTCACGATCTTGCCAAACATGGGCGGATTCCTTTTCAAATCTCTCCCGTCCACTATAAAGCAAGTCACCGAGCGGTTAAACTCGGCTGGAACGGTCAAACTACCCACGGATTGTGCATGCCTCAAGCTCTCGTCGTCTTATCGGGCGGTCAGGACTCCACGACCTGCCTGTACTGGGCCATCGCCCGCTTCGGCAAGGAACAGGTCACGACGCTCACTTTCGACTACGGCCAACGCCACCGCGTCGAATTGGACTGCGCCCGCCGGGTGGCGGACTTCGCCGGAGTATCCAACACCGTGCTACCGATAGACACCTTCGCCGCGCTAGGCGGCAATGCGCTGACCGAATCCGCGGTGGCGGTAAAACAAACGGTCGATGCCCAAACCCAATTGCCCAATACCTTCGTGCCGGGTCGCAATTTGATCTTTCTCACGTTCGCCGCCGCCTTCGCCTACCCGCGCAATATCCGGGATCTGGTGGGGGGCATGGCTCAAACCGATTACAGCGGCTATCCCGATTGCCGGGAAGATACCTTGCAGGCTCTGCAACAGGCGCTGCGGCTGGGCCTGGAGTTCCCCGTCACCCTGCATACGCCTCTCATGTTCAAAAGCAAACGGGAAACCGTGGAAATGGCCCGGGATCTAGGCGCTCTGGAGGCATTGGCCTACACCCACACTTGCTACAACGGCCAGCGGCCACCCTGCGGCCGATGTCCGGCTTGTGTGCTGCGCGCCAAGGGCTTCGCGGAAGCGGGTCTGGCCGACCCCCTGCTGACATCGACGGCGGCCGGGTAATGGATACACCGGGACCGACTCCGACGGAGCGGACGATGCGCCAATCCCCCACACCTCCAATCCCACCTTATCCCGTTTTATCGGGAACCACGCCCTCTCCCTTGAACAACCGGTAATCCGCGTTGGGAAACGGATTGTCCAACCATTCCAGGGCCGCCAGTTCCTCGGCGTCCAGCGTATTGTTTTCCAACGCATCGGCAAGATGATGAAAGCGCGCCACGTGATCCCGAACACGCCGTACGGCGTACTCCTCGGCGGTCGCGTTATTGATGATGAACGGCCAATCGGAACTCTGCGCCAATAACAGTTCGCGCACGCACTGATTCAGCGCCCGCCGCTTCAATCGGGCCACCCGACCCTTGCCATATCGGTTCGCCAATTGCTCCATACGCTCGCTACAGGCATGGAGCTGGGGGTAAATCCAATCGGTCCGGTTGTTCAGCCAAGCCTCGAAATAACCCTTATGCCCCCAGGTCGAGGTGCTGGGTGTGGCGATCTGATGCACGGGATGGTCGTCCAGATAGGCGGACGGCGTGGTCAACGCCAGAACGCGCTGGTCAGCGGTTTTACGGATGACGTGATCCAGCCAAAGCGGCCCTTCGAACCACCAATGCCCGAACAGTTCCGCGTCGAACGGGGCCAGTACGATGGGCGCGGTCTCCATGACCGAATCCAGATATTCCACATGGGAAACCCGCTGATGCAGGAAATCATGGGCATGCTGAGCCGCCCGCTCCCTGGCGGTCGCTGGAAAGTACGGCTCCTTCCAGGCGGTGGGCCCGGTGATGCGGTAGTACTTGAGACCGGTGTCCACCCGCACGTCGCCTTCGATATAGGGCTGGATGTAATCCAAGGGCAGATCATGGCCGATGTCCCGATAAAACTCCCGGTAATCGGGATGGCCGGGAAAGCCGTCGCGCGCCGACCAGACCTGCTTGGTGCTGCCCTGATCGCGGCCGAAGGCGGCCACGCCGGTCGGTGTGAACAAGGGCGCGTAAACGCCGTAGAAGGGGGTCGTGCTGGCGTGGTCTATGCCATGCGATTCCAGAATGAAATACCGCAACCCCTCCTGGGCCAGCAATTCGTCCAACCCCGGATAATACCCGCATTCCGGCAACCACATGCCCTGCGGGCGAAACCCGAAAACGCTGGCGAAATAATCCAGGCCGGTGATCACTTGGGCGGCGACGGCCTTGGGCGTGGCCGACAGCAACGGCAGCAGACCATGCGTCGCCGCCGTCGTGATCAACTCGACCACGCCCCGTTCATGAAGCTGCTGGAATGCCTTGCCCACCCGGCGCTGGCAGTGGTTGACGTAAACATCCCGACTGTCCGCGAACCAATTCCAATAGAACTCCGCCAGATGATGGAAATGGGGTTCCGCCCGAGTCCGCTCTAGTTCCCGCTCGGCCAGTTCCAGCGCCTTGTTCAGATAGGCTTCATAACGCTCCTGCAACAGCGGATCTTCCAGCATGGCCAGCAGGCTGGGGGACAGCGACAGGGTCACCCTGAACGGCACGCCGTCCGCCGCGATCCGCGTGAAGGCTTTCAGCAGCGGGATATAGGTTTCGGTGATGGCTTCGAACAGCCAGCGTTCTTCCAGAAAACTGGGATATTCGGGATGGCGCACGTAAGGCAGGTGCGCGTGCAGAACGAATGCCAGGTAGCCCTTAATGCCTGCATCCATGGCGGGCTCCCTGGGAATACTTCAGAACAATTTCATACTGCGTATATAGCTGGGCGCCAATGGTGTCCAATGATGGACCATTTTGATTTTTTTTTTTTGCGACCGAGCGTAACAGGTTGCCCTGTAAGGGATTGCCCAACAGTTCCTGAATACCCCACACGATGGAACCGGGGTTGTCGTAAGCCACCAAGCCGTTCTGGCCGTGCGCCACACAGTGGGTGCCGGCCTGGTGCGTGGTCAGCACCGGCTTGCCGTGATCGATGGCCATTTGCGCCAGACTCTCGCCTTGCCAGGTGCGGGCCGGAATGACCACGAAATCCGCCGCGAGCAGCAACGACTCGAAGGTATCGCTGGGCACGTCGCCGAAAAACCGGCAACGCTCTCCCAGGCCCGCATGCCAGGCGCGTCCTTCCAACTCGCCACGCAGCGGTCCATCGCCGGCGAAAACGATCTGGGCCGTCGCGTGCTGCTTGAACGCGATGGGCAAGGCGTCCATCAGAAGATCGGCGCCGGCCGCATGGGACAGCTCCCCGGCAAACAGCAGGAGCGGCGCTTCCTGATTCAGCCCAAAACCGCGCTTGATCTCACTGGCGGTGCGCTTCAGACCAGCGACATGCTCCGCCAGCACGTCCGGGATGATCACCGTCCTATCGGGATCGGCCCCATAGAGATTGATGACCTGCTGACGCGTCGAGGAATGCGGCACGATGATCAGCGAAGCCGCGTTCACGCCCTGCTTTTCCCAAGCGCAAATCTCGGCGGACAGGGGATGATAACCCGGCGTCCGTTCATGCTCGGTGGCGTGCAGAGACAGGATCAACGGTATCCGCAATTCCCGGTTGGCCCGCAATCCCACACTCAGCGACGGCCAGTCATGACAATGGATCAGGCGAAACGGCGTGGTTCGATGGGCTTCCGCCACCTGGGCGAATACGGTTTCCGCCAGGGCCCGCACGCGTTCCAACAGGGTCTCGCTGTCGGCCGAATCCGCCAGGGCGGCGCTGAACAAGCGCACCTCCGCGCCAAACTTCCCGACGATCTCCCCCGTTTTATGGATGAACTCGCCCAAGGGACTGTCGGGATGGGCGTCGGAGCGAATGTCGATGAATAGGGTGGCGATGGTCAAGGCATCCGGCCGGGCGACATCCGCCAGTTCCTGACTCATCTTCTCGTAGACGCGGGCATCGAAGATGTTTTCCACCGAAAAGGTTTTGTGTACATCCCGCCCCACGAACAGGCCGGCGGTCTGATAATGGCCCGAAGGCCGATCCCGGTCGAAATAGGTCTCCTTGGAACGCGCCAGCGTATGAAACCGGTTGTCAGCGCGATGCAAGCCGATTTCCGCGACCTGATTGCGTCCGGGACGTTCGATGCCGAAATAGCAATTGCCGGTCAGTGCGTGAACCGCGATATCGAAGAAGCCATGGGCATTGCGCCCATCGAAGCGGATGCCGGTCACATCGTAGACGCGCACCACCAGCGAGGCATGACGCCAAGCTTCGTCGGCGCGCAGATCGTCCACGGTCTGCGCTCGGATGTGCCAGTAAACATGGCCGCTGTAGGGCTGCACCATGTTCAGGATGAGGTGATCGGTACCACTCGGTTTGATGGCGGGATACCGCTGGCCGATTTCCCGAACGATTTCTCTAAGCCGTTCTTGCGAAAGCAAGTTGTTCACTACTTTGTTCTACCGTCAAGCATAAGGGGCGTAAGGGAGCAAAAAAGTCCCGCGCGGGTCGTGAAACGCTCGCGAATGGCTTTGCCGTGTCCTGAGAGCCTTCGATTGGGATCGCCAGCGGGTCAACCCGCGCGGCGCAATAGGACTGGGTGTATCAGCAAGACCGGTACTCTCGACGTGCCGGGGACATACCCTTCGCGTCGACAGAATACCTTGACAGCCTCCCAAAAATCCACTAACCGAACAGCGCACGGGACACTTTGGAGCCTGTCGGGCGGTTCAGGTACTCCGCGATGAAGCGGCCAGCCGCCGCCAGTTTCGGCAAATCCACGCCGGTTTCGACGCCCAGGCCGTTCAACAGATACAATACATCCTCGCTGGCTACATTGCCCGAAGCGCCCCGCGCATACGGACAGCCCCCCAAGCCGGCCACCGAACTGTCCACCACCGCCACCCCGAGTTGCAACACGGCATACAGATTGGCCAGCGCCTGCCCGTAGGTATCGTGGAAATGGGCCGCCAGTTTGGCGATGGGCACATGCTCGGCCACGGCTTGCACCATGGCGCGCGCCTTTTCCGGGGTACCGACGCCGATGGTATCGCCCAACGAAATTTCATAGCAACCCATGTCGTACAAGCGCGCGGCGACCTGCGCGACGGCGGCCGGCGCAATCTCGCCCTCGTAAGGGCAGCCCAATACGCAGGACACGTAGCCGCGCACCCGCAGGTCATGTTGCCGGGCGGCGTCCATGATCGGGGTGAATCGCTCCAGGCTTTCGGCTATCGAGCAGTTGATATTGCGCTGGGAAAAGCTTTCCGAGGCGGCGCCGAACACGGCGATCTCCGCGACGCCGGCTTCCAAGGCGGCCTCCAGACCCTTCATATTGGGTGTGAGCACCGGATAGGAAACCCCCGGTCGGCGTCGGATGCCGGCCATGACCGCCGCGTTGTCGGCCATCTGCGGCACCCACTTCGGGGAAACGAAGCTGGTGGCTTCGATCACCGGCAATCCCGCGTCGGCGAGACGCTCGATCAGCTCGATCTTGACTTCGGTGGGCACCGGGGTCGCTTCGTTTTGCAGGCCGTCGCGCGGCCCGACTTCAACCATTTTGACGTAACGGGGCAGCTTCATGGTCGTCTCCTATGCGCGCCGCGAGCCTCATCGAGCGGCCGCTAACTGCAAGGTGATCACCTCGCCGAGGGCTTGGTCGATTTCCTGTAGGCTGAGAAATTGGGCCGTCAGTCCAGGGTCCTGCAAATGTCCGCAGCTCAGTTTGTAGACCTCCGGCTGAGTCGTCGACCTCAGAAAAAACTGGATGGAATACAGTATCGGACTGGGCAATCCCTGATTCATACTGAAGGTTCCCAAACCCGCCAAGCGGGTGCTCCGGGGAATACCAGCCATTATCCCGCTAGCCCGACGGGTCATATGGATTTCGAATTTTCCTGGCTGCACCAGCTGCGCTTCAGGTTTGACCTCGCGCAATTCGAATTTGCAGAACGGGTCATATTCATTGGGTCCCATCCCCAATTGGCCGTCCTGAATATAGATTTTCAAACCGTTGGGCGGGATACGCAGCGCCTGATTCAACGTCACCGTCGAACCCTCCGGCACAGCGAAATAACCCGACTCGGCCGCCAGCATCGATACCTGGCACCCCGTCAAACACCCGACCACAAGGACAATGATCGAAATGGCCGCTTTATTCATGGATATCTCCCCGCCGGCCCCTGTCCAATTCTGCGGCTGAGCCGAGCAACGATTCCGCCAATGATTCCGGCAATGATTCACGGGCTACCCGCAAGACCTGTTTCATGACATTGTACATTCCCCGATACCGCCCGGCACGATCAGGGCGTCGCGGGTCCGCCGGACGGTGTCGCCAACAATGCGGGAAGGCGCGCACGCGGCCTCGTGGTCCTATCCAATGGCCACGAGGCGAATCATAGAGCATCAACGACAGGAAACATCCGACCATGAGTGCCGTCGATACCGCGCTGCGGGTGCTGGATTGGGCCTTGACCGGCTTCGGGCCACCGCCCATAGGCGATTTGCGGGATGCCGAACAACTGAAAAAACCTTCCGGACTACTTCGCCATCTTCTGGGCGCCTTCGCGGCCAGCAACGCAGCGCGTTTGGGACTACGCGACCTACCCCCGACGCAGGACCATCAGGTGACCCTGAGCGGGGCCATACTGGCGGCCGCCCTGGGCGCGTTGCACACCCCGGCCCTGGCGCGCCGCCTGCTCGCCGCCGTTTCGCCAGCCCCCAATCCCTGGGATTGGATCACTCACCACGGGTTGCTAGCGCGTTCGTTGCCCTTCGTGGCGGACGCCGACGCCGATTTGTTAGACGACTTTCTATCCGTCTCCCCGCTGACCGCCGTCGTGCACCACCCCGCGCAAGGTCGGCGTGGAGAAGCGTTCGCCTGTGCCCACGACTGGCTGAATCAGTCGGCGGACCGGAACTGGTTGCAACGGACCCTGGCGCGACCCAGCCAGCATCCCACAGTGTTGCACTGGCGTCAGGAGTTGTTGGAACGCTTGCGATTGACGGGAGAGGCCGAACAGACATTCGTGCTGAACGTCTACGAAACCGCCATGATTCACCACCGGCCCGAATATCTGGAGCAGATCCGCCACGCACGGGACGTCCTGACCACCACGCAGGTCAAAGAAGAGACTTTGCGCATCGCGCTGCGGGTCGCCGCCTGGTGGGGTCCGCTCACGGCCCTGGAACACAGCCATCCTCACGAGCTGCGGGCCCGTCGGCAATTAGGCTACGCCTATCGGGAAGGCATTTCCCTGCACCGGCTAGCCCAGCGCCTGAGCTGGAACCTGTCGTGAGCCTGAAACGCCCCGTTCTGCGTCTGGTCCCACTGGGTCCGCTGGACGACTTCCAAGCCATTCTGTACGCCGACGACGATCTGAATCTCAGGGAATTTCTGAATCGCGCGCCAGCCCTGGCAACCGAGCCCATGGCCGAGGAACTGATGGAGCGGTCGTTGCGCGAATTGATCGTTACGCCCGTGGCGGCCAGCGCGGACTGCCCGTTGTATCGGCCACCCGGCTTACTGCTCGGCGCACCCACCGCTTCCGTCCCAACCGAGCCGGTCGTCACCGTGACCCCGCCCGCGCCCGCCGCCCGCGCCGAACCCGGCCGGTCGGCGCCGGACACCTGCCACCCGACCACGCTCAGCGAACGCGACGCCGTGCGCCTGGCCTATGGCCGCGAAATCGAACAGGTCGCCTCGTTGCTGAGCGGTGGTTTATCCGTGCTGGTGATCTGCGACAAGCTGGTGGTCGAACATCTCTGGCAGGACATGGCCCGCCGAGCCGGATTGCGGGACATCGTACTCAGCGTGGACGACGAACAGAACGGCGGGATGATGCCGCTCAGTCTGCGGCAACGACAACTGGCCCAGTTGAAGGAGCTGACCCACCGTCTGAAGATCGGCGACGTCCTGGTCATTCCCCATCTGGATCTGCTGGCCGGCGGCCCGGACCGGCAGTTGGCCAACGAAACCCGCGAATTCACCGAATTGGCCTACACCAACAGCGACCGGCTGATGCTGGCCTTCGCCGATCGTTCCTTGGTGATTCCCGAAGTGTTGGCGGACCGTTTCGCGGTCAGACTGCTGATCACCGGCGTGGCGCGCAACGTGCTCTATCCGGACGGCCGCGAGGCCCTGCTCGGGCATGCCCTGATCACCCGCGACGAGGCCGCCCGGATAGAGCATTTCGACGCCGAAGGACTGTACAAGAACGTCGCGGGCATGAATCCGGTTCAGATTCGCCACGCCATCACCTACGCGGTCAAGCAGCACGCGGGCGGCGGATCGCTGTCCATGAGCGGATTGTATCAGGCGATCCGCGCCTTTAAGGTACAGACCTCGCTGACCCATTTCGAAGTCCCGGAGGCCCGCTTCGAGGACATCGGCGGCTACCAGGAAATCAAGGCCGAAATCCAGCAGGCTTTGAATCTCATCGCCGGATCCTACCGTTTGCCGAACGAGCGTCTGCGCCGTGAGTTGATCCCCCGGGGCTTCATCTTTCACGGTCCGCCCGGCACCGGCAAGACCTTGTTCGCCAAGGCCATCGCCAACCGCCTCAACGCCACGGTGCAGGTCGTTTCCGGCCCCGAAGTGATGGACATGTACGTGGGCGAAAGCGAGCGCAAGATCCGCGATCTGTTCGCCGAAGCCCGGCGCAACGCCCCGGCGGTGCTGGTGTTCGACGAATTCGACGCCATCGCGGCCCAGCGCAGCGGTCGGGCGGATGGCGGTAATCGGGCCGGCAACGCCGTGGTGGCGCAGATTCTCACCGAAATGGATGGTTTTCGCCCCGACGTTCCGATGCTGGTGATCGGCACCACCAATCGACTGGACATCATCGACACGGCCTTGTTGCGCCCCAGTCGCTTTCAGGCCATCGCCATCGGCCTGCCGGATACCGCCGCCCGCCGGGCCATCGCCGAGGTCCACGCCCGCCATTTCCAGATCGATGCCGCCTCCGAACTGTTGGAGCACATCGCGGCCACCACGCCCGGCTTCAATGGCGATGAAATCCGCTCGCTGTTTCGCGATGTCTGCGTCGGTCTATACTGCGAAGACCCCCCGCATCCCGCCAACCTGGAACGCTTCGAGGCGTTGATCGAGCGCATCCGCCGCGTCGTGGAACAGCGGGCGCGATGAACGCGTTTTTCGCGACTTACCGGACCCGTTGACTCATGAGTTGGTTTCCCGCGGTGCTCGGCACTATCAAGCGTTTGAACCATATCAAGCGCCTTCTCAAGGACGCGTTCGTCGAACGCGATCTCACGATCGATTTGCTGGTGCTGGCCAGCGTCTGCCAAGAACATGTGCTGTTGATCGGCGCGCCTGGCACGGCCAAGACGGAACTGATCACTCAGTACACCGAACTGGTCGATGCCCGCGGCTTTCATTATCTGCTGACCCGTTTCACCGAGCCCTCGGAACTGTTCGGTCCGCTCGACCTGCAAGCCTTTCAGCAAGGCGCGTATCACATCCGCACCGCCGGGATGTTGCCGGAAGCGGAAATCGCCTTTCTGGACGAAGTGTTCCAAGGCAGCAGCGCGATTCTCAATACCCTGCTGACCCTGGTTAACGAGCGCCTGTTTTACAACGGTCCGCAGCATCAGGCGGTACCCCTGATCAGTTTGATCGGCGCGGCCAACGGCTTGCCGGACGATCCTTGGCTGCAAGCCTTCGCCGACCGTTTCGCCCTGCGCCAACGACTCGATCCGGTGGCCGACGAACGCCTGGAGGATCTGCTCAATCAGGGCTGGCAATTGGAATTGCAACGCATCAAGGCCGCCCGCAGCGCCGCCTCGGGGCGGGAGATCACGCGCGTGCTCCCCGGCGTCAAAATCGACGCTCTGAAAGCCTTGAACGGCTGCCTGGCGGAAGTCGACAGTCGCCCCGTTCAGCCGTTGTACGCCCACATGGTGCGGGAACTGCGGGCGGAAGGCATCGCCTTGTCCGACCGCCGGGTGATCAAGGGCCTGAAGCTGATCGCCGCCGCCACCCTGTTGCGCGAAGCCACGGTCGCGGAACCACGCGATTTGTGGCCCCTCAATCATTGTTGGAGCCGTCCCGAGGAAGCCCAGGCGATTCAGGCCGTGGTCCAGCCGCGCGTCGCGGAAGACGGCGGCCCGGCCTTGGACCCCGCGCGCGCGGTCGCGGACATCGTGGCGGACATCGGCGTGCTGGAAGCCCAATCTCCCGCCATGCGTTCGGAAATCGCGCTGGGTGCGCATCTGATGGCCCTGAATCGGCTGCGCCGGGAGATTCTCCGGGACCATCCGAGCGCCGGCGAACTACGGCAACACATCGAAACCGTCATTCAACAGAATCTCAAACGCCTGGAGGATATCCATGTGTAATCCGCGCCGCGTCACCGTGACGTTGACTCGTGACATCGCCGAAGCCTGGCGCCGGGAAATATCCCGTAGCGTGGAACTGGCGGAACGGATCACCGGCGAGGCGCGGGCCCGTCAAAATCTGTCCGCGCAATTGGGCGGCCCGGCCCTGAAGGCTTTGGAAGCCCGACTGACGGCGGGTGAGGAACCCGCCTGGCGGGAAACCGCGGAGGGCTATCGCTGCGATGTCGATGGCGGTTATGTGCTGTACCGGCTGGATGAGCAGGTATTGGAAATCGTCGCGGCGCGGGACGAGACCGTCGCCGTGCGTGGCCAGGCCGCCACCGTGTTGACCGGAGAAGTGCGGGAGACGCTGGAAACCCAGGCAACGAGCGGCTATTACCATGACGGTTACGGCGGACGCACCGAAGCGGTAGCCCGCAAGGACGCCGAGGAAATCGCCCGCCAACAACTGGAGGAGGAACGTCAAGCACGGCTGACGGCCGTCCAACGACAGGCGGAAAGCGCGGCCGGCGCGGACTTGCAGCAGCGCGCCCAGGCCGACGCGCAAAGTCGACTGGAGCAGGCCACGGCCGAACGCCAAGCCGAACTGGCGCGGCAGGCCGAGCAGCATCTGGAAGCCGTGGGCGTGCGTTGCCGCCAAGCTTTCAATGAACTGCTGGCGCGCGCCTACCGCGATGCGATTCTGGCCTATGCCCGGCGGCATGGGGCCGAGAACATCAGTTGCAAGGACGACGATGGCGTGATGGAGATCGAGTTCTTCGTGGACCGTTGAAGAAAGTCAGCTCCCGCTCGACCGGGCGAACCGCCGTTCCATGAACACGGCGCTGGAACGATAGCGATCCATTTTTTCCTGAGCCTGGTAATCCTGCATGCTGTTTCCCATATAGGGGGCGATCTCCCTGAAACCCACGGAACGATACAGCGCATGCGCCTCGACCAGAAACTTCAGACTTTCCAAGCGGACAGCCCGATAACCGATGGTCTGCGCATCGGCCAACAGGTGTTCCACCAAACGCCGGCCCGCACCGCAACCCCGTGCTGGCGGCTGCAGGTACATGCGTTGAATTTCACCCACCTCCGGCGTTATGCGCTTCAGGCAACCGACGCCGACATAGACTCCGGCGCTACGGACCACGTAGAACCGGCCAGATGGCGGGAAGAATTTCACCGGATCGTTCAAGTCCGATGCGACCATGGCTTTTACATCGAACTTCAGGCCATACTTCGAAGCAGCGGCATCGGCAATCCAGTTCAAGTATTCCGTGATCAGCACCCGCGCAGCCTCTCGCCCCGGCGTATCGGCGACCGCCGCCAGTTCAATCGGCGCCCCGTTCATTCCGACCGTCATACCTTGCGCCGACCGCCCGACGATTCGTTCAAACCCTGAATCGCTTTCGTGCGGAACTGGGCGGCCATCACACCTCGACCTTGAAACCGAGATCGACGTCGCAACCGGCTTGACCACCGCGTATGCCCCAATTTTCCTTGGGGATCTCCCGAAGAAGAATCTTGACGTGGTCCTTGGGAATGCCCAACGGTTCCAGGTTGTCGACGATGGTCCGATAGAGGTTGCGCTTGGCCTCCAGGGAGCGTCCCGTGAACGCATCGATGCTGATGTGCGTGTAGTAATCCGGATTTTCCCTGGCGGGCGGATAGGCGAAGCGATGCGATTCGTGAACGATAAGACGGACGTTCTTGTCGCCGGACAGGATTTTGAAAGCGTCGCGCAGCGCCGTATGCACGGCTTCCATGATGGCGATTTCCTGCTCTTGGGTGTATTGCCGGCGGACTTCGATCAAGACACTGGGCATGATTTTTCTCTGGAAAACGGTCGATAGGGACTAGGGTGTCCGGCCATTATCCACAACCGGCCTGAACATCCCAATACACCCGTGACGGGCGTTGCGCGATCAAGTCTCGCTGGGGCCGATTCTGGACGAAGAATTTACGGACCGGGAAATCCAGCCCAAAACGCTGGAATTGCGCCTGAAACGGGTGATTTGCCACGAGGATTTCAAAAACGAATGGGGCAAGGACGAACTGATCTTCGCCGCCGTCGCCCACGACATCTATCACCGTCAGGACATTGAGTTCGCGCCTCGGGAACTCGGCAAGTTCAAGAAGGGTGACAATAAACCCCTGAACGACCTGCTGATCGCGTCCATTCCCGTCGCGCAGGGAAGCTGGCGGGACGCGGCGTATCCCGTCGCGCTGTACCTGGCGGAAAAGGCTCTGGGCGGGTTTGCCAAGGCGGTCGAAGAACTTCGCGGCCTGTCCAGCCATGAAATGCGCGATCTGTTTCTGCTGCTTCACGCCGTTTCCCTGTTCTCCCTGATGGGCATGTCGGTCGCGGCCGAAAAGGGTTTCGACGCGCATGGGCTGGCCAAGGCACTGAGCATCGGCTTGGGTCCGCTCGTTTACTGCGCACTGTATATCGGCATCGTCGCGAGCTCCTGGCCCATCGCGCTGGCCTGGCTCGGCGTGGTGGGCCAGGACAAGCTGCTGGCCGTGCTCGGCCTGGGCTTACTGGAAACGATCGGTGACGCGCTCAAGGATGATCTGTTCCCGCCGCAAGCCATCGCCTTCCATTTCGGCGTACCCGATGGCCTGGGCGATGCCGGCGCGCTGGACTTCGGTTCGCCGACCCGTGTCGTACAGCCCTTCAAGTTCATTCAGAAGGGCCTGGCAAGGGGGCGAAACGTCGTGCACTACGATCTGGAGTTCGAATGGCGGGTAGTCCCCGGCATCGGCGAAGCCTCGCCCCCGCCGCCGCCCGCCGAGGAAACCGATGACCCGATACTGGCGCGCGGCAATCTCCTGCTGCAAAACGTCGCCAATCCGGGAAACGCCGAGTTCGCCGCCCAGATCGCGCAGTTGCAGGACATCATGGGTTACTACCCGGCCGAGGCGGCCCCCACCTTTGACCTGTCGGCGACCGAGTTCGCCGTCTGCGACCGCTGGTATTCCTCCTATCCCGGCAACACCTGGGTCAATCGCACGTTCTCGCTGACCGGCCGGCCCGCGCGTCAGGAAAACTTCGCCAGGGACATCGACAAAGACATCGACAAGGACGAGCGGGATGCCATGCTGGCCGCGCTGGAAGGCACCGAACACGAGGATCACGCGAAGTTCATCACCGACAACGACATGCCGTTCGACGAGGTTTCTTTTTTCCGGCTCCTCGATCAGCACCGTTATCAGGACCAGGCCATTGACTGGGCCTTTTACTCGCAGGATATGCCGACGCTGCTGGCGGTCGACGCCAGCTACGCCTCGGAATTCCGCAACCGCCTGCAGGGCCGCCCCAATCGTATCCGCCCCCTGGACCGTTTTTTCAAGGACGCCGAACAGGGTGAGTTACCGCAGGTCTTCTGGGTGGACCCCAATTTTATGGACATCGGGGACATGCGCGAGAATCTCGGCAACTGGGACCCCGGTATGGATACCGACGGCTATCGCTTGAGTCATCTCTACGATCTCAATACCGCCAACGACGACCATCCGCCCGGCGACATCGCGCACGGTCAGCATTTCGTGCTGGAGATCTTCAACGCGCTGTTCAACAGCCCGCAGTGGTCGAAAACGCTGCTGATTGTCGTCTACGACGAACACGGCGGTTTTTTCGATCCCGTCACGCCGCCCTATCTGGAGAGTGAACCCGAGAGCCCGGCTTTCCGCAGCTTGGGCGTGCGCGTTCCGGCCCTGGTGGTTTCCCCCTGGGTAGGCCGCCAGTTGGTTTCGCATCGCCGCTTCGATCACACCTCGATCATCAAGACCATTTCCCCCTCGCGGCAGCCGGCCAAACGCTAACCGATTCCCAACCCCCCCGCCGGAGGTCAACATGAAGAACCTACTCGATATAACAAACGGGGTACGGCTGAGGGTGCTGGTTTCCTCAGGCGGATAATCTGCGATTGACGCCCGGACCGCATCGTCTCAACGTGGTCGTGGACGCAAACCATGTTCTTCCGGAGTCGGACGAAACCAACAACAGCCGCGACGCGCGGGTTATCTGCCCGCCACATTAAAGGAGGCTGGTCGGCACTCCCGGCGCCTGCCGAGCCATCGACGCGCTCGCTTCAGGTAGCGCCGGGCTTCGGCCCGAAAGCTGGCGAAACGGTCGTTTCATGGGACAATGTACGCAAAATCAAAGACACGCACCTTGTGTGCAAAGGGTTGCTCTGATATAAAGATTTGCTTTGTCAAAGCGTTTGGGTCAGGAGGAACACTCGATGTCCAAAGTCTGTCAAGTGACCGGTAAGCGTCCGGCCACCGGCAATAATGTGTCACACGCCCACAACAAGACCCGGCGCCGGTTTCTTCCGAACCTGCACACCCACCGGTTCTGGGTTGAAAGTGAAAAACGTTACGTCAAGCTGCGATTATCCAGCCGAGGTATGCGCATCATCGATAAGAACGGTATCGATACGGTACTGGCGGAAATGCGCGCCCGCGGCGAAAAATTTTAGGAGGCCATTGCCATGCGTGACAAAATCAAATTGATTTCCTCGGCCGGCACGGGACACTTCTATACGACGACCAAGAACAAGCGCACGATGCCGGGTAAATTGGAATTGAAGAAATTCGATCCCGTCGTCCGCAAGCATGTCATGTACAAGGAAGGCAAGATCAAGTAATGCTTCTGCTTGCAGCCGTTCCTGGTCAATAAAAAACCCGCCGATGGCGGGTTTTTTATTGACGCGCGCCGATCATGAATCGGCGCGCGGCGTTGAATGGCTAAGCGATGCGCAAGGAATAGCTGCGCAGGGACTGGGCAAAATCACGCAGGCATTGAATGCCGCTACCCTCCGCTTCGACACACCACTGTTGCAATGAAGCCAGCAGTTTCTCATGGTTGACCGTGGTGCGTCCCCAGATGGCCTGCAAGCGAGCGCGGAACTCGTACACGGTGCGCAGCGGCTGGCTGTCCTTGAGCACATTGTCCAGGTGATCACGATCCCGCGGACCCAGCCGGGTGTCTTCACGCACCAGCAAAGCCCGCGCCGTTTTTAGGAAACGACGGCGCGACGCGTCGGCTTTGCTGACTTCTTCGCGCAGCACGGGAATCACGACGTCCCGTCCGAAATCGGCCATGACATACAGCCGATTCAAAACGACGGCCCGCAGGGTATCCAGATCCACCGCCTGTTTCTCCGGCCGACGCTGTGGCGTGGGCGCTACCTTCTTGACCCGCGCCAAGCGCAATCCCTGTAATACGCGAATATAGAACCAGCCCACGTCGAGTTCCCACCACTTGTTGGACAGCTTCGCCGAACTGGGAAAGGCATGGTGATTGTTGTGCAATTCCTCGCCGCCGATAAAGATACCCCAGGGCACGATATTGGAGGACGCGTCACGGGTCTCGTAATTGCGGTAACCCCAATAATGACCGATGCCGTTGATGACCCCCGCCGCCCAAATGGGTATCCATAGCAATTGCACAGCCCACACGGTCAGACCCGCGATACCGAATAGGCCGAGGTCGATGAACATCAAAATCCCCATGCCGACGTAGTTGTAAGGCGAATAGACGCGACGCTCCAACCAGTCATCCGGCGTGCTATGTCCGTAACGTTGCAGCGTGTCGGCGTTTTTCGCTTCATCCCGATACAATTCCGCGCCTTCCTTGAGGACTTTGCCGATACCCAGCACCTGGGGGCTGTGGGGATCGTCAGGCGTTTCGCATTTGGCGTGGTGTTTGCGGTGAATCGCCACCCACTCCTTGGTGACCATGCCGGTGGTCAGCCACAGCCAGAAGCGGAAAAAGTGGCTGACGGCAGGGTGCAGATCCAACGCGCGATGCGCCTGGGCACGATGCAGAAACACTGTGACCGAGACAATCGTCACATGCGTCAGCAGCAGGGTGGCGACAACCAAGCCCCACAGCGGCAGATCCAAAAGTCCGGTGTTTAGGAATTGCAAAAACGGGTCGAAAGAGATCATGTAGTCGTCGGTCGATGGTGAGGGTTATCGTTCTGGATCGGGTGCTGGCCATCCCTCAGGATAAGGGGCCAGGAACACTCTCGGTTACACTGATGACTATAAAATATAATGGGTTTCCCGTCCATGTCGCCCGTTGAGTCCCTATCTGCGATCCATGCCCGAATTACCGGAAGTCGAAACCACCCGTCGCGGGATCGCGCCGGCCTTGCAACAACAGATCATCAGTCAGGTCGTGGTCCGGGAATCGCGGCTGCGGTGGCCGATTCCAGCGGACTTGCCGCAGCGCCTGGCCGGCCAACAAATTCAGGCCGTCAATCGGCGCGGGAAATACTTGTTGCTGGAAACTGGCGACGGCACGGCGCTGTTTCACCTGGGCATGTCCGGCAGCTTGCGCATCTTGCGTCAGGACGTCCCAGTCGGCAAGCACGATCACGTCGATTTGCAACTAGCCAACGGCTATAACCTGCGTTTCAACGATCCCCGCCGTTTTGGCGCGTTGCTGTGGACAACCGAGCCCCCGGAGCGCCATCCATTGTTGCGCGATCTGGGCCCCGAACCCTTGGGACCGGCCTTCGGCGGCGAATATTTGTATCGGCGCGCGCGGGGCCGGCAACTGGCGGTCAAGTCCTTTATTATGGACGGTCATGTCGTCGTGGGAGTCGGCAACATCTACGCCAACGAAGCGTTGTTTCTGGCCGGCATCCATCCTGAACGCGCCGCCGGACGCATCGCCGAAAGCCGTTATGTCGTGCTGGCGGCGGCTATCCGCCAGGTCCTGGAGGATGCCATCCGTCAGGGCGGCACCACGCTGCGCGATTATGTCGGAGGATTCGGCGAACCGGGTTATTTTCAGCAATCCCTGCGCGTCTACGGACGCCACAACCTGCCCTGCCAGCAATGCCAGACGCCGATCCGCCTCAGCCGCACAGGACAGCGCGCCACTTATTTCTGCAGCCGTTGTCAACATTGACGACAACGTCCACTTGCGGGGTCCGAATTGTTGATATAATCACTCGGAAATCGGGCCGCCCCGTGCGATCCCATCCTCCGTCACCCTTTCGTCTATCAGGTTGAGTCGGCCTATGTGGCAACGTTTACGAGAAGATGTGCATTGCGTGTTCGACCGCGATCCGGCGGCGCGCAATGTCTTCGAGATCCTCACCACCTATCCGGGCATCCACGCCTTGCTGGTACACCGCTTTAGCCATCGGCTGTGGCGGATAAAGCTGAAATGGCTGGCCCGCTTCATTTCCACTTTCGCACGTTGGATGACCGGCATCGAAATTCATCCCGGCGCGACTATCGGCCGGCGCTTCTTCATCGATCACGGCATGGGCGTGGTGATCGGCGAGACCGCGGTCATCGGGGACGACTGTACTTTGTATCACGGCGTGACGCTGGGCGGCACGAGCTGGCAGAAAGGCAAACGCCATCCCACCTTGTGCAACAACATCGTGGTCGGCGCAGGCGCCAAGATACTCGGCCCCGTGACCATTCACGACGACGCCCGTATCGGCTCCAATTCCGTGGTGCTCAAGGATGTCCCGGCCCACGGCACGGTGGTCGGCGTGCCAGGCCGGTTAGTGGAACAAACGCCACGTCAGGACAAGGAATTGCGGCGCGCGATCGCCCGCAAGCTGGGCTTCGACGCCTACGGTACGACGCCCGACATGCCCGACCCGGAAGCCAGCGTCATCAACCGCATGCTGGAACACATTCAATTGCTGGATTGCAAGATTGAGGAAATGAGCAAAACCTTGAACGAAGCGGGCCTGGCCTCAGGCAACGGGCCGTTGCCCAGTTTGCAAAACTGCGAGCTGTACTCGGTGGCCCCTCCCGAAGGCCAGACCGCGACCAGCGAGGAAAACGGACGCTAATCATGGCCCTGCGTTTGCCGGTGTATCTGGATTACGCGGCCACCACCCCGCTGGATCGTCGGGTTGCCGAAATCATGGGTCGTTTTCTGACGATCGATGGCGAATTCGGCAATCCCGCCTCGCACAATCACGCCTGGGGTTGGGCGGCCCGCGCGGCCGTGGAAACCGCCCGCAGCCAAGTGGCCGCCCTGATCAACGCCGATCCCAAGGCCATCGTCTGGACTTCCGGGGCGACGGAATCCATCAACCTGGCGCTCAAGGGGGCCGCGGCGGCCAACAAGGGACGGCATATCGTCACCGCCAAAACCGAACATCGCGCCACGTTGGATGTCTGCAATCATCTGGAACGCTCCGGTTACGCCATCACGTATCTGGACCCCGAACCCGACGGACTCCTGAATCCCGAGCGCCTGGCGGCGGCTTTGCGGGACGACACCGTGCTGGTGTCGCTCATGCACGTCAACAACGAGATCGGGGTCATTCAGGATGTGGCGGCGATCGGTCGCCTGACCCGCGAGCAGGGCGTGCTGCTGCATGTGGACGGCGCGCAGAGCCTGGGCAAATGCCCGCTGGACGTGCAGGCCACCTCTATCGACCTGCTGAGTCTGAGCGCCCATAAAATCCATGGCCCCAAGGGCGTTGGCGCGCTTTATGTGCGACGCTGGCCGAAGCTGCGTCTGGCCGCTCAGATGCACGGCGGCGGCCAGGAACATGGACTGCGCGCGGGAACGCTGGCCACCCATCAGATCGTCGGCATGGGCGAGGCCTGTCGCATCGCCACCCAGGAAATGGCGGATGACAACGCGCGCATCGGCCGCTTGCGAGACCGTTTGTGGGACGGACTGCGGGATCTGGGGAATATCCGTCTGCACGGCGCGGCGGCGCCGCGCGCGGCTGGCATTCTGAATGTCAGTTTCGCCGATATTACCGGTGAGTCGTTGCTGGCCGCCTTGCCGGATCTGGCCGTATCCACGGGCTCGGCCTGCAGTTCGGCCAATCAGGAGCCCTCCCACGTGTTGCGCGCTTTGGGCTGCCCGGAGCCGTTGGCCCGTAGCGCCCTCCGCTTCAGCCTGGGCCGCTTCACACAAAGCGAGGAAATCGATTGGACGATCGGGGCGGTACGGCACGCCGTCAACCGCTTACGTAGCCTTTCCCCCTTGTGGGATTTGCGACAGCAGGGTTTGGAACCGGATACATTGCAATGGGAGACGGCGTAATCCCCTTGCAACCCCTCGCGCGTTACAGCGATCTCCTGAGGGAACACTTCGAGCATCCCCGCCACGTCGGAACCTTCGCGGAAGACGACCGCACTGTCGGAACCGGCTGGGTAGGTGCTCCGACGCTCGGCAACGTGATAAAGTTGCAAATCAAAGTCACTCCCTTGGGCGTCATAACGGATGTTTGTTTCAAGGCTTACGGCGGGGTAGCGGCGATCGCGTTGTGTTCCTGGGTTAGCGAATGGCTACATGGCAAAACGCTGGACGAGGCCGCGACGATGGACAACACCCGACTGGCTGAACAACTGTCCCTGCCGGCCTTGGAAATCCAAAGCGCGGTGTGGGTGGAACGCGCCTTGCGAGCGGCCTTGGCCGACTATCAGCGCAAAGCGTCGCCAACCGCCCGGTGACGATCCCAATGACCGTTTACGAATGAGGTGAAATCGATGGCCATCACATTGACAGAAAGCGCGGCGGATCGCGTCCGCAACTATCTCATCAAACGCGGCAAAGGCGAAGGGCTGCGCGTGGGCGTGCGCACTTCGGGCTGCTCGGGCTATTCCTACGTCATTGACTTCGCCGATGAAATCACGCCGGACGACCACGTGTTCGAAGACCGCGGCGTCAAGCTCATCGTCAACACGGAAAGCCTGCCTTTTCTGGATGGCAGCGAACTGGATTTCAGAAAAGAAGGACTGAACGAAGCCTTTCGCTTCAATAATCCACGGGTCAAGGATCAGTGCGGTTGTGGCGAGAGTTTCAGCGTCTGAGCGAAAGCGACGTCACGGGGCGTTGTACACCACCTGCCCGAGCCCGCTGATGTCGTAACCTTGTAGATCGGCGGCCTGACTCGCGAAGCGGGGCGTCCGGGCGAATGCCAGCAACCTCTGAAAGGCCGGTTCGAAGTAATCGCGCCGGCCGATGACCAGATCGTACCGTTCCCGATGCAAGGGCACGAAATCCAGCCGGAACTGCCGCGCCACGGCGGCGATACCCAATCCCGCATCGGCCTTGCCGGCAAATACCGTTTGGGCCACCTCCGTTTCGCTACGCGCCGCCGGTAGCTCTATCGCTAGATCGGCCAGGTTCAGGCCGTGCACCGCCAGCAGATGCTCCAACAGCAAATGGCTGCCCGCACCCGGCTGACGGTCCACGAAACGCGCCCGCCGCGCGATCAGATCCTGCAGTCCACCGATGGCCAGGGGATTACCCGCCGCCACGATCAGACCCTGTTCGCGCCAGGCCCATTCCAAGGCGACCACGGGAAATTCCGCCAAACTATGGCGCACCAGATCGATGTTATGTCCCCCCTGGCTTGGCTCGAAAACGTGCAGACCGCAGGCCAGCGCCTGACGCGACGCCAGTTGTTCGAGACCGGCCAGACTACCGCCGATCAGCAGCGCCAAACCGCAATCGGCTTCGCGCACCGCCCATTCCAGCAGCGGATCATGACTTCCGGCAATGACGGGCGGGGGAATGAGCACGGTCTCGAACGCGGCTTGATATTCCGTGCTGCGTAGCAGCCAAAGGTCGATCAACGGTTTCGGGAACAACCACTTGCCCGTGGCGCGGGTACAGGGAATCGAGCGCGCCGCCACCAGATCATAGACCTTGCGCTCCTTGATGCGCAGGTAGGCGGCCACTTCACGGGTATTCATCAATTCAGGCATATCCCGTCCTTCGCTTCAACCGATGTCGCCAACCTTCAAGGCATGGGCGCTTCCAGAAACTCTGTGACGACAGCCGCCCAGGCACGACTGAGATTGCTCAGATCGTACCCGCCTCCGCCGACCGCGACGATACGGCCTTCGGCGAATTCCTCGGCTAACAGACACAAACTCGCGGCGGCCTTGGCGTGCACTTTGGCGGAATAATGGAGATGCGTCAGGGGATCGCCGTGCAGGCCATCCGCGCCGCAATTCAGGATAAGGAACTGGGGCTCCCACTGACGCATGAACTTCTCGACATTGTCCCACATCATCAGGAAATCGTCGTCACCGGACAGGGGCAGCATGGGAATATTGAGCTTGCGGCCACGGGCCGCGCCCTTGCCGGTTTCGTAGGGAAAGCCGGTGGCTGGAAACAGATAGCGGCCATCCTCGTGGATGTCGGCCACGATGACCCGCGGATCGTCCTCGAACGGATAAAACACCCCATCGCCATGATGTGCGTCGATGTCCACATAACCGATCCGTTCCAAACCGAACTCGTCCAATAGGGTACGGATGGCCACGCCGATGTCATTGAATACGCAAAAGCCCGCCGCGGTATCCGGCATGCTGTGATGCATGCCGGCGATGGGCACGAAAGCGCGCCGCACCTCGTTGCGCATGATCCGGCGTACGGCGTCCACGACCGCGCCGACCACATGCGCGGCGTCCTCGAATACGCCCTGATAGGCCGGGGTATCGCCATAATCGAGATACCCCTCGCCCAGTATGGAATACTGCTTGACCTTGTCGATATATTCCGCCGTATGGAACGATAACAACTGTTCATCGGTCGCCATCACCGAATCCAGGGATAGAATCTGAAAGACGAGATCACGGCTGTGCATTTCGTCCCAGAATGCGTAGGCACGATTTTCGTGCAAGGGATGCTCTCCCCCGAAGCCATATCGATTCAGCCTCTCGCCGGTATACACACCCACGGACCTGCTGCGCTTCATAATCACACCCTCCCGGGGTTATGCTGGATGCCCTCCGCGCCTTGACCCCGTTGGTCGAATGCGGCGGCGTTGTATTTGATCATTATTACAGCAAATTCACACTGAAGTAGAGAATCACCATGCAAGACGACAGTCATCTTTTTCCCCGTGATCGCCAACCCGCCGTGCGCCTCGTCGCCATGCCCAAGGACACCAACGCCTATGGGCATATTTTCGGCGGCTGGATCATGTCCCAGATGGACATTGCCGGCAGCGTGGCGGCGGTTGAGTATTCCAACAGCCGAGTCGTCACGGTGGCGGTCACTTCCATCGAATTCCATAAACCCGTTTTCGTCGGCGACCTCATCAGCTGCTTTGCCAAGATCGAGAAAATCGGCAAATCCTCGTTGACGGTGCGCGTCGAGGTCTTCGCCCAACGGGACCGCGACAACGCCGTACATTGCAGTAAAGTAACGGAAGCCGTGATCGTCTACGTCGCCGTCACCAGCCTGGGCAAGCCCCAACCGTTGCCCGTCCGCGAAGAGGACTTCGGTCACTATCGGTAATCGTCCGAACATTTCGCCAGCGTAGACTATCCGGTCCCCATCCCCATCGCACATCCGATAAACCATGGCACAGTACATTTATACGATGAACCGCGTCGGCAAGGTCGTACCGCCGAAGCGGGAGATTCTTAAAGACATATCCCTGTCCTTTTTCCCCGGCGCCAAGATCGGCGTGCTGGGACTCAACGGCTCGGGTAAATCGACGCTGCTCAAGATCATGGCCGGCTTGGACCCGGACATTCTTGGCGAAGCCCGTCCGCAGCCCGGCATCCACATCGGCTATCTGCCCCAGGAACCGCAGTTGGACCCGAACAAGGACGTGCGTGGCAATCTCGAAGAAGCCGTGCAACCCATCCAAGCCGCCCTGCAACGGCTGGACGAGGTCTATGCCGCTTACGCGGAACCGGACGCCGATTTCGATGCGCTAGCCAACGAACAGGCCCGACTGGAGGCGCTGATTCAGGCCAACGACGGGCATAATCTGGAACGCACGCTGGAAGTTGCCGCCGAGGCGTTGCGCCTGCCGCCCTGGGAAGCCGACGTCGGCAAGCTATCCGGCGGCGAACGGCGGCGCGTCGCGCTGTGCCGGCTGTTACTGTCCAAGCCCGACATGCTGCTGCTGGACGAACCGACCAACCACCTGGACGCCGAATCCGTGGCCTGGCTGGAGCGATTCCTGCACGATTATTCCGGCACGGTGATCGCCGTGACCCACGACCGCTATTTCCTCGACAACGTCGCCGGCTGGATTCTTGAACTGGACCGGGGACATGGCATCCCCTGGCAAGGCAATTATTCGTCCTGGCTGGACCAGAAGGAAAAACGCCTGGAGATCGAGGAAAAACAGGCGGCCGCGCGCATCAAGGCCATGCAGGCGGAATTGGACTGGGTCCGTTCCAACCCCAAGGGCCGCCACGCCAAAAGCAAAGCCCGCTTGGCGCGCTTCGAGGAATTGCAGTCCCAGGAGTTCCAAAAGCGCAACGAGACTCAGGATCTCTACATTCCGCCCGGCCCACGCCTGGGTGAATTGGTGATCGAAGCCAACGGCCTGCGCAAGGGATTTGCCGAACGGTTGTTGTTCGATGGTCTGTCGTTCAACCTGCCGCGTGGCGGAATCGTCGGCATCATCGGACCCAATGGCGCCGGCAAGAGCACGCTGTTCCGCCTGCTGGTCGGCCAGGAGCAGCCCGATGGCGGCGACCTGCGAATCGGCGAGAGCGTGCAGATCGCCCATGTGGATCAAAGCCGCGACGCGTTGGCGGGCGACAAGACGGTGTGGGAAGAAATCTCGGATGGGCTGGATACGATCACCATCGGCTCGTACCAGATCAGTTCCCGCGCCTACGTCGGCCGTTTCAATTTCAAAGGTCCCGATCAGCAAAAGTTCGTCAAGGACCTATCGGGGGGCGAACGCAATCGGGTGCATCTGGCCAAGCTGCTGAAAAGCGGCGGCAATGTGCTGCTCCTGGACGAACCGACCAACGATCTGGACGTGGAAACCCTGCGCGCCTTGGAAGAAGCCTTGTTGGCCTTTCCGGGGTGCGCGGCGATCATCTCCCACGATCGCTGGTTCCTGGACCGCATAGCCACCCATATCCTGGCGTTCGAGGGCGATAGTCAGGTGGTCTGGTTCGAAGGCAATTACGCCGATTACGAAGTCGATCGCAAACGCCGTTTGGGCGTGGATGCGGACCAACCCCATCGCATCAAGTACAAAAAACTGGCCTGATGGAGCAGGGCGCATGCTGATCGATTTGCATATCGATGAAAGCGGCCATATCGAGGTGACGCGCCACGGCGAATATCCACCTCCGCCGTGGCGCTTGACTGTCGATTTCCCGGCCAGGGAAGGGATAGGGACCGTCGAGACCATCGACGATCCCAATATTTACGAAAGCGCAGGCGGGCTCTGGGTGGATACCATCGAGCATGGTCCCATGCCCGCCTCGCGCTGGTATCGGCTCATGCGTTGAACCGGGTGGTAGGCGTCGCGAGTCTTCTCAACGAGCCGCCTTCCAGCCGCCCTGCGCCGCTGTTCCAGGTAAAACTTTCACGCCTGTCGTCGCGTTCAGCCCTTTCAGCGACTGCGCCGCGCTGCTGGCGCAACTGACCGTCCCGTACAACAGCACCGGGCCTTCGGTCTGGTAACTCGACTGGAAGATGTAACAGGTATTCCCCGCCATATCGACGTTCCCGGAGAAGGTCAAGGTCGCGCAGGCCGAGGCCGTTACGCTCGCGGTAAAGGATTTGGCCCCTGCCGTCGTCGTCGCGAAACCTTCGAAGGTCCCCGCACTCGACGTTGAGCAATCCGCGCGGGTTGAGTGGCGGGTCACTCCATCGAGCGTCACCGACAGGGTACTGGAACTGCCCGTGCAACATAAATCGTTGGCCTGCACGCCCCAATGCGATTCCTGAAGGGCGACCGTTCCACGATAACCGTCATCGACCAAGCTGAACGCGCCACAACCGGCGCTGTTGCAAGCCTTGATCGAATAGTAATGGGCGACCCCGGTACTGACCGTCGTATCTTCGAAGGTCGTCGTTGACGGTTGGCCAATGCGCGTACCGCCGCCACTGGAGGAATCCGAACGGTAGACCTCGTAGGAGGTGGCGTTGGTCACGGCGCTCCAATCGATCCTGACCTTATCCTCATAGGCGCCGTCGCTGGCGCTGACGTTGGTGGGCGCACCCGGAACGGTGGGCGTGGTCCCGCCGCTTTCCCGAATCACTTGCCAAGTGCCGCTATCCCCCACGCTGGGCGCCGTATACGTCCCGGAAATCATCTCGCCACTATCGGCGATGGTTCCCGAATAATTCACCGAGCCGGAGGAATTGGAAACCAGGCCCGCGTTGATCTGATTGCCGCTCACCGTGCCGCCCAACTGGCCCGATGTCATCTCACCCGGTCCACATTCCGCCGGACTGCTGGCCGTGACCGTCGCCGATCCGGAACCCGACAACTGATCGCTGGTCTGGACGAAATTCAATTCCAGGCTGGCATTGCAACCGGTGAAGACCGTGCTGCGCGCGCCGCCTGTCCAGGTTCCCGTCAGATCGAAGGTCGTTCCTCCTCCGGACAGAGGTTCTTCGATCTCTTCCAATTTCTCCGTCGCGGCGCTCAGACAGGTGGGATCATCGCTGGTTTCGCTGCACGGGGCGCTATCGACATCGGCGCGACTCAAACGCACCAGTTGTTGCACGGCCGGATCGGAACCCCCCAACGGCGCATCGGCCAGATTCCCGAATCCGGCGACAACCGGCGCCGCACAACCGCTGCCGGCGATCAGATTGGACACGCCCGCCCCCGTCAGGGCGCACAGGGTTTCCTCCATGGCGACGCCACCGGACCAGATCATATCCAACAACAACGGGTTGATCGAAAACTGCGGGCGGGTCACCGTTTGTCCCGTATCGAGAACGACGGGTGTGCTACGGGCGAAAAATTTCTTGGTAACCCCGGCCGTGGCAAGATCCTTATCACTCTCCGCGAGACTGTTCACGCCCGCCAGTTGGCCAACCAGACCTTGCAGAGGACTCAAGTGATCCCCCGCGATGGGCATGGTGATCGGCCCCAGGATTAACGTGCCGTTGCCGTTAAAGAAACTGACATCGATGCTGTTCCCGGTGAAGTTCGAAAAACGCGCTTCCAGCCCCTGCGAATCGCTATAGCGGCTGGGCAACCCGTCGGCGGACAAAACAAGCCTTAGCCAAACACCCGTAGCCAAATCGCGCCAATCGATGGAATCGATCCGTGTTGGCCGACCATCGCTGGCTTTGTCGACCCGCACCCCGAAGGCGGAAGACAGGTTTCGGGGATCGGAAGCGATGGCCGCGAAAGGATTGAGCAAATCGGTTATCGCCGCGATCGTCGCGAACTTCTCACCCGTCACCGTACTGCTGGCGATGACGAAGTTCTGATGAGGCTCCGACCACCGCACCAGCGTGCTATTCCCCGCGCTAGGAAAATCATTCAATGGATAATCGCCGCTAAGCCCCGTCAGGAAAGTGCTTCCCAAGGCGGTGACCGCGAAATTGACATTGGCGAATTCCACGCCATCGGCCAACGCCCGAAGATTGTGGACGCCGCTGTCAAAAGCGTACCAGGGGACGGTCACGCCAAAACCGTTGTCGCTATCCCCGCAGGTGGCCTGGGTATCCTGCCGCCGGCTGGGATAGGCTGTCGCCAAACGCTTTTCGGAGCCCGTGCCCTGATCGATCACAACTTCGATCGCGTTGGCCTCGCACACCCACCCGCGAATCAGACCGATACCGCTTTCGAAGGAACCCTGAGTGGGCGATTCGAGAAACGTCCGGGCAACGACCGGCGGGTTGGTCACACTGGGGATGGTGACATTGTTTTTGAAGACAAAGTTTTGCTGTGGCTCAGACCAACCCAGGGTGGATGTATTACCGTTGGCAGGGAAATTGGATAGCGGAAATTCACCGCCCAGTCCGGTCCGAAATCCGTCGCCCAGGGTAGTGACCACGAAGTTGACGTTGGCAAACTCGGTACCGTCGGCGAGCGCGCGCAAATTATGCAAACCGTCACCGATATTGTTCCAGTTGACGGTCACGCCAAAGCCGTTGTCGCTGTCTCCACAGGCGGTTTGGGTATCCTGCCGCCGGCTGGGATAGGCCGCGGCCAGGCGTTTTTCGGAGCCCGTGCCCTGATCGATCACGATTTCGATCGCGTTGGCCTCGCACACCCACCCGCGAATCAGACCGATACCGCTTTCGAAGGAACCTTGGGTGGGCGATTCCAAAAAGGTTTGAGCCTGCGCCGCCGGGGACGGCAACACGAGGGCCGAGACGAGCGACAAAAATACAAAAGATAATAACCTATTGATGTATTTATATTTAAACATGGGAGATCTCCCAAGAGTTGACTTGCACGGTTACTCGTCCGAGCGTGTGTCGTCGTAACCGCGAATGACGTCGGCGCAAAAAAAGTCAATGCGCTTGAACAAACAGGCGGACCGATGCTTAAGGAGAATCAACCGGACGTCTCTTCGCCTCCATAAGGCCCGCCTCAATTAAATAAAGCTGTCTAAATAAAGTCGTCGGCTCTGGCCACACTTCTAAAAAGCCAAGCGAGTGGTTTCTGGCCACACCGAGCGAAGCTTACGGTTGGCTACCTCCCAACGGTCCTCTCGGATACCCGGATGTCGCCAAGACCGTGATTCATCGCCCTCGACGGTGAACTTCGATATTCCACGCCCTCCGATCAGTCCTCGCAATCCACCTCCGTCTGGACCAGCTTCAATTGACCGGCGGACGTATTGAATTCCACCTGCAAGCTGTAACACGTACCCGCCGCGAAAGTGAAATTGCCGGAGAAATTCGCCGAACCGCACAACCCGGCCGCTGAAGCGGACACACTCTGGCTACCGGCCGGCACGCCGACAAACCCTTCCACCACCGGTTCGGACGAACAGGACGCCACGGAAGCACTCTGGGTCAGTCCATCGATCGTCACGGCCACGATAAAATTCCCGTTGGTACAGCAGGCGGCGGCATCCGCCCGCCATTGCGCCCGCTCCGCGCTCTCCGCGATGGCTTCGACGGCGAAATCCTGTGATTCCGCGCGCCAGCCCAAATCCAGATCATAGGTTTTGCCCTCGACACTCACGTTATCGAGCAGAACCCGATCGCCCGAGATGGTACAAATCGCTCCATCCAGATTCACGCTGGATTCATCCTGAACATACGGATTATCCAGACGGGCCACCTCGAAGTTCACCGTCGTTTCCCGGCTGGCTCCGGTACTCTCAACGGCGCGAATGCTCAGCGTGTGGGCGCCTTGGGTCAACTCCGAATAGTTGAAGGCCATGGAAAAGCCCGATTCTCCGGCATCCGGAATATTGGGAAACTCACTCTCCACATCCGCGCGACGGCCACCCAACGGGATGTTGGTGTTAAATACCCCGTCGACGTAAAGCTCGACGTGGGACATCCCCAGGGGGCTAACCGCCCAACCCCGGATGTTGGCGACCCCGGAATAGGTATCGTCGTTCTTGGGCTCCTCTACGACAAAAGAAATATCCTCGCTAGCGGCGAACGCGGCGCCCGTCAAAACCAAGGTCAAACCGATGATCAAACCACGCCAAGCGGCGCGTCCTCGGGATTGGGTATACACTGTTGCCTCCGGTTATGGGTTATCTACCGGATCGAATTTTAACGTAGCTCCCTCCCGTGTAGTCGTGGCCCAACGGAGATTTACCTCAAAAACTACGGCAAACCACGTGCCATAGAGGAACGAGTGGAGCCATCCCCGTCATTTTCGTCCGATACGGGGGATTATCACGGTGCTCGCCACGTACACCGGTGCTCTTTTGAAGAAGCGGGTGTCGAAAATGGTCGTTAGCTGCCTTGCCCGGTCAACCCGTTAACCAACTCTCGATGCTGGCCAAACCACTCGCTCAGCGCCCGCAAGGGTCGCAAGAGGAACTCTATAGCCCGCAAGCACGCATGAAGATCGAAAACACTTCCCGGAGGTCCGCCATGAAAAATTGTGAAATGCCTGGAATTCTCTCGAATTCCAACCGGTGGTTGGCCGCGCTCATCCTATTGGCCATAACGGCCGTGACGATGGCGGGATGCGCGCATTACACGCCCGATGAAGAGGCGTACTACAGAGACGTTCGTTGCAAATGGGTACTCTGGAGCGCGGATATGCCGGGTCAGGCCGATTGCCAATATCTACTGCGAAAAACCGAGTAAAAACATGGAAATACCCGCCGCGCTTGCTCCAGGCGCGACACCGCTTGTCGCCTGTTTGCTATGGCTGATCGTGCTGATCGTGGCGCTGCGCAAGATGAACTGGAAAGCCTTGCGCGGCGTCTCGGTGAATGTATTCTGCGGCGCCGTGGTCGGTTTGCTGCTGCTGTGGCGCATCGATGTCAGCGTGGCGCCCGGCCTGGGTTTCCATTTCCTGGGTGTGACGGTGTTAACGCTGATGTTCGGTTGGCAGATCGCCATGATCGGAATCAGTCTGGTGACGCTGGTAGTGACCTTCGGTCTACAGGGCGACTTAAGCGTCTGGCCGCTCAACAGCCTGATATTCGGTATCCTGCCGATCATGGTGAGTTATGGGGTCTATCGGATGGTGCAACGCCAGCTTCCCCATCACATCTTCATTTACATATTTCTTTGCGCGTTCTTCGGCTCCATGCTCGCCGCCAGCGTGAGCGTTTTCGCCAGCGTCGGTTTCCTCGTCCTGAGCGGCGCTTATCCATCGACCTATATCAACGAGACGTATCTGCCATTCCTACCGCTGTATCTATTTCCCGAGGGACTACTGAACGGTTTTCTGACGACCGTGTTCATCGGCTTGCGTCCCACCTGGCTCAGCACCTTCGACGATACGCCACTGCGTGGCTAACCGAACGATCGAGCCTTATCCGGAACTTGCTATAATCCATCGCCGTTCCCCATTGAACCGAAACGGATTCGCGTGGCCTGGTTTCCCTTGTCTCAGGTCATCGCGTAATTCAACCCGTCATGGCATCATTTAGGTAACGCCGCGCCCGAATCAGTTGGGGCAACGGGCGCAAACGGTCGAGCGGGGAGCGCGTAACGGCCAAGTCCATCGCATTACCCTTAACCAGGGCGCGGTTGGCGCCGAAGCCACCAGCAAAAGCCTCGCCGGCCGGAAGTAAAAGCGGGCTCTGTCATGCAACCATTCAAAGCGTTTCGTAGGGGGAAACGCGGCGCTTTCTCCATGAATGCTGCCGCAAGGTATCGCATGACGAAGACATCGATCATCTGGCCGCCGACAACAGGACGCTTGGCAACGATCCGTTCAGTCCGATGAATTGGTCGGCCATGACCCTTGACCGTGAAAGGTACTTATGATTCCAGGGGACATGCATTTGAATTGGTGGGGCAAGTTATTGGGCAGTGGCCTGGGATTCATGTTAGGCGGCCCGCTGGGGGCGATGGTGGGCATGGCGGTCGGCCACAACATCGATACCGGTGCTTTTGGTCGGATTCATAAGCCCGGCGCGATACCGGGCGACAAATCGCAACAAGCCGCACAGGTTTTCTTCAATGCCACATTCAGAGTCATGGGGCATCTTGCCAAACGGGACGGACGTGTCTCGGAACACGAAATCGCCGCCGCCCAAGCGGTCATGATTCATATGCGCCTGACTCCCTCGCAGAAGCAAACCGCCATCAATCTGTTTCGCGAGGGCAAACATCCGGATTTCAATCTGGACGCGGCTTTGACGCTACTGATACATCATTGTGGCGACCAACCGCCTATGATCCGCCGCTTCATCGACGTACAACTCAGCACGGCTTATGTCGATGGCGTTTTGCATCCCAGCAAGCGGGCGCTGTTGCTTCACATTTGCGACCAGCTCAAGTTTTCACGGGTAGGATTCGAGGCCCTGGACGCTTTCGTCAAGCGCCGGCAGCAATCCAGCGAAAGAACCCATCAATACAACCGGGCCTATCAGGAACAGCGACGGGAACAGAGATCGCGTCCCAGTAGTCCTCCTCGCAAGGATTCATTGGCCGAAGCCTACGCGACCTTGGGCGTCACCCGGACCGCGAAGGAAGATGAAATCAAACTGGCCTATCGCAAATTGATCAGCCGATACCACCCCGACAAATTGGCGGCGAGAAATTTATCGAAGGAACTCATCGCCAAAACGACGGAAAAAACCCGTGAAATCAAAGCGGCTTACGAACGCATCAAACAGGCGCGAGGATTTTGAAGGACTCGCAACGGAATAGTTTGTGTCCCATCCGACGATTTTCTATACTGTTTGTCTACCCCTCCAAATGCCGGGATAGCTCAGTTGGTAGAGCAACTGATTCGTAATCAGTAGGTCGGGAGTTCGAGTCTCCCTTCCGGCACCATAGAATCAATCAGTTAAGCGAACTTCAAAAATCGCCATTTTTCGGTAGCGACCTATTGGCGACTCTTGGATCAAGTTCGCAGTCTTAAGAAGATGGTTGAATGGACGCAAGTTGGCTACGCCAGGGCCATAAAAAAGCCCGCGCTTGGCGGGCTTCGTTGTTCTATAGCGCGCCTTACGCGATCTCAAGCCGCTTAATGTCTGGTATTTCCCCGCTCTGCTCGATCCGCCAAAGGTCGTAGGCGGCTTGATGGCCTAGCCAGCTTTCCGGGGTACCGCCGAACGCACGGGAAAGGCGCACCGCCATCTCGGGGGTAACGCTCCGATGCCCGTTCACGATCTTCGATAAGCTCTGGCGGGCAACGCCCAAGGCAGAGGCATTCAGGTCTTCCAGTACACGCCCCTGATTCAACTGTGCCAGGGAGCCGCAACTTGGCTGCGTGCTTGGGCTGGATTCCAGCCTTACTGCCCGTGGTAAAAAACTGTTCAAGCCCTTTGTGGGCGAATCCCTTAATCACGCACTGAATGTTACGCCATCAATAATGTATATGGTGACATCACGTAACCTATAAGATTGCAATAATCCTCCATGATACCGCTACGGGCCGTCCGTCACGTCCTCGCTCCAATCTTCCAGCGGCACCTTGCCGGGCACAATGCAAAGGCTGTGGCCAGTTGGTTTTGTCGGGAAGACGGAGGCAGGTAATAGTGGTCTGGCCCTATTACTCTGAGGCAGGTAATAGTGGTCTGTCCCCGAGGTATCCCCACAATAACCCGAGTTTGGGCAATGGGTTAAGGGGAGAATTTCGAAAAAGGATGAACAGGCACGAAAGGCCGTTGTCCCTGGCAGGTGACGAGCCGACCTTCCGTGCGCGATCCAATGTGGGTCCGTTGTTACTGTTGCATCTCGCCAGAAACCGGGGGCGCCCGCTACAGACATCGGCGGCGTTTGAGTCGAACACTGCAGGGCATTCAACGTCTGCCGCTGCCGCACGCCAGGCGAGCGGTGGGGTTCACGCGGCGTGCTGAGTCCGGCGCGGTTGACATCCTGATTGACGGGTCGACCCGCGATCAGTAGCCACCTGCGCCGCAGTGGCGCGCAGCCTGACGCTAGAGAGTTCGGGCCGCTGGGCACTGTTGCAGACGCGTTTCCACGCTCGATGCGACACGTAGCGCCGATCCTATGCGATGCTTTCCAGGTGCCTTCACGAGGTCACGCCTCGGCTGGCGCTGGATGAGTGCGGGACCGCATTGCCCACAGGCGTCAACGCTGAACAAGACTGTTGTGCGCCCAACCGGTCCATTGTTGAGTAACTCAGCCGTACGATCCAGTTGGCTAGCTTCCAAGGATAGGCTCTCGCCTTCGAACCAATCCGGCCAGATGAATCGCTGCTTTTCCAAGCGTTTATACAGCAGCCAAAAACCATTGAGGTGCCAGATCAAAAGTTTGATTTTGTCGCCGCCACGATTACGGAACACATAAAGACAGCGATCCGCTGGGTTGCGCTGCAACTCGGTATCGACCAGGGCGCATAAGCCGTCGATGCTTTTCCGCCTGTCCACCGGCCGGCGGTACAGATAGATCCGTTCGCCCCGCCAGCGGCTAGCGTCCATCGCGCAAGGCTTCGATTAACCGAACCACCGCATCCAGCGGCATGCCGACCGGGCATTCCACAATCAGCCGTGCGTCCAGGCAAATCCTCAGCGGTCCGGCTTCATTCTGCGGGGCGGGCACGATTTCTACAAACGCACCCGGCGCTTGCGCCGATCGTTTCGGCTGGGTGGCTCGGCAACGATATTTCCATTTGCGGAACGTGCGCAGCGTCAGCCCGTGCTTGCGGCAATAGGACGTATCGCTCAGGCCGCTGGCACGGTACTGCGTGATGATCTCGGCCCATTGCCTGGCCGTGCGTCGCTTCGTTTCCAACATCGCTGCTCCTCCAGTGGGTAACCCCACCCACTGTCGGCGACTCCCGCTCCTTCGACAACCCTGTGCTGGATCGATCGCTTACGCTCGTACGATAGAGTCTGTCCCAGAACCTATGCCACCGACGCAACAGGTAGCCTATGATGCCGTGCTCCATGCCACTCGAAGCGGTTCAAAAAAAGCCTTGGAAACGCTCCAACATTTAAGAGCCGTTTCCTTGCATCCGAATCTCGCGCAACCCAAAGAGACGTCAAGTCAGCGCGATGCCTATATCGCTAGCTCAGCGCGCTTCAAGGTCCTATTTCGCATTCTCGATCAAATTTCTAAACATCGTGAAAAAGCGTTGATCTTCGTTGAGGTGCGTGACGCCCAGATTGCGTTGTACGAGTTGATAATGCATCGTTACAAACTTGCCCCACCGCGACCAGAAATCATTAACGGCGCAACCGCCGCCGCCGTACGTGATCGAATCCGCCAAAGATTCCAACGCGACAAAGGTTTCGACGTATTGATTCTGGGGCCAAAAGCCGCAGGGTTTGGGCTCACCCTGACCGCAGCCAACCATGTGATACACCTCAACCGTTGGTGGAACCCGGCTGTCGAAGATCAATGTAGCGATCGCGTCTACCGCATTGGTCAGACGAAACCCGTCACCATTTATTTACCGCAGGCTGTCCATTCGGAACTGGGGGCACAGGGCTCTTTTGACGGAGTGTTACATGAACTGCTGGAAGCAAAGCGCGATCTCAGCCGTGAGATTGTGGTTCCTGTCCATTTCAGCGAGAAGGATCTCCACAAGCTATTCAAGCAAAGTGCTGGCGAGGTCAACCCTTCGACTGACGGCCAACTCGATCACATTGATGGAATGGACTGGCGAGGATTTGAGCGATGGGTTAGCGATCAGCTAATACTTGCGGAATTCAGGGTCCAACTGGGATCAGGATCAGGCGATGGAGGCGCCGATGTCATCGCCCATCTCAACGGCCACACCGTCGTTATTCAATGCAAACACGGTGGAAACGGCGCTTCCGCAATCAAAGACGAATCGGCTGTTAAGGATTTGTTGAGAGCGCGACAACAGCATCGATTAAGTCCCCCGATCATCCTGGCCGCCGTAACCAATGGCCGGTTCTCACTAGCCACAGAAAACCTTGCTCAAAGGCACGGCGTTCAACTTTTCGACCGTTCCCGCCTTTTGAGAATGGCGAGGATATTGGCGCGTCAGTCTGGCCTAGAGCAGGCGCAGGAAACCAACTCAACGGCTATACCAGCCAATCCAACGTAACCTTGAATTGGCGGTTCTACTCAAGCTCAACCGCCCCGCTCAACCACGCCTTTCAACATCACGCCGTCAACGCCCACGATCCGCACTTTCGTTCCCGCCGGACAATCGTCGGCTTCTATTTTCCACACGGAATCGTCCACGCGAATTTTGCCGTACCCATTGACGATGGGCTGCTCCAGCGCGAACACCCGGCCGACATATTGTTGACCCCGGCGATTCAGGAGGGGATCGTCCGAATGGTCGGAGCGTTTCCGGAAATACAGCAACCAGGCGAGGATCGACGCGATCGTCAAGCCAGCGAACAACAACCATTGCGCCTGCCAGGGCAATCCCGGAAACAAAAAGACCAGCAGGCCGACGCCCAGCGCCCCGATGCCCATCCAGAGCACGAAGGTACCGGGCGCCAATATCTCAATCACGATCAGCGCCAGACCCAGCAACCACCAATGCCAATAGGCCGGATCGGTGAACAGTTCCATCACGGCTGCTCCTCGCCTTTGCCAAGAGCCTGCTTGGCCAATTCCGCGATGCCGCCGATGGCGCCAATCACATTGCCGGCTTCCAAAGGCATGAACAGAATTTTCTGGTTAGGCGACTGCGCGAACTTCGCCAGGGAATCCACATAACGCTGTGCGATGAAGTAGTTGATCGCCTGTACATTGCCCTTGCTGATCGCGTCGGACACCATCAAGGTGGCCCGAGCTTCGGCTTGCGCCAGCCGTTCCCTCGCCTCGGCATCGCGCATGGCCGCTTCCTTACGGCCTTCGGCTTCCAGGATGGCCGACTGCTTTTCGCCGTCCGCTTTCAAAATTTCCGCCTGCCGCTCCCCTTCCGCCTCCAGGACGGCCGCGCGTTTTTCCCGCTCGGCTTTCATCTGCCGGGCCATGGCGTCCACCAAATCTCTGGGCGGCTCGATGTCCTTGATTTCGATACGGGTGACTTTGACGCCCCAAGGCGTCGTGGCATCGTCCACTACCGTCAACAGGCGCTGATTGATTTCATCGCGCTTGGACAGCAGTTCATCCAGATCCATGGAGCCCATGACCGTGCGGATATTGGTCATGGTCAACTGCATGATGGCTTCCTGGAGAAAGGTCACTTCATAGGCGGCCTTGGCCGCATTCAACACTTGGAAGAAGACGACGCCATTGACGGTGACCATGGCGTTGTCCTTGGTGATAACGCCCTGGGATGGCACGTCGAGCACGGTTTCACGCATGTCGATCTTATGCCCGATGCGATTGGTAATGGGATTGATGAGGTTCAAGCCCGGCGTCAAGGTGTGCGTGTAACGCCCGAACCGCTCCACGGTGTATTCCATGCCCTGGGGCACGGTCTTGAGCCCCCGAACCACCAACATGAAAACCAGCACCACCACGCCGATCACAATTCCGCCTAAGCCGCTTATCATTGTTCGTCTCCTCTTGCGCAAATGTTTTGTTGCAGTCCGCCGCCGGCTTCAGGGACTAATCATCCTCTTCCAGCGTACCCAAGGCGAAAAATCGCCCTTGGCTCCAAACACCGTAAACCCGTTCCCCATCAATACCCCGTTCCTCGCCCAAATCGGCCAGTTCCAAAAACACCGAACGGGAAATCAACGCCCGCAAGCGCCCGCGAATATGCACATAAGGCGCGGGTGTGCCATCCGCGTTCTTGTACTCCACTTCGATCGGGTGCTCGGGGCCGGCTTCCACGCGATCCCCTAGATTACTCGTGAAACACAGGCACTGCCCCTCGCCTTGCCCCGCGACGTCCAGCAACACGGCGACGAACGGAGCGTCGTCCACCTGTATGCGCCATTTCTCCACCGGCGTCACCAAATAATAGCAATCGTCTTCGTCGCGGCGCAGGATGGTGGAAAACAGCCGCGCCAATTGAATGCGTTCTATGGCCGTTCCCTCGTGATACCAGGCGCCATCGCGCGCGATGCGCATGTCCATGTCACCGCTGAGCGGCGGATTCCAACGATCGACGGGGGGCAGTTTTTTACCCTCGACTTGCGCCGCGAGGGTCATGGGGTCGGGCTTGAGCATGTCGTTTCCTTGAGTCGTTAAGGGATTGAATGCTACGCTGCGTGGTCGAAGCGGATCATAATCCTACTACAGCCTGAGACCGGCCCGAGAATCTCACAGTTTTTCCAAAGCGCCATGGATATCCCATGCTTTGATTCCAATGACCGATCCCCCATCGACCGAATCCCTCTTAACCTCTATTTCAATCCTGGCGCTCACCTCGATCTGATGACGACTAACGGAGGCACATCAAATGACGATTTCCATCAAGCACTGGCTATTGGCACTGGGACTGGCCACGGCGGGCACCGTGCACGCCGAGATCACCGTGGACATGCACAGCATCAGCGCCGAAGGGGTCGGAGACTCTGTCGGCGCCGTGGTCCTGGTCGACAGTCCCTATGGGCTGCTGATCACGCCGAACCTGCAAGGGCTTACGCCGGGTCAGCATGGCTTCCATGTGCATACCAATCCGGATTGCGGCGCGGGTGAGAAAGATGGCAAGAAGGTCGCCGGTCTGGCGGCAGGCGGTCACTTCGATCCCGCGAACACCGGCGTCCATAAGGGTCCGTACGACAGTAGCGGGCATTTGGGCGATCTTCCCCCGCTCTACGTCGATTCCGAAGGCAAGGCCGTCACTCCGATGCTGGCTCCCCGTCTGAAGGAAGAAGATATCAAGGGCCGGTCATTGATGGTGCATATGCACGGGGATAATTTCAGCGACGAACCCGCCCCCTTGGGTGGCGGCGGCGCCCGCATGATCTGTGGCGTCATTCCCGAATAAATTTCGGCTCCGCGCCGCGCTCGTCCTGGACGACACGGCGCGCGTTCCATGCGCTTCGCCGCCCGTTCCAAACCCGGCCTTCTCCTGCAGAAGGCGCCCGCCTTATGCTCTCATCATCCTTGTCACACCCTGAACGCCCATAGCTTGGGAGAATAGCCCATGACTCGCCGATATCCTTCATCCACGATCCGTTGGGGACTGCTTCCGGCGGTCTTGTTGTTCGTCTGGACCTCATCAGGACAAGCCGATACGGCTATCTTCAGCAGCCTCGATCGCTTGCATCCGGTTTATGCGACCCAAGGCATGGTCGCCACCCAGGAAGCGTTGGCGACGGGCATCGGTCTGGACATTCTCAAGCAAGGCGGCAATGCCGTCGATGCGGGCGTTGCCATCGGCTTCGCGCTGGCGGTCACCTTGCCGCGGGCCGGTAACCTGGGCGGCGGCGGCTTCATGTTGATTCACGATGCGGCGAAAAAAGAAACGGTCGCCCTCGATTTTCGTGAAATGGCCCCGCTCGCCGCGACCCGTGACCTGTATCTCGACGAGCAGGGCGAAGTCGATGAAAAACGCGCCCGCTTCAGTTATCTCTCGGTTGGCGTGCCGGGAACGGTCGCCGGTCTCTCCCTGGCGGCGGAACGTTACGGGACGCTGCCCTTGACCACCTTGCTGGGACCGGCGATCCGCCTGGCCGATTACGGATTTCCGGTCAGTGAAGGACTGGCGCTATCGCTCAAGGAAGCCAAAGAACGCATGCTCCCCTGGCCCGAGAGCATGAAAATCTTCTTCGCATCCGACGGCATGCCTTATGAACCGGGCGAGACCCTGGTTCAGAAGGATCTGGCCACTTCATTAAAGGCGATCGCCGATCACGGTCCCCAAGCCTTTTACCAAGGCGATATCGCCCAGAAGATCGCCGCCGACATGAAAAGCAACGGCGGCCTGATCACCCTGGACGATTTGCGGAAATACCAGCCGATCGTCCGCGAACCGGTGCGCGGCACTTATCGAGGCTATGAAATCGTCTCCATGCCTCCGCCCAGTTCCGGCGGCATTCATCTGATTCAGATTCTCAACATCCTGGAAAACTATCCCATTGGCGAACTCGGCCACAACGGCGCCGCCACCCTGCACCGAATGGCCGAAGCCATGAAACTGGCCTACGCGGATCGCTCCGAATATCTGGGTGATCCCGATTTCGTCAAGGTTCCGATGAATGGGTTGATCTCCAAGCGTTACGCCGCGGAACTGGTCAAACTCATCGATCCGGAGCGGGCGCGTCCATCGAACGACATCAAACCCGGTAATCCCGTACCTTACGAAAGCGATCAAACGACGCATTTCTCGGTGATGGACAAGCAGGGCAACGTCGTATCCACCACCTACACCCTCAATTTCAGCTATGGCGCCGGCATCACGGCGGCCGGCACCGGCATTCTGCTGAACAACGAGATGGACGATTTCTCGGCCAAACCGGGCGTACCCAATGCTTATGGTCTGATTGGCGGCGAGGCCAACGCCATCGGGCCGGGCAAACGGCCGTTGAGTTCCATGAGCCCCACCATCGTATTCAAGGACGGCAAGCCCTTTCTAGCCACGGGAAGCCCCGGCGGCAGCCGCATCATTACCACGGTGCTGCAGATCGTCATGAATGTCATCGATCACGGAATGAACATCGCGGAGGCCACTGTCGCACCGCGTGTGCACCATCAATGGCTGCCGGACGAATTGCGCATCGAGGAGGGGATCAGCCCGGACACGGTGCGCCTTCTGGAACAAATGGGCCACCACGTGAAGGTCCAGGACGCCATGGGCAGCACCCAAAGCGTCATGCGCCGTGAAGAAGGACTGTACGGCTATTCCGACACCCGTATCCGGGATGCCCTGACGCTGGGCTATTGACCGGCATTCGCCCCGGCGCCCGCGGAAAAGCCGCCCTGCCGGGGCGATGAGGTTTTCCGCTTGTATGCTCAAGAGCTTGAGCCGGATGAACGGAATTCATCCTATAAATCGGTCGCTCTGCAACGCGTTGTCTGGTATCTTCTAACCCCGTCTGCGGCAACCCCTCTCTCCTCTCGTTATGACGCGCTATATCTTCATTACAGGCGGTGTGGTTTCATCGCTGGGCAAAGGCATTGCAGCGGCATCGCTAGGCGCCATCCTGGAAGCGCGCGGGCTCAAGATCAACATGATCAAGCTGGACCCGTACATCAATGTCGATCCCGGCACCATGAGTCCGTTTCAGCATGGCGAAGTGTTCGTGACCACGGATGGCGCGGAGACCGATCTCGATCTGGGCCATTACGAACGTTTCGTGAACATGACGGCGACCCGCCGCAACAACTTCACGACCGGACGCATCTACGAAAACGTCATCCGTAAGGAACGCCGAGGCGACTATCTGGGCGGCACCGTGCAGGTGATTCCCCACATCACCGACGAAATCAAGCACAGCATCCGGACGGGATCGGGCGACGCGGACGTGGTCATCGTCGAAATCGGCGGTACGGTCGGCGACATCGAATCATTGCCGTTCCTGGAGGCCATACGGCAGATGGGGCTGGAACTCGGACGCGAGCGCACCCTGTTCATCCATCTGACCCTGTTGCCGTTCATCAAGTCCTCCGGTGAACTCAAAACCAAGCCGACTCAGCATTCGGTCAAGGAACTGCGCTCCATCGGCATTCAGCCGGATATCCTGCTGTGCCGCTCGGATCATGAAATACCCGCCGAGGAACGGCGCAAGATCGCGTTGTTCACCAATGTCGAGTCCAAGGCGGTCATCTCCGCCCTGGACACCGATTCCATCTACCGCATTCCCTTGCTGCTGCATGCCGAAGGGCTGGACGAGATCGTCGCGGAGAAACTGCGCCTCGAACTGCCCCCGGCCGATCTTTCGGAATGGCAGCGGGTCGTCGAAGCCATCGATACGCCGAGTCATGAGGTCGACATCGCCATGGTCGGCAAATACGTCGATCTGGCGGACGCCTACAAATCCCTCAACGAAGCCCTGCTGCACGCCGGTATTCAAACCGGGACCCGCGTGCATATCCATTACCTGGATTCCGAGCAGATCGAGGAAACCGGCGTAGCCGATCTGCGGGACATGGACGCCGTGCTGGTGCCTGGCGGTTTCGGCCAACGCGGTGTGGAAGGCAAGATCGCCGCCGTGCGTTACGCGCGCGAGAACGCCGTGCCCTACTTGGGCATTTGTCTGGGGATGCAGTTGGCGGTCATCGAATTCGCCCGTCATGTCGCCGGGCTCCAGGATGCTTACAGCACCGAATTCCGCCGCGACACCCCCCACCCCGTCATCGCGCTCATTACCGAGTGGACCACGGAGACCGGCGCCATCGAGCAACGTAGCGAAAACTCCGATCTGGGCGGCACCATGCGCTTGGGTGCGCAACCTTGCCGGCTGGTGGAACACACCCTGGCCCCGCGCATCTACGGCAAGGAAATCATCACCGAACGGCATCGGCATCGTTACGAAATCAACAACCGCTACGTGGACACGCTGGAAAAAGCCGGTCTGCGGGTAGCCGGGCGATCCTTGGATGGGCATTTGGTGGAAATCATGGAGTTGCCCGATCATCCCTGGTTCCTGGGCTGTCAGTTCCACCCGGAATTCACCTCCAACCCGCGCAAAGGCCATCCCTTGTTCAAAAGCTTCGTTCAGGCCGCTCTGCGCTATCGGCAAGAGCGTCAACTCGAGCCGACCTTGCCATGAAACTGTGTGGATTCGAGGTTGGCCTGGAGCGCCCGCTGTTCCTGATTGCCGGTCCCTGCGTCATCGAAAGCGAACAACTGGCCCTGGAAAGCGCCGGAAGGCTCAAGGAGATTACCGAGCGCCTGGGCATCCCATTCATTTACAAATCTTCGTTCGACAAGGCCAACCGAACCTCGCACCAAAGTTATCGCGGTCCGGGACTGGAGGAGGGTCTGCGCATCCTCGAAACGGTCAAGTCCGAAATCAAGGTGCCGGTGTTGACCGATGTGCACGAAGACACGCCGCTGGCCGAAGTGGCCGCCGTAGTGGACGTGCTGCAAACCCCGGCCTTTCTCTGCCGACAAACCAATTTTATCCAACAGGTCGCCAGCCAGGGGCTGCCGGTGAACATAAAGAAAGGCCAGTTCCTGGCCCCCTGGGACATGCGGCCGGTGGTCGAGAAAGCCCGCGCCACTGGCAACGCTCGCATCATGGTCTGCGAACGCGGCGTCTCTTTTGGCTACAATAATTTGGTGTCCGATATGCGGGCCTTGATGGTGATGCGCTCCACCGGTTGTCCCGTGGTATTCGACGCGACTCATTCCGTGCAACTGCCCGGTGGGCAGGGCGCGGTTTCCGGAGGACAACGGGAGTTCGTGCCGGTGCTGGCGCGAGCTGCGGTGGCCGCAGGAATATCCGGGCTGTTCATGGAAACCCATCCCGATCCCGACAAGGCGTTGAGCGATGGACCCAATGCTTGGCCGTTGGGGCAAATCGAAGCCTTGCTGAACACCCTCAAGGCTTTGGATGAAACGGTCAAGAAACAGGATTTGCTGGAGTCTTAATTCCTTTCCGGCGCAAGCTGCCGGGAAGCCGAGTCTGAACATGCGTTTCATTAACCTAGGAGCGATTGTCAATGTCCGAAATTAAAGCAATTCAAGGCCGTGAGGTGCTGGATTCCCGCGGTAATCCCACGGTAGCCGTCGACGTCGTGCTGGCCTCGGGAGCCAAAGGCAGCGCGGCGGTACCTTCCGGTGCGTCGACCGGCACTCGCGAGGCCGTCGAACTGCGCGATGGCGACCCCAAACGCTATCTCGGCAAGGGTGTGCTCAAGGCCGTGGGCGCCGTCAATGGGGAATTGCGCAAGGCGCTGCTAGGTATGGAAGCCAATGATCTGGCCGCCATCGATAGCAAAATGATCGCCCTGGATGGCACGGAGAACAAAGGCCGCTTGGGCGCCAACGCGCTGCTCGGCATCTCCCTGGCTGCCGCCCATGCCGCCGCCGCCGAAGCGAAAGTACCGCTTTACAAACATCTCAATCCGACGGGTCCTTATGTCCTGCCGGTGCCGATGATGAACATCCTCAACGGCGGCGCCCACGCGGACAACAGCGTCGATCTGCAGGAATTCATGATCATGCCCATCGGCCTGCCCTCCTTCAGCGAGGCATTGCGGTGCGGCGCGGAAGTCTTCCATGCCCTGAAATCCGTGTTGAAGAAAAAGGGTATGAACACCGCCGTCGGTGACGAAGGCGGTTTCGCGCCCAACCTGCCGTCCAACGAAGCCGCCCTGGAAGTGGTCATGGAAGCTATCGGCCAAGCCGGTTATGCGGCTGGCAAGGACGTGTACATCGCTCTGGATGCCGCCAGTTCCGAGTTCTACAAGAACGGCAAATACGAGCTGGAGTCGGAAGGCCGCTCCTTCACTTCCGAGGAATTCGCCTCTTGGCTGGAAGACTGGGCGAAACGCTATCCGATCGTGTCCATCGAAGATGGCATGAACGAGGACGATTGGGCCGGTTGGGCGGATTTGACCAAGAAGATCGGCAACAAGATTCAGCTGGTGGGCGACGATCTGTTCGTCACCAACACCAAGATCCTCAAGCGCGGTATTGACGAGAAGATCGCCAATTCCATCCTCATCAAGGTCAACCAGATCGGTACCCTGACGGAAACCCTGGAAGCGATCAAGATGGCCGACGACGCCGGCTATACAGCGGTGGTCTCGCACCGCTCCGGCGAAACGGAGGACACCACGATCGCCGATCTGGCGGTGGCCTCCACGGCGACCCAGATCAAGACCGGCTCGCTCAGCCGTTCGGATCGCGTGGCCAAATACAATCGCCTGTTGGTGATCGAGGAAGAACTGGGGAGTGCGGCGAAGTATGCCGGGCGTGACGCTTTCAAAGTCTTCCGCGACTAATCTCGATACGGACACGGGGCGGCCTACGGGTCGCCTCGATAACGTGGCGCGCGCCCAGAATCTGAGTAAACTGGGCCAAATCATCGTCATTGTCGCACTCAGCATTTTTCTGGTGGCATTGAACGATGAACTTTGGCGGTTCGACAACCGCGGCGTGCAGCAAGTCCATCATTTACGCGATGCGGTCCAGGAGCAAAAGGAAGAAAACGCGCGCCTTGATGAACGTAACAAGGCTTTGGAAGCGGAGGTGCTCAGCCTCAAACAGGGTTTGGACGCCATGGAGGAGTTGGCTCGCACGGAATTGGGAATGATTCGCAAGGACGAAACCTTTTTCCGCGTTCTGGAAGAACCCCCGGCGGAATCGCCGCACACGCCGTGAGCGTGGCGCATTGGGCAGTGGTGCCCGCCGCCGGTATCGGTAAACGCATGGGCCTGGATATCCCCAAGCAATATCTGCCCTTGGGGGGGCTGAGCGTCATCGAGCATACCCTGGACATACTGCTGCGACACCCGCGTATTCAAGGCGTGGTCGTCGCTCTGGGCGCGGATGACCGCTGGTGGCCATCGCTCAAGCTGGACTGCGGCAAACCGCTGATCAGCGTCGTCGGCGGTCCGGAACGCTGCCATTCCGTACTCAACGGGCTAACCGCTCTGCACGATTGGGCCCAACCGGACGACTGGGTTCTGGTGCATGACGCCGCCCGTCCCTGCCTTTCCCGCGCTGATCTCGACAAGCTACTGGATGAACTGGCGGATGATCCCGTCGGGGGATTGCTGGCCCTGCCGGTACGCGACACCATGAAGCGCGCCGATGCGCAGGGGCGAGTCATAGCCACCGAGGAACGCGCGGGGTTGTGGCACGCCCTGACCCCACAGATGTTCCGTCTGGCGACACTGTTGGCGGCGTTGCGGCACAGCCTGGAACAAGGCTTGATAGTGACGGATGAAGCCGCCGCCGTGGAAGCCATGGGCTTGCGACCCCGACTGGTCCAGGGCAGTGCCGACAATATCAAGATCACCCGTACCGAAGACCTGGCGCTGGCCGAGTTCTTCCTAACGCGACGACGCCCAGCCTAGCGGAATTCCCGGTCAGCTTTTCCCGCGGAAGCGAATTGACCCAGCGCAATCCGCTTATCCCGCATCGACCCCGGATAATCGAGTAAACTTTAGCTATCGGGCGAGCTTGATCGGCCCGGTTCCGAGAACGAACACTAGCGCGAGGATTATAAAACATGAAACGTAGCGCGATCTTGACGGCTTTGACGGCCGCGGCGATTCCCTTATCAGTCGCCCAGGCGGACGCCTTGCTGTTTCCCTATGTCGTCACCAGCAGTACCGTAGCCACCATCATCTCGGTGGTGAACAAGGACCCGGACGGCGAACTGTTCTTGAACTACTTCACCAAGAACAGCCTCGCCAACACGGCGAGTTGCACCAATCAACTACGCCATGACGTCGATTCGGCCCAGAACGATCTGGTTTCCTTCGAAGCCAACGGCAGTTTCGTCGGTGGGGTGGCTTCCGCCTTGGGTGGGCCGCTGTTCAACGACCCGGCCGGAGACGCCGATTACGGCGGCGACAATTTCACCATGGGTCCCATATCCGGAGCGACGCGCGCCTTCCTCATCGTGGATGACAACGACAACAACGGCGAAGATCTGTACGGCGAGGCCATCCTGCTGGAAACCCAGGGCGGAGCGGCCTGGGGCTATCGAGCTTACAACGCCGCGTCCGATTTCGGCCAGACGGGCGTTAATTTTCCCGAGTTCGACGCCGTTGCCAATGGCGGGGGCATCGCTTCGCCCACCAACGACAATCTGGGCGAAGTGCTGGATGACCAAAACAATACGGATACCGCCGCGGTGACCTTGCTACCGACGGATGAGTGGGAAACCCGCTTTTTCGTCACCCCCATCAGCGCCGGCGATCAACGCTGTACGGATTGCAACGCGGCGATCAAGCTGACCCGGAACGTCAGTGAAGCATCGACCGGTCTATTCGACCGCGATTCCAATCCGCTGTCCGGCAGTAACACGGTCGAGGTCATCTGCGTTTCGGGCGTTTCCCTGCAGGAACTGTTGCCGACCAGCGCCCAGGCCACGGTGGCCGCTCAGGGCGGTTGGGGCTTTATCAACGTGGACCCCGGCACGGCCGGTGGAACCTCGGCGCCCGCCGCGGTGGTGTTGAAGCTGGAGTTCAATAGCGCCCAGTTCATTTCGCCCGACGCATCCAATAGCTTCGTGGGTACGGTGAATACGGCGGTATGGCTGCGCAACCGGGACAACACGGAAGGCGTCAGCGGTCTCTAACGTGCGCTCCGGGTTTGCACAATTCGGCGCCGGCGGATTGAGCGGCGCCGCCAGGACAGGGGGACGATGGCTCGTCCCCCTGCTGTTTTTCGTCAGCTTACTGTCTTTCATAGGCTCGGCGGCCGCCGATGAATGGCAGGTTAACGAAGGGGCGTTCTTCGCCAAAAGGTCCCCCGAGTTACTGGTCACGACCACGGGCGACGCCTTCGTCGGTTACTACGACGACCATAACCAGATCATTTTCCGCCCTTATCAAGGCCGCCCCACGGTATTGAACGCCGACGCAACGCCGGGTCGGGCCGCCGGCCTGATCATGGCGGCCGCTGGCGATCACCTGTATGCCGCCTGGCGTGAACAGCGCAAAAAGGAAACGCGGCTGCTGTTGCGGCATTCTCCCGACAAAGGCAAGACCTGGGACGAGGCCAAGGTCATCGACACCTCCACCGGCCCCCTGACCCGCATTCGGATGACCGCCGATGACAGCGGCTGGGTGTACATCGTCTGGTTGGGCGAACGCGCCGCCTCCGACGACTCATCGCCCATCGTCAACGAGCAATCCTTCGTGACTCATGGCGACCCGCACGCGCGCACCTATCACATTTACGCCCGCCGTTCCATTGACCATGGCGCGACCTGGGACCCCACCCGGCGTCTGACCACGGGTTACACGGAATCGATATGGCCGACGTTGATACAACGGGGGAAACAGGCCTATTCCTTCTCCTGGTCCGAACGGGACGGCAAAAAATTCATCCTGTTCACCCAAACCCCGGATGACGGCGGCTGGCAAACTCCGGCCGTCATCCGGGAAGTCAACGACGTTCTGATTCTCAAACCCTATTGGATAGGCGATCGGCTGTTGGTCCTATGGCTGAACAAGGCCGATAAGGTGTTCAGCATCCAGGGCGCCTTTTCGGATGATAGCGGACGGCAATGGACACCCTTCGCCGTGGATGGCAACGGTGACCTGGACATCGCCAATCTGGAATTGGCCTCTCGGGGACAAGAAGTCTTCGTGACCTTCAGCGCACGCACCGTGCAGCGCACGGACCCGTGGCAACAAACCGTTTATCTGACCCGCTCCCAGGACGGCGGAGCCACCTGGCGCAAGCCGGAAGTGCTGCGGCATGATCCTTATCCCTACACCAAGGCGTTGTATCCGCGCATCGCGGCGTCGGACCAGGCCGTCACCGTAGTCTGGAACGATTTCCGGGACATTCGCGGCAATCTCTACGGGAACCTGTCCAAGGACGCCGGCAACACCTGGCTCAGCGCGGATCTGCCGCTGGACACGCCCGGTTTGCATAATAATTATCTCGACCCGTTCGCGGGCGCTTTCGCGCAGGTCGGCGAACAGTATTTCCTGCTGGCTCCGCGCTATCGCAGCGACTCCTTCGCCGGCGCCGTCGATTTAATCCTGCACCGCTTTACCCTGCCCCCGCAGGCCCAGGGGAACGAACCCCAGACCCACACCGACTCAGGGCCGCTGCCCTTGCTCAGGGAAACCGCCAACCGCCTTTGGCAATCTCTGCTCCAGGGCGATTATCGGGCGGTCTACCCGTTGCTCGATCCCTTCTGCCGCGCCAATCTCCGGGAAGTCGATTATCTGGCTTCCACCGGCCGGATCGTTTACCGCCGTTTCACCATCAAGGACATCAAGGTCTTCGGCAATGTGGCGCGGGTCCATGTCGATTTCGCCTACGAGATCCCGGAGCTGGTCACCAAACAAGGCAAGTTCTCGCGCCCCCTGACCCACGTGAGCGCCGTTGAAACCTGGGTCTACGTCCTGGATCGCTGGTATAAGGAATACCGCAACGAGCTGGGCGATTTCGCTTATACCCGCTATTGAGGGCACGTCGTGAGAAGCCGGATCAATGACACTTTCGGCCGCCGACTCGGGGCCCGGCTTACGCTGGTGGCCGCCTACGCCTTGCTGGTTTCGGGGTTACCGGCGTTTGCCGATAATGCCACGGCCCAAACCGTTCAGCGTCCCCCGGCGCAGGGCAGTACTTTCCGCGACAGCCTGAAAAAGCCGGTCAAGATCAACAAGGCCAATCAGAAGCGTTTCGCCCCGCCTATCGAGCGCATCGCCCGCCAGCATCAATTGGAGCCTGCCCTGGTGCACGCCGTGATCAGCGCCGAATCCGGCTACAATCCACGGGCCGTGTCTTCCAAGGGAGCCATGGGATTGATGCAACTCATGCCCGACACCGCGCGGCGTTTCGGCGTGACCGATCCCTTCGACCCGGAAGCGAACATCCAGGGAGGCGTTCGTTATCTGCGCTGGCTACTCAATCAGTTCAACAGCATCAAGCTCGCCGTGGCCGCCTATAACGCCGGCGAAAACGCCGTGATCCGCTATCGCAACAACATCCCGCCCTATGACGAAACCCGGATCTACGTTTTCCGGGTCATCAATTTCTATCTGTATTATCGGCTGATCGGCATCGAGGAGGCCGCTTCCGCCAAGCCGGGCTGAGCGCCGCTCAGGCCATACCGGGAGACAGCAGAAAAGCCCGCAGATCGTCGACGAACCGTTGCGGCTGCCACAGATGAGGGGAGTGGTCGGCGTCTTCGTAGATCCGCAGAACGGCCCGAGGGATATGGCCTTTGACGTAGTGCGCGGTGGCCTGCGAGTAGAACGTGCTGGCGCCGCCGTAGATCAACAAGGTGGGGACGCTGATTCGTTCCAACACTTCACGGTAATCGGCTACGCAGAAGCTTTCCCAAAGGGCGATCAGCGCCTCGGCATTCTGAGTCCGCAGGTACTTGCGCAAGACCTGGATGGCCGCGCTGTTGCGTTGATAGCTGGCGGCGATGCGTGGATTACGGCCGTTCGCGGCCAAACGCAGCACGGCTTCGGCGAAATCCGCGTGCATTTCCTGGATGAACGCGGCGTTGCGTTCGGCGGAAAAATCCTCGTAGATGCCCAAACGCCATTGTTCGTCGGTCACCAATTTCGGCGATTGATCGACCAGACACAGGCCCGCGAGATCATCGCAACCCCAATGCCGCAGGTATTCCCAAATGATCAGTGCGCCCATGGAATGCCCCATCAGCACCGGCCGCAGACGGAAATGCGCGATGACCTCATGCAGATCACGAGCCAAACGTTGCACGCTCGGTGGGGTGGCGTTCGACAGCGGGTGGCCGCCGTGCGCGCGAGCATCCCAACAAAAGACTTGGCGCAGATCGGCTACTTGTTTGCCATAGGGCAGCCACTCTTGGCGACTGCTGGTCCAGCCGTGTAAAAAAATCATCGGCGGACCTTCGCCCACGACCGCGAGGTGAATCGTCTCGCCGTCATCGGCTGGGCATTGCCAGCGTTGCGCTCGCATCAGATGGTCGTCATGCCCGGTCTTGGCGCTTCGTCCAGTAATTCCGCCAGAATATTCAAACCTTTCTCCAACTGTCTCGCATCATCGGTCGCCGTCACGCAGACCCGCACGGCATGGGGAATTCCCGAACGTTCCACGGCGAACGAAGAAGCCGGCGTGGTCAGTATGCCACGCGCCTTGGCCTGCTGCACGAAATCCCCGGCCAGCCAGGGACTGGGCAAGGTCAGCCAGAAATGCAGACCGGTCGGTTCGGCCCGATAATCCCATCGGCCCATGATTCGGGCGGCTATCGCCTGTCCGTTCCGGGCCGCTTCGCGTTGCCATTGGGCGAATCGATCCGCCGTGCCATCCCGTATCCACAGCGTGGCGACTTCCGCCATCAAGGGCGCGACCATCCACATCGTGGTGCGGATGATGGCGCCATAACGTTCCAGATTGTCCTCGGGAACCAGCAAATAACCCACGCGCAAGCCAGGAAACAGGCATTTGGAAATGCTGTTCAGATAGCAGGTTCGTTCAGGAATCAGCGTGACCAGCGGCGGCGGCCGATTCTCCACCAGACAGCCATAGACATCGTCCTCAATGATCCGGATATCGTGTTCGATGGCGATTTCCGCGATCTCCCGGCGCCGTTCCAGGGACATCGTGGCCGTGGTGGGGTTTTGCAAGGTGGGAACGCACACCAGCAAACGCGCCGAGTCGCGGCAGGCATTGCGCAGGGATTCCGGGACGATGCCTTGTGCATCCATGTCCAACCCACGCAGGCTGAGATGCAATTGACAGGCAATGGACTTGATGCCCGGATAAGTCAATTTCTCGGTCAGCACGATGTCGCCGGGCTTGGTCAACGCGGCGAGGGCGACGTACAACGCATGTTGACCGCCGCTAGTCACCAATACCCGGTCCGCGCGTGCATCGACGCCGTTTTGCCGCATCCACTGAGCCCCCGCCTCACGGTGCGCGGGCAACCCCTCGGCGGCTTGATACGTCAGCAATTCCGCGCAACGCGCTTGTTCCAGAATAGCGTTCTGCGCCTGGCGCAGGGCCTCGGCGTGCTGCTGGCCGACCGTGGGTCGATTCAAGGAGAGATCGATCACATCGTTTCCGGTCGCATGATAGCCGAATGAAACGGTGTCGGTCGGCTTGCGGACGAAGGTGCCGCGGCCCACTTCGCCGCGGATCAGACCGCGCCGTTCCGCCTCGCTGTAGGCACGGCTCACCGTGCCGACGGTGACGCCCAGGCGCTCGGCCAGATCACGATGGGTGGGCAGACGCACGCCCGGCGTCAGGCTGCCCTCTTGAATGGCTTGCGCCAAGGCGTCCGCCAGGGCGAGATAGCGGGGTTGCGTACTGTTCGGTAATTCGGGATGCCACATTGTCATGGTGTCAATAAATTAATTGACCTTATTGTATCGAATCATTAAACTATATTGTATCTAAATCAGAGGAGATTGTCATCATGACAAAAACACAATGCATCAATGATTCCTTACCTGTGCGGACCTCTGCATCGCGTCATTCACCGTCTAGCTTAACGCAGTTGACGGGTCTGATAGGGCGTTTCCTGGCGACTGTGGGGGTTTGGTACGAGCGCAGCCGCCAACGGCGGGCATTACAAGGATTGGATGATTATCTGTTAAAGGATATCGGGATCAGTCGCGCCGATGTTTACCGGGAGGCGACCAAACCGTTTTGGCGCAATTGAAGACTCCCACGCGACACCACACAGGGCCAGGCGCAACGGGCTCTCGACCCGCGACCGACAAGTCAGCTACTCTGGAGATGACCGGTCGTAGGCGAGAGCCTTTGTGCGTAAGGGATACAATCTCATCATTATAGCGAGACAATGCCATGCAACAATCCAACGCCCCATGGCGTACACCCGCGCTCATCATCGTAGCGGGCTGTCTGATTGCCCTGTTGACCTTCGGCGTGCGCGCCGGTTTCGGCCTGTTCCTGGAGCCCATGTCTCAGGATCAGGGTTGGGGCCGCGAAGTATTCGCCTTCGCCATCGCCCTACAGAACCTGTTGTGGGGACTGGGCCAACCTTTCGCCGGGGCGTTGGCCGACCGTTACGGTTCGGGACGGGTACTGGCTCTGGGCGGCTTGTTTTATGGTCTGGGCGTGTGGTTGATGGCTCACGCCGCGACCCCCTGGCAGTTGCAATTGTCAGCGGGCGTGCTGGTCGGCCTGGGCTTGGCCGGCGCGTCTTTTGCGATCGCTCTCGCGGCCATGAGCCGCGCCGTTTCCGAAGAGAGACGCTCCTGGGTGTTGGGCATCGGAACGGCCGCGGGTTCCTTGGGTCAGTTTCTGATGGTGCCCTTGGGGCAGGCGTTCCTGGCGGCTTACGGCTGGTCCACGGCGTTGACTCTGCTGGGCTGCGGCGTACTGTTGGTGATTCCCTTGGCCGGTGTGCTGAAGGGCCGTGCCGTGGCAGGCGGAGCCACCTCGGCGACCACCCGGGAACAGACCTTGGGCGAAGCGTTGCGCGAGGCCAGCGGTCACGGGGGTTATTGGTATCTGACCAGCGGATTCTTCGTGTGCGGTTTTCACGTGGCCTTCATTGCCACTCACCTGCCCGCCTATCTGGTGGACAACGGCATCGCCGCTTCCACGGCGGCCTGGGCGTTGGCCCTGGTCGGCCTGTTCAATGTCATCGGTTCGTATAGCGCGGGCGTATTGGGCGGTCGGTACAGCAAAAAGTATTTGCTCAGCAGTCTGTATTTGACGCGCGCTGTCGTGATCGCCGTTTTCGTGTTGGCGCCGTTGAGCACGGTGTCCGTCTATCTGTTCGCGGCCGCGATGGGGCTGTTGTGGCTGTCCACCGTACCCCTGACTTCGGGATTGGTGGCTCAGATTTTTGGCCCGCGCTACATGGCGACGCTATTTGGGATCGTCTTCCTCAGTCATCAACTCGGCGCCTTTCTCGGCGTCTGGCTCGGCGGCTATCTGTTCGACAACACGGGTTCCTATGCGCTGGTGTGGTGGATCAGCGTGGCTTTGGGCATCACCTCCGCGATTCTCCACTGGCCTATCGATGAGCGTCGCGTACCCCGGCTGGCCAATGCGGCGCCATGACCGGCCATCGCCATGCCGCGCTGTTGCTGTTGGCGGTATTGGCGGCGTGGAGCCTGTTGCTGGGCTTGGCGCTCTGGCAATTGCGCTTGAACGACGAACAGGCCGGTAAAGTCGTTGTCCTGTTCCCGCCCGCGTGGGACGCTCAAACTCATTTTGAAAGAACCCTGCGGGCCGGGGGCCTGGTGGTAGGGCAAGCGCCTTTGGCCAACTTGTGGGTGGTGTATTCCGAACAGGCCGGTTTCGTCGGACGGCTGAAGGATCAAGGCGCCTGGATCGCCTTTCAGCCGGCGCCTTTCGCCATCGTCACCCTCGGCGGTTGTTTCTCGGGGCCCGGCGCGTTGCCCCCCAGCTTTCTCAAAACCCGGCGCCTGAGTGGAGATCGTCCATGAACAGCGAGGAAAAGCCCTTCCTGGCGGAAACCCACGAAGTCTTCAATCAGCCCCCACCCCTGGCCGATATCAATCTTTACGACCAAGATATCGCCCTGCGTGAAGCTTTGCACCGCGAGGGCGGCGGCTGGGCGGAGGAGCGGGTGCGTGACTACGGCGCGCTGGCGGGATCGGAGGAAATGATCGCCCTGGGCTTTCAGGCCAATGAATTCAAGCCGGTGTTGCACACGCATGACCGCTTCGGCCATCGGGTGGACAGGGTCGACTATCACCCGGCTTATCATCGGATTCTGGGCACGGCCATCGCGCATGAATTGCACGCCTTGCCCTGGACCCATCCCCGACCCGGCGCCCACGTGGCCCGCGCCGCCCTGGAATATCTGCATGCCCAGATGGAAGCCGGCACCGGTTGCCCGCTGACCATGACCTTCGCCTGTATCCCGGTCATCCGCCAACAGGCGGACGTCGCCCGGCTCTGGGAAGCCCGGATCACCGCCCGTCACTACGACCCCGGCGACCGGCCCGCTTTGACCAAGCCAGGGCTGACCATCGGCATGGCCATGACCGAGAAGCAAGGCGGCAGCGATGTCCGGGCCAATGCCACGCGAGCCTATCCGCTCGCGAACCGCGGCGCGGGCCAGGCTTACGAACTGGTCGGGCACAAGTGGTTTTGCTCGGCGCCGATGAGCGATGCTTTTTTAGTCTTGGCGCGCACGCAAACGGGGTTGTCCTGTTTCCTACTGCCCCGCTGGCGGCCCGATGGCCAACGTAACGCCATCCACATCCAACGGCTGAAAAACAAACTGGGCAATGCCTCCAACGCCTCCAGCGAGGTGGAATTCCGGGGCGCCTACGCGCATCTCCTGGGCGAGGAAGGGCAAGGCATCGCGACCATCATGGACATGGTCGCCCTCACCCGTTTCGATTGCATGACCGGTTCGGCCGGACTGATGCGTCAGGCGGTCAGCCAGGTCGCGCATCATATCGGGCATCGCGCGGCTTTCGGCAAGCCGCTGATCGAACAAGCCTTGATGCAGAATGTCGCGGCGGATCTGCTCGTCGAATCCGAAGCGGCCCTGGCTTTAGCCTTCCGTGTCGGACGCGCCCTGGATCGGCATGCGCTAGAGGACAGCGAACGTCTTTTCGTACGCTTGGCCACGGCCGTCGGTAAATATTGGATTTGCAAGCGCGCCCCGGCCCATATCAACGAGGCTCAGGAATGTCTGGGCGGCGCGGGTTATGTCGAGGAATCCCTGCTGCCCCGTCTGTACCGCGAAGCGCCCGTCAATTCGATCTGGGAAGGCAGTGGCAACGTGCAGTGCCTGGACGTGCTGCGGACCCTGGCACGCCGTCCCGACACCTTCGAAGTCCTGCTGAATGAATTGCGGTTGGCGCAAGGAGCCGACCGACGCCTGGATGCCCATATCGCCGGACTGCAAGACGAGTGGCCGCTGACCGGCGAAGATGGCGAATACCGCGCCCGGTCGATCGTGGAAAAAATGGCGCTGGCCCTGCAGGGATCGCTGCTAGTGCGAGCCGGTTGCGCGGCCGTCGCCGATGCGTTTTGCGCGGCGCGGTTGGGTGGTTCCGGCGGACGGGTCTATGGCACCTTGCCCAAAGGCGCGGATTGCCGGGCCATCATCACGCGCGGCTGGCCGGCGGCCAGCCCCCCCTGAAGGACCCGGCCCGATCAGTCCACTATCCCGACCAGTTCACGCAATACTACCGTCGCGTAAGCGCCGGCCGGTAGCCGAAAACTGATCACGGCGCTGCCATCGGCCGGCCTTTCCAAGGCCATGTTACGGACAGGCATCCGCAAAGCCCGCCGTTCCTGTTTCATCCCAGCCGCTTCCAAGCCCTGACAGAAAATCGGATATTCCGCCGCCACCGTGCGTTCCAAGGCCTCCACCCCCTCCTGGCTGAGCAGTTCCCCCCGTCCCCACAACGGGCCGGTGGGATGAATATCACAATCCCGCATTCGCTGCTGAATATCGGCATCCACCGTGGCGGAGCGAAACACGCTGTGACTGCCGTCCAGCATCATCACGTCGCCGGCCACGGGTTGATTCCAGGAACCTTGCGCCACGCGACGGGACAATACCTGATTGAACACCTGCGCCCGCGCCGCGGACAGGTACAGACCCCGCTGATGGCGATCCCGGACCCGTAAACGTCCGAGAAACAGCGCCTCGGCTTTGAGCAGATTATCTCCGTCATGGCCGAAGCGTTGCGCGCCGAAATAATTGGGCACGCCGTTTTGCGCGAGGCGTTCCAGACGCTCCGCCAATCCGTCGGATTCGCCTTGCAGATCGCGAATCACGATACGGAAGGCATTGCCCTTGAGCGCCCCGATACGCAGCTTGCGCGCGTGGCGGTGGTGCTCCAGCACCGTGAAATCCTCCCCGCCGCATTGCGCCCAATCCGGCTCCGCGCGTCCCGGAAGATGCACGGTGAACCATTGCTCGGCGACGGCATGCCGATCCTTCAAACCGGCATAGCTGACGGCGGCCTTGGGAACGCCCGCGTGGACGGCGAGTTGACGGGATACCCATTCGGTATTGACGGCCCGCTTGCGAATCCGCAACAACACGTGCTCGCCGCCGCCGCTGGGACCGAATCCCAGTTCCTCGAACACCTGGAAATCCTCGGGAACGACGCGAATCCGCCCGCTAAGCGGTGGGTGACCCAGAAAATAGGCGAGACTCATCGGGGATCGACCGACGTTTGCCGTAACAGAACCACGGCATGCACGGCGATACCCTCGCCCCGCCCCAGATAGCCCAAGCCCTCCGTCGTGGTGGCTTTGACATTGACCTGTTCGGCGGCCACGCCGAGATCGGCGGCTATCTGCTGGATCATCGACGGAATGTGCGGGGCCATCTTCGGCGCCTGGGCGATGATCGTAAGATCCGCGTTATTCACCGCCCAGCGGCGGCGACGCAGGAGTTGCATCACCTTGCGCAGGAGAATACGGCTGTCGATATGGCGCAGGCCGGGGTCGCTGTCTGGAAAATGGCGGCCGATGTCGCCCAGGGCCGCCGCGCCCAACAAGGCATCGCACAGGGCGTGCAAGGCCACGTCGCCATCGGAGTGCGCCACCAGACCCCGCGAGTAAGGAATTCGCACACCGCCCAAGGTGACGAACTCACCGTCACCGAAGGCATGGACATCGAAACCATGACCTATGCGAACAGCAGTATCCATGGGACCGTGATCTCCAATAGTTGAATCATCATGGGGAATTCGACTCGCCGCCAAGCCGCCTCAGTTGATCCGCCAGACGTTAGCGAACCGACAGATGCCCAGTTCCTGGGAATCCTTGAGCACTTCGAAGGCCGGCAATACTTTTTCGTGATAGACCATCAGGCCCTTGTTATCGAAAATCCGCGCATGCGCGGTATACAACCCGCCCATCAGCGGTATGTTCGGATACGCGACGAGGATTTCCCGCTCCTTGCCGGTCAGCGGCGGCTTATCCGTCAAATGGGTTCCCGTCACGAAGACCCCTCGCCCCGTATCCATCTTGAGCGACAGAGTGACATGGAACGGCCGATCGGGCTCGGCATTCTCGACCAGCAGGCGGAAACGCAGATCATCGCCGGATTTGAGCGGCAATTCGCTCAGTATTTCGAAATCCCGGATACGCACCGGACTTTCCGGACGATGGGCTTCTTCCTCCTGTTGTTCCCGATCCGCGTTGCGTTGACCCTGATAGGCTTCATAGGCCGGAATCACCCGGTTCACTTCGCCGTGCATGTGTATCGACCCGCTTTTCAGCCACAACGCCTGATCACAGAATACGCCGACCTGATACGTGCTGTGCGTGCAGAAAATGATGGTGCGCCCGCGTTTCTTGTAATCGATCATGCGATCGATGCATTTCTTCTGGAAATACGTATCGCCGACCGACAAGGCTTCGTCGACGATCAGAATCGCGGGGTCCAGCGAGGAAATCAGGGAAAACGCGAGGCGCATCCTCATGCCGGTCGAATAGGTTTTGAGCGGCCGATGGATGAAATCCCCTAATTCGGAAAAGCCGATGATGTCCTCCAGCTTGGCCTGCACCCGACTGCGGGGCAGACCCAGGATGTCGCCGTACAGAAAGATGTTCTGCAAGCCGGTGAAATCCACATGAAACCCGATGCCGAGTTCCAACAACCCCAGGACATCCCCCTCGCATTGAATCACCCCGCTGGATGGGGTCAGCGTCCCCGCGATCAGTTGCAGCAAGGTGCTTTTGCCCGCCCCGTTGTCGCCGACTATGCCCAGCGTCCGGCCTTTTTCCAGGACGAAGCTGACATCCCGCAAGGCCATGAAATCGGTGTGGTACTTGCGCCGCCACAACAATTCCTTGAGCCGGTCCGCCGGCTTTTCGTATATCCGATAAGTCTTGCTCAAGCCGCTGACGCGCAGGGCGGGTTGGTTGTCGCTGATAGCCATCATGTCGTTCTGAGTCACGCGGCGGGTATCGAAACGCCCACGGGGAGGAGGCCCGCCATTGTACACGGCATTGTCATGGGATGGTTTCGGGTAGACTATCGACGAACGAGACACGGATCGTCAGGGCTCCGCGTTTCCGTACCCACGAGCAAAGAGGGCGATCCCATGCCAACGGCCGCACTTCAAGAAAACCTGTATGAGCGCCTGATGAATCTGCCGGAAAATTGGGTGGGGGAGATTATCGGCGGGCAATTGTACACTCAGCCACGGCCTGCTAAGCCGCATGCACTCGTTTGCTCATCCCTGGAAATCGAAATTGGCGCCGCCTTCCAGAAAGGTCGGGGCGGTCCCGGTGGATGGTGGATTATCGTCGAACCGGAAATCCACTTCATCCGCGATATGGAAATCGCCGTACCGGATTTGGCTGGCTGGCGGCGGGAGCGACTACCGAGTCTCGCCGGCGATCATCGTTTCGAAATCGTGCCGGATTGGGTCTGCGAAATCCTTTCGCCCTCGACCGCCAAGAAAGACCGCGTCGTCAAAATGCCGACCTATGCCCGATACGGCGTCCCCTATCTATGGCTGGTCGATCCCACGGCCCGTACCCTGGAAGCCTTCGCTCTTGAACACGGACGTTGGACGGTGATCGGGCTCTTCGCCGACGAAGCCGACGTGGCGATACCGCCGTTTCAGGAAATCAGTCTGGCGTTGGGTGAGTTGTGGGTCGAGACGGGAACGGACGATCGATAAAACTTAAGGGGTACGCTTGCGCGTACCCCTTAAGAGCCAGCGGTTCCATCCCGGAAATCTATTCCAGAAACTGGCCCATCACTTCTCTTGTTGGACCGGTTCGGGGACGCTCGGATCTTCCCCTAACGCCAATCTGTCGAAATAATCCCGTGTCACGCTAACGATGACCGGCGACAGCATCAGCAGAGCGATCAGATTGGGCACAGCCATCAACCCATTGAACAAATCGGCCAGCGCCCAAACCAGGTCCAATTTCAGAATCGCGCCGACACCGACCGCCAAGCTGAAAAGGATGCGATAGGGTTTTACCGCCCACTCGCCCAACAGATATTCCGTGGCCCGCTCGCCGTAGTAACACCAACCGAGAATGGTGGAATAGGCAAACAGAAGCAGGCCGATGGTGACGATGTAATGGCCCCCTGCCACGCCCTGCCCATAAGCCGTAGCGGTCAGGGAGGCGCCGTTGTCCCCATTGGACCAGGCGCCGGTCACCACTAACACCAAGCCGGTCATGGTGCAGACGACCAGGGTGTCGATAAACGTTTGCGTCATGGACACCAGGGCCTGAGACACCGGGTGTTTGGTTTTGGCCGCCGCGGCGGCGATGGGCGAACTGCCCAGGCCGGATTCATTGGAAAACACGCCGCGAGCCACGCCCATGCGGATGGAAAGCATCAAGGTCGCCCCGGCGAAACCACCCGTAGCGGCGGTTGGCGTAAAGGCTTCGTGAAAAATCAACGCGAATGCGCCGGGTATGGCCCCCGCGTATTTGACGAGAATGATCAGGCTGCCGGCGATATAGAACAGAATCATGACCGGCACCAGCACACCGGTCACCCGGCCGATGCTGGTAATGCCTCCTAACACCACGGCGGCCGTGGCGATAACCAGCACGACGCCCGTGACCGCATGGGGAATGCTGAAACTGGATTGCAGCGCATCGGCGACCGAATTGGATTGCACCATATTGCCGATACCGAACGCGGCGATCGCCGTGAAAAAGGCGAAAACCAGTCCCATCCAACGCCAGCCCAGACCCCGTTCGATGTAATACATCGGACCGCCGGACATGTTGCCATTGGCATCTTTGACCCGATACTTCACCGCCAATACCGCTTCCGAATACTTGGTGGCCATACCGACCAGACCGGTGACCCACATCCAGAACAACGCGCCCGGCCCCCCCACGGCAATGGCCGTGGCGACGCCCGCGATGTTGCCGGTGCCGACCGTGGCGGACAGCGCCGTCATTAACGCCTGGAAATGACTGATGTCGCCGGGTTGATCGGTTTTTTCGTGGCGTTTGATCAAAGCGAGCCACAATGAATAAACCAGGCGGCGAAACTGCAAACCACGTAGGATGATAGTCAGATACAGGCCGGTGCCGACCAGCAGGATCAGCAGGGGAGGCCCCCAGACAAAGCCGTCAATCGTATTGACGATGTCGAGAAAATTCTCCATCAAAGATTCCTCCATCCGTCAGGATTTTTGGTGGGTTGAAAAAACCGGCGCAACCGGAAACGGCCGCGCCGGCAAAGTGCTCAGAGGAACTGCACGACGGGCACGTATTCCATGCCGAAGGCATCGGCGACGTTCTTATAGGTGATTTTGCCCTCCACCATGTTCACGCCATTGCTGATATGCGGATCTTGCGCGGCGGCCCGTTGCCATCCGAGATTGGCCAGTTTGGCGGCATAGGGCAGGGTCGCGTTGGTCAGCGCCATGGTGGAAGTCAGCGGCACCGCGCCGGGCATATTGGCGACGCAATAATGCAGTACGCCGTCCACTTCATAAGTCGGTTCGGCGTGGGTCGTTGGCCGTGAGGTTTCGAAACAACCGCCCTGATCGATGGAAACATCCACCAGCACGGTACCGTGCTTCAAGGTCTTCAACATTTCGCGGGTAATCAGATGAGGGGCTTTGGCGCCGTGCACCAGCACCGCGCCGACGATGACGTCCGCTTCCTTGGCCAATTCGCGGATAGCGGCCGGGGTCGAGTACGTGGGGAAACAGTTCTTGGGCATGACTTCCGAAAGGTAACGCAACCGATCCAGGCTGGTATCCAGCAGATAGACTTGGGCGCCCAGGCCGCACGCCATTTGCGCGGCATTGGTGCCGACCACGCCGCCACCGATGACCAGCACCTTGGCGGGGGCCACACCGGTCACGCCGCCCAACAGAATGCCGCGACCGCCGAAGGTCCGTTCGGCATACTTGGCGCCCTCTTGCGCGGCCATCCGCCCGGCGACCTCGCTCATCGGGGTGAGCAACGGCAGCGTGCCGTTGCTGTCCGTGATGGTCTCGTAAGCGATGCAGGTCGCGCCCGTCTTTATCATGTTTTCGGTCAAATCGCGCGAAGCGGCGAAATGGAAATAGGTGAACACGGTTTGTCCGGCCCGGATCATGGGATATTCGGAGGGCTGCGGCTCCTTGACATGCATCACCATATCGCCACGACCGAAAACTTCGGCGGGAGACGCACCGATTTCGGCGCCGGCCGCGCGATAGTCATCGTCGCCGAAGCCACTGCGCTCGCCCGCGCTGGTCTCGACCAACACGTCATGGCCGTTCTTCTTCAGAATCTCGACGCCGGCGGGGGTCATGCAAACGCGGTTTTCTTGGGGTTTGATTTCTTTCAGTATGCCGATCAACATGGGGGCGCTCTCCTAAGATGGTTGGATCAATCAAGCCGCTATTACGACAAGGGGTGCGGTTGCCCGGTATAGAGCAACCGATGTGCCAGGGCCCACCCCCGCTCGGAAGACCGTTGCCGACAGCGCGAGAAGGCCGCTATAAAGCCACTTCCGAAGCAAGCATCGGGTCTCAAGATGAGCCAGGCGGCCGGACCACGGTCATCCCCCGCGGCAAGAAATCGTGCCAGCCCGAGGGCCTGGAAAGCGGAATTATCGAGAAATAGCGGGTTTCGGAGGCGATGGAACGAAATCGTACCATTGGTTTATAAAGTTGCCGGGTCGATACCATGCTTTTTCAGCTTATTCAGCAAGGCCGTATGGGAGATGCCCAAGCGCACGGCCGTTTGCCGCAGAGACCGATGTTCGTGTAGCGCCTCCACCAACAGATTCTTTTCGTGACGAGCCACGCGATAGGGCAGAGGCTCACCCGGCGTTTCCGCCGCTGGCTGGAACACTTCCGGCTGCCCCAATTCACTGCCGAAAATAATGCAATCGGGGCCGATCTGCGGGCTGGCGCTGAGTATGGCGGCGCGTTCTATCACATTGCGCAATTCGCGGATATTGCCCGGCCAGGGATGGTGCATCAGCTTGTCCAGCGCGGCCTGTTGCAACGACTGGGCGGGCCGCTTGAGTCGGGCATTGAAACGGAACAGAAAATGTTCGATCAGTGCCGGCAAATCCTCGATACGCTCCCGTAAAGCGGGCAGGTAGATGGGAAACACATTGATGCGGTAGAACAAATCCTGACGAAACTCACCACTGGCCAGCATCTGCTCAAGATTGCGACTGGTGGCGGTGATGATGCGGGCATTGATTGGAATTTCCCGCGCGCCACCAATCCGCCGAATACGTCCTTCCTGAATGACACGCAATAATTTGGCTTGGGGTCCGGGTGGCAGTTCGCCAATTTCGTCGAGAAACAACGTGCCATCCTTGGCGATCTCGAACAGGCCCGGCTTGCCTTCCTTCTGAGCTCCGGTAAACGCCCCGCTGGTATAACCGAACAGTTCGCTTTCCAACAGTTCGGAAGGCAGGGCCGCACAGTTGATGGCGATGAATTCCCCCGTGCGGCGGCTTTCGGTATGGATGGCCCGGGCGAACAATTCCTTGCCCGTGCCGCTTTCGCCACGTAGACAGACAATCACATCGGTGCGGGATACCTGCTGGGCCAACCGGATCGGCATTTGCAAGGTCGCGCTGGTGCCGACGATGCAGGCGAACGCCTCGCGTTCCGGATCGATGATCGCCTGGGCCAGGGAGCGCAACTGCCCCATGTCTTGAAGAATCTCCACGGCCCCACCGATCTGTCCCACTTCGTCGCGGATGGACAAGGTCGTGGCGAGAAATTGCGCGCGTTGCCCGTCGATCAGATGATGGCGCGGTACGCGTTCGCAAGGCCGGCCCTGCAGCGCCTCCGGCAATCGGCTGTCGCCCAGTTCCAATCGCCCCAGGGGTAGGCCCAAGGCGCTGGTGGGGTCCAGCCCGAACAACTGCTGTGCGGCCGTATTAATCAGCGTCAGACGCCCATGCTCATCCACGGCCACCAGGCCATCGCTGATACTGTTCAAGACCAGTCTCAGCCAGGCTTCGTGACGTTCCCGCGGCAAACTGTGCACGGCTTCCATGCGCTGCAGTCCAGGCACTTGTTCCAGAACAGGCTGGGCCTTACGCCAGCAAGCCCCGTTTTGCGGGTTGTCCAGCGCGGCATAGACCTGGACATTGCGGCTGGTCGGGTCGACCCGCACTTCCATAGCGGTGATGCTGATAGCGTGTTCGCTCAGTATCCGCGCGATGTCGGCTACGATGCCAACGCGATCGGTGAAGGTGAAGCAGAGTTTGGATGGCGGTGACATGCCTGGATCACATCGAGCAGCGAAGTGGCGGAGTCGTTATGAACTCTATAACAAGCTCCGGCCGTTTGCGACCGTAAGGCCGACACGGGCCGGCTCACATCCAATCCGGGCGCTGCTCCATCACGCCCACCAGCGATTGCAGATCAAAACGGCGGTCTTCACCATCCAGACAGATACCGGCGCTGATCACCGTGAGGTCCCGCTTGGCGATGGCCGAGGTATGCCGCTCTCCCTTCGCGCTCAACCACTCCACCAGCCAGTAGTCGTCGTGCTCCCGATAATCCCGCAGGCGCCCGCCCGCCATATCCAACGCCCGCCGCAAACGTTCACGATCATCATGGGCCGTTCGCCGGGCACGGTAGCCTGCCGTGCCTTTCAAAGCCAAGGTGTAGGCCACGCGGAGTTCCGGGGTCAACCCTGGCAAACGCAAGGTTTCGGGAGACCGGAAGGCGCGCAGGGATTCCCGCGCCTGGTCGGCTAATTGGGGATCAGCGCGGCGATCCAGGGCATCGAACCAAAATGCCGTTCCGTCCCATCGCGCGATGACCCCTTCCAAGGCTTGCCCGCGTTCCACCAGATGCACCGGCATAGGCTGACAACGGCCGAGACGTTGTCGAGCATCACCTTCGTTGAATGGGTAAGCGAGCCAGGTGCGACCCCGCAGGCGCAACGCCAGATACCAGCGCATGGCGGGTAATAGGCCCAAATACGCGGCGATCTGTTCGGGCTCGGCCACCGTTATCCAGTCCGCCGTCACCGCGTCGCGCGGGTGGAAAATTCCCCAGCCTTCGCGATTCGCCGGGTTTGCCGTGAAAGTATGGATCAACCCGGCCAAGCGGGTGCGTACCTGGCCGCCGCGCACGCAAGGCGCCAGAAAAGTGCGGCGGTACAGTTCTTTTTCCTGACGGGCCAGTTCTTCGATCAGCCGCCGGGCATCGGTCATGGTGGCAGCGAACCGCGGCCGAGCATCGAAAGAGAATCGAAACGACGCCGGCAAGGGGTCAGCCTATCCATCCTCGAAAGCCCGCGTCGGATTGAAAGGTGCGTCGATGTCGTTCAAATCATTGAACAACAGTGGATTCTGGCGGCGCAGTTGCCGAAGGCGCCTGCAAGGGCCAATGCACGCCAGGCCCCTATCAATAGTGATGCGCTTATATTCTCTCGACACGATGGATACCTCTTTCGCGGTGAGCCGCCGCAACCGTCACCGTTCGTAGCGCAGCCAGGCTTTTCGAAATCTCCTGCCCACGGCGCACTGTGGATTTGATAACCATTTTCGGCATCATCACCGCTGATCGGTGATTCGCTTTTATTGACGAAATCTCGCCTGTCATATGTCAACTGGGCTGAATAAGGTCTGAAATCGGCTTTTACATCAGTAGCCGGAACTTCAATCTCAAAAGTCGATTTGACATTGAATGGACCTTTGTCATTATCCAATCCCTCCGCTGCTTGGCCGATGCGCCTCTGCCTTTAAACAGTTCAGCATGGGTTTCTCCAAAATTCCCTTATCCTCGACAGGCCGAGTACATTCCCATCGGCGCTCGGCATCGAATGGGCAGGAGTCATTAGCAAGTCAAATACCACGAATTCGGGCATCCCGGATTACGACCAGGGGCTACTGAGCGGCTTCGGCCTGTTCCGCAATCCAATACTCGACACCAATGCGGGCCACCTGGGCCAGCATTGTATTTTCGACCTGTCCATGGCCGGTTCCACAGGATCAGTCGGCTATTCCACCATTCAAAATGATCAGTTCAAACTGACCCCATAATGGTTCATTTTGAATCGGAAATCGTATTTCCCAATAGGACCTCGCTCATCCAATGGAGTGCTCAAAGGGCTAATTCCCGTCTTTCGACATGGCGTGGTTATTGCCGACTGGAATAATTCATTTGAACCCTTAATGCCTGAAGCAAGGAGCCTAATATGTCAAAAGGTCTCAATGTTCTTATTTCGACAGGCGACCAAGAACTCAACGATATAAACCAAGTATTTCTAGGCAATCACCATCTCGAAAACACCCGCCTGCGAAGTTCGATCGATTTGCGTGCGTATACGGGAGACAGAGTCATGCCGGTTATCCTGCTGAGTCACGCCAATATCGGTCGCTTCAAGGAATCCACTTCCTCTCGCCTTACGGGACAGGAAGTGATTTCAATACTGAGGAATACCAGAAATCTGAATTTCGAAAATTATTCGTTTATTTTTCTGGCGGGATGCGATGGCGCGGCCGGCACCTTGTATGTCGACGTCGCCAAGGCGTCGCGGTTGCCGACATTGGCCGCCACCACCCAAGTCAACATGACCAAGGCCGGCTCACAAGTAACCTTTCAGCCGATGGGTCAAGGTGTGTGGAAAGTCTTCGATCCGAGCAGGGGACTATCGCTGCCGCTGAGCGACCCGTCCTGCGCGTGGTTCAGACAACCCTTGAATATGATGGAAATTTTCCTGCGGCCCTGATCCGAAAAAAAACCGCACTCGCCGCTGAGGTCGGTAGCGGCGGCGCGGTCAAGGAGGATGGGTGAAGCTAACAGTAATTCACTGGGTACGGAACACGCCTAAGCGGGTTTCACGCGGGTTATCCGCGCATTGCCGACTATTTTGAGTGCCGGTCTCGCGCCCTGAGATCGATCGGCCAGACGAGCCACCCAAGACGAAAACCAGCGGATGGGCCGGACCAAGCCTTGCGCGGCGCGGAATACGGTCCGACCGTGTTCCTGCCGGCCTTGGGCCAGGTAATAACCGTAGTCGATGGAACCATCCTCCAGGCGACGAATGGCTTCCAAACCCCAACCATCGATTGGGGCGTAACGGGTTAACGGTGTTTCAATATGTTCGATTGCCATCATGCACCCCACTTACAAGTGAGAGAATTTCATCTATAGTCAATGATGCCCAAGCCTGAGACGGTACTACGTAAGTCTCTCAGATGAGTCATTTATAGCGATTCGCGCCTTTCTTCACAAACGATGATTGTTCAGTTATCGGATGAGAAAAATTCATCTGTGACAGCCTATGCGATCCTTGCCTCCACTCAACAGCCTGCGTATTTTCGAAGCCGCCGCCCGGCGCCTCAGTTTCAATCGCGCCGCGGCGGAGTTGCATCTCACGCCCTCGGCCGTCAGCCACCAGATCCGCGCGCTGGAGGAATTTCTCGGGGCGCCGTTGTTCGATCGCCTGCCCCGGCAAATACGCCTGACGGCGGCGGGGCAGGAATATCTGCTCCCGCTGCAGGCGGCCTTCGAGCAGATCACCGCCGCTACCGAGCGGATCATCGCCAGTCAGCGCGGCGGTTTACTCGTCATCAGCGTCATGCCGGCATTCGCGACTCAATGGCTGGTGCCGCGCCTGCCGGCCTTCCAGGAAACCCGAAGCCATATTGAAGTGCGGTTGATCGTGTCCACGGATCTGACGGACTTCTCGCGTTCGGATGTCGATCTCGCCATCCGCCAGGGACAAGGCGGTTGGCCGGGATTGCGCTGCCATTGGCTGATGGACGAGGACCTCATCGCGGTATGCAGCCCGACCTTGTTGCAAGGACCCAAAGCCTTGCGGCAGCCGGCCGATCTGCGCAGCGATCTGTTGCTGCACGTCATCGCCCGCATGGGAGATTGGAAGAGTTGGCTGGACGCGGCCGGCGTAAGCCACATCGATCCGCTGGGCGGATCGCGTTTTCAGACTTGGTCCCTGGCCATGGAAGCCGCGATCGCCGGCATGGGCGTGGTCATCGTCGATCGCCGGCTGGCGACGCGCTATCTGGATAGCGGACGTTTGGTCGTACCCTTTCCCAATTCCCTGGCCGGCCAGAAAGCCTATTACCTGGTGTACCCCGAGGGCCGGGAGCAGAACAGCAAAATCGGGGAGTTCAGGGAATGGCTGTTGAATGAAGTGAGGAACGACGGCGATCTCGCGGCCAGCCACTAACCGTTGGATTGTCCCAGTCGCGCCGATCGTCGGCTGGGGCGACACCGCTTGTCACATTAGCGCGCAATGTGTCCCTGATTGCAAAACGATTGTCAATACCTGCACTTATTTCGAGACAGGCAAGTCACCCGGAACGACCACAGTGTAACTCACTCAATGACTTACTCCACCACCAGCGTCCTCGACGGGAAGAAACCGTCATGGCCCGTAATCCCGGCATTCAGAATGAACCACCGAAGGGTCATTCTGATCGGATCGAGGCCCTACCATCGCATGGCTAAGCGAGAAATCGAACAAGATAGCGATGACAGAGCCCAAAACAACATTGGCACTGAACGTGCTTTGAATTAATCGGCCTTGCGATAGCAGCGCGTTAGCAGACGTTCAAGCCACTCGCACGGCTCTCTCCTAGGTTGGTTGCTCCCGAGGATCGGGAGCTTTTTTTTGCCCGCGACTAATCCAATCCCGAGTATCCCCAAATCGCTCAATAGCTGGGTGGCTGAGCATAAGGATTTTCCGCGTAGGGATTTTGTTGCGAATAACCGCCATCGGGTGCGCCATTGCCGCCTTGTTGAGGCGCGCCATAACCGCCCTGCTGAGGCGCTCCGTAACCGCCTTGCTGAGGCGCTCCGTAACCGCCTTGCTGAGGCGCGCCATTGCCGGGACCGGGCTGTTGATAGCCCTGTTGCTGTTGGGATTGATCGGCGCGAATCACCATTTCGACGCGGCGGTTTAGCTGCCGGCCCGCTTCGGTGGCGTTGCTGGCGCGGGGATCGCTTTCGCCTCGGCCGACGGTCTGTAGTCGTTGCGGGGCGACACCGCGCGCGCTCAGGTACCCGGCGACGCTTTCAGCGCGACGGCGCGATAGTTCCATATTGTAACTTTCGCTGCCCACGCTGTCGGTATACCCGATGATCTCGATGTTCGTCTGATTGTATTCCTGCAGCAGGTTGGCCACCTTGTCCAGGGTCGGGGTAAAGGCCGGCTTGATGTCGGCCTTGTTGAAATCGAAAGATACTTCGCTGGGAATATCCAGCTTGATGCTGCCATCCTCCAAACGTTGGATCTCCATGTTGTAACGGCCGCGTTCCTCGGCCAGAGCCTGATCGAAAGCCTGTTGCTGGCGATCCATGTAATTGCCGATCGCGCCACCGACCAAAGCGCCGGCGGCGGCGCCCACATAGCGTCCCGACTTGCCATCTATCTGATGACCCAGCACGGCTCCGGCCACGGCGCCGACCCCTGCCCCCACCGCGGTACGTTGATAGGGATTGTCGGCCGCGCAGGCCGTGATGGCGAGGATTGTCGCGCACACCGCTATTCTCAAGCCCGTATTCATTACTCGATAGCTCCAAAAATCTGTGGATTCAGTCATCTGCCGCTTATCGCGACAGTCATCGATAGCCCGACCGGGGCATCTTAATTTATAGTGGTGAGCAGGGAAACTCCGGCTTTCGGGACTCTCCCACGGGAATGGGTAAGGGCCTTCGGTTGTCATACACGGGGCTTGGTGCTCTAATTTTCCTCATGATAATGGGCGGTCGCATTCGTCAATCCCAATGAGACGCTGGAGGTTCCCCAACAATCTGGAGACGCTGGGACGCTTGGCGGCGCCCGTCAACGTGTTGTTGGTGATCTTGCTGGCCCACGGTCTGGCTCGTTTGACATGGACACTATTGCCCGTGGAGGGTTCGGCCCTAACCCAACCCGACGCGCCCGTTCTCCAGGCGCCGCCCAAGCCAGCGGATTATGCGGCCATCGCCGATTGGCATCTGTTCGGCCAGGTCAACGCCCCGACCTTGATTGCGGCGCCTACGCAAAATGTTCCGGAAACGCGTCTGAATCTACGCTTGGCCGGGATATTCTTTACACCGCACCGGACCAAGGGGCGTGCGCTGATCGCTCCAGCCGGAGGGGCAGAATCCAGTTATGCGGTCGGCGACCGTCTTCCCGGCGGCGCGCATCTGGTGCAAATTCTCCGCGATCAGGTGATTCTCTCGCGCAATGGCGTTTTGGAAGCTTTGAAATTGCCCAAGGAAACTCCCTTGGCCGGAGTCCCGGACAATGCCCCGACCACCCTGCCCACGGCGCGGGCGAACGCTGTGGCGGACAACGTTGCGGCCCCGATCGATGCCAGCGCCGTAGTCGGCCAACTGCGCGGGGAAGTTGCGAACCGGCCCCAAGCCTTGGAGGACCTCGCCTTTGCCAGCCCCTATCAACAGGATGGCCAATTCATCGGCTTTCGTTTGCGGCCGGGACGGGACCGCAAACTCATGGCCCAACTGGGCCTGCGCTCCGGTGACGTGGTCACCGAAGTCAACGGCGTGCGCCTGGTAGACCCCGCCCAAGGTTTGACCGTCATGCAGGAACTGCTCAATGCCGATCAGATCGCCATCCAGGTGCTGCGCGACGGCGCCGAAATACCGCTGACCTTTGCTCTGAGTTCCGCCCCGAATTGACGGGGAAAACACGGCAGGATCGGCGCGGCAACCATTGAATGCGAAGATGACTATGACAGCCGGTTTTGTGACGGACACCCGCCGCCTTCTCGCGCGACACCTATGCCAGGCGTTAGTGGGAGGGCTGTTGCTGGGCATTGGTGGGCTCTCCTGGGCCACGCCGGTGACGCTGAACCTGAAAGACGCGGACATCAACGCCCTGATCGCCAGCGTATCCGAGATCACCGGGCGGAATTTCATCGTCGATCCCAGGGTCAAGGGCCGGGTCAGCCTGGTATCCGCCAGACCCATGGAAGAAAACGAGATTTACGACGTGTTTCTGGCGATCCTCGCGGTACACGGCTACGCGGCCATACCTGGCGACAAGGTCATCAAGATCGTACCGGCGGCCAACGCCAAGCAGGACGATGTGCCCACCGTCGATCAGCGGGAAACCATAGCGCAGGACCAGGTCGTCACGCGAGTCATCGAATTGCACAACATCTCGGCGGCGCAATTGGTGCCGATATTGCGGCCGTTGATTCCTCCGCAAGGCCATCTGGCGGCGTATGGACCGACCAATGTGCTGATCGTGTCGGACGCGGCCGGCAACGTGGACCGCATCGCCACCATCGTCGCCCGTGTCGATCTAGCCAGCAGCGAGGAAGTGGAAATCGTCCCGTTACGCCATGCGTCGGCCACCGACGTCGTGCGGGTCCTATCCAGCCTGAGCGACAGCAAGGGGCAAGCGGCCGCCCAAGGGGCCGCGGCCGCCGGGAATCAACCCAAACTGGTGGCCGACGAGCGCACCAACAGCGTGCTCTTGAGCGGCAGCGCCAAGGACCGGCTACGGCTGCGCACCTTGATCGCCCACTTGGACACCCCGCTGGAAGGCGGGGGCGACACGCAAGTGATTTATTTGCGTTACGCCAAGGCGGTCGATCTGGTGCCGGTGCTGCAGGGCGTCAGTCAAAATCTCAACGAGGAGGGAAAAGCGCCGGGCCAAACGGCCACGGGCGCCGCCCAGGCCGTGATTTCCAGCCGCGCCGGCGCCGCCGGGCGTACCGATGTCAACATTCAGGCCGACGAGGCCACCAATTCCTTGGTCGTCACGGCGCCGCCGGATATCGTCCGCTCGTTGCGTTCGGTGATCGCCCAACTCGATGTACGCCGCGCCCAGGTACTGGTCGAAGCGGCGATTGCCGAAATCTCGGCCGAAAAGACGGCGGAACTGGGCGTCCAATGGGTGGTTGACGGTAGCCAGGGTGGCAACCTAGTGGGCTTTACCAACTTCACCTTGGGGCAAAGCCTGACCAACATCGCGGCGACCGCGGCGGCCATCGCGGACGGGGACGTCTCGTCGGCCAGCAATATCGGTTCGGGTATGGCATTGGGCGTGGGCGATTTCAGTGGGCGCAACCGCTTTGCGGCCATCATCAGCGCCTTGTCGCAGGACGGCAACACCAATGTTCTGTCCACTCCCACCTTGGTCACGATGGACAACGAAGAAGCGGAAATCATCGTGGGTGAGAATCGGCCGTTCGTAACGGGTAGTTATACCACCACCGGCGATGGCTCCAGCAACCCGTTTCAGACCATCGAACGCCGGGACGTGGGCCTTACCTTGCGTATCAAGCCGCAGATCAACGAAGGCAACGCGGTCCAGTTGGAGATCTCCCAGGACGTCGAGGACGTGATCGCCGACACCGCCCAGGGGCCGACCACCACCAAGCGTTCGATCAAAACGAACGTGCTGGTGGAGGATGGCCAGATACTGGTGCTGGGGGGACTGATCGACGATTCCCTCAACGAGAACGTGCAGAAAGTGCCGGGGCTGGGCGACGTACCGTTACTCGGCAATCTGTTTCGTTATCGCAAGACCGTTAAGGAAAAGCGCAATTTGATGATCTTTTTGCACCCGGTGATTCTGCGAGACCCCGTCGCGGGATCGATCTATACCAACGACAAATACAGCTATATCCGCGACCAGCAGATCGCCGCCCGTCAGAAAGGGGTGGCGTTGCTTCCCGAAGTGCAATCACCGGTGCTCAAGACGCAGCAAGCGGTGCGGGCCAACAACTCCCTGATCGACACCACGCCTCCGCCTCAACCCTTGCCCAAACCCAAGTCGCCACCGGCGCCACAAGACAATCCGGGTTTCAACAACAAATAGTCCGGGCCGGCCCCGCTGGCGGGTCTTTTGAACGACTTCCCGGTCACCCGCTGCTCGGGCGGGCCATCGCTCCGCCCGACGCCCGGCGATTCCCGATTCGCTCCGGCGGGATTCAAGGCGACCCGCGCTCGAACCATTGGCGGCTGCGGTTGACGATACTCACCAGAAACAGCATCACCGGCACTTCCACCAGCACGCCCACCACCGTAGCTAAGGCCGCGCCGGAATTCAGGCCGAACAGACTGATCGCCACGGCCACGGCCAGTTCGAAAAAGTTGGAGGTGCCGATCAAAGCGGCCGGGCCGGCGATGGCGATCGGCACGTGCCAGGCCCGGCCCCACAGGTAGGCCACGGCGAAGATGCCGATACTTTGCACGATCAGTGGAACGGCGATCAGTGCGATGATGAGCGGCTGTTCCAAAATCGTGCCGCCCTGAAAGCCGAACAGCAGCACCACGGTCGCCAACAGGCCGACGACGGTCCAGGGCTTGCAACGCCGATTGAAGGCGTCGAGGCGAGGCTGTCCGCCTCGGGCCAACAGCGTGCGCCGTGTGAACCAGCCAGCGGCCAGGGGAATGACCACGTACAGAGCGACCGACAGTAACAGCGTCTTCCAAGGCACGATGATCTCGGCCACGCCCAGTAACAGGGCCACGAGGGGTGCGAAGGCAAAGACCATGATGAGGTCGTTCAAGGCCACTTGAACCAAGGTATAGGTCGCGTCCCCGCGGGTCAGTTGACTCCACACGAACACCATGGCGGTACAGGGCGCGGCTCCCAGAAGAATCATGCCGGCGATGTAGGATTTGGCCTCCTGCGGATCGACCCAACCGCGAAAGAAAAACTCGAAGAACAACAACCCCAGCCCAGCCATGGTAAAAGGCTTGATCAACCAGTTGACCACGCCGGTGATCACCAGCCCCTTGGGCCGCTCGCCGATATGCCGCAGGGAGGTCAGATCGACGTTCACCATCATCGGATAGATCATCACCCAGATCAGCACCGCCACCACCAGGTTGACGCTGGCGATCTCCAGCCGACTCAGCACGGCGAACAGACCGGGCGCAAAGTTGCCGGCGACGATGCCGGTCAGAATGCACAGCGCGACCCAAACCGTGAGATAGCGATCGAAGAAACCGATCGCGCCAGCCTCCTGCGCAGGCAAGGATTCCGCCCGCGCGTTCATGCGCCACTCCCCGCGTCGGCCGTGCTTCCGATCTTGTCGAGACGCTGTTGCAGGTTGATTTTGTCCAAGGTATCCAAAGGCAGACTGGCGAATACCTTGATGCGGTTTTCCAGCACCCGGAAGGCATCGCGGAAAGCCTGCAAACGCTCGCTATCCACCCCCTCCACGGCGGCGGGATCGGGGACCCCCCAATGAGCCGTCATGGGGTGGCCCCACCAGACCGGGCAGACCTCATGGGCGGCGTTGTCGCATACGGTAAATACGAAATCCAACGGCGGTGCGCCGGGGGCGGCGAATTCGTCCCAGGATTTACTGCGCAATCCATCGGTGGAAAAATTCTGGCGCCTGAGAATTTCCAGCGCCAGCGGATTGACCTGACCGGTGGGATAGCTGCCGGCGCTATAGGCACGGAACCGACCCTGGCCGTAATGGTTCAACAGCGCCTCCGCGAGAATGCTGCGGGCCGAGTTGCCGGTGCACAGAAACAACACATGGAAGAGGGGATCGACATTTTGCATGGCTTATTGGCCTTGTTTTAACGAGGGATTCGTGCCATGCCCATCGACGTCGACGTCGACGTCGACGTCGCACACCGGCAGGGCACAGGCTTCGGGGTGGCCGGAACAGCAATTTTCCGTGAGGTAGGCCAAGAGATCGTTCATGGCGCCGATAGCCACCGAGTAAATCAGCGAACGGCTCTGCCGGCGTCGCTCCACGAGTCCGGCCTGTTGCAAGGTTTTCAGATGAAAGGACAGGGTTGGCGGCGGCAAGCCGAACTGCTCGCCGATCTGGCCGGCCGTCACGCCTTGCGGGCCTTGTTCGACCAGATAGCGGAAGATGTCCAGGCGCGTTTCTTGCGCCAGGGCGCTCAACGCGGTCAGTGCGTCTTGTTTTTTCATATTTCCAATATTATAGAAATATAAAAAACAATCAATAGCGGTCACATCGAGATTCGCTACTCAGATTTTGAGTACCGCCTTGAGCGTGTTCTGGAAATGTTCCAGGGGAGGCGTCACGGCGTCCGGAACCTTGGCCGCTTCATCCCAACGGCGCAAAGCCACGGCGCGATCACCGTAAGGCGTGGTGACGAAAGCCGCGGCCTCGGCCGCATCCATCGGCCCCCCCTGCAACATCAGGCTTTGCTTGGACGCTTCGGACAAGCCGGCGTAGTAACCCGGTTCCGCTTGACACAGGTAACGCTTGGCCGCCACGTGCAAACGCACCGGCTCGGTCACCTCCTGGTCGAAATAAGTCCCCAGCCAATCCGCACCCAGTTGCTCGTGGCAGGCATCGATACCTTGATCGGCAATCCGCTCGCCGCGTTCATGCAGCAAATGGCCGATGTCATGGAGCAATGCCGCCGCGATCAATGCCTCGGGCGCACCGCTGCGCTCGGCCAGATCGGCGGCCTGCAGCATGTGTTCGGTTTCAGTGACGGCTTCCCCGAAATAGGCGTTGTTGCCGCGTTTCCGCAGCAGATCGAAAAGAAACTGAATGGGATCGTTCATGGTCACCTGCCGACTTTGACAACTGCATCATTTTGCTCCACCGGTCGTGACATTTTCGTGAACGATGACTGGAAGGCGGTGTGATCAAGCCGATCGGACATTCATAAAAAATCGTCATCGCTGCATCCAGATCGGGGCTCGTTACGCATAGGGGATAAGTGCTGGCCGGCCAGTGCTTCCCATCCCAACAACCGTAACGAGGATTGCGATGAACAAACCGACGATGACCCTGCTGACCGCTTCCGTTCTGGCCGCCGCCCTGCCGTGGTCGGCACAGGCGGCGAACCACCGGGAAGCGCCCTTGACCGCGCTGGATCAAAAGGCCGACATCACCGACTTTTTCGCCTTCGTCAGCTACGACGACCCGACGCGGGTGACGCTGATTCTGGATGTGGACCCGCTGCTGGAGCCCTCCAACGGTCCCAATTTCTTCCCCTTCGATCCCGAGATCCTGTACGAAATCAAGATCGATAACGACCATGACGCGCGCGAAGACATCACCTTCCAATTCCGCTTCAATACCGAAATCCGCGCCCCCGGCGTATTCACCGGCTTTGTCGGTGCCGGCGACGGCATTCCCGCGCCGGCCAATTCACCGGCTCCGGTCGCACCGGGCACACCACTGATTCCACCGGCGATCACGGCTTTGGATGGACCGGGTTCGGAAGGCTTGAGTCTGCGCCAGAACTACACGGTCCAGATGATCCAGGGCAAGCGCCATTACCGCTTGCAGGGAGGGCAGGTTCTGTATGCCGTGCCCAGCAATGCCGGTCCCCGCACCATGCCCGATTATTCGTCGCTGGCGCAGCAGGGAGTCTACGACCTGACGGAAGGCGTCCGGGTGTTCGCCGGGACGGTGGACGATCCTTTCTGGATCGACCTGGGAGCCGCCTTCGATTCGCTCAATTTCCGCCCCTCGGCTTTCGCCTCCGGCGTGCCGGGGGTTCTGAGCGATGATCAGGACCGGGACGACACGCAGAATTTCGCGTCCGACGACGTGGCCGGTTTCAATGTCAACGCCATCGCCGTCGAAGCGCCCATCGCCCTGCTGACGGCCGACGGCAAACTCCATTCCGCCGACGACATCAAGGCCACCATCGGCGCCTGGGGCACTACGTCGCGTCCGGGGACCAAGGTATTGCCTTTCAAGCCGGGCGGACGGCCCCTGCTGTCGAGAAGCTTTCGGCAAATCCAACGCATGGGCAATCCCTTGTTCAATGAATTGATCATCGGCGCCGGTTCCAAGGACAAATTCAGCATGAGCGAACCGCGCGGCGATGCTCAGTTCGCGACCTTCGCCCTCGATCCCCTGCTGGCGCGGGTGCTGAACGCCATCTACGCCGACGCCCTGCCCATCCCCACCCCGCCGCGCAACGATCTACTGCCGCTGGTGCAATATCTGCCGCCAATCGCCGCCCCCGGCACCCCGACCGGTCCGGTCGCCGACCTGCTGCGGCTCAATACCGGTGTGCCAGCGACCGTCGATTTCACGGCCCGCAGCCGATTGGGCTTGCTCGGCGGCGATCCGGCCGGCTTTCCCAACGGCCGGCGCGTCTTCGACGACGTTACCGATATTTCCGCGCGGGTGGTGGCCGGTGTCTTGGCGCCGCCCGAAGGCGGCGTTTCCTTCTCGGGTTTTCCGCATAACCGCATCGGTGACGGCGTGAACACGAACGATAGGGACTACCAGGAGAGCTTCCCCTACCTGGCCTGGGCGCAATCCGGACGCAACAGCCGCCACGTGGACCCCGACGAGGACGGTTGCACCGGCTTCTGTCCGCTGGATTGAGTGTCCTGATCCATCGGGGCCGCAGCGAGAACCGCGCTACCGGCCCCGACAACCCGCGCACGACCCGAAAAAACCCAACGATGAAATTTCACCTCTTGCTGATCGTCACCTTACTGGCCATGGGTAGCGGGATGGCCGGCGCCAAACCCTTCGTGCCCGACGACGATGGCCAGGTACTGGAGCGTCTGCCTTTTTTCACCTTCTCTCCCGAGATGCGCGAACTACGGGCCTGGCGTAACGACCTCGCCGATAATCCCGGCGATCGGCGTTTAGCGGTGCGCCTGGCGTGGCGCTATGTGGAACTGGGCCGCGCCGAGGCCGATCCCCGTTATTACGGCTATGCGCAAGCCGCCCTCGCGCCGTGGTGGAATGAATCCCAGCCCGCACCCGAGGTGCTGCTGCTGCGCGCCACCCTGCGCCAGAATCGCCATGATTTTTCGGAGGCGTTGGCGGATCTGGAGAAGCTGCTCAAGGTTCGGCCCCGCGCGGCCCAAGCCTGGCTGACGCGAGCCGTGATTCTCGGGGTGCAGGGCGACTATCCTCAAGCCTTGCGCAGTTGTCTGGCCTTGTCCCGACTGGCCACCGAACTGCTGGCCAACGCCTGCAGCGGCAGCATCCTCGGCGTGGTCGGTCAGGCGCAAGCTAGCTACCGGATGCTGGACGCCGTGCTGGCCGAAAATCCCGAAGCGGACTCCAGGGAACGACTCTGGGCTCTGACGGTATTGGCCGAGACGGCCGCGCGGCTGGGTCAGCCACAGGCGGCGGAGCGGCATTTCCAACAAGCCTTGGCGCTGGGGCTCAGAGATGTGTATGTGCTTGCCGCTTACGCCGATTTCCTGCTCGACGAAAACCGTCCCGCGGCCGTGAGCGCCTTGCTGGCGGACGATATTCGCCCCGATTCCCTGTTGTTGCGGCTGGCCCTGGCGGAGCAACGTCTGCATTCGCCGCAAGCCGGTCAATACCGCGATACCCTGCGCGCCCGCATTCAGGCGAGCCGATTGCGCGGGGACACTACGCATTTAGGCAACGAGGCGCGTTTTGCCCTGGAATTGGCTGGGCAACCCGATGAAGCCCTGCGTTTGGCGCTCGCCAACTGGAGCGTGCAGCGCGAGCCGGTCGACGCCCGTTTGGTGCTGGAAGCGGCGTTGGCGGCTCATGCTCCCTCGGCGGCCCGACCGGTCTTGGATTGGCTGGAAAAGACCGGTCTGGAAGACGTACGGCTGGCGGCGTTGTCCCAAAACCTTCGGCGGGAGTTACGGCCATGACGATACGCAAGCCAATTTTAGCGATCCTGTTGCTGATAGCCCTGCCCTCGATCGGTTGGGCGCACAAGCCCAGCGACAGCTATTTGAACATCATGCTGACCCCGGACGCCGTCGCGGTCCGTTGGGACATCGCGCTGCGCGACCTGGAATACGCCCTGGGTCTGGACAAGGATGGCGATGGAACCATCACCTGGGGCGAACTGCGCGCCCGCCAACAGGCCATCGCCGCCTATGCCCTGGCGCACTTGAACGCGGACACCGCGGGAACCGCCTGTGCTCCACAAGCCGAGCGCCACGCGGTGGAAAACCACGGTGACGGGGCCTATGCCGTGCTGTTTTTCGACTGGAACTGCCCGCATCCGACGGCGCCCTTGAATCTGGATTACCGCCTGTTTTTCGATCTCGACCCCCTGCATCGCGGGCTGGTGCAAGCGCGTGTGAACGGCGAGACACAAACGGCGGTGTTATCCCCCGAGAACCCGCGTTTGACCGTACAGCCCGGCGGGCTGGGCGTATGGCGACAATTTGCCCAGTATTGGCGAGAAGGCGTCTGGCACATCGGGCTGGGTTTCGACCACCTGCTGTTCCTGCTGACCTTGTTGTTGCCCGCCGTGCTGTACCGGGACGGTGACGGTTGGCGGCCAGCGCCCGATCTGCGCACGGTGTCGCTGGCTGTAGCCGGCATCGTCACGGCTTTTACCGTGGCCCATTCAATCACCCTCAGCGCGGCTGTATTGGGCTGGATCAGCCTACCCTCGCGGCTAGTGGAATCCGCCATCGCCATCACCGTACTACTGGCGGCCTTGAACAACCTTTATCCGCTGGTGCGCACCCGGCGCTGGTTGCTGGCCTTCGGCCTGGGCCTGATCCACGGCTTCGGTTTCGCCGGGGTACTGGCGGAACTGGGGCTGCCGAGCCGCACACTGGGATTGGCTCTGGCGGGTTTCAATCTGGGCGTGGAATGCGGCCAATTGGCCGTGGTCGCCTTGCTGTTGCCCTTGGCGTTCGCCCTACGCGGCTCCTGGTTCTACCGCCGAGGGGCTTTGCAACTGGGTTCGCTGAGCGTTGCCGCCATCGCCTCGTTTTGGTTCCTGGAGCGCATTTGAAACGCCCGCGCACCCGTTCGCAAGCGAGCGATTTACTCACGGCCGGCATGGCGACCGGCCATTCACACCCCACGTCGTCGATTGACAACGTTCAATAGGAGGCAGGACCGATGACTGACTTAACCCCAACGCAGCGTGCGACGTTGACGAACGCCATGAAGCAACTGGAAACGACCTTGGCGAAAATTAAAAAGCTTCGAGATACTTCGGCCAACTATTTCGAGGAGGGAAAGAAACACCTCAATCGGGCCAACAAGGCGCTTGAAAGCCTGTATAAAGCCTTTGAGCAAGCGGCAAACAATCAGAAGATCACGCTCACCCGAGCTAGGGCGCCCACCGGCGCGAGCCGCTTCGGCGATTTTCTCCTGACCCTGTCCTTTGTGATGGGCTATCCGGGCAACCATGCCTTGACCGCCGCGCTTAGCATGGGTTGCGGTTCGTGGGGCCAAGGGTTGCAGATTTCTTCCGTTCCCAAGCAACCGACACTGGCCGATTTGCCCACTGGCAAATCGACTTCCCCGGCCGAACTGGCCCGTTTGTTCAGCAACCTGAATGTGTTCAAGGCGCTTAAGGAAGCCGACTCCGGCAAAGCCCTGCTGGCCATGGCCAAGGATTTGCTGGCATTGGCGCATCTGGAAATACAGTGTGGCGCACTGTATACCTCACTGAACGAGATTTATATACAGATCAATCAATTGCTCGATGGACGCCTGAACGTCACAGTATCGGCGGATTCGGTCATTGCGGCGGCCGACCGTTGCTCGGGGATAGGCAAGCCGCTCAATACTCTGAGCGGCGCGCTCGATAAGGCCGAGCAATTGCTTACGGCTCTAGACAAGGCCGCGACGGCATGCGTGCTAAAAGACAAACAAACCGGCGTACGGGAAATGGAGCGATGGATTTGGGTCGTCTGGATCGCCAATCTCAAGCTAGGCGCCTGGAGCGGTCCAGGCTTCGCGCCAACGACGATCAACAAGCGAAACGCCGATGCGTTAGACAATGACATCATTGAAAATCGTCTGAATGAATTGCAGGTCATCGGCCCCAATAGCCTGCTCAAAGTGGACTTCGGCAACTGGACGACCAACGACGATGAGAACCAAGCCGTCCACGCGGCGTTTCGCCTGGTTTACCCTGGCAAACCGCTGCCACAGGCTGGCCGCGTGGGCTCAATGACCCGCTGAATTCGTGACTTTTACTCATCATCAACCGCAAGCGGCTCAAGACCATGGCACCCAAGGCTTGGCGCATGTCACCCGGACTTTTGGAATTCAGCCATAATGATGATCCAATCGAACATCGAAACATGGTTCATCCGGTAGAGGCCGCTGTCCAAATGGACAAGCCGACCGAAAGCAAATTGCCGCAGCCATTCGAACCTGGCGACTGGGCGACCCTGATGGATTCCATTGTCGCGCGGGACGAACAGGCCCTGGCGCGCCTATACGACTTGACCGTGGAGCGGGCTTACAGCCTAGCCTACGCCATTACCCGCAACAGTTCAGATGCCGAGGATGTCGTTGCGGACCTTTACCTGCAAGTTTGGCAGCGCGCGGCGCAGTATTCCGAACAGCGGGGGACAGTGCTGGCCTGGGTAATGGTGAACTGCCGCAGTTTGGCCTTGGACCTGTTACGCCGCCGCCGCACACAGGAACGCGGGCAGCAGCGATTGGCCGCCGAACCCGATGAACGATGCGATTCGATAGCGGAAGATCTGCTCAACGCGGTGCAGGAAGGAACCCAAGTGCATGCGGCCCTGGGCGCATTGTCGGACATACAAAGACGCTTGATCGCCCTGGCTTATTTCAGCGATATGAGCCATCAGGAAATCGCCACGACCACGGAATTGCCTCTCGGCACCGTGAAATCCCATATCCGCCGGGGCCTGAAAACCCTACGCAGAGTATTGCAGCAGCAGGCACCCCACCATGGCTAAGCGACCGAAATCGGAAGAGGATGTTCTGGATGCGGACAGCCTGAACACGATTTCCGAGGCTATCGTGCCACGGGCCTTGGACAAGGACCGCAAGGCCGCCCTGCGTAACCGGATACTGGACAAAATCCGCGAGTCGGCCCCAGCCCCGGAAGGCACGTTGACGATTCGCGCCAGTGAGGGGAAATGGCATGCCGTGACCCCGCTCATCGAGATCAAGGTGCTGTACCGGGATGTGGCGCAAAATGTTCAAACCATGCTGTGGCGGGTAAAGCCAGGCGCTAAAGTGCCGGCGCACAAGCATACGATAGTGGAGGAATGCCTGGTGCTGGAGGGGGAAATCAAGGTGGGAGATCACTATGTCCGCAAGGGCGATATGCACATCGCCTTGCCGGGACACTGGCATCCAATACTGGAATCGCCCAATGGCGCGGTGTTTCTGCTGCGCGCGGAGCTTCAGGAATTATCGCTGGGGAATCAGCGTTGAGCGTAGGCGCGGGTTAGGGTGACGATGACACCCTTAACGCGGTCCCTCAATACGATAAGCCCCTCTCAGTGGGAAAGGGGCTTGCTAACGAAAGATTCGGGCGTCTATTTCTTGCCGAAAAACATGCGCATCGACAACACCGTGAAGCGCCACAAACCGATCAAGCGACGCCCCCAGCGATTGCCGCCGTAAAACAGATCCAGCGTGCCGCGCAATCCCTCGTAGACACTCTTGCTGTAGGGTTGCCAGAACACGTTGCGCTTGGAGAAATACAGCATTTCGCTGACCACGACCTGCGGTTCGGTCATTTCGTCGAAACCGAGATGCCCGTGCGAACGGCCGATGCCCGATTCCTTGAAACCGCCCCAAGGCGTCTGCGCCAGTCCGTGCGACAGCAGATGATCGTTGATGGTGATGACGCCGGCCTGAATCCGCCGCCCCAAATCCACCGCCTGGCGGTTGTTGTTGGACCACACCGAGCCGGTCAAGCCCAGATGCGAGTCGTTGGCCAACCGAATGGCTTGCTCCATATCGTCCACCGGCATCACGCCCAGCACCGGACCGAAAGTTTCCTCGCGCATCACTTCCATGTCGTGAGTGACATCCACCAGCACGGTCGCCGGGACGAAATTGGCGTTGCCGTGGGCCTCGTCCACCTTGGCCTGAGCATAGACTTTCGCGCCTTTGGCCAGGGCATCCTCGATCTGGTGCTTGATGGTCTGCACCTGCTTGGTGGTGCAGATCGCACCGACGTCGATCTCGTAATCCGTATCGGGACCTTGGCGCAGTGCTTCCACGCGCTCTTTCAGAAGATTCAGGAACGGTTCGTAGACGGCTTTATGCACATAGATCCGCTCGACGCCACCGCAAGACTGACCGCTGTTCTGCAATCCGGCCCATACCGCGCCATTGACGGCCCGTTCCAGATTGACATCCGGGCAGACCAGCATGGCGTCGTTGCCGCCCAATTCCAGCGAAACCGGCGTCAGTGTTTCGGCGGCCTTGGCCATCAGGGTCTTGCCCACCGGCACCGAACCCGTGAAAAACAACTTATCCACGTGATTAGTGGGGTCCAGCATGATCTGGCTGATCATGGAGCCGGACACGTTCAAATGGGTGAACACGCCGTCCGGCAACTCGGCGGCGGCCATGATCTTCTCGATCTCACGGCCCACCATCTGGGTTTCCACGGCGGTCTTGAACACCACGGTATTGCCCGCGAGCAGCGCCGGGATGATTTCGTGCATGGGAATGCCGAGTGGATAGTTCCACGGCGCGATGATGCCGACTACGCCGAACGGTACGCGATACAGCTTGGATGACTTGTTGAAAAACAGTAACGCCCCGCCGCCCAGTGTCCGGGGTTTGAGGAACCGCTTGGCGTTGCCGCAGTAATAGCTGGCGCCCATGATGCTGGGCAATACCTCGGTCGCCAGCCCCTCGACACGCGCCTTGCCGACATCTTTGGAAATCACTTCGCTGATTTCATCGGCATGATCGACCATGTATTCGCGGGTGCGCAGCAAATATTTCACACGCTCCTGAACGGGCAGGGCAGCCCAGGCTTTCTGGGCCTCACGGGCACGTTGAATGGCTTCCCGAGCCTCTTCGGGCGTGTTGATTGGGGAATATCCGATGATCTCACCGGTGGCCGGATTAGTTGCCGTCGTTTTCGCAATATCGACGACAGTCTGAGGGGTGCTCATGGGGCTTTCCTTACAATCGGTTAGGATTCACGGCACGGCGAATGCGTGGGCAAATCCGTGAATGGAGGACGAATCGCTCGTTGACGATCGCTGGGTTGTTCGCTCGATGAATGCCCCCATTCTACCACCGATCGACCCTTATCTGGATGATTTTGCAGGGATACCTTTATTTGATCCTGCTCATTGCGCTGGTGGGAAATACCGGTCAGCGGGGTGAAATGGGGTGCGGTTGCTGATTACCGCATATTGATTGCGAGCACTTTGGCGTTCACCTGCCACGATCAGGCATATCGTACAAAGTTCGCTGTGGCAACAAATTGATCTGTTCCCGTTGGCGGGCCTGAGGCAGGTTTTGGGGAGCCTCACTTTCGCGGGGATTTTTGTTTGTTGGCATAAGTTGTTGCATAAGAACTTTATGGAATTTGGAAGAAGCGGAAAGATCCATAATCGATCGGAAATTCTGGACGAGTTTCAAGAAGCCAAAGGCAACCTTCAAATTAACTCACGCGGCTATGCCTACAATAAACTTGCTGAAAATGTTGTATTAGTTACTTATGAATCTGCCCATGTAGACTCGAATGGTGATGAAGGTAGGCACAGTTTAAGATCATCGACCTGGGAAAAGACGGAACATGGATGGCAGCTATTATTTCACCAAGGCACACCCCGAGATGAGCCCGGCAGGATGGGCAACAAGTTGCCCATCCTTCAAAATTGACGGGATGCGCCCGTCAGCCCGACCCGATCAAGACTCAGTTCCACGATTAGGCATCGGTATCGAAAAATGTCAAAGGCATCAAAAAATCTGGCCGTGCTAGAGGCTCTAGTTGAAGCGTTCAACGCACATAATCTTGAGAAAATCATGGAGTTCTTCGCCGAAGATTGCTCGCTCGACATGCCCCGAGGCAACAAGCCATGGGGAACGCGGTATTTTGGGAAGGCCGAGGTTAGACGGGGGCTGGGAAGCCGATTTGAGATGTTGCCAGATGTTCATTACGCGGATGCGCGTCACTGCGCAACCGCGCGGATGGGAGTTTCCGAGTGGCTTGTTACGGGGACGCTACGGACAGGCGAAACCATTGAGGTTCGAGGTTGCGATCATTACGAATTTCGCGACGGGAAAGTAATCAGAAAGGATTCGTACTGGAAGATCGTAGACTGACGCTCGACACGAAGTTGCAGCGAACCGTATCAAATTGAGAGTCACAAATTACAAGACTTATTTTCAATCCCCATGAATGCCTATTATTGAGTCGAACCAATCACGGTTGACGATCCAACGTGTTTTGCAAATGGGAGGATAATCTATTATGGCCGACGAAATAACGCCGATAGCGGTCTATATGGCAGGTGAAATGAACACGAATGCCCATGGACCGGATGCGAAAAAGATGCTCGACTTAAATACCTATTCAGCGGATCAGTGCATCCAAAATTATCGGAATCAACCGTTGTTGCCAAAGCTGTTAGGTTTGGGCATTACTCCGGAAGAATGCGTAAATCGCCAGATGACGTATCCCCAGGCTGCGTTGCTGAGTTGGACGCTGTTGGTCGCCCAAGGGGCGAAATGGGATCACAAAGTCATTATTCCCACCAAATTCCATCCGCGTGATCCCGTCGCCCAGCATTGGCACCTGTACGATAACACCTTGTATTTTTACGATGTCTGGTCAAATTTGCACTATGGATACGTTGGCATGGCCTGTGGATTCAGCGAATCGGTATTGCTGGACGGCGCGGGCTTGGAACAAATCGGCTCCGACATTTTTCGAGGTCGCATGCCAGGACGCACCGGCAGTCCGGGCGATGGATTGCGGGCCTTCGACGATCCCGCCGATCGTGCGGCCATCACGGAAGGGATTCGACTCTACCGATCCACTCCACGGAATGTAACGGCTCAGCAGTTAGTGCATTTCGTCACGACCTCAAAAGAAATCACGAAAAAGCCGTATAAACCCAAATGAGATATTTTCTACTACTCAGCCTTGCGCTTTTGGGATGTTCCCCGAACGGTAACGAGGTGACGGTATCGGTGGTCAACGCCAGTCATCAGACCCTGACCGATATCAGGGTCATTTCGGGAGGCGACAAATTCTATCTAAAGGACATTCAGGCCGGGGCCGACCATAAGATGACCTTGCGGCCCGGACAGGCTTCCGATTATCAAGTCACTTTCTTTTATTCGATGCATGATCATCAAACAGTCTGGGAAAGCGATTCATTGCCGGCGGGCAAAGACTACCTGCTCGAAGCTCGGGTAGCGGACGACGGCGGCGTCCACGCCCGGCATTGCCCCCTTCCTTGCCAGTTGCCGTAGTGTCGCTGGCGTTCTCACCGGGCGTTTTCCCGCGACGGCCGATTCCGGCGCTAGGTTCCAATGAGCTCCCTCATTGACGTCGCCGAGTTCCATTCGGAGAAATTCGCTCCCGTATTGCCCGAGGAAAGCCAAGTCAATCCGGCGGTTTATGGGGCGGAACTCGCCTTTTGGATCGCCCAGGAATTGGCGAGACGCGGTCTGGCGCCAAGCTACCCGGAATCCGAAGATTGGGGCTGGTGCGTGGAGTGGTCGACTCCGGAAGGCGCGGAGTTTGCATTGCACTGTTGCAATACCGAAGGGCGAAAAGATCACTGGTGTATCGCGCTCCGGCGATTCGGTCGAAAGTGGTTCGGCCGGGACAAGCCGCCCTATACGGATGCGGTAGAATTGCTCGATGCGCTGAAAGCCTCCCTGGATGCGGAACCATCGATCACCGAACTAAAATGGTGCGGGCTGGACGGCGCCCTGGACTGATCCCAGGTTCAACCCAACCGGTGATCGCGACGCCGTGGTTTCCGCCCACGGGGAAACCCGCCACGTTCCCTATTGCGCGCCATATTCAGGTGATGCGGCCATGAACCATGAAAACACCACCGACCGCGATCCAGCGCCGTCATCCGTTTCCGATGTCGTGCTGCTGGCCAAGCGGCTTGAGATCGACGAACTCAAACGGCTCCAGTCACGCGCACACCTGGTCGGCGTACTCAGTCACATGGTCCACGCACTCCAGGCCGAGCGTGGAGCATCCAGCATATTCATCGCTTCCCGTGGCCAACGCTTCGATGCGACCCGGCTCAAGTTGGTCAGTGAGTCGGATTCCGTACAGCATTTATTGCGCGATCTGATTCTGGAGGAATCGCGCCGTTCCTCATCGGCCAACGCGAAAATCGTCGCGTTGCTGGCTTGGGTTCTGCTCGGTCTCGATGCCTTGTCCGATCTGCGCGCCCGCGTCGCCAACCTGGGCCTCTCGGGCGGCGAATCCGTGGCGGCTTACAGCCGGCTCATCGCGGGTCTGATCGCCTTGATCTTCGAGGTCGCCGACGCCTCGGTCGATCCCGCAATATCGCGATTACTGGTCAGTCTTTTCAATCTGGTCGAGGGCAAGGAATTCGCTGGCCAAGAGCGCGCCGTCGGGGCATTACACTTCGGCTCGGGGCGTTGCGACGGTCCCTTGAAGGAGCGGTTGCTACACCTCCTCGACGCCCAAGAGCGCAGCTTCGGGATCTTTCTGAAGTTCGCGGACAGCGCGCAGCAAAGGAAATGGGACGCCATGGCAAGCCAGGACTTTACCGCCGAGCAGGAGAGGCTTCGCGAGCTGCTGCGCGCGGCGCAACCGGGCGCCCCACTCGATCCCGCGCTCAGCGACATGTGGTTCGAGTGCTGTAGCAGCCGCATTACCGCCATATGGTCGATTCAGCGCGATCTCGTCGAGGCTCTGCACCAGGGCTGCGCCGCGCTGATCGCGCAGGCCGAAGGCGCGCTGCTGGACTCCGAAGGTTTGCTGCGTTCGCTGAGGGAAGCTCAACCGGCCAGGGCAAATACCGTATACCGTTTTTTCGATCCCCAGTTTCCCGTCGAACAGTCGCTGAGCTTCGCCGCCGCCAGCCGGGAATCATCGGCTCAGCCGCGTTCCTTGATCGAACTGCTCCAGGCCCAGTCCCGGCACCTGGCCGACATGGAAGCCGAATTGGCCTCCGCTAAACGGGCGTTGGCGGAACGCAAGGTGATCGAACGGGCCAAAGGGATGATCATGGCCCGGCATAGTCTTTCGGAGGACGAAGCTTACGCCCTGATGAGAAAGGTCTCCATGAACCAGAACATGCGCCTGGCCGATGTCGCGGAAACCCTGCTGACCGAAGCGGTAGGCTCCTGACGCCAGAGCGGCGCTTGGCATTCCAACGCGCTTGAACGCCCAGTCTGCCCGAACGCACGGTTCGGCAAGCAGACTGGGCAGGCGCCGCCACGTCTTACCAACTCTTGTAGGGTAGGAACTTCCCGTTCATCGTAATTTTCACGCGATCCCCGGCGGGATTCTCCTCCTTGTCAATGTGCATGCTGAAATCGATGGCGCTCATGATGCCGTCGCCGAATTTCTCGTGGATCAATTCCTTGATGGTGTCCCCGTAGACCCCGACGACTTCATAGAGGCGGTAGATCACCGGGTCCGTGGGTATGGTCTTATCCCAGCTTTTGTGCGGAAAAGCCTGCAAAGCCGTGGAAACCTCGACCGGGAGACCCAGAACTTGGCACAACTTGTCCGCCGGCTCCGCCTTGAGGCTGTTCATGCCCAGACAAGCGGAGGTGATGAATACCGGCGCCAGTCCGACTTGGGAAGCGATGGCTTCCCAGCCGAGACCGGATCGGGTCTTGGCCGCCATGATGGTTTCGGTCATTTCCAACTTGTTCATGTTCAATCTCCGGGTGGTTGGCGAAGAGGCCATCCCGCGATCAGTCACGGGATGGTGCTCAAAAGGACGATGACGATAACGAACAGAATAAACGAGACGCCTTTCCAGAACAGCAGAGGATTGCGCTCCAGGAGCGGCGCCCGATTCGGGTGCAGGAAGCTTTCGTTAGGATGGCGCAAGTCGTAAACAAACTCCGATAGCTCTTCGTATCGTTTGCGGGGGTTCACCTGCACCGCCTTGCGCAGGGCGCCATCGATCCAGGCGGGGATGGCGCGTTTTTCGTCCAGCACCGGGCGATAGACGAGGCGGCGCTGCGCGACGCGGGTGGTGGCCTTCGCGATCTGGGCGCCGTAAGGCGTGCGGCCCGACAACATTTGATAGGCAATCACGCCCAACGAGAAAAGGTCCGACCGATTCGTACCGGCCTCCCCGAGAAAACTCTCTTGAGCGAACTCGTAAACGCCGTCCGTCATCAGGACGAAGGTGTCGCCCACTTCCAGGGGATAGGATTGGTAATCGATTTCCAATCGCTCGCCCATGCCCAGCGCCCGGCTGAGGTAGCTCTTCTCCGGGGACATCCATAGACGGTGGTCTTCGGTCAGTTGTTCGAGGCGATGGCCGGCGAGGTAATAGATACGCGCGTCGCCGACATGAAAAATGTGCACCGTGGCGGATTTGACGATGATCGCGCTGAACGTGCAGACATAACCCCGGTCCAGTTCGTAGCGGTTGGGGCCGTTACGGGTCTGTGCGTAAAGCCACGAATTGGTCGCGTTCAGTACGCGTTGCGCCGAGGTCTTCACCGACCAGGATTCCGGGGTGGCGAAATAATCCTCCAGGAAGCCGCATACCGCGGTTTCGCTGGCGACATGACTGACATCGCTGCTGCTGATGCCATCGGCGAGCGCCGCCACGACGCCCTTCGATTCCAGCAGCGGCTCGGCCGGGACCCTGATCCCGGAACAATCCTGATTGATGGCTTTGCGCCCCTTGACGGAGCTTTGGCCGACCGCGATGCGTAGCTGCGTCGTCATCATGTAAAAGCCCGGTCCCTACTCGGACCGGGCGGCTTTTAGCTTGCGGACAGTCGAAAGAGGTTAGACGCGGGCGGCGAGCGTGTGCTCCGCGCCTTCGACGGCTTTGCCATCGACTTCCTTGATCTTGTGGCCCTTAAGAATGCGCTCGGGGCTGGTGCGCACGTGGGTGAAGTAGAGCGGCAACCCGACCAGGACGAAGCCGCCGATCATGTTACCCAATACGGTCGGCAGTTCGTTCCAGATCATGTAATCGCCGAAGGTAAAACCGCCACCCATGATCATCGAGAACGGAAACAGAAACATATTCACGATGGAATGCTCGAAGCCCATGAAGAAGAACAGCATGATCGGCATCCACATGGCCAACATCTTGCCGCTCGCGGAGGTGGAGATCATGGCGCCGACCACGCCCATGGAGACCATCCAGTTGCACAACATGCCGCGAATGAGGATGGTAATCCAGCCTTCCATGCCGTGCGACTTGTAGCCCAGCGTGCGCGCCTCGCCGATATGCCCGACCTTGGCCGCGATCTCGCCGCCGTCGGTGGTGTAACCGAAGGTCAGAATGTAGGACATCATGAAGGCGACGGTCAGCGCGCCCGCAAAGTTGCCGACGAAAACCAAGCCCCAGTTACGCAGCACCTGCCCGACGGTCACGCCCGGACGGCCGTCGATCAGCGCCAACGGCACCAAGGTGAAGACCCCCGTCAACAGATCGAATTTCATCAAGTAAAGCATGATGAACCCCACCGGAAAGAGGATGGCCCCCACCAAAGGCGATCCGGTCTGGGTCGCCACCGTGACGGCGAACACCGCAGCCAAGGCCAGGATGGCGCCAGCCATGAAGGCGCGGATCAAGGTATCCTTAGTCGACATGTAGGCCTTGGATTCCCCTTGATCGACCATCTTCGTGACGAATTCGCTGGGATCGAGATAGGACATGGCAATTTCCTCTTGGGTTAGGACGTTAAAAGTTCAAGCGTTACAGCGCAAGGTGGTCGCGACCCAGCCAGCAGCGCGCGTGGCGGGATCTTGAGCGGATTGGCGGCGGCCCTTTACCGCCGTCGTTCAACAAGTTCGCGTGACCTCGCGTGACCTCGCGGGGCACTTCCCAGGGCCGGTTCAGGCCGCCTGCCGCCGCGCGTCACCGAGATAGACGCGGCCGTTCTCCACTTTGATGGGATAGGTTCGGGTGCAGCCCTCGTCCGGCGCGTTCGCTTCACCGCTAGCCAGGTCGATCTTCCAGTTGTGCAACGGACAAGTGACCGTGTTGCCATGGACGATGCCTTGAGACAGCGGTCCCCCTCGATGCGGACAGACGTCTTTCAGCGCGAACACCGTGTCCTGAGCCGTGCGGAACACGGCGATTTCGACCGTGGCGGTCTTGACCACGCGAGCACCGAGGCGGGGGATATCGCTCAGCGCGGCAATATCGATCCAGTCATTCACTGTTAAACCCTCGTTGGCAAAAAGTTTCGTTGGCGGGCGGCGGCGGCCGTCAGGCCACCGCGATCTCGATCTTGCGGAATTCGTGCGCTTCCGCGCCGTCGGCGCGGGCCTTCCAGGGATCGATCTGGGCAAAGGTCTGGGAATGGAGAAAGCGTTCCGCCAGGGCCTTGCGCTCGGCCTCATCGGACAACGCATCCTTGATGGTTTGCAGGCCAACGCGTTCCACCCACGGCGCCGTGCGCTCCAAGTAGTGGGCTTCCTCGCGGTATTTCTGGATGAAGGCGGCGCCGTATTCGAGCACTTGCTCCTCGGTCTCGACCTTGCACAGTCGGTCGGTCACGCGCACCTTGATGCCGCCGTTGCCGCCGATGTGCAGTTCATAGCCGGAATCCACGCAGACCACGCCGAAGTCCTTGATGGTCGCCTCCGCGCAGTTGCGCGGGCAGCCGGAAACCGCCGCCTTGAACTTGTGGGGCATCCAGGAACCCCAGGTCATCTGCTCGATCTTGACGCCCAGACCGGTGGAGTCCTGGACGCCGAAACGGCACCAGGTCTTGCCGGCGCAGGTTTTCACCGTGCGCAGGGCCTTGCCGTAGGCGTGACCGGAGACCAGACCCGCTTCCGTGAGATCCTTCCACATGGCCGGCAAGTCTTCTTTTTTCACGCCGAACATATCGATGCGCTGGCCACCGGTGACCTTCATCTCCGGCACCTGGTATTTATCGCAGGCATCGGCGATGGCGCGCAGATCGGAAGGCGTACACAGGCCGCCGAACATTCGCGGCACGACTGAATAGGTCCCGTCCCGTTGGATGTTGCCGTGGGCGCGCTCGTTGATGAAGCGGGATTGGGCATCGTCCCGATACTCGCCTGGCCAGCGGGACAGCAGGTAGTAATTGAGGGCCGGGCGACATCTGGCGCAGCCGTCCTCGGTACGCCACGCGAAGTGCCGGCGCACCGCCGCCATGGTCTTGAGTCCGTGCTCTTTGATACCGGCGATGATTTCGTCATGGCTGTGCTCGGCGCAGCCGCACAGAGGCTTTTTGCTGGGCGCGGCGCTGTAACCCTCGCCCACGGTGCTGGCCAGCAGGGATTCCACCAAGCCGGTGCAGGAGCCGCAGGAGCTGGATGCCTTGGTATGCGCGCGCACTTCCTCCAGGGTGAACAAACCCTTCTTGACGATGGCATCGACAATCTGGCCCTTGCGTACTCCGTTACAGCCACAGATCTCCGCCTCCGGCCCGAGCGCGGCGATACGCGCCGCGTCGCCGTGGCCGGAATCGCCCAAATCATGCTGGCCGAACAGCAGCGTGCGGCGGAAGGCGCTGACGTCCGTACCTTCGCGCAACAGTTGGAAGTACCAGGCGCCGTCCAGGGTATCGCCGTACATCACCGCCCCTTTGATACGGTTGTCGCGCAGCACCAGCTTCTTGTAGATGCCGGCGGCGGGGTCCTGGAGCACCAGCGTCTCGTCGCCCTCGCCCTCGTTGAATTCGCCGGCGGAGAAGAGGTCGATACCGGTGACCTTGAGCTTGGTGGATGTAACCGAACCTTCGTAACGGGCGATGCCGTAGTTCGCCAGATGATTGGCCGCCACCTTAGCCTGATCGAACAGCGGGGCGACCAAGCCATAACAGACGCCGCGATGCTGCACGCATTCGCCCACCGCGTACACGCGCGGGTCGAACGTCTGCATTGTGTCGCTGACCATGATCCCGCGTTCGCAGTGAATGCCGGCTTCCCGCGCCAGGGAGAAATTGGGGCGGATGCCCACCGCCATCACCACCAGGTCCGCATCCACCGTGCCGCCGTCGGCGAACCGCACCGCCTGAACCCGGCCATTGCCAACGATCTCGGCGGTTTGGGCCCCCATGCGAAAGTTCAGCCCGCGGCTCTCCAACGTGGCCTTGAGCAACGCGGCGGCGGGCTTGTCGAGTTGCCGCTCCATGAGGCTATCCAGCAAGTGCGCGACCGTCACGTTCATGCCGTTCTTGATCAGCCCATTGGCGGCCTCCAAGCCCAGCAACCCGCCGCCGATCACCACCGCGTTCTTGAAACGGCCGGCGGTTTCCAGCATTTTTTCCACGTCGGCGATGTCGCGGAAGCCGATCACGCCGTCCTTGTCGTGGCCGGGCACCGGGATGATGAAAGGCGTGGACCCGGTCGCGATCAACAAGCGATCGTAGGGTTGCTCCGCGCCGCTGGCGGCGATGACTTTGCGCGCCACCCGGTCGATGCGGACGATAGGGTCGGCCGTCTTCAGCGTAATAGCGTTTTCCGCATACCAATCGCGACCATTGAGGATGATGTCGTCGACCGCTTTTTCCCCTGCCAGGACCGGCGAGAGCATGATGCGGTTGTAATTGGGGTATGGCTCCGCCCCGAAAACGGTGATGTCGTACAAGTCCGGCGCTAGTTTGAGCAGCTCCTCCACGGTGCGTACTCCGGCCATGCCGTTGCCGATCAGTACCAGTCGTTCTCTTTGCATCCGTCGATGACCTCAAAAAAAAAGCCCCAAGCGCCGCAACCGGATGGGTTGCCAACACTTGGGGCTTCGTTACCCCGATTCAGCGGTTTTTTTTGCCCGCCTACATTGGGTTCAAGATGATTCTTTCGTCGATTTACGCGGGAGCCATAGCGCCATTACCACGACTCCAATTTGACGTAGTCGAGCCGATAGCAGAAACAGTGCCAACAATCTATATTATTGATTTAAAACAAATATCGCATTCCAGAGAGATGAAAAGTCATATCTGTTTGCACCATAAGAATGCGTATTGCGCCTCTGCGGCTCACTCAGCTATCAATTTAGATCGAAAGGGTCGAAAGGATCAGGCCTCGAATCATTGCATCTGGAGGTTCTCCAGAGAACAATGAGAGACCTGACCCCTTTGTTTATGCGACTATTTCCCGTACGCATCCTCGTAGCCAGCGATGGGCAGGATCGGCGTCCATGCGTGGATGCCAAAGCAATGAGACGGTAACTTCCGGTGTGGGAATCGGAAGGGGAAAACTGTACATATCGCCCCGAAGACCCGCCGTGTGGCGATCAGGAACCGTGGCGACAAGGTCCGAAGCACGCGCCAAAGCCAGCGCCGTAGAGAAGCCGCCGACCATCGTCAATATCTCGCGCTGCAAGCCCAGTGGCGCCAGCGCCGCTTCAAGTGCGTGGTCAATGGGTCCCCCGTCGAATCCTCGGCGCGAAAGCGCGATGTGTTTGCTGTCCGCATAACGGGCGGGCGTGATTCTACCTTTGCTTAACGCGTGCCCCGCCCGCACAGCACCTACGAAACAATCCCGGAATAAGCCCTGCGCGCGAACCTCCGGTCCCATCATGGCTCCGACGACGCCGGTCTCCAGATCGACTTCGCCGTCACGCAGCGACGTACTTTTCCTATCGAGCTTTGGCAGGAAGCGCAACCGCACCCCTGGAGCGTCTAGGCTGACTCTGGCGATGAGACTCGGACCGAAAGTTTCCACGAAACCATCACTGGTTCCAAGCGTGAAAACCCGAACGAGGTTTTTCAGATCCAGTATTTCCTGTGATCCAAGGACCGCCTCGACATTTTCCACGAGCCGGCCAACCTGTTCACGGAGTTCAAGCGCCCGTGGCGTGGGTACAAGGCCGCGTCCGGCCCTGACCAAAAGGGGATCGCCCAGCGTTTCACGTAATCGCGCGAGTGCACGGCTCATCGCCGACGGACTGAGACGCAAACGCCGTGCGGCGCCCGCGACGCTGCCTTCGGTAAGAAGTGCTTCGAGGGTGACGAGCAGATTGAAATCAGGGCGCGACATCATCTCAACCTAACAGGAATGGATCGGTTTGATAGGGCGTTACATGCAATTATAAAGTGCAATTGATGCGTCTTCCGCAATATTGAGTGCGCCATTAATCTTTCGAGACGCTGTTTTCAGGAAGCACCTGAATTCAGTACTGGTGTTGCAAATAACCCCTCGGGAAGAAACCATGGCGACTGAAGCGGACAACTCGAGCGAAGAACATTTTCAAACCGGGAAGGCTGGACCGGCGACGACCTACGCCGATGCCAATTCCTCGCGCATCGGCGCGCTGGGCGCTCTTTCTCTGTCCATGCTTCTGTCATCGCTTGGCACTAGCATCGCCAACGTCGCTTTGCCGACCTTGGCAACGGCGTTCTCCGCCTCGTTCCAGCACGTGCAATGGATCGTTCTCGCCTACCTCCTCGCGATCACGACGCTGATCGTCAGTGCAGGCCGGCTCGGAGACATTTTGGGACGTCGACGGCTTTTGCTAGGGGGACTTTTTCTCTTCACCACGGCTTCGGCGTTGTGTGGGGTTGCGTCATCGCTCTGGGAGTTAATCGCCGCACGAGCGGCACAGGGCGTCGGCGCATCCATCATGATGGCGCTCACCATGGCCTTCGTCATCGATACCGTGCCGAGGGAGAAAACCGGTAGCGCCATGGGACTTTTGGGCACGATGTCGGCGCTCGGCACCACGCTCGGCCCTTCGCTGGGTGGAGTACTTATCGCCGGCGTCGGCTGGCGGGCCGTCTTCTTTATCAATGTCCCGTTGGGACTCGTCGCTTTATACCTTTCCTGGCGGCGCCTGCGCGTTGATCATTGCACCGTGAGAATTCCCGTCAAGCGTTTCGACATTCTCGGCACGCTGCTTCTCGGGCTTGCGCTCGCCGCCTATGCGCTTGCCATGACAATGGGGCGCGGCCATTTCGGAATACTGAACTTGGGCTTGCTTTTGGCCGCTCTCGGCAGCGTCGGTTGCTTCGTCTTAGCGGAAACGAAGGTGGCTACGCCTTTGATCAGTTTGGGGGTGTTCCGAAACCCTGTGTTCAGCGCGGGCCTGGCCACGAATGCGCTCGTCGCGACCGTCATGATGGCGACACTCGTCGTCGGACCGTTCTATCTCTCGCGGGTGTTCGGTCTCAACGAAGCCCTGGTTGGCGCCGTCATGTCCATTGGTCCGATAATTTCCATAGTGAGCGGTGTTCCTTCGGGCCGCCTCGTCGACCGAATGGGCGCGCGGGTGATCGTCATAGTCGGGCTTGCCCTGATGATGGCGGGATCGTTGGCCCTGTCGCTGTTACCCGGCCTGCTCGGTCTGGCTGGCTATATCGTCGCCCTCTTCATCTTAACGCCGGGCTATCAGCTGTTCCAAGCCTCGAACAATACGGCCGCCATGAGGGATGTAAGCGTGGATCAACGCGGCATCATGTCCGGCATGCTCAATCTTTCACGCAATCTCGGCCTCATCACGGGAGCATCGTTGATGGGCGCCGTGTTCGCTGTCGCTTCGGGAACGAGCGAGATCACCCAAGCCGCTCCGCAAGCCGTGGAGGGTGGCATGCGAATGACCTTCGCCGTCGCAACCGGATTGATCGCCCTGGCGGTGGCTGTCGCCCTTGCCAGTGTAAAGCGTGGTTCAATCGCTAGAGCTGGGGGCATAAACCCAACGTAGACCCCGGTCCTCGCATTAAACATAAAGGGGGTCAGGTCTCGAATCATCGCATCTGGAAGTGCTCCTGAGAACAATGAGAGACCTGACCCCTCTGTTGTTTAGCAGATATCGTACAACGGGGTTGGGATACAGTTGCCACTGGAGATTTCGATACCTTGGTAGAAGACTACGTGGAAGATATGACCTTCATTATGCTAGGGCAAACCGATGTTCTTGAAGGACGACAGGCGTTCCGTGAGGCGCTGAATGGTATCGGCGAGATTCTCCCGCCGGGTTCTGAAATCACGGGGCTGCGCCAGATCGAAGGGGGGAAACGAGGTGGTATCGATTGTTGAGTGGAAATCCCCGAAGGCGCCAAGCTCTCAACTTTCAGTCCTGTTCAAGTTCAAAGGCAACAAAATCTATGAGGAGCGGTGGCACATCGACACCGAACAAAGGAAGAGTTTATTCTGATCATGGAAACGACCCATCTCGTCTAACCATTCGTTCGGCTCTAAGGAACCAGCATGCCAAGCCGCACAATCATGGCGCTCTTCTTGACCATGCCGCTTTCGGTGCTTGCCGCAGATTCGTATTCACCGCAGTTCTCCAGATGCCTGGACAAGGCTAACGGTGTCACGGCTGCGATGATCGCCTGCATTGCATCGGAGACAAAGGTTCAAGATGCCCGGCTCAATTCGAACTACAATGCCTTAATGGCTTCACTAAACGAATCACGCAAGAAGGAACTCCTCGAAGCACAACGGGCATGGCTCAAGTTTCGCGATTTGAACTGCAAGTTCTACTATGATCCTGACGGAGGTTCAATTGCGACAGTCTCTGCAAACCATTGTTTTCTAAATACTACTGAACAGCGTGCTTCAGAACTCAAAGAGTTGAGTCAACCTTGATGTCTTTGGCCAAAGTGCGGCCCAACCCCTCGATTAACATCCCCGATTGCTCCTGAAGTACACAGTACAAAGGGGCCAAGTCTCGAATTATCGCACCTGAAAGATATGCCCCGAACCATGAGAGACCGGACGCCTTCTCTCACGAACGCCTCGGGTTCGGTAATGGTGGAAATAATCGTCTAGATTTTTACTAACCTCATGAAAACAATGGGGAAACGTTAACCCTGGCAAAGAAGGTTCCACATGCCTCACATCAACCGCTACACCCCCTTGGCCGACTTGACGGCGGTCGTCCTCGATACCGAAACCACCGGTCTGGAAGTCGCCAACGCCCGTATCGTTCAGATCGGCGCGGTGCGGGTGGAACAGGGCCAGATCCAACCCGCTGAGACCTTTCTGAGCCTGGTCAATCCAGGTATCCCGATCCCACGCACGGCCACCGCCGTGCATGGCATCGACAACGCGGCGGTGCAAGCGGCGCCGCCTTTCGCCACCGTCAAGGCCCGGCTCGACGATTTTCTCGGCAATGCCGTCGTCGTCGGTCAGAGCATCGGTTTCGATCTCGCCATTCTATTGCGCGAAACCCGGCGTATCGGCAGCCATTGGGAGCCCTCGCATTTTCTCGACACCAAACTGCTGTACGCCGTGCTGAGCGGCGATTCGCGGGAACATTCCCTTGACGATCTGATGGCCAAATTGGCGGTCACCATCGATCATCGCCACGCGGCTTTGTCTGACGCATGGGCCACGGCGGAGATTTTTATCCGCCTGATTCCCTTGCTGGCGACCAAGGGGATTTACACGCTGGGCGAGGCCGAAGCTCGTTGCAACGCGCAAACCGGCATACTCGAACGCCAGGCCCGCGAGGGATGGTTCGACGCCACTTCGGTGCGTCCCGAGGAAGCGTGGATCGCCGGCCGTGACCGGGACGCGCTGGCCCGGCTCGACCCCTTCCTCTATCGCCACCGGCTTCGTCACGTGATGAAATCCCCGGCCCTATTCCTCCCACCGCATACCACTGTCGAAGAAACGGCCCGTCAGATGGAGGCCCAGCGACGGGGAGTCGTCATCGTCGGCGATGAGAAGCGGGCGCAGGTTTGGGGGATTGTAAGCGAACGCGATCTGCTGCTGGCTTTGGCCCGCAAGGGCGCCGCCGCCGCGGCTTGCCGGCTCGAAAGCATCATGACCGAAAGCGTCATTTCGCTGCCTCAAGAGGCTTTCCTTTATCGCGCGCTGGCGAAGATGCAGCGCGCCCAAATCCGCCATCTGGCGGTGACCGATGCGGCCAACCGTATTCTCGGCACGCTATCGGTCAACAGCCTGCTCGGCGAGCGGGCCAGTCAAGCCATCCTGCTCGGAGACGAGGTATCCGAAGCCAACGACGCGGCCGATCTAGCCCGCGCCCGCGCGCGTCTGCCGCTGGTAGCACGGGAATTGCTTAACAACGATGTCGATTCCATCGACATCGCTCGCGTGTTGAGCTTCGAGTTGCGGGAACTGATCGGGCGGGCGTCCGTATTGGCGGAACGGACAATGAAAAACGCGGGCGCCGGCCGCCCTCCGGTGCCGTACGCGTTGCAGTTGCTGGGCTCGGGCGGACGCGGCGAAGCACTGCTGGCGGCGGAACAGAATATCGCCCTAGTCTACGAAAGTGAGGATGGCGCGGGCGTTATCCAGCAATGGTATAGCCGATTCGGCGAGCACCTAACCCAGATCGTCCAGGAAAGCGGCGTTAGCCGTGCCGATAGCGTGGACGTGCGCAATCCAGCCTGGATTGGCAGCCTGGCAAGCTGGCGGGAGCGGATGCACGAGTGGCGCCAACAACCGAGTCATTGGCCAACCGCGTTTGCGGCACGCATATTCGATGGACATCTTGCCTACGGTAACGCCGAACTTGACGCGGAGTTTCATCGGGTCGTGCGCGAAGAAACCCGTCGCAACCGCGCACTGGGGATGGCGATTGCCCAATCGGCGCTGGAATATAAACGGCCCGCGGCTGAAGAAACCGAGGTGGATCTTAAACGCAGTGGATTGATGCCGATCACGGCGGCTATGCGAGCCTTGGCCGTTTATCACGGAATTGCGGCGATTTCGACGCCGGAGCGACTGGCCGCACTCGGTTCGGTGGGCGCCATCGGTTCCGCCGAACGCGATCGACTCGATGATGTGCAATCCCGTTTACTGGGTTGGCTGATTCGCCAACAAATCGACGATTTCGAAGCGGACCGCCACCCCAGCAAGACCCTCAATATTCAGAACCTCTCGACGCTCGAACGCGAATCCCTGCAATCCTGTTTCGAACAAATTCGCATGCTGCCGACGATGGTGCGGGCCGGTCTCGGAATACGATCGAGCTAGTGCTTTTATATTCTGAGGCGAGATTCGTAGAGCGTAATATAGTGATACGAGACCTGATACCTGCTTAGGCCATATCGTGCTAACGCAATGCACTTTTCCTTTCGGAATAAAGGAATGCGTTTTGAAACAAGACAACTTGCGAGTGCTTGACCATAAGGTCTTCAGTATTTACGACGGCACGCTGGTAGTGAAGCGGGGAATAAATGCATCTGACTTTATCTTGCTTGCATTTGTCGCGTGTTTATGGCCGTGATGTTCTCTGTAATTTTCTTTCTGCACGGAGATTTTATCGTCGGTGGAATTTTTGCAACAGTACTCGTGCTGCGTGGATATATCGAAACGAAAAAAGCTTTAGGACCAAAGGTTACCGTTATAGATTTTAAAAACCAAAGAGTGACATTCACCAATGTTTTTGAAAAACATTTACGCCGACCGGTTGGGCCGAAAAACATTAACGCGTTTGTCGCCACACACAGAGGAACTAAAGGCGGCTTTTATTGCGATCTGGTGCTAAGGATTAATGGCAAGAAATTTATCATAAGAGATGATTCATCCGGCAAAGAAAGAGATTCTCGTAACACGAGAACATTGAAACGGGTAGCACTCTATATTAATAAAGGCATTAGTTCTGAGCGTGTTCCGGAAGAGTTATCTCAATTAAAAATAGGGGGAAAAAGCATAATGAAGGAGATATCGCCTTAACCCGCCCCATACGAATGGGGTCAGTTCTCGCAAAGTTACATCGGCATGCTAAACCGCCGGCATAAACCCTTGGCGCTTAATCGGCAAGACGGTCTCTACGAAACACTCTCGCCCATAAATTCGTACTAACCCCTACATATCGGCATCGGTCGCAGAAAACTTAGTGGAATTCCGCCAGGATATATTCGCGGCTCTCTGCCCGCTAACGGTGGCCACGCCGTTTGCCGGAACCGCTGGGACTGCCTTGAGTAAAAGCCCGCGTCGGACGGCGGCCGGGCAGCGGTTTGGAGGCGGGTTTGCCCTGTCCTTTGGCTGGACGCGAACCATCGACACGCGGCGGCAAGCCGGTGTGTTGAGTCAGGATCTGTTGTTTTCCATGTTTACGGCCAGTGCGCACGCCTTCGCCACCGCCGGCGCCGGTACCGCTGGGCTGCCAACTGGGAATCAGATGGCGTTTGCCGTTGCCGATCAGATCGGCGCGACCCATGCGGTTCAGCGCCGCGCGCAGCAGCGGCCAGTTTTCCGCATCGTGATAGCGCAAAAAGGCTTTGTGCAAGCGGCGTTGTTTCAATCCCTTGGGCGAATCCACCTGCTCGCCCCGGTCACGGTGGATGCCTTTCAAGGGATTGCGTCCACTGTGATACATGGCGGTGGCCAGAGCCATCGGACTGGGCAGAAACGCCTGAACCTGATCGGCGCGAAAACCATTGCGTTTCAACCACAGCGCCAGATTGAGCATGTCTTCATCACTCGTCCCCGGATGGGCGGCGATGAAATAAGGGATCAGGTATTGTTCCTTGCCGGCTTCCTTGGAGTAGTGTTCAAACAATGCCTTGAAACGGTCGTAAGCGCCCATGCCCGGTTTCATCATTTTCGATAAAGGACCGGTTTCGGTGTGTTCCGGGGCAATTTTGAGATAACCACCGACGTGGTGAGTGACCAGTTCCCGCACATAGTCGGGATCTTGGGTCGCCAGATCGTAACGCACCCCGGAGGCGATCAGCACTTTCTTCACGCCGGGTAATTCCCGCGCCTTGCGGTATAGACCGATCAGGGCCGAATGATCGGTATTGAGGTTGGGGCAGATATCCGGGTGGACACAGGACAGCTTGCGGCAGTTTGTTTCGATCTCCGGCGATTTGCAGGCCAGCCGGTACATATTGGCGGTGGGTCCGCCCAGATCGGAAATGACGCCGGTAAAACCGTCGGTCCGGTCGCGGATCTCTTCGATCTCGTGCAGGATCGATTTTTCCGAACGTGATTGAATGATGCGGCCCTCATGTTCGGTGATCGAGCAGAAGGTACAACCACCGAAACAGCCGCGCATGATGCTGACCGAGAAGCGGATCATCTCCCAGGCCGGAATACGGCCTTGCTGTAACGGGGATGTGCGGGGCGCGAGCGTAAGGCAGCTCGAACACGGCATCAAGTTCCGCCGTGGTCATCAGCGGAATCGGTGTGGCGGTTAAGCCAGACATCACGCAGTCGTGCCGTGGCGCTGTTCAGCACGGGCGTTGCCGGATTGGTCTCCAGATGCAGCAGGCGGGAGGCATGCGCGTACAGCACCGGATCTTGACCTGGATCAGGCTGCGACGGTTTTGGCGCGGTCGGCGGATCAGACGGCGGGGCTGCGTTCCTTGGGTTCCGATCCCACCTGGGCGTAGCAGATCGGGATGCTTCCACCGGTCCGGGTTGATCCAGTTCGGTGGAATGATTTCCAGCCAGCCTCCGGCAAATCCGAGTTGGATAAAGCGGTGCCGCGCAGATCGCGCAGGGTTCCGGGATGTTACGGCGGCGCTGCGATGAGAGCGATTGACGGAAGTGTTCGGCGCTGCTGCAGACCAGCAGGATCGGCTTTGGCATCCAACAGAATGGAACGGCGCACTTGTCCGGACCAGTAATCGTAATGAGCGATGCGAGGCAGTTGAGGCTTCGATGCCACCGATCACGATGGGCGCATCGACAAGCTTCGCGGCAACGCACATAGACGATCACCGCCCGATCCGACGTTGGCCGCCCTCGTCGTTGGGCGTATATGCCGCTGGTGCCGCAAGCGCCGATCCGAGGGAAGCGGCTGACCATCGAATCCATATTGCCGGCGGTGACCTGAAACAGATTCGGGTACCCAGCGTCTTGGAACGCCTGCCGAGGTCCAGTCCGCTGCGCCAGAATCGACTGAAAACCCCAGGCTTCCAGCAGCTGCCCAAGCAGGGCCATGCCGAAGCTGGATGGCTCACGGCATCGCCCGTGACCAGAATGATGTCGCAGGAATCCCAAGCCAGGGGTGCTCCATTTCATCGCGGGACATCGGCAGGAAAAGGCGATGCCAAACGGGCGGCCCAATAGCGGCGACGGGAAAAGAGATTGGGAGCGGCAAGCATCAGAATTTAGGGCGGCGCGGATCGCACAATGACTGAGGGATGGAGTCAGGAATTGGCATTGCAGTAGACGCTGACGTCGCTCAGTATGTGGAACGAGTGGTGATTCGGGCGGATAGCGATGGACAGCGCAGCGATTAGTCGTTGCGGGGGTAATCCATTCACGCCGCATCGGGTCGGTTACACCGGCGGGTGATAAACGTTAAGGGCGGCGACATTGCCCAAGCCTCTTCCAGCCGGATGGCGACCTGGATGGTAGGGCCGTGGTGCAAAGAAGGGCGCTGAACGCAGCCAAAACTATGGGTCGACAGGGTCCATCAGACCGTTTACCCGCCCCGCTTTTTTGCCGCGTACATGGCGGCGTCGGCTCATGGATCACCTGATTATAATCGGGATGCCCATCGCGAAGGCCAATCCCCCAATGCTGCAGGGTGTGGTTTATGGATAGCCCTGACAGCTGAATTCGTGGGTCTCGCAGCGGTTCCGGATTTTCTCGGCGATCTTCATGGCTTCATCCGGGCCGACATTGCCGAGTATGATGAGAAACTCTTCGCCAACGAAGTGGAAGATGAAATCGCTGGCGCGTATGTTGAGCATCAGTTCAGCAAAATTCTTCAGCACCGGTCGCCATTTTCATGGTCATTGATCGTTGGTCTGTTTGAAGTGATCCATATCGATGATCAGAACCGCATAGGGAAAACCCTGCTTATCATTGATATCGTGGTTTGGCGGCGCAAGATGGTTTCGGTACGGCGGCTGAACAGGCGAGTCAGTATTGTCCATACCGCTGTCGATTTCCTATCATCCGATCGACCAGGGAAGAAAATGAACCAGGAGGTTTTTGTTACGGTTTATCTAAGTGCTCGATGCCGAAAAATTGCGTGGTTTCACCAGCGACACGATGTTTCGCGGTTTCGAATAAAGCATCGTCGATTTCCATGATTTGTTTTTTTCAGGTCGTCCGACATTCAGTGTGTGAGATCAGATCGGCCTTTGTGGTAAGTCACCCATAGACCAAAAATTGGAATATTGTGTTTGGGAGTGGCGCTGGGGTCCAAGTTGTTCGGGATTGATGGAGTAAGGTCAGTATGTTCCGTAGCCAATCTAGGAGGAGATACGTGACGTTCACACTGCTGATGGCGGTGTTTGAGTAACTCCCTTCATTTTCAATGAGAGTTCATTGGTTTCATGCCGGATTTCGTTGCTGGAAAGCAAGAGCCGGCGATAATCATAGCGATATCGAACAGTCGTTCAAGCAGCGTAAGTGCAGCGAACAATCGCTCTCTTTTCTGCAATGAATCGCTCAAGACGCTGATAAATTTTTAGAATGCCGACGCCAGCGGGCAAAGAAACTGGGGTTTCACATTGACATTGGCGTGAATTGAGCCAATTGATTCCGGTATTTGATAAGAGATTCTGAATGCCTGCCGCTTGCGAGGGATGAGCAATACCCGAATCCATTGCATGAGTGCCGATGGCAGATTTTTTTGCACGATATGGTGCTTGAGAATCAGAGTGGTCTCGGGAATTTGGAGCAGTTCGTTGTAAAAGAATTCCGCAATCGTAGCCACCAGGTTCGAGTTGGAGTGGCGATTTCAGCTAAAAGAACTTGATTATCGGGTAGCTATTAGATTTGCCAGTTCAATTTCCACACACCCGCATGTTCATGGGCTCATACCCATTGCGATGTCCGGGCTTTTTCTAATGGCTTGCCTGAAAAAATAAATTTAATACCGTAAATACCGTCTGGACTGCGCTCAGAATACGGTTGCGACTGTGTGAATAGCGATGCCTTCAAGCGACCGTATAGCCCTTTGCCGTTCGGTGGTGACAGCCTGATATTAACGTGTGAAGGATTTTAGGAATCTACACGATAATAGTAATCTCTATGTTATCAATTGCTGTGGTTCCACTTGTTCTTCAAAGGGGTCAGGTTCGGAAAATTGCATCGACATGATAAACTTGCCATGGCCAGACCCCCTACGATTGAATTCGGCGCCTCTGCGTACCACGTCACCGCGTGGCGACCGGCAGGAGCTCGATCTACGAAGACGATTAATGGATCGAGAAGCGTTTCTGACTGTCTTGGCGAAGTCGTGGAACGATTCCACTGGACCTGCCACGCCTATTAGTTCTTCATGCCGAATCACTACCATCTGGTGATCGAGACGGCGGAGGCCAATCTGTCCAAAGGAATGCGGCGGAGATGAATGGCGTCTACATCGCAGGCAGCCGGAACCGGTGCCGCCACGGGCGGGCCGGCCATCTATTTCGCTGGCGCTATGCTGCATCCCTGGTCGACAAGGACGCCTACCTGATGGAGTTGAGCCGGTATGTGGTGCTGAATCCGGTTCGGGCAGGTATGGTCGAATCGCCGGAAGAATGGCCGTGGTCCAGTTACCGCGCGATGATCGGAAAGGCCCCGGCGCCGAAGTGGTTGGCGGTGGATGGCCTGGTGGGTCAATTCAGCGACAACCGGCGCACGGCGCGTCGCCGCTTCCAACGGTTCGTACGCGACGGCATGGGAGAAGCCGTTTGGGACAAGCTGCGGCAACAAATTTACTTGGGAGACGAATCCTTCGTCGAGAAAATGCAGTCCAACGCCCAAATATCCGGGGATTCCACCTCGATCCCCCGGTTTCAACAACGTCCTCCAGCCCCGTCTCTGGCGGACATTGCCGCGCAACAGGACGACCGCAATGCCGCGATCGTCGCGGCTTACGCCACGGGCGCTTATAGCTATCGGCGGATTGCCGAGCATTTCGGCATTCATCTGGCGACCGTCGGGCGTATCGTTCGGAGCGCATTGTAACAATGCGAGAACTGACCCCTATATTATCCGAGCACGGCGTGGACGATCTGCTGCATTTTATCGAACGGCATCCCCGCTTGTTCGTTTTGACCGGAGCCGGTTGCAGTACCGATTCGGGGATTCCTGATTACCGGGATTCGAATGGTCAGTGGAAACATAAGCAACCGGTGTTGTACCAGGATTTCGTGCGTAGCGCCTATGCCCGCCAGCGTTATTGGGCGCGGGCCATGCTCGGCTGGCGGCGCTTCGCGCAGGCCCGGCCGAATACCGCCCATGACGCCTTGGCCCGGCTGGAAGCGGCGGGCTTCGTCCATCAGTTGGTGACTCAGAATGTCGATGGTCTGCACCAACGGGCCGGTAGCCGCCGAGTCATCGATCTCCATGGCCGGCTCGACCAGGTGGAATGTCTGGACTGCCGCACCCGCTGGTCACGGCAGGTATTTCAAGAGGAACTGGAAAAGCGCAATCCGGAGTTTCTGAACTATGAAGCCACGCCCGCCCCGGATGGCGACATGCGTCTGGAAGACGTCGCCTTTGAGCGTTTCGACATACCGGCCTGCACGCAGTGCGGCGGGTTATTGAAACCGTGGGTGGCGTTCTATGGCGAAACCGTGCCGCGCCCGCGTGTGGAGCGCGCCTATCAGCGCCTGAGCGAAGCCGATGCCTTGCTGGTGGTGGGATCGTCCTTGATGGTCTATTCGGGTTATCGCTTCTGTCGGGCGGCTTCCGAACAGCATAAACCCCAGGCGGCCATCAATATCGGCCGCACACGGGGCGATCATGCCTTGCTCTACAAAATCGCCGCGCCTTGCGGCGATACCTTGCAAGCGGTGCTGGACAAATTGGGCATCGCCGGCTGAGCGTGTCAGCCGGCTGTTGCCATTTATCTTTGCCCATCGCTGAAGTCGCCTCGTGTCGACGATGGCTCCGCCGACAACCCATCGCTACGAGCAAATACCGCCATCTGCGTCGGCGGCCCGCGCTCCGGATCGTCTTCGCCAATACCGGCGAAACTCGCGGTATAGGCAAAGCGCGCCGCGATGCTTTCCGCCCATTCCCGGAACTCCTTGCGCGTCCATTCGAAACGATGGTCGCTATGGCGTAACTGGCCTGGTTGCAGATCCTGGAAGTTGCCGTTGTATTCCACGTTCGGGGTGGTGACGATCACGCATCCTGGCCGTGCGAATTCGAATACCACGCGTTCCAGAGCCGGCAAGCGATCCGCTTCCAGATGTTCAATGACTTCGATCAGGGTGGCGACGTCGCTGTCCTGAATGCGTGCGTCGCGGTATAGCAGCGAACCATGCAGCAAACGAATACGCTGGCGTTGTCGTTCGGGCAGACGCTCCAGTTTCAGGCGGCTTTCCGCTATCGTCAGACTGCGGCTGGCGACGTCCAGCCCGATGATCTCGCGGCACCGAGTATCCTGAAGCAACCGCCCCAACAGCCTGCCTTCGCCGCAACCCAGATCGACGACCCGTTCCGCACGCTCCCGGTTGACCACGTCGATCACCGCCCGCAGGCGTTGCTCGTTGAGGCTGAGCGGTTTCTCCAACTGTTCCTCGGCGGCATCCGGCGCGCTTTCCTCGTCGCTATCGGCTTCTTCCTCGCGAACTTCCGCCAACCGCGCCAATGCCAAACCGGTCAGGCGCGGCCGATATTTGAGATAACGTCGGGCGATCGCTGTTTGTTCCGGATGATCCGGCAACCAGTCCTGGCCGTGGCGCAGCAGCTTGTCCACCTCGTCATCGCCGATGAAGTAATGCTTTTCGCGATCCAGCACGGGAATCAGCACGTACAGATGACGCAACAAATCGCGCAACCGTTGTTGGCCGCGTAACGTGACCTGGAAATAGGGACTGTCGCCCCAGCCCAACCGCGCATTCAGCGGCTCCGGGGTCGCGCTCAATTCATAGCCCAGCGGCTCGAACAACCGCCGCAAGAAGGCTTCGCCGCCCCGGCAGGGCAAGGCCGCCAGCTTCGTTTCCAGCGGCAGCGGCGTTTCCGCCAACTCGGGGCGTTCCCGGCTGCGGCCACTCAACGCGGTATTGAAGGCGCGGGCCAGGGCCACGCTGAGGAAGGACGAGGCGACATAGGGGCGATCATTGACATAGTGTTCGAGCAACCGTGAACCCGTCCCGCGACGACCGCGCACCAGGCTGACCGGATCGATATCCAGCAGCAGGGCGGCTGTGCAACGTTCGACCGTGGCTTCCGGGTAATAGACGTACGCCGTGCCGAAAGCCAGCGACAGCGAATGCAGCCGCTCCGGATTTTTATGCAGCAGGTAGCCGAGATCGGTGGCCGGCGCCTGCGTAGTGGAAATCGTCAGTAACATGTCGTTAATCCCTTATTTCGCGGATCAAAGCCGCGGATCGATCGGTTCGCTTTCCAACGCCAATACGCCCAGCACGCATTCGTGAACCCGGCGTAACGGCTCACCCGCCACGAAACGCCGTAGAGCTTCCAAGCCCAGGCAGAATTCCCGCAGAGCCAGCCGCCGTTTGCCGCTTAAACCCCGCCGCCGCAGTCGCTCCAGCTTGTCGGGGTCGTCGTAGTCGGGACCGTAAATGATCCGCAGATATTCCGGCCCCCGACATTTCAGCCCCGGTTGAATCAGGCCCCGGCTGTTTTGCGTCACGAATTCCAATGGCTTGACGACCATGCCTTCCGCGCCGCTGGCCGTCAGTCGGCTCCAGGCTTCGGTGAGAATCCGTTCGGATTCCTCCGCTTCCGTGTCGAGAACCTGATACCGGGTCGGAATAAACAAAGGATCGCCGACGGCAGCCAGTTTTTCGATTTGCTCTAGATGCCAGACATGGGTCCTCGAATCGTGCACTTGGCCTTCGCTGGCCAACAGATGGAATGGGGCGAGACGTAGATCGTCCACGCCCGAAACCGCCCAGCAATAATTCTCGTAGGCTTGCTCGTAGCGGATGATGTTGGCTTGTCGCTGGCGTTGTTGCCGCAACAAATCTTCGACCGGGACGCCACGGGCTGTCGCCGCTTCCAAGCTCTGAACCACATGGGTCAACGCCGCGCGACCGGCCGCGCCCACGGCGGCATATTGGTCCCGCAACAGGCCAATGGCCTTGGCGGACCACGGCATGAGTTCGCAATCCAAGGTCATCCAGTCGGTCCGTAGTTCTTCCCACAGCCCGGCTTCCGTAACGGCGGCGCGCAACCGTTGCAGCAACTGCCCTTCCAGATCGAGCTGATTGAAAAAGCGCCGACCGGTACGCGTGTAAACGATCCCGATTTCCCCGGTCGCGATGCCGAAACGCCGCTGCGCCGCCGCCTCATCCCGGCAGATCTGGACCGTGGCCCGCGAACCCATGTGCTTTTCTTCCCACACGATCTGGCCGACGCCTTGGTTGCGGTAAAAGGCCAGCGCCTCGGCGGGATGCTCCAGGTAATTCTCGCGCTCGCTGGTTTCGCTCGGCGACATGGTCGGCGGCAGATAATTCAGCCATTTGGGATGAACGGCAAAACGGCTCAAGGCTTCCATGGCCGCCAAAGCCTGCTCCTCGGGAATCAGCACATTGCGGTGCAGGTGGGTGGCGATCAGCCGCTTGCCAAGTACGTCTTCGATGTCCAGCACGTCATCCTGCCGGTGTTGGGCGGACAAACTGACTGTTTCCTTGAGCGGACCCAAAGGCTTGACCGGTTCGTAGTACACCCGGCGGGCCGGAATCTGCGCCAGTTCCCGTTCCGGGTAGCGCAAGGCCGTCAGTTTGCCGCCGAACACGCAGCCGGTATCCACGCACAGGGTATTGTTCAGCCATTCGGCCTCGGCCGTTGGCGTATGGCCATACACCACGGTCGCCTTGCCACGATATTCCGCCGCCCAGTTGTAGCGCACGGGCAGCCCGAACTCGTCGGTTTCCCCGGTGGTTTCGCCATACAGCGCGAAGCTGCGCACCTGGCCTGACGCTCGGCCCTGGTATTCTTCCTTCATACCGGCATGGGCCACCACCAGCCGTCCTTCGTCCAGAACCATGTGGCCGATCAGCCCGTCGATGAAGGTCTTGACCCGGTCGATGAAAGCCGGCGATTCCCGTTCTAATTGTTCCAGCGTTTCGGCTAGTCCATGCGTGAGTTTGACGTTCTTGCCGCTGAGTTTGCGCAACAGCTTGTTTTCATGGTTACCAGGCACGCACAGGGCGACCCCGGCGCTGACCATGTCCATCGCCAGCCGCAACACTTCGTTGCTGGCCGGACCTCGATCCACCAGATCGCCGACGAAAATCACCCGCCGTCCGGCCGGGGCCGTGACCTGATAACGGCGTTCGCCGTTCACGCCTTCCTTTTCCACCCGATAGCCCAAGGTGTGCAGCAGATCCCCTAGCTCGTCGAAGCAGCCGTGAATATCCCCGATGATGTCGAACGGTCCGCATTCGTTTTTGCGGTTGGTCCACAGCGGCTGGCGGGTAATGGTGACCGAATCCAGTTGTGCCGGGTCGTTGAAAACATGGATGTAACGCCAGCCTTCCCGCTTGAGTTGTTTGAGCGAACGGCGCAACTGCCGCCGGTGATTGATTACGACATGCGGGCCGAAATCCCGATCGGGACGATCGCGGTTGCGTTCTTGGCAAAGCGCCTCGGGCATGTCGAGCACGATGGCCACCGGAATCACATGATAATCGCGGGCCAGTTGCAACAGCGGTTTGCGCGCGTCCGGCTGCACGTTGGTGGCGTCCACCACCACCAGTCGGCCGAGCTTGAGGCGCTTGGCGGCAATGATGTGCAACAGGTCGAAGGCTTCCGCCGTGACGGTCTGATCGTTGTCGTCGTCCGAAACCAAGCCACGGCAACGATCCGAAGACAGCACTTCGGTCGGTTTGAAATGGCGGGCGGCGAAGGTCGATTTGCCGCTGCCGGAAGCGCCGATCAAGGCGATCAGCGACAGTTCGGGAATACGGATGTCCATGTTGTATCCTTGCATGGCTCCAAAAAAAAACCCCTCGGGCAGTTTGCCGGAGGGGCCTGGATTTGCCTAAGAAATTGTCAGGTCAAACGGGCAGGGCCTCCCGGCTCCGAACGTGGCGGAGGGGATGATTGATCCCGAAATGATAAGGGGTTTGGTCCTGTCGTTTCATGGCCGGCATCGTAGCTTCGGTCGGTAGATCTGTCAACGCGGACTGCGTCGCGAATCCCAGTCTAAATCGTGAATCCCGCCGCCGCCGCTTCCGCCAGAAATTGCGCATGGGACCGCGAAATTTCCTCGTCGTTAAGATCGGTCAACGCCCGCATGGCCGCCATGGCCCGATTGATGTCCACCATCAGAGCAAGGCGTTGCGGATCGCCGGGCGACAGGGGCTCCAAGCGGTCGCAGAGTTGCCGATAGTAGGATTGTAAATCCTCGAAACACCGTTGCTTGACCGGGGAATCGATTCGTTCCCGCAGTTGGACCCAGAACGGATCATGGTCGAAATCGACGGGCGTGGTCATGGAACGCTCCTCGGGTCAAATTTTCAGACTTGGACAAATAATGAAGTCTACTCGACCTTGTAGGATCGGGGTGACTCCAAAAGCCTGAGTTGACCGTCCGTATGTCCGATGCGTCTGGCGACCCCATGCAAGGAATTCTCTTCGACGTCTTCATTTCCCCATTGGCGCCACCCTGGCTGAGGAAAGCGCGCGAATAATTCCAAATATGGGCCGGGCGAACACGCCTCGACGAGGCCGTAAATCTCATCGGGTTTTCTCGAATGCTCCCGCTTTCGGGTGGCGAAAAGATTCACCTGCGTTCGGCCCGGCGTCAGCGTTCTCATACTGCCCCTGACCCCGAAAAGGACCAATTCCGTTACATTGCGGAAATAGAAGCCGACGCCACGCCCATCAGGTCCGCCGTCCTTGCGGACTTTGTACCAGACGAGATTGGTTTTATACGTAAAACCCCAGGCATCCATCACCTTGAGTCCTTCCATCAGCAGCGCATTCGGAACCCACAAATAGAGATGGGATTTAGCGGCGGCCAGTCGCGCGACCGGCAACTCCATGATTTCCTTGAGTTCCATCGTGGGATATCTGAGTAAACGCCGATGTTCGGGCGCAACTTTTCCGGTGCGATTTTGAAACTGCCACGGCGGATCGACCAAGATCGTGGAGTACTGGCCTGATACCTTATCCAGCAAATCCTTGGATGGGTTCGGTTCAGTGACGTTATAGACTTTTCCAACCATTTCGATCGCCCTAAAGCTATTCAATGAGACCTCCCTCCACCCGCTCGCCGACGGAGGAGAAGGGGTCAGGTCTCTCATTGTTCTCTGGAAGACTTCCAAATGCAATAATTAGAGACCTGACCCCTTTTTACTTTTTACAGGGTCGCCGTATATAACATACGGGTGTTTTTCCGATTAAACAGGATTAGCTTCGATGATGCTGACCGTTGATGTCGTTGGAATAACCTTGGCAAGGTTGAATCCGGCTTCTGCCAGAAGCTTCTGAAATTCAGCTTCAGTCCGCTCTCGGCCGCCACTTGTCAGCACCAGCATAGCCATATCGAACAGCTTGGCAAACGCAGGTTCTGTCCCTGGCGGTATCACCATTTCAGCAATCAGGAGTCTGGCTTGGTTTGACATAGCCAGTCGGCAGTTTTTGAGAATGGTTATACAACGTTCATCGTCCCAGTCGTGGAGGATCGATACCAGAAGATAGACATCACCACCGGCAGGAACGGCTTTGAAGAAATCACCGCCAACGCATTGGCAACGACCGGTAAGTTGAACACTTTCAAGATATCGCTTTGCCTCTTCCACCACGCTTGGCACGTCAAATACGACTCCGGTCGTTTCGGGGTTCGCCCGCAGGATTTCCGTCATCAGCGAGCCTTGACCGCCGCCTACATCAACAATCTTTAGAAATGGTTCGAAAGGATACGCTCCAACGATGCCAGCCCTATTTCTCGACACAAAACTGGTCATAGCTGTGCTAAAAAGGGTTTCTTTGTCTGGGTTGCGTTGGAAATATTCGAACATGCCTATTCCATACGCATGTTCGAAAGCCGATTGGCCCGTTCTGACGCATTGTTCAAGATAACCCCACATCTTCATCTCGACTTCTTCCGCCCAGCGGACCAGGGTGTGCAATGAATCTGGTGTTTGGGTTTGCAGGTAAGCTCCAACAGGCGTGAGGATGAAATGCTGCGGCTCAATTTCCTCGACCAGGCCCAGAGTAGCAAGGGCGCGCAGAAAGCGATAGAAAGCATCTGGGTCGGCCTTGACGACTTTTGCCAATTCGTAGGCGTTCTGGGTCCCGCTTGCGAGGTGGTCTGCTAAACCCAACTTGGCCGCAACGAAAATTAATTGGCTTTTACCGTAACCGCCAAGCATTTCGTGCAGGATGATTGAAGGCGGAACCTGTAATTGTTCAGATGAGTTCATTCTCCCCTCCTATGTTTGAGATGCTTGTCTTTCAAGGTTTTTGATGAAGCCGCGCTAGGGCTGCCCAATGCTAGTGAAGCGGTTCATTCTATGGACTTTTAAGACGATGGGGTGAACTGATGTGTAGCACGTAGGATGTGCTGACGAAAGGAAGCGCATCAGTCGTGTTATTCCTACACCAATCTATTTCGTTCATTACACCGACAGTAATTTTGTAGTTTTGTAGATGCCGTCTTGCCAATCAAGCCAAAAGGACATAATCGGGCATACACGCCAACTTACAAAATGCAAAATGGGGTCACACAAAATGGGGTCAGGTCTCGAATTATCACATCTGGAAAGATCTTCCGAAACAATGAGAGACCTGCGCCCTTTTGTGCGAAATCAACCGCCCGGCTTGGTTTTGCCAAGGGCGTCCTGGAAGTGGCCACGCAGGAAATCGACATATGCCTGATCGGGCAATTCGGCCCGCGCCTTGACGAAACCGCGGGTGTCGTTCCCGACTAAGTAACGTAACCGGTCCGTGCCGTCCGTCGCCGCCGCATAGACCACTTTGGCGACATCGTTGGCATCGATCAGGCGAGCGGCGGTCATTCGCGCGAATGCCTCGGCGCTGCGCTCAATGAACGGTTGGTAGTCCGTCAGTTCAGGATTCACGGCATTGCCGGCGGCGGCGCGTTCGCTGAAGCGCGTGGCGGTGACTCCCCCGTGCGGTTCGACGATCTTCACGACGATCCCCAAGGAAAGCAATTCGAAGGCGAGTGCTTCGGAAAACCCTTCCAGCGCGAATTTGCTCGCACAATAGAGGGAAATCATCGGCAGGGTGAACAGACCAGCCCCGGAACTCATATTGATGATGACGCCGCTTCGGGCTTTACGCATCACCGGCAGAACGGCCCGAATCACGTCCATGACGCCGAATACATTGACCTCGAATTGCTCCAGAACCTGCGCGCGTGGAATCGCTTCGAAAACGCCGTACTGGCCGAATCCCGCATTGTTGAGCAGGACGTCGATGCCGCCGAATCGGGCAACGCCCGCCGCAATCGCCTGTTCGATGCTCGCGATGTCCTGAACGTCCAGTCGGGTGACAAAAACATTCTCAACATTTTCGAATGCCGGCGCGTTTACCGGATCGCGCAGCGTGGCGACGACATTCCAACCGCTGTTCGCGAACAAGCAGGTACATGCTTCGCCGATTCCCGATGAGGCTCCGGTAATCAAAATGGTTTTGTTCATGATTCGTTTGTTTCGCGGCGACGGTTAACGAGGAATCGAGTGCAACGACGAATTATCGCATCGCTCCGGGGGGGTGAGTACGGCGCTAAGTAGTGAGCAAAAAGTTCACCGGTATTCGATCACAGAATTTTCAACTACTTAGCGACAAAAAAACCGGAAAACTTTCGTTGACGCACTTATCACCGAATAGCCTTGAGGAGAGAAGGGGCGGATCTTTCATTGTTCTCGGGAGAACTTCCAGATGCGATGATGCAAGACCTGACCCCTTTCACGACGAACAAAATCCTCAAATTCCTCCCACAACGCCAATCGGTGTAAAGTCCCTTGGCGTTCGGGGGATGTCTTACGCCCAAGCCATCGCCTAAGAGACCGATTTTGCTTTTGCATTCGCCTCTCGCCTTGAACCCCATGGGCTATCCAATAGGAAATTGTGAGTTATCTTTATGACACGCCCGTGAGCCAATGGATCGGTAATGAGTTTGGAAGGGCACTCGCCTTTACCGATAGCGTCCAATACCACACGGCGCCGGAGTCCCGCCATTCGACCCCTACGGGCGTACAGTCCCTTGGCGCGTCGGTGGGATTGCGGTTCTAGCCACCATCAATCAGGAGTTATCGGCATGACATCTCCCATTATTCTCGCAACCGGTACGCCCGGCGCGGCCGTATCGGCTACCAGCCTGGTGCTGGAATGGCATGATTCCCTGCTCAACGAGCCGGCCTCCCTGGCCGGAGCCATCGTTTACGATCGTGGCCAGATTCCTCTGTATCGGGCGGCCTTTATCGCGGAACACGGGGCGGCGGGCCTGCTCATGGCCGAAGGCGGCAAGAATTATCATCCCTTGATTCTGGCGACAGAAGCCGGTTTGCCGGCCATCGCCGGACTGGGAGCCCATCACGATTGGGCGGGTCGAACGGTGACGATGAATGCGGGCGTCGGCCAGGTGTTGGAGGGAATAGTCGAGATCGATCCGCCGCCTCCCCTGACCGTGGCGACCCTCCCCGACGAAGCGCCGGAAGTCTATGTGAATGTCGGCTATCCGTCCGGTCTGCAAGTGGCCGCCGAATCCGGCGCGGCGGGCCTGGGATTGATGCGCACCGAGTTCGCCGCCGTCAGAACGCTGGCGCTGCATCTGAACGCGCGTCTGGACGATGGTCGAAGCTGGCGCGAGTTGCTGGAAGCGGTCGGCAACGAAGCCGACGCCTTGTATACCATCGCCGACGACCGGAATTCCAGTGATCTGCTGCGCCAGGGAATGCGTGACGTGGTCAGCGAAACCGTCAAATATTTCGGTTCACGCGACGTTGTGATTCGCACCCTGGACATCGCCCGGCGTTTGGACGAACCCATGGGCAATCGCGGTATCCGGCGCTGCGTGGGCAGCGGCGGCACGACCATCCGGCTGTTGTGCGAGGCGATCCGCGAGGTGTTGGACGAGCAGGGCGGGCGGATCGGCCTGATTCTGCCGCTGGTCTCCCACTATGGTCAGATCAAGGCCACGGTTGATATTCTCCTGGATTGCGGGCTCAATCTACGCCGTCCTGGCTCGGACGCACCGCGTCAGATCGACTTCGGTTGGGAAATCGAGCAACCCGCCGCCTCCCAAAACAACCGGGTATGGCTGGCGGCCTTCCTGGCCGAATTCGGCCAGCCTCCCCACATGATCGGCATAGGCACCAACGATCTCACGCAGTTCACCATCGCATTGGGCCGCGATGTGTACACCGAGGAAAGCGATCCGGTCATGGCGGAGTATTTGCGCACCCTGTATGACGAGCACGAATTCTCCGTGGTGCGTCAGATCGTGGAATCGGCGGCCCAATGCCGGCATGTCGGCACGCGGGTCTTTCTGCTCGGCCAGGCCGGGGCCGATCCGCTACTCGCGCCCTTGCTGTTCGCCTGTGACATCACGCCTTCGGTCAGCGCCGCCAAGGTGAGCGCCGTGCAGACCCTGGCGGTCGACATGCTCCTGCCGGGGGCGGGGGAACGCGCACTGCGCGCCTATCGCGAGCGGGTGCTGAACACTTATCCGACCACGGCCCGCGAGGCGGTGGAAAACGAACTGGGTGGATTTTTCGCCGCGATGCGCACCTAATCTCCGAAACATCCCTAGAGATTCTTCCGTGAAACGAACGCTGTCATTATTGTTCATCGGCTGGCTCGCGCTGTTACCCCTAGGCGCGCAGGCCAGGGACCAACTGGTGATCGGCCTGACCCAATACCCGGCCACCCTGCATCCCAATATCGAATCCATGCTGGCCAAGGTCTACGTGCTGGGCATGACCCAACGCCCGATCACCGCTTACAATCATGACTGGCAATTAGTCTGCATGCTTTGCACCGAACCGCCCTCCCTGGAAAACGGCAAGGCCACGCTGGAAAAACTACCCAACGGCAAGCAGGGCATCGCCGTCACCTACACCCTTCAGCCCCAGGCCACCTGGGGCGACGGTACGCCGATCACCACCAAAGACGTTCTGTTTACGCTGGAAGTGGGTCGCGAACCCAAAGCCGGGGTGACGGCCCAGGAACTCTATCGGCGTATTCTTAAGATCGATGTGCAGGACGACAAAACCTTCACCGTGCACTGGGATCGCGTCACTTTCGAATATGCCAGCTTGGGCGATTTCCGATTGTTGCCCGAGCATCTGGAGCGCCCGATCTTCGCCGCCGATCCCGCGCAGTACCGCAATCGCACGAACTTCGACACCAACCCGACCTTGCCGGGCCTGTATTTCGGCCCGTACCGCATCACTCAGGTCGAACGCGGCGCCTATCTGGTGCTGGAACCCAATCCGACGTGGTGGGGACCCGCGCCCCAGTTCAAGCGCATCGTCATCCGCACCATCGAGAACACCGCCGCCCTGGAAGCCAATCTGCTGTCCGGGGAAATCGATATGATCGCCGGTGAACTGGGTTTGTCCCTGGATCAGGCATTGGCTTTCGAGAAACGTCATGGCGATGCCTTCAAGGTGATCTACAAGCCGGGACTGGGATACGAGCATCTCAATTTCAACCTGGACAATCCCCTGTTCAAAGACATTGACGTGCGCAAGGCGTTGTTGCTCGGCATCGACCGCAAGGCCATCAGCCGCGAATTGTTCGACGACAAGCAACCGGTGGCGGACACCAACGTGAATCCATTGGATTGGGTGTACGACCCCAGCGCGCCCCATGTCGTTTACGATCCCGTGCAAGCGGGCGCTCTGCTGGACAAGGCAGGCTGGGACGTGATCAAGAATGGCATGCGGGAAAATTCCAACGGCGAGCGGCTCGGTTTCGACCTGATGACCACCGCTGGCAACCGCAGCCGGGAACTGGTGCAGCAAGTCCTGCAAAGCCAATGGCGGGAGTTGGGTATCGATGTGCGCATCCGCAACGAACCCGCCCGTGTGTTCTTCGGGCAAACCGTCACGCAGCGCCAATTTACGGGACTGGCGATGTTCGCCTGGATATCGTCCCCGGAAAGCGTGCCGCGCAGCACCTTGCATTCCCAGGAAATACCGACGGTGGAAAACGGCTGGAGCGGTCAAAACGTTGGCGGCTATCGCAACCCGGAAATGGACAAGCTGATCGATGCCATCGAAGTCGAGCTGGACCGCGACAAGCGCAAGGCCCTTTGGTCGAAGTTGCAACACCTGTATGCCCAGGATCTGCCGGTTATTCCTTTGTTTTTCCGCGCCGAAGCCTACATTCTTCCGCCCTGGCTGGAAGGCTTGCGTCCTACCGGCCATCAGTTCCCCAGCACCTTGTGGGTGGAAGAATGGCGCAGCACCGAATGAGTCTGGAAACCCCGTTCGCGATGACCGGACCCCACCCCACTCCAGTCCATTGAATAAACCCACGGACCGCGGCCCGATGCGCAGGCTCGGGCTACTGTGGCAAGCCGTTGGCCGGCGCTGGTTCCGCCTTCCGCCCATGGCGGCCCCGACCGAACGCCAGCGATTGCTGCGAACCGTCCGTGCGTTCTGGATTCACGGCGTACTGCGACAATCCCCGTTGCGGGCTCCGGCCCCTCCCGAAGACCCGCCGCTGGAGGTGGACTGCCTCGCTCGGCGAGAACTGATCGTACAGAACCCCGGTTCACGGCCCTCCAGCTTCGCTCCGTCCCTGCCCATCACCCGTTTGTGGGAAGTGCAGCGCCCCGCGCTGCTGATTCTAGGCAGTCCCGGTTCCGGGAAGACCACCCTGCTGCTGGAACTGACCGAACACCTGCTCAATGCCGCCGAACAGGATCTCACTCAGGCGCTGCCGGTCGTCTTCGATCTATCGGATTGGCGGGAAACATCCCCTTCCGACCTGGCCGATTGGTTGCTGGGCGAATTGCACGCGCACTACGGCGTGTCCTACGCGCAGGCGCGCCGGTGGCTGAAGGGGAACGCCATTCTGCCGTTGCTCGACGGTTTTGACGAAGTGGACCCGGCGCTGCGAGAACACTGTCTGCAAGCCGTGGAAGCCTGGCTCGCTCGAAATCCCGCCCGCTGCCTGGCCTTGTGCGCGTTGGCCGCCGATTACGAAGAACTGACCACCCGTTTACGAGCGCCCGGCGCGATCGTCCTGCAACCCTTGACCCAACGCCAAATCAGCCGTTGCCTGGAAAATATGGGCGAACCCGCCGCCGTCTTGAGCACGGCTTCGTATCAGGACCCCGCGCTATGGGAGTGGCTGCGCACCCCCCTGATGCTCGGCGTCGCTCGCTGGCTTGGCCGGACGCAAGAGACTTCCATAATCCAAATAACGGGTACCGTGGAGGAACGGCGCGCCGAGCTGTGGGACCGTTACCTGCGCTACCGCCTGCGCGAATCCGACTCGGCTTCGTCCCTTGCGAATCCGTCCCCTATCGATTCGCTCAGCCATTTAGCGGAATCCCTACAAGGCCGCCCCTGGTTGCGGCCCACGGCCCGCCCCCTGCTCAAGCGATTGCAGCCACCGCCGGTCGATAGCTTGGAGGAAGCCGCGCGCCTTGGGCTGTTGATCAAAATGGGACCGCGTTACCGTTTCCTGCATCGTACTTTGCAGGACCACCTGGCGACCCGGACGACGCGTGGCCATACCGTGCCCGGACCCGACATCGCCCTGGGTACGGTCGCGTCCGCCTATTCGTCCCAAGGTCGGAATGGCCCAGGCTACAGCACGGTCCCGCACTCGCCGAACCCACACGCCCGTATCGCTTCGCCCCCTTTACTGCAAGTCGACGAACTGAAGGTGTCGTTCGGCGCCTCGCGAGTCGTCGAGAACTTGAGTTTCAGCCTGCAACGAGGCGAAACCCTGGGCGTGGTCGGCGAAAGCGGCAGCGGCAAATCGTTGACCGCGCTGGCCCTGCTGCGCTTGCCGCCGCCCGGCGCCACGCTCGGTGGCCACATCCGCTTTGCCGGCCAAAATATTCTCGCCCTGCCCGAGCGGGAATTGGAGGCGTTGCGCGGCCGGCGCATGGCGATGATCTTCCAGGAACCCATGACCGCCTTGAATCCGGTGCTCAGCGTGGGCGAACAAATCGCCGAGATGTTCATCCTGCATCAGGGGGCGTCCGGCCGGGAGGCGCAAGAACAAGCGGTGGCGGCGCTCAAGCGTGTGCATATCGCCGATCCCGCCCGGCGGGCCGCCGCTTATCCGCATCAATTGTCCGGCGGCATGCGACAACGGGTGATGATCGCCATGGCCCTAGCCTGCAAGCCCGATCTTTTGATCGCGGACGAGCCGACAACGGCGCTGGACGTGACGGTCCAGGCCCATATTCTGGATCTGATGCTGGAACTTCAGGAAGAACTGGGCATGGCCATGCTGTTCATCAGTCACAACCTGGGCGTGGTCGCGCAGGTGGCCGACCGGGTCCTGGTCATGTACGCGGGCCGCGCCATGGAAGTCGCCACGACCGAACGTTTGCTGCGGCAACCCACGCATCCGTACACTCGCGCCTTGTTGGCCACCCTGCCGCGTCTGAGCGCGCGGCGCGGCCGGCTGCCGACGATACCCGGCAACGTGCCCCGCTGGCACGGCGAGGCGACCGCCTGTGTGTTCGCGGAACGCTGCTCGCTGGCCGATGAACGCTGCCGGCGAATCGCGCCCTCATTGCGCGATCAAGGGGGGGAGCACTGGGCGGCTTGCCTGAAAATCGGCGCGTGAGGATGTCGGGGATTCGTTTTCCAAGGCGCCGGCATGTCATATTCCCGCAATATCGGACGATTAGATTATGTTCCCGGTGGGGCGGCGCTGCCCCCTGATTTGCTTCTTCGATTCGCTCATATGCCGCGATCGACACCCCGGTGGTCGCGGCCTTTTTTTGCTTCTCGCTTGGTTTCCTCGCTTCCGAGGAACCTTAGTCGCTTGCCAATCCCCAGTAGTGGAAACCTTCCCGTTCGCGGAAATTGGTTTTCACCCAATCGTACAATTCGTCCGGCGGCAACGGCCGGCTGATCAGATAACCCTGTATCAGCCGACACCCCTGCCGGCGTAAAAAGTCGTACTGCTCCTGGGTCTCCACGCCTTCGGCGACGGTGTCTATACCCAGGCTGTCGCAGAGGCTGATGATCGCGGCGGTGATCGCGGCATCGTCTTCGTCGGTCACGATGTCGCGGATAAACGAGCCATCGATTTTCAGGGCATCGACGAAGAACCGCTTCAAATAGCTCAGCGACGAATAACCCGTGCCGAAGTCATCGATGGCCAGGCGCACCCCGATGTCCTGCAGACGATTCAGGGCCGCGTTACCGACGGTGGTATCCAGCAAGGTGCTTTCGTTGATCTCGATTTCCAGAAATTCCGCCGCTAGTTCGGTTTTACGCAATACCGCTTGCAGCGTGGTGAGAAATTCGCGTTGTTGCAGTTGCCGCGACGAAAGATTGACCGCCACGCGCAGATCGCGCAGCCCCTCCGCATGCCAGATACGGGTCTGACGGCAAGCCTGCTCCAGCACCCATTCGCCGATGGGGATGATCTGGCCCGTCTCCTCCAGAATCGGAATGAAACGGCTGGGCGGTATGGACTCGCCTTGGGAACGCCAACTGATCAAGGCTTCCACGCCGATGAGCTTGCCCGACTCCTGATAAATCTGGGGCTGATACGTCAATACGAACTCATGTCGGGCGAAGGCGCCGCGCAGGTTGTTTTCCAAGGACAATCGGCGCTGGGCCTGATCGTTGAGTTCGGACGTGTAAAAGAAATAATTGTTGCGACCCCGTTCCTTGGCTTGATACATCGCCGTATCGGCATTTTTCAGCAAGGCGTCGCTGTTGGTGGCGTCAGCGGGATACAACGTGATGCCGACGCTGCCCGAGATGAACACCTCACGATTGCCCAACATGAAACTTTGATTGAGCACCGCCAGAATTTTTTCCGCGATCGCCGCCACATCGTTGGGATGGTCGACGTTCTCCAGCAACACGGTGAACTCGTCGCCTCCTAACCGGGCCACGGTATCGCTGGCGCGCAGGGTTCCCAACAACCGGGCGGAGACGAGTTTGAGCAGATCATCGCCGGCGCCATGACCCATCGCATCGTTCACGGCCTTGAACTGGTCGAGATCGATGAACATCAATGCCGCCTGCGTGCCCTCGCGGTCGGCGCGCCGCAAGGTTTGCAACAAGCGATCCTGGAACAGATAACGGTTGGGCAGGTGGGTCAGGGTGTCGTAATTGGCCAGATAGGCCAGTTGCTGTTGCACCTGCCGGCGTTCGGTGATGTCCTGCAAAGTGCCCACGACATGGACGACGCCGTGCTGCGAGTTCATGACCGGTTCGCCGCGCAGATGCAGCACGCGTTCCATGCCATCCGCCCGCTGAATGGTAAATTCGGCATCCACGGGCTCGACCAGGCTACGGGACCGGAACAAGCGAACGACCTGTTCCCGTTCGGCCTGTTTGACCAGCGGTAGCACATTCTCCAAAGTCGGTTCGAATTGGTCCCGCTCGACCCCAAACAAACGATAAATCTGCTCCGACCAGAACAATCGCTGATTTGAGGAATCCCATTCCCAACTACCCAGGCCGGCGATTTCCTGCGATTTGATCAACGTATCGTTGCTTTTGCGCAGGTCGTGCGCCATTTTGTTCAATGAGCGCGCCAGATCGCCGATTTCGTCCTGGGAATAGACCGGCAGTTGAGCCTTCAAATCGCCCGTGGCGAACTGCCGGGCGGCCGCGTTCATCTGCCGGAGGGGCTGTGACAGGGTTCTGGATAAGTGCCAGCGCAGCAGCATCCCCAGAAGCAGGATGGCTATCGCCGTCAGTATGGCCAGCCAAAACAGGGAATCGCCGGCTCGGGCGCGGTGTTGACGCAGGGTGTTTTCCAGTCCCGCCAGGGATTCCCGGAACGCCACGTCGGTCACGATAATCTGGGCGAAACCGGCAATCATTCCCCGATAACCGATCGTGAAGCTGATCTCGGGACCTTCCTTAGTCCGGCGGATGGAGGGCGGGAAATAAACCGGCCCCGAAGGCAGTTGAATGCGGTCTCCGTAACGGGGATTGGCTTCGCTGCCATCGGTCAACACGGCGCCGTCCCGGTCCAGGATCAGAAAGGACGTAACGGGCAGCCAACGACTGATTTGCGCGATTTCCTCGTTCAAACCGGCGACATCGAGCGCGTGCGCGGGCTCGAACAAGCGATCGCTCAGATAATCGGCGCTGCGTAGCAACGCCTGCTCTTCGTTGAGCGTCAACCCGCTTCTGATGGCCTCCTGTAACCGAACCTGAGTGATATCCAACTGGTTCAGAAACAGCGAGCTGGCGGTCAGCAGCAATACTGTCGCCACGGCGGCCAGCAAGACCGCCGAGAACAGCGAGTATTTGGTGCTGATACGCAGCTTCATGGCACGGAGTCCACGTATTTCAGCCGTTGTCGCCAATAATCCACTGCGGCCAGATCGGTATCTTGCAACAGTTCGAATTTGGTGATGTGGCCCGCCGCCCGCAAGGCATCCTGTCCCGTCGTGTCCTTATGCATGTCCAGAAGAATCCTGCCGATAGCCTGCACGATGCGTGGGTCGAGATCCGAACGAAACGCGAGTAGCCAATTGGGCAGCGCCGGCGTTTGCGCGATGACTCGTAAATCCTTGCGCACCACCCACGGCACCTGTTCCCAATCGCTATCCTTGAAAGCGCCGGCGTCGACCCTGCCCCGCTGTACCCAATAAGCCTGATTCAGTTCTCTTCCAGCGAAGACATACCGCACGGCGGAGGCCGATGCCAGGGTATCGGCGGTTGGCCGCACTGACATACCCGCTTCCCGCAGGACGGCCAGAGGCACCAGGAAGGCCGCGCTGGAACGGTCCGAGGCAAAGGCCAGGGTATGCCCTTGCAGGTCGTTCAAGGCGTTGATCGAGCTATCCTGGCGGACGAAAAACAGGGATTGGTACTGGCGCAACCCATCGCGCCAAGCCAATAGCACCGGTTCCAGGGCCGAGCTATGCCGTTCGATGATCAAAACCGGCATGACACTTTCCAGGACAGCGTCAACGGTCGCCTGCGCGAATTGACTGATCATCTCTGGAATATCGCGCGCCACGACCAGTTCGATTCGAAGATCGCGACGGCCCGACTGGGCATTGAAATAAGCTTGTAGTGCGCTGTATTGACGGAGCGTTTCCGCTGGCCGGTCAGCCTTTTCCGCAATGACGCCCAGGCGGAATGCGAAAGTGGGCTGACCTGCGGGACTGGCCTCTGCCGAACCGGCCAACGCGCAGAAAAAAAGGCCGAAGAAAAACGAAAAGCTACCGCGCCATCGCATTTGCATTATTATTGGTCTGACCCGCCCGCCGAGGCGAACCACCGCCCTCCGTCCGAGTATGCAAAACGTCTCCTTCCCGATGCTCTGCATCATACGGCGCGCGCCAACTCACGCCCGGAACGCGAGTGGTTGGCAAGATGTCTTAGCTCCATCCCTGTAGTCCATGATTGTAGCTGTTCGCCTACGCGCTGTCAGTCGGGGTGGACAGGGCGGTCCATCCGTCTCGCGCCGCTCTCGTCGCACCTCGATTCCCTTTCACCCTACTTGAACACGGGGGCATTATGAAAGTCTTCATTACCGGCGTCACCGGTTACATCGGTTTCCAAGTCGCTCTAGCCATGCGCCGGGCCGGTCACGAAGTATGGGGGCTGGTGCGGAATTCCGCCAAAGCCACGCGCATCGCCCGCCACGAGATCCATCCCGTTACCGGTACGTTGCAACAACCGGAAGGCTATCGGGCCATCATGGAAAGTTGTTCGGTCTTGATCCACGCGGCGGTCGACTATCAAGCCAACACCTTCGATCTCGATCGCCAGGCGGTGGAGGCGATGCTGGCGACGGCCACGAGCGGCGCGCAACCGAAAACCTTGATCTATACCAGCGGCGTATGGGTATTTGGCGATACCGGTGGACAACAGGTCGACGAGACCACGCCGTTGAACCCGCCCAACTTGGTGACGGCACGCCCGGCCACGGAACAACGGGTGCTGCAAGCCAAGAATGTGCGGGGGCTGGTCGTACGGCCCGGCTGCGTGTATGGGCGGCGAGGCGGCTTGACCGGGATGTGGTTCGGCGGGGCTCAGAACAACGCATTGCAGATCATCGGCACCGGCGAGCAACGTTGGGCCATGGTGCATATCGACGATCTGGCGGCGGGCTATGTCAGTGTGGCGGAAAGCGGCCTGGCCGGAGAAGCCTTCAATTTCACCGACCATTCCCGCCACAGTGTCGGCGAAATGGTCCAGGCGATCGCCAAGGTGGCGGGTTGCTCCTCCCCGGCGCAATGCGTACCGGTTGCGGAAGCCGCCCAAACCCTCGGCGATTTCGCCGAGTGCCTGACCTTGGATCAACACGTGGACGCACGCAAGGCGGCACGCCTGCTGGGTTGGCAACCGAAGCACGGTGGTTTGGTCGATGAAGTGGCGACCTATTACGAAACCTGGCGGGCTTATCAGGATTGACCAACCCGTATCCGGAGGGAGTACGCCCCTCTCCCGGCGGGAGAGGGGATGACAGGGAAAACCCGAGCTATTCGGCCCGTCGACCCATTACTCGATTTCGACCTCGCTCAGAAGGCATGGGCCTGTTTGGATGCAGCCGGGGTTCCTTCATCGGGCGTTGCCACGGGCGCGTGCTTTCGCACCAGCAGGGTATAGGCGGTCGGCACCACGAACAGAGTCAACAAGGTGCCGAACAACAGGCCCCCGACAATCACCCAACCGATCTGCTGGCGACTTTCCGCGCCCGCGCCGGTGGCCAGCGCCAAGGGTATGGCCCCCAGCACCATCGCCGCCGTGGTCATCAGAATGGGACGCAGACGCAGACTGGCGGCTTCGGTAACCGCCGCGAACTTATCCTGCCCCTGTTCCCGTAGCTGATTGGCGAATTCGACGATGAGAATACCGTGCTTGGTGATCAGGCCGACCAGCATCACCAGGCCGATTTGGCTGTACACATTGAGCGTGCCGCCGGTCAGGTTCAGCGCCAGCAGCGCGCCGGTGATGGCCAGTGGCACGGTCAGCATGATCACCAGGGGCGAGACGAAGCTCTCGAATTGGGCGGACAACACCAGATAGATGAAGGCCAACGCCAGGCCGAAGGTCACGTACAGCGTGGCCCCGGATTCCCGGAATTCACGCGATTGTCCATCCAAGGCGGTCAAGGTGTTCGGACCCAGTTCCTCCGCGACGGTGCGGTCCATGAATTTCAGCACGTCCCCCAGCGCATAGCCGGGCGCGACGCTGGCCGAGATGGTGGCGGCCCGCAGGCGGTTAAAATGATTCAGTTCCTTGGGCGCGACCGTCTCCTTGACTTCCACCAGATTCGACAGCTGCACCAGTTCACCGTTACGGCCCCGCACGAAGATGGCGGTGAGGTCGGCGGGACGCTGCCGGTCCCGATCCGCCAATTGCACGATCACGTCGTACTGCTCGCCCTCCCGCTTGAAGCGCGTCACCTGCCGCCCGCCCAACAGGGATTCCAGCGTGCGGCCGATCGCCTCCACATCCGCCCCCACGTCGGCGATCTTGTCGCGTTTCAGCGCGACCGAAAGCTGCGGTTTGTTGAGGCGCAGGTCGCTGTCCACGTTGGTCATGCCCGGATAGGTCCGGGTTTTGGCCATAATCTTATCCACCATCTGTTGCAGTTCGGCGTAGGAGTTGGCCTGAATCACGTACTGCACCGCCGGATTGCGGAAACTCTGACCCAGGGAAGGTGGATTGATGGGAAAGGCCAGCACGCCCGGCATCCCCATGAACAGCTTGGGCGCCAATTCGCGGGCGATGGCTTGCTGGCTGCGGGTGCGTTCTTCCCACGGTTTCAGACGCACGAAGAACAGCGCGCTGGTCACCGGATTGGGTTTCTCCAAACCCGGCGCGACCACGGAAAAATAGCTGATCACTTCGGGAATGGCCTTGAGGAACCCCTCGGCCTGACGGGCATAGCCGTCGGTATATTCCAGGGTCGAACCCTCCGGCGCGACCATCACGCCGATGAGGATGCCGCGATCCTCCAGGGGGGCGAGTTCGGATTTGAGGTTGACGAACAAATAGCCGGCGGCGGTCGTGGTCGCGGCGAACAGCAGCATCATCAGCCAGCGCAGACGCAAGGTGCGGAGCAACAAGCCGTGATAGCCGTTGCGCATGCCCACCAGAAAACGTTCCGAAACATTGTAGAACCAGTTGTGCCGGGCTTCGTGATGCAACAATTTGGAACACATCATGGGGGTCAGGGAAAGCGCCACGAAGCCCGACACCAACACCGCCGCCGACACGGTCAACGCGAATTCAGTGAACAGACGGCCGGTGTTGCCGGTCATGAAGGCCAGCGGCGCGAACACCGCCGCCAAGGTAACGGTCATGGCGAGCACCGCGAAAGCGATCTCGCGGGAACCCTGCACAGCCGCCTGAAACGGGGGAACCCCCTCCTCGATATGGCGGTGGATGTTTTCCAGCATGACGATGGCGTCGTCCACCACCAGCCCGATGGCCAGCACCAGTCCCAGCAGGGTCAGAATATTGATGGTGAAACCGAAGATATACAGAAACACGAACGACCCGATCAACGAAACGGGAATCGTGACGAAGGGAATCAACGTGGCTCGCCAGTTGCGCAGGAACAAAAAGATCACCACCACGACCAGCACCAACGCCTCCAGCATGGTGTGATACACCGCTTCGATGGATTTCTCGATGAAGACCGAACCGTCGTAGGCCACGGCCAGTTTCATGCCCTTCGGCAAGCTCGCTTCAATGCTCGGCACCAGCGCCCGCACCGACTGGGCGACGCTCAGCGTATTGGCGGTGGACTGTTTGACGACTCCCAGGCCCACGGCCGGATTGCCGTTCACCCGCACCGCGTTGCGCTCGTCCTCGGCGCCCAGTTCGGCCCGGCCGACATCCTTGAGCCGAATCGGATAGCCCTTGGCGTCTTTCAGAATCAGCGAATTGAATTGTTCGGGGGTGCGCAGATCCGACGAGGTCAACACCGAGAACTCCCGTTGGTGACTCTCGATGCGCCCGGATGGCACGTCGACGTTCTGATCCCGCAGAGCGTTTTCCACATCCTGCACCGTCAGACCGTAGGCCGCCAGTCGATCCCGATCCAGCCACAGGCGCATGGCATAGCGACGTTCGCCACCGATGATGACACTGGCCACGCCGGGCAAAGTCTGCAAGGTATCCACCACATAGCGGTCGGCGTAGTCGGTGATTTCCAAGGCATTGTGCCGGTCGCTGGAAAAAGCCAGCCAGATCACCGCCTGCGCGTCGGCCTCGACCTTGGCCACCACCGGATCGTCGGTCTCGTCCGGCAACACGCCGCGCACCCGCGCCACGCGGTCGCGCACGTCGTTGGCGGCCGCATCGACATCGCGCTCGGTGACCAATTCGACCGTGATCTGACTGACCTCCTCGCGGCTGACCGATTTGATGGTCTTGATCCCTTCGATGCCGGCCAGGGAGTCTTCCAGCGGTTTGGTGACCTGCGATTCCATGATTTCCGCGCTGGCCCCCGGATAGACGGTGCGCACCGAGACGATCGGCGCATCGATGTTGGGGTACTCGCGCACGGGCAGGCGCTGGTAGCCGATCAGACCGACCAGGATCACCGTCAGGCTCATGACCGTGGCCAGTACCGGACGGCGGATGGAGAGTTCCGGCAATAACATCGGTTACCCCCCCGCCGCCGGCGACTGAGCCGGCTGTTCCATGACGGTCACCGGAGCGCCGTCGAAGATCTTGATCTGTCCATCGGTGATCACCTGATCGCCCTGGTTCAGGCCGGCGCTGATTTCGACTTGACCCGGCTGCCGTTCGCCCACCGTGACCGGCGTCAGGGCGGCCTTGCCCTCCACCACGCGGAACACGAAGCTCTTGTCCCCCATGGGGACGATCGCCTGTTCCGGCACCAACAACGCATTGGGCCGCTGCGCCACGGTCAGGGTCAGGCGCGCGAACATGCCGGGCCGCAGCCGCTTCTCGGGATTGGGCAGGCGCGCGCGCAACAACACCGTGCGGGTTTCCGGATCGATGGCCGGGTCGATGGCGTAGACAGCGCCCGTGAAGGTTTCATCGGGGTAGGCGTCCAGTTGTATCGCCACGGACTGATCGACCGCGAGCTTGGACAGATAGACCTCGGGCACCCGAAAGTCCAGCTTCATGGAACCGATGCTGCCGAATCCCGCGATATCCTGCCCTTCCTCCACATAGGCGCCGGGGCTGACCTGACGCAAGCCGACGACGCCCGCAAAAGGCGCGCGGATGACGGTTTTGTCCAGCAGGGCTTCATCCAACGTCTGCTGAGCACGGGCGGCATCCAGCTTGGCCTTGGCCTCGTCGAGATTCTGATGGCTGGTCAAGCGTTGGTTATACAGGTCCTGCAAACGCTGATAGCTGATCCGGCTCAATTCCAACTCCGCCGTGCTGCCCGCCAGGCGGGCGCGGTGCTCGGATTGATCCAACGTCACCAAGGGCGCCCCCTTGGGCACGATTTGACCTTCCTGAAAATGGATGGTCTCGATCCGTCCAGCGATTTCCGGACGGATCAGCACCGCTTCCTCGGATCGCAGCGTTCCTAGCGCGGTGATTTCGCTGACTACCTCGCCCTGCTTGACCGCCGCGGTCTTGACCGGCATGGCGGGGGGACCGGATTGGGCATAAGCCGCCCCGCCCGCCAACAGCGCCGTGGCGCACAGTGTTCCAGCAATGAATCTCTTCATCGTTTAACCTCTTGATGAATGGAAAGTGAGTGCGCGTCGGGAAAGGCCCCAGCCAGGCCGTGAAGCCCCCGAGGCTGGCGCTGAGGCAATGCGACGAATTCCGGAGAAGCCGAAACGGGATCGAATTGACATGCGCTCAGGCAGGACATTCGCATTCCTTTGATCATTGGCTTTCCGAATGAGTTCAGTGCGCGTGCGTCTCGGCGCCGCCCACCCTAGCTCACCGGCAACGGATGTCCACGATCGGACGGCGGCTGATGCCGAAACAGAAATTACCGGAATAGACCTTATCGTCGACAAAGCGATTGTCGCCTTCGGCCACGCTGCCTTCCTCGCCGCGAGCCGCCGAGCCATCGTCGAACTGCGCATACAGCCGGCGGGCGATTTCCTCGGCCGTATTGGATTGGTTGAGCCGGCCCCGATAACCCGGCAACTCCAGCAACACGCGGGCGCACTGCATTTTATTGGCGCCGTAGTCGATGCGGCCACCGAGTAAATCCCGTTGCAACGGTTCGAATACGGTTTTGGAATACGGTTTGAAACTCACGATCTCGATATCCCCGCACTGGGCGTGAAACGGCCGTTCACGGGTTTGCGAAACGGGATCGACCGGGACCGGGCCGGGTGGCGGCGCGGTTTCTTCCTGCTTCAAACCTTCCAGGAGTTGTTTTTCCGACTCCCGCAGACCGCCGCCTATCACACTGGCGGGGGTATTTTTCAGATCCAGCGGCGCGCTGATCTCATCGCATGGCGATTGCCGATACACGGTTCGGCCGTCCGCCTGCGTACATTTGTAAACCTCGGCGCCGACATCGGCGGCCATCAGGATCAACAAGCCCAGTATCGGTCCTTTCATACAGCAAATACCCTGGCGTAGATCAACGCATCGTGACCAGTTCCTCGGCGCTGGTCGGATGAATGGCCACGGTATCGTCCAAATCCTGTTTGGTCGCGCCCATGCGCACGGCGACGGCAAAGCCTTGCAGTATTTCATCGGCCTGGGGACCGATGATATGGCAACCGACGACCCGCTGTTCCGCGCCCACGCAAACCAGCTTCATGGCCGTTTTGACCTTGCGTTCGGTCAGGGCGTCATACAGCGCGGTAAATTGGGTCTGGTAGATTTTGACCGCCGCGCCATGCGCCGCCAAGGCTTGCTTTTCGGTCAGACCGACCGTACCGATCGGTGGATGGGTGAACACGACCGTGGGAATGTTCTCATACGATAAGCGGCGTTCCGGACGACCGCCAAACAATCGGTCAGCCAGTCGGCGGCCGGCCGCGATCGCTACCGGCGTCAGCGGAAAGCGTCCGGTAATATCGCCGATGGCATACACGCCCGGCACATTGGTGTTCTGGAATTCGTCGGTGGGAATCGTGCCGTCCTCCCGGCATCGCACCCCGGCGTCGGGCAGGCCGAGATCGCCCGTCAAGGGCTCCCGCCCGATCGCCCAGATCAAGGTGTCCACCCGTACATCGTAATCCACGCACCCGGCGCGCAAGGTCCCATCCGGCTCGCGTTCCAACGAGCGTACGGGGGCGTGAGTCAACACCCGGATGCCGTCCCGCCGCATGTGCGCCATCAATTGCTCGCTCAACAGGGCGTCGAAGGATCGCAACAAGGCGTCGCCGCGCAGCACGAGCGTCACTTCGACGCCATAGGCGCGCAACATACCCGCCAGTTCACAGGCGATATACCCGCTGCCGACGATGGCCACGCGCGCAGGGCAGGCATCCAGGGCGAAGAAACCATCGGAAGTGATTCCCAGATCCGCGCCCGGCACGTCGGGCACGTGAGGACGTCCACCGGTCGCTATCACGATATGCTCGGCGCCGTAACGTTGCCCATCGACCTCCAGGGTTCGCGCATCCAGAAAACGCGCGCGCCCTCGGATCAGATCGACCGGGGCATCGGCCAGATAGCCCAGATACCATTGGTTGATGCCCTGGATATGCGCTTCGCGGGCGTTTTTCAGCGCCAGCCAGTCGAACGCCTGTCGTTGCAGTCGAAAACCATATCGAGGAGCCTCTTCGAGGCTGTGGGCCAAGTTGGCGCCATACCACATGATTTTCTTGGGGACGCAGCCCAAATTGACGCAAGTACCGCCCAAACGGCCTTTTTCCACCACCGCGCAACGCGCGCCGTAACGGGCGGCCCGCTCGGCGACCGATAAGCCGCCGCTCCCGCCGCCGATGGCGATGAGATCGTAATGCTCGGTCATACTGCTATCCTCTTGCTCGAATGCCTACAGCTTACCGGAATTTCCTGCTCAGTCCGCGCTGGATTTTCTCGGGAATCCGTCGGCTCGCGAAGAGGGCCGTGTGGTGGATGAAGCGGAGGGCTTGAGTCAGGCCACAAGGTCCAAACCCTGCGGATACGCTCAAACGGCCTCCGCTTCGGATAACGAGGCTAAGCCTCACGCTACATCAAGCCAGCCGATGCACCACACTCACCGCCCGCCGACCGCGCCATCCCGGCGATAATCGGCGCCTCCGATAAAGCCCTTCCGGGTCACTTGAATGACGCTCAGACCACTGGTCTGGGTCACGATATTCACGTTGTGACCGCGCGCTTCCAAGGCATCCGCCAGGGCCTGGGCGTCATAATCCCAGGTGACGCCGGGGATGGGCGTTTCCAGATCGGTCGAACCGTTGCGGTTCATGTAATGCGGCACGTTGATCGCCTCCTGGGGGTCCAGGCCGAAATCGAACACGTTGATGATGGACTGCGCCGTATAGCCGATGATGCGCGAACCTCCGGGCGAACCGGTGACGAGTTCCAGTTGGCCTTTTTCGTCGAAGACAAGGGTGGGCGACATGGAACTGCGAGGTCGCTTGTTGGCTTCCACCCGATTGGCCACCGGCGTCCCGTCCGCCGCGGCCGGCGCGAACGAGAAATCGGTGAGCTGATTGTTGAGCAGGAAGCCCCGGCCGGGAACCATGACGCCATTGCCGAAGGAACTCTCGACCGTAGTAGTCATCGACAAGGCATTGCCGTAACGATCGACGATGGAAATATGGCTGGTGCCGCTGTTCTTGGCCCGCGTATCGGGCGCAGTGGGATCGAAGTCACCGGGCGGAACGCCCGCCGCCGCCGTCCCCATATCATCCTCGCCGATCAGCAGGGCCCGCTCCGCCAAGTAGTCCTTGTCCAACAGGCCGGCGACGGGCACCGTTACGAAATCGCTATCCGCGACGTATAGATTGCGATCAGCGAAAGCCAAACGCCCGGCCTGGGTGAATAAGTGCACCGCCTCGACATCCAATGGGTCCGAACCCAGATTGAAATGTTCCAAAATACCCAGTATCTGGCCCACCGCAATGCCGCCCGAAGACGGCGGCCCCATGCCGCACACGTTATGGCCCCGGTAGTCGATGCACACGGGCGTGCGCTCGACAACCCGATAATTGTTCAGATCCTCGACGGTCATGTCCCCCGGAATATTCAAGTCGCCTTGCACGGCGGCCGCGATGTCGGCCGCCAAGGCTCCGGTGTAAAACGCCGCGGCTCCCCGCCGACCCAGCAGTTTCAGCGTGTCGGCGTAATCCTTGTTGCGTATCCAGGCGCCGGCCGGCTTCGCGGTGCAACCGGCCGCGTCGACGAAATAAGCGAAAGCTGTCGGGTCTCGGAAAAACAGGCGTTCGCCCTCCGCGCAGGAGGGATTTAAGGCCAACAGTCCAGCGACCTGGTTACTGGTGTTTTCGGTGAGTGGAAAACCGACCTGAGCCAGGACGATGGCCGGCACGAACAACGGCCGCCAGGGCAAACGCCCGTAACGCTGATGCATGACCTCCAGTAACCGAGGCACACCGGGCACGCCCACGGATAGACCGCTTTGCCAGGCCGTGGTAAAGCCGAGCGAGCTACCGTTGGCGTCCAGGAAGCGATCCTCGGTCGCCGCGGACGGCGCCTTCTCCCGTGCATCGAAGGTCGTGGTGGTATGGGTTTTATCGTCGTAATACACGACGAAAGCACCGCCACCCAGACCGCTGGACTGGGGTTCGACCAATCCCAGCACGGCCTGCGCGGCGATCATCGCATCGGTGGCGGTTCCGCCGATTTTGAGTACGAATGCGCCCGCCTCGGTAGCCAAGGGATTGGCCGTGACGATCATCTCGCGCTGGGTTGATACCGCTTGGGGCAGTTCTTGCGCGCCCACCCACGGACAGGTTATGGCGACCACGCTGACCAACGCGATCGTTACGGCGAGTTTGAAAGCTTTCACCTGAACTCTCCTAATCACTCCGAAAAAATTTATTAGGTACCGGCAAAAAATCCGACGATGGCGTCGGGGTCAAGGTCATGGAATGGCGCCTGTGGCCAACCCCTGGCTGGCCCAGGACGGTTATTGAGGGCAACCGTTACGGCAACCCACTGATCATCTTAAAAAGACGCCCCGCTAGGGGGTCATTATCTAAAATAGATGCAATCCCGCCATAAATCTGCTGAGGGTTCCTGGGGAACGCCTCGGTCGAAGTTTCAGGGGATGGCCGTAGGCGGCGCGTGGCAGGCAAGCCCCTCTGCCTTGAGCGGAGAGGGGCGCGATGAAGAGTGGCTCAGTGAATCGCCGTGGAAGACCTGATTGAAGTTGTAGTCCGGCCCATCGTGGCCGTCTTACGTTTTCTGGCATTCGAAATCGGCGCCGAGTGGCTGATCAAGCTACCCGGCTGGTTGATCATCAAATACCTTTGGCCACCCCATTGGCGCAGATCGATCGCCGTCGACAACGGTTTGACTTGGCTATTCGGTCTGGCCTTTTGGGTGGCCTTGTTCGCCCTATTCCGTTAGGCGACCGGGGTAATGCCCCAAACCTCCTCGGCATATTCCCGAATGGTGCGGTCCGAGGAAAATTTCCCCATCTGCGCCACGTTGATGATGGCCCGACGCATCCATTCCGCGGTATCCAGGTAGACGCTGTCGATGTGATTCTGGCAGGCCACGTAAGAGGCGTAATCGGCCAGCAGCAGATAGCGATCGCCGAAGTGGGTGAGCGTATCGAAAATGGGTTGGAACCGCCCCTGGTCGCCATCCGAGAAATAGCCCGAACCGATCATGTCCAACACCTGCTTGAGATCCGGGTTGGCATGATAGTAATCCCACGGGTTGTATCCTTGCTGCCTCAATTCCTCGACCTGAGGAGCCGTCAGTCCGAATATGAAAATATTCTCGTCGCCGACTTCGTCACGGATCTCGATATTGGCCCCATCCAGGGTGCCCACGGTCAACGCGCCATTGAGCGACAGCTTCATGTTGCCGGTGCCGGATGCTTCGGTGCCGGCCGTGGAAATCTGCTCCGACAGATCGGCGGCGGGAATGATCCGCTCGGCATGGGACACGTCGTAGTCCGGAATGAATACCACCTTGAGCCGGTCGCCGATCACCGGATCGTTGTTGATGATGTCGCCGACATCGTTGATCAGGCGGATGATCAGCTTGGCCGTGGCGTATCCGGGAGCCGCCTTGCCGGCGAATATTACCGTGCGCGGCACGACCGGCGCATCCGGATTCGCGCGGATGCGGTTGTAGCGGGCGATTACGTGCAGCAGGTTCAACAACTGCCGCTTGTATTCGTGCATGCGCTTGACCTGAACGTCGAACAGCGAATCGGGATTGATGGAAATCTCCATTTCCGTCTCGATGTATTCAGCCAGTTTGCGCTTGTTTTCCCGCTTCACCGCCGCGAAGGCGGCCTGGAATGCGCTGTCCTGAGCCAGCGGCGCCAGTTTCTTGAGATCGTCCAGATCAGTGACCCAGCCTTTGCCGATGTGCTGGCTGATCAGCGCGGACAGGCCGGGATTGGCTTGGTTCAGCCAGCGGCGTGGGGTAATGCCGTTGGTTTTGTTGATGATGCGGTCCGGGAAGAAATCATGGAAATCGGCGAACAAGCGACTCTTGAGCAATTCCGTATGCAGGGCCGCCACCCCGTTCACCTTGTGGCTGCCCACCACCGCCAGATGCGCCATACGCACCCGTTTTTCGCCGTCCTCGCTGATCAGGGACATGCGCCGCATGCGATCGACATCCCCCGGATACCGATGACTGACATCCTTCAGGAAACGCCGGTTGATTTCGTAAATGATCTGCAAATGGCGGGGCAACAAGTATTCGAACAGGGCCACCGACCAGGTTTCCAGCGCCTCCGGCAACAAGGTGTGATTGGTGTAGGCGAAGACTTTCGTGCTGATTTCCCAGGCTTCGTCCCAGGGTAGATGATGCGGGTCGAGCAACAGACGCAGCAATTCGGGAATCGCCAGCGCCGGATGGGTGTCGTTCAACTGGATCGCCACCTTCTCCGGCAAACCGTGCAGATCGTCATGGGTGCTGAGATAACGGCGGATGATGTCCTGCAGGGACGCCGAGACGAAGAAATATTCCTGGCGCAGCCGCAGTTCCCGGCCCATGACCGTGGTGTCGTTGGGATAGAGCACCTTGGACAGCGTTTCCGTCTGGCTCTTGTCCTCGACGGCCTTGAGGTAGTTGCCTTCGTTGAAATGCCTCAGGTCCAGATCACGGGAGGCTTTGGCCGACCACAGCCGAAGATTGTTGGCCGTGTTGCTGCCATAGCCCGGAATCGGCATATCGTAGGCCATGGCCATGACTTCCTCGGACGCCTGCCAGTCGTGACCGATACGTCCGAACTCGTCGGTGTACTCGACCAAGCGTCCGCCGAAATGCACCGGATACATGACTTCGGGGCGCGGAAACTCCCAGGGATTCTCGAAGCGTAGCCAGTTGTCCGGGTGCTCGATTTGCTGGCCACCCTGAATCTCCTGATGAAACATGCCGTATTCGTAGCGAATGCCGTAGCCATAGCCCGGCAGCCGCATACAGGCCAGGGAATCGAGGAAACAAGCGGCCAAGCGTCCCAGACCGCCATTGCCCAGCGCCGGGTCGGGCTCGATCTCGCTGACGGTCGGATGAGAGATCCCCAGTTCTTCCATGACGGCGACGTATTCTTCGGCCAGGCCCATATTCAACAGGCTGTTGTTCAGGGCTCTTCCCATGAGAAATTCCATGGACAGGTAATACACGCGCTTGACGTCCTGCTCGTAATGATTGCGCATGGTTTCCATCCACATTCCAGTCACGCGGTCGCGTACCGAATGGGCGACGATATCGAACCAATCCCGCGCAGTCACCGTAATGGGATCCTTGGCCACGGTGTAACTCAGGTGATGAGCCATGCTGTCGCGCACCGCTTCGGTATCCGACCCCAGAGGATCGCGTTTCAACAGACGTCTGGCTTTGGCGAGATCAACCATCTTTATTTTTCTCCGATAAGCAAAATGCTAGGTTGGTAATGAATTTGGTGGTTTGCTTGGTTACCCATCAAGCCAGATACACTCGTTCCAGGGCGCTGCGAGAAACATTTCCCTTGAGATCCTCGGCTTCGATGTAATAGCGCACGTTACCTGCCGCCACCGGCAGCGCCGCGGTTACGTAATCCGCCGTGACCTGCGCCCCCGTCTGACCGGGATAGGGCCCGTGATTTTCCATGGCCAGGGTCTGTTCGCCCTGGGCCGTGCGCAGCGTCAACGTAACCCGCTTCAAACCCGACACATCATAGACGAAACTGTGCACCACGCCTTGACGCGATGCATCCTCCAAACAACCCTGTCCCCATTTCTTGCCGCCCGGATTTTCCGGTATCACCCACGGAGCGAAGATCGTCGGACCGGTCTTGTCCGAGCGGGAGGCGAGGATTCCATCGATGACTGACTTGGCCTTGCTATAGGCCAAATTGGCGGCGTTGGTGACCTGCTGATCCCAGACCGTCTGGCCCGTCCAATACCAGTAGCAACTGGTTTCCGCCACCAGCAACAGCCGCATGATTTCGCCGAGCAGGGGATGATCGGGGTGCGAATCCTCGATGACATAAACCATGTTCTGGAAGGCGGTCAGCACGGCCCAGGAATTCAAATCCGGCGAATAGGGTTCGTTGTAACGGCTGAACCACTTCATGAACTGCGGATCGCCATTGTCGGCCCCACTCCAGGAACCGGGCTCAATGTGCACGGCCTGCGCGGGATCGGGCGGAAACTGCTGCAGATAATCGCGGATCGACATCAATTCGAAGCGGGGGTCATTCTGTAACCAGTTCACCAACTGGCCGGTGTTGTGTAAATAGTAGCTGTCCGCGCCGCCGCCATGGTTGTCGCCGTCCGAATGCAGCAGGAAAAACGGCGGATGCTGGGGATCGAAACAGCCGGTGTTGACGATTTGCTCGTAGACCTGCCCCAGCACGTCGGGATACTGCAACGCGCCGAAACCGCCGCGCGCATCTTCGTTGCCGATGTATCGCTCGGCGGGCACGGCGATGATCTGGTGCTTTTCGCCTTCCGGGTCCTCGTATTCCACATATTCGGGCTTCAATAGGCTGGGCGAAATCTTGGAACCGGCCCAGATATTGTGCAACTGCAACCAGTCATCCACGGGTGGATTGACCTGCTCGGCGTGATTGGGAGGCAACATGCCTTCGCTCATGCCGGCATAGGGATAATGGCGGCAGGTCCGGAAGCGATGGATGGAATCGTAAATCACCGCATCGATACCGGCCTGTTTGAGCGCCGGGATCATGCGCACATGGAACGCGGTTTCCGGCGGAAACAGGACGCGACCGGCCGCGACGCCGAAGGCGCTCTCAATGATGCCCCGATGCCACTCGATCTGCTTGACAATGTCGCGCGCTGGAATCAAGGGCATCAAAGGATGGAAAAATCCGAAGGCGGTGAATTCCACCCGTGGATTGCCGAGCGCGGTCTTGCTCTGGGCGACCTCCCGCAAGGCGCCGTTCCAACCGCCGAAACGGCCCCCGCACAATCCGTCCCGCGCGCAGCGGTCGAGTTGCTCGATCAGCGAACCGCTCCAACTGGTGGACAGTCCCGCGTGCGGCAGATCGCCGCCGGCGTATTGGCGCACGGCCGCGGGAATGAAATCGGTGTAAGGCCCGCCACGGGAACCGAAAATGCCATCTTTTTCCCCATCCCAATAATTCGGATCGGTGGTGTTGTAATAAGGCTGATGCATGTGTTTGTGGATGCCGAAGTAAAGCTTGACCGGCACCTCGCCGGGACTGCCGGCTATCGTGATACGGGCCTGGGGACGCGCGCCGGGTTTGACCTTCAACTCACGGAAATCCTTGATCCAGTCGCCCCCCCCGGCCTGCGTCAAATCGGCCTTCTTGCACCCTTCCACCTGCACGGTGAACTGACCGGCTCCGAGTAGGCCCGCGGCGATCCGCGTCCGGTAACGCGTTTGGGCCTCGCCGGTGGCGGTTTGTACGATGGCATCCCCATTGATGAGATGCTGGCGGCCGTGAATATGGATGATAATCTGCGGAAACGGAATCAGGCCGTCGGCGCTGAAATCGATCACGAACTCGGGGGCTTTTCCCGTCTCATCACAGACCAGATCCTGCGGTACATCGATATTCAACAGCCTGGAAAAAATGGCGGTCATAATCTCTCCTGCACTCCGATTTCAAAAGGATAGACCCTGGCTTGGCGCACAATGGTCAGGCAATGCTGCACTGAAATGGTACTCGAACGGCGCTCGCATCTTCGCTTAGAGTTATAGCTAAAAGTTTTACCAAAACCCGAGGAGTACGCCATGAAAGCCGCCGAATTATTTATCCACTGCCTGGAAAACGAAGGCGTCGGATCGTCTTCGGCATCCCCGGCGAGGAAAATCCCGATCTGATCGAAGCGATTCTGGACACCTCGATTCGTTTCGTCACCACCCACCACGAACAGGGCGCCGCCTTCATGCCCGATGTCTACGGACGCCTGACTGCACGGCAGGGGTCTGTCTAGCGACCCTGGGACCAGGCGCCACCCATCGGGTCGCAGGCTTCGCGGACGCCAACATGGATCGCGCGCCAATCGTGGGTATCGCCGGCCAGGGCGCGACAACCCGCATGCATAAAGAAAGCCATCAGATAGTAAATCTCGTCGACTTATTCAAGCCCATCGCCCAGCACAGCGTCGAGATACGCGAGTCCGAGATCGTCGCGGAAGTGGCGTGCAAAGCCTTCTCGCCACGCCCGAGCGTAAGAGCGTAACGGTGACCGGTGACGCCGGGTTTCTCATGAATTCCCAGGAATGGGAAACCACCCTGCGTATCGGCCGCCGATCGTCGTGCGGGTGTGGAACGACCGAGTTTATGGCTTGCTCAAGTGGCATCAATTACGCCGGTTCGGGCGGGAGGATCGGGTCGGGTTCGGCAATCCCGACCTGGTGGCCTATGCGAAAAGTTTTGGAGCCCAGGGCTATCGTGTGGAACACGCCGGGGATTTATTGCCGATACTGCGCCAGGCTTGGGCCGCCGACACGGTCTGCGTGATCGATTGCCCGGTGGATTACGCGGAAAACATGAAGCTGACGGAAAAGCTGGGCAAACCGATCTGCTCGATTTATGGGACGGCGCGGGCATCCGACCGGCGGTAGGCGGGCGAAAGCGCCTACCGCGTTTTTGCCGTCACGTTGAGCTTCCCCGGCCGTCAAGTGCGAGGTTGGCGATTCAACTTCCAGTTGAAGGGAATGAATTCGACCTGGTAATCCGTCGGCACAGGCTGCCGGCGAAAGCGGTTGACATAACCGAGCAGACTGGGCGCTTCTTTCAGAAAATCCTCTTCATACTGGTCCATCAGTTCCGAGAGTTGCACCTGCTGGGCTTGCTCGTCGACCTGCACGTCATAGGGCGCATTGAAATATTCGAGGGCGGCCGCTTGCAACTGATCGTCCAGAATCGTCGCGTCCCACGGCACCTGCGGCAAGCGCGGGCTGCTCTTGACCATGTCATTCAGCGCGAAGTGAACGCGGGCGTCACCCAAGGGACGAATCACATCGTTCTCCAACGTATTCAACGACATTTCCTCGTTTCCGACCAGATAACGGCGTAGGTGGAAAAAACGGATCTTCTGCCGAGGAATCGCCCCGGAGCGGATCACTCCATACATGACCAGGCCGTTGTAAGCGTCGATGTAATAGGCCAGCCGATCCTGCAAGGTGGGAAATAGCTCGGGCCTGTTGCGCGGACTGACTTTCGCCACATACGCAATCCAGGTTTCCAGATCGTGAGGCTCGGCGGCGACGCCCACGAAATCGATCCGGCCCCGGTCATCCACATATTCGGCCAGGGTACGCGCCCAGGCCGCCTTGGGATCGGCGATGACCGAAACTTCCGGTAACGGCACCTGCGTGGCGCAGGCGTTAAGCAGCAACAGCAAAATACCGATGACGAGGGTACGTTCCCTGCTCAGTCCACCCCCATTCCACGGGTGAGAAGTTCTGTGATGTCGCGTTAGATGGCTCATGATGAAAACTACGGAAGTCAATCCAAGGATTTTACCCAAAACACCATCGGTTTGAACGTCTCTTCCTTCGCGCCCCGATCCCGCCAGGGATATTGGGTTTGCAAGTCGGGGCGACGTACATAACCGCGTTTGCTCCAGTAAGTATCCAGGGGTCGATAATCGGCGGGCCGAGCGGCATGGTCGGCGGGCCGCTCCACGGCGCAAAAGGTAGCGTAGCGGAAACGTCCCAGGGACCGGGCGTGATTTTCGCGCTCCAAGAAGAAATACCGATAGACACCCTGTCCGCGAAACGCGCGCAACAACACCGATTCGCCGAAGTAGAAAATACCGCCAGGATCGATTCCCTGCGCCAGGAAGGGTTGCCGAAACTCGGCGTGGGCCTGGTCCAGCGGCAGCCCGCTGGCGATGCCGACGGTCTTGCCATCGGCCTGGGCCAGCACGAACACGCTCTCGGGCGAGCGGCTGTAGGCCCGCAGATAGTCCATCTCGTAGTCGAGGTCGCCCGCGTATAGGTAGGGATATTCGTGAAATACCTCGATACGCAACCGAGCCAGATCGACCAGATGATCCAGAATGTCCTCGCCGTTCAGGCAGCGAATCGCAATGCTCACCCGTGCCTCCTCCGCCTTTCTCGGCGGATTATTTACATACGCACATCGAAACGTTCCAGCACGCCGCCCCACGGGTTGCCGTGGTTGCCCTGCGCCAGGATCTTGGCGGTCAGGCGCCGGATTCCCGTGCTCAGCGTGGCCACGTCGCGATTGAAGCGCAGCGATACCGCGGTCAGCGACTCGGCCCCGGTCTGCATGGCGATCAACCCGGTCAGCGCGCGGGCCTGGGCGGCTAGCCGCCCCGCTTGGCGGGAACTGAGCTGCGATTCGGACAAACCGTAAGCCCGGCAGATTTCCTGCACTACCGTATCCAGGGCGGGCGGTTGGCGAACCGAGGGTGTGCTCGCCGTCAGCACTTCGTGTACGAAACCCTCGGTGCCCAAGATGCGGGTATCGCACCGACCGCCACGATGGAAGCGGGGCTCGGCGGGCAGGGTGATCCCCGCCGTGACAAACCCGGCGTAGCGGCGGCGTGCCCGCTCGCTGTCCGCCACCCCGAAACGACGCAAGGCCTCCTGCGTGGTCAGCCACGGTAGGGTTTCCTGGCCCAGATACGCGCGATGCCCGCTCCAGGGGTAATCGGCGGGGTCCGGTACCTGTCCGGTCCGTACCGGATTCAAATGGATATACCGCACCAACTCCAGCAAGTATTTGTCCTGATCGATTAAAATAGCCCGATAGCGGCCCTGAAACAGATGTCCCGTCCGCTGTTGCCCCCGGTTGACCCAGCGGGTATAGCGAAACGCCAGATTCTGCATGAGCTTGGAAAGCGGCTTATCGCCGATTTGCAGCAGCAAATGAAAATGGTCATCCATCAGGCAGAACGCGTGGACCCGATAGTCGAAGCGTGACGATCCTTCTTGCAAAAGCAACATCAACCGGCAACGATCCGCGTCGGCGAAAAAAACCGACTGCCCCCCGTTGCCCCTGAGGATGACGTGATAAAGTCCACCCGGTATATGCAAGCGTGTTTTTCTGGCCATGCCAACAGGGTAGCCAGTGTGGTGCAAATGTCAAATTGTCAAAGCCTGACCCTATCCAGATTTGGGCTCATCGGGTATGATTACCGTGGAATAAATCTGGGATCTCGCTCGGTGCGGGTTTTTTAAGCCATTCAATCGCTATCGCCGGCGGGTTTCCTCCCTTAGAAATAACCGAGAAACGATCAATGTATATTGTCATGGTGACCCCAGAATGCGCGCCCGTCGCCAAGGTGGGGGGTTTGGCCGACGTTATTTACGGACTAGGCAGAGAATTGGAAATCCGCGGCAATAGCGTCGAGATCATTCTTCCCAAATACGACTGCATGCGTTACGACCATGTCTGGGGACTGTCGGTGGCCTACGACGGGCTCTGGGTACCCTGGTACGGCGGTGGCATTCACTGCACGGTCTGGTTCGGCTTCGTGCATGGGCGCAAATGCTTTTTCATAGAACCCCATTCCAACGAGAATTTCTTCAATCGCGGGGTCTATTATGGGCATCACGACGACGTCATGCGCTTCGCATTTTTCAGTCGGGCGGCGCTGGAATACATGCTGAAAAGCGACAAGCGACCCGACATCATTCACTGCCACGACTGGCAAACCGGACTGGTGCCCGTCTTGTTGTTCGAAATGTACCAGCGACTGGGCATGTACAACCAACGGGTTTGCTATACGATTCACAACTTCCGCTATCAAGGCGTTACCGGTGCGCAGGTTCTGTTCGCGACCGGCCTGAATCGCCCCGAATACTATATGCACTACGACCGTCTGGGAGACAACACGCACAAAAACGCCTTGAACATCATGAAAGGCGGCATCGTGTATTCCAATTTCGTCACGACCGTATCCCCGCATCATGCCTGGGAAGCCAAACAGGATCAGGGATTCGGTCTGGAACGCACGCTGCATACCCATCACCATAAATATGGTGGCGTTTTGAACGGCGTTGACTACGATTTCTGGAATCCGGAAATCGATCCCTACATTCCCTTCCACTTCACTTGCCACAACTGACGGGACCATTGTGAAAAAGCCTTCCAAGACCGCCGCTTCGGGTTCCCAGACCAAGAAGAATGCCGGCGCACGCCGCACAGCGCCCCAAGTTGCAAGCGCACCCCCGCAAAAAACCGGTTCGCAAACCCCACGGACCGAGCGTAGCGATACGCAGACGGAGACAACCCCACCCGTCCAGGCGCCGGCCAGCTCGACCCCGACCGTAACACCGGCTGCCAAGGAAACCCCGAAAGCCGAACCAAAGCGCCCTGAAAGCCCTGCCAAGGCGGCGGCTATTCCAGAAGCCAAGCTCTCGGCTCCGGTCGCCGCGACGCCCCCGAGCGCGCCATCCGTCTCCGGCAACGCCGTTGCAGCCCCGGCGACGGCAGCCGACAAAAAGGCGGAGACCGCCCAACCGACTCCGATAATACCGGTCGCCACGCCAGCCAGCCCGATCGAAGCAGAGGCGAAAATCGTTGCCGAGCAACCGGCCGGCGGGCAACCGGCTGTCGAGGAACCCGCCGCAGCGGATACTCCCGTGACAATGCCCACCGCCGCCAGCTCCGTGGAAAATAGCGAAGGAATGATCAGCGACTACGAAACGGTTGAACCGCCGATTCCGCAAGAAGGCGAGCCCGCCCCTTACCAGGAACCCGAGCATTACGAAGAACCGCGCTACATTCCCCCGCCGCTGGCGAACAAATACTTGAACAAGGAAGCGTTACGCGATCGGCTGTGGCTACGCAAGGAATTCAAGCCCATCATTTCCTATGTCGGCCGGCTCGATTTCCAAAAAGGGGTCCATCTGATCCGCCACGGCATTTTCTACGCGCTCGCCAACGGCGCGCAATTCGTGCTGCTGGGCACCAGCCCGGAACATCGGATCAACGAGGAATTCTGGCAACTCAAACATCAACTCAACGATAATCCCGATTGCCATATAGAAATCGGCTTCAACGAGGAGCTATCGCATCTCATCTACGCAGGCTCCGACATGATGATCATGCCCAGCCTGTACGAGCCCTGCGGACTGGCCCAGATGATCGCCCTGAAATACGGCACGGTGCCGATCGTGCGGGCGGTGGGCGGACTGGCTGATACCGTGTTCGATAAGGATTTTTCGCATCGCCCCTTCCACGAGCGCAACGGTTACGTTTTCGATCAGGCCGATGCCGCCGGCTTGGAATCCGCCTTGAGCCGAGCGATTGGGTTGTGGTATTGCTTTCCTGACGACTTCCGGCAGTTGGTGATCAACGGCATGCGTTACGACTATTCCTGGAATCATCCGGCCCAACATTACTTGAACATCTACGACCACATCCGCTGCAAGTGATGCCATCGATGGTCGCCTCGCCCCGTTCACGCGGGCGGCGCAACCATCATCCACCCGGACGATTCCCGCCCACGTCAAGAAACTGCCGTTGACGAATCCCCCCAACCACCGGATCGCAGGCTCCGGCCTCATTCTCCGATCGGTCATCCGGCGTCTGGGACTCCGCGCCCAGAGCTGCCGCCGGGACAGGAAACTTTTCCATTCCGGCCGGCTGGCGGCGACCGAATCCATCCCGCCGGAATCTAAACTATTAGCGATAGTCGTCTGCAAACGATGTCACTTCCGGGATAATCCCTATCGTTTGCCACAGGTAACCACGCGGTGAATGACATTTATCGTCCTAGCCACGACCTCGACATCATCGACGAGTACGGGTTTCGCGAACTGGTAGGCCAGCGCGCTTGGCGGTTGCTGGCGTTGGCCAATCACATGTGCGATCACGTTTCGATCAAAGCGGCGTTGAAGCGGCCCCTGCTGGGCAGCCTGCTGTCGCAAGCGACCCAACTCGAAGAATTGCTGGATGCCTATGGCGCCCGCAACAACCGCCGCTGGTGCCGCTTTCGCTCGCTGACTGCCGCCGTCAAACTGTTCGCCAACGTCAGCTACAAGTTACTGCATATCTGGTATACGGTGCCGGATTACCGGCTTCTGCCCATCGAGCAGGATTTCGTCAGGGACACCGAAAAGGCGCTGGCGTTCAGCGGGGAAGTGCTGATGGAGGCGGCAGGGCGGTTGCTGGAAGAGGCCAAACGCTTGAGTGTGCCGATCGTCGAAACCGGCTATACCATCGATCGTTACGCCGAATTTCTACCCGCCGGCCGCCTGCCTCACGACCGTTCCACCCGCCGGGTGAAAAGCGCCGCGGAGACGGTCACCCATCTGGCCACCGCCTTCCTGAATCTGGCCGCCGACAGTGAACTGCTGCACCGGGTGCTGCGGATGCGACCCACCGAGTATGCCGAACTCTGTTACCCGGACATGGTCAGCGAGGAGAATCTACGGCATCTCAAATATCGCTTTCACAATTTGCAGTCCTCCTACGACACTTACGTCTCCGAAACCCAGGTCGAGCACCTGGATGCCGACCTGCCGGTTCTGCGAGGGCATATCAGCGTGGTCTTTCACCTGCTGGAGATCGCCACCGAACTGATCCATTACTACGAACGCCACGTCAATACCAAAACTGGCGATCTGTCACTGCGCCGGCGTCCGCTCCTGTCTTCCGACGTCCTGCTGCAGGTGCTGATGGGTTATGCCGTCACCTACGCCAGCCAATATGTCACTCACGGCCAGCGTCTCTGCCATGCGATGCTCAAGCGTTACGCCGAAGTGGTACGCATGGAGGTGCCCGTGCCGAGCTATCGGGGTTTTCATGTGCGGCCCGCGACCCTGATCGCCAAGATCGTGCTGCATTACGGCAGCGAAGTCCGCATGGAGTTGGATGCCGATTCCTACGATGCCGCCGCGCCCATGGACTTGTTTCGCGCCAATGAGAAGATCAACGCCAGCAAGCGCCGCTGGCTGGCTTCGGAAATCGCCGGCCTGCCCTTACCTCAAGGCAAAATGAGCAACCGGCGGATTCGGGCGGCGATCATGGAAGTCATCCTGACCCTGGCCGAGCAGGGCAAGCTGGTCATTTACCAGCAACCCTTGCAGTTGTCCGGCACTTACAACGCCACCGAGGAAGGCTTGCTGGGGCAGGTCACCGGCGAAATCGCCCGCTTGATGGCCACCGGCCAGATCGACATCAACATCGACCTGACCATCACCTTCGTCGGCGACAAACGGGTGTTGGCCGACATTCGCCTGCTCGCCCAATCCGGTTACGGCGAGGATCGTTTCGGCAACAATATCGCCCTGCCCAAGGAATTGGTTTACTTGCGCCGCTGACGCCGTACGGGCAACGCTTCAGTCGAAGCGGCTGTCTTTCCAGTAGCGTACCGTTCCGAACACTTCGGCCCCAGGCCGCAGCCTCTTGCCGGCGAAGGCGCTGGCGGCCGCGACGACCGTCGGTTCGTCGAAACGCAGGAACGGGTTGGTGCGCCGCTCCACGTCCAGGCGCGACGGCACGGTGGGTTGATCCTGCTCTCGCAGGGCGTGGGCTTCCCGTTCCCGCTGCAATAAATCCGGGTTCTCGGGTTCCACCCATTTGGCGAACGCGATATTGTCCAGGGTGTACTCGTGGGCGCAATAGACCAGGGTGTCGCCCGGCAGGGCGGCGATCTTGCTCAGGGAAGCGTGCATTTGCTCGGGACTTCCCTCGAACAGCCGCCCGCAACCGACCGAGAACACGGTATCGCCGCAGAACAAGGCGCCGCCGCCGTAATAGGCGATATGGCCGGCGGTATGGCCCGGCACGTCGAGCACGCGGAATTCGACATTCAGACCCGGCACGGTGATAACATCGCCTTCCTGCAAACGCTGGGTGAGGGAGGGAATCCGTTCTCCGGCCGGACCGAATACCGGCAATTGCGGATAGTGCGCCAACAAGCCTCGCACGCCACCGACATGATCGCCATGATGATGCGTGATCAGGATCGCCGTCGGCGTGACATTCCCCTTCCGCAACGCCTCCAGTACGGGGCGCGCGTCACCGGGATCGACGATGGCGGCTTGGCGGCCTGGCGCATCCTCAAGCAACCAGATGTAGTTGTCCTGAAAAGCCCGGACGGGCGCGACATTGAGCATGAGCGACTCTCCAGTGGGTCGATAGCTTTGCTACTATAGCAAGTCAAGGGTATACGCCAAACCCAGGCGTCATCATCCCAGGTCGTCGAAGGGGGCCGTTTCCATGAATCCTCAACCCAGCGTGTTTTTGGTGGACGACGATGAAGCGGTTCGCGATTCTCTCAGCCTGTCGCTGGAAATGGATGGCCTTAAAGTGGAATGTTTCGCGTCGGCCCGAGACTTTCTCGAATCCTACGATGCGTCCCGACCCGGTTGTCTGGTGCTGGACGTGCGCATGCCGGATATGAGTGGTTTGGAATTGCAGGAAGTGCTGGCCACCCGCCGGATCACGATTCCCATCATTTTCATTACCGGGCACGGCGATGTGCCCATGTCGGTCAAGGCGGTCAAGGCCGGAGCGGTGGATTTCCTGGAAAAACCGTTCAAAAAGGAAGTACTGCAGGAACGCATACAAGAAGCTCTCGCGCAAGATGCGCAGATGCGCAAGGAGTGGGCGGAACGGCAACAACTCAGGCGACGTCTGGAGCACCTGACCCCGCGTGAGCAGGAGGTCATGGCCCTGGTGGTCGGAGGCCATTCGAACAAGGACATCGCCCGCCGCCTGGACATCAGCCCACGCACGGTGGAAACCCACCGAGCTCGAATCATGGAGAAAATGGGCGCGACATCCCTACCGGATCTGGTCACGCTGGCGGCCGCTTGCGGAATGATCACGGCCAATGAATAACCGTCACCTATCTACCTGCCCGCTGCGGTGGTTGGCCAACCCGCTGCGGGCAATCGCACCGGGGGTCGAAATCCCACCGGTTACCGACGGCCATGACCTGGCGGAATTTACCGACTAACGGACGCTGGACAGCGGCACGCATTAGTGTTCTGTACGCCGTGCTGGCCGGTCTCTGGGTTTACGTTTCCGACCAGTTGCTCGGTCTGCTGCATATTCAAGCCTATTCCTACGCCGGTCTGCATACCTACAAAGGCTTGCTGTTCGTCGGAATCACCGCGCCGCTGCTGTATGGATTGCTCAGCAGCGTGATGAAAGCGCGTCCGGTGCAAAAATCGGGAGACATAACTCCCGCCATACCCGATCCGGAAGTCGGCGTTTCCACCAACATGGCCTCCTTGTGGCGCGGGATACGGACGCCGGTGGTGATTTTCCTATCCCTGGCCGCCGCGATTGGCGCCATGGGTTATTTCATCTACGCCTACCAGAAAAAAGCCCTGCAGACGGACAAACAGGCCGAACTGATCGCTATCGCCGATACCAAGGTGCGGCAAATCGCCGCCTGGATAGACGAACAACGCAGTGACGCCAAGGCGTTGGGCAACGATCCGTTTCTCGCCCAGGCGATTCTCCGATGCCAGCGGGACAGCGCGGGCGGGCCGACCGCGTCCCCCGGCAATCAGCTTCTTTTGGAGCGATTGAAAAATTTGAAGGTGGCTCATGACTATCACACGGTGGCGTTGTTGAACACCACCGGCCAAGCCCCGTTATGCGCCAGCGAGTTTCCCGCGGACCCCTACCTGACCGAACTGGTCCAGGGGATGTCGCAACACGACGAGATCACGGTTTTCGACCTGCATCGCGACGCGCCCGGCCAGCCCATCGAGATGACCTTGCTGGCTCCGCTCCGGTCGGGAACACCACGGGATACGCGGACCATCGGCATCATCTATCTGGGAATCGACCCACAACTCTATTTGTTTCCCTTATTGCAAAGCTGGCCGCTGCCCAGCCGCAGCGCCGAAACAGTGCTGGTCCGCGTGGAAGGCCAAGAGGTGGTGTACCTGAACGAAGTGCGCCACGGCCAGGGCACCGCCCTGAACCTGCGCCAACCCTTGAATGCCCCTAAGTCACCAGCGGCTATCGCCGCGCGGGGTCAGGAAAAGATCGTGGAAGGCGTGGATTATCGAGGGGTGCCGGTACTGGCGGCCACCCGGATTGTTCCGGGCACTTCGTGGTTTCTGGTGGCCAAGGTCGATATCGCGGAAATCTACGCGCCGATTCAGAAGATCGCGTTATTGTCGGCGGTGCTGGTGGGCCTCTTCATGGTGTCGGCGGGCGCCGGCGTTTTTCTCTGGTGGCGCCAGCAATATGTCCTGTTTCTGGCCGAACATTACCGCAACGTGACGGAACGCAAGGCGCTCGTGCGGCATTTCGATTATCTGGCCCGCTACGCTAACGACATCGTCCTGCTGACGGACGAACAGGGTCAGATCATCGAAGCCAACGACAGGGCGTTGGCTGCTTACGGCTTCAGCCACGAGGAAATGCAGCAACGCAATATTCGCGGCCTGCACGAGCCCAGCCATCTCGACTTGATCGACGCCCAACTGGCCCTGATCGAGAGCAGCGGCGGACTGGTGTACGAAACCGAGCATCTGCACCGGGACGGCAGTCCCTTTTCGGCCGAGGTCAGCGCCCGGGCGATGCGCATCGAGGGACAACGCTTCTTTCAGTTGATCATTCGCGACATCAGCGAGCGCAAACAACTGGTCAGGCATACCGAACAGCAGGCGCGCACCCTGGATGCCATCCTGTCGGCGACGCCCGACCCAGTTTGGATGCAGGACCGCACGGGTCGCTACCTCTACGGCAATGCGGCGGCATTGCGCGCCACCAAGCTGCCGCAAGGAGACAGTATTTTAGGCAAAACCTGGACCGAACTGGGCTTTCCGGCGGCCCAAATGGAATCCTTCATGGCCCAATTGCAGCAAGTGTTCGCCACGGGCCGCCGTTCCACCCATGAAATCACGGTAACCGACGACAAGGGTCCCCGGCATATCGAATACACCTGCAGCCCGGTTCCCGGCGAAGCCAGCGATCTCTACGCCGTGGTCACCACCGCCAGGGATATCACCGAACGGGTGCTGGCCGAACAATCGCTACGGGAGAGCGAGCTGCGCTTTCGCACCTTCATGGACAACAATCCGGCTTTTGCCTTCATCAAGGACTCGCAGGGGCAATATTTGTACGGCAACCGGGCCTGGACCCGGCAATTCGGCCGACTACCGGGACAGTTGTTCGGCAAGACCGACCACGACTTGTATCCCGCGACGACCGCCGCGGAATTCCAGGAAAGCGACCGCGTGGTCCGCACGCGGGGGGAAATCGTCGAACGACTGGAATCGGGACACCTGCCCGATGGTCAACTGCGCTGGTGGACGGTCATCAAGTTCCCACTGCCCGGACCGGCGGGACAACGTCTGATCGGTGGCCTGGCCATGGACGTGACCGAACGCCGACAGACCGAGGAACAGATCAAACAACGGCAAGCGGAACTGACGCATATGAACCGCGTCAGCACGCTGGGCGAGATGGCGTCCAGCATGGCGCACGAACTCAATCAGCCGCTGACCGCCATCACCAATTATTGCGACGCGGCCCTTTCCATGCTGCATTCCGTCGCGACGTTGCCCAACGAAAAACTGATATATGCTCTGGAACGCGCTCATGGCCAGGCATTGCGGGCGGGTGAAATCGTTCGCCATCTGCGTGATTTCGTGCGCAAGGACACCTCCGGACGGATACGGCTGGACTTGAATGCCCTGGTGCTGGAGACCCTGGAGTTCATCGCCCTGGAAGCCCGTTTCCAGGGGGTGACGATCCGGTCGACTCTGGCCGAATCCCTGCCCCAGGTCGTCGCCGACCGCATTCAATTGCAGCAGGTGTTGGTCAATCTCATGCACAACGCGATCGAAGCCATGGGGCAGGCGGCCAGCCCCGTGCGGCGCTTGACGATCGACACCGCCTGGGCGACCGAACAGCGTATCCAAGTCACCGTCCAGGACACCGGCCCCGGACTCGCCCCGGAAATCGCCGAACGCCTGTTCCAGCGTTTTCAGACGACCAAAATCAGCGGCATCGGGCTGGGCTTGTCCATCAGCCATTCCATCATCGAAGCCCATGGCGGGCGGCTGTGGGTAGAGCCTCCCAGCCCCGGCCAAGGTGCGACCTTTCATTTCACGCTACCGCTGAACGGAGCGGAATGATCCCGGAACGCCCGTCTCAAACGGTTTCCGGTTCCGCCCGAACCTGCAACGCGGGAAACGCCGGGTCCAACCCGGCGGCGACCCTGGCCTCGAACGCCAACAGCGCCCGTTTGCGTTCCAGGCCGCCGGCATAGCCGGTCAGCGCCCCATCCCCGCCGACGATGCGATGGCAAGGAATGAACAGGGACAGCGGATTGCGGCCGGTCGCCGCGCCGGCGGCCCGCGCGCCTTGGGGATTACCCAGGCGGGCGCTCAATTCGCCATAGGATATCGTCGTCGCGAACGGCGCCGTGGCGATGGCCCGCCAGATCCGCCGTTGATAATCCGTGCCCTCGGGCTTCAGCGGCACCGCCATCGCCGCGCGTCCTTCCGTGAAATACGCGCGCAACGCCTCGCGCGCCGCGGCGAATGGCGCGGCCTCCGGGGCCTGCCGCCAGTCGTCGGCGACTGGTGGGTAATGACGCTGGCCGACGAAATACGCACCGGTCAAGGCCGCGCCGTTCGAGGTCAGCAGCATTGGGCCCAGCGGGCTGTCAGTGAATGTGAAGTACTTCATGGTTGTTGCTCCAGTGATCGCCATAAATGCATGACGGCGTAGGACCGCCACGGCTGCCAGGGGGCAGCGGCTCGTTCCGCCGCCCGCGCGGAGATCCCGCCCAAGGCTTTGCGCACGCCGACGTCGCTGGCCGGAAACGCATCCGGCCAGGCCAGCGCCCGCATCGCGATGTATTGCGCCGTCCAGTCACCGATGCCGGGCAACGCCCGCAGGCGTTCCAGCGTGGCCGTCACATCGACGCCGGGTTCCAATGTCACGGCGTCGTCGACCAAGGCTTGAGCGACGGCCCGGATGGCGCGGGCGCGGGTTCGAACGATGCCGAGCCCGGCGATTTCGTCTTCCCCCGCCGCAACGATTCGGCCGGCTTGAGGAAACGCGTGCGTCAGCGCCGGATATGGCGTCAGCCGCGGATCGCCGAAGCGCGCCGCGAAACGTCCGGCTAGGGTGATGGCCGCCGCGACCGTAATCTGTTGACCCAGGATGGCGCGCACGGCCACCTCGAAACCGTCGAACGCGCCCGGCACGCGCAGGCCCGGATCGGCGGCGGCCAACGGTCCCAGGCGCGCGGCGATGTCGGTGGGATCGCAAGAGAGATCGAACAATCGCTTGACGCGGGCCAGCACCCACGGCACGGCCTGGGCCAGACCGGCGGACAGACCGACCCGCAGCGTGGCCCGCTCCGGTCGATGGCTGACAGCGATCCAACCTCCTTGTTCGGCGGGTGTGCCGGATACGTTCACCACCCGCCGGTAAACGCCGTCGCTCACTGCTTCCACACCGGCCACCGCGCGCCGACCGAGAAAGTCCAGCAACGCCCGCCAGGCCAACGGGGGCCGGTAAGCCAATTCGAAATAAAGCACCGGATCGCCAGGCAAACTGGCGCGGGATTGGCGCAGATCGCTGGGATTCATGCGATAGCGCGCCTTGAACAAGGCATTGAAGCGGCGCAGGCTGGTAAAGCCGCTGGCGAAAGCCACTTCGGTGATGGTCAGACGGGTATCCGTCAACAATCGTTTGGCCAGCAGCAGACGCTGCGTTTGCACGAAAGCGATGGGCGTCACCCCATATTCGCCGTGAAACACCCGCCGCAGATGGCGATCGCTGACGCCCAGACGCGCCGCCGCCTCGCCGACACCGACTTCGCCGAGCAGACCGTCCTCCCAATGACCGGCCGCGGCGCGCGCCAAACGACTCATCGCGTCGACCGAGGCATGGCCCGGCGCCAGTTCGGGACGGCAACGCAGACAGGGCCGGTAACCCGCCTGTTCGGCCGCCGCCGCGCTGGGGAAAAAGGCGCAGTTCTCGCGACGGGGCAACTTGGCCGTGCAAACCGGCCGACAATAGATTCCGGTCGAGGACACGCCCACGAAGAATCGTCCGTCGAAACGGACATCGTGGGTCTTTAGCGCGTGATAACAACTGTCGTGGTCGAGCTTCATGCCATCATTGTGGTCCGGCGTCCGACGCGATGCTCGCCATTTTCGGACCTGGAATCCAACGCCACGGCGCGGTTCGGGCGAATCTACTCCCAGGTCGCCGTCTTGTTTTCCTCGGCCAGCCGGCGCATGGTCCCGTCCAGCCGAGCCATGAAGCTTCGGCGATCGCCGCCCTCGCCCCGCAAGGCCGTGCCCACGAACACATCGCAGAAAAACGGCACCAGCAGTATTTCCCCTCGGGGTAACGCTTTGCCCAGACCGTAGAGATAAATCGGATGAATGGGAACCTGCGGGAACCATTCGGCCAATACCCCGATGCCCGCCCGGAATTTGCCGAATTTTTCCGGCTCGCCGCGCGTGCCTTCCGGAAACAGGATAATGATGGAATCGTTTTGCAAGGCCGCGGCGATCTCGGCCAGCAGGGTTTCCTTGGGCTGCCGACCGCCCATGCGCAGCGGAATGATGCCGATGATGTGCAAGGCGAACCAGGCCAGCCAGCGATTGCTCAGGAAATAATCCGCGGCGGCCACCGGCCGGATGCGTGGCAACAGACGCAAGGGTAGCAGGGACATCAGTACCGGCGCGTCCAGATGGCTGTTGTGATTGGCCACGATGATGGCCGGTCCACGGACCGGCAACCGCTCCCGGTGGCGGACGTTGAACCCCAGAATCAGAAACAACACGGGTCTGACCAGCAGGGTGAAGAACAGCAGACGCGGAAGTTGCCGCAAGTCACGCACTCAGAAATAGTAATAACGGGTGAAATGAAAGAACAGCGGAGCCGTGTAGGTCAAGCTGTCCACCCGGTCCAGAATCCCGCCGTGACCGGGCAGCAGCGTGCCGCTGTCCTTGATGCCGAGATCGCGTTTCAGGGCCGATATGCCCAGATCGCCGAAAAATCCCGCGATACCGATCAGCAGTCCCGCCAACAAGGTATCGAGCGGCGTGAACGGAGTCAGCCAAGGGCCGAGTCCGTAAGCGATGAGCACCGTGCTCAGCACCCCGCCGACAAAGCCCTCGACGGTTTTGTTGGGGCTGACCTTCGGAGCGATGCGGCGCCGCCCCAGCAGTTTGCCCCAACAGTATTGCGCCACGTCGTTGAGCTGCGTGAGCACGATCAGAAACAGCACCAAACCCTGGCCGCTGACCGCCCGCTCGCCGATGGCCTGCCCGCCGACATGGGGCAAGACCAGTAAAAAAGCCAGATGACTGAGGCTGAACACCATGCTCATCAAGCCCCAGTGCAAGGTGCCGGCGGCGCGCAGATAGCCTTGCGTCTCACCGACCAGGATCATCGCCACCGGCAACAGCAGGAACATGTAGACCGGCACGAAGATGATGAACATGCCGTACCACTCGATGCCGATCCAATAATACTGAATCGGTATGCTCAGATAAGCCCAGAACAACACACGCCGGTCGGCGCGCCGCGTCGGAATCAGCGACAGATATTCCTTGAGGGCGAGGAAACTCACCAGAGCGAAAAACACCAGCGCCACGGTCCGACTGAGCAGCAAGGCGATGGAACAGACGACGACGATGGTCCACCAGGAACTGATGCGCTGCTGTAGTTCCTCGACCGACCGCCCCCTGGCGGCGAGCCGCTCCACGCCGATAGTGGCCAGGATCAAAAATAGCCAGACGCCGGCCAACACCATGTACACACCGCTACCTAGCGCCAGGTTCATGACGCCACCTGGCGCAAGGCCATGCGAACGCGGTTGAACACGGTCAACACCGCCAGAGCGCAGGCGCCCAGCAACACCGTGTTGGACCAGGCGCCGGGCGCGACCCCCAAGCCCAACAGCAAAGCCAGGGCGCCCAGCAGCAAGGCCCGATCGCTCTTGCCGAACGGTCCATCGTAACGGCGTCGCGCGCCGATCTGCACGGCGACCACGCCGCTCAGTTCGGTCAGCAGCGCGAATATCACCAGCAGGACCACCGGCACCGGGGAAATGCCGGGAACCCAGGCGAAGGGCAAATACAAGGCGACATCGGAGACGGCGTCGCCCAGTTCGTTCAATACCGCTCCCAGCGGCGTGATCATGTCGTGTTCACGCGCCAGCATCCCATCGATGGCGTTCAAGGCCATGCGCAACAACAGCACGGGCGGCAACAACAGAAACAAGCGGTGGTTATCGGGAAACCAGGCGAGCACCGACCCGGTCGCGCAGGACAACGCCACGGCGGCCAACGTCACCTGATTGGCGCTGACGCCCCCATCGGCCAGGGCGCAAACCAGCGGTCGCAAGGCGTTCTGGAAGCGGGGTTTGAGATCGTACAGGCTGGGCATCGGTCGGCGTCACTCCAAGGCCAATCGCAAGATAGCATAGCGTGCGCCCACACTTTGCGCAGCCCGCCTGGGGCATGATTTCCGTCGTTTACCCCAGTGACGGTACGCGGACCGGTCGATCGGAACAAGTCCGTATTCCTACCTACGCATTAGCCCCTATTTTGCCTACAGAATAAACACTTACAATGATTGCTATACCTTTTTCCAGGTGAACGGCAAGTGATATCGGCATCAGTACCCCGGCGCGCGAATGCGGGAAGGCGCATTGAGGATGATTCCGTCAGCGATTTCGAACCGGCTGACGAACAGACCTTCATGCTCGATTTGGAGCGATTCCTGGCCGACCGACCGGAACGTCGGGAAAACGCGCTGCTGTGGATGGAAGTGGAAGGTCTGCAGGAAGCCGCTCAGAAGGACGAGATCGTGAGCGAGAGCCTGGCCCAGCAGGTCATCAAGCTGCTGAGCGTCCGTCTCGAACAGGGTGGACCGCTGGCTCGCTTGGGAACGCAGTGCTTTGCCGTTCTGATTCGCAGCCGCCCCGCCGTGGAAGCCTTGCAGATGGCCAGAGTGTTGCGCACCGTGATGCAGAACACGGGGTTTTACCGGCGGGGCGACGTGGTGTATCTCGGCATCCACATCGGCCTGATTCTGTTCAGCCGCCACTGTGAAAAAGCCGAGTTATTGGATGCGGCGGCCGCCGCGTGTCGGTTTGCCAAGCAGGAGGGGTTCAACAGGATTCATGTATTACAACTCGGCTGAACGCGGGCATGTCGTCAGTCACATGATGAACGATACGAGCCGCCACTGGCGAACCGCCAGCCATGGACGTGAGGATACCCATCATCTCATCGAAAGTACGGAGAGACTATCATGAACAGACCATCGCCCCATCGCCTCCCATCCGCGCCGGCGAACCCGACCGCCACGGCTCATGAACGCCGCGGAAAACCCGCCGGAAACGAAAAAGGCGTCGTAACGAGCCCGCATGGCGAGACGACCAACACTCGCGTGTCCACCGATAACGAGTACGCGAAGGATTTCTATTGCGAATGGACGTGATCGCCAATCCATCCAGGCGTGAAGCGAACGTAACGATTGCAACCTCCAGGGCGACCAGCCACGACAATTCCCGTATCGCACGGCTATTTCCCTAGCTGGCCGCCCATTCGGCGGAAAAAGGCCGGACTCGCCGAACAACTTTGATTGTGGGAATATATTCCGCGTCATTTCCGGATAATCCACGCCTGTTGGCGATTTTCCCGCCCAGGGCCGGGGCGGGTGCTGTACAAGCTGGAATTAGGGTTTATGCTAAGGCCCACATTCAGCGGGACAGGCCCACCGATGGCAGACGAAAGTCAATTTTCGCTACTTAAGCAGCGACGTTTCGGCCCTTTTTTCATCACCCAGTTTCTCGGGGCCTTCAACGATAACGTTTTCAAGAACGCCCTGGTGATCCTTATCGCCTTCAAATCGGCGACCTCCAGCGTCGAGGATTCGAACTATCTGGTCAATCTCAGCGCCGGCCTGTTTATTCTGCCTTTTTTCCTGTTTTCCGCCACGGCTGGCCAGTTTGCCGATAAATTCGAAAAATCCCGCCTCATCCGTTACGTCAAGCTGCTGGAAATCATCATCATGGCGGGGGCCGCCATCGGTTTTTATCTGGGCAACGTGCCTTTGCTGATCGGCCTGCTGTTTCTCATGGGCGCGCAATCCACGCTGTTCGGGCCGGTGAAGTACGGCATTCTCCCGCAGCATCTGCGGGAAGACGAATTGGTCGGCGGCAACGGTCTGGTGGAGATGGGGACGTTTCTGGCGATCCTGCTCGGAACCATGCTGGGTGGCATTCTCATCGGCCTGGACGATGGCGCGTCGTGGATCGCCGGCACGGTGGTCGTACTGGCCGTACTGGGCTTTCTCGGCAGCCTGCGCATCCCGGCGGCCGAGCCTACCGATCCCGCGCTGAAAATCAATTGGAACCCCATCACCGAAACCTGGCGGATTGCCGCGTTCGCCCGGCAAAACCGCACGGTGTTCCTGTCGATACTCGGTATTTCCTGGTTCTGGCTGGTTGGAGCGACCTATCTCGCGCAATTGCCCAATTACAGCCGTTTGACGCTGGGCGGTAACGAGCAGGTCGTCACGCTGCTACTGACGGTATTTTCGCTGGGTATCGGGCTCGGCTCGCTGTTGTGCGAGCGCCTGTCCGGACACAAGGTCGAACTGGGTCTGGTGCCGTTCGGCTCCATTGGCATCACGGTATTCGGCGTGGATCTGTTCTTCGCGGCGCCCCATGCCGACCATGTGGGGGAACTGCTGGGGATGGCCGGTTTTCTGCAGGGACCCGGTCATTGGCGGGTACTCGTGGACATCGGCCTGATCGGCCTGTTCGGCGGTTTCTTCATCGTGCCGCTGTATGCCCTGATCCAGCAACGCAGCGCAGCCAGCCACCGGTCCCGCATCATTGCCGGCAACAATATCCTCAACGCCTTTTTCATGGTGCTGTCGGCGGTACTGGCGATCATTCTGCTCAATCACGGCTTCTCCATTCCCCAGTTGTTTTTCGTGATGGCGTTGTTCAACGCCGCCGTGGCGGTGTACATCTACACCCTGGTTCCCGAATTCCTGATGCGCTTCATCGTGTGGTTGATGGTCAATACCATGTACCGTTTGCGCAGCGAGGGTCTGGAACACATTCCCGACGAGGGCGCCGCGGTGCTGGTGTGCAATCACGTCAGTTTCATGGACGCGTTGGTCATCGCCGGTTGCTGTCGGCGGCCGCTGCGTTTCGTGATGGATCATCGCATCTTCAAGATTCCCGTGCTGAACTTCGTTTTCCGCACTGCGGGAGCCGTACCCATCGCCCCGGCCAGGGAAGACCCGGTCATGCTGGAGCGGGCCTACGAACGCATCGCCGAGTATCTCGATGCCGGGGATGTGGTGTGCATCTTTCCCGAAGGCAAGATCACGGCCGACGGTGAGTTGAGTCCATTCCGCTCGGGTATCGAGCGGATTATCCAACGCAATCCGGCGCCGGTGATTCCCATGGCCTTGCGCGGTTTGTGGGGCAGCTTCTTCAGCCGCAAGGGCGGGCCGGCCATGCTCCGCATGCCCCGCCGTTTCTGGTCGAAAATCGCCTTGGCGGTGGGTGTGCCGGTAGCGCCGGAGCAGGCCAACGCGCCGGCCCTACAAACCCTGGTCGGAGAACTGCGGGGGGATTGGAAATGAACAAGGGTTTACGGATGCCGGTTCGGGCCGGCTTCGTCCCCGGTCGCGCCAACATCGTCCATCGGCTCGACTGCAACCAATCCGGGCGCGTCATCCTTTGGTTGCTCGGAGCGATCGTCGGGGCGCTCGCGATCGTCGGCTATTGGTATCTGGATACGCGGGGTTATCTCGACAGGATCAGCCTTCCGGACTTCCTCAAGGAGTCCGTCCCACAGACCCGCAATACCACCCGGCCCGTTTACCGCTGGCACGATGACCAAGGCCGATTGCAGATCACGGACCAGCCTCCCGTCGGCCGGCCCTTTGAAGAAGTCACGTATCGCAAGGACGCCAATGTCATCCCCTCGGAGCCGGACAAGACTCGTTGATTCGGCGTTTTCTTTCCTCTTATTTCTTATCACTGTGTCCCTGTGTCCGAACAATCTCTATTTCGCCGTTATGCGGCTCCCCGTTACTGGTCGGCCTGGTTCGGCGTCGCTTCCGGACGGCTGATCGCCCAGTTCCCGTTCTCCTGGCAGTTGGCGATCGGCGGTTTTCTCGGCCGTTTATTCGGCTTCATCAACCGCTATCGCCGCCATGTGGTGGACGTCAACTTGTCGCTGTGTTTCCCGGAACTGACCGAGGCGCAACGCCACGATCTGACGAAACGGCATTTCGCCGCGCTGGGCACGGCTTTTTTCGAACTGGCCACGGCCTGGTGGGGATCGGACAAAAAAGTGCGTCCATTGGGTCGGATCGAAGGGCTGGAACACCTGCAAGCGGCCGTAGCGCGCGGCAAGGGGGTGATTCTGCTGACCGGCCACTTCACGACCTTGGAAATGGGAGCGCGCTTCATCACCTTCCATCAGGATTTCCATGCGATGTACCGGCCCCACAAGAACCCGCTCTATGAGAGCTTTATGCGGCGCGAGCGGGAACGGCGTTCCGGTTTGGCGCCGCTGCCCCGTCAGGACATTCGCGGCATGATCCGGGCATTGCGGCGAGGGCGCGTCGTGTGGTACGCGCCCGATCAGGGCCATGGCAAAAAAGACAGTCTATTCGTGCCGTTCTTCAACGTACCGGCGCTCACCCTGGGCGCCACGGCGCGTCTGGCCAAGATCACCGGCGCTGCCGTGGTGCCGTATTTCCCCGAACGCCTGCCCGGCGCGGCGGGTTACAAGGTGACGATACTACCGGCCCTGGACGATTTCCCCAGTGAGGACATCGAAGCCGACACGCTACGCATCAATCGGTTGTTAGAGTCCTGGATACGCCAAGTGCCCGAGCAATATCTCTGGGTGCACCGGCGCTTCAAGAAACGGCCGAAGAATTACCCGAAGGTGTACCGGGTGAAAGGCCGCTGGTTCGGATTCGCGGACTAGCTGTTCCCGACCCGGCTTTCCTGACCGTCACGTTTATTTGGCGGAATCCCAACCCTGTTCATTCGGGAAAACGTTAGTAAATTTGATGCTCGTGCGGGGCTCGGCCATCATGTCGGCCACGGTGTCGCGCCAAGCCATGTAATGCGTGGTTTCCTTGTGCCGATCCGGGTCCTGAGGCGTACGATACACCTCCACGAGCACGAACCGGGTCGGATCGTTCTGTTGTTGAATCACATCGAAGCGGGCGATGCCCGGTTCCTGAACGCTGTTACTGGCATTGGCCAGCGAAGCCGCCTTGAAAGCTTCCACCTGGTCGGGTTTGACATGGACGAATACATGAACGATAAACATCGGTGACTCCCCCTGCCGCGACTTTGTGTACGATGCATAAAGTCTAGCAGCGCCATCCGAGCCAGTTGCAAGCCGCCCGTATTTGGCATGAAATAAGGCAACCGCATTTTTCGATCCGGTGATCCTGTTCTCCGCCGGCTGGCGCGGACCCTCAAACCCTGCTGGAACCTATCCATGAGCAAACCGAATCTGTTGGTAATTGCTGCGTTCCTTGTCCTGTCTTCGCCTCTGTATGGGCTCACCATTAAAGAACCCACCGGCAAGTTGGAAACCCTACCCGAAACGTACGTCGATAAAGGCGCCTGTCCTTTCGAATGCTGTACCTACGGCGCGTGGGTCGCATTGGAGGAAACCCCGCTTCTGGATAAGCCGGACGGCAAGCAGACGGTGGCGAACCTGAAACGTTGCGAGAAGGTCGAAGGAGTCACCGGCGATTTCTATGTAAAACCGAGCTTGGTGGAAGTCGTCAAAGATTACGAGGACGATGCGGGCAACCAATTCAAGAAGGGCGACAAGTTCTATCTGCTTTCGCCGCAGGGCGAGGGATTTTTCTCCGCCTGGGCCGATGGCAAATTGTTCGATGTCGATGGAGTTTTCATCTTCCCTAAGGAAGACTGCGACGCCAATCCCAGCGACTGTTGGGCCATGATTCAGGGCGATCCGGGTGAGGGCGTATGGTGGATGCAGGTCAAAACCAGCACCGGCGTGGTGGGTTGGACCAAGGAGCCCGTTTTCGACGGCCAAGATTCGTGCGGCGTGCCAGCCGACGATTGCGGAACCGACTCAAACGGCGAACCGGCTCCGGACGCGGAGGGTGGCGAACAGCCTCCGGCTCAATAGCCGGTTGCATTCGACTGTGGGGTAAAGGTGGCCTCATGGTAGCTCCATATCAGTGGATACATGATGGGTTTCTACGCATTTCTTGCCATAGGCTTAGGCGCCGCATCGGGTGCTTGGCTGCGCTGGGGGTTGGGGATATTGCTCAACCCGGTTTTTCCGACTCTGCCGCTCGGAACCTTGGCGGCGAATTTGTTGGGAGGATTTCTCATGGGGGTGGCCATGGAACTCCTGATCCAACATAGCCTTCTGGCCCCGGAACTACGGCTGGGAATAACGACCGGCTTTTTGGGCGGTCTCACCACATTCTCCACGTTCTCGGCCGAAACCACGACCTTGCTTTTGCGTGGGGAATACATCTGGACACTGGCGATCGTGCTGGTGCATGTGATCGGTTCGGTCACCATGACGGTGTTGGGGATCGCGGCCATTAAACTACTGACTACGATGGGAACGCCATGAAGGGTACCTATCTCAAATTCTATGTGCACGAGCATCGCCGACATGGCGGTATTTTGATGTACGAATGGCTGTTAGAGCGTGCAAAGAAATTAGGCATCCAAGGTGGATCGGCGTTTCGCGCGGTAGCCAGTTTCGGTCGCCATGGCATTATGCGCGAGGAGCACTTTTTCGAAATGGCCGGCAACCTGACCGTTGAGGTCGTATTCATGGCGACCGACGAGGAAGCGGTGCAATTCCTGGAGTTAATCCGGCAGGAAAAGGTGGATATTTTTTATGTGAAGATGTCTGCCGAGTACGGAGTAACGACTCAGGATTAGATTTTGGATGGTTATTGTTGCCGGACCTTCGGTAAGTTTGGGTCAGCCAAGCAGGTGGACAACTTGTTTGCCCACCCTACGGGACTCATTATGCTACTTTTTACCAATGTATCAGCCCGAATAAGCGAGAATTGATAGGCCGTGCAAGGCGCGGCCTATCAATCCGAATACATCCCCTACGCATAACCGTAGAAATGCCTATAGCGAGAGCCGACGTCATGCCTGCAACGCAACATCCAGTGTCGGATAGTCAACATAACCATTGGCTTCGCCTTGATAGAATGTTGCAGCATCCGGGGGATTGAGCGGTGCGTTTTGGCGAAAGCGTTCGGGCAAATCGGGATTGGCGATAAACGCTTTGCCGAACGCGACAGCATCCGCATCGCCATTGGCAATCGCTTGTTCAGCCGATTCCTTGGTGAATTTTTCATTCGCGATATACACTCCCCCGAAGATAGATTTAATCTTCGGACCAATCCGATCCGACGCGGCGTACTCGCGCGCGCAAATAAATGCGATCTTGCGCCGTCCGAGTTCGGCAGCCACATAACCGAACGTAGCGATCGGATTGGAATCTCCCATTGAGTGGGCGTCGCCGCGTGGCGCGAGATGCATGCCGACGCGATGACTTCCCCAAACGCCGATGACCGCATCCGCCACTTCCAGCATCAAACGCGCGCGATTTTCGATGCTGCCACCATAATCATCTGTACGATGATTCGTGCTGTCTTGAAGAAATTGATCCAGCAAATATCCGTTCGCGCCATGAATCTCCACGCCGTCGAATCCCGCGGTTTTCGCGTTCGCCGCGCCTTGTCGGTAGGCTTCGACAATGCCGGGAATCTCATCGCGCTCAAGCGCCCGTGGGGTTACAAAAGGTTTTTCGGGGCGAACCAAACTGACATGGCCTTCGGGTGCGATCGCGCTTGGGGCCACGGGTAATTCACCGTTCAGAAAGAGCGGGTCCGAAACGCGCCCCACATGCCACAGTTGCAAAAAAATTCGGCCGCCCTTGCGATGCACCGCTTGAGTAGCGAGTTTCCAACCAGCCACTTGCTCAGCCGACCAAATGCCCGGCGTATCCGCGTAACCCACACCTTGCGGCATGACGGAAGTCGCTTCGGTAATGATCAGCCCCGCGCCAGCTCGTTGCGCGTAGTATTCCGCCATGAGGGCATTTGGAATACGCACCGCACCGGCGCGGCTGCGGGTCAATGGCGCCATCACAATACGATTTGGCAACACTAGATCGCCGACTTGTAGAGGGTCAAAGAGAGTCGTCACGGGCTTTTCCTCTTTATTGTTCAGTATTATTGAACTACGGAATTATTGAAAAAGCAAGCCTATCGGGTAATCTTATGACTCATGAGCCGACCGCTAGCACACCCCAATATCGAAGACACTACCGTGGCGGGCATTCTGCACGCCCTTGCCGATCCCCTGCGAGTGGCGATCGTTAGGGAACTGTTGAACGCGGAAGCCCGCTTGAATTGCACGCAAGTGACGAACCGACTCGAAGTCGACTTGCCGAAATCAACCTGCTCTCAACACTATCGCATCCTGCGAGAGTCAGGTTTGATCATCAGCGAACGCAAAGGCGTGGAACTCACAAGCCGGGTGCGGGTGCGTGAATTGGAGGCGCGATTCCCTGGATTACTCCAGTCGATTCTCAACGCGTACGAACAAGAAACGGCGAAAACCCAGCAATGAGAATGCCGTGTATAACGCAACTGCGGTGATAGCGGTCATGCCTGAGCGGAAAGCGAACTCAAATCACGCGCGCGGTTGAAACAACTCGGCGGGATCAAGCTATTTCCAGATCAACCTCGTGGTGAAAATATCAAGCACCAGTAGGCATGACCAGCCGGGCGAACAGGAAGACGCCGAAGAGAAAACGATACATAACGAACGATTCGAGATGGACTCGCCGCGTCTGCATTTCGCATCGTTTCCGCTTGCCATTCATTCGGATGGTTGGAATTTTTGAGGCGCTTTTTCGCTTCGACAAAGGAAAAATCCTTGTCTGTCTCTGTGTCGAATTAACCTATTCATTAAACAGAGGATAGATTATGCACTCTATCTCTCGCCTGAATGCAATTCTTTTGTCTTTTGCCGGTTTATTCGTCGTTGGTTTAGTTGATTACCATACGGGGATTGAGATCCGAATATTTCCGCTTTATTTCCTTCCAATCATGTTTGCCGCTCGACATTTCGATAGAAACGAGGCTATCGGGTTCGCATTGATTGCAACCTTGACCTGGTTCATGTGCATGTGGTTCGGGGGGCGTACGTATTCTCATCCCTTTATATGGGTTATTAATTTTATTACCCAAGGGTCCGCCTTCGTATTGGTGACGCTATTGTATTCCCAAGTCAAGGCCGCCTTGCAGCGTGAGACGGCTTACAGCCACACCGACACGCTCACCGGTCTTGCAAATAGCCGATCGTTCTTCGAGCAAGCGGGCTCGGTCTTGCGGCTCTGTCGTCGTGAAAATCGCCCATTGACCCTCGCCTATATCGATCTGGACAACTTCAAGACCGCCAACGACACCCACGGCCACGCCTTCGGCGATGAAGTGTTACGCAGGGTCGCGGAGCTAATGCGGCAGAGTTTTCGGGCAAGCGATATCGTCGCCCGCATGGGTGGCGATGAATTTGCCGTGGTTCTGCCTGAAACGGCGGCGGCGGACGCAGGAAAAGCACTCGAACATTTCCGTTCCCATTTGCCGGATCTACCGGAGCTTGCCATGTGCTCGATAACCGCAAGCATCGGAGCGGTCTCTTATCCCGTGGTTCCAATCGATCTCGAAGCGGTGATCCATGCGGCGGATACCGTGATGTACCGGGTAAAGAATGCGGGTAAGAACAACATCATAGTGGAAAGTCTATAACCGGATAAAAGCATCGGCCGCTCGAACGGGTTCAAGCGACGCACAGCGGTAGGATGCTCTGACGAAGGAAGCGCATCGTTTGATTGTTGATCGTCCCCGTTATCACGGCGCGCGGACTATCCATCCTGACGTGAAATTGCTGGCGCTGGCGAGGTAACGAACAGCTTTCCGACTCTCAGACGCACTTTTCGTTACAATATCCGTGTCTAATGGAGCAAACTCGGCTTTCCCGATGGCTCGCGGAAGCCACCATTCGTTTGGGAAAAATGGAATTATGAGGCGGCTCATTGTCGAATTCTTTAACCGCCGGTAATTGCCAGCGCAATCGACCACCCTGGATGACGTTAATTCGCCCACCACGGCGACCGGACCGTTAGGTCACTCAATCCACCTTCACATACAGGCCCGGAACCATGCTCCACACGATTCTGCTATTCCTTCATCTTGTCGGGGCGATAATCTGGGTTGGCGGAATGTTCTTCGCTTACTTCTGCCTTCGGCCAGCATCCGGTCAGGTCCTCGAACCGCCGCAACGCCTACCTTTGTGGGTTGCCACATTCCGATTATTCTTACGGTACGCGGCCATTTCAGTTATCGTTCTGATCGGCAGCGGTCTGGGCATGCTTCTTCCGGTCGGCATCAGTGCAGCGCCCCATGGCTGGCTGGTCATGATGGTTATCGGTTTGACGATGGCCAGCCTATTTGCTTACCTCTATGGGATTCTCTACCCCGAACTCGTCCACAACACGCTGGCATCGTCTTGGCCAGCCGCGGCTAAAGTGCTCAATGGCATCCGGCGATTGGTCGCACTCAATCTGGCGTTATCCATCCTGGTCATCGTGTCAGCCGTTACCGCGAGATGAGCCGTCTTGGAGGGAACCCGTCCATTCAACGATGCGCCTTTTCACCGACACATTCTGCAGAATCATCAACCCCATAATAGTTTGCTTTATCGAAACAAAAATTGACAATTAGCCATTATGCGAGTCGGTTTCAAATGCCCCCTATTTATTTCATGGCAAAGAATGAAAATCAGGAAGGCAACCGCTCAAGACTGTCGATTCATAGCAGAGCTTGCTTTGATAGCGGGGGACGGGATACCGGCCTATTTTTGGGGGAAATCGCAAAATAAAGATCAGGATATCATTTCAGTCGACGCGAGCAATGCCTCTTCCGAAACGGAAAACTTTTCTTACAGAAATGCGCACCTGGCAATCGTCGAAAACGCTGTTGCTGGAATTTTGCTGGCTTATCGATTACCGGATTCCAGATATGCCAAGAGAATAGAAGATTTTCCGGAATTCATATTGGAGCAATGTGCACCAAATAGTTTCTACATCAATATGTTGGCCACACAACCTCAATTCCGAAATAAAGGTGTCGGCACAACATTGATGTCAATTGTCGACAAACTGGCATTGGATACAGGTTGCAACCTGATCAGTATCGAAGTATTCGAGCAAAATGAAGGGGCACTCAGACTTTATCAATGCCTCGGTTACGAGGTTGTGGAACATCGTAATATCATTCGACATTCATGCCACCCGTATACGGGAAGAGTTCTTTTATTGACAAAAGATGTTGCCGTTTAGGATAGCCAGCGTATTAATTAAATAAGAAAATTCCATGCCTGCGCAGGATGGTTCAATACGTTGTCATCCCCTCTTCTTTGTTCCCCCTGTATCGAGTAGCGGAAAGTGACTGAGCCCAGCAACATACTTGGCACAAAATAGGCTTGTCGTTATCTCCGAGCTCGACCGGACTTAGAGAATATCGAGACTAGCCAACGGATTGAGAAAACGTCATGGGCAGGGCAGATTTATTTCCCAATACGATCTATTTTCTAGGCGACATCAATAGGTTGAGTGCCACCGATGGCGTTCTTCCCTAGCGATTAGCCATCCTGAACTCTTTGCGGAACTTCCCATGCACAAAGTAGCGACTGTTGCTTTTTTTCTCCTGTTTTTCTTCGCAACCACCGGGGGGTGTGACGTGAGACCTACTGTACGCGAGATAGCCAACTCAATCGAAATCACACCGGAGTGGACCGAGCTACACCCAACTCCCCCTTTGGTGGCCAGCGAGCAAATTCAAAGCATCTCAATCGTCGTGCCCGATACGCCTGACTGGAACCTTCATCCGGAAACCTCGTCGTTCACCATGCCGAACGGTGAAACGTTGAAAATCGAGGTGGAATTGATCGCGGTGGATGGAAAAAAATTCAGTTTGGATTCGATTGGCTTGGGAGCCGGCCTGCTCTTTTCACGGCGACCCTCGGCCGGAGCCGAGCCAAATGAACCCCGGCTGCCCAAGGGCATGACCTTCCCTACGGTTCGCTTTCGCGCGAACCAGCCCGTACACGGTGGCAAGGTATCTTGGATTTGCATGACTAACTACTAAATAAAGATCGAAGGAGGGTGCCATGTTGCAGATCAGTGATCTCCAGCCCGCCGATATTCTCCTTTCCACGGGCGACGCCAAAGTATCGAAAGTCATTCGCGTGGGCACTATTTCCCGTTACAGCCACGCCTCGCTTTTCATTGGCAACGGGCAGATCATCGAAGCGTTGGGTGTCGGTGTCATACAGCAAAGCCTGACCGACGCCATGAGCGACGACACGCTGGTCGCGGTATACCGGCGGGTGCGCATGACACCTGAGCAAGCCCAGGAAGTCATCCGCTATGCCAAGCGACAGATCGGCAAAAAATATGATTATTCCGGAGCGGCCGGGGCTGGCATCACTTCGGGGCCAGGAATAGTGATGGGAACGTTGATCAGCCCCTTGGTCGTCGTGGTCGGCATTGGAGCGGATTTGTACAACCGCCACAACCCGGAAGCCGCGTTCTTTTGTTCTGAATTGGTCGCCCTGGCGTTCGACAAAGCCGGCGTACCACTGGGTACTGGCGGACCGAGTTCAACACCCAAAGACCTTTCCGTCTCCCACGTACTGAGTTACCTCGGGGATTTGAAAAACACCGCCTAAACGGCACGATCACATTACCCTGAATTTCTACAGCCTATCGCTTGATTTGACGGCTATGCCGCGCCACGGTGGGGCAATGGACCCCACCGGGCCAACGCAGTGAACAAGCTGTTTCGTAGCCTGGGTATCGCTAACAGGTTCACAAGATCAATCATCAGAAAACGGGGCGGCTGCCGTATTGGAGCACCCGCTCCGTGTAATCCTCAATCTTCGATCCCACCAGCTTCAACGGGCCACGATTTCATTGAGCCTACGTTTTGATGAGTCACCGATTCAAAATGACCCACCATTGGTTCAGTTTGAACGGACCAGAATGAAACGATCGGTGAAATGAATGGCTGGCGTCAGATTCTGCAAATCTCGTGATATTCGCCATTCAATCCATCATATCCATTATTTTTTAACGTTTTTTGTTGATTATAAAGCCGAATAGCGCCTGCAATGCTGGCGCTCCGACGCATTCCATTCGAATCGGTATCGGTAGCATTTTGAGCCACTCAAATAAGCAGTGGTCTATGGAACCGCAAATCATTCCGGCAAGTTCCGTGTTTAACCAAGGGATAAATAGTTGGATGCCAAATTAAGCTACAAACCTCCTATTAAAAAATTTCAAAAATTTGTGGCGCCTATCTTGCAAAATAGAGCGACACGTTCGATACAGACCACTAATCAGTCTCTAACGGCGGAAATAACTGAGCATAATTTTTGCGATTATTACAGTATACAGGCTACCTAAAGCGATGGTTTTCCAAGTAGCGAAACAGTCTGCACGTACTGCTCAATTGTCATGGTACAAATGAAAATTTGAATAGGTCGACATTTAACGAAAATGCAGTGAACATTTCCGGCGAATAGGCGAACCATTTTTGAAGCACATGTGGATAGAACACACTATTCCTGAAAATTTTTGAAGCCTTTTCTCCATCAGATTCAAGACGCCTATGGGCAAGTAAATTTCACGCAATTTTTGAGGATATTCTTACCGCTGACCGTGTGTCTAATGTCTAGTCTTACTGCATGAATATTCTGACAGTACACCCATCTTCCCAAGGCTCTCAGCCTATCACGATGGCCTCGTGCAAGCCTGATATGCGGGCAGAATTTATTCACCCTCGTATATGTTCCACAAGACCTAATGAACCAATAGCATGGCGCTCCGACGAAAAGATGTGGAACGATATTCTGTAGTGCTTTTTAATTCTATCGAGGAGCTAATGATATGGCGCGATCGAAATATGACGTTATTTTAGTAAGTCTCATCAAACATGAGAAGGACTTGTGGGATAACGGAATTCGCGATCAAATAGCCAAACATTTGGAAACGTGGTTTAAAGATGTCCTCTCCCATTCAAGTGTTTACAGCAATTCAACTGTACGCTGCTGGTGGCGTTACAATGCGGCATTGGTAGAAGACGATGAACTGGTGGTTTACTTTTATCCTGTCGCGTCATATGGCGATATTCCTCCAGGAAAATGCGCACATGCCGGCGGTTGCACATTTCAACATACCAAGGGAATGCTATCCGAGATTTACGTCAGGCCCGTTGCGGATGCGCCTAATCGTGCTCAATTGTTGGCCGTGCTAGCGTTTCACGAAATCATGCATAACAAGCTCGACGCTGAAAGGAACTCAGTCATTCCCGATTTGCATAATCATTTTCATGGTAATGACCAAAAGGCGTCAAAACCTAAGGTAGGGTTCAATGATACTCCGTCGGGTGAAGAAAAGAAGCTGCTAGGACAACATCTCGATCGTCCGGTTAAGCAATTTCTAAGTGCGCTGATGAAAAAGAGAAAACCTCTCTTCTAGCTTGACCAATTCATCGGGCTTATCTTCTGTGACTCAAAAACCTGGAAAGATACGGAGTTTTGATACCAAGAAATTAGCGATGGTAATTATCCGTTGACGATATTGTCGAATTTTTCCTGAACGTATCGGAGATAGGTAAAATGGCATTTCATATCAGTGAGCTTCCCGAGTCTGTTCAAACTTTATTCAACAAGAACATCCATTCGCCGGCGCTCTGGCCCACCGTCGTTCAAGAAGCCGTGCAACAGGGGGTAACGGACCCAAATAAGCTGGCAGATATCGTTTTCTACCTTCATCACCCGGATTTGATACTTTCTGGGATCACGCGAAGCAACAAGGATTTCAAGGCCCTTTCGGACGAGTGGACGGCTTGGTTCAATTTGGTGAAACCCGGTGTTCCGAGTTGGTCAAAAAAGAAAGCCGCGTCAGAAGAATGGGAATATTACTCGAAGAGTCACTGGTCAAAATCGGACGCAATATCGAATGATGTTAAAAGTTGGTTACAAAAACCACCAACCCATGAACGTGAAGTCGGAATTTTCAAAAGCGAGCTTACGGACAATGGCAGACCCTTATTTTTCCTGACATGGAAAACGCTGGCGCTCGACAAATACTGCAGGATGGGACATACGACCGGTAAAACGGGGCATGTCAGCGACTCGGGTGCATTGTTTGGATGGATGGAATGGATAACGTCTTTGGAATCTATTCGAAAAAAGCACAATATCGATTACTCAGGAATGGCGGCATGGGCCAAAAGCTTGGGTCTGGATTGCGGTGTGGAAGGCATTGCGGCTGACAATGCTGCGATGAATATCTATATGTTTCATTTCGTGATGAGCAAAGGCCGATGCCTAAAGTGTGCCGAGGTCGATGCTTATACCGCGCGGCGCAAGGAAGCTAAGGCTGTATTGGAACTTGTCGGAGCTGTAGTCGGAGGGGCGGGTGGTGCAAAGTCTGCCGCGAAGGTAACGCCCATTTCAGACGTGAGGGCCGATAAATTCGCGGAGCAGATAGTCAATATCGTCAAGGGTAAATATAAGACGTCACCGGAAGTCGATTACAAAAGCAGTGACACGACATACAACAAGGATATTTACGGAAAAGGTGGAAAAATCATCGGTAAGGTAAAATATTTCGATTGATTCGAGAAAGTGGAGCGTACCGAAAGGTTGCGTTCCATTTGAGTAGGAGAACGAAATGCACGCAGCCGTAAAGATCGCTCTACCACGCTTTTTAGCGCAAGCCGGGGTCGAGGGGAAATATAACCATATGTATTTGGATATTAAAGGCTTAGTGACCGTTGGCGTAGGTTACCTCATTGATTCCGTTGCCAGTGCCCAACAGCTCGAATTTCGAACCAAGGGAGGGGGGATTGCCAGTAGCGGCCAAGTTGCGGAGGAATGGAACAAGGTAAAGAGCCGCACGGACTTGATTAAAAAGGGTGGAGCCGCCTTCGCTGCAATGACTACCCTAGAGTTGAGCAATAACGGTATCGAGAGCATGATGGCGAGGAAAATAGAAGCCGATGAAAAATACCTAAAAACCAATCCGGTAGCCAGGAAATACTATGGGTCCTTTAACGCTTACCCCGCCGATGCCCAAATGGCTATTCTGGGCATCGCCTACGGCATAATGCCGATCCCTCCATTCGGATGGAACAAATTTCCAGAAGCCTGTCATGACGGAGATTTTTTGACGGCGTCTCAAGAATGCAGTATTAAGAACGCGCCACCCAAGAGAAATTCTAGCCATAAACTGATGCTCGAAAATGCCGACGCCGTGATTTATAACCAAATGGACATTGACCAATTATGGCATCCAACCGTGCTTTTACGGCAAGTAAAGTAAATTTAAGTGTTTCCAGGCGTTTTTTTATTGCTACTCGCAGAATTGGCGGAGAGTCGTGATGTGGACAATTGGTACTTATTTATCATCCATGCTCGTGGAATTGGCGGAGCGTGTTTACGGCAATTTCACAGCTAGGGGAGAAATGAAAAATACTTGAAGATTGTGTCTCCGAACCGTGGAAAACCATAACAACGGATCTTCTGCGCTAATGTCATTAGCCACTATTGCCCAACCTCGATAGCGCCTAAGTTCAAACGGCGCGCGAGTTCGGCGCTGAGAGATCGGGTAAAATTAGCGGTCAGGTGGCGATTATCTCGGAGTACAAAGAAATTAACCCATGCAACAGGGCCATCTGATTCCGTTGACAATGCGTTAAAGCCCACCCGCCACGTCAATTACCGTACCCGTTGCGAATGAGGATTTTTCCGAAGCCAGCCAGTAAATCGCTTCGGCGATTTCCTCCGGCCGGCCGCCCCGCTTCAATGGAATCTTCCCGCTCAGGCGATCCACGCGACCCGGTTCTCCGCCATCCGCATGAATATCCGTATAAACATGTCCCGGACGAACGCCATTCACACGAATCCCTTCGTCCGCCACTTCCAATGAAAGGCCCTTGGTAAAGCTATCCATCGCCCCTTTGGAGGCGGCGTAATCGAGATATTCGTTGGGCGATCCATATTTGGCCGCGATAGACGAAACATTGACGATCGTCCCCCCGGCACCGCCGTTTTTCGTCGACATGCGCTTGACGGCCTCCCTGGAGCAAAGAAAACAGCTCGTTACATTATTTATCAATACGGTATTGATACGTTCTTCGCTCAATCCTTCGAGCCGACACTGTGTCCTAAGAATCCCGGCATTATTGACCAGCACGGACAGCGTCCCCAATTCCCGGTCCATCGTGGAAAATAGCCGCATGACATCCTGTTCGCGCGACACATCCGCTGGCACCGAAATGCACCGACCACCTTGCGAGTGTATTGCCGTTGCGACACGCTCGGCGGCTTCGGCATTCGTTTTGTAGTTGATACAGACGGCATATCCCTGTCGCGCAAATAATTGAGCCGTTGCCGCGCCAATCCCTCTTGCGCTTCCTGTAATCAGGACGACTTTATCTACCATAAAAGGTTGACCTCTACTGATTTTCCGAACCAAATCCCCCACCGCCGGGCGTTTCGATGACGAACGCCTCGCCAGCTTCCAACTCGGCCCGATCGGCGCCCCCCAACGGCTGTCGCGAACCATCGCGCCGCTCGATCCAGGCCCGGCCTAACGCACCGTCACCGCCCCCGTTCAATCCGAACGGCGCCACGATCCGCCGATTGGCCAAAATCGCGCCGGTCATCGCTTCCAGAAAACGTATCCGCCGCCGCACGCCGTTACCGCCATGCCAGCGGCCCGCGCCGCCGGAATTTTGGCGTATCTCGAATGTTTCCAGCAACACCGGGAACCGGCTTTCCAGAATCTCCGGATCGGTCAGCCGGCTATTGGTCATGTGCGTGTGCACCGCGCTGGCTCCGTGGAAACCTTCGCCCGCTCCGGCCCCGCCGCAGAGCGTTTCGTAGTGCTGATAGCGGTCGTTGCCGAAGGTGAAATTATTCATGGTGCCCTGCGAGGCCGCCAGCAAACCCAACGCGCCATACAGGGCATCGACGATACTTTGGCTGACCTCGACATTGCCGGCCACCACGGCGGCCGGATACTTCGGGCTGAGCATACTGCCTTCCGGCACGATCAGTTTCAGCGGTCGTAAACAGCCTTCGTTAAGCGGAATATCGTCATCGACCAAAGTGCGGAACACGTACAACACGGCGGCGCGGGTGATGGCCAGCGGCGCGTTGAAATTGTTCGGTCGTTGCGCCGAAGTGCCCGCGAAATCGACGCTGGCGGTCCGTTCATCGGGATCGATGCGGATCGCCACGCGGATCAGGCTGCCGTCGTCCAGGGGAAGCTCGAACGCGCCATCCTTGAGCACCGCCAACATGCGTCGGACCTGCTCCGCGGCATTGTCCTGCACATGACCCATATAGGCTTGCACCACGTCCAGGCCGAATTGCGCCACCATTTTGCGTAATTCCCGCACGCCTTTTTCGTTAGCCGCTACCTGAGCCTTGAGATCGCCCAGGTTCTGCGGGGTGTTGCGAGCGGGATAACGGCCGCCCCGCAATAATTCCAGCACGGCTTGTTCCCGAAAACGGCCCTGCTCGACCAGATGGAAATCGTCGATCAGCACGCCTTCCTCGTCGATATGGCGGCTACCGGGCGGCATGGAGCCCGGCGTGATGCCACCGATATCGGCATGATGCGCGCGGCTGGCCACCAAAAACATGAGATCCCGGCCGGCTTGATCGAACACCGGCGTGATCACCGTAATGTCCGGCAAATGCGTTCCGCCGTGGTAGGGATCGTTGAGCATGTACACATCGCCGGGACGCATCGTGGCGCCCCGCGTGCCGAGAATGACGCGCACGCTGTCGCTCATCGAACCTAGATGCACCGGCACGTGCGGGGCATTGGCCACCAGCGCCCCGCCTTGATCGAAGATCGCGCAGGAAAAATCCAGCCGCTCCTTGACGTTGGCCGAATACGCCGTGTTTTGCAGGGTGACGCCCATCTGCTCGGCGATGCTCATGAACAGATTATTGAACACTTCCAGCATCACCGGATCGACGTCGGTACCGACCGCCACGCGGGCCGGCAAAGGAACCACCCGACGCAAAATCAAATGGCCCTGGGCGTTCAACGTGGCCGCCCAACCCGGTTCGACGACCACGGTCGAAGTCGCTTCGCTGATGATTGCCGGTCCTGCGACGCAATCCTCGGCGCACAGCGCCGCCGCCTTGAAAACCCGCGTCGTCCGCCAGTCCCCCGCCATGTAGGCTTGGACTTCGGCCAGCGGCTCAAGCTGGCCGTCATCCTCCGTGCGTCGCGGTGCTTCCGATTCGCCCCCGACGCCGCCGGTCTGTCCGATCACTTCGACGACCAGCGTTTCGACGACCAAAGGCGTCCGTTCGGCGAGAAAGCCGAATTGCTGTCGATGGGCGCGGGCGAACGCCTCGGCGATACGATGCGGATTTCCATAATCGACCACCAGGGCGGTGTCGGTGCCCCGGTATTTGACGTGGACCTGCGCCTTGATCACGATATGTTCGTCCGCCACGCCCTGCCGCCGCAATTCGCCGCGACCCTCGTTGGCCATTTCCCGCAACGTCGCATCAAGCCGTTCAATCAGGGCGGCATCCAGCAACGCTTCCACGGTACGCTCACGCAGCGCGGTGAGATCGGCCAAACCCATGCCGTAGGCCGACAATACCCCGGCGTAGGGATGTATCAGTATGGTTTTCATACCCAGCGCGTCGGCCACCAGGCAGGCATGCTGGCCACCGGCGCCGCCGAAGCAATTCAACACATAGCGGGTGACGTCGTAACCGCGTTGCACGGATATCTGTTTGATGGCGTTGGCCATGTTCTCGACCGCGATCTTGAGAAATCCATCGGCGACTTCCGCCGGGCTCATGGCGCGGCCGGTGCCGGCTTGAATCTCCGCCGCCAGTTCGCTGAATCGGTCGCGGACGATGGCATCGTCCAAGGCCAGATCACCCCGCGGGCCGAATACCGGGGGGAAATACGCGGGCTGCAACTTGCCGAGCATCACGTTGCAATCGGTCACCGCCAGCGGACCGCCCCGTCGATAACTGGCCGGTCCCGGATTCGCGCCTGCCGAATCCGGTCCGACCCGCAGCCGCGCGCCATCGAAATGCAGAATCGACCCGCCACCCGCAGCGACAGTATGAATCCGCAGCATCGGCACCCGCATGCGCACGCCCGCCACCGACGTTTCCAGGCTGCGCTCGAATTCGCCGTCGAAATGCGATACGTCCGTGGAGGTGCCGCCCATGTCGAAGCCGATAATCTTGTCGAAACCGGCCAGCTTTCCCGTGCGGGCGCAGGCCACGATGCCCCCGGCCGGACCGGACAGAATCGCGTCCTTGCCCTCGAACAGCCGGGCTTCGCTAAGCCCACCGTTGGATTTCATGAACAGCAGGCGGGTATCGCCCAATTCGCTGGCCACTTGCGCGACATAGCGTTTGAGGATGGGCGACAGATAGGCATCGACCACGGTGGTGTCGCCGCGCCCGATCAGCTTGATCAGCGGCGACACCCGATGCGAGACGCTGATCTGGGTAAAACCGACCTGTTCGGCGAGGGCGGCGACCTGCCGTTCGTGCTCGGGATAGCGATAGCCGTGCACGAAGACGATCGCGCAGGCGCGAATGCCCGCGGCGAAAGCCGTTTGCAGTTCGTCGCGCACGGCATCGGCGGCGACCGGTACTCGTTCGACGCCATCCGCCCGCATCCGCTCAGGCACTTCGATGACACGCTCGTACAGCAATTCCGGCAGGACGATCTCGCGCGCGAACAAACGGGGCCGCGTTTGATAACCGATGCGCAAGGCGTCGCCGAAGCCCTGGGTGATCAACAGCACGGCGCGTTCGCCCTTGCGTTCCAGCAAGGCATTGGTGGCGACAGTCGTGCCCATTTTCACGGACTCGATGAGTTCGCCCGGAATCGGCGCGTCCGGCGCAATGCCCAGCAAGTCGCGGATGCCTTGCAAGGCGGCGTCACGGTAACGTTCGGGGTTATCGGACAATAGTTTATGGGTAATGCGGCCGCCATCCGGCCGACGCCCGATAACATCGGTGAAAGTGCCGCCGCGATCGATCCAGAATTGCCATTTATCCGTCGCCATGGGAACAGACTCCTAAATCGCCGGCCACCCGCTCAAGTGCCGCTCATGGTTTGCGGCAGCCAGGTAACCAGACCGGGAAAGAGGCTGATGATTGCCACGGCGATCAACAGCAGTAAAAAGAAGGGCAGGGCGGCACGGGCGATGGCGAGCATGTCTCATCCAGTCAGTCCCTGCGGCACGAACCGTTGCGTAGGGTGGGCAACTTGTTGCCCACACGGCGGAAATCAAATGATGTGGCGCCGTTCCGAGTTGAATTAAGTAGCTAGTGAGCATGCGATTAAGCGCAGGTTGCACCGTCCCATTCAAAATGAATAGAGCCATTTGCGAGCAGGGTGATTTTGTTCCGCGTGGGCAAACAAGTTGCCCACCCTACTCTGGCTGTACCTGGCCGGTTTGCACGGCCTGCTTGATCTGCGGATGCTTGAACAGCGATCCCCCGCTGTGCACCGTGATCTTCAGCCCGCCGCCGGTGGCTTGGTCGATATCAGCCGCGAACTGGCGGATGTTTTCGGTATAAAAGGTTTTGTCTGGATAGGGGGTGGCCATATTCCATTCGGTCGCACTGGCAAGGGCGGTCGGAAGAATAAGCGCCAATCCAAAAAGAAGGCCAAGAGGATTTCGCATGTTTCACTCCACTTCGGTGGGATGGAAGGGATCGATCCAGGCCGTGCCCAGTCATTCGTATGGTAGAACAGATTCAATCCGAGTACTGACAGGACAACGTCACCGGCGCCGGATCATCCCCTTCGCCAAGCTGTCCCGACGCGGTTTCAAGCCCACCGATTTTTGCGTTTCGGCAAATCGCAACAACCGTTGAAAATACGGCATAGCTCGGATCGATGGACTAGAATTTTCTTCGTAATTATTTGTAATAACGGTTCTTTACGGGATTTAACCATTGGGGAGAATAAACAATGTATCGATTCACACAGTTTGTCGCACTAAGGATTTTTATATTAATGATAGTCGTGGCGGCGGCCGGACTGGCCAGCCCCGCATTCGCCCTGGAAAAAGGCGATTGGATCGTGCGGGCGGGCCCGGCCTGGGTATTGCCCAACGACGATAGCGGTTCGGTCACCGGCATTCCCGGCTCGGAAGTCAGCGTCGATGACAATGTCACCCTGGGCTTCACCATCGGCTATATGTTGACCGACAATATTTCTTTGGAAGTTCTGGGGGCGTTCCCCTCCGAACACGACATCGATGCCGAAGGCTCCATCGGCGCGTTGGGCAATATCGGCAGCGCCAAGGTGTTGCCACCGACTTTTTCCATTCAATACCAATTCTTACCCAAGGCCAAAATCCGGCCTTACGTGGGCGCTGGCATTAACTACACGATGTTCTTCGATGAGGACACCTCGTCCTCCCTGGAAAACGCGCTGGGCGGAAAAACGAAACTGTCGCTCGACAATTCCTGGGGTCTGGCGGCTCACGCCGGTGTGGATTTCGTGGTCAAGGACAACTGGTTCGTCAATTTCACCGCCTGGTATGTCGATATGGACACCGAGGCGACGCTCAAGACCAATGGCGTGAAACGTAAAGTGGACGTGGACATCGACCCCTGGGTGCTGTTGCTAGCGGTGGGGACGAGTTTCTGAGCACAGGCGACGACGGAGCCCTCTTGCGGGTGTCCGCCGCCGTCATGAAATAAAAGGACTCGTCCCCGATGGGGACGAGTCCTGCTGAACACTCGCAAACTCAGGCGTACAGATCGAAAGCGGCGGCCACGCCACGAAAAGCCGGATTGGACGCCATGATGACCCAGACCGGGATCGGGGCCAAAAATCGACTCATGCGCCCCTTGGTTTCGAAGCGGACACGGAACGCCGAATCCTTCAGGAAATCCATCATCCGCGGCGCGATTCCCCCACCGATATAGACGCCTCCCCTAGCTCCCAGGGTCAGCGCCAGATTGCCCGCCGCTCCCCCCAACAGCGCGCAGAAGATTTCCAGCGTTTCAATACAATACGGACAGCTACCGGCCAAGCCCCGGCTCGTGATGTCCGCCGGCTCCAGATCGTCCACCGGTTTCCCTTCCAGTTCCCGCAATACCCGATAGAGATTGACCAACCCCGGACCGGACAGCAACCGTTCCAGCGAAGCATGCCCGAAACGTTGCTGTATCCGTTCCGCGATCCGCCATTCCTTGTCGGTGAGCGGGGCCAGCGTAGCATGTCCGCCCTCCGTTTGCAGGGGCAACCATTGGGTTCCCGAGCGGACCAACCCGGACACGCCCAGCCCGGTACCCGGACCGATCAGTCCGATGGCCGCACCGGCGACCGGTTCCTCGCCACCGATCCGTTGCTTCTCCTGATCCGCTAGATGAGGCAACGCCAGCGCCAAGGCCGTGAAATCGTTGAGCACGATCAGTTGTTTGAAGCCCAGCGATTCGCGCGCCGCCTCGATGGAAAAGGACCAGCGTTCGTTATTGGTGAAGGTGATCCGATCCCCGGTGACCGGCGTGGCGACGGCCAAGACCGCCCGCGTCGGGCATGGCACGGGAAATTGTTTCAGGTAGGCGCGTAGCGCGTCCGCGAGGTTGGGATGATCGGCACAAGCCAGGGTTTGTTCCGCGAACGGCACGCCGTCCGCGCCGATCAGCGCGAAACGCGCGTTGGTGCCGCCGATGTCGGCTATCAGCCGGGGGGGTGGATCGCTCAGTGTGGACATCGCACGCGCCTCGTTCGGATCAGGTGATGACATCGGGTTCGGCGCGCCCGGTGCGGCCTTCGATCTGCGCCAGATCCCTGGCGATGCTGATCAACTCCTGCAAGGCGGTTTGCGGGTCCTGACCGTGCTGTTGAGGATCGGGTTCATGGCGTTCGATATAGACCCGCAAGGTGGCGCCTTCGGTGCCCGTGCCCGATAGCCGGTAAACCACGCGGGCGCCGCCCTTGAACACCACGCGGATGCCTTGATGGCTGCTGACGCTATTGTCCACCGGGTCGGTGTAGCTGAAATCATCCGCCCAATCCACCGTGTAAGTACCCAGCGTTTGCCCAGGCAGTTCGCCCAAACGATCGCGCAATGCGTCGATCAGACCTTGCGCCTTCTCCGAATCGATGGCTTCGTAATCATGCCGAGTATAGTAATTCCGGCCGAACCGCGCCCAGTGCGCGCGCACGATCTCCTCCACCGATTCGCCTCGCTTGGCCAGCACATTCAGCCAGAACAACACGGCCCACAGCCCGTCCTTCTCACGCACGTGGTCGGAACCGGTACCGAAGCTTTCTTCCCCGCACAGCGTGATGCGCTTGGCGTCCAGCAGATTGCCGAAGAATTTCCAGCCGGTGGGTGTTTCGTAACAGGGAATGCCCTGGACTTCGGCCACCCGATCGACCGCCTGGCTGGTCGGCATGGATCGCGCCACGCCATTCAAGCCCCGATGATAGCCGGGCACTAAATGCGCGTTGGCGGCGAGCACCGCCAAGCTGTCGCTGGGCGTGACGAAAAAGTGCCGTCCCAGAATCATGTTGCGATCGCCATCGCCGTCCGAGGCCGCACCGAAGTCGGGTGCGTTGGGACCGTCGAGCAATTCGACGAGATCATGGGCATGGACCAGATTGGGATCGGGATGGGCTCCCCCGAAATCGGGCAGGGGGGTGCCGCGCATCACGGTGCCAGGCGGCGCGCCCAGGCGTTCTTCGAGAATAGCCCGCGCATACGGCCCGGTGATGGCGTTCATGGCGTCGAAACGCATGGAGAAATTGCCGGCCAGCAACGCGCTTAGTCGGTCGAAATCGAATAGATGTTCCATCAACTCGGCATAATCCTTCACCGGATCGATGACGTTGACCTTCATGTCGCCCACCTGGCTTTCGCCCAGGCTATCCAGGTTCACGTCCGGCGCGTCCACGATCAGATAGCGGTCGATATGCTGACTGCGTTCGAAGATCGCGTTGGTAACCTGCTCCGGGGCGGGACCGCCGGCGCTGATGTTGTATTTGATGCCGAAGTCCTCGTTCGGACCGCCTGGATTGTGGCTGGCTGAAAGCAGAACGCCGCCGAAGGCTTTGTATTTGCGGATCACGCAGGAAGCCGCTGGCGCCGAAAACAATCCTCCCCGCCCGATGAGCACTTTGCCGAAGCCGTTGGCGGCGGCCATTTTCAAGATGATCTGCAAAGCTTCCCGGTTGTAGTAACGACCGTCCCCGCCTAACACCAGCGTCTGGCCCTGGTAGCCTTCCAGCGCATCGAAAATCGACTGTACGAAGTTCTCCAGATAATGGGTTTGCTGAAACACCCGCACTTTCTTGCGCAGGCCGGAAGTGCCCGGTTTTTGGCCTTGAATAGGCTGAGTGGAAACGGTTTTTATCGTCATGGGGTTTCCCCGAGGTGTGTTTTCAATCGTGTGAGGAGAGGAGTGTTCGCACTCCTGGGTCTGTAGCGCCTACCGGTGCAGGCTCGCACTCATACGTCCTGGCGTTGTCCGATACGGGGTCTTCACAGGAACCGGGCGGTTTACCGCGCCGGATTTATGAATGCCCTGTAATCACGGGTATTATACAAAGTTGTTTTTCCCAACGAACCGGTGGAGGGTGTTATGGACGATCAGACGCGAATCGAACTGGAGGCGGCGGCCTTCAGGCGACTGGTGGAACATTTGCGGGAACATACCGAGGTGCAGAATATCGACCTGATGAATCTGGCCGGCTTCTGTCGCAACTGCCTATCCAAGTGGTATCAGGCGGCGGCCGACGACAAGGGATTGGACATCGACTATGAACAGGCCCGAGAAATCGTCTACGGCATGCCTTACGCGGACTGGAAGAAACAATACCAACGCGAGGCGACGCCCGCTCAGCAGGCGGCATTCGCGGAAACCTTGCAGAACGCCGAGCATAAGCCCTGACACAACGGTTGGAATTCTCGTTCGAGCGCGGCAAGTACCCCCGCAGTCGGATGAAAATCAATAAGCTCCGCTGGGTTGTTGAAAAGCGGGAAACGGATGTCGTCCGACTTGACTGGTTTGAATTCCAAGGAAACGGTCGACTCAGGGTAACCGACAACCGCCGGCTTATTCGCGGCGAAGCGGATGGGTTGGGCGGGGCGCCCAACCCCAGTGGCGGTGACGATACCGGCCGGCTGGGCCGGTCAGCATCGTCTGCGCACGGAAGAATTACAATGCATCCGGCTCCCAGCCGAATTCCTCGACGGCCAGGAACAGGTCCGTATCGGACACGATGCCGACCGGTTTGCCTTCCTTCTCGACGACGAGACGCCGCACGTTGGTATCCACCATCCGGGCGGCCGCCTCACGCAGCGTCATCTCGCGGGGGATCATCCGCACCGGTCGGCTGGCGATCTCGCCCACATGGACGCGCGAAGTGGAACGATTGGCGCTAATGATTTTCTGCATGACATCACGCTTGGTCATGATGCCCCAGGTATTGTAGTTCTCGTCCGGCTCGATCAGCACGGCATGGCGATTTTGCTCGCGCATGTGTTGCATGGCGACATTGACCGTTTCGCTGGCATTGACCACCAGAATCGGGTGCATGACGGCGCCGATGTTTTGCGGTATGCGACCGGAAGCCTGCATGGCTTCCACGGGATTGGCCACACGTTGCGCCTCGCGTTCCTTGCGGTCCTCCTCCAACACCTGCCGGCGTTTTTCTTCTTCCTGGACCAGTCCTACGCCGCTCGACTGGATCTTGTTGATCAGGCAATCGCCGAAACCGCTGGTGGAAACTTCCTCGGCGCCTTCCGTCTGACGGGCGAAGTCGTAGGTGACCGTCTTGTCGGCGATGACCTTGGGATAGGCGGCGTTGATCAGGTCGGCTGCCTCACGCCAGCCCATGTACTCCAGCATCATGACGCCGGACAGCAACAGGGAACTGGGATTGACCTTGTCCAAATTGGCGTATTTGGGCGCGGTGCCGTGGGTGGCCTCGAACACGGCGACATAGTCACTGATGTTGGCGCCCGGGGCGATGCCCACGCCGCCGACTTCGGCGGCCACCGCGTCGGACAGGTAGTCGCCGTTCAGATTGGGGGTGGCGACCACGTCGAATTCCTCGGGACGCAGTTGCATCAACTGGAACATGATGTCGGCGATACGATCCTTGATGACGATTTTGCCTTCCGGCTGAACGCCACCATAAACGCTGTAGAGCTCGTTTTCGGTAATCGTCTGCTCCGGGAACTCGTCGCGCGCCACTTCGTAACCCCAGTTACGGAACGAGCCCTCGGTGTATTTCATGATATTGCCCTTGTGCACCAGGGTGACGCTCTCACGGCCTTGGTCGATGGCAAACTGGATCGCTTTGCGCACCAGTCGTTTCGTGCCGAAGGCGCTGACCGGCTTGACACCCAGGCCCGCATCGTCGAAGAACTTGGCGCCCAGTTCCTCGCGCAGGAATTTGCTCAACTTCTTGTTGGCTTCCGAGCCGCTGGCGTATTCAATGCCGGCATAGACATCCTCGGTATTCTCGCGGAAAATCACCACGTCCACTTTTTCCGGGTGACGCAACGGTGACGGTACCCCATCGTAGTAACGCACTGGGCGCACGCAGGCGTAAAGATCCAGATCCTGGCGCAGGGCGACGTTCAACGAACGGAAACCGCCGCCGACCGGGGTAGTCAAGGGTCCCTTGATGGAAATGATCAGATCGTTCAGGGCATCCAGGGTTTCTTCCGGGAAATAATTGCCGTCGTACAGTTCCGCGGCTTTTTCCCCCAGGTACAGTTCGCACCAGTGGATTTTGCGCTTGCCACCGTAGGCTTGTTCCACCGCCGCATCCCAGACTCGCAAGGAAGCCCGCGTAATGTCCGGCCCAATGCCGTCGCCCTCGATGTAACCGATGATCGGTTGATCGGGGACGCGCACTTTGCCGTCGACAACAGTTACTTTTTCTCCATTGGCGGGCATGGAGATATGCTTATAAGCCATGAATAGTCTCCTTAAAGGGTTGACTCGGGAAGGTATCAGCGAATGCGAACGGGGTAACCGGATAGCGGCTGCAGGATTGGCACTGTCCCGATCGTCCTTGCGGGACAGTGCCAATCCATAACCCGATCATTTTAATACACTCAAATAGCACGCCTGTCTACCGACGACCTGGGGCTTTGTGCATGACCTTGACCGAACTCCGTTATATTGTTGCCGTCGCGCGCGAACGCCATTTCGGGCGAGCCGCGGAAAGCTGTTTCGTCAGTCAACCCACGCTCAGCGTGGCGGTGCGCAAGCTGGAAGACGAACTGGGCGTGCAGTTGTTCGAACGGGGCACGGGCGAAGTGGCGACGACGCCGGTGGGTCAGTCGATCGTGGATCAGGCCCGTCGGGTTCTGGAAGAAGCCGCCGTCATCACCCGCATCGCCCACCAAGGGCAAGACGAACTGGACGGCGTGCTGCGCCTGGGCGTGATCTACACCATCGGCCCTTATCTGCTGCCGTGGCTGATTCCCCTGCTGCGACGCAAGGCTCCCCGCATGCCCTTGCAGATCGAGGAAAACTATACCGGCGTGCTGGCCGAAAGGCTTCGCCAGGGCGAACTGGATATTCTGATCCTCTCCTTACCATTCACCCGACCGGGGGTGTTGGTCGAGGCGCTGTACGAAGAGCCCTTCGTGGTGCTCTTGCCCAAAGGACATCGGTTGGAACGAGAAACCGCGATCGACGCGCATCAATTGTCCTACGAAGACTTGCTGCTGCTGGGAGCCGGCAATTGCTTTCGCGACCAGGTTCTGGAAGTCTGCCCTGAATGCGGCCGCGCCGGTAGTTCAGCCGAAAGCATGCAAAAAACCCTGGAAGGCAGTTCCCTGGAAACCATCCGCCTCATGGTCGCCTCCGGTATGGGAGTGACTGTGCTGCCGCAGACTTCCATCCGCGTACCCACCTACTCCGAAGAACTGGTCAGCGTGCGCCCGTTCACCGAACCGGCGCCCCGCCGCACCGTGGCGATGGCTTGGCGACGGAGCTTCCCCCGGCCCCAGGCGGTGCGCATGTTGGCGGAAGCGGTGCGGGACTGTCCGCTAGGCGATGAAGTCCGCATGATCGCAGCGTGAGAAAGCCACTCGACTCTCCGTGGATTCCTCGCGGCTACGAGGGTAGGTCCTCGACTTGCGAACGGTTATAATTCCAACCGTACCCACAGCCCCTACAGCCCCTACAGCCCACCACAAAGGGAGTCGTCCCATGAGAAAAACAATACTGCTTGTGGCCTTGTCCCTGATCGCTCTGCCCGCCTCGGCGGCCAATTGGCGTTATATCGTCTACCTTGGAGAGACCGTGATTTCCGACGGTCCCACCCTGCCGTTGGATGTCGATCTGACTTACCCCGCCGATGGGCAATCGGCGTCCGCCATTCGGGTCGGCGCCGAACCCCGTGGCCGGTTGTTGACCGACGCCGAGTACGCCGAGGAATTGACTCAGCCGCATATCGTGATCGTTCCACCCGATCAGACGAAAGATGCCCGCCCCACTCAAACGGACTCGACTTTGGGCGTGCCGATGCAGTTCGGCCATTACTGAGTCGTTAGGTAGCCCGTTTGCGCTGGCCGGAGCGCGGAAAACCTCACCCGCGCCCCGGCCAGATCGGCCAATCAGTCATCGAATCCGACCACCCGTTGGGTGGGGCCGGTGTTTTGACCCTGTTGACTCAGCAGGCGATTGACGGCACTGACCACGGCGCACAGGGAAGCGCTCACGATATTTTCGTCCATCCCCACGCCGAACAAGGTGCCGCCCTCATCCGTCTGAATCTCCACGTAGGCGACCGCCGTGGCGTCGGCTCCCACGCCGATGGCATGTTCGTGATAATCCACCAGCCGCAAGGCGACACCGCAATGCCGGTGCATGGCGTCCACGAAGGCATCGATAGGACCGTTGCCGCGGCCGGCGATGATTTTCTCGCGCCCCTGTTCCCGCACCGTCGCGGTTAAGCGATCCCCCTTGCCGGTCTGCGCATCGGCGTTGATGCGATGGTCGACGAAGACATAAGGCTCGGCGACCGCCAGATATTCGTTCTCGAAAGTCGACCAGATGGCGGCGGAGGTCAGCTCCTTACCGGTTCTGTCGGCGATCCGCTGGATGACCTGGCTGAACTCGACTTGCAGGCGACGCGGCATCTTCAAGCCGTGGTCCTTCTCCAGCAGATAAGCCACGCCACCCTTACCGGATTGACTGTTGACGCGAATCACCGCCTCGTAGGTGCGGCCCACATCGGTGGGATCGATGGGCAGATACGGCACTTCCCAAACCGGTTGACCCACGTTGGCCGACAAGCCTTTCTTGATGGCGTCCTGGTGCGAACCGGAAAAAGCCGTGAACACCAGGTCGCCCGCATAGGGATGGCGTGGGTGGACCGGCATTTGATTGCAATATTCGGCGCAACGCACCACGGCGTTCAGATCGGATACGTCCAGACGGGGTTCGACGCCTTGGGTGAACAAATTCATGGCCAGGGTGACGACATCCACATTCCCGGTGCGCTCACCGTTGCCGAACAAGGTTCCTTCCACCCGGTCCGCGCCGGCCATCATCGCCAATTCCGCCGCGGCAACCGCCGTTCCCCGATCGTTGTGCGGATGCACGCTGATGACGACCGAATCCCGGCGGCTGAAATGCCGCGCGAACCATTCGATTTGATCGGCATAGACGTTGGGCGTGGCCATTTCCACCGTGGCCGGCAGATTGAGGATGACCTTGTGTTCGGGCGTGGGCTGCCAAACGTCGGCGACCGCTTCGCAGATCTCCACGGCGAAGTCCAATTCGGTGCCCGTGAAACTCTCCGGCGAATATTCAAATGTCCATTCGGTAGCCGGGCATGCGTCCGCCAGTTGCTTGATAAGCCGCGCGCCGCCGACGGCAATATCCACGATGCCGGCGCGGTCCATGCCGAATACCACGCGCCGCTGCAGCTCGGAGGTCGAATTGTACAGATGGACGATGGCCCGCTTGGCGCCGCTCAAGGCTTCGAAAGTCCGGCGAATCAGTGGCTCGCGCGACTGCGTCAGTACCTGAATCGATACGTCGTCCGGAATCATGTCTTCCTCGATCAGCATCCGCAGGAAGTCATAATCGGTCTGGGAAGCGGCCGGAAACCCGACTTCGATTTCCTTGAATCCCATGCTCACCAACATTTGGAACAACCGGCGTTTGCGTTCAGCTCCCATGGGTTCGATCAGGGCCTGATTTCCGTCGCGCAAATCGACGCTGCACCAGATGGGCGCTTGCGTGATGACCCGTGACGGCCATTGGCGATCCGTCATGGGTACCGGCATGAAGGGACGATATTTTTGAGCTGAATGGCTATTCATGTTCGTTTCCTCTCGAAAATCGGCGAAGGGGGTGAAAATTTCTCAGTACGATGCAATAGGGGTACGGCGACGATACGGCCGTCAGGCAGCCGCTAGACCTGACGACCGCTGGTTAGTCGCAAGCCGGATAGCAAGGAAACGAAGGCGAAAGGCCGGTCCGTGCCGGTCGGCGGAATGGAAGTCGACGGGGAAGAGATGGATGGGTTCTGCACGACGGTTGACCCTCTAAACGATTTCGGACAAACGACAAAGCCCGGCTCTCCTCAGATCAGGAGGCCGGGTTGATTAGTCGTAGGCTGAAACGTTCAGAGAATCGGGTATTCATGGGCATCAGCTTAGCGGTGTCTCGCCATCAGGTCAAGATACCGGACCGCCCACTGGGATAACGAGCGGGCGGCCTGTCAGTGCGTTTCCGACCCGAGCCGATCACCCACGCAAGGGACGGGTATCGGGTATATGCAAACGCAGTTTGTCCAGGGCCGATACCGTCTCCGCTTGCCACAGTCCCAGCAGTTCCTCGTTACTGCGTTGCCGTAGGCCGTATTGTCGGTATTTCTCAAAATGATCGGACGCCGCCTGGCCGAAAGTGGCGGCCACGCGGGGATACCAGTAGTCGACCGAAGCTTGCACGGGCGCGTGATCACGACCGGATTCCAGCGCCTGACGCACCCCTTCCTCACCCAATTCGGCGTGACGTTTCTCGGCCAACAGTATGCCCAGCATGACGTCGGCCAGAGGCTGATAGGAACAACGGCTGGTTTCATCGAGCTGGATGACGGTCGCTCGGCCCATCAGAAACTGCAGCACCATCGCGTCCTCCCAGCCCTGGATCGGGTAATAGAACACGCTCAGGCGCATATCGCGCGAGCCGCGCTGATCGCCCAAGGCGGCATCGCGCTCCAGGCGGGCCTCCCACTGGTGGGCGGAAATATACAGCGTGGTCTGTGCGCCGAATTGTTCCATCAGGCGTAAGACTTGTTCGGCGTGGCTGAACTTCTCCAATACGGTGCGCGCGGCGATGATGCGCTCCCGCAAGCCCGGCGCCCGATTGATGCAATCCGCGAAACCCGACGCGCCCGCCATCTCCGAATCCACGAAAACCGCCATGAAACGCATGACCTCACCGCGATAACGGGGTGTCGCGTTGTCCGGCGAACTCAATTTACCCCCTGCCTCAAGATAGTTCAGCAGGCTTTCTTCATCTTGCATGGTCTGAAAATCTCCGGCAGTGGTTTACTGATCGAAATCCACCACGATTTTGTCCGTGACCGGATAACTCTGACAGGCCAAGATATGGCCGCGCGCAATTTCGTAATCTTCGAGGGCGAAATTGGCGTTCATGTCGACTTCGCCTTCGACCAGCATGGTCCGGCAGGTGGAACACACACCCCCCTTGCAGGCATAGGGCAGTTCGATACCTTCCTTCAAGGCCGCGTCGAGCAAAGTATCGGTATTTTTCTCCAGTTGGAACGAACGGGCGCGACCATCGAGAATCACCGTCACCTCGCAATTGTTCCGCCCCTTGGTCCGGATGGCGTCCTGAGCCCGGTGGGCGCGTTTGGGCGCCGCGCCGGTGGTGAACAATTCGAATTTGATCTGCCGTTTGTCCAGGCCATGCTCCTGCAGGGCTTCAGAGACCTGGATCATCATCACCTGGGGCCCGCAAATGAAGGCCGTATCCACGGTCTTGATGTCCAACCAGTGCCGAAACAACTGTGCACATTTGTCCTTGGTCAGCATGCCATTGAACAAGTCGATGTCTTGTTGTTCGCGATCGAGAATATGGATCAGCGTGAAACGGCCCAGATACTGGTTTTTCAGATCCTCCAGTTCTTCCCTAAACATGATGCCGCTCGACGCCTGATTGCCGTAAAACAGCGTGAAGGCGCTCTGGGGCTCGCTCAACAATGTGGTCTTGAGCACCCCCAATATGGGCGTGATGCCGCTGCCTCCGGCGAAGGCGACGTAGTGTTTGCGATTGTCGGGGTCCAGCGGCACATGGAAGTTGCCCATGGGCGGCATCGCTTCCAGTATTTGGCCCGGTTGCAGTTGTTCGTTGGCCCAGGTGGAAAACAGCCCGCCCTCCACCTTCTTGATGCCGACACGCAAGGCCGGGTCCTGAACCGCGGCGCAGATCGAGTACGAACGGCGCACTTCCTCGCCATCGATGCGCGTTCTGAAGGTGAGATATTGTCCCTGGACGAAACGGAATTTGTCCTTGAACTCGTCCGGCACATCCAGGGTAACGGCCACCGCATCGCGCGTTTCCCGGCGTACCGCCGCAACCGTCAACGGATAGAATCGGTTCATGGGATTAACCTGTTCACAGACATTTGAAATAGTCGAACGGCTCCAGACAATCCTGGCACTGATAAAGCGCCTTGCATGGAGTGGAACCGAACTGGCTGATTCGTCGGGTATCGGTGGACCCGCAACGCGGACATTCCACCGGCGCTTGCCGGTCCAGGCGCGCCGCGATCCCACCTTCCGCCAACTTGCGCTGCGGTGGCGCGATGCCATACTCGCGCAACTTAGCCCGCCCCACGGCGCTGATCATTTCCGTGCTCCAGGGCGGAGCCAACTGCGTTTCCAGGCGTAAGGAATCGATACCGCGTTGCCGCAACGCCTGTTTGATGTCCTCGGCAATCACCTGGGTCGCGGGACAGCCGGAATAGGTCGGGGTGATCTTGACCCGCAGCGTATCGTCATCCCATTCCACCGCCCGCACGATGCCCAGATCAACGATGGATATGACGGGAATTTCCGGATCGGGCACTTCGTCCAGCCAGGTCCATACCTGTTCGACGCTGGGACGCGTGGCCAAAACGTCCATCTCGCACCTCCTCACCATGTCGCGTTGGGGTAGGCCCGTTGCAGAAACTGCATATCGGCCAGAATGAACCCCAGATTTTCGGTGTGTACGCCCTGCTTGCCGCCCTGCTGCATCCACCCGGCCTGGGGCAGGGTCAGCGTAGCTTCATCCAAGGTCTTACCGACCTGCTTGAGCCAAGGTTCGCGCAGTTCGGCCAGGTCCACGGCGATGCCCTCGGCCACCAGGTCCTGCTCGATTTCGTCCATGACGAACAGTTCGCCGGTATACATCCACAGATCATTGATGGCCTGCTGCATCCGGGCATGGCTCTCGTCGGTGCCATCGCCCAGCGTCACCACCCACTCCTCGCTGCGTTCCAGGTGATAAGTGGCTTCCTTCAGGGATTTCGCGGCGATATCGGCGACGCGCGGGTGCTGCGAGTGGGATAGACCCTGTAACAGGCCGCAGTGCCAGGTATCGAAATAGAACTGCCGCGCCAGCGTCTCTCCGTAATGACCATTGGGTTGTTCCACCAGCAGCAGATTGCGGAATTCACCGGCATCGCGCAGATAGGCGAGTTGATCGGCGGTGCGCCCCCGACCTTCGATCTCGCCGGCCAATTCGAGCCAGAGCGTGGCCTGCCCGATCAGATCCAGGGCGACATTGGTCAAGGCCAAATCTTCTTCCAGCACCGGTCCATGGCCGCACCATTCGGACAGGCGATGGCCCAGAATCAGACAGTTGTCGCCCAGACGCACCAGATACTCGAACAAGGCGGCTGGCGCGGCCATCACATGTGCCCCACTTCTTTGGGAATGTCGTAGAAGGTCGGATGGCGGTAGACCTTGCTGTTGGCCGGTTCGAACAACGGGCCTTTGTCGCCGGGAGAACTGGCGGCGATGTCCGCCGATTTCACCACCCAGATGCTGACGCCTTCGTTGCGCCGGGTATAGACATCGCGGGCGTAATGGATCGCCGTCTCGGCATCGGGCGCGTGTAGACTGCCGACGTGCTTGTGGGACAAACCGTGCTGGCTGCGAATGAAAACCTCGAAAAGGGGCCAATCCTGCATGTTCGCTCTCCTCGCCGGATTAGGGCGTAGATACTCGCAAGTTTTATCGTTTTGTAGGAAACAGTGGGTGAAAGAAGCCGCCTTCATCCCAAACGACGCGGTTCATGTCTCACCCATCCAACGGAACCCGAAACGCCAAAAACCCAACCGTCAGGCCGCGGTGCGTTTGTGGGCCGTTTTCTTCTGGGCATAGGCCACGGCGGCCTCGCGTACCCAGCGGCCCTCCTCGTGAGCGGCGACGCGCGCGCGCAACCGCGACCGGTTGCACGGACCATCGCCGTTGATGACATGGAAAAATTCCTGCCAGTCGATGGCGCCGAAGTCGTAGTGGCCACGTTCCTCGTTCCATTTGAGGTCGGGGTCGGGTAGGGTCAGATCCAGGTATTCGGCCTGGGGTACGGTTTGATCGACGAAACGCTGACGCAGTTCGTCGTTACCGTAAAGCTTGATTTTCCACTGCATGGACTGCGCGCTGTGCGGCGATTGATCGTCCGACGGACCGAACATCATCAGCGACGGCCACCACCAGCGATTCAGGGCGTCCTGCGCCATCGCCTTCTGCTCCGCCGCGCCGCGCGCCAAGGTCATCATGATGTCGTAGCCCTGCCGCTGATGGAAACTTTCTTCCTTGCAGATACGGATCATGGCCCGTGAATACGGTCCATAGGAACAACGTTGCAAGGTCACCTGATTCATGATGGCGGCGCCGTCCACCAGCCAGCCGATCGCGCCGATATCCGCCCAGGTCAGGCTGGGGTAGTTGAAAATACTGGAATATTTGGCCTTGCCACTGTGCAATTGCTCGATCAATTGCTCCCGCGACAGCCCCAGGGTTTCCGCGGCGCTGTACAGATACAGCCCATGCCCCCCTTCATCCTGCACCTTGGCCAACAGGATCGCCTTGCGTTTCAGGCTCGGGGCTCGGGTAATCCAGTTGCCTTCGGGCAACATCCCGACGATCTCCGAATGGGCATGTTGGGAGATCTGCCGGATCAGTGTCCTGCGATAAGATTCCGGCATCCAATCCTTGGCTTCGATCTTGATGTCGGCATCGACACGATCTTGAAAATCCCGTTCCTCGGGAGACATTTCCTCGCGTGACTTCACACGCTTGACGCCGGTATCGACCATTTGTGCATACATTGAATGTTTCTCCGGATTTACTGTGCGGATTGATTGGAAGGAACCCGATGCAGGGTATCCACCAAGCCACCGAAACGTTCGTAGAAACTCGGGGCGGCTTCGGGTAAAGGTCCGTCGGCGGTAATCAGGGTCCGGGACAGATAACGCTCCGAGGGACCCAACAGGCAGCGATAGAGATTACGGCACAACAGCCGCGCCGACGCTCCCACCCAGTCGGGCGGCAACAATTCCTTGGGTAGCTGCGGATCGCGCAGCAACAACCGCCGGTATTCGTGGATGAGCAGGATGCGGGTCTGAAAACAGAGTTCCGGGTCCAAGGAGTCGGCGCTTTCCAGGGCGGCCCAGATCGGCCGGAAACGAGCGAGAAAGCGATGATAATCCCCGGACAAGCGATCCAGATTCCAACAGGTCTGGACCAGATTCCGCAGCGGCTGGGAGTCCGCCGGATTTTCGCTGGTCGCGCTCATCATGATGATCTCGTCTTGCAAGCCCATGTCCTGAAGCGTGCCGGTGAGCAGATCCACTTCCGCCATCGGATGGGCCATGATGCCCGGCGCGATGGTGCCGAATCCCAGCCAGCCCAACTCCCGCCTGAGATTGTCGCGTCCGGCCCCGTTCACCTGGGAAGTGACGACGACTCGCCATATCCCATCCCACTTGACGTGATGCTCCGCGTAGATGCGCCGGAACGCCGTGCTGAAACGGCGCAGGCCCGATCCCGTCACACTGTAGAAACTGCGCCTTCCGACCTGTCGGGAACTGAGCCAGCCTTCCTTGAACAACCGGTACACGGAGGTTCTGACCAAGCGTTGATTGAGTCCTAAAGGCTCCAATGCGGCGATCAGACTGCCCAGCCAGACCGCCCCTCCGCGCGGCACGATGGCATCTCCATACAGCGTGATGATCAACGAACCACCCCGGATCGGACGCCGCTTGCGGAAGTCCTCGATCAGCTCTTCCACTCGCCGTAATTTGGTAGTCATACTTAACAATTTCTGGTTATATCCCTGCTGTTTTTGTAACACGATCAGGGAAACGTGAGTCCAATCCTTCCCCTGGCAAATCACGCATCTTGGCTACTTCTTTCATTTTAACATAGGATGTTGCAAAAGTTAGCGGCCAGGATGTTGACATCCGAGATTTGATACACTAAACATAGCTTGTCAGCAATATTATGTGTCGCTTTATAACTGCTCTTTAGCCGGTTCGTCAGGGATAGCCACCGGACAATCAGGCCGGGCGACCTCAGGCGTCCGCCTGCTCTTTCGAGCCAATTTCCAATTACTACAAATCTGACCAATCAACCTGACCATTTCGGAGGAGTCGCCATGCTGAAGTCCCTTTTCACCAGGGGGGCCATGCTCGCGGTATGCGCCGTGAGCCTGTTATCTCCCGCCCTTGCCGACGACGCCATTAAAATCGGTTCTTTTCTCTCGGCCACCGGCCCCGCCTCCTTTCTGGGCGACCCGGAATTAAAAACCCTGCAACTGTACATTGACAAGCTCAACGCCGAGGGCGGGCTGCTCGGTAAAAAGGTGGAACTGATCCACTACGATGACGCAGGCGATGCCGAAAAAGCCCGTACCTTCGTAAAACGCCTGCTGGATAACGACAAGGTCAGCCTCATCATTGGCGGCACGACGACGGGCACCACCATGGCCGCGATCCCGCTGGTGGAACGCGCCAAAATTCCGTTCATCTCGTTGGCTGGGGGCATAGACATCATCGATCCGGTCAAGAAATGGGTCTTCAAGACGCCCCAAACCGACCGCATGGCCGCCGCCAAGATCATGGAGGACATGAAAAAGCGCGGCTACACCAAAATCGCGCTATTGTCCGAAACCAGTGGTTTCGGTCGCTCGGGCCGCGAGCAGACTCTCAAGGTCGCTCCCGAATACGGCATCGACATCGTTCTGGATGAAACCTACGGTCCCAAGGATACCGACATGACCGCGCAACTGACCAAGATCAAGAATACCGAAGGGGTCCAGGCGGTATTCGTCTTCGGCTTCGGGCAGGGGCCGGCGATCGTCACCAAGAACTACGCGCAACTGGGGATCACCCTGCCGCTGTATCAATCGCACGGGGTCGCGTCCAACAGCTATATCGACCTGGCCGGCGATGCGGCGCAGGGCGTGTTGATCTCCGCCTCGGCGTTGTTGATCACCGACGATCTGCCCGCCGACGACGTACAGAAAACCGTGCTGGTCAACTACAAGAAAGACTACGAAACCGCGTTCAAAGCGCCGGTCTCGACTTTCGGCGCCTACGCTTACGACGGCTTGATGCTGGCCGTGAACGCCATCAAAAAGGCCGGTAGCACCGATCCCTCCAAGGTGCGTGACGCCATCGAGCAGACCGAAGGCTATGTCGGCGCGACCGGCGTGGTGAACATGTCGCCCAAGGATCACATGGGATTGGATTTGACCGCATTCCGCATTCTGGAAATCAAGGACGGCGGCTGGGTTCTGATCCAGTAAACCGTTACTGCGCTTTCATCTCAGCCGGTCTCCAGGAGGAATACCCCCCGATGGGGGCCGGCCGCCCTTTACTTGTGATCACAGCAGGTTGTAGCGGGATCATGTTCGCGGAATTTCTCCAGTATCTATTCTCCGGCATGACCATAGGCGCGACTTATGCCTTGGTCGGGCTGGGCTTCGCCATCATCTACAACGCCAGCCACGTTATCAATTTCGCCCAAGGCGAATTCGTGATGATCGGCGGCATGGCCACCGTCTTCCTGATCCATATCGGCCTGCCGCTGCCGGTGGCCATCCTCGGCGCCGTCGCACTGGCGGTCGTCACTGGCCTGGCTTTGGAAAAGCTCGCCGTGGAACCGGCCCGCAACGCCGATGTGGTCACGTTGATCATCATCACCATCGGCGCTTCCATTTTTCTGCGGGGACTGGCGCAAGTGCTCTGGGGCAAGGAATTCTTCGCCCTGCCGGCTTTCAGCGGCAACGATCCCATCCATCTCGGCGGCGCCACGCTACTCCCGCAAAGCCTGTGGGTGCTGGGCATCACTCTGGCAATCGTGGTGGCCCTGGCCTGGTTCTTCAAATATACCCTGATCGGAAAAGCGATACTGGCGACGGCCTGCAACGCCGACGCCGCCAAAATGATGGGCATCAATACCCAGTTCATCCTGTTCATATCCTTCGGACTGTCGGCCTTGTTGGGCGCGGTGGCCGGCATCATCGTCGCGCCCATCACGCTCACCTCCTATGACGTGGGCATCATGCTCGGCCTCAAGGGCTTCGTCGCGGCGGTGCTCGGTGGTCTGGGCAGCGCGGTCGGGGCCATCGTGGGTGGATTGTTGCTGGGCATCATCGAGGCCATGGCCGCCGGCTACATTTCCTCGGATTACAAGGACGCCGTACCCTTCGTCATCATTCTGCTGATTCTGTTCTTCCTGCCCAGCGGATTGTTCGGCGCACGCGGCACGGAGCGTGTCTGATGCTGGCGAAACTGACCCACCCGCGTATCGGCGGGTTGCTGATACTCAGCCTGATCATCGCGCTGCTGCCCCTGGCCCTACCCAACAACTATTACTATGACGTGGCGATCAAGATCGGCATCAACGCCATCGTCGTCGTGGGATTGAATCTGCTGATCGGTTACGCCGGACAGATCAGCCTGGGGCATGGCGGTTTCTTCGGCCTGGGCGCCTACACCTCCGGCATACTGACTGCCGTCTACGGCTGGCCGCCCTTGCTGGCGCTGCTGACCGGAGTCGCGGTGGTGGGGGTGCTGTCCTTCATCGTGGCTCGTCCCATTCTGCGACTGACCGGCCATTATCTGGCGATGGCCACGCTAGGCCTGGGCATCATCATTTCCATCGTCATTTCCAATGAAGACTGGTTGACCGGCGGTCCCGACGGCATGTACGTGGAACCCTTCACCCTGCTGGGCTGGGAACTGTACGGCGAAAAACCCTGGTATTGGGTCATCGGGGCGTTGCTAGTCATCAGCGTCTGGATGGCCATGAACATCGTCGATTCGCCGGCGGGCCGCGCGCTGCGCGCGGTGCACGGTTCGGAAGTGGCCGCTCAGGTGGTCGGGGTCGACACCACCGGTTACAAAGTGCTGCTGTTTGTGGTTTCGGCCGTCTTCGCCAGCGTTATGGGCAGCCTGTTCGCGCATTATTCGGGCTTCATCACGCCCGCGCAGGCCGGCTTCTTCCATTCCATCGAACTGGTCACCATGGTCGTCCTGGGCGGCATGGCTTCGACCTACGGCGCGCTGGTCGGCGCCGTGCTTCTGACCGTACTGCCCCAGTTGCTCAGTGGCTTCGAGGATTTCGAAATGGTGATTTTCGGCCTGATCCTGATGCTCACCCTGATCTTCATGCCCAAGGGACTGGTGCCCACGCTCACCCACAAACTCAAGGACTGGCGGGGAGGTCGCTCATGAGCCTGCTGCGCGTCGAAAATCTCGGCAAATCCTTCGGGGGCGTCGATGCCATCAACGATTTGAGCTTTACCATCGCCGCCAATACCATTCACGCGGTCATCGGTCCCAACGGCGCGGGCAAAACCACGTTGTTCAACATGATCACGGGGGTTTATCAACCCACCCGCGGCGACATCTTTCTGGACGATGCCAGCACCGTGGGCAAGCCGCCGCATGTATTGGCGAGTCGTGGCATGAGCCGGACCTTCCAGAACCTGCAGGTGTGCATGAACATGACGGCCATCGAAAACGTGATGGTGGGGCGTCATCTACACCTCAACCGCAGTTTTCTGGCGGCCATGCTGCGCCTGCCGGCCATCGTCCGTGGCGACCGCCAATGCCGGGAAAAGGCGGCGGAATTGATGGAATTCGTCGGGGTTGGCCAGTACATCAAGACCGACGCCAACGCCATGCCCTACGGCGCACTGAAACGCCTGGAAATCGCCCGTGCGCTGGCGGCGGAACCCAAGCTGCTGCTGCTTGACGAACCCGCGGCGGGTCTGAACGCCAAGGAGACGGCGGAAATCGACGGGTTGATCCAGAAAATCGCCGCCACCGGTATCACCGTCGTGCTGGTCGAACACGACATGAAGCTGGTGATGCACATCTCCGATTATCTCCTGGTGCTGGATTTCGGCAAGAAACTGGCCGAGGGTACGCCCACGGAAATCCGCAACAACCCCGAAGTGATCGCCGCCTATCTTGGGGCCGCCTGACGGCCCCCTAGCCCTGTTCGAGAACGATTCGCATGACCCAGGCCGTTTCCATCATCAAATCCGAGCACAGTCGGGTGCGACGCATTCTGATGATGCTCACCGAATTGCGCCAAGACCTCGAACAGTCCACCGCACAGCCGGATGCGGTGCTGTTCCGGGCGATTTTCGAATACCTCGGTTCCTACGAGCGCATGCACTACCCCAAGGAGGAGAAATACCTGTTTCAGGCCCTGCGGTTGCGCTTGCCACGGGAGAACGAGACGCCGCCCGACGAGGTCGGCGCGCTGCTCGATCGGCTATGCCACGATCATCAGCAAAGCACCCAATGGATCAAGAATATGGACGCCCGGCTGAACGAGTGCCTGGAAGGCGGTCTGGAGCAGCGCGAGGTTTTCCTGCGTGAGCTGGCCCATTTCGTACACCTGACGGAAAAGCACATGGACATGGAGGAACAGCGGTTGCTTCCGGCGGCCATGGACAGCCTGACGACGGAGGACTGGCAGGCGGTCGACGAAGGCTTTCTGCATTACGACCATCTGCTCGATCCGTTGTTGGGCGAAGCGGCCAATGTGGATTTCAATCAGTTGTACAGCCGGGTCATCCACTATGCGCCCGAGCCCTTGGGCGGTTTGGGTCTCAAGCACGGCGACCCGGCGGCCGATGCCGCCCTGGAGCACGGACTCGGCGCCGACGGCGGTCTGAATGCGCAATACGGCCATGTACGCGCCTTGGACGGACTCAGCGAAGCGGATTGGCAGGCCATCAATCAGCAGTACCTGCATTATGGCGATCCGCACTTCGGGCGCATCGTCAAAGACGAGATTCGGCAACTGCACAACCGTTTGGCCTATACCGCCCCGGCGCCCATCGGTCTGGGCATGGCCCCCGCCAAGCTGCCGGAGAACCTGGACCGGGTGTTGGAAATTCGCGGATTGAAGACGCATTACGGACGCATCCAGGCCCTCAACGGCATCGATCTGGACATCGACAAAGGCGAACTGGTGGCGCTGGTCGGCTCCAACGGCGCGGGCAAGACCACCCTGCTACGGACCATCGCCGGCCTGCAACGCCCCAGCGCCGGCGGTCTGAAATTCGGCGGCCAGGACATCACGCGGGTACGCGCGGACCGGCGGGTCAAGCTGGGCATCTCGCTGATTCCCGAAGGCCGCCAGGTATTCGGCCCGCTGTCGGTAGAGGACAACCTGCGGTTGGGAGCCTACACCCGGATTCAGAACGAACAGGTCGCCCGGGACATGGAGCAAATGTACACCCTGTTCCCCATCCTCAAGCAGAAGCGCCTGCAAGCGGCGGGCACGCTATCCGGCGGCCAGCAGCAGATGCTGGCCATGGCCCGCGCATTGATGGCGCGACCGCAGTTGCTGCTGCTGGACGAGCCCAGCATGGGCCTGGCCCCGCTGTTGGTGGAGGAAATATTCAACACCGTCGGAGAACTCAAACGCCGCGGCATCACCATCTTTCTGGTGGAACAGAATGCCGCGGCGGCGCTGGCCATCGCGGATCGCGGATATGTTATCGAAACCGGCGACATCGTGCTGTCCGGACCCGGCCAGGCGCTGTTGCAGGACGATAAAGTCAAAGAAGCCTATCTCGGCCATTAACGAGAGGAATCGATCATGGGCATTGCGGGCTACAGTCTAGCGACGCTGCAGAATTTCGTCGGCCTAGAACTCGGCGTTTCCGAGTGGGTGGCCATCGATCAGGCGCGCATCGACGAATTCGCCGAATGCACCAACGACCACCAGTGGATTCATGTGGATGTCGAACGCGCCCGGCGGGAAAGCCCTTTTGGCGAAACCATCGCGCATGGCTATCTGACCCTGTCGCTGTTGTCGCCCTTGCAGAACGCGGTCGGCGTGGTCCCCGACGACGCTCACCAGGCCATCAATTACGGATTGGACCGGGTGCGTTTCATGACGCCGGTCAAGGCCGGCGCTCGGGTGCGCATGCATGTAGCGATCGTATCGGCCGAGGATCGCGGCAAGGGGCGGATTCTGCTCAAGACCCGGAATACCTTCGAAATCGAAGGCGAAGACAAGCCCGCGCTGGTAGCCGAATCGCTGGCTTTTCTCCGTTGAGGCGCTACGGCCCGGTTCGCTCCATCCCGCGCCCCCCCGTTGAGCCCACCCAGCCTGTCGGCTTTTCAGACACGCGAGGTCCCTGATGCCCCCCGATCGACAACCCCCACTCCCTCCCACCCCAGAACGGTCCGAGTCCGCCGAGGATAAGGCCGCCCTGCCGGAAACCGACGGCGCGAAACCCACGCAACAGGAGATGGCCGGCACGGCGGAGGACGCGACCGAGGCAACGGACGATCTCGCCGCCACCCCGTCGGAACAGGCCGGAAGCATCCTTGGCGGCATTCTGGATGCATTGCGGCAACGCCGGATCTCCGCCGAGCAGATTCTGGAAGCCGTTGTCAGCAGCGAGCACACCGACGAGACCCTACGGCAGGCCATCAAAAAGGATCAGCTCAGCACGCTCGCGACCGACGGCGTGCTCGGACCCAATCCATTCGTGGGCATACGCCTGCAGGATGTCGGCTCGGCGGTCGGCATGATAGCCAAGCAATCCCTGCGGCAACCCCGCATCGCCCTGCGCCATCTCGTGCAGTTCGCCCGCGAGGAATTGCAGGCGCTCAAGGGTGATTCCGATCTGCAGCCGCAACAGGGCGATCAACGTTTCACCGATCCGACCTGGAACGAGAACCCCCTGTACCGGCGCTTCATGCAATCGTAACCCTGATCGGCTATCTGGCCGCCAAGAACGCCCCCAAAGTCCACGCGCTGACGTTGATGGTCACGCTGTTCGACATGAGCAGCGAAACCCAGCTCAGCCTGTTCGCCAACTCCCGCACACTCTCCGCCGCCCGGCGTCATTCCGCCAAAAACGGCGTCCTGGAAGGTTCGGAGATGGCTCGGGTATTCGCCTGGCTGCGACCCAACGACCTGATCTGGAACTACTGGATCAACAATTATCTCCTCGGCCATCCGCCACCGGCGTTCGACGTGCTGTTCTGGAACGCCGACACCACGCGATTGCCGGCCCGGTTTCACAGCGACCTGCTGAAGCTCATCGAAACCAACGACCTGATCAAGGGCCGGTTGAAAATATCGGGCGAGCGCATCGAACTGGCGCGGATCAAGTGCGATTACTTCGCCATGGCTGGACGTACCGACCATATCACCCCTTGGCCGGCCTGTTATCGAGCGATGAAATTTCTGGGCGGACAAGGGGAGTTCGTGCTGAGCACCGGCGGCCATATCCAAAGCTGCTGGCCACGCCGGACAACCCCAAGAATCACTATTTCGTCGCTTCCGAACGCCCTCAAGACCCCGAGGAATGGTTGGCCCGAGCCAGCCGCCGCGAGGGTAGCTGGTGGCTGCATTGGCGGGCATGGATACGCCAACGTTCGGGATCGCAGAAAAAGGCCCCAAGCACATTGGGCAATGATCGTCATCCGGCGCTGGAACCGGCGCCAGGCACTTATATCGATGGGTGATCACCATGCGCAGTAACGCCAACACCATATTGGACGATCCCGAGCTGTTCGGCGACGAACAGGTCAAGATGGTCGATGTATATGGCGCCCCATTGCGGGTCGCCATACGCCCCGGCACGGGAAACCGTATTCCCTTGCTGATCATGAACGGCATCGGCGCGAATCTGGAGCTGTTGACGCCGTTCATCGAAAAAATGGACCCGGAGATCCAGGTCATCGCCTTCGACGCGCCCGGCGTCGGAGGCTCGCCGGCGCCGGTGCTGCCGTATCGCATGGCGGGCCTGGCGAAGCTGGTGGCGCGCATGCTGGACCGCCTTGGCCATCAACAGGTGGACGTGCTGGGCGTATCGTGGGGCGGCGCCTTGGCTCAGGAGTTCGCCCGAACCTATCCGCGCCGTTGCCATCGGTTGATCCTGGCCGCCACCGCGACCGGAGCCATGATGGTCCCCGGCAAGCCGACGGTGTTTTTCAAGATGATGACGCCGCGCCGTTATCTGCAACCCGCCTACATGACCGCCATCGCCCCGAAAATCTACGGGGGTTCCCTGCGCAACGACCCCGAAGCGGCGGCTCGCCACGTCAGCCATATCATGTCCAGCGGCATACGGGGCTATTTCTGGCAGATATTCGCCCTGTGGGGTTGGACCAGCGTGCACTGGTTGCACCGGCTGACGCAGCCCACGCTGATCTTGGCCGGCCGGGACGATCCCATCGTCCCCTTGATCAACGCCAAATTCATGGCGCGGCAGGTGCCCGATTCCATACTGCACATCTTCGACTGCGGCCATTTGTTCCTGATCACCCGCGCCGAAGAAGCCGCCCAGGTCGTGCATCGGTTCCTCGTCAAGAAGCGCCACAGCCATGCCTGAGCCCACCCGCCCAATCAGCCACTGGCCCGCCATCGGGAGGTCTCATGAACATCGGCTCGCTGCTGCCCCGCCATGCCCGTTACCGGCCCGATCATACGGCTCTGGTGATTGGCGCGCAGCGCCTTACCTACCGGGATCTCAACGCCTACGTCAACCGCCTGGCCAACGCGCTGCTGGACTGCGGCCTGCGCAAGGGCGACAAACTGGCGACCGTACTGCCCAACAGCCTGGAAATGATGGCCGCCTATTGGGCGGCGGCCAAGACCGGCCTCGTCATCTACCGTGCAGCCCGTTATTGCAGGACAGCGGTCTGGTCACCCTGCTCAACGATGCGGACGCGGCGCTGGTCCTGGCCGATGCCGGTTTCGCGGACTGTTTCGCGCGTATCCGTGGCGATCTGCCCGCCATCCAGGCCGATCGTTACGTACTGGTCGGCGGCGGCGAACGCGCCGGTTTTCGCGATTATTCGGCCTTCATCGCCCCAGCGCCGGACACCGACCCGGCGGATGCCGGTCTTCAGGACGACGACCTGTACAGCATCATGTATTCCAGCGGCACCACCGGGGCGCCCAAGGGCATCATGCACACCCACTTCGTGCGCGCCATGTACTGCGCCCTGTTCGGCGCCGCCTGGCGGATGACTCCGGAAAGCGTGGTGCTGCACGCCGGTTCCATCGTATTCAACGGTGCGATGGTCGACCTGATGCCATGGATGTTCTACGGCGGCACCTACGTGCTGCACCCAGCCTTCGACGCCGAGGCGGTCATCCGCGACATCGAGCGGGAGAAAGTCACCCACATCATCATGGTGCCCACGCAGATCGTCGCGGTATTGAACAGCCCCCACTTCGACCCGCGGGCGATGGAATCGCTGGAAATGGTGCAAAACGTCGGCGCCCCCTTGCACGGGGAGCACAAGAAACGGCTGAACGAGTCGTTGCCGGGTCGCTTCTACGAACTTTACAGCCTGACCGAAGGCTGCGGCACGGTGCTCGACAAGCACGACGCCCTGCGCAAGGCCGGATCGGTCGGCGCGCCCTTGCCGTTTTGGGAGATCCGCATCCTCGACGAGCAGGGACGCGATTGTAAGCCAGGCGAGGTCGGCGAGATTTGCGGACGCAGTCCGTTGATGACGCCCGGCTACTACAAACGCCCGGATTTGACCGCCAAAGCGTTGGTGGATGGTTGGATGCACACCGGCGACGCCGGTTACCTGGACGCGGAAGGCTATCTGATGGAGGCGTTTCCACGGAACGTGGCGGGCAAGGTGCTCAAGCGGGTTGACTCAGGATTTGGCCGGTCCGCTGGCCAACCAAACGCCTTACGGATCGGGCGGCTCCCCGGTATCCGGGAACAGATGCGGGTCCGTTCGTAACCGCACCCGTAATCGGCGGATCGACTCTGGATCGGCGGAATCCGCCAATAGGATCACGGAACGCCGCGTCCAGCGAGTGAGCGAGAAATTGAGCAGCACAATGGACGGATGGACGTAACAGCCGGTCAGCCACGCCGTTCGCTTTAAGCCGACGCCATCGCCCAGGCTCCAGCTACCGTCGGATTGCAGATCGAGCGTTCGGATGAAACGGCGGCTGCCTTGCGCAACGCCGCCGCGATGGTAGCGCCAAGAGACGAGGATCAGCGCCAGCAGCAAGCCCTTGAGGGTCAAGGGTATCGTGAGGGTGACCAGGCTGACGGCGGCCAAAAGATGACTCCCCGTCAGGAACGTCCGCAGTCGCCGGGAAGGCCGAATATCAAGCGTTAAGGATGTTGCGCAAATAATCGACGACATGGGCCGTCGTCGCGTCCGTCGGGGCCTCGCGGCCTAGCAGATAGGACAATAGTTGAGGGTCCTGCCGATCCAAAAGCGCGGCGAAACACTGCTGTTCGTCCGCCGGGGCCTGATCGTAACGCCGCTCCAGATAGGCCAGCAACACCACATCCAGTTCTTTCATCCCCCGCCGGCATCGCCAGCGCAATTTGGCCCGTTCGGACATCGACCTGCCTCCCGTTTGACAACGACCCCGACTTTCCCAGCCGGCCGAAACTTCATGGCGAAAAGCCTACTCCCAGGCGCCTGACCCGATCGGCTAGGAACGGGTCAGGCATTCCTGTAAACCCGATCAGCGGCGCTCCACCATCTTTTTCTTGATTTCGGCGATGGCTTTGGCCGGATTGAGGCTCTTGGGACAGGTCTTGGTGCAGTTCATAATCGTGTGACAACGGTACAACCGGAACGGATCTTCCAGGGCGTCCAGCCGCTCGCCGGAGTACTCGTCGCGGCTGTCCACGATCCAACGATAGGCCTGCAACAGAATCGCCGGTCCCAGATAACGATCGCTGTTCCACCAATAGCTCGGACAACTGGTGGAGCAACACGCGCACAGAATGCATTCATACAGGCCATCCAGCTTGGCGCGGTCTTCCTTGGATTGCAGCCGCTCGCGGGTCGGCGCGGGCGTTTGCGTTTGCATCCAGGGCTTGATCGAAGCGTACTGGGCATAGAAATGCGTCAGGTCGGGCACCAGATCCTTGACCACCGGCATATGCGGCAGCGGATAGATTTTCATCTCCCCCGGAATGTCCGCGATGGCCTTGGTGCAGGCCAACGTATTGGTGCCGCCGATGTTCATGGCGCAAGACCCACAAATGCCTTCCCGGCAGGAACGCCGGAAAGTCAGGCTGGGGTCGATTTCATTCTTGATCTTGATCAGCGCGTCCAACACCATCGGACCGCAGTTGTCCAAATCGATCTCGTAGCTGTCCATGCGCGGATTTTCCCCGGAATCCGGGTCCCAGCGATAGACCTGAAAGGTCCGGGTGTTCTTGGCATTCTCTGCGGCATAGTGCGTCTTGCCCTTGCCGACGATGGAATTGGCCGGAAGTCTGAACTCTGCCATGGTGTCACCTTTAGTAAACGCGCTTCTTGGGCTTGATGTATTCGACTTCGTCCGTCAGGGTATAGGTGTGAACCGGCCGGTAGTCGATGTTGGTTTTGCCCTTCTCGTCCAGCCAACACACGGTATGCTTCATCCAGTTCGTGTCGTCGCGGTCGGGATAGTCTTCGCGCGCGTGGGCCCCACGGCTCTCCTTGCGATTGAGCGCCGACTCGACGGTCGCGACGGCGCAACCGAGCAGATTCTCCAACTCCAGGGTTTCCACCAGATCGGAGTTCCAAACCAGGCTGCGGTCAGTCACCTGAATGTCGGCGAAGGCTTGATAATTCTCCCGCATCAGTTTCACGCCTTCGGCCAGCGATTGCTCTTCCCGGAACACGGCCGCGTGGTTCTGCATATCGCGTTGCATCTTGAGGCGCAATTTGGCCGTGGGAGTGCCCCCCTTCGAGTAACGCATCTTGTCGAAGTGAGCGAGCACCTTGTCCAGCGCGTTGGCGGGCAACGGCTTGGCCGGCTGATTGGGCTTGAGCAGTTCCGCGCAGCGGTTGGCCGCGGCCCGGCCGAACACGACCAGATCGAGCAAGGAGTTCGAGCCCAGACGGTTGGCTCCGTGCACCGATACGCAAGCCGCTTCGCCGATGGCCATCAAGCCCGGCACCACGGTGTCCGGATTGCCGTTTTTCAGGGTGACCACTTCGCCGTGATAGTTGGTGGGCACGCCGCCCATGTTGTAGTGGACGGTGGGCAACACCGGGATGGGTTCCTTGGTGACATCCACATTGGCGAAAATCTTCGCCGTTTCAGCGATGCCCGGCAACCGCTCGTGAATCACTTCCGGACCCAGGTGTTCGAGATGCAGATGGATATGATCCTGCATTCCCCCCACGCCGCGTCCCTCGCGTATCTCGATGGTCATGGACCGGCTGACCACGTCGCGGGAGGCGAGATCCTTGGCGTTCGGCGCATACCGTTCCATGAAGCGTTCGCCCTTCGAGTTGGTCAGATATCCGCCTTCGCCGCGCACGCCTTCGGTAATCAGGCAGCCGGCGCCGTAAATGCCGGTGGGATGGAACTGCACGAACTCCATGTCCTGCAAGGGCAGGCCGGCGCGCAAGGCCAGACCGGCGCCGTCGCCGGTACAGGTGTGCGCGGAGGTGCAGGAAAAGAAGGTGCGTCCGTAACCACCCGTAGCGAGCACCACCATGTGGGCTTGGAAGGTATGCAAGGTGCCGTCGGCGAGATTCCAGGCCACCACGCCCCGGCAAGCGCCGTCATCGTCCATGATCAGGTCCAAGGCGAAGTATTCGATGAAGAACTCCGCGTCATGCTTCAGCGATTGCTGATAGAGGGTGTGCAGCATGGCATGGCCGGTGCGGTCGGCGGCGGCGCAGGTGCGTTGCGCCGTCCCTTCGCCGAAATTGGTGGTCATGCCGCCGAAGGGACGTTGGTAAATCTTCCCTTCCTCGGTACGCGAGAACGGCACGCCGTAATGTTCCAGTTCGATGATGGCGGGTATCGCTTCTCGGCACATGTATTCGATCGCGTCCTGGTCGCCCAGCCAGTCCGAACCCTTGACGGTATCGTACATATGCCATTCCCAGCGATCCGGTCCCATGTTGCCGAGCGCGGCGGAGATGCCGCCTTGGGCCGCGACAGTATGGCTGCGCGTCGGGAATACCTTGGTGATGCAGGCTGTTTTCAGCCCCTTGGCGGCCATGCCGAAAGTGGCGCGCAACCCCGCGCCGCCGGCGCCCACCACGATCACATCGTAGGCATGATTGATGAGCTTGTAGGAATCAGACATGAGCGCCTCCGATAGCGATGCGCAGAACGGCCAGAATAGCGAAGGCTCCCAGCAGCACCATGGCGAACTTCATGAACAGCAGCAGACCGATCTTGGTCGCTTCCTCGTGCAGGTAATCCTCGATGACCACCTGCAGACCCAATGAAGCGTGGTAAAACGTGGCGAACAGGAAAGCGATCAGCAGGACGGCGTTGAAAGGATGGGCAATCCAGGCGACCACCTTGGCATGCTCCTCGCCCACCACGGTCATCAGGGTAATCACGAACCACAGCGACAGCGGGATCAAGGCCACGGCGGTGACGCGTTGCATCCACCAGTGGTGCGTCCCCTCCTTGGCGGAACCCAGACCGCGCGCGCGGCTCAGGGGTGTACGTAAACTCATCAGCGACTTCTCCTCTAGCCAGCCACGACAATCCAGACCAACATGGTCAGGATCACGGGCGTCCAAATAACCCAACGGCCCGATCGGTACGCCGTTTCCAGGTCGAAACCGTAGCCGGCGTCCCAGAACAAATGGCGAATACCGTTGCTCAAGTGGTAAAACAAGGCCCAGGTCCAAAGAAACAGGAAAAACTGTCCCAGCATGGACCCCAGCACGATTTGTGCGTGGTGATAAGCCTCCTCACCCGCGGCGGCGGATACCAGCCAATAGACCAACAGCAGGGTGCCTATGGCGAGCGCCACGCCAGTTGCGCGATGAGTGATGGATAGGACCGAGGTGAGTTGCGGCTTGTAAATCTGTAAATGCGGCGACAATGGCCGTTTATCCGTTACCATGAAGGCTTACCTCGTCGTCAGCGATAGGGTGAAAACGCATTCTGATTGTCTCGTCATCTTAGCATTTAATTGCCGTGCGAAATTTGCCCTAGAAATCAATGCAACGCCCGCCCTTTTCCCAATCGCCATAACGAGTCGGTTCAAGGCCCTTGGGTCCTCCGATCTCCTTGGGTCGGTCGTGGGGCGCCTCGGTGGGCGTCACCGGTGTCGCGGGTTCGGTATTGCTTTCAGGGAATTGCTGCACGGGCGGGTGTTTTTTCATGCTTCTCGACTCGTTGTCGCAGGATGACTTAGCGGAAAGCGCACAAGTGCACGTTCTGTGCGGGAGAGGGTTCGGCGCTATAATGGCAAGTTGCTCGCCCGCCTTGCCTGGCGAGCGTAGGCGTAGCGCCAGTAAAATATTATGCAGGCGAGGGCGAACCGGCGCAACGAAGCGAACGAGTAGGTTTTTCCGCTATTTGGGCACAAGAGCATTCCATGAGTACGACGTGGCGAACTTTTCTTGAACAAGCGGGGTACGTGGCGAACGCCGACGCCGGCTATTTCGCCGACCCGGAACGCGAATTGCGCGCCGCCCTCGATGGCGACGTGCTTTGCGCGCTGTCCGGCCACGGGTTGATCCGTGCCGAAGGCGCCGACGCCGTATCCTTTCTGCAAGGACAATTGACCAACGACGTGCGTCGGGTAACCCCCGAGCACAGCCAACTCAGCGGTTATTGCACACCCAAAGGGCGTTTGCTGGCCTGTTTCCGATTGTTTCAGCGTGGCGAGGGTTATTTTTTGCGGTTGCCACGGGAACGGGTGGAAGCCCTGCTGAAACGGCTACGCCTCTACGTGCTGCGCGCCAAAGTGACGTTCGCCGACGCCAGCGACGAGGAAGTGGCCTTGGGTCTTGCCGGGCCGCGAGCCAGCGACTGGCTCCGCAGTGTGCTGGGCGATGCGCCCGCCGCCGTGGATGCCGTCGTTCAGAGCGAGGGTCTTACCGTGATCCGGGTTCCGTCGGCGGACGGTCATGTCCGTTTCGAGTTGTATGGCGAAGCGCCAGCCTGTCAGCGATTGTGGACGGAATGGGCCGGGCGGGGGACGTACGCGGGTCCGGCCGCTTGGCGACTCCTGGACATCGAGGCGGGCATTCCGACCATCTACGACGCCACCGCCGAGGCGTTCGTGCCGCAAATGGCCAATCTGCAACTCTTGCAGGGCATCAACTTCCAGAAAGGATGCTACACCGGCCAGGAAATCGTGGCCCGCACCCGTTATCTAGGCAAAGCCAAGCGCCGCATGTATCGGGCGCGCGTTCAATCCGAGCCGGCCCCCGCGCCGGGCGACGCGGTTTTCTCCGCGACGCTTGGGGAAATCGGCAAGATCGCCGATGCTTGCCGCCATCCCGAAGGCGGTCACGAAGTGCTGGCGGTCGCGATGATCGACGGGGTGGAAGCCGGAGCGGTGTGTCTGCGGGACGCCCAGGGACCCACTCTGGATATTCTGCCCCTCCCCTATCCCTTCGAAGAGACCGCCGCCTGACAACATTGGAGAACAGCATGGGTATAGCCAAATCGGTTCCTGACACGCATGCCGCCAAGGCGGATTCCGGGGTCGGCGCGAGTCCCGCGGCGGAAACGCCGCGCTTCCCCACCATCGAAGATTTCGTCGGCAATACCCCCCTGGTTCGTCTGCAGCGGCTACCCGGCCAGACCAGCAATCTCATCCTGGCCAAGCTGGAGGGGAACAATCCCGCCGGCTCAGTCAAGGACCGCCCCGCACTCAGCATGATCCAGCACGCCGAAGCGCGGGGGGATATTCGGCCGGGCGACACCCTGATCGAAGCCACCAGCGGCAATACCGGCATCGCCCTGGCCATGGCCGCCGCCCTCAAGGGCTATCGCATGGTCCTCATCATGCCGGCCCACATGAGCGCCGAACGGCGCGCGTCCATGCGCGCCTTCGGGGCGCAGATCGTGCTGGTGAGCCAGGATGACGGCATGGAAGGCGCACGCGACCTGGCCGCTCAAATGGAACGCGAAGGGCGCGGCAAGGTGCTGGATCAATTCGCCAATCCCGATAATCCGCTGATGCATTACGAAACCACCGGGCCGGAGATCTGGCGCGATACCCAGGGCCGAGTGACGCACTTCATCAGTTCCATGGGCACCACGGGCACCATCATGGGGGCTTCTCGCTATCTGAAAGGGAAGAACCCCGCCATTCAAATCGTCGGCGTGCAACCGGCCGGAGACTCCAATATTCCCGGAATCCGCCGCTGGCCCTCGGAATATCTGCCGAAGATCTTCGAACCCGAGCGGGTGGACCGCATCATGGATGTCACCCAGGACGAAGCCGAGGAAACGACCCGTCGGCTGGCCCGCGAAGAGGGCATTTTCGCCGGCATTTCCTCCGGCGGTGCGTTGGCCGCGGCATTGCGCCTGTCGGTGGAAGTCGAAAATGCCGTGATCGTTTCCATCGTCTGCGACCGCGGCGACCGCTACCTATCCACTGGCGTATTCCCGGATTGAGGGCCACCTCGTCGTTTTCCGCGACCGACCCCAACTTTTTCCGTCAAGTCCAAACGGAGCCGCGTTCGCTCTCGGAATGCGGCTGGCGGCCTGCGTCGCGTTGGGGACCGCCGGGCCGTCCACTATCGCGACCGGCGCCGAAATACATCTGCGCACGCAGATGGACGCCTTGTCCGGTGCCGGTTGGAACGCCCAGGATCTCGATATAAGCCTGGAACGCCCGGCCAGCGGTTCGGGATCGTTGCAACTGGCCATCGCCCGTTTTGTCCTGCCGGATCTGCCGCTGTCGCTGGAAAAACTCCAAGTGAACTGCCCGGATCTGCTCTGGGAGTCGACGCAAGTCCGCTGCCAGGCGGGCACTTTGCAAACGGCCCTCGGTGCTCAAGCCATCGTGGGACGGGGTGAGTTCACCTACCACACCGATTCCCCCGACCTCGTTTTCTCCCTGACGGAACTGAACCTGGCCCAAGGGCGCGTGACCTTGCAGGGGCATTGGCAGGGCGATGCCTGGCAACTGCAAGTCCAGGCCGATGCCCTGACCAGTGGCGGGCTGATCCAATTGCTTCCCGCCGCTTGGGCCCGCCAGTTCGCCCAGGACCAGCAGGCCGCCGGCCATTGGCGACTGGCAGGCGAATGGGCCGGACGCGGCGCGCAAGTCGAGCGTACGCAATTGAGCTTGACGGGAAAGGATTTGACCTTGGCCGATTCGTCCGGACGTTACGCGGCTCAGAACCTGAATCTCGAACTCCAAACCGATTGGCGGCAGGAACAATTCACGGCGCAACTGGGTTTCTCCGGTCAACTCTATCTGGAGCCGCTGTTTCTGGAAGCCCCCCAAGGTCGGGCCCCATTGCAACTAACCCTGCGCGGCCGACGCGATGGCGGGCGCTGGCGGGTGGACGCGTTGCAACTGACCGATCCGGGCGTGTTGCAAGCCCAAGGCCGTCTGTCGTTCGCTTGGAACGACACGTTCGTTCTACAAAATCTTTCCCTGGAACTTCGGGAAGCGGTTTTTCCCGCCTTCTACGAACGCTATCTGCAGCCCTTCGTCGCCGACACCGTGTTGGGTGACCTGGAGACCCACGGGCGCTTAGCGGGCAACGTGGAACTCACCCCGGACGGATTGCGGCGGATTCGCATCGAACTCAGCGACCTGGACCTGGATGATCGTCAGGGACGGTTCGGCGGACAGAACCTCAATGGCGAGGTGGATTGGGGACTGGACGATAAGCCACGGCGCTCTCATCTCGACTGGCGTAGCGGTCGTTTGTACCGCTTGTCCTTGGGCGCGGCTCGACTCGCGCTGGAAACCCAAAATGATCATTTTCGGATTCCCGCCCGAACCCGGATACCCGTGCTCGATGGCGCTTTGGTGATCGAGCGCCTCCAGGGCCAGGGCCTGGGAACGGATGACTTGCAGTGGCAGTTCGACGGCGAGGTGAGTCCGATCTCGTTGGAGCCCTTGAGCAGCGCCTTGCAATGGCCGCCGTTGAAGGGGCAGATCTCGGGCGTCATCCCGGCGGCCCGTTACGCGGCGCATCGCCTGACGGTGGACGGCGCGTTGATCGTGCGCTTGTTTAAGGGCCAGATCACCCTCAACGATTTACGCCTGGAAGATCCCTTGGGGCAAATTCCCCGGACCTTCGCCAATTTGACGATCCAGAACCTGGACTTGCTGAGCCTGACGCAAACCTTCAATTTCGGTAAGATCGAAGGCAAATTAGGCGGGCAGGTGCGCGATCTGCGTCTGGAAAACTGGCAGCCGGTGTATTTCGACGCTGAGTTGGCGACGCCGCCGGGCGACGATTCCCGGCGCCGCATCAGCCAACGGGCCGTGGAGAACATCTCCGCGCTGGGCGGGGGCGGCGTGACGGAGGCGTTGTCCCGTGGTTTCATCGGTATGTTCGAGTCCTTCCGCTACAAACGCCTGGGTATCCGTTGCCGTCTGGTCAATGCCGTTTGCGAAATGGATGGCGTGGCTCCGGCGCCGCGGGGTTATTATCTGGTGGAAGGCGGCGGTCTGCCGCGCATTGATGTCATCGGTTATACGCGGCGGGTCGATTGGCCGGAATTGTTGGCCCGCCTCAAAGCGGCCGCCGAAAGTGAAGGGCCGGTAGTGAAGTGATAACAACGAGGAGTGTTTCCCCATGAGTCGTTCCGTATCGCGAACATTCGCCTGGTTGTTGGGATGCCTGGGTCTGCTGTCCGCCTGCGTCACCATCAATATCTATTTTCCCGCGGCGGCGGCGGAAAAGGCGGCGGACCAGATCATCCGCGAGGTCTGGCAGGAGCAACCCGATGGTCATAGCGCTCCGCCCATCAGCCCGCCGGATCAGGGCCGGCGGGAAACGCCGGAGACGAATCGGCTGGCCTGGAGGAACGGTCTGTTGGACTTCGTTCTGCCCGCGGCCCAGGCCCAGGCTAATATCAACATCGATACCCCGGCCATCAATCAATTGAAAAATTCCATGGCCCAGCGTTATCGTCAACTGGCGCCCTTCTACGACAACGGCGCTGTCGGCCTGACCCGCGATGGTCTTCTGGCGGTGCGGGATTTGAACGCGGCTCCGCTCAACCAACGCAATGCCCTGAAACAGTTGGTGAATCAGGAAAATAAGGATCGCCGTGCGTTGTACACGGAAATCGCCAAGGCCAATGGGCATCCGGAATGGGAAGGGGATATCCGCGCTACCTTCGCCCGCCAATGGATCAGCAACGCCCGTTCCGGCTGGTGGTACCAAGGCAAATCCGGTTGGACCCAGAAATAATCGCCGGCCGTGAACGTCTTCGTCTTCGATATCGAAACCGTGCCCGACGTGGACGGCGGGCGGCGTTTGTATGGTTTGCCGGAAATGCCGGCCGCCGACATCGCGGAAGTGATGTTCAGCAAGCGCCGTCAGGAAACCGGGAACGATTTCCTGCGACCGCATCTGCAGCGGGTTGTGGCCATCGCCGGCGTGTTGCGTTCAGCCGATCGCTGCAAGGTCTGGTCCCTGGGGCATCCCGATTCACCGGAACGGGAATTGCTGCAACGCTTCTTCGACGGTTTATCCCGTTACACCCCGACCCTGGTTTCCTGGAATGGCAGCGGTTTCGATCTGCCGGTGCTGCATTACCGGGGTTTGCTGCACGGTGTCGACATGTCCCGTTATTGGGACATCGGCGAGGAAGACAGCAGCTTTCGCTGGAACAACTACCTCGGCCGCTTTCACTGGCGGCATACCGATCTCATGGATGTCCTGTCCGGTTATCAACCCCGGGCCGCCGCTCCCCTGGATGAAATCGCCGTGCTGCTGGGCCTGCCGGGCAAACTGGGGATGCATGGGTCCAAGGTCTGGGACAGCTTCCAAGCGGGAGACATCGAAGGAATCCGCCATTACTGCGAGACCGATGTGTTGAATACTTATCTGGTTTATCTGCGTTTCGAACTGCTGCGCGGCAAACTGAAGGATGCGGACTATCGACGGGAATGCCAATTGTTGCGCACCACACTGGCCGCCGAAAACCAACCGCATTTCAATGAATTCCTGCAAGCCTGGGCCGACTGAGAGAGCATTCGATGCGCGCTTCGCGTAAATCTTCACCCCGGCCGGCCGAAACGCTGACGACCCCCATCGAAACGCTGGCGCACGATGGCCGGGGCGTGGCGCACCGCGACGGCAAGACCGTTTTCATCGAAGGCGCCCTGCCCGGCGAAAGCGTGTCGTTCACGACGCTGTCCCGTCACAATAAATACGATGAGGGCCGAGCGGAGGAAATCATCACGCCTTCATCCGAACGGGTCGAGCCTCGTTGCGCGCACTTCGGCGTCTGCGGCGGCTGCAGCCTGCAGCATCTGGCGGCCGATCGGCAACTGGATTACAAGCAGGCGTGGCTGCTCGACAATCTATCCCGCATCGGCAAGGTTCAGCCAAGCCAGGTGCTGGAGCCGCTGCGCGGACCGCATTGGGCCTACCGTTACAAGGCGCGGCTGGGAGTCAAGTACGTCCCCAAGAAAGGCCGCGTGCTGGTCGGTTTCCGTGAGCGTAACGCGCCGTACCTTGCCGATCTGCGGCGTTGCGAGGTCTTGCATCCCCGCGTGGGCGGACTGTTGGAAGCTTTGGCGGAACTGGTGGGGAGTTTGTCACTGGCCCAGCAGGTGCCGCAAATCGAATTGGCCGCCGGGGACGAAACCGTCGCCCTGAGTTTTCGGGTGCTGCGACCGCCCACCGAAGCGGACCGCGCTCGGCTCACCGCGTTTGGTCAAGCCCACGATCTGCATATCTACGTGCAGCCAGGCGGCGTGCGATCCACCGAACTGTTGTGGCCCGAGCACGCCCAGCTCAGCTACCGTCTGCCCGATCATGGCCTGAACCTGACCTTTCTGCCTTACCATTTCATGCAGATCAATCCGGCGATCAATCGTCAGATGGTTGACCGGGCCTTGAACCTGCTGAACGTCACGCCGCAAGACCGGGTTTTGGATTTGTTCTGCGGATTGGGTAATTTCACGCTGGCCCTGGCCCGCCATGCCCGCGAGGTGGTCGGGGTGGAAGGCGATGGCGAAATGGTGGACTGGGCGCAGGGCAACGGGCAACGCAACGGCATTCACAACGTCCGGTTCTACGCCGACGACTTGGCCCGATTGAGCGAAGATTCCCCATGGGCGCAGCCGTCCTACGACAAGATCCTGCTCGATCCTCCCCGCTCCGGGGCATTGCCCATCCTGCCCCGCTTGGCTGGATTGGGCGCCGCACGAATTGTCTACGTGTCCTGCCATCCGGCGACCTTGGCCCGTGACGCCGCCGAATTGGTGCATCGCCACGGCTTTCGCCTGGTCAGCGCCGGGGTCATGGACATGTTCCCGCATACCACTCATGTCGAATCCATCGCGCTGTTCGAAGCGTAAACCGGTAAAACCGATGCGGCCCGGCAGCGTCAAAACATTCATCGCCCCTTGCCGATCCCGGAGCAAGGCTGTCCGTACCCGAGCAACCGCCTCTTGAGGATGACAACATGTTCTGGTTCACCAAGAAAAATCACCTGCCGAGCGCCGCGCAGGCGCTGAGCGGGCGGGCCGAAGCCATGCCCGTGCCCGACCGTCACTATGTCAACGGCCATCCCCTGACGACGCCGTTTCCCGAGGGCATGGAAAAAGCGGTGTTTGGCCTGGGCTGTTTCTGGGGGGCGGAGCGAAAATTCTGGCAGGTGGAAGGCGTATTCACCACGGCGGTCGGCTATGCGGGCGGCTACACGCCCAACCCCACCTACGAGGAAGTCTGCACCGGGCAAACCGGGCATGCCGAAGCGGTGTTGGTGGTATTCGACCCGCAGGTGGTCGCATACCAGCAATTGCTGCGGGTGTTTTGGGAAGCGCACGACCCCACCCAAGGCATGCGTCAGGGCAACGACATCGGCACCCAATACCGGTCGGTCGTTTACACCTACGGCGAGGCGCAGCAAACCGCCGCGTCGATTTCGCAGGAAACGTATCAAAAAGCCTTGGCGACAGCCGGTTATGGATCGATCACCACCGAAATCCGGAGCGCCCCCGAATTCTATTACGCCGAACCCTACCACCAACAGTATCTGGCGAAAAATCCCGGTGGCTATTGCGGCCTGGGCGGCACGGGCGTGAGCTGTTCGGCGGCATAAACACCGAAACGACCGAACAAACCCGCTACCGGAGGGAGCCCTCCGCCGGCTTCAGGAAGACGAGACTACCGTGTTAATCCGCCGGGTCGAGAAAAAGGACATTCCCGCCATCGCCCGGCTGTTTTTCGACACCGTCCACACCGTCAACGGCCGGGACTATACGCCCCGACAAATCCAGGCCTGGGCGCCCAAAGTCCAAGCCACTTCCTATTGGGCTCGACGTTTTCGCCACCGCCACACTTGGGTCGCGCAAGACCGGGGCGTCATCGTCGGATTTGCCCAGCTTGAGACCACCGGCCATATCGATTGCTTTTACGTGCACGCTCAATGGCAGGGACGCGGTGTGGGCGCCAGCCTCCTGCAACGTATCGTGGCCGAGAGCCGGCGCCGGGGTATCGCGCGCCTGTATGCCGAGGTCAGTTTGACGGCCCGACGGTTTTTTCGGAAGCAGGGATTCCTGCCGCTCAGGCGGCAAACGAAAGGCCATCGGGGCCGGTATTTCACGCAGTTCCCGATGCACAAAAGGCTACCTTAGGCAACGCCCCTAATTCGAGCCGCCCTCCGTGACTTGCCTCAACAATTCCTGCTGATAATTGGTCAAGCCGGAGGCCAGAATGTTGAGCCCGATCTGGCCGGAATTCACATAGGCCACCCGGCAAGAGATTTTCAAGGCTTCCTGCTTGCCGTGGGTACTGACGGTCATCGACATGATGCCGGTGGTGCCCACGCTGGGTGGGCGGCGACCCGTCATGGAGAATGCGTTGGTGCCGATCAGCGCATTGTCCTGTGTCAGATTGACGATCTGTCCGTAGCAGGACATGCCGCCTCCCAGTTCCAACATAATTTCTTTCTGCATGGATTGACTGCTCTTCTTCGCACCGCCGCCTTTCATAGCCATAGCTTTTTCCCCTTATCGAACGGATGGAATCACACGGCGCGCCGGGCGCCGGTGACGCTCTGCAATCGGTCACACTCAAAGCTTAGCCAATGCACCGCTCCCGTCGTCTCCCATCCCGCTACCCATGGCCCGCTCGCACACCCCCAACCTCCGAGGATCGCTGCGCCCGCTCCAGGACGGCTCGGATCGTTCCGGCCGGACGGATGGCGTTTGGTACGCGGCAACGCGGGGGTGGTTCCCGATTAGCTCCTTGACCCAGGACAAGACGACGAGTTTCACGGCATCCTCTAATATGGACGAAAAAATCCCGATTACCGGCGACGCCCCGGCTTCTCAACCTTTTTGATCCAGCGAGCCACTAATGAATGCTATCCATCGATGGGCCCACGGATTTCTCCTGGCGCTCGTGGTCGCCATGTTGTCCGTTCCGGAACTCGCCCTCGGCGAAAATCCGGGCCGGCCCAGGATCGGCCTGGTATTGAGCGGAGGCGGTGCCCGTGGAGCCGCGCATATCGGTGTCATCAGGGTGCTTGAGGAATTACGGGTGCCGATCGATTGTATCGCCGGGACCAGCATGGGTTCTATCGTCGGCGGTCTGTACGCCTCCGGCATGTCGGTGGACGAAATGGAAGCCACGCTGACCGGCATCGACTGGGGCGAGCTTTTCAATGACAACCCGCCGCGCACGGATCTCTCGTTTCGCCGCAAGCGCGACGATGACACTTTTTTGGTCAAAGCCAAACCGGGCTTGAAGAACGGCCAACTGGCGCTGCCCAAGGGAGCCATTCAAGGCCAGAAGCTGACTCTGCTGTTGGATCGCTTGGCCCTGCCTGTGGCGGACATCAAGAATTTCGACGATTTGAAGATTCCTTTCCGCGCGGTGGCGACCGACATCGCCACCGGCGAGCCGGTGGCGCTGGCGTCCGGGTCCCTGAGTCACGCGATGCGCGCCAGCATGTCCATTCCCAGCGCCCTGGCCCCCATGGAGTTGAACGGCAAACTGCTGGTCGATGGCGGAGTATCCAACAATCTGCCCATGGACGTGGCGCGCGAAACCTGCGCCGACGTGCTGATAGTCGTCGATATCGGCACGCCGCTGACCCCGCAAGCCGATCTGCAATCGGTACTGGATATCACCGATCAACTGACGACGATCATGACCCGCCAGAACACCGTCCGGCAATTGGGCACGCTGCGCCCTCAGGATATTTTGATCGAGCCGGATCTGGGCGACATCTCCACTATGTCCTTCGAAAAAGCCGGGCAAGCCATCCCCATCGGCACCCAGACCGCGCTCGCCCAACGGTGGAAATTGCAACGCCTGGCGCTATCCGAGCCGGAGTACCAAGCCTATCTGGCGAAGCAGCGTTTCGCGAGAACGTCCACCCCACCGACCATCGATTTCATTCGTATCGAAAATAATTCCCGACTGGCCGATTCCGTCGTCGCCGCACGCCTACACGTCAAGGAGGGCGCGCCGCTCAATGTCCCGGAATTGGAGAAGGATCTGGCCGTGATCTACGGCTTGGGCAACTTCCAGAAAGTGGACTATTCGCTGGTCGAGGAGCACGGCAAGACCGGTTTGGTCGTTAATGCCGTGGCCAAGGAGTGGGGTCCCAATTATCTGCAGTTCGGCATGAATCTGGAGTCCAGCGATTCGGGCGACAGCGCCTTCACCCTGGGCCTGGGCTACACCATGACCGAAGTCAACAGCGCGGGCGGCGAATGGCGTCTGCTCGGGTCCTTCGGCGATACCCTGCAACTGTTCACGGACTTTTACCAACCCTTCGGGTCCGATTACCGTTATTTCATCGTGCCCGACTTCACCTACGAGCGTTTCAATTTCGGGGTCTTTCAAGATCAATCCGAAGTGGCCGAATACCGCATCAACGAAACCCAAATCGGCTTGGCGGGCGGTATCAATCTCGGGGATTCCACGGAGTGGCGCATCGGTTACCGGCGTGCCTGGAGCAGCGCCACGCTAACGATCGGAGCGCCCACCCTGCAGGAGGGCCATTTCGACGATGGCAACGTCTACACGCGCTGGTGGATGGATACGCTCGATAACGTCAACTTCCCCACCCAAGGCATTTCCACCCGCAGTGAATACACGTTCTCCAGCAAAAGTCTGGGCGCCGACCACGACTTCCAGACGCTCCGCTTCGGCGGCATCTGGCCCTTCACCCGTGGCAAAAGCACGTTCATCCCGCGCTTGGTCCTGGAAGGCAAACTCGATGGCGAACTCGGACCGCAGAATCGCTTTTTCCTGGGCGGATTCCTCAACCTGTCCGGCTTTCAGACCCGGCAACTTTCGGGCGAATACGCCGGTTTAGCCGAGTTGATCTACCTGCGCCGGCTGGACAACACCTCGGCGGCCTTCACGTTGCCGATCTATTTCGGGGCATCGCTGGAAGCCGGCAATACCTGGGAGAATAGCGACGATATATCCCTGGAATCAGTCCGCATGGCGGGCAGTCTGTTCCTGGGGTTGGATACTCCCATCGGCCCCCTGTATCTGGGCGGCGGCTACGCCGAAGGCGGTTTCGGATCGGCTTATCTGTTCCTGGGTCGACCTTTCTGACGACAGCGCGGTCATTCCCGAAGCGTGCGGGGTAACGGAGTGACAAGCAGCGACCGTCCGTAGCGGGTAGCGCAAGGCCACGCGCACGAAAGGACCCGTCGCGAGCGGTGTCTGGCGGGACTTAACCGCTACTCGTCACGCGCTCCGCGGAAACACGCGGCATCGGTGGGTCTGGCCTATGCTTTAAGACTATTGAGGCGCCTCGGCCGCGAGGAAATCCTGCCTCCTGTGATTAACCGGTCATTCCACTGAAATTCGTATCGATTCCCGGCTCCCGACCATGCTTGCCCCGTTCCGAAATACCTTGTCGCAGCTAGGAAACTGGAAAATTCGCTGGAAAATCCTGGCCGTCGTGTTGCCGCCGGTGATCATTCCCCTGCTACTGGTCGGCGGCGTGATCGGCTACGTGGCCAAGCAGCAAGCCTATCTCGGCATCACCCGGTCGAGCGAGGCCGATCTGGATCATATGGCGCAATTCACGCTGGATTTACTGAGCGCCCACTACCAACAGTTGGAGGTTTATAAGGAAGACAAACGACGCACCGTCAAAAAGAACCTCGCCACGCTGGTGACATTCGCCCGCAACTGGGTGGCTAGCGCACAGGACCAATATCTGAAGGGCCAGTTGACGCTGGCCGAAGCCCAGCAGGAAGCCAAGCAAGCTCTCAAGAGCGTCAATATCGCGGAGACCGGCTACATTTACGCCATGACGTCCAACGGCGATCTCGTGGCCCATATCGCCCAGGAGGGAGGCAATATCGCCGATGCGCAGGACGAGAACGGTCGGCTCTTCATCCGCGAGATGATCGCCAAAGCCCGGAACGCCCGCCCGAACGAAGTGCTGTACATCAACTACCCGTGGCGCAACGAAACCCTGGGAGACGCGCATCCCCGCGAGAAAGTCGTGGCCTATCAATACTTCGCGCCTTGGGATTGGATCATCGCCGCTGGCGGTTATCTGGATGAAACCTACGATGACGTGGCTTTCGAAAAACGGGCCTTCACCGAACTCAAGGACAAGATACTCAGCAAGCGGGTGGGTGAAACCGGCTATATCTACACCATGACCACCAACGGCCGCTTGACCATTCACCCATTCCAAGAAGGCGCGAACATCTACGATGAACGCGACGGAAACGGGCGCTATTTCATACGCGAGATGACGCAGCGGAAAAACGGGTGGATTCACTACCCCTGGCAAAACGCCGGCGATCCCGCACCGCGCATGAAAATCGTCCGCTATCTGTATTTCCAACCCTGGGACTGGATCGTTGCGGTCGGGTCCTACGAGGACGAGTTTTATCGTCAAGCCGACGAAATACAAGGGCATATCGTGATCAGCGTGGCGCTGTTCACCTGTCTGGTGGGGTTGGGCGCGACCCTGCTCGTGTTCTACGCTTCCAAGAAATTGACCGAGCCGATAGCGCATCTGCTGACCGCGATTCGGGAGGTCAAGCGCGGCCGACTGGATGTTGAGCTATCCGTGAATTCCAGCGATGAACTCGGTGAACTGGCGGAGGATTTCAATCTGATGACCCGCGTCCTGCGGCAAAACAAAGAAATGGAGGCCAATCTAGCGCAACAAAGCAAGATGGCGTCGCTGGGCGTACTGTCCTCGGGCGTCGCCCATGAAATCAACAATCCGCTCGGCGTCATCCTGGGTTATGCCGCTTACCTGGAAGGTAAAATGAACCCCGATGACGCTAATCTGAAATACATCCAGGAAATCAAGCGCGAAAGCAAACGTTGCAAGAACATCGTGCAGGATCTGCTCAGCTACGCGCGAGTTCCCAAACCGACCCTGAGAACGACCGACCTCAACGAATTGCTGGATCAAATCGTGGACTTCGCGGCCAATCACACGGATCTGGACAATATGCGCATCGAAAGGGATTTCGATCCTCGGTTGCCTCCGCTACCGGTAGACAGCGACCAAGTACGGCAAGTCGCCATCAATTTGATGCTCAACGCCGGCGCCGCCATGGCCGATGGCGGCCATTTGCTCGTCAAAACCACCCTGGCCGGTAACGGCCAGGCGTATTTGATTTTTCAGGACAACGGCGCCGGCATCCCCTCGGAAAACCTGGACAAGGTCCTGGAGCCGTTCTTCACCACCAAAAGCCGAGGCACCGGGCTGGGTCTAGCGATCACCAAAACCATCATCGAACAACATCACGGCGCCATTCAGATCGACAGCCAGATCGGCGTGGGCACCACAGTCACGGTGAGCCTGCCGATTACACGTGATGGAGGTCCGCTATGAGCGATACCCGCAAGCGCATCCTGCTGATCGACGATGAAGAGGCCATGTGTCGCATGATCGCGGCGGTCATGACCGATCAGGGTTATGCCGTGACCAGTTTTACCCGCTCGCCGGAGGCCGTGACGGCCTTTTCCTCGGAGCACTACGATGTGGTCATCAGCGATGTCAAGATGCCGACCATGGACGGCCTGGAAGTGCTCCAGCGAATCAAGGAGATCGCCCCCGATATACCGGTGCTGATGATCACCGCCCACGCCACGGTGGACATGTCCATACAAGCCCTGCGCAAAGGCGCTTACGACATGCTGACCAAGCCCTTCGAGCCGGAGGAGCTGCTATCGCGGGTACGCAACGCGCTGCGCCAGACTCAATTGCTGCATGAGAACCTGGAACTACGCGAGGAACTGGCCACCCGCTTCGGGACCATCGTCGGCGCTTCCCCGAAATTGCTGGCGGTCTTGGACACCGCCCGAAAAGTCGCCACTCGCGATATCCCGATATTGATCACCGGCGAGTCGGGAACCGGCAAGGAACTAGTCGCGCGCGCCATCCATGAGCATTCCGACCGTCGGCTGCGCCGCTTCGTGGCCATCAATTGCGGGGCGATTCCCGAGGCGTTGCTGGAGAACGAATTGTTCGGCCATTGCAAGGGAGCCTATACCGGGGCGGACCGCGAGCACAAAGGGCTGTTGGAAAGCGCGGACGGCGGCACGCTGTTCCTCGACGAGGTCGGCAATTTACCCCTGAACGTGCAGAAAACCCTGCTGCGTTTTCTCCAGGAGCAGGAATTCTATCGGGTCGGCGACACGCGGCCGACTCGCGTCGATGTGCGAGTGCTCTCGGCCACCAACCTCGATCTGCAGGCCGCCGTGCAAAGCCAAGCCTTTCGCGAGGACTTGTACTATCGGTTGAATGTGGTCAACGTTCGCCTGCCGCCGTTGCGCGAGCGTCGTTCCGATATTCCGTTGCTGGTGGGACACTTCGTCCGGCAGCAGAACGAACGATTCGGCACTGCGGTCAGGGGGTGTACCCCCGAGGCCATGGAACGGCTGTGTCACTTCGCCTGGCCCGGCAACATACGCCAACTCAGCAATGTGATTCAGGCCGCCATGGCCATAGAGAACGGCGACTTGATCGGCCTGGATGTGCTCATGCAACTGATCGAGCTGCCGGCCAACGCCTATGAGCGAAGCGCCGGCGGGAACGTGGCCAGCCCTTTGGGCGAGCTAAACGCGATGGACGAATTGGACGAGTTGGACTACCCGGCGGCGCTGGCGCGTTTCGAAACGGCTTATTTGAACCGCTTGCTGCGGAAAACCGGTGGGAATGTCGAGGAGGTGGCGCACCAAGCCGGCATGAATATCGCGACCATCTACCGAAAGATGAAAAAATACGGCATCCGCTGATGCCGTTTACAGCTCGGCTGCCAGCAAACGTCGGACTCCGTCCAAGCGTTGCTCGAAAGACTTCCAGTCGCAATCCTCGATATGAACCTTGAGGTAATTCAGGGTTCTTTCCAGAAAAGGAATGGCCAGGGCCAGCGATTCCAGCACGTCTTCCTCCTCGAAGTGCAGGTAACTATGGAAGTCGGCGGCTTGCTGCTGACTGTGCAACCGACTCAAGGTCTTCAGCCATTGTTTATCGAACAGTCCGGGACCGATGAAATGGGCGCTCAGCGGACGGTTGATGCCTTCGTGACCGGCTACCTGTACGCCCTTGCTCTCCAAGAGCAGGCAAGCGGCGTGGAAGCACGCCAGATAGTGATTGGTCAGGCATTTCCGGTAGACGCCGAACAGATAATTGGCCAACAGACTGCGCAATTCATCCGTAATCAGACGCAAGCGATCGTCGATGGCGCTTCGTGTTTCAGGGGATGTTGAATTGTCCATCGGTACTGAATGTCTTGTTCCAGAAAGCGTGGCGGGCATTGAATACAGTTGGTCCCTATTAAACTACTGTATTACCGATAGCAATCAAAGAGGGAAGGCATTGTCGCCGGCATCTTCCAGAATCGCGTCGAGTCCCCCACGGTGACGTCCTCCACCGCCCTGCACTGGACTCCCGCGGCTTTTTATCGAAGCCAGGGCGATCGTCTCCTGTGCACGCTCTGTCCGCGGGCTTGTCGCCTGCGCGATGGCGAAATCGGTTTCTGCCAGGTACGCCGGCGGCGTGGCGACACCTTGGAAACCGCCACTTTCGCCAGCGCGGTGAAACATCTGGACGCTATCGAACGCAAGCCTTTCTATCACTACAAACCGGGCAGCCGAGTGCTGACCTTGGCCGCACCCGGCTGCAGTTTTACCTGCTTGTACTGCCAAAATTATCGGCTATCCCAATTCGGGCGTCACAACGAGGCCCAGGGCGCCGCCGCCCCCGTCGATCCCGCCGAGATCGTCATCGAAGCCCACGCGCACAACGCCGCGATCGGCCTATCCTATTCCGAGCCGAGTCTGGCGGCGGAACTGACCCTGGCGATCGGCGTGGCTGGCCAAGCCAAAGGCGTGGATCTGCTTTGGAAAAGCAATGGTTATGTCACCCCGGAGGCTCTCGCCAGCTTGCTGCCCTGGCTGAGCGCGGTCAATATCGATCTCAAGGCGGCCGACGAACGCCGGCACCGGGCTTTGACCGGAGCTCCCTTGCAGCCGGTGCTGGACACCATCGAAGCCTGTATTACGGCGGGGATATGGGTGGAAATCAGCACACCGGTGATTCCCAAATTCAATGCCGACGAGGATTCGTTGCACGCCTTGGCCGTTCGCTTACGCGCGTTCGATCGGCCCATTCCCTGGCATCTGCTGCGTTTCACCCCGGACTTTCGCTTGCGTCGGGCCGCGCCGACGCCGCCAGCGACGCTGGTCCAGGCCGTGCGGATCGCCCGGCGGGAAGGACTAGCCTATGTTTATGTGGAACGCGCCTGCGGACCCAAACAGCGCAACACGCCCTGCCCGGTCTGTGGCCACACGCTTATCCGCCGCGCCATTTGGGCGACCGAGACCGTGGATTTAGTGGATGGCCGGTGTCCGAACTGCAAGACGGCCATTCCCGGCCGCTGGCAGTGAAATCACTCCCCGTTGTCCCTATTCCTTCGTGGAAAACGCGGGCCAACCTTACGAATGCGCCGAGCGAGGAATGACGATATGACAAAATATCGTTTCGTTGAACATCTGCCTGATCTGATTCAAGCGGAAGACTATCCGGCAGACCCCCGCGGCCGACGCCTGCGTCTGCGGATTCACGCCAACGCGGATGGCGTCGATCTGCTGGGTGATGCGATGAACCCCGCCTCCCTGGAGAAACTATTGGAAGAGCTGGGGTCCGAAGTGATTGAACAAATGCTCTGCGGTTGACGGAGCATCACACCGTGCGCTGTCAACCGCCCGCCGCCGCGTCCTTGGAGAGCGTATCGTCCGGTCTTTCGGTTCTCGCAAAGCGCATGCCCTGATCGGCTTCCGCCAAGGTGTTCTCGGGCTCGGCTAACTCGGGGGCAACCGGCCTGATTGGGCGCGGCCGTTCTTCCCGCAGCACGGCTAGGATGGCTTGCAAGCTGGCATCGTTGAACAATTCATCGACGCTCAAGGGTAGTTTGCGTCGCCAATTGGGATGTTCGTCCACCGTGCCCGGCAGGTTGGCCTGCTCTACGACATCCAGTGCATCTTCCATCTGGATGACCATAAAGCGGCCTGGAGAGCGCGCCAACATGCGATGCACCGCCACCCTAAATGCTTCGGTGGGAACCGGCGGTTCCAGGGAAGGCGCGGCTTCCGGCTCGATGGCCTCAGCATCCACCAAGGCATCGAGCAGGAACCGGCGGTCAACCGGACGGCTGGCGACATCATCGGCTTGCATCTGCTTGTTCGGGTACAAGCTCAGTTTGATCCGCCATTCCACGTCGCGACCCATCCACCAGCCTCCCAGCGGAGGCAAATCATGGGTGGAAATGGTGACCAGGCTCTGCTCGGGGTGAGTCTCCACCCGTTTGAACAGACCGTCAGGCCAACGTTCGAAATACAGGACCTTGTACGACAGCAACCCCGCCTGATTCATCACATCGCGAAAGCCGTCCGGCACCGTGCCGAGATCCTCGCCGATCACTAAGCACTGGTGACGCCGGGATTCCAAGGCCAGAATGCGCAACATGCTTTCCAGCGGATAGCGCACATACATTCCGGCGGTGGGGGGGCGATCGCCGGGTATCCAATACAAGCGCATCAAACCCATGACGTGATCGATGCGTAAAGCGCCGGCATGACGCATATTCGAGCGCAAGGCGGCGATCAACGGCGCGAATCCACGTTCTTGCAGAGCCACGGGATTGATCGGCGCCAAACCCCAATTCTGCCCCAGGCGATTGAGGGGATCGGGCGGCGCGCCCGAGGTGGCTTCGGAGATCAACATTTCGTGATCGCCCCAGGCTTCGCCACCGTTCGGATCGACACCGACCGCCAGATCCATGTACAACCCGACCGGCATGCCCAGTTGCCGCGCCCGCCGCGCGACGGCCGCCAATTGCTCATCGGCGACCCATTGCAGGTATTTGAAAAAGTTGACGCGATCCCGATGCTTCTTGGCAAAATCGCCCACCACCGGGGAATGAGGGCGTTGGAAATCGGTCGGCCAATCCTTGCGCCAACTCCAGCAGTTTTCGTCGCGCGAATGAAAATACTCGTACAAGGCGTCGAACAACGCGAGTTGTTCCAACGCCGGTCCCATTTCGTCGCAAAAGTGTTCGAAGGCCAATCCGCGCGGCGTCCTCTCCGCTATGTGGCGACGCTGAAAACTGGCGAACAACAGCTCCAAAATACGGTACTTATGCGCCGCCACCGCGGGATAATCCACCAATTCGGCGGCACGCAGGCGCTCCAGATCGGCTTGAAACTGAGGGTCCCGAATCAGGATGCGCGCCTTGGCGGATTCCGTGAAATCCGGTACCGCGGTCACGTCGATATATAACGTGTTGAAAAAACAGCGGCTGGTCGGGGAATATGGGCTGATATGACTGGTATTGCCGGGAAACAAGGGATGCAATGGATTCAAGCCGACGCCGGAAGCTCCAGTCTCCGCCAGCCGCTCGACCAGGTGCAGCAAATCGGTGAAATCGCCCATACCCCAATTGCGCGCGCTACGCAAAGAATACAGTTGCACGGCGACGCCCCATAGGCGGGTATCCGGCACGGCATCCTGGGGACCGTAACAAGTGCGTGGCGCCACCACGACGGAGGTGGAACCTACCTGAGTGGTCAAATCAGCGTACTCGACTCTGACCGACAGCTTGTGATAACCCTCGGGCAAGAACTCGGGCAAACGTAACCCACGCCGTTCCACCAATCGTTCGTCGATGGTGTAAATGGCGGTGACCGGAAGGTCCGTCAGGTTGACTCGCCCTTCATGAACGGCGCCGTCTTCTTCCGTCAAGGTCCATTGCACGAATGCGCCGGCGGGATCGACCGGCAGGGTAATAGGCACCGTACCCGGCTGCTGTTCAGCGGGGATGATGACGATCGGTTCCAATGTACGCCGCCAGGAACGTTGCTCGTGGGCCTGCATGCTTTTCTCCACCGCACCATCATCGGTCACGGCGAAGCCCAAGGCGTTCAATAAGGTGCGTTTGGCACCGCTGTCCGCCTCGTGCAGGTTGCCCAGCACATCATGGTAGAACGGCTCGATACCGGCTAACGCCGCCAGACGGTCCAAAGCGCTCATGACTAATCTTCCAAGATGAGGTGGAGAACAAAAGCGATAAAAGGAAAGTTCATAACGACCTAGTAACGCGGAGCTAGGGCAAATACCATCGCCGACCGCCCTGGGGCGTTGAACGACGCGCCGGCGGAAATACACCATTCACCTTCGGGCCGCTCCGGGTTGGCCGTATCGAGCAGGCAACGCCATTCCACATCGCGATGCACATCCGGCATGGTGAAGGACACATCATGAGGGTGCGCATTGCAGATCAATAGCATGGTGTCATCACCGTACGGTTCCCCGGTCATGGTCGTGAACGATCCGACATCCCCTGCAAGCAGCAAGCCAATACAGCGAGCCTGATGGTCATGCCAGTGTTCGTGAGCCATGGGCCGTCCGGATGGATTCAGCCATTCGACATCCCGCAAGCCGGTCAACTCCGAAACATGCTCACCATGCAAAAAGCGTGGACGACGAAAAATCGGGTGATCCCGGCGTAGCCGTATCAAGCGATGCACAAACTCCAGTAAGCGCCGATCGACCTCGCCGATGGCGGACCAATCCACCCAGTTGATAGGATTGTCCTGGCAATATGCGTTGTTGTTCCCTCGCTGACTACGACCGAATTCGTCACCGGCAAGCAACATGGGCGTGCCTTGGGAAAGCAGCACGGTAACCAACATATTGCGCCGTTGACGCCAGCGCAGGGCCAGCACGTTGGCATCCTCGGTGCGACCTTCGACACCGTAGTTGTCACTGAAGTTGATGGGATGGCCGTCGTTGTTGTTCTCACCGTTGGCCTGGTTATGCTTTCCCAGATAACTCGTCAGATCGGCCAACGTGAAGCCATCGTGGCTGGCGACATAATTGACGCTGGAGGAAGGTCGGCGGCCATCGTGTTCGAATATGTCGCTGGACCCCAACAGGCCGGTTGCCATATCGGGCAACATCCCCTCGTCACCGCGCCAGAAACGGCGCACGGTGTCGCGAAAACGATCGTTCCATTCCACCGAACCGGGTGGAAAATGCCCCAACTGATAACCGCCGGGTCCGATATCCCAAGGCTCGGCGATATGCTTGACCCTCGACAGAATGGGGTCCTGGTTGACGGCGTCGAAAAAACCGCTGCCACGATCATAGCCGTAATCCTCGCGTCCCAGGGTGGAGGCCAAATCATAGCGGAAGCCATCGACCTGCATCTCCGTCACCCAGTAGCGCAGGCTGTCCATCACCATCTGCAACACGCGCGGATGGCTGATATTGAGGGTGTTGCCACAGCCGGTATCATTGATGTAATAGCGGGAATTGTCACCGCGCAGGCGATAATACGAGGCATTGTCGATACCGCGAAAGCTGATGGTCGGCCCTAATTGATGGCCTTCGGCGGTATGGTTGTAGACGACGTCGAGCAGCACCTCGATTCCAGCATCGTGCAAACGACGCACCATCGTTTTGAATTCGTCGACGCCGCCCCCTTCGCTCAGATACCGGGGTTCCAGGGCGAAGAATGCGAAGGTGTTGTACCCCCAATAATTGCATAGTCCCTTGTCCAACAGAAACCCTTCGTCGAGAAAGGCGTGCACGGGCATCAGTTCCACGGAGGTGATGCCCAGCGATTTCAGATAGGCGACTGTTTTATCATGGCCCATGCCGGCGAAAGTACCGCGTTCAACGACGGGAATGCCCTCATGCATCATGGTGAATCCGCGCACATGGGCTTCGTAGATGATGGTTTCCGGCCAGGGAGTGTGTGGCGCATGACTGCTTTCCCAGGTAAAGCCGGGATCGACCACGACGCATTTCGGCATGAAGGGTGCGCTGTCCCGTGTGTCGTAGGACAAATCCTGGAGCGGATCGTCCACCCGATAACCGCAATGTACGTCGCCCGGCTCCAAGCGACCGCGCAGTTGCTTGGCATAAGGATCGAGCAGCAGTTTATGCGGGTTGAAACGATGCCCAAGATGCGGCTCATAGGGCCCATAGACCCGGTAGCCGTAGAGGGTGCCGGGACCCAGGTCAGGCAAGTAGCCATGCCAGATCTGGTCGGTATATTCGGGCATCACGATCCGGGCGGTTTCCTGTTCACCCGAGGAATCGAACAAACAGAGTTCGACTTTTTCAGCATTCGCCGAGAATAGAGCGAAATTGACGCCTTGCCGGTCCCAGGTGGCGCCCAGCGGAAAGGGTAAACCAGGCCACACTCTTAGTGGTGTCTGCGAACTCATGAATGAGTGTCCTCATAGGGTCGTATCGTTCATGTACTACCCGGCGCCCAATACCGCTATAGACACCGCTTTTCGGGCGTTGCCGCCATGGCGTTCGACGCAGGCTGTGAATCAACACAGGGAACCTATCCGTCTTCAGCCAGACTCAAAAAATACGAAGCCGCTGTATAGTGACTCGTTTTACGCGATACAACCCTGTAATTTCTGGATATCCGCCATGCGGTTCAGCCTCGACGCCGATCATACCAAAAATCTCATCCGCGCTTATAGCCAAGGCTCCATTACCGTCAACGAACGGGTCATCGACCGCAGTGTCGTCGTGATGCCGGAACGGCTGATAGAAAATTGGCCACCGCAAAGCGTGGCGGAACTTGATGCTTCCCACTTCGATGGGTTGCAGGCGTTGCAACTGGAGATCGTCATTCTCGGTACCGGCGCCCACCATCATTTCCCTCACCCACGGGTGACACAGCCTTTGCTGATTCAGGGCATTGGGGTGGAAATCATGAGTACCGCCGCGGCCTGCCGCACTTACAACATCATCATGAACGAAGGCCGCCGGGTCGCGGCGGCCTTGCTGATGATCTAGGACAGGGGACGACAAAAAGACGCTTAGCCGTACAGAAATTCTTCGGAAAATCCGTCGTTTTCCAGTATCTTGCGCAAGCGCCGCAGGGCATCGATCTGAATTTGCCGAACGCGCTCCCGGGTCACGCCAATTTCGTTACCCACCTGTTCCAGGGTGGCACGCTCCTGCCCATTCAGGCCAAAGCGTCGTTCTACCACGACTCGTTGCTTATCGTTCAACTGGTTCAGCCACATGCCGAGATTCTCGTTCAAGTCCTCTTCCTGCAGCAGCTGCGAGGGATCGGGATTGTTATCGTCGGGAATGGCATCCAGCAACGAACGATCCTCGTCCTTGCCGATCGGGGTATCCACCGAAGCCACACGCTCGTTCAGACTCAACATGCGTTTGACTTCGCTGACCTGTTTGTTCATGGCCAGCGCGATTTCCTCGGCGGTGGGTTCGTGATCCAGGGATTGCGCCAACTGCCGAGCAGTGCGCAGATACAGATTGATTTCTTTGATGATGTGAATCGGTAAGCGGATGGTGCGGGTCTGGTTCATGATAGCCCGCTCGATGGTCTGGCGTATCCACCAGGTTGCGTAGGTCGAAAACCGGAAACCACGCTCGGGGTCGAACTTTTCTACCGCGTGGATCAAGCCGAGATTGCCTTCCTCGATCAGATCCAGCAGGGTCAGACCTCGGTTCATATAACGGCGGGCGATCTTGACCACGAGTCGCAGATTGCTCTCTACCATGCGGTTGCGGGCGGGTTCCACGCCTTGAAGAGCCAAACGCGCGAAATGGACTTCTTCTTCGGCGGTCAGCAACGGGGAATATCCGATCTCGCTCAGGTAGATGCGTGTGGCGTCCAACTCATCCGGGGTGAGGTCACGCCCGCTTGCCACGGCCCATGGGTTGTCACTCGCAACGTAATCGCTGGTCGCCTCAATGGCGGCTTCCTGCTCCAGCTTTTCTTCTTCAAGCCCCTCGTCGAAAGGGGAAAGGAGATCATCAGTGGCCTCAATCTCGTGCAGTCCCTCCTCGCTTTCGACCAACTGAACGGATTGAGTGGTACGTGGAGACATCGTTACCTCCTCGATGGGGGTGGAATAGTTTCTGACGCGTTCGCCAGCGGAGGGCACACAATGATCCGCTTCGGTCTGCGCCTTTGATTTTTATAGGATGCATAAATTTCAGGCTTCTTGAGCCGGAAGATAAGCTAAGGGATTCACGGGGTCGCCATTTTTACGGATCTCGAAATGCAAGACCGGCTGGTTGTCCTGCCCCCTTCCCAGCGAAGCTATGGATTGTCCTGGGACCACGGTGTCCCCTTCCTTGACATATATTTCACCCAGATACCCATACGCGCTTAAAAGCGTATCGGAATGTTTGACGATGATAAGCCTTCCGTAACCCGGAAGTCCACTACCGCTGTACACGACTTCGCCACCGGAAGCCGCCCGCACGGGCTGTCCGATTTTACCGCCGATCTGAATACCCTTGCCGCCGGGTATCTGTGGTTGGTAGGCGCGCACGATCTCACCTTCGGTCGGCCACAGCCAGGTCAGATTGGCCACCACCCGTTGACCGGAATTGGAATGCACGCCATTACCACTGGGCACCGCACTGGTCGGCGTCGCGGCCGGTCTGGAAGAAGCGGTGGGCGAGGGCCGATTCTCGCCGCGACGAGTGGGGGTCGTTGCCGGCTCGGATGCAGCTAGTTGGGAGCGAGGAGTCCCATCCGGCGGCGTAAGCCGCAGACGTTGCCCCGGGAAAATCCGATCAGGTGAACGCAGTTGGTTCCATTCCGCCACCTCCCGGAAATCCAGGCCGAAACGTATGGCAATCTCCGACAGGGTATCGCCGCGAGCCACTACATAAGTTTCCGCCGCGTTGCCGCTGTCGGCCGTCTGCTGATAGCCCGCGCAGCCCGCCACCAGACTCAACATCATCCCCAGGCAAACCCCATGAACCATTCGCCCGCAATGTTTGAAGCCATCAATCATCTATTTGCAACCACCAAGTAAACCAGCAGGGCAACGATGACAGTCAACCAGCCCAGACTGTCGATATGCTTACGCAGCATCGTCTCCATGCGAGCACCGCCCCAACGCATCAACGCGGCCACCAGATAAAAGCGCATGCCCCGGCCGATCACCGACGCGGCCACGAACGGCAACAAAGCCATGGACAGCGTACCCGCCGTGATGGTGAAAACCTTGTAGGGGATCGGAGAGAAACCGGCCAGGAACATGGCCCAGAAACCCCAGCGATCGAACCAGTCCCGCGCTTGAAGATACGCCGGCCAATACCCGGCCCGCTGCAACATCGGCTCGATCAGATCGAAAAGAAACGAGCCAAGCAGGTACCCAAACAAGCCGCCGAGCACCGAAGCCAAGGTGGTCAGCAAGGCAAAACGCCAAGCGCGATGGGGCTGAACCAACGACATGGGTGCCAGCATGACATCGGGCGGTATTGGAAAAAACGACGACTCCGCGAAGCTCAAGCCCCCCAGAAACCAAGGGGCATGACGATGCTTCGCCCAGATCATGACTTGATCTTGCAACCAACCGAACGGACCCGACCACATGAAGCGACGCGGAACCGCCGCCGGTTTCGCCGCTGCCTCAGCCGCCGGATCGCCCTCGCTCATAGGCGCTCCAACCATTGCGCCACCTGCTCCAGCGCCGTATAGCGGGTGAAATCGACCTGCAAGGGAGTGATGGATACGTAACCGGTGCGCACCGCGTGAAAATCGGTACCGGGACCGGCATCCTGTTCAGGACCCGCCGGTCCCACCCAATAGATGGGATTGCCCCGCGGGTCCATGCTCTTGATCACCGGTTCCGATTTGTGCCGATGGCCAAGCCGGGTGGCCTGATAGCCGCGCAGTTCCTCCCAAGGCAGATCGGGTACGTTAACGCTTAGAATGCTGTCCGAAGGCAAGGGATTGCGGCGCAGGCCCAATACCAGTTGCTTGGCCACGCGCGCGGCAGTGTGAAAATGTTCAGGCTGTCCGCCCACCAGGGAAATCGCAATGGCTGGCAGACCGAGAAAACGTCCTTCGATGGCGGCAGCGACCGTTCCCGAATAGAGTACGTCATCGCCGAGATTGGAACCGTTGTTGATACCGGAAACCACCATGTCCGGTTCAGGGTCCAACAAACCGGTTATGGCCAGATGCACGCAATCGGTCGGCGTACCCTCCACGCTGCGGAAACCGTTGTCGTGGCGGGTAACGTAAAGAGGACTTTTCAGCGTCAACGAATTGCTGGCGCCGCTGCGATCGCGATCCGGAGCTACGACGCTGATCTCCGCGATCTCTTGCAAGGCCGCCGCCAAACACAGGATACCTGGGGCCTGATATCCGTCATCATTACTAACCAGAATCCGCATTGTCCGCGAGTGCACTTTCAAGTGAGCGACAGCCGCCACTGCGGCAGACGAAGGCCGGGACGGAGCCGTTATACTTAGGCTCATTCCCGCCGATACGATTCCGAGGTGCCCATGAATAAACCATTGCAACCGGACCCGGAAGATAGCCAATTGTTCCGCCAACAGGTGGGACCCGTCAAGCGTTTGCGCCATGACCGGGCCGAACCGTTCCGCGCCAAACCAGCCCCCGTTCCGCTCTCCACCCAAGCTGACGAGCGGCAGGTGCTCATTGATATGGTTTCGAATTATTTCGAACCCGCCGATTTGGATACCGGCGACGAATTGTACTTCAGTCGAGCAGGTTTGCAGCATGGCGTACTGCGTAAATTACGCCGGGGTCAATTCCGGGTCAGCGCCACCCTGGACCTGCATGGGATGACGGTCGCCGTCGCCCGACAGGCGTTTCTCGCCTTCCTGCACGACTGCCGGCGCAACAGCATGACCTGCGTGCGGATCATTCATGGCAAGGGCAAAGGCTCGCACCATAAAGGGCCCGTCCTGAAGTCCAAGGTCAATCACTGGCTGCGGCAACGCGAGGAAGTGCTGGCCTTCTGCTCGGCCCGCCCGGTGGATGGCGGCACGGGGGCCGTATACGTGCTTCTCAAAAGACGGGTTTAACCCCGAGGCCGCCACACGGCGTGCGACTGTTGACATGACGACGTATTCGCAAACCCTCGGTAGCCGTGTCTACCGTTTCGAGAGCCTGAAAGACGTGCTGGCCAAGGCGTCGCCCGAGCGTTCCGGCGATCAACTGGCCGGTATCGCCGCGACCAGCGCCGAACAACGGGTAGCGGCGGCCATGGTCCTGATGGAAACGCCTTTGCGCCGGTTTCTGGAAGAACCCGTGGTCCCCTACGAGCGCGACGAAGTCACCCGCTTGATTCTGGATGGCCATGACGCCGGCGCCTTCGCTCCGTTGAGCGGATTCACGGTCGGCGATCTGCGTGATTGGCTGCTTTCGGAACAGGTGGATGGCGCGCGGCTGACCGAGGTCGCCCAGGGCCTGACGCCGGAGATGGCGGCGGCGGTTTCCAAGCTGATGCGTAACCAGGATCTCATCACGGTGGCCCGCAAATGCCGGGTCGTCACCCGCTTTCGCAATACCATCGGCTTGCCGGGTCGCTTGTCCACGCGCCTACAACCCAACCATCCGACCGACGATCCCAAGGGTATCCTGGCCGCCATCATCGACGGTTTGCTGTATGCCAACGGTGACGCGGTGATCGGCATCAATCCAGCCTCCGACAGCCTGAGCACGGTCCACACCCTGCTCAAGCTGCTCGACGAACTGCGCAGCGCCTATGCCATTCCTACCCAAGCCTGTGTGCTGACTCATGTTTCCAGTCAGTTGCAGATCATGGAACAGGACGCCCAAGCGCCCATCGATCTGGTCTTTCAATCCATCGCCGGCACCGAGCAGGCCAACAAGAGTTTCGGCATAACCCTGAGCATGCTGCAAGAAGCCCTGGCGGCGGCGCGGGCGCTGCGGCGCGGCACGTTGGGAAACAACGTGATGTACTTCGAGACCGGCCAGGGCAGCGCCCTGTCGGCCGAAGCCCACGAAGGGCTGGATCAACAGACCTGCGAGGCCCGTGCCTATGGGGTGGCGCGTCATTTCGAACCGCTGCTGGTCAATACCGTAGTGGGTTTCATCGGCCCGGAATATCTTTATGACGGCAAGCAGATCATCCGCGCCGGATTGGAGGATCATTTCTGCGGTAAGTTGCTAGGCGTGCCCATGGGCGTGGACATCTGCTATACCAATCACGCGGAGGCCGATCAGAACGACATGGACAATCTTCTGACCCTGCTCGGCGTGGCGGGCGTCCACTTCATCATGGGCGTTCCGGGCGCCGACGATATCATGCTGAACTACCAGAGCACCTCCTTTCACGACGCCCTTTATCTGCGGGAAGTGATGGGCTTGCGCCCGGCGCCGGAATTCGAGGCATGGCTGCAATCCATGCGCATCGTCGGCCCGGCCAACCGACTCGCGCCCCGCACTTCGGGCAATCCGATGCTGAGTTATTTGCAAACCGGTTAAACACCCATGTCCTCCAAGCTAGCCACCCCCGATCCTTGGCAAGGTCTGCGCCGTTTTACCGATGCCCGTATCGCTTTGGGACGAGTCGGCCACGCTCTGCCAACCGCCGAAGTGATGCGCTTCCAGCTCAGCCACGCCCAGGCGCGCGATGCCGTGCAGCAATCCGTGGACTTCGACGCCATCGCCGTGGAGTTGGAACGATGTGGACTGGCCACCGAAACGGTGCACAGCCAGGCGACCGATCGCGCGCGTTATCTCAAGCGACCCGATTTGGGGCGGTTACTCGATGAGTCCGGCCAGCGATGGCTGCGCGAATTGCGGGATGAACTCGGCGGCCATGACGTGGTGTTGATTATTGGGGACGGCCTATCCGCCCTGGCCGTGCAACAACAGGCCGTGCCCACGCTCACCCAGATCGTCCAGCGGTTACGCCAGGCGGGCATCGGTTTCTGCCCCACCGTTTTTCTTGCGCGTCAGGCACGGGTGGCTTTGGCCGACGACATCGGCGAACGGTTGCGGGCGACGGCCACCGTCATCCTGATCGGCGAACGACCCGGCTTGAGTTCGCCGGACAGCCTGGGTATCTACCTTACCTACGGACCGCGCCGCGGCCGCCAGAACGCCGAACGCAACTGTATCTCCAACATCCGTTCGGCGGGCCTTGGACACCTCCAGGCGGCCGACAAACTGACCTATCTGCTCCAGGAATCCTTGCGGTGTAAATTAAGCGGCGTGGACCTGAAAGACCGTAGCGACCTCTTGTCTCTACCCGGCTCCGATTGAGCGATTTTCCCATTCACAAACGACAAGGGGCGGATCGGTCTCCCAATCCGCCCCTGCTGAGCTTGAACCGTGGCGCTTAGCCGCCGTTGGCCATGGCGTATCCCCGCAGGTCCAGGAATTCATTCCCGAAGTAGGGTGAGAACATCACATTGGGCAAACTGCCGTAGCCGTAGCTGTTCAAACCATTCAGAAAATTGCCGCCGCCCAGCCGATTGAACCCCAGAATCCAGGGGCCGCCACTGGAACCGCCCGTCATGTCGCAACCGATGCCGATGGTCATCGGGAACAGCCCGCCGTCGTCGCGGCCAAAACCCGCCTGACAGGTGTGCATGGACTCGCCGTTGAAAGGCGGGGCGGCCGGATAACCAAAAGAGTTCCAGTGTTGCACGCGGGCTATGTTGGCCATGAAGCCCAAGGAACCGACCACTTCGTGCAAGCGTGCGCCGTCTGGACGATCGCAGACTTTGATCGCGCCAAAATCCTGCGCAAGATCGCTGCTATTGAACCACGGCGATGTCGTGTACAGACCGCAGACTTCCCAAACGCCAAACGGCGCCGCGCCGTAACGATAGGCCGGCACGAAACGCACGTTGTATGACCAGTTGACGCCGTCACCCGCCGCCACGCAATGGCCGGCGGTCCAGACCAGACGCAAGTTGTCGCTGGCCAGGGCGGAGGCCGAGCAGACGAAGTCGCCGCCATTCCGGGAGAAAAACAGCTTGCCAATGGTGCGCAGCGGATACTGCTCATAGCTGTCGAATATTTCGGCCCCGGTAAAGGGATGAGGCCGTTCGCCATCATGGAGCAAAATGTCGTCGGCCGACGGGGTTTGTTCCTCATCCTGCTCGACGGGCTGATCCGGTTCCAGGGGAACATAGAGCTTTTTCCCGGCAACCGAGGATTTTCCCAGCAACGGCTTTTCGCCCTGTTGCACCACGGGCGGATCGGTCGGTTCCGCCGCCTGGGCCTCGTAACTGAAAGGCTGATCGTCCAATTTCAGATCCAGCGGCACGGCATTGCGCATCCGCTCGGCGGTCCAGTAATCCTCACTGGCACTGCTGGCTTTGTTTTCTGGAATCTCCAGGCCCACGTTGCTGTTGTCGGTATGAAATTCCTGACCGAAGCCTTGAGTCGCCACGATCATGGAAACCGCCATCAGACTTGTGGCCAACCATTGTTTCTTTGTAGTGTTCATCGGATAACCTCTTCGCGTTAATTTTTGGAATGGGTTGAATAGCAGGTTATCCAAGCTTTAGCAGCATCCATGCCATATTGTTATCTATATGATTTATAGTAAGTTATATGTCGTTTTTGAGGATTTTTCAGGCCGAGTGATGCAGGTCATCGGACCACCCGAATGGCTTGAACCGGTTCAAACTGAACTGAAGTCCAAAAACCCGATCAAGCCAATTCAAGCTGTAGGGAGCGCCCGGCAGGGGGAGGATCTTGGCTGGGAGCGACAACGATGAAGATCATCTCTTTCAACGCCAACGGCATTCGTTCCGCCGCCCGCAAGGGCTTTTTCGAATGGCTTGAACGACAGAACGCCGATGTGGTGTGCGTGCAGGAAACCAAGGCCCAGGAACACCAGCTTGGCGCGGCGCATCGTCCGGCCGGGTTTCACTGCTATTGCCACGACGCCCACAAGAAGGGCTATAGCGGCGTGGCCCTGTATTGCCGGCGCGAACCGGATGCCGTGCAAATGGGCTGGGGCTGGCCGGAAGTGGATGCCGAAGGCCGTTATCTGGAAGCCCGCTTCGGGAGGCTGAGCGTTTGCTCCCTCTATCTGCCGTCGGGTTCATCCGGCCCGGAACGGCAAGGGGTCAAATTCGCGCTCATGAACCGCCTGCTGTCGCGTTTTCAGGCTCTGCGCGCGGAAAACCGCGACTATATCCTCTGCGGCGACTGGAACATCGCCCACAAAGCCGTCGATTTGAAGAACTGGCGGGGCAACCAAAAGAATTCGGGCTTTCTACCCGAGGAACGGGCCTGGATGGATGAGTTACTGGGACCGGTGGGTCTGGTGGATGCCTTTCGCCGGGTCAATCAGGAACCCGACCAATACACCTGGTGGTCGAATCGCGGCCAAGCCTGGGCAAAGAACGTCGGCTGGCGCATTGATTATCAGATCGTTACGCCGGGCTTGGCGGATAAGGTATTGACCGCCGCCATCTACAAAACGGAGCGATTCTCCGATCACGCTCCGCTGACCCTGGAATACGATTATCCGCTGTAAACCTGCGAAACCGGCGTTCGCCTTGGTTTCAGCGACCGAAACGCTGACACAGATATTGAAATACCGCCCTCAGCCCCATGGCCTCGCCCCCTTCGGGCCGACCCGGTCGGGCCTTGGAGTTCCAGGCCATCAGGTCGAAATGCGCCCACGAAATGGTGGCCGGGACGAATTCCTGCAGAAACAGCGCGGCGGTGATAGCGCCCCCAAAGCCGCCGCTGGATGAATTCGCTATATCGGCGATCCGGCTGTCCAGCATATCCCGATAGGGTTTATGCAGCGGCAACCGCCAGAAGGGATCGCGTTCATTCACGGCCATGGCCAACAAGCCTTCCGCCAGCCCATCATCGTTGCAGAACAGGGCCGGCACCTCGGTACCCAAAGCCACCCGCGCCGCGCCGGTCAGCGTGGCGAAATCCAGCAGCAGTTCGGGCTGATCGGTGACCGCCTCGGCCAGGGCGTCACAGAGGATCAACCGGCCTTCGGCGTCGGTGTTGTCGATTTCAACCGTCAGCCCCTTGCGCGAACGGACCACGTCGCCGGGACGCAATGCGTTGCCGGCAACGGCGTTCTCCACCGTCGGAATCAACACCCGCAGTCTGACCGGCAGCCCGGCGCTCATGATCAGGCGCGCCAAGCCAAGGGCATGCGCCGCCCCGCCCATGTCCTTTTTCATCAAGCGCATACCGTTGGCCGTCTTGAGGTCCAGACCACCGCTGTCGAAACAAACGCCTTTTCCCACCAGGGTGATCCGGGGATGCGCTGTCTCACCCCAACTCAGATCCAACAAACGCGGTGCATGGACACTGGCCCGCCCGACGGCATGGATAAGCCGGAAATCGGCCTGCAACAATTCCTCGCCCACCCATTGCTTGGCCTGGGCGCCGAATTCACCGGCCAGTGCGAACAGAGTATCCGCCAGTTGTTCCGGCATCATATCCGCCGCCGGTGTGTTGATGAGGTCGCGCACCAGATAGAAGGATTGCAACCGCCGCTCGATGGCTTGATCGTCGCAAAATTCAGGCATGACCAGTTGAGCCGGCGTCTGCTTGGACTCTTTGTAACGGGTGTAGCGGTAGGCGCCCAATCCCCAGCCGACGAGCAACCGCTCCTGACTGACCGCCTCCCATTCCGACTGCAGGTAGTAACAACCCGCCGGCAAGGCGTAAGGCAAACCGCCCAGGGCCCAAGGGTCGTCGACGGTTTCGACCCCCACGATCACCCTATCCAGAGTCCCTTCGCCGCCGGGCGCCAGGCAAATAGTATGGGGTTTGGCCTTGAATCCCGTCCCTTCGATCCAGTTCCGTGCAAATTCGGACTGGTTCTTCAACCAGTCCTGGAATTGGCCGGTCAATACGGGGATCAAAGGGACGGCATCGGCGGGTTGCTCGTTCAGGAAACAACTGGGCATGTAGGGCTCCTGGTTAGTTGAATCGGCGCGTTGGGATCAGAGAGGGACGGGTGATTTCCCCGACAAAATAGCGCAGAATCGGCACTCCTATCGAGCGGACGATTGAGATTTCCACCGTGTTGCGAGTTTACGAACAACGCCTGACCCGTCTGCAAGAGGCGGGTGGGCATGAGATCCTAAAAGGCGCCCGTATCGGCCTGGAAAAGGAGACGCTGCGGGTCGGTCCAGACGGCGGCATCGCGCAAACCCCACACCCCGCGGCTCTGGGTTCCGCGCTCACCCACCCTTATATCACGACGGACTATTCCGAATCGCTGCTGGAATTCATCACGCCCCCCTTCACCGACCTGCGGCAAACCCTGGACTTCCTGCACGACGTGCATCAATTCGTCTATCGCAATGTCGGAGACGAAATGCTTTGGGCGAACAGCATGCCCTGCGTGGTCCAGGGCGAGGAAGGCGTGCCGATCGCTTGGTACGGCACATCCAACAGCGGGATGATGAAGCATGTTTACCGGCGGGGTTTGGGTTATCGCTACGGCAAAATCATGCAGGTCATAGCCGGCGTACATTTCAATTACTCCCTGCCCGATGCGTTCTGGCCGGTCTATCAGGATCTGGAAGGCGACGGTCAGCCGCTACAGGATTTCATCTCCGAGCGTTATTTCTGTCTGATCCGCAACCTGCAGCGATTCGGTTGGCTGATTCCCTTTCTGTTCGGCGCTTCGCCCGCCGTCTGTAAATCGTTCTTCGCCGGTCACGCCAGTCGCTTAGCGGAATTCGACAACAACACCTATTTCATGCCCCATGCCACCTCCTTGCGGCTTAGCGACATCGGTTACACCAACCGCCAGGAAAAGAAAACCGGGCTGAACATCTCGTACAACAGCATGGAGGAATACCTGGCCAGCCTGGCCGGCGCCCTGCAGACACCCTGCCCGGCCTACCAAGCCATCGGCGTCGTGGTGGATGGCGAATACCGCCAACTCAACGCCAATCTGCTTCAGATCGAAAACGAATATTACAGCACCATGCGTCCCAAGCAGGTGCCGCATGGCGACGAGCGGCCCTACAAGGCCCTGCGCGAGCGCGGCGTGCAATATGTGGAACTGCGTTCCCTGGATGTCGGCGTGTTCGATCCCATGGGCGTGAATGCTCCGCAGTTGCATTTTTTGGAAGCGTTTCTGCTGTTTTGTCTGCTCCAGGACAGTCCGCCCATCGACGCCGACGAGCGCCGGGCGATCGATGACAACCAGATGGCCGTGGCCCATCGCGGTCGCGAACCCCGATTATCCCTGATTCACCATGGCAAGCCGCGGCCCATGAGCGAATGGGCGATGGAGATCGTCCAGGCCATGGGCGGGATCTGTGAAATTCTGGACCGGACGACGGGCGGGCGTTCCTTTACGGAAGCACTGCATCGGCAAAGCGAGGTCATCCAGCACCCGGAATTGACTCCGTCGGCGCGGATCATCGCCGAAATGCGCCGCTACAAGGAACCCTTTTTCTACTTTGCCAAACGCTGGTCCAAACAGCATCAAAACGATTACATGAATCAGCCGGTGGACGAACAGCGCATGGCGTTTTTCAGCGAGGAAGCCCGTGCCTCACGGCGCCGGCAGGAAGAATTGGAAGCGGCCGACGACGAGCCGTTTTCCGAATATCTGCAGCATTATTTCCAGCAAACCTGAGCTGCAGCAGAAGCTAGAGAGTCCGTCCCGACAAAATGCAATAGGAGAAAACCCTCATGAAGCGTTCGATCATCGCCGTGGCGTTCGCCGCGCTGTTGGCTGGACCCGCACTGGCTCAAACCATCGGGGAAGATATCAAAAGCCAAAATCTCTGCCGGCAGGCCGTCGATCTCGCCAAACAGCGCAACGAAGATCCCGCCAGCTACGCCTCCATGAAATGTGATCTCAAAAATACCTTGCCCATCGGCTACTGGGAATGCCTGGTGGAAACGATGCAAAAAGGCTCCACCCTGGCCGATGCCTCGGGCACCTGCAAGGTCTAATCGATTCCTACGCTGCACTGTCCGCTTTTCGCCAGCCTGGAGGTTCTCCCTGCCTGCACCGATAGCCTTGAGGCTGGCTATTCTCGTTGTAATCCATCGCCTGACCTTACCGCCGCCGCGCCAGAGATCGCCGACCCTACGTTGCACACGCACCGGGAATCACCGGGAATCACCGGGAATCACCGGGAATCACCGGGAATCACCGGGAATCACCGGGAATCACCGGGCTGGAAAAAATCTAAGCCGTTGGGTTCCGCCGAAAACGGCCGGCCGGATGGATAAGGATTAGGGTGTCCATGCCGATCGGCGTTTCTGAATGAGCCTAGCCTTGGAAACGCCCTGTACAAGCCGCTGAAAGAACTTGCGAACCCCTCTCCCGTTCGGCGGCAGAAATGATACGATAGGGTGGATTATTGGTCTTACCGTCACCCATGTATCAATTCCCCCGCATCTCACTGGGCGCGTTGATCGCCGCCAGCGCTAATATACGTCGGCTTTCCCGAATCCGGCTGCCGCCTAAGTTTTTTCCGTTCATGGTGTGGGGACGGCAACTGACCCCAAAGGTCATTCGCGATGACTTCTGGGCAGGGTTGACCGGTGCGATCATCGCCCTACCGCAAGGCGTCGCTTTCGCCCTGATCGCCGGTCTGCCTCCGCAATACGGCCTGTATACCGCCATCGTCGTACCGATCATCGCCGGATTATTCGGATCGTCCCGGCATATGGTGTCAGGTCCCGCCACGGCGATCTCCATGGTGGTCTTTAGCGTCGTTGGCCAGTTGGCGCCTCCTGGCGATCCGCACTACCTTCCCTATGTGCTGACCCTGACCTTCCTGACCGGTCTGTTCCAGTTGCTGCTGGGCATGGCGCGCATGGGGGTGCTGGTCAATTTCATATCCCACACCGTAGTAGTCGGTTTCACTACCGGCGCGGCGGTACTGATCGTCGCCAGCCAGATCAAGCATTTCCTGGGTTTGACGGTAGAAAGTCACAGCGCGTTTCTGCCCACCGTGTTGTCGGTCATCGGCCACCTGTTCGACACGAATCTGCTTGTCGTGGCGATAGCCACGATGACGCTGTTGACCTGCCAGTTGGTCGGCAAGTATCGGCCACGATGGCCCAGGATGCTGATCGGCATTCTGGCCGGCAGTCTGCTGTGCTGGTATCTGGACGGGCAGAACAACGGCGTGGCCCTGTTGGGTTCCTTGCCGGCTTCCCTGCCACCGCCTTCCTTGCCCGATTTTTCGATCAACACCGTGCGGCAGCTCGCTCCGGGGGCACTGGCGGTGGCCATGCTGGGTCTGATCGAAGCGGTGTCCATCGCCCGCTCCGTGGCCGCCCGTTCCCACCAACGCATCGATGGAAATCAGGAATTCATCGGCCAGGGGCTTTCCAATTTCTTCGGCAGTTTCTTTTCCTGCTACGCCGGTTCGGGTTCGTTCACACGCTCCGGCGTCAATTACGACGCGGGCGCCAAGACCCCTTTATCATCCATTTTCGCCGCGCTGTTCGTGGCCCTGGCTCTGGTGTTTTTCGCTCCCTTGGCGGCTTATTTGCCGATGCCGACCATGGCCGCCGTCATCATGCTCGGCGCCTGGAATCTGGTCGAGGGCAAGCATATCCGAATGATCGTGCGCACCAGCCGGCGGGAAACCATGGTGTTGATCAGCACGTTTCTGGCGACGCTGTTCATCGCCCTGGAGTTCGCCATTTACGCGGGCGTGCTGTTATCCCTGATCATGTATCTGCAACGCACCTCTCATCCACGAGTCGTCAGCCTGGCGCCGGATTCCAGCAAGCCCAAGCGACAACTCGGCGAGGCCGTGCGTCGCCATCTGCCGGAATGCCCTCAGTTGAAAACCGTGCGCCTGGAAGGCTCGCTGTTCTTCGGCGCCGTCAACCATGTGCAGGATGCGTTGCATCGCTTCGCCGAGCAGAATAGCGAATGGAAACATGTGCTGATCATCTGCACCAGCGTCAATTTCATCGATGTGGCCGGCGCGGAGATGTTGGCCCAGGAAGCCGGGCGCTTACGCGCCAAGGGCGGTGGGCTGTATCTCAGCAACTTGAAAAGCACGGTGCGGACCGTGTTGGAACGAGGCGGCTATGCCAATCTCATCGGCGAGGACCACCTGTTCACCAGCAAGGAACAGGCGATCGGCGTGATATTCCAGCGTCTGGACTTGGACCGTTGCAGCCTATGCGCCCGTCGCGTATTTCGGGAGTGCGCCACGGTGAAATTCGAAGGCAGCGGTTTGATCAACTAAAAAAATACCGAAGCGCGGCGTCGGTATTTTTCGAGCATTTCGTCAGTGGGACAGCGCGCGCAGGAAACGGGCTGTCCGCTGCCCGCCTCCTGTGTCGTGGACTCAAGCCGTCGCCGTTTCGCTTTCCAAGGAGGCGATCACCTTGGCCAGTTCGTCCAACAAAGTCTGAGGCATGCGCCCGCCGAAATCGGCGAAATACTTGCGAATGTCGCCCATTTCCGACAACCAGTTGGCGGTATCGACGCTGAGCAAAGTCTGCAGGGAGTCCTCGGCGATCTTCAACCCATTGGTATTGATATCCTCGGGCCTGGGCATGTAACCGATCGGCGTGTCGACGGCGGCGACCTGGTCCTGGCAACGCTTGACGATCCATTCCAGGACCCGCAGATTCTCGCCGAAGCCGGGCCACATGAACTTACCGTTGTCGTCCTGGCGGAACCAGTTGACATGGAAAACCTTCGGCAACTTGTCGGACTTTTCAGCGAAGCTCAGCCAATGCGCCCAATAATCAGCGTAGTTGTAGCCACAGAAGGGTTTCATGGCCATGGGATCTCGGCGCACCACCCCGACCGCGGCGGTGGCGGCGGCGGTCGTCTCCGAAGCCATGCCGGCGCCGACCAAGACACCATGATTCCAGTCCTTCGCTTGATAGACCAGCGGCGCCAGCTTGGCGCGGCGACCGCCGAACACGATGGCTGAAATCGGCACGCCGCTGAGATCCTCGGAATGCGGCGAATAACTGGGACACTGCTTGGAAGGAACGGTGAAACGGGAATTGGGCTGCGCCGCCGGTCCTTTATCCGGATTGTACAGCGTGCCGCGCCAATCGTATTTCGGGGATTCGTCGGACAGACCTTCCCACCAGGGACGATTGTCCTCGGTCAAACCGACATTGGTGAAAATGGCGTTGCGATTGAGCATGGCCACGGCATTGGCGTTGGTCTTGGGACCCGTACCCGGCGCCACGCCAAAGTAGCCGGCTTCCGGATTGATCGCCCACAAGCGCCCGTCCTCGCCCAAACGCATCCAGGCGATGTCGTCGCCAACCGTCCAGACCTTGTAGCCGGGCATGGTCTCGGGCGGAATCAACATGGCGAGATTGGTCTTGCCACAGGCGGAAGGGAATGCCGCCGCCACGTAATGGGTTTCGCCCTGCGGGTTCTCGATGCCGACGATGAGCATGTGTTCCGCCAGCCATCCCTGTTCGCGCGCCTGCCAACTACCCAGGCGCAGGGCATGGCATTTCTTGCCGAGCAAGGCGTTACCGCCGTAACCGGAACCGATGCTCTTAATGGTCGATTCCTCGGGGAAGTGCATGATGAAACGTCGGTCGGGGCTGAGGTCGCCCAAAGAATGCAGCGCCTTGACGAACTGACCCTGCTCTTCGATGTACTTCAAGGCTCCACTACCCATGCGGGTCATGATGCGCATGTTGGCGGCCACATAGGGACTGTCGGTGATTTCCACTCCGTAACGAGAGAGCGGCGAACCCAACGGCCCCATGCAATAGGGGATGACGAACATGGTGCGTCCCCGCATGCAGCCCGCGAACAACGCTTCCAGTTTTTCGTTGGCTTCGGCCGGGTCCATCCAATAGTTATTGGGACCGGCCTCTTCGGGGTTGCGGGTGCAAATGAAGGTGAGATGTTCGGTGCGCGCCACATCGGTGGGATCGGAGCGGTGATAGTAGCAGTCCGGATGGGTTTCCGGATTGAGCGGCATGAAGTCGCTGGAGCGAACCAGCTTTTGATATTCTTCTTGCGAGCCGTCACACCAGTGAATGCGAGCGGGTTTGGTCAGATGGGCAACTTCGGTGACCCAGTCTTGCAGTGCTTGGTTGGTCGTCGACATAAACCTACTTTCCTGTGCTAAGTGGATTGGTCACTATATGCTCGTAATCGTGACAGAATCTTTGGTGGGAACTCGCTGTCCGGAAACTCATGCGAAGCTTCCAAAGCAGAAAGCGATACATTCCGGGCGCCCTGAGGCTCGCCAGGCTCCGCTTGGAGATGGCTTGCGGGCCGGGCGCCCGAACGATGGCCCCCTGACTGGGCTCATTTTTTCTCCTCAGGTAGGGTCAGCGCCAAAAACTGAGCATTGCCGCCTCGTCGTATCTGCACGGCGAACGGCTTGCCGGTAGGCAAGGTTTTCAACGCTTCCTCGAACTGAGCCACTCCCGTGATCTCCTGGCTCCCCAGACGGGTAATCACATCGCCTGGGCGGATGCCGGATGTGGCGGCAACACCGTCCTTGACGTCCTTGACTAGCACACCGGCCCCCCCCTCCTTCCGCTGTTCCTCATTCAACTCCGTAACCACGAGGCCAAGACGATTGACGCTCGGTTTGCGCACCGCAGCCTGGGTCTCCTCCGGATTATCGGGCAGTTCCTTGATTTCCACGGTCACGGCGGTTTCCTTGCCGTCGCGGATCAGTTTGACGGCGGCACTTTCGCCGGGGTGAATACGCCCGACCAGCGGGGGAAGATCGCTGAAGCGAATGATCGGTTGCTCGTTGAAAGCAATGATGACGTCGCCGGGCTCGATACCCGCCGCCTGGGCCGGACTCCCGTCCAGCACCTGGCCCACCAGCGCCCCCTGGGGTTTGCTGAGGCCGAAAGATTGCGCCAACTCCGCCGTCACTTCCTGGATCAGCACGCCCAGCCAACCACGGGACACCTTGCCGAACTTCTTGAGTTGCTCGACCACATCCATGGCGACGTTGATGGGAATGGCGAAGGAAACTCCCTGATAACCGCCGGTACGACTATAGATCTGCGAGTTGATGCCGATGACCTCGCCGGTCAGATTGAACAGCGGTCCTCCTGAATTTCCGGGATTCACCGCGGCATCCGTCTGAATGAAGGGTATGTAGTTGTCGCTAGGCAGACTACGGCCCAGGGCGCTGATGATGCCCTGCGTCGCCGTGCTCTCGAAACCGAATGGCGAACCGATCGCCAACACCCATTGGCCGACCTTCAGGGTGCTGGAGTCGCCGATCTTCACGACCGGCAGGTCCTGAGCTTCGACCTTCAGTAACGCCAGATCGCTGCGCTTATCGCTGCCGATCACCCGTGCGGTCAATTCCCGACGATCGCTCAGCCCGACCATGATGGTGTCGGTGTCTTCAACGACATGGGAATTGGTCAGCACATAGCCATCCACCGAAATGATGAAACCGGAACCGACCGATGCCTTGGGAGGACCCGGGGGCTGTTCATCGGGCATCTCCTCGAAGAATCGTTTGAAATAATCGTGAAAGGGGCTGTCTTCCGGAATAGGCAACTGCGGCATGCCCGAACGACCGGGACGACGCTCCTGACTGGTATTGATGCTAACCACAGCGGCACTGTTCTGCTCCACCAGTTGCGTGAAATCGGGGAAGTCGGCGGCCCGACTCGCCCCCCAGAATATCAAGCTGCCAATGGCTACAATCAGCCAATGGCCTATGGTTTGTCTTACATCGTACATTGCCGATACAACCTCGCTGGTCCCCGAGCGGACAGGAAATGATGCTCGGATTTTCCAATTTCGGCCCCGTCTGTTTGGAATTTTCGGAGTGCTATACAGGGGAGCCGATACGTCAAAGTGGACCCAGGGCTGCTCAATGTTGTTCGTTTATTCCCCTTGGACGGGAAACACCGGATTGCGAGTCGAAATCCATGGATCTTCCAGAATCATCCACTCAGCTCGGTATATTCCCGCCAATGAGGAAAGGCGACTTTTGGAAAGCATTGAACATGCCACAGAATGTGGACCACCTGTCATCACTTTACGTTCGAGAACGGACGCTGCCCGGCGCACGGGGGTGGCCGTGGTGATCGACTGATGCCTTAGCGTCTTACGATCGCGGCCACGATCGGCGAGAATACGTCCACAGAATCAAGACACCGGGGCTGGACGATGGGTCAATCGACCAAGCAGGCCGATCCACCCCGCCGGGGATCGGCTTCCGCCCTACCCAAGGGAGAGACGGCATTCACGCCGCCGAAATAGACATCCTGCACGGCCCAGCGATTGAGCGGCCAATGCTGTTCGATAGCCTGCAAAGCCCCTTCGGAAAATCCCGGCTCGGCCTGCAGATGCGCACCATCCCAGTGCAGACGCGGTGTTCGGACAGCGTCCCGTAAGGACATTCCAAAATCCACCGTATGGCTGAGTACCTGCATCATGGCGGTGCGAATCCGTTTGCTGCCTCCACTGCCGATCACCAATCGCACCCGACCGTCTCGCAACAGCAGAGAGGGCGCCATCATGGAAGCCACCCGCACACCGGGCGGAGCCGCGTGAAATCCGTCGGGGTGGAGATCGTCCTCGCCCATCATGTTGTTGAGCATGATGCCGGTGTCCGATGCGATATAACCCGAACCTTCGCCGTTCGAGGTCGTCATGCTGGCGACATTTCCCCAACGATCACAAACGCTCAGATGCGTGGTGCCACCCGAGGCGCGTCGCCGTACCCGCGAGCGACCCTCGGCCAGTTCGTGGGCGCTGAGTTCCGGAGACGCCAGATAGTCCTGGCGGCGCAGTTGATCCACTTCCTGCATTACCGCGACCAAGGCCGCCAAATGCGCGGCCGATCCCGGCGCCGTGGCGCTGAACTCCTGCGCCTCCAGCAGTTGCAGGGAAAGCCCGATCAAGGCCCCGCCAAACGACGGTGGAGGATTGGTCATCAGACGATGATTCCGATACGTGACATCCAGCGGTTGGCGCTCGATGACCCGATAAGCAGTCATGTCGTCGAGCGTGATCAGACCTTGGCCCTGCCGCATGTCCTCGGCAATACCTTGCGCGATAGCCCCTTCGTAGAACTCGCGTTCGCCATCCCTGGGCAAAGTCTCCAGAAAGGCGACCAGAGCGGGATTGGCGCAACGATCTCCCGGAACGAGATAGCGCCCACCTGGCTCGAACAAAGCGCGGCCGGCGGGGGTCAGCGTCATGATCGGGCGCAGCAGATCCAGGAAATAACCCTGATGGGCGTTCACGGTCAGTCCTTCCCGCGCCAGCCGCAGGGCGGGAGCCAACACATCACGCAATGGCAGACTCCCCAACCGCCGATGCACATGCAGAAATCCGCGAAGATTACCCGGTACCGCGGCGGAACCCAATCCGACGTTGAACATTTGCTCGCTGCTGGGAAAACGCACGGTGACTGGGACGAAATGCGGCTCCAATTCTCCCTTCGCTAGACCCCGGCCCGGCGTATCGACAAAAAAATCGAACAGGATCGTGGTCCCGCTCGCCGTGCGGGCCAGCATGAACCCTCCACCGCCCAGACTGGTGAGCGTCGGTTCCGCCACGGCCGCCGCGAACCCGCCTGCCACCGCGGCATCGAAGGCGTTCCCACCGGCTTGCAAAATGGCGCGGGCGGCGTCGGTGACGCAGGGATGGCCACTGGCCACGCCGGCTCGCGGTTCAGCGGTCGTCATGGCCGTCGGTGGGGAAATGCATCAACCGCCCGTGCGCCGGCGCAGCGTGCTGCGCGGACGTTTTTGGCCACCGCCGCCTCGGGCCGCCGGACTGCGTCGCTCGATACGGCGGGGCGGTTTAGGATGGACCAGCAACTCATCCGCGATCGGCTCTATCGGAATGCTTTGCCCGATGTAGTCCTCGATCTCCGGCAGGGAATACACGTATTCTTCGCAGGCCAGACTGATCGCATCGCCACTGGCGCCGATCCTCGCCGTGCGTCCGATGCGGTGCACATAATCCTCGGCATCCTGCGGAAGATCGAAATTGATGACATGGCTGACATCAGGAATATGCAGCCCGCGCGCCGCCACGTCAGTGGCCACCAGCACCGGCAACTCGCCGCGCTGAAAGCGTTCCAGTAAATTCTGGCGCTTGGTTTGCGGAATGTCGCCGGACAACACCCCGGCTTCCAGATCATTGCCCATCAGGTAAGCCGTGACCCGATCGGCCGCCCGCTTGGTGTTCACGAAAATAATCGTGCGCGTCGGCGAATGGCGGTGCAACAAGCCTAGCAGCAGGGAAATCTTGTCCTGCGAAGCGACATGATAAAGAACCTGCCTCACCTTATCGGCGGTGATCTGATCGGCTTCGATTTTCACGACCCGCGGGTCATTCATGTGTTCATAGGCCAGTTCCATCACGCGCGGCGTCAACGTAGCGGAGAACAGCATGTTAAGACGACTGGCGGGGGGCGGCATGCGCCGCAGCAGATAACGCATGTCGGCAATGAAACCCAGATCGAACATTCTATCCGCCTCGTCCAGCACGACGACCTCGACACTTTTGAGGGAGAACACCCGCTGTTTATAGTAATCGATGAGGCGGCCAGGCGTGCCGATCAGAACATCGACGCCTTCTTCCAGTTGCCGGCGCTGGGATTCATAGCCCGTTCCGCCGTAAACGACCGAGAATTTCAGCCCCGTGTAGCGACCAAGCAGTTGAGCATCCTTATGGATCTGTATGGCCAGTTCACGGGTCGGCGCCAAGATGATGGCCCAAGGCCCGATTTTGCCTTCCTCGACCGGGGTTTCCATCAGATGATGCAGCGTGGCGAGCAGAAAAGCCGCTGATTTGCCGGTGCCGGTCTGGGCCTGCCCGGCCACATCGATGCCTTTCAATGTCAGGGGCAGCGTCTCGGCCTGGATGGGCGTGCAACAACCAAAGCCAGCGTCCTCCAGGCTTTCCAGCAGGGCCTCGTTCAGACCCAGCGAATCGAAGCGAATGGATGTGAGATGACTTTTTTCCATAAATGCTTCCATATTAACGGAATAAAAAATGTCCCGAATGCCGAATAGTAGGACTTGAAATCAAACGGTGTTTGGGCTGAAATGTTAATCGATATTTCATGCTAACGGGGAAACCTGGGGCAAAAAACTCCTTCCGATGGCAATGGGGGCCGAACCGGCGGTCACCCGATCTGTCGCCAAGCACCGAATCGCAAAGCGCCATTACTTCCCTGTTCCACCACGCCGGGTGCTGTCTCGGCGTTTCCCCAAGCATCCAGTTCATTTGGAGACGAATACCGTGAGTGACCAGATTGTTCATGTGACCGACGACACCTTCGAAGCCGAAGTGCTCAATTCCGAGCAACCCGTATTGGTCGATTATTGGGCCGAGTGGTGTGGTCCCTGCAAGATGATTGCGCCCATATTGAATGAGGTCGCCGATGAATATGTCGGCAAGATAAAAGTCGCCAAATTGAACATTGACGACAACCCCGCGACCCCGCCTAAGTACGGTATTCGCGGTATCCCCACGCTGATGTTGTTCCGTAACGGCAACGTCGAGGCCACCAAGGTGGGCGCGCTGTCCAAATCCCAGCTGGCTGCATTCATCGACGGCAATCTGTAGGAATCGACAAACGGCGTCCGCAGGGGGTAGACGCCGTGTAATCGGCATGCTAGCGTTAACCATGCCGGCTTAGACTGTCAAGATCAATCTCTCCGCACGTCGGCTGACTCCTCCATACCATCCGCGCAACGACCCCGAGCCCAACGGGGCGTGCTGTTTATGTTTACGCCTCACTCTGTGACTTCTACTTTCATGAACTTGACCGAGTTAAAGAAGAAATCCGCCGCTGAACTCATATCCATTGCCCAGGATTTGAAGCTCGAAGGCATGGCGCGCTCTCGCAAACAGGATGTGATTTTCGCCATTCTCAAGGCCACCGCCAAGAACGGCGAGGATATCAGTGGCGACGGTGTACTGGAGATCCTACAGGATGGTTTCGGCTTTCTGCGTTCAGCGGACAGTTCCTATCTGGCGGGACCGGACGACATTTATGTCTCGCCGAGCCAGATTAGACGTTTCAATCTGCGTACTGGCGATACCGTCAGCGGCAAGATCCGGCCTCCCAAGGAAGGGGAACGATATTTTGCGTTGCTCAAGGTCAACGACATCAACTTCGAACCGCCGGAAAACGCCAAAAACAAGGTGCTGTTCGAAAATCTCACCCCGCTGCACGCCACGCACCGGCTGAAACTGGAACGCGGCAACGGCAGCACCGAAGACATCACCGCGCGCGTCATCGATCTGGTGGCCCCGATCGGCAAGGGCCAGCGTGGCCTCATCGTCTCTCCCCCGAAAGCGGGCAAGACCATGATGCTGCAAAACATCGCGCAAAGCATCGGCACCAACCATCCCGAATGTACCCTGATCGTACTGCTGATCGACGAACGTCCCGAGGAAGTCACCGAAATGCAGCGTTCGGTGCTCGGCGAAGTGGTCTCCAGCACTTTCGATGAACCCGCCACCCGCCATGTGCAAGTCGCGGAAATGGTCATCGACAAAGCCAAACGACTGGTCGAGCACAAGCGCGACGTAGTGATTCTGCTCGATTCGATCACCCGTCTGGCGCGGGCCTACAACACGGTCGTGCCGTCCTCGGGCAAGGTACTAACCGGCGGTGTGGACGCCAACGCCTTGCACCGACCCAAGCGTTTCTTCGGCGCGGCCCGTAATATCGAGGAGGGCGGCAGCCTGACGATTATCGCCACGGCCCTGGTCGATACGGGTTCACGCATGGATGACGTGATCTATGAGGAATTCAAGGGCACCGGCAATCTGGAAATCCACCTCGATCGCAAGATCGCCGAAAAACGGGTCTACCCGTCGATCGACATCAATCGTTCCGGCACCCGCCGCGAAGAGTTGCTGACCGATCCAGAGGATTTGCAGAAGATATGGATACTAAGAAAGCTATTGCACCCCATGGACGAACTGCAGGCCATGGAATTCTTGCTGGAGCGGCTCAAGAATACGCGCACCAACAAAGAATTTTTCGAATCGATGAAACGCTGATCGCTGTCCTCCCGATTTTCGCCTAACCGCCCGCGTCTAAGCCTTTTTTCGCTCCCGCTTGATCGCGCGGTAGCCGATGTCCGCGCGGTAGTAAATCCCTGGCCAACGCACCCGTCCAGCGAGTTCATAAGCCTTGCGCTGGGCTTCGGAAACCGTTGCGCCCAAGGCGGTGGCGCACAGCACTCGCCCCCCCGCGGTCACGATCTGCCCGTCTTGGCGTTGCGTCCCGGCGTGAAACAGCTTGCTGTCCACGCCGCTATCGTCCTGCAAGCCCATAATCACTTCACCCCGGCGATAGGCGTCGGGATAACCCCCGGCAGCCAGCACCACGCCCAACGCCGCACGCTCATCCCAGTGTGCTTCGACCTGGTCCAGGCGGCCGTCCAGCGCGGCTTCGCACAGTTCGCTCAAATCGGAGCGCAGGCGCAGCATGATCGGCTGCGTTTCCGGATCGCCGAACCGGCAGTTGAATTCCAGCACTTTCGGCACGCCCCTGTCGTCTATCATCAAACCCGCGTACAAAAATCCCACATAGGGCCGTCCTTCTGCAGCCATGCCCCGCACCGTGGGATCGATCACCTCCGCCATGATGCGCCGGTGCAGTTCCTGCGTCACCACAGGGGCCGGCGAATACGCGCCCATACCGCCGGTGTTCGGCCCTCGGTCGCCGTCGTCCCGGGCCTTGTGATCCTGCGAAGAAGCCATGGGCAACACATGGACACCGTCCACCATCACGATGAAGCTGGCCTCCTCACCCTGCAGGAATTCCTCGATGACGACACGCCGGCCCGCAATGCCGAACGCATCGTCGCCCAGCATGCCGCGCACCGCATCGCAGGCCTCGCTTTCGCTGTAGGCCAGAATGACGCCTTTACCGGCGGCCAGACCATCGGCTTTCACCACCAGCGGTGCGCCACATTGCCGGATATAAGCCAGTGCGGGTTCGATTTCGGTAAAGGTCTGGTAGGCCGCGGACGGGATGCGGTGGCGCGCCAGGAAATCCTTGGTGAATGCCTTGGAACCTTCCAGTTGCGCCGCCTCGCGACTGGGCCCGAAACACCGCAGACCGGCGGACTGAAATGCATCGACGACGCCCAGAACCAATGGCGCTTCGGGACCGACGATGGTCAGATCCACGCCCTGATCACGCGCCGCGCGCACCAGTCCCTCGATGTCATCAACCGTGATGTCGAGATTGCTGACCTTGGGTTCCATAGCCGTGCCGGCATTGCCGGGCGCGACATAAACGATTTCGACACGAGGAGCTTGGGCGATCTTCCAAGCCAGGGCATGTTCGCGTCCACCACTCCCAATAATGAGTACTTTCATCACACGCTATCCATTGGGGAATATCGATTGTTCGCCTAATGGCGGAAATGCCGGATTCCGGTAAACACCATGGCCATCCCGTGTTCGTCGGCCGCGGCGATGACTTCCGCGTCGCGCAGCGAACCGCCCGGTTGGATGACGGCGCTAACGCCTGCTGCCGCGGCGGCGTCGATACCGTCCCGAAACGGGAAAAACGCATCGCTGGCCATGACCGACCCGTGAATGTCCAAACCCTCGTCGGCCGCTTTTATAGCCGCGATCCGCGCGGAATACACGCGGCTCATTTGTCCCGCCCCGACACCTAGCGTCATACCATCCCGGCAGTACACGATGGCATTGGATTTAACGAATTTGACGACTTTCCAGGCGAACAGCAAATCCCGCAGCTCCTGCGCACTGGGCGCACGTCGGGTCACCACCTTGAGGCTGTTTTCGGTGACGACGCCATCATCGCGTTGTTGCACCAACAGGCCGCCGGTCACCCGCTTGTAATCCCAACCCGATGGGGCTGACTCACGCCAGTAACCGGATGCCAAAACACGCACGTTCTTTTTGCTGGCCAGCACCGCGCCCGCGTCCTCCGCGACTTCGGGCGCAATAATGACCTCGACGAATTGACGATCGACGATGGCTTGGGCAGTCGCGGCGTCCAATAAGCGGTTGACGGCGATGATGCCGCCGAAGGCCGAGGTGGGATCGGTCCGAAACGCCCGCTCGTAGGCTTCCGCCAAGGTGTCGCCCACGGCCACGCCACAAGGATTGGCATGCTTGACAATGACGCAGGCCGGTTGTTCGAAAGCCTTCACGCATTCCAAAGCGGCATCGGTATCCGCCACATTGTTGTAGGACAGCGCCTTGCCCTGAAGCTGCCGCGCGCTGGCGACACAGGCTTCGGGAACGGGTGCTTCCACGTAAAACGCGGCCTGCTGGTGGGGATTCTCGCCGTAGCGCATCTCCAGATTCTTGCGGTACTGGCAGTTATAAGTGTAGGGAAAGACCGTTCTGTCGCCATCGGCTTGCAGTGAGCCCAGATAATTGGCGATAGCGCCATCGTAACGGGCGGTGTGCTCGAAGGCTTTGACGGCCAGTTCGAAACGGGTCGCGGCGCTGATCGCGTAGTTGTTCGCGCGCAGTTCGGACAGCAGTCGCGGATAATCGGCGCTGTCCGTGACCACGGTGACAGCGGCGTGATTCTTGGCGGCGGCGCGCAGCATGGCCGGACCGCCGATATCGATGTTTTCTATGGCCGTGGGGAGATCGCAGTCGGCTTGGGCGATTGTTTGCTCGAAGGGATAGAGATTCACCACCAGTAGATCGATATGCGGGATGCCGTGTTCCAGCATGACGCTATCGTCCTGACCGCGACGGCCCAGCAACCCGCCGTGGATTTTCGGATGCAGGGTCTTCAAGCGCCCATCCATCAGTTCGGGGAAACCCGTGTAATCCGCGACTTCGACTACAGGCACACCCGCCTCCGCCAGCAGGCGGGCGGTTCCTCCCGTGGAAAGAATTTCTATACCCCCCTCGGAAAGGCCCCGGACAAAGTCCGTGATGCCACTCTTGTCGGAGACACTGATCAAAGCGCGGCGTAGGGTGACAGGCGATTTAGCAGTCATGAGCACCGTTTCGGCTGAAGTTGGAAAAGCTTGGTATTATAACGGGCGGCGCTACGGGGGGACTAAAACATTTCCCTAGCGCAACGTGAAAAATACCGAGTTTCCAGGTAAACTTGCCGCCATTTCTCTGCCTAAGGCCCTGTAAACAAACAAAGGATGCATTGATGAGCCGTAGCTATGTCTTCACCTCGGAATCCGTTTCCGAAGGCCATCCCGACAAGATTGCCGATCAGATATCGGATGCCGTGTTGGATGCCATTCTGGCCGAAGATACCCATGCCCGCGTAGCGTGCGAAACGCTGATCAAAACCGGCGTGGTGGTGTTGGCCGGCGAGATCACCACCTCCGCGTGGGTTGATTTCGACGACATCGTACGCAAAACCATCATCGATATCGGCTACCGTAGTTCGGAAGTGGGTTTCGACGGCGCGACCTGCGCGGTGTTGTCGTGCATAGGCAAGCAATCCGCCGACATCGCCCAGGGTGTCGATCGAAAAAGTCCTGAAGAGCAAGGCGCGGGCGATCAAGGTCTGATGTTCGGTTACGCGACCAACGAAACGGACGTGCTGATGCCGGCCCCGATCACCTTCGCGCATCGTTTGGTGCGCCGCCAGGCCGAAATGCGCAAGACCCATGTCTTACCCTGGCTGCGCCCGGACGCCAAGAGTCAGATCAGCTTCCGTTACGATGACGACAAGATCATTGGTGTCGAGGCGGTGGTGCTCTCCACCCAGCACGATCCGGACATCAGCTACGATCGGTTGCGTGAGGCGGTGATGGAAAACATCATCCAGCCGGTGATTCCCGTGGAATGGATAGACAAGCACACGCAAATTCACATCAACCCCACGGGCAGCTTCATCATCGGCGGCCCGGTCGGCGATTGCGGTCTGACGGGGCGCAAGATCATCGTGGATACCTACGGTGGCATGGCTCATCACGGCGGTGGCGCATTTTCCGGCAAGGACCCGTCGAAAGTGGACCGTTCCGCCGCTTACGCCGGGCGTTACGTCGCCAAGAATATTGTCGCGGCGGGCCTGGCCGATCGTTGCGAAATCCAGGTCTCCTATGCGATCGGCGTGGCGGAACCGACCTCCATCAGCATCAACACCTTTGGTACCGGCAAGATCGAAGAGCAACGTCTGGTCGACATCGTCCGTGGCCACTTCGACCTGCGGCCCTACGGCTTGGTCAAAATGCTCGACCTGATCCGCCCCATTTACAAGGATACCGCCGCCTACGGCCATTTTGGCCGCGAGGAGGAAGCCTTTACCTGGGAACGCACCGATAAGGCCGAGGCGCTACGCGACGCCGCCGGTCTGTAATCATTTCCCGGCTACGGCCGCTCAGGCGGTAGTCGGTTTTCTCCGGGCTTTTTATCCTCATGCCGAGGGGCGCTGCAGCGGTTTGGAACCGTCAGGCTCGGCGCGAGGGTTCCGTCAGCCAACGGTGCCCGTTCAACCGTATGGAGATTCAAGCGAAATGAACGCTGTAGTCAATCAACCCAAAAACGACGATTATCGAGTCGCCGATCTGGCGCTCGCCGACTGGGGGCGCAAGGAAATCGCCATCGCCGAAACCGAAATGCCGGGATTGGTGGCCATCCGCGAGCAATATAGGTCGCAGCAGCCGCTCAAGGGCGCCCGCATCGCCGGTTCGCTGCACATGACCATTCAAACCGCCGTTCTGATCGAGACGTTGGCGGCACTGGGAGCGGACATCCGCTGGGCATCCTGCAATATCTTCTCCACGCAGGACCACGCCGCCGCCGCCATCGCCGCCGACGGCATTCCGGTCTTCGCCTTCAAAGGGGAGTCACTGGAAGAATATTGGGACTTCACCCACCGCATTCTGGAATGGGGTGACGGCGGCACGCCCAACATGATTCTGGACGATGGCGGGGACGCTACCCTGCTAGTGACCTTGGGTAGCCGCGCCGAAAAAGACCGTGCTCTGATCGCCAAGCCCACTTGCGAGGAGGAACAGGTGTTGTTCGCCGCTATCGGCAAGCGGCTGGACAAGCAACCGGACTTTTATTCCAAGATCCTCGCTAATATCCGCGGCGTGAGCGAAGAAACCACCACCGGCGTGCATCGACTCTACACCATGGAGAAGGAAGGGCGGCTGCCGTTTCCGGCCATCAACGTCAACGATTCGGTGACTAAATCCAAGTTCGACAATCTGTATGGTTGCCGGGAGTCGTTGGTCGATGGCATCAAACGGGCCACGGACGTGATGATCGCCGGCAAGATCGCTCTGATCTGTGGCTACGGCGATGTCGGCAAGGGTTGCGCCCAATCCATGCGCGGTCTGGGAGCCACCGTGTGGGTTACCGAAATCGACCCGATCTGCGCGCTGCAGGCGGCGATGGAAGGCTACCGCGTGGTCACCCTCGACGAAGCGGCGGACAAGGCCGATATTTTCGTGACCGCCACGGGCAATCTGCGGGTCATCGCCCACGCGCATATGACGCGTATGAAGGACCAGGCCATCGTCTGCAACATCGGCCATTTCGACTCCGAAATCGATGTCGCCTCATTGCGCGAATACCGTTGGGAAAACATCAAGCCGCAGGTGGATCACATCATTTTCCCCGATGGCAAACGGATTATCCTGCTCGCCGAAGGGCGTCTGGTGAATCTCGGTTGCGCTACCGGCCACCCCAGTTTCGTGATGTCCAACTCCTTCACCAATCAAGTGTTGGCGCAGATCGAATTGTGGCGTCACCCCGAGCGTTACGAGAACAAGGTCTACGTGCTGCCCAAGCATCTGGATGAGCAGGTCGCCCGTTTGCACCTGAACCGGATCGGTGCGCATCTTTCCCAGCTCACACCCGAGCAGGCCGCGTATATCGGCGTGGCGGCGGACGGTCCCTACAAACCCGATAGCTATCGCTATTAATTTCCTGCCGCGTGCTCTCCCGGTGTTTCGGGAGAGCACTCACTGCGTTGTGTTCTTTATGGACTCCCAAAGACGCCATCCCAAATTATTCAGTTGCGAGTTTTTCCCTCCACATAACGCCGAAGGCGTGGAAAAGCTGCGTCGCACCCGCACGATGCTGGAAAGCCTGCAACCGGCTTTCTTCTCGGTCACCTACGGCGCCGGAGGCACCACGCGCGAACGAACGACCGAGGCGGTGCTGGACATACGCCGCAACAGTCCCGTGGAGGCCGTTCCGCATCTGACGTGCGTGGGTTCGACCCAGGACAATATTCGCGCCTTGCTCAACTTCTACCGTGACCACGGTATTCGCCATCTAGTCGCGTTGCGCGGCGATTTGCCTTCCGGGACGGGGATGCACGATCCCGGCGAATTCCGCCATGCCAATGAGCTGGTCGCCTTCATCCGAGCCGAAACGGGTCAGCATTTTCACGTCGAAGTCGCCGCCTATCCGGAATTTCATCCCCAGGCCGTCAGTACGGCCAGCGATCTGACGAACTTCCAGCGCAAGGTACAGGCGGGGGCCAACAGCGCCATCACCCAGTATTTCTATAATCCCGAGGCGTATTTCCGGTTTATCGACCAATGCGAGAAACGGGGTCTGGATATTCCGGTCGTCCCCGGCATCATGCCGATCACCAACTTCAAGCAGTTGGCGCGCTTCTCCGACATTTGCGGCGCCGAAATCCCGCGCTGGATACGTAAACGCCTGGAAGACTTCGGTGAAAACCTGGAAGCCCTGCGCGAATTCGGATTGGACGTCGTAACGGCCCTGTGCGACCGCCTGCTGGAACAAGGCGCGCCGGGCTTGCACTTCTACACGATGAACAGGGCCAAACCGACCTTGGCGATCTGGGAACGGCTGGGTTTGCGCTCGACAACCGCCTCCGACCAGAACCCGTAAAACAACCGAGCAGGCCGCCTCCAAGTTGGGCTGTGTCCCAACGACGGGACGGCCTTTTCCCATGGCTTGCGGATAGGCCAAACCTGTATGAACAACACTGATTCGGCGCGTCAATGGGCGTTGCTGGCGATCGTGACGACGGCCGTTTTATGGAGTCTGGGCGGCGTTCTGATCAAGGCCATCGACTGGCACCCCGCCGCCATCGCGGGCATACGCAGCGCCATCGCGGCGGTGGTATTGGCCTGCCTGTTCCACCGCCGCTTGCGTTTTCCCCGATCCCCGTATATTTGGGCCGGCGCGCTCGCCTACGCCATCATGATGATCACCTTCGTGGCGGCGACCAAGCTGACCACGGCGGCCAACGCCATTTTCCTGCAATACACCGCGCCGATTTACGTCGCGTTGTTCTCGCGCTGGTTTCTCAATGAGCCGGTCACCCGGCGCGACGGCATGATCATCGCCGCCACCGTATTCGGCATGAGCCTGTTTTTTGTCGATAGGCTCAGTTTCTCGGGTTTCTGGGGAAATCTGGCGGCCATCGGCAGCGGTGTCGCTTTCGCCTGGACTTGCATGTTGGTGCGCAAGGCCGGCGAAGCTTCGGTGGAACCGCTGCTCTTAGGCAATATCTTGGCGGCCCTGATGGGATTGCCTTTCATATTCGGCGACGGCCCCGGCTGGTCGGGGTGGATGCTGCTATTGGTCCTGGGCGTCTTCCAATTGGGCATGGCCTACGCTTGTTTCTCGTACGCGGTCCGACACTTGCCCGCGTTGGAGATTACCCTGATCTCCACGATCGAACCGATTTTGAATCCGATCTGGGTGCTGCTCTTTCTCGGAGAGAAGCCAGGCATCTGGGCCATGGTCGGCGGCGCGATCGTGTTGGTTTGCGTCACCTTCAAAGGGGTGACGAGCTTCAGGCAACCCTTGGCACTCTCCCCGGCGGATGAATCCGTTCGCCCAACGCCCTCATCAAAGACACCTGGATGATTGACTCACCGCGGTGACAGTTCGCAACGTGGCCAAGTCACCGCGTTGTTCCTCGCGCAACAAGACCGTAGAAGCCAGGGTCTATAGCTGAACGATCATCGCCATGACGCCCCGGCGTGACCCCTAGCCGCTTGCCAACGGGGATCGATGGAGGTCGATACGGGCGTTGTCAGGCTGAGCGGGTAGCTTGTCCGCGCCCGCAGATGCTGTTCGAGTAGCCAGGCTTGAAAATTCGACAGCTCGTCGCCATCCCGCGTATTGGCCAGTGCGAGCGGTTCATCCTGGGCGGCCGATTGGAGCGGGTTCGCCACGCTCTGATAGAGCCCGTTCCCGCAATAGTTCGGCCCGTCCATGGCTTTTGGGCCTTGCTCGGGTTCAGCGGGTACGTCCGGCAAAGGGAGTATGGACATTCCCGCAGCCATCCACAGGACCGTGAGAAGAATAACGGATTTTGGCAAATGAGCTTGGGACATAGACGGTTCTTCTCCATTCCAGATCGTAGAGACCCAAACTTCACGCGGCGAGGGTCAACGCGACGTGGGCATCAGGCCGACCCATGCGCTAGAACCGACGGATGCCCATCATGCGCCCAGAACGATCAATACGGTGGACGGGGCTTCGCCGGAAGAATCTTGATCTGTCGCATAGAGTAAAGGTGCTTTGTAACCCATCAATGTCGAATGGATGGTGAGAGGTAACAGTTTGTAACAACCGGCCATTGCCGTCGTGGAATCCGCCGATCGCGGCTCCAGCGACGGATTCCGGTAAACTAGCCGGCAACATTGATGAGGATCGTCCGCGATCCCCACGGGGAAATTGAGAGAGGAGCGGATATGGACCCCATACACATGATCGCGCTAACCATGGGCGCCGCCTGGGCGAGTGGCATCAACCTCTACGCCACGGTGTTCATGTTGGGCATACTCAACACGACCGGTCATATCACCCTGCCGGCGGATCTTCAGATTCTGAGCGATCCGCTGGTATTGATCGCGGCGGGCCTGATGTACTGCGTGGAATTCTTCGCCGACAAGATTCCCGGCGTGGACAGCGGCTGGGATGCCTTGCACACGTTTCTGCGCATTCCCGCCGGAGCCGTGCTGGCGGCAGGCGCCGTAGGCGATGTCGGTCCCGCCGCGCAATTGGCGGCGGGATTGGTAGGCGGATCGCTGGCCGCGACTAGCCATGCGGCTAAGGCCGGCAGCCGGGCCATGATCAATATGTCGCCGGAACCGTTCACCAACTGGGCGGCTTCCTTCAGCGAGGATTTTGCGGTCATCGGTGGAATATGGGCCGCTTTGTATCATCCCTGGGTCTTTCTGGTGGGGCTGGTGATCTTCATTCTGTCGATGATCTGGCTTCTGCCCAAACTGTGGCGCGGCATACGTAAACTGTTGTCCGCCATCGGTCGTTTGTTCGGCGCCGGCACGCCGCAACCGCCGTCGCCGCCGCCCCCACCTCCACCGATCTCCTCGTCATGAAGAAAGGTCTGGTCATAGCCGCCCTGGGGCTGATGTTGTTATCGGCTGTGGGCTACTTTGGGCTGAACGATTCCACGCCAGCGCCGGACTTGACGGTATACGCCCTGAATGGCCGTGTGATGGATCTGAAAAAGCTGCGCGGCAAGCCGGTCCTGATCACCTTCTGGGCGACGACCTGCCCGGCCTGTGTCAAGGAAATCCCGCATTTGAGCGCGCTCTACCAGGAATTGAATCCGCAAGGACTGGAGATCATCGGCATCGCCATGGCCTACGATCCGCCCAGCTATGTCTTGCGGATGACCCAACAACGCCAAATTCCCTACCCAGTCGCCTTGGACCCGCTCGGCACGATGGCTCAGGCATTCGGCGATGTGCAAGTAACGCCCAGTTCGTTCTTGATTTCTCCGCAAGGGCGGATTGTCCAGCACCAACTCGGCGCATGGAACATGGATGCCTTGCGGGCAACGCTCCATACGATGCTGTAATCACAGCGATCCAAGCAACTTAGAGGTATTCAATGACACCCTTGTTACTCAAGGCTTTGCATTTGATTTTCATGGTCACGTGGTTTGCCGCGCTGTTCTATCTACCCCGGCTGTACGTGTACCACGCCATGAGCGAGGATGAAATCAGCAAGGAGCGTTTCAAGATCATGGAACGCAAGCTGTTTTACGGAATCATGATGCCAGGGGGCGTGCTGACCCTGGTATTCGGCATCTGGATGCTCGTCGATTTCGCCTGGGCGCTGTACGGGCGCATGGGTTGGTTACACGTCAAGCTGACCTTGATCGCGCTGATGATCGGCTACCACATCTGGTGTGGAAAACTGATGCTGGATTTCAAACACGACCGCAATCGCCACAGTCATGTGTGGTATCGCTGGTTCAACGAAGTGCCGGTGATCTTCCTGGTGGGAATTATTATGTTAAGCGTGCTGAGGCCGTTTTGAGCCCATCACGGTTCGCCATTCGCCGGGAAATGCGTTGCGCCACTTCGCCGGGTACGTCCGGGTACGAACCGTAAGGCGCATTTTCCGGTCATCTCTCCAACGTGCCTGGGACGTGAATACGTCTTCGAGTCTAGGCGCTCGATAGATACGCCTGCAACTCCTCCAGGGAATGTATCGGCGCGGAACACTGACCGCCGCTGCAAACCATGGCCAACGGCCGGGGACTGGCGGGCCGCTCGGCCAACAAGCCGGGCAGTGTCTGGGCATCGTTGGGAATCGCCAAGACCAGGCGAGAGGGGACGTAATCGTGGGCGCAGTATTTTCGCCAAGATCCAAGTTCTTCAGCCGGCCCCCGCAGAACGATGATTTGTCCCGGTTGGAAATAGTCTTCCAGCGCCAGCGTCAGAGCACTGCAAGCCGTGGGCATTTGTTCGATGTTGGGCCAAGCCCATTTCAAAGTGCGCTCCGCCGCGACCAGATAGGGCATGGAGCCCAGCAAATGCCCCAGCTTGAACAGCACCTGGGCAGCCAGGCCATTGCCGCAAGGCAAGGCCTCGTCGAAGACCGGTTTAGGCCGTTGAATCAAGGCTTCGTGATCATCGGCCGTGAAATAGAATCCGCCCTTGCGGCTATCCTGAAAATGCGCCAGCAACACATCGGCCAGTTGGATGGCGAAATCCAAATCGCCGTCCCGCCAGCGAACCTGCAATAACTCCAGAATGCCGTCGATCAGAAACGCGTAGTCATCCAGATACGCGGCCAGATGCGCCTGTTCATCCTTGCAGGTGGCAAGCAGCCGGCCATCGCGCCATAGTCGGGCGCGAATGAAATCCAAGGCGCGCTCGGCCGAAGTCACGAAATCGGGGCGTTCCAGATAACGTCCCGCGATAGCCATGCCTCGGATCATCAAGCCATTCCAGGCGGTCAGTATTTTTTCGTCACGACCCGGCCAAACACGTTCTTTCCGTGCCAAGAGCAGTCGGGTTCTGGCTTCCGCCAAACGCCGTTCCACTGCTTGAACGTCACAACCGACTTGCCCGGCGATCTCCTCCAGGTCCCGACAGACATGCAGATGCCAATGTCCTTCGAAATTCGCTGGCCGATCCAGCCCAAAGCGCAGCGCGAATACGGCGTACTCTTCGGGGCCGAGCCGATCCCGCACGGCATCGGGCGTCCAGACATAGAATTTTCCTTCCTCGCCTTCCGAGTCGGCATCCAAGGTCGAGTAATAACCGCCTTCGGGGGATTGCATTTCCCGTATCGCCCAGTCCCCTGTTTCCTCGATAACCCGTCGATACAGCAGCTCTCCGCTGAACCGCCAGGCTTGGCCGTAAAGGGCCAGGAGGGGGCCGTTGTCGTAAAGCATTTTCTCGAAGTGCGGAATCATCCATTGAGCGTCGACGGAATACCGGCAGAAACCACCGCCGAGCTGGTCATAAATGCCGCCCGAGGCCATCTTGCGCAAGGTCAATGTCAGCAGTTCGCCTGCCTGCCGGGCGACTTCCTCGTCCTGTTCGTCCGGGCGCGCCCAGGCTCGCAACAAGACTTCCAGCGCGGTCGGATGAGGGAACTTGGGCGCTTGGCCTAAACCACCGTGGCTCTTGTCGAAACTCGCGATCAGTTGCGCACGCGCTTCTCGTAGCGGCGCCGGGTTAAGGGCATAACCGGACTTGGCCTGTCGTGACGGCCCGGCCTGCAACACGCTGAGCAATCGATCGTTCTGCTGGCGCACCTCGTGTTCGTGCTCGTGGTAATAGTCCGCCAGCCGGAGTAACAGATCCTTGAAAGCCGGCATGCCGTAGCGCGGTTCCTTGGGCATATAGGTGATGCCCATGAACGGCGCATGATCGTCCGGCGTCAGAAACATATTCAACGGCCAGCCGCCGCCCCGCCCATTCAGTAACTGGTAGGCGGCCTGATAAATCTTGTCCAGATCGGGCCGTTCCTCGCGATCGATTTTGATATTGACGAAATGTTCGTTCATGACCCGCGCGGTTTCCTCGTCCTCGAAGGACTCGTGCGCCATGACATGACACCAGTGACAGGCGGAATAGCCAATGGACAAAAGAATCGGTTTGTTTTCCTGACGGGCTTTGCGCAACGCTTCCTCCCCCCAAGGACGCCATTCCACGGGATTATGGGCGTGTTGCAGCAGATAAGGGCTGGTCTCGTGGATCAGTTGATTGACGTGAGTCGGATCGGACATGAGCAGCGTCTCTAAAGTGAATCGATCCAATCAACTATAAGAGAGGGGGAAGGTCTTGTCTTGTTCCCCGCCGGGTTGCCGGGGTGGGTGCCGCCGAGAGTCAACGCGGGCGGCCAACCGGTGCGTGTCGGTTGGCCGCCCGTGCTTGGGAGAGAAAATCTAATGGGGGGGACGGGAGTCAGGCGAAATCCGCTACCAGCGCATTGCGATTCGGTTCGGGGAGCGGAGAGACATCGGCCTGGTAATGCGAATGATCGACCCCGACTGCCAGCCCTGCACCGGATTGGGCGGCGGCGATCATATCCGGCGTGAATTCGAAGCGCAGAAAATGCACCGAGGAGGTCTTTTCCTCGTTTTCGCGATCCATGTCCTCATCCGCGATCGCCCAGACCTGTTCGAAACCGATGACCTGTATCCATAACCGGTCTTCCAAGCCAATCAATTCGGCCAACGCTATTTTGCGTTCCTCCACATCCTCGTATTCGATCAGCAACGTGGCCTTGAGGTTAGCGCCATCGGGAATCAACGGGTTGTAGGCGGCGAGCTCGTCTTCGATCCCGGCGGCCTCGAAGATGCGTTCCACGCGCAGCATTTCCTGAATCTGGTATTGAATCGTCAGACGATCCTCGAACAGCAGGGTGACATGATCGCCCAAGGCGATCTTGCGGTGCTTTTTGTGCTCCAGAACTCGGTTGCGGAAAGTTTGGCGTTGTTCGGCATAGGCTTCCAGGCTCAACAAATCGGCGCGGGTGAGTTTCGACATGACCATCTCCGGCTATGGCGCAAGGAAGTGAACTGAGTCTTACCCGATCACGGCCTCAGATACCGTAAGCCAATCTGAGCAGACTCAGTGGATGTTCGGGCTTGAGCGAATGATTATCCATACCGTGTTCGATATGGTGACCGGCCATGGGACAGTCGCTGGCGTAATGCGCGGCGGCGGCATCCTGAACCTGCTTGAACACGGGCTTGCCGATTTTCATGGACATTTCATAGGTCTCGACCTTGACGCCGTAGGTACCGTTGTGACCGGCGCAACGTTCCAGGGTTTTGACCTGGGTATCCGGCACCAGACTAAGCACCTCGCGCGTCTTCACGCCGATATTCTGGGAGCGCAGATGACAGGGCGCGTGGTGGGTTACCGATCCCAAGGGAGTCTTGAAATCGGTGCGCAGTAAACCCGCCTTGTAACGCAGCATCAGATATTCGAAAGGATCGAACATCGCCGCGCTGACTTTCGCGACTTGCGCGTCGTCAGGGAACATCAAGGGAAGTTCCGACTTGAACATGAAAACGCAAGACGGCACGGGCGCCACGATATCCCAGCCTTCGTCGACCAGTTTGGTCAGAATCGGGATGTTGACATTCTTCAGTTGCTCGACGGTTTGCAGATCGCCCAGTTCCAGTTTGGGCATACCGCAGCACTGGGCATTCGTGGCCAGAGTGACCGGAATGGCATTGTGTTCGAAGATGGCGACCAGGTCGTCGCCCAACTGCGGCTCGTTATAGCTGCCATAACAGGTGCCGAACAGGGCGACCTTGCCGCGGGTACCCTCGCTGGCCTGGATTTGCGTGTGCGCGCTGACATGCTTGCCCTGACGCTGCTTGAGCGTATGTGGCGCGAATTCGGGCAAATGCGCGTCGGCATGAACTCCTAGCACATTCTGCACGACTCTGCGCACGGTGGGGTTCTTATTGGCCCCATTGACGGCGGCGCTGACCACCGGGATGCCAGCCAGCTTGCCGAGCAAATCGGTCGACGTCAGCAGCTTGTCGCGGGCGGTGAACTTACCCTGTTTGAATTTGACGGCCTTGGCGCGCAGCATCAGATGCGGAAAATCCAGATTCCAGGGATGGGGCGGCACATAGGGGCATTTGGTCATGTAGCACATGTCGCAGAGATAACAGTGATCCACGACTTTCCAGTAATCGGCCTTCTCCACGCCATCCAATTCCATGGACTCCGATTCGTCGATCATATCGAACAGGCTTGGAAACGAATGGCAGAGACTGAAACAACGCCGGCAACCATGGCAAATATCGAACACCCGCTCCAACTCCGCGAACAACGAAGTCTCGTTATAAAAATCGGGATCATGCCAATTGATGGGATGACGGGTGGGCGCTTCTAAGCTGCCTTCGCGGGTGCTTTCTTGGTCGGCCATGGCGCGGGTTCTCTGCTGAAGGGCTGTGTAAGTAAAGTTAAAGGGTGTCCGGGCTTCTGGGGGTCGCTGCCGCGGGCGCGCCGGCGCCGGGAGCGCACGGGTGGATGGCTTACCCGGCGAGGATGATGTCGCGTGAGAAGGGGCCGGCCTAGCGCCGACCCCGGCAATTCATCATCCGTCAAGCTGATCCAACGCTTTCTGGAATCGATTGGCGTGAGAACGCTCCGCCTTGGCCAGCGTCTCGAACCAATCGGCGATTTCGTCGAAGCCTTCGTCCCGAGCGGTCTTGGCCATACCCGGATACATATCCGTGTATTCATGGGTTTCGCCGGCGATGGCGGCTTTCAGGTTGTTGGAGGTGGCACCGATCGGCAGACCCGTGGCCGGATCGCCCACCGCTTCAAGATACTCCAGATGGCCATGCGCATGGCCGGTTTCGCCTTCGGCCGTGGAACGGAATACCGTCGCTACGTCGTTGTAGCCTTCGACATCCGCCTTGGAAGCGAAATACAAATAACGGCGGTTGGCCTGGGACTCACCCGCGAACGCATCTTTCAGATTCTGCTCGGTTTTGCTGCTTTTTAGGTTGGCCATTATATGGTCCTCCGATTGTGCGCCAATATTGCTTGGTCGCTAAAAGCTTATTTAGATGATGTCTAAAAGTCAATATAACCCTGTGCTCATAAAAGATTTATAAAATCAAGCTCAGGAGATATTTAGCTGGCCAAATTGACCACGCACGCCGAGAATAGGTACTGTAACTATTCTTTGAACAAGACGAACGCGAGATGGCCGCTAAAAAAAATCCCCTGATCGATTTTGAAAAATCTCTCGCGGAACTGGAGCAATTGGTCGAAAAAATGGAACAGGGCGATCTTAGTCTAGAAGCTTCGTTACAACATTTCGAACGCGGCATTGCCCTGACCCGTACTTGTCAAACCGCGCTCCAACAGGCCGAGCAAAAGGTGGCGCAACTCCTGAAGAGCAACGGCCGAGCCGAGACCCTACCCTTCGACCTTCAGGACTCGCAGGCATGAGCAAAGCACTGATCGAACGCTATGGCGCCCGTGCCGCACAGGCGCTGGAGCACTGGCTGCCTGCTCCGGACATTCATCCCGCCATACTCCATCAGGCCATGCGTTACGCGGTACTCGATGGGGGCAAACGCCTTCGACCCATCTTGGTCTATGCGACGGGTACGGCGCTCGGCGTGCCGCTCGAAATCCTGGATGGCCCGGCCTGCGCCGTGGAATTCATCCATGCCTATTCGCTGGTGCACGATGATTTGCCGGCCATGGATAATGATGAGCTGCGACGTGGCAAACCCACCTGCCACAAAGCCTTTGGCGAAGCAACCGCCTTGCTGGTCGGCGACGCCTTGCAAACGCTGGCTTTTCAGGTACTCAGCCAAGACAACGCGATGATCCAGGACCCCTCCGCGCGCCTAAAACTGATTGCCACGCTGGCGCAAGCCGCCGGTTCCCGCGGGATGGCGGGTGGCCAAGCCATCGACCTGATGGCCGTAGGCAAGGAACTCAATCTAGCCGAGCTGGAAGACATGCATATCCATAAAACCGGCGCGCTGATTCGAGCCAGCGTGCTCATGGGCGCTCTCAGTCGAACGGATGTCGCGCAGCGGACTTTGGATGATCTGGACCATTACGCCAAGCGCATTGGGCTGGCGTTTCAAATCCGTGACGATATTCTCGATGTGACGGCAGACGCCGAAACCTTGGGTAAACGGCCGGGAGGCGATGCGCAGGCGCACAAACCGACCTATCCGACTCTTCTGGGTCTGGAAAACGCCCGTGAGCGTGTCCAGAAACTCTGTGACGAGGCACGCGATTACCTCGTCGATTTCGACGAAGCCGCCGATACCTTGCGCTGGATGGCGGCCTATATCGCGGAAAGCTCCCGTTGACCGCGCAACTCGGCCATTACAACCGCAGATTACGAAGCTCCGGGTCGGCCTGACTTTTTTCCCAGACCCCTTGGAAAAAGTTCATCATCTCACGCGAAGCCGCCACGCGCTGCGGCGTGAAACTGCCGACCAAACGGCGGGGATCGAGTAGATAGAGCAGACCGGCTTCATCGGCCAAACAGATGCTTTGCCCGAATTCCTTGCGTTCCCTTGGCTCGTCAGGCGCGGGAGTGCGCAGTTCCATGGAACTGCTCAAACGCTCCGCGAGATTGACCAGCCGCGGGCATTCCCGTCGCCATTCGGCAGCCGGCGGCAGCAATAGGCAGAAACGCAGGCGGGGCTGACTGACAATCCGGGAACGGAGGGTATCCAGCACCTGAGCATCGTCGTACAGCCGAGGGTCCACATACGGGGTATAAAGGTGCAGACTGCGCCGTACCCCTTCCAGCAAGGCCAGCAACGCCTGCCGTGCATCTTCCGGTCCGGCTAGCGATAGCGGCTGATTGTCTTGATTCATGATCGATCCTCCGACAGGGTTGTGACGGGCAATGTCCTCCGCATGGTTCGGTGTGGAATGCCGGCTTCCATAAATATCTCGCCCGTGGCGACGAAACCGAACTCGGCGTAGAACGCCTGGGCCTGTACCTGGGCATGCAGTTCGATTCGTGAAAAACCCTGCTGGCGCGCCCGTTGTAGCAAATAGTCCAGCAATGCCCGACCCACCCCACGGCCTCGCCAGTGTTTGAGCACCGCCAGGCGGCCCACGCGCCCATCGGGCAACAAACGGCCCGTGCCTATGGCTTGATTATCCTGGCCGCGCGCCAGAACATGCCAGCAAACCGGGTCGAATTCATCCTGCTCCAAGGCTTCCGGTACGCCCTGCTCGACGACGAACACCTGATACCGCACCGCGTAGAGTTCTCCGGCGTCACGGCTCCAGTCGGTACCCTGCACCGTAAAGGGCGGCGCTGGATCAGTCGTCTTCATAGATGAGCAGATAACCCTCGTTGACCAAATCGAGGATCAAATCTCTGGCCGCCGCCTCCGCGAATGCCGTGCTTAGCGTGGGCCAGGCGAACACCCGCTGTCGGGCCAATAACGGCGCGAGATCCGCGATGGCGGAGCCGAGCGCGAACTCCTGGCCATCGATGAACAGCAGGCTGTGGCCGACCCGTTCGATATACGCGAAGCGCGATCCAGGATTGCGCTCCAAGGCGCCCCCCTGCTCCAGATGCTGGCGCAATTCTTCATCGGTCCACGGATCCGTTTCGGCGCTGGCCGCAAAGGCCGGCTTGGGCTCGGTGATGAAGCGTCCGAACCAGCCGCCCAGGTTGTCTTCGTCGGCGTGCAGCGCCCCATTGAGCAACGCCTTGATCGTCGTCAAGGTCGCCTCGCTGATTCGCCCCGGATTGTCCTGCTCCGTCAGATCGGGGTCCGCGTAGAGAGCTTGGGAGTCAACCTCCTCCAACACGAAATCGGCGTAACTGCTGAGCAACGCCTGATGGCTGGGCGCGCGAAAACCGATGGAATAGGTCAGGCAAGGTTCCAGGGCTACACCGAAATGCGCGAAACGCGGCGGCAAATACAAGAGATCGCCCCTCTCCAGAATCCATTCGTGATCCGCCGTAAAATCTTTCAGAAGGCGCAGATCGCCAGACTCGACGCCCTCTTCCGCTAGGATAGGTCGGTCCCCGATTTGCCAGCGCCGCCGACCGGCGCCTTGCAGCAGGAAAACATCGTAATTATCGACATGAGGGCCGACCGAACCTTGCGGAGCGGCATAACTGATCATCAGATCATCGACACGCCAGTCCGGAACGAAACGGAAGGGCTCCAGTATGGCATCCAAGGCCGGGGCTTGTTTCTCGGCGTCCTGTACCAGCAAGGTCCAGTGGCTATCGGGCAAGTCGAGAAAATCGGTTTCCCGAAACGGGCCGTGACGAACCTTCCAAACTCCCTCCCGCTCCAGCACGAGCCGCCCTTCCACGCCCTCTTCGCAGGCCAGCCCGGCCAGTTCCTCGGGCGTGAACGGGTCTTCGAACGATGGCCACGCCTGACGCAGCAACAAAGGACGTTTCTGCCAATACTCCGTCAGAAACTGCGAGGGACTCAAACGACCGAGCACATTCATCGCCAACTACCGTTGCCATAACACGCCGGACAGTACCCCCTTACGACAAACGTCCTGGGGGCTCCTGAGATTGATATAAAAGGATAGCGTTTGCTTGCGCCATTTTGGATCAGGCGATAAACCCACAAAGCCCTCCCGCCCTTCACGACCCCGCACGGGTCCGTATCGTCGGGATCAGATCGCTCTAGCCTGCTCGGCGGCGTTGCCGAGGTATTCAAACGGCGTCAATTGCGACAACCGCCGTTTGACTTCGGCTGGCAGATCGAGTCCGGCCACGAATTGCTGGAGCATCGCGCTGTCCACACGCTGGCCACGGGTCAGCGCCTTTAGCTTTTCGTAGGGTTGCTCTATCCCATAGCAACGCATCACCGTTTGTATAGCTTCCGCCAGCACTTCCCAGTTGGCCTCCAGATCCGTCCGCAGCCGATCGCGATCCACTTCCAACCGCCCAATGCCCTTGAGACAGGATTGATAGGCGATCAGACAATGCGCCACGCCCACCCCCACGTTGCGCAACACCGTGGAATCGGTCAAATCCCGCTGCCAGCGAGAAATCGGCAATTTATTGGCCAAATGTTCCATCAGCGCATTGGCCACACCGAGGTTGCCTTCGGCGTTCTCGAAATCGATGGGATTGATTTTATGCGGCATGGTCGAGGAACCCACCTCGCCCGCCACGTTTTTTTGTTTGAAATAGCCGATGGAAATATAGCGCCACATATCCCGACAAAAGTCGACCAACACATTGTTGCAGCGGATCAAGGCGGAGAACAGTTCGGCCATGTAGTCATGGGGCTCGATCTGCGTGGTGTAGGGGTTCCATTCCAGGCCCAGATCCAGCGTAACGAATTCCTGTGCGAGGCCCGGCCAATCCACCGTCGGGTAGGCCACGAGATGCGCGTTGTAATTGCCTACGGCGCCATTGATCTTGCCTAACAGCGGGACCGTGATGATGCTCTCGCGCTGGCGACGCAAACGGTGCACCACGTTGGCCAGTTCCTTGCCCAGCGTGGTGGGCGAAGCCGGTTGTCCGTGAGTGCGGGCCAGCATGGGCTGAGCGGCGTATTCGTGGGCCAGGCCCCGCAAGGTATCGATGAGATCGTCCAGCATGGGCAATAAAGCTTGGGCACGGGCTTCGCGCAGCATCAACGCGTAGGCAAGATTATTGATGTCCTCGGAGGTGCAGGCGAAATGAATGAATTCGCTGATCGCTTCCAATTCCGTATTGCCCGCTATTTTCTCCTTGAGGAAGTATTCCACCGCCTTGACATCATGATTGATGGAACGCTCGATGGTCTTGATGCGTTGCGCGTCCGTGGGACCGAAATCATCGATGATCTTATCCAGAATTCCCTGAGCGTGGCGGCTGAGCGGCGGAACTTCAGCAAGATCTTCTTGCCGGGCCAAGGCTTGCAGCCAGCGGATCTCCACCAGCACGCGATGGCGTATCAGGCCGAATTCGCTGAACAAAGGTTGCAACAGTTGGGTTTTTTCCTGATAACGGCCGTCGATGGGCGAGATGGCCAGCAAGGATTCGAATGCCATGAATACTCCAGAACGGGATTAGGGGGAGGACAGTATAACAGTGGAGGGTGGCATGACTTCGGTCACTTTTCCGGCCTTGCAGTCATCATTTCGCTCCAGCGGGCAATGAAATTGGACGTATTTCCACTATTCTTGAGATGTCTCTTGACGCCTTTCCGAGGTGAAGAGACAGACCAAACCCAATGAGTGGGTGTCCTATCGACCGATATGTCTTACTAGGAGGAGATGCTTATGTTGAGTGCTTTCAAACGCGGACCCATGGCTCTGCTGACGGCATTATTCATCATGGGAAGCTATGCGCTTGCGGCAGATTATGGTACGGCCGATGAAGCCAAGGCGATGCTGGAACGCGCGGTAGCGGCCATGAACGCGGATCAGGCCAAGGCCCTGGCGGAATTCACCGCCGGCGCCCCAGGCTTCAAGGAAAAGGATCTATACGTCTTTTGTGGCGGACCAGACGGCAATTTCTCGGCCCACGGGGCCAAGGCCGAACTAGTGGGCAAGAGCCTGAAGGGTCTCAAGGATAAGGCCGACAAGGCGGTGGGCGAAGAAATGTATGCCAAAGCCGCCGAAGGCAGCATCGTGGAAGTGGAATACATGTGGCCCCGCCCCGGCGAAACGGAACCCGTCACCAAAGTCAGTGAAATAACCAAGGTGGGCGATCAGATCTGCGGCGTCGGTTATTACAAATCGTAAATCGTTCGTCTGAGCCATCGCATGGTTACAAATGGAGTTCAACATTGGCGCAGGATGCGCCACACCGCTTCTGCACCAACGTCGTTGTCGATGCGCCCCAGCCCCACTGACACGGTCGGGTAACCCAAGCCTTCCGGCTTTATCCATCCTCGCCCAACCCCTGCACATAACGTCGCGCGTCTTGTTCCCGTTCATAGATGTGTGGCGCCACATCCCGCTGTTGCAGAGCGTCGCCCAGCTTCATGCGCAGGAAGGCACTGGTGGTATAACGGCTCACGTCCGAATAGAACCGATCCACGAGAGACTTGACCATATCCGTATAAGCATCCAGCAATTCCGGCGCGATATAGAAATTGTCGTAATTGACGATGCCCACGACCTTTTTCTCCAGCGGGGTCAGGCGTTGCTCGACCAAGCGGCGAATCGCCTCGATGTCCTCCAGGGTCTTGATCTGATGGCCCTCCAGATTGACGTAGAACACGTTGTCCCGTGGATCGTAGATCAGCCGTTCCCCCAGAGGCAGTCGTAGCAAGTCGTCCTTGAGTCCCATGGGTTGCTCCTGGAATAACCGGGCGTCCATGGTCACCGGGGGATTGGGCATGAGCGGTCGGAAGTCCATGTGGGCGAGAATGTCCTTGTCCAAGTCCACGCCGGGGGCGATTTCCAGCAATTCCAGACCCTGCTCAGCCAATCGGAACACGCCGCGTTCGGTCACGTACAACACCAACCGGCCCTGGCGGGCGGCATAAGGACCGCTGAAAGTGCAGTGCTCCACCTGTTCAACGAATTTGCGTTGCCCACCGTCTTGCTGGATGCGCAGTTGCCCGTCACTGATGGCCAGAGTCGAGCGCCCCGCCATGAAAGTACCGACGAACACGACGTGTTTGGCATTTTGGCTGATGTTGATGAAGCCGCCCGCTCCCGCCAAACGGGTTCCGAATTTGCTGACATTGACGTTGCCCTGATGGTCCACCTGGGCCATGCCGAGGAAGGCTATATCCAGACCGCCGCCGTCGTAGAAATCGAATTGACTGGGTTGATCGATGATGGCCTGGGTATTGGTGGCGGCGCCGAAGTTCAAACCGCCCGCCGGCAGGCCACCGATCACGCCGGGTTCGGCGGTCAGCGTGAGGAAATCGATGATCTTTTCCTCGTTGGCCACGCTGGCGACGCCTTCCGGCATGCCGATGCCCAGGTTGACCACGCTGTTGGGCCGCAATTCGAAGGCGGCCCGGCGCGCGATGAGTTTGCGAATGCCCAGTTCCATAGGCGGAACGGACTGCATGGGCACTTTGATTTCTCCGCTGAAGGCGGGATTGTAACGTTCCGCGAAGGTTTGCCAGTGTTGCTCGGGTTCGGCGACCACCAAACAGTCCACCAGAACACCGGGAATCTTCACCGTCTTGGGATGCAGGGTGCCCCGTTCGGCGATACGCTCCACCTGCACGATGACGATGCCGCCCGAGTTGTGGGCTGCCGTGGCAATGGCCAAAGACTCCAGTGTCAAGGCCTCTTTTTCCATGGAGACATTGCCGTCGGTATCGGCCGTAGTGCCGCGCAGCAAAGCCACTTGAATAGGCAACGCTTTATAGAACAAGTAGTCCTGACCAGCGATGCTCACCAATTCGACAATGTCCTCGGTGGTCGCCGCATTGATCTTGCCGCCATCCAGACGCGGATCGACGAACGTAAACAAGCCGACCGTACTGAGCGTGCCCGGTTTATGGGCGGCGATGTCGCGATACAAGTGGGAGATCACGCCCTGTGGCAAATTGTAGGCTTGAATCTTGTTGGCGATGGCCAGTTTCTGGAGCTTGGGAGCCAGCCCCCAATGGCCGCCTATGACACGCCGGATCAATCCCTCGTACCCCAGATGATTGAGTCCCCGCTCCTTGCCATCGCCTTGACCGGCGGCATACAGCAAGGTGAGATCGCGCGGCGTGTTCGTTGCGAGGAAACGCTTTTCCAAAGCGACGGCGAGTTGTTCGGCGAATCCGATCCCGACGAATCCGCCGGTGGCGACGGTGTCGCCATCCTTGATCAGACGAACGGCTTCCTCGGCCGAAACGACCTTGCCCTTTTTCGGCAAGGGTAGGCTGGACAGCAAGGGATGTTCTATCGGCATGGTGGTCTCCTGCATTATTCCATCGGAATCGGCATTCGTCGTTCCGCCGTGTTTCTCCGATAATTTTCTTATGGACATGAGCTTAGCAGTTCGCGCCCTATCGAAAACACTGATCACGAGTTCGTAATGCTCAAGGATCGCAGCGGAAACACTTAAACGGGTGCTGCCGCCGTCGCACAAGCCCATGACGCCCGCCATCAAGCCGATCTTGCCGCCTGGGCGGCGGCGATCTCCGCCTCGATGCCCGTTGTGCCCAACAACCACTCATCCATGTTACGGCGACCCCACTGGGTGTTTTTAGAAAAGGGAAATTGCCCTTTGATGGAAAGTTTTTTAGAATGGCGGCTTTTCCCAAATTCTCTCCTTGCCCCACCGTTTGACGGGGGGCTACTCATCCGGAAGGAGTTTTATGAGACATTACGAGATCGTCTTTTTAGTGCATCCCGATCAAAGCGAACAAGTGCCCGCCATGATCGAGCGTTACCGTAGCATGATCGAATCCGATGGCGGCAGCATCCATCGCTTGGAAGACTGGGGTCGGCGGCAACTGGCCTATCCCATCAACAAAGTGCTCAAAGCGCATTATGTGTTGATGAATATCGAGTGTAACCAATCGGTTATCGAAGAGATCGATAGTGCGTTCCGTTTCAATGACGCCGTCATCCGCAATATGATCATGCTTCGCCCAGGTCCCGATACCGAACCGTCGCCATTGATGAAGCCACGCGATTCGCGTGACAGCCGTGGCGATAATGATGGGCCGGGCGACAAGGATGACGATGGCGAGGACGCTATCTGAGTTCGACCGATGAGCGGCGAGCCATTGGCCGAAAATGCTCTGCTAATTGCCGGCCATGTGCTGGAAACCGCACAGATTCGCTATTCACCGGCTGGTTTGCCCATCGCCCGTTTCTCTCTGGAACATCGTTCGCGGCAAATGGAAGCCGGCATCGAACGCGAAGCGCGTTGCCGCATTCCCGTGCTGGCCTGTGGCGAAGCCCTGGTCCGGCGCGTCAGGCTACTATCCGCCGGCGCGCCGGTCAGGGTCGAGGGATTTCTCGCCCGTTCCGATCACCGTCAGGGAGAAGCTCGCCTGGTATTGCATACCCAACACATCGAACTCCTGGAAAACCCGTAAAATCGAGGATTGCAATCATGTCTTCACGTTTTTTCCGCCGCAAGAAGTTCTGCCGTTTCACGGCCGAGGGCATCAAGGAAATCGACTATAAGGACATCAACACCCTGAAAAATTACATTACCGAAACCGGCAAGATCGTGCCCAGTCGTATCACCGGCACCAAGGCGCGTTACCAACGGCAGTTGTCCACCGCCATCAAACGCGCCCGTTTTCTGGCCTTGCTGCCTTATTGCGACCGCCATTAAGGTCATCGCGTCGCCGCCGGTCGGCTTGCACGATCATTCGCGGCCAGACTCCTATTTCAGGACATGATGCGGTGGTTGGCGTCGTTCACCATGCGGGGTCTTTGGCAGGCTGCGCTGGTTATCGTGGTCGGGTCCCTGGCGCCCCTGCTCAATGTGTTCAGCGGCGCGGCCCTCGCGCTGGTGACGCTGCGGCGTGGCAGTCGGGAGGGCTTGTACCTGACGCTGATGGCGGCTGTTCTCGCCAGCGTTCCTTTCGCGCTCATGTCCGGCACGGTAATGCCCGTGCTGGGTTTACTGGCGCTGTTCTGGTCGCCGCTTTGGCTATTGTCCTCCGCGTTGCGGATCACGGTCTGCCTAGCCGACGCGCTACGCTTGGCGGTGCTGATTACGGCGCTGGCAGTGCTGGGCTTCAACGTTTATATCGGGGACGCGACGGCCTGGGGGCATGCGCTCATGGAGCAAATTCTCACCCCCTTGCTGACACAATTGGGCATGGTGAAAAGCGATCCACACAGCGTGTCTCAGTTGTTCGATTACATGGCCCCACTGGTGCTGGGCCTATTGTTTGCCAATAGTCTGGCCTCGGTATTGTGCTGTCTGCTGCTGGGTCGTTGGTGGCAAGCGTTGCTGTACAATCCTGGGGGTTTTCGTCGCGAATTCCATGAATTGCGTCTGGGGCGGCTGACTACCCTGATAGCCCTACCGATCTGGGTGCTGGCACTGACTGTGCGAACGCCATGGCTCATCGCCTGGGCATTTTCCTTGATGGTGGTTTATGCGTTGCAGGGCTTAGCCGTGGTCCATGGGGTGGTCGCCAGGGCCCACCTGGCCAAGACTTGGTTGGTGGGTTTGTATGTCATCGCATTCTTCGCACTGCCACAATTGTTGCTGATATTGTGCATAGTGGGTGCGATCGACGCCTGGGGCGATTTCCGCGCGCGTTACAAAGTAGCCGACTAGGCCGGATTTTCGGATGATTTACGTTTAATTCTGCGGAGTGTGAGTGATGGAAATTATTTTGCTGCAAAAAGTCGACAGCCTGGGCAACCTGGGCGACCGGGTTACGGTAAGACCAGGCTATGGTCGCAACTATTTGATTCCTCAAGGTAAAGCGACGGCGGCCACGGCCGAGAACTTGGCTCGCTTCGAAGCGCGGCGGGCGGAACTGGAAGCGGCGGCGGCCGATGCCTTGACTACTGCACAGGCCCGCGCCGAGAAGTTATCCCAGGTGATCGTAACGCTAGCCGCCAAGGCCGGCAACGAAGGCCGGTTGTTCGGTTCCGTGGGACCAGCCGATATCGCCAATGCCGTCACCGCCGCGGGCGCTGAGTTGCACAAGCGCGAAGTCCGCCTGCCCGAGGGCCCAATCCGCCACTTAGGCGAGCGCGAAGTGAATATCCATCTGCACAGCGATGTCAACCTGACCCTACGCATCAACGTCGTCGCCGAATAGACGGCAGGCCACGTTCGCAGCGACAGATTTTTGCCGTTCCCCAGCAGCCTGCCCATGCGCTACACTAATTTTGGTGAGCCATCGTCAAGTTCAGGACGGTTCTGTTGCTACCGAGAACAACGCCATGCGGCCTTTTGTTCCCACCCCCAAACGCAAGGACCCCGGCACCGAGTCGCTGCGCATTCCACCCCATTCCATCGAGGCCGAACAATCGGTCCTCGGTGGTTTGATGCTGGATAATTCCGCCTGGGACCGGGTGGCGGACCGGCTGTCCGTTTCCGATTTTTACAGCAATGCGCATCGTCTGATTTTCAGCGCAATTCACCAACTGGCCGAAAAAGGCTTGCCCTTCGACATGGTGACCCTCACCGAGTGTCTGGAGCGCAACAATCAGTTGGATGATGCGAACGGTTTTGCCTATTTGGCCACACTGGCGCGGGATACGCCCAGTGCGGCGAATATCGCCGCCTATGCCGACATCGTCCGGGAGCGATCCATCCTGAGGCAATTGATCCGGATCGGCACAGAGGTGGCCGATAGCGCCTTCAGCCCGGATGGTCGTGACAGCCGCACGATTCTCGACGAGGCGGAACAGAAAGTGTTCGCCATCGCCGAACAGGGCTCGCGTCTCCAACAGGGGTTCGCCAGCATCAAGGATCTGCTGCTCAAAGCGGTGGATCGTATCGATACCCTGTTCCAACAGGATAATCCAGTCACCGGCATGCCCACCGGCTGGTACGATTTCGACGAAATGACCGCCGGCCTGCAGCCGGGGGATTTGGTCATCGTGGCGGGGCGCCCCTCCATGGGCAAAACCAGCTTTGCCATGAACATTGCGGAAAACGTTGCGATCCGGTGCAGCAAGCCGGTGGCGGTGTTCAGCATGGAAATGCCCAACGAGCATCTGGTCATGCGCCTGCTATCGTCGCTGGGCCGCATCGATCAACACCGCATCCGCACCGGCAAGCTGGAAGAAGACGACTGGCCGCGCTTGACGGCCGCGGTCAGTATTCTGAGCGACAAGCCGTTGTTTATCGATGACAGTCCAGGACTCAGCCCTACCGAACTGCGCGCACGGGCTCGGCGTCTGCAACGCGATTGCGGCCAGCCGCTGGGCTTGATCGTGATCGATTACATCCAACTGATGCAGGTGCCGGGCAATAACGAGAACCGCGCGACGGAAGTTTCTGAAATATCCCGCTCTCTCAAGACCTTAGCCAAGGAATTGCACGTACCGGTGCTAGCCTTGTCGCAACTCAACCGTAGTCTGGAACAACGTGCCGACAAGCGACCGATCATGTCGGACTTGCGCGAATCCGGTAGTTTGGAGCAGGATGCCGACTTGATCTGCTTTATTTATCGAGACGAGGTCTATCATCCCGACAGTCCCGATAAAGGCATTTCCGAGATCATCATCGGCAAACAACGAAACGGGCCCATAGGCACAACTAAATTGACCTTCCTGGGACGCTATACTCGTTTCGAGAACTTCACTCCCGAATCGCAGGCCCGCTAATCCGCCATGACCCGAGCCACTACCGCGTTGATCGACCTCGACGCGCTGACACACAACCTCCAACGCGCGCGGCGTGCCGCTCCTATTCAGCGCGTGGCTGTGGCTATCAAGGCCAATGCCTACGGTCATGGCCTGCTGCGGGTCGCACGCGCGTTGCAGGACGCCGACGCCTTTGCAGTAGCCAGCATCGACGAAGCCATGACCTTGCGGGAAGGCGGCATCCAACACCCGATACTCCTGCTCGAAGGCGCCTTCGAGGCCGCCGAGATCCCGTTGTGCAGTCAGTGGAAACTGGCTCTGGCCATTCATCATGTATTACAGGTGGAGATGCTGGAGCGCACGCCGGTGGAACGACCGGTCAGGGCCTGGTTGAAGATCGATACGGGCATGCATCGCCTGGGCATCACCCCCGAATTGACCCAGACCTATTGGCAACGCCTTCGCGAATGTCCTTCAGTGGACCCGGATATCCGCCTGATGAGCCATCTGGCTCGGGCCGACGAACGCGATAACGCCTATACCTTGCAGCAATTGCAGATTTTCGAGGAAGCGGCGGGCGATCTACCGGGTGAACGTTCCTTGGCAAATTCCGCCGCCGTGCTGGGTTGGCCGAATACTCATTTCGATTGGGTGCGGCCGGGCATCATGGTGTATGGAGCCTC